>JAYRUX010000011.1:0-101722 GCA_041918855.1 Luteimonas sp.
GCCCCCCCCCCCCATGGCCCCCCCCGTTTCCGGGTTGGGTGGGGGGGGGGCCCCCCCCCCGCTCCCAGCCGCAGCGCGATCGGGCGGGTAGAGGGAAGAGCGCGGCAAGCGGATTGCAGGAGGGCAGTCCGCGCGCTCCGGGTCCATTCGCGGATCGCCTGTCCTGCCCGACGCCGGTCCGGCTGCCGGCCCTGGCTCCTGCAGCAAGCGCCGCGAAGTTCTGGAGCAGGGCGGGCCAGCCACGCCAACCAAGCGAGTATCGGGGAGCGACTTGGCGTGGCTGGCACGACCCGCACCCGTGCACGACCCGCCCCGTCGCCCCCGCGGTAATGGCAACATCGGGTGCACTCTCACGCCCCGGAGCCGGGAATGACCGTTCGCCTGTTCGTTCTGCTGCTGGCCCTTTCGCTTGCGGCCTGTGCTTCGACGCCCGCGCCGTCCGGGCCCGGGCGTTTCGTCGAGCGCGAGGTGACTGTCGGCGGGCAGGCGTACCGCTACCAGGTCTTCGTCCCCTCGCGCGACGTCGCCCCGCGGCGGCCGGCGGTGGTGCTTTTCCTGCACGGCTCGGGCGAGCGCGGCGCGGACGGCCGGCGCCAGGTGGATGTCGGGCTGGGACCGCACGTGCGTGCCCACGCCGCCACCTTCCCTGCCCTCGTGGTGTTCCCGCAGGCGCGGGAAAGCTCGGAGTGGAGCGACCAGCTCGACATCGCCACCGCCGCGCTCGATGCCGCGATGGCGGAGTTCGGCGGCGACCCCGGCCGCGTCTACCTCACCGGCCTGTCGATGGGCGGCTACGGCACCTGGGAGCTGGCGCTGCGCGAGCCGGGACGGTTCGCGGCGCTGGTGCCGGTGTGCGCGGGCGTCACCGCCCCAGCGCACCGCCCGACCCTGCGCGTGGTGGCGGTGGACGACGAAGCCGATCCGTTCGCCGCGCTCGCGCGCGGGGTCCAGGCCCTGCCGACGTGGATCTTCCACGGCGAGGTCGACCCGCTGGTGCCGGCGGACCAGTCGCGCCGGATGCAGGCCGCGCTGGAGGCCGCGGGCGCCGCCGATGTCCGCTACACCGAATTCCCCGGCGTCGGCCATGCCAGCTGGGACCCGGCGTACGCGCACGCTCCGCTGTGGGCGTGGCTGTTCGCGCAGCGGCGCGACTGAGCCTGGGCGGCCCCGCCGCCGCTCAGGCGGCGCGCGGCCCGAGCAGCGCGTCCAGCACCGCCATGCGCACGGCCACGCCGTTCGCCACCTGGCGCAGCACCAGCGACTGCGGACCGTCGGCGACGTCGTCGTCGATCTCCACGCCGCGGTTCATCGGTCCCGGGTGCAGCACCACGGCATCGGGCGCGGCGCGGCGCAGGCGCGTGGCGGAGAGCCCGTAGGCGGCGTGGTACGCCTCCAGCGAATCGACCAGCCCCTCGGCCATGCGCTCGCGCTGCAGCCGCAGCATCATCACCGCGTCGACGCCGTCCAGCGCCGCATCGAGATCGTGGCCGACCGTGCAACCGGCGAGCGTGCCGTCGTCGGGCAGCAGCGCCCGGGGGCCGCAGACGCGGATCTCGATGCCGTCGCCGCCCAGGGTGCGCAGTGCCTGCAGGTCCGAGCGCGCGACGCGGGAATGGCGGACGTCGCCGACCACCAGCACCTTCAGCCGGCCGAAGTCGGTGCCCTTCGCCTGGCGCAGGGTGAGCATGTCGAGCAGGCCCTGGGTCGGATGGGCGCGGCGGCCGTCGCCGGCGTTGAGGACGGCGGTGCCGGGCGCGACGGCCGCGGCCAGCGCGGCGGCGGCGCCGTCCTCGTGGTGGCGCACGACGAAGCCGCGGACGCCCATGGCCTCGATGTTCTTCAGCGTGTCGAGCGCGGTTTCGCCCTTGGTCGTGGACGAGGTCGAGGCGTCGAAGCCGAGGACGTCCGCCCCCAGCCGCTGCGCCGCGCGCTGGAAGCTCAGCCGGGTGCGCGTCGACGGCTCGAAAAAGAGCGTGCACACGGCCGTGCCCGCGAGCGTCGCGCGGTCGCCGCCGTCATGGGTGAAGCCTTGCGCGTGGTCGAGCAGGTCCACCAGCGTCCCGCGCGGCAGGCCCTCGAGCGTGAGCAGGTGGCGCAGGCGGCCGGTGTCGTCCAGTTGCGGGGTCATGGGTGGCTGGCGGGGTGGGGAGGAAGGCAGGGGAAGTGCGGCGGCGCGGCGCCCACGGGGAGCGGGGGTCGCGGCCATGGGCCGCTCCTACAGGGGGGTTGCATCGTGGGGGGCGGCGAGCCAGCGTTCGACGATGACCGCGGCGGCGACGGCATCCAGTGCCACGGCGTCGCGTCGCCGGCGACGCCCGGCGGCACGGTCGACCGCGAACCGCTGCGCGGCCTCGATCGAACTCGCCCGCTCGTCGACCATCACCACCGGCACCCCGTAACGCGCGCCCAGCGCCTGCGCGAACGCGCGCGCGCGGACCCGGATCGGCTGGTCGCCGCCGTCGAGCGTCATCGGGTCGCCGACGATGCAGCCGTCGGGGCGCCACTCCTTGTGCAGCCGGTCGATCGCCGCCCAGTCGATCTGCTCGCCGTGGACGTCGATCACCGCCAGCGCGCGCGCACCGTGGCCGAAGGCGCTGCCCACGGCGACGCCGATGCGGCGGGCGCCGACGTCGAAGCCGAGCACGGTGCCATCGGCGCGGATCGCGTCGGCGGTCATCAGGCGTTGCCGCTGTAATCGGCGACGCGGCTCATGTCGACGCCGATCCGGCCCGCTGCCGCCTGCCAGCGCGCCTCGAGCGGCGTCTCGAACAGGAGCTCGGCGTCGGCCGGCACGGTGAGCCAGCTGTTCTCGGTGAGCTCGTACTCGAGCTGGCCCGCGCCCCAGCCGGCGCAACCGAGCGCCACCACCGCGCGTGCCGGCCCCGCGCCCGCGGCCATGGCATCGAGCACGTCGCGCGAGGTGGTCACGAACAGGCCCTCGGCCACCGCCAGGCTGGAATCCCAGGCGCGGTCGCCGTCGTGCAGCACGAAGCCGCGCTCGGCATGCACCGGCCCGCCCGCCAGCACCGGCTGCGCGAGCAGGTCCGCGTCGTCGCACTCGATGCCCATCTGCCCGAACACGTCGCCCAGCGAGTACTCCGACGCCCGGTTGACGAGCACGCCCATCGCACCGGCGGCGTCGTGCTGGCAGATCAGGGTGACCGAGCGCGAGAAGTTCGGATCGTCGAGCGCCGGCAGCGCGATCAGCAGCTGGTTCGCCAGGAAGTGGGCGTCGTTGGCCATGCCGGCATTCTACCGGCGCCACCCGTCGCCATGGCGTCCCGGGCCGGTCGGCTTCACCACGTCTGGGCGACGGCGGCGCGAGGATGCCGCCATGGCGATCCGCATCGGCATCTCGGGCTGGCGCTACGCGCCCTGGCGCGGCGCGTTCTACCCGGAGGGCCTGGCCCAGCGCCGGGAGCTGGAATACGCTTCGCGCGCGTTCGCCAGCATCGAGATCAACGGCTCGTTCTACTCGCTGCAGTCACCCGCCAGCTGGGCGCAGTGGCGCGACCAGGTGCCCGACGGTTTCGTGTTCGCGGTCAAGGGCCCGCGCTTCATCACGCACATGCTGCGCCTGCGCGGGGTCGACCGCGCGCTGGCCAACTTCTTCGCCTCCGGGCCGTTGCAGCTGGGGCCGAAGCTGGGTCCGTTGCTGTGGCAGTTCCCCCCGGATTTCCGCTTCGAGCCGGAGGGTTTCGACGCCTTCCTCGCCCTGCTCCCGCGCGACACCGACGCCGCGCTGGCACTCGCGCGCCGCCGTGACCGGACGCTGATGGCCGGCCGCTGCGCGCTGCCGTCGCTGCCGCCGCGGCCGATCCGGCACGCGGTGGAGATCCGCCACGAGAGCTTCCGCGATGCCCGCTTCATCCGCCTGCTTCGCCGGCACAACGTGGCGCTGGTGCTGGCGGACACCGCCGGCAGGTTCCCCTACGGCGAGGACATCACCGCCGACTTCACCTACCTGCGGCTGCACGGCGCCGAGGAGCTCTACGTGAGCGGCTACGACGACGGCGCGCTGGACTGGTGGGCGGCCCGGATCCGCGCCTGGGCGGCCGGCGGCGAGCCGGCGGACGCGGCACGGTTCGCGCCGCTCGCGCCCCGGCGGCGCGCGTCCCGCGACGTGTACTGCTACTTCGACAACGACGCCAAGGTGCACGCGCCCTTCGATGCGGCCAACCTCGCGCGGCGGCTCGCCTGAGCCTCAGCCCGGGTGCGCGGGCCGGTCCTCGATGCGGGTGCCGAACCAGCGGTCCAGCGAGGTCGCCAGGAACCCGTAGTTGCCGTGCGAACGGGCGTGGTGCAACTGGTGGCGGCGGCTGGCGGCGAGCCAGTGGTCGTCGCCGACCCCGGGCGCATAGTCGTAGTTGGCATGGCCAAGGGTGTTGAGCACCAGGCTCGCCACCGGCAGCGCCAGGAGCGCGGCGAAGCTGAAATCGTGGACCAGCATAGGCCACAGGATGACGTTGCCCAGCAGCATCGCCTCCACCGGATGGAAGCTGTACGTCGACCACGGCGTGGCCACCACCGAACGGTGGTGCGCCCCGTGCCAGCGCCGGAACGGCCGCGTGTGCAGCAGGCGGTGGCTGGCGTAGAAGTGCACCTCGTTCCAGGCCAGCAGCAGCGCGATCTCGGCCAGGATCCGCAGGCCGCCGGGCGCCACCGCCAACCCCGCCCAGCCCTGCTGCAGGAACCACCAGGGCAGCGCCGTGCCGACGCCGAAGATCGCGACCGATACCAGCGACGCACGGATCTCGCGGCGCACCTGGCGGGGCTGGAGCGGGCGCGGGTCGATCGGCCGGCCCCATCCGAGCGTGGGCAGCACGTGGCGGGTGAGCAGCCAGTTGCCGCCGCAGATGGCGACGTAGAGCGTCGCGAAGAAGCCGAGCCCGCTAGCGACCGCGGCCCAGGCCGGCAGTGCCGCGAACGCCCCGCCCCAGGCTTCGGGCCCCGCCACGGCCTTCAGCCGATCCCGAACTGGAGTTCGTCGGGCGTGGGCACCCGCACCGAGACGACCTCGACCTCGGCGTGGAAGGTGCGGCCGGCGAGCGGATGGTTGCCGTCGACGGTGACCGTGCCGTCGTCGACCGCGACCACGCGGACCTCGAGCGGGCCTGCCGCCGTCTGCGTCTCCAGCCGGTCACCGACCTCCGGCGCCTTGTCCGCGCGCCACATGGACCTCGGCAGCACCTGCACCAGTGCCGGGTGCCGCTGGCCGAACCCCGACTCCGGCGCCACGGTCAGCTCGAACACCTCGCCCTCCGACCGCCCTGCCAGCGCCTGCTCCAGCCCCGCCACGATGCGGCCCTCGCCGTGCATGTACACCAGCGGCTCGTGGCCACGGGTGGTGGTGATGGTGGCGCCGTCGTCGTCGCGCAGGGTGAAGTGGATGGTGGCGATGCGCTTGTCGGCGATGTCCATGCGGCGGCGGTCTCCGGGCGGAGCCACCATGGTCGCGGTGCGCGGGCGGGAGGGCAAGCGCACGCCGCCCCGGAACGACGAAGCCCCCGCCGCGTGCGGCAGGGGCTCCGGGCTGTTCGGCACGGGCGGCGGGATCAGCCGGCGATGGCGGCCTGGTAGCGCCGTTCGACCTCGTTCCAGTCGACGACGTTGTAGAACGCGGCGATGTAGTCCGGGCGCCGGTTCTGGTACTTCAGGTAGTAGGCGTGCTCCCAGACGTCCAGGCCCAGGATCGGCGTGTTGCCGGAGCCGATGCCGCGCATCAGCGGGTTGTCCTGGTTGGCGGAGCTCTCGACCACGAGCTTGCCGCCCTGGCCCACGCTGAGCCAGGCCCAGCCGCTGCCGAAGCGACTGACGGCGGCCTGGGTGAAGGCCTCCTTGAACTTGTCAACGCCGCCGAGGTCGCCGTCGATGCGCTGGGCCACCTGGCCGGTCGGGGCGCCGCCGCCGTCAGGCGACATCACCGTCCAGAACAGCGAGTGGTTGGCGTGGCCGCCGCCGTTGTTGCGGACCACGCCGCGGAGGTTCTCCGGCAGCGCGTCGATGTCGCGGATCAACTCCTCGACCGGCCGATCGGCGTGCTCGGTGCCTTCGAGCGCCTTGTTGACGTTGTTGATGTAGGTCTGGTGGTGCTTCGTATGGTGGATTTCCATCGTCTGCGCGTCGACGTGCGGTTCCAGCGCGTCGTAGGCGTAGGGCAACGGAGGCAGCGTGTAAGCCATGTCGGGTCTCCTGTCAGGGGAAGGCGGACGAGTGTGCGCCGACAAGGGTAAACATCCCGGCAAGAAAAAGGGCGCCAGCGGCGCCCTTCGCTCCCGGGAGCGCGCAACGGTGCGTTGCGCGCGGGCCGGTGGCCTCCCGTCAGCGGACTTCCGCGACCTCGACCCCGTCCAGCCCCTGCGACAGCGTGCGTGCGTCGCCGCCCTGGGCGAGCTTGATGCGCAGGCGCACCTCGTTGGCGGAGTCGGCGAAGCGCAGCGCGTCCTCGTAGGAGATCTCGCCGGCCTGGTAGAGCTCGAACAGGCTCTGGTCGAAGGTCTTCATGCCGAGGTTGGTCGACTCCTTCATCACTTCCTTGAGCTTGTGGATCTCGCCCTCGCGGATGTAGTCCTGCACCAGCGGCGTGCCCAGCATGATCTCCATCGCCACCCGCCGGCCCTTGCCGTCGGGCGTCGGGATCAACTGCTGCGCGACCACGCCCTTCAGGTTCATCGACAGGTCCATCAGCAGCTGGTTGCGACGGTCTTCGGGGAAGAAGTTGATGATGCGGTCCATCGCCTGGTTGGCGTTGTTGGCGTGCAACGTGCACAGCACCAGGTGGCCGGTCTCGGCGAAGGCGATGGCGTGGTCCATGCCTTCGCGGGTGCGCACCTCGCCGATCATGATCACGTCGGGCGCCTGGCGCAGGGTGTTCTTCAGCGCGGCGTCCCAGCTGTCGGTGTCGATGCCGACCTCGCGCTGGGTGATGATGCAGCCCTCGTGCTTGTGCACGAACTCGATCGGGTCCTCGATGGTGATGATGTGCCCGGTGGAGTTCTGGTTGCGGTAGCCGATCATCGCCGCCAGCGAGGTCGACTTGCCGGTGCCGGTGGCGCCGACGAAGATGATGATGCCGCGCTTGGTCATCGCCAGCGTCTTGATGATCGGCGGCAGGTTCAGCTCTTCGACGCTCGGGATCTTGGTCTCGATCCGGCGCAGCACCATGCCCACCTGGTTGCGCTGGTAGAAGCACGAGACGCGGAAGCGGCCGACGCCCGACACGCCGATGGCGAAGTTGCACTCGTGGGTACGCTCGAACTCCTCGCGCTGCGGCGGCGACATCACGTTGAGCACCAGGTCGCGCGCCTGCTGCGGCGTCAGCGGGTTCTGGGTGATCGGCGCGATCTTGCCGTGGACCTTCATCGACGGCGGCATGCCGGCGGTGATGAACAGGTCCGAGGCCTTCTGGTGGGCCATCAGCTTGAGGAAGGAGGTGAAGTCGATGCTGCTCATGGCGTGCTCCCGCGGAGCCTGGGCTGGTGGTTCGGAGGGTTCGTAATGCGGCGCGCGATCCGCGCGCCTGCCGGGCCGGCCGCTCGCGCGGCGGCGCCGTCACTCGAACAGGCGCTTGTCCTTGGCGTAGTCCTTCGCCTGCGGGCGCGTGATCATGCCGCGCTTGACCAGGTCCTGGAGGTGCTGGTCGAGGGTCATCATGCCGTGGTTCTGGCCGGTCTGGATCGCCGAATACATCTGCGCGACCTTGTCCTCGCGGATCAGGTTGCGGATGGCCGGGATGCCCACCATGATTTCCCAGGCTGCGGTGCGGCCGCCGCCGACCTTCTTCAGCAGCGCCTGCGAGATCACGGCGCGCAGGGACTCCGACAGCATCGAGCGCACCATCGGCTTCTCGCCGGCGGGGAACACGTCGATGATGCGGTCGATGGTCTTGGCCGCCGACGAGGTATGCAGGGTGCCGAACACCAGGTGGCCGGTTTCCGCGGCGGTCAGCGCCAGGCGGATGGTCTCCAGGTCGCGCAGCTCGCCGACCAGGATGTAGTCCGGGTCCTCGCGCAGCGCCGAACGCAGCGCCTCGCTGAAGCCATGGGTGTCGCGGTGCACCTCGCGCTGGTTGATCAGGCACTTCTGCGCGGTGTGCACGAATTCGATCGGATCCTCGATGGTGAGGATGTGGCCGTATTCGTTCTTGTTGATGTGGTCGACCATCGCCGCGAGCGTGGTGGACTTGCCGGAACCGGTGGGCCCGGTGACCAGGATCAGGCCCTGCGGCTGGTCGATGAGTTCCTTGAAGATCCGCGGCGTGCCGAGGTCCTCGAGCGTCAGGACCTCGGACGGCACGGTGCGGAACACCGCGCCGGCGCCGCGGTTCTGGTTGAACGAGTTGACGCGGAAGCGCGCGAGCCCGGGGATCTCGAACGAGAAGTCGACCTCGAGGAACTCCTCGTAGTCGCGGCGCTGCTTGTCCGACATGATGTCGTAGATCAGCGCGTGCACCTGCTTGTGGTCCAGCGCCGGGATGTTGATGCGGCGCACGTCGCCATCGACGCGGATCATCGGCGGCAGGCCCGCCGACAGATGCAGGTCCGATGCCTTGTTCTTGACCGAGAACGCCAACAGTTCGGCGATGTCCATGCATGCTCCCCAGTGCATTGCATTGCAGTATCGAAACCGGCCCGGGGCCGCCTTGCGACTGGCCCCAGCCTACCCCCAGGCCGCAGTATAGCCCTGTATCCGCGTCACAATTCCAGAGCAGTCAAGAGGATCCCGCCACGTGCTCGCGCAGGCCCTTCAGGACGTCTTGCAACGCATCGACAACGCCGCCCGCGATGCCGGACGGCCAGTCCCGCGCCTGCTGGCGATCAGCAAGACGCGTGCCGCGGACGAGGTCGCGGCGCTGGCGCAGGCGATGCGCGCGGCCGGGCCCGCGGTCGCGCCCGCCTTCGGCGAGAACTATGTGCAGGAAGCTGCCGCGAAGGTGCCGGAACTGACGCAGGCGGGCATCGAGTGGCACCTCGTCGGCCACCTGCAGTCGAACAAGGCGGCGCAGGCGGCGTCCCTGTTCGACTGGGTACAGACCGTCGACCGGGCCAAGCTGGTGCCGCTGCTTGCGCGCCACCGGCCTGCGGAGCGGGCACCGCTCGCGGTGCTGGTCCAGGTCAACATCGACGACGAGGCGAGCAAGCACGGCTGCACGCCGGACGGCGCGGCGGCGCTGGCGGCGGCGGTCGCCGCCGAACCACGGCTGGCGCTGCACGGACTGATGGCGATCCCGGCCCCGCACCCCGACGCCACGGCCCGGCGCGCAGCGTTCGCGGCCATGCGGCGCCTGTTCGACACCTTGCGTGCCACGCACCCGTCGATGGACACGTTGTCGATGGGCATGAGCGACGACCTCGAGGCCGCGGTGGCCGAGGGTGCGACCATGGTCCGCATCGGCACCGCCCTGTTCGGGCCGCGCGCAGGCAAGGGCGCGGGCAACGCCACATCTTCCACGGGACACCAGGCATGAGCGACATCGCGGCATCGGACACCCTGTTCATCGGCGGCGGCAACATGGCGCAGGCGCTGGTCGGCGGCCTCGTCGCCCGGGGCCTGGCGCCGGAGCGCATCCACGTGGTGGATCCGGGCGAGGCGGCACGCGACGCGCTCGCGTCCGGGTTCGGCGTGCGTGTGTACGCCACCGCCGCGGAGGCCGTCGACGCCTGCGACGCGGCAACGTGGGTGTTTGCGGTCAAGCCGCAGGTGATGCGCGAGGCATGCGAATCGCTGGGCGAGGTGGCGCGCTCGCGGCGCCCGTTGCTGGTCTCGATCGCGGCCGGCATCACCACCGCGCAGATGGCGCGCTGGCTGGGCCCACCCGACGATGGCCGCGCCTTGCCCATCGTGCGCGCGATGCCGAATACGCCGGCCCTGCTGGGCGCCGGCGTCACCGGCCTCCATGCCACCGCCACCGTGGATGCGGGGGAGCGCGCGCAGGCCGACGCCCTGCTGTCGGCGGCCGGGCCGACGGTGTGGGTCGACGACGAAGCGGCGATGGACGCAGTGACCGCGGTGTCCGGCAGCGGACCGGCCTACGTGTTCCTGCTCGCGGAAGCGATGGAGGCGGCCGCGGTGGCCGAAGGCCTGCCGGCCGCCGACGCACGCACGCTGGTGCTGCAGACCATCCTCGGCTCCGCGCGGATGCTGACCGAAGCCGGCGAGCCGCCGGCGGAGCTGCGCCGGCGCGTCACCTCGCCGGGCGGCACCACGCAGGCGGCACTGGAGGCGTTCGAAGCCGGTGGCCTGCGCACGCTCGTGGCGGACGCCATCCATGCCGCGCGCGAGCGCGGCCGGACGCTGTCCGCCGCCAATGACTGACCGCGCCCCTGTTGCCTGCTGTGCGCTGCTGCTCGCGCTGGCGCTCGCCGCGTGCGGCGGATCGCCCCCACCGCCCTCGGCGGCCGAGGTGCAGATGCCGGCGACGCTGCAGTCCGGCGACGTGACCATCCGCGCCAGCACCGTGCCGACGCTGCAGCTGGGTGCGGCTGCCGCCGGCCAGTACGGCATCGAGCGCGACGCCGGCACCATCCTGCTGCTCGTGGGCGTGCGCCGGGGCGCCGCCGAGGACACCTCGTTGCCTGCACGCGTCACCGCATCGGCCACCGACCTGCTCGGGCGCCGCCAGGCGATCGTCCTGCGCGAGGTGCGCAGCGGCGGCTTCATCGACTACGCCGGCACCGCCACGCTGTCGCCGCCGGAGACGCTGCGCTTCGACGTCGTGGTCGACCGCGACGGCGCCGCGCGCGAGTCCCTGCGCTTCAGCCGCGACTTCTTCCCGTAGCCGCCGCGGCGGGCGCCCCGGCCCACGCCGCGATGATCGCGTGGAGTGCACCCACGCCGTCGGTGAGGGCAGCGGGCCCGGGTTGCAGGATCAGCGGCGATTTCACCTCGTGCAGCTGGCCATCGCGCACGGCGGGCACCTCCGCCCACCCCGGGCGGGCGGCGACGCGGCCGGGCTGGAATTTCTTGCCGCACCAGGAGCCGATCACGATGTCCGGCTGCCGCCGCACGATCTCCAGCGGGTCGGCGAGGATGCGCGCCTTCGCCAGCGGCTCCAGTGCCAGCTCCGGGAACACGTCGTCGCCGCCGGCGATGCGGACGAGTTCGGCGACCCAGCGGATGCCGCTGATCGGCGGGTCGTCCCACTCCTCGAAGTACACCCGCGGGCGGCGCGGCAGCCGCGCGGCGGCGGCTTCGATGGCGTCGAGGCCGCGGCGCAATCCGTCGGCGTAGGCGTCGGCGCGCGCGCCGGCGCCCACCAGCGCGCCGAGCCGGCGCACGTAATCGAGGATGCCGTCGACACTGCGGTGGTTGCTGATCCAGACCTCGATGCCGTGGCGGATGAGCTCGGCGGCGATGTCGGCCTGGATGTCGGAGAAGCCGACGACGAAGTCCGGCTCGAGCTTCAGGATCTCGCCGATCTTCGCGCTGGTGAAGGCGCTGACCTTCGGCTTCTCGCGCCGTGCGCGTGGCGGGCGCACGGTGAAGCCGCTGATTCCGACGATGCGATGTTCCTCGCCGAGCGCGTACAGGGTTTCCGTCGGTTCCTCAGTCAGGCACACGATCCGCCGCGGGCCGTGCACCACCGCCTGGCTCACGGAAACAGCATCCGCTTGTGCCAGTCGCCGGCACGGTCGCATTCGTAGAGGTGGCGTTCGTGCAACCGGTACTCGGCGCCGAACCAGAATTCGATCCGTTCGGGTTTCACGCGCAGCCCCGACCACCGAGGCGGGCGGGTGACGCCGCGGCCGTCGAACTCGCGCTCGGCCTCCGCCAGCCGCGCGTCGAACGCCTCGCGCGAATCGAGCGTCTCCGATTGCCGCGAGGCCCAGGCCCCGAGCTGGCTGCCGCGCGGGCGGGTGGCGAAGTAGGCATCGGCCTCGGCGTCGTCGACGCGACTGACGGGCCCTTCGAAGCGCACCTGCACGCCCAGCCGGACGCGCGGCCAGTGGAACAGCAGCGCCGCATGGGGATTCGCCTGCAGCTCGCGCCCCTTGCGCCCGTCCAGATGGGTGTAGAACACCACCCCGCGCGCATCCCAGGCCTTCATCAGCACCACGCGCGCCGACGGCCGCGCGTCCAGCCCGGCGGTCGCGACCACCATGGCGGTGCGATCAGGCTCGCCGGCGGCGCCGGCCTCATCGAACAGGGTGGCGAACGTGGCGAGCGCTTCGGCATACAGATCGGTCATCCCGGCACTATATCGCCGGTGCCGCGGCATGCGTGCAGGCCGTCGACCGGGCGAAGAGCACGTGTCCGGAGGTGCGGGCAGATCGGAGGCGAACCTGCAGGGTGACTCCGCCGACTGGTCCCTTCGGGCCCTTTATTTCGGCTGCGCACCCCGCAGCCCCGCCTCCTTGACGAGATGCGCGGCACTGGCCGTTTCAACAGCCCGGACCTGTCGGCGGGCGGGTGGCGTGTTCCGCAGCGGACATAAAGGCCCCGAAGGGGCCAGTCCGCGGAGGAATACGCCATCCGCCAGCCCGCGCCGCGTCCGCTCCCGCTGCGCAAGCTGCGAGGCTCGCGCGATCGGAGGCGGACCTGCAGGGTGACTCCGCCGACTGGTCCCTTCGGGCCCTTTATGTCGGCTGCGCACCCCGCAGCCCCGCCTCCTCACCCGATGCCGCGGCCGTTTATCTTTCGACAGCCCGGACATGTCGGCGGGCGGGTGGTGTGTTCCGCAGCGGACATAAAGGCCCCGAAGGGGCCAGTCCGCGGAGGAATACGCCATCCGCCAGCCCGCGCCGGATCCGCCGCTGCCCTGCAACAGCGCGAAGCGCGGCTGCTAGCATCTGGCGACTGTCGACGGTCGCGCGCATGAATCCTGCTCCCAACCTGGTGCTGGTCGGTCCGATGGGCGCCGGCAAGAGTTCGATCGGGCGCCGGCTGGCGGCCCGGTTCGGGCTGCCGTTCGTCGATGCCGACCGCGAGATCGAGGCGCAGGCCGGGGCCACCGTCGCGACCATCTTCGACTGCGAGGGCGAGGCGGGCTTCCGGGCGCGCGAGCGCGCGGTGCTCGCCGGAATGCTCGCGGGCTCCGGCGCGGTGATCGCCACCGGCGGCGGCGCGGTGCTGGACGCGGGGACGCGGGGGCTGATGGCGGCGCGGGGATTCGTCGTGTACCTGCAGGTCGACCTCGAACAGCAACTGCAGCGGCTGGCGCGCGACCGCAGCCGGCCCCTGCTGGCCAGCGACGACCGCCGCCAGGTGCTCGAGCGCCTCGCGCGCGAGCGCGGCCCCCTGTATGCCGAGGTTGCAGACCTGGCGTTCGATACCGGCACCGACGCCTCGCTGGATGCGGCAGCGCGGCTGGGCCATCGCCTCGACGCCTGCTGGCGCCGCGCCCCGGCGGAGCATCCGGCATGAGCGCCCGCTCCGTGGACGTCGGCGGCGCCACCCCGTACCGCATCGACATCGCCCCGGGGCTGCTGCGCGACGGCGCCGCCCTCGCCGCGCCGCTCCGCGGGCGCCAGGCGCTGGTGGTCAGCGACGACGCGGTGGCCCCGCTGTACCTCGCCGGCGTGGTGGAGGCCCTGGCGGCGGCGCGTCCCGATGCCGCCGTCGCCACGCACGTGCTGGCGGCCGGCGAGTCATCGAAGACGCTGCAGGGGTTCGCCGGCGCGATCGACGCCCTGGCGACGCTCGGCGCGCGACGCGATGCCTGCGTCTACGCGCTCGGCGGCGGCGTGGTCGGCGACCTCGCCGGCTTCGCCGCCGCCTGCTGGATGCGCGGCATCGACTGCGTGCAGCTGCCGACTTCGCTGCTGGCGATGGTCGACTCCTCGGTCGGCGGCAAGACCGCGGTCGACCTGCCGCAGGGCAAGAACCTGGTCGGTGCGTTCCACCCGCCGCGCGCGGTGCTGGCCGACACCGCCGCGCTGCACACGTTGCCGGCGCGCGAACTGCGCGCGGGGCTGGCCGAAGTGGTGAAGTACGGCGCCATCGCCGATGCGCCCCTGCTCGACTGGCTCGACCGCCACGCCGGCGCGCTGCTGGCGGGCGACGACGCCGCGCTCACCGAGGCGGTGGCGCGCAGCTGCGGGCACAAGGCCGCGATCGTCGCCCGCGATCCGCTGGAGCACGGCGAACGCGCCCTGCTCAATTTCGGCCACACCTTCGGCCATGCGATCGAGACCGCACAGGGCTACGGCGGCCTCAACCACGGCGAGGCGGTGGCGGTGGGCATGGTGCTGGCGGCGCGCCTGTCGTCGCGGCTGGGGCTCGCCCCGGAGGCCGACCTGCTGCGGCTGCGCGGCCTGCTCGAACGGCTCGGCCTGCCGGTGGACGTGCCGGCGCGGCTGGATGCGGGAGAGCTGCTCGCGCACATGCGCCTGGACAAGAAGGCGCAGGGCAGCGGCCTGCGCTTCGTCCTGTGGCGCGGCGCGGGTGCCGCGATGGTGGTGGCCGACGTGCCCGAGGCGCCGGTGCTGGCGGTCCTGCGCGGCGGCGACTGACCCCGAAGACGGCTCCCGGCCGTGGCGGCGGCTACAATTTCGCCATGCGACTGCTGCTGCAACAACGCCCCGACGGCCGCGAGGCCCCGCGCTTCGTGCAACTGATGCTGCAGCCCGACCTGCTCGGCGGCTGGACGCTGGTGCGCGAGAGCGGTCTCATCGGCGGCCGCAGCCAGCTGCGGCGCGAACAGTTCCTGGACCACGACAGCGCGATGGCCGCGCTGGAGCAGGCGCGCGACCAGCAGCTCAAGCGTGGCTTCCAGCTGATGTTCGTGCAGGGCAGCCCGCAGCAGTGAGCCATCCGACGCCGCAGGCCGCGGCGACTCCGGGCCGCCCCGCCCGCCCCGACTCCCCAGGAACCGCCTTGCCCGACGCTCCCTCCCACGACCGCTTCCTGCGCGCGCTCCGCCGCGAACCCGTCGACCGCACCCCTGTCTGGCTGATGCGCCAGGCCGGCCGCTACCTGCCCGAGTACCGCGCCACCCGCAAGCGCGCGGGCAGCTTCCTGGCGATGGCCAAGAACCCCGAGATCGCCTGCGAGGTCACGCTGCAGCCGCTGGCGCGGTTCCCGCTGGACGCGGCGATCCTGTTCTCGGACATCCTCACCATCCCCGACGCCATGGGCCTGGGCCTGTACTTCGTCGAGGGCGAAGGCCCGAAGTTCGAGCGGCCCGTGCGCGACGCCGCCGCCATCTCGGCCCTCGGCGTGCCCGACATGGAAGGCGAGCTGCGCTACGTGATGGATGCGGTGCGGACCATCCGCGGCGCGCTGGACGCGATGCCGGACGAGCGCCGGGTGCCACTGATCGGCTTCTCCGGCAGCCCGTGGACCCTGGCCTGCTACATGGTGGAAGGCGGCGGCAGCAAGGACTTCGCCCGCATCAAGGCGATGGCGCTGAACGACCCGGCTGCGCTCCATGCGCTGCTCGCGGTGAACACCGACGCCGTCATCGCCTACCTCGCCGCGCAGCGCGCCGCGGGTGCCCAGGCGCTGCAGGTGTTCGACACCTGGGGTGGGGTGCTGTCGCCGGCGATGTACCGCGAGTTCTCCCTGCCCTACCTCACGCGCATCGCGCGCGAGCTTCCGCGCGGCGACGGCGCCGCGCGCACGCCGCTGATCCTGTTCGGCAAGGGCAACGCCGCGCACCTCGAGGCGCTTGCCGCGTCGGGCGCGGATGCGGTCGGCGTGGACTGGCTGATCGAACTGGGCGAGGCGGCACGACGGACCGGCGGCCGCGTCGCGCTGCAGGGAAACCTCGACCCCGCCACGCTCTACGGCGGCCCGGAGGCGATCCGGCGCCAGGTGCGCGCTGCGCTCGACAGCTACGCCGCCGGCAACGGCGGCTCGCGCGAGGGCCACGTGTTCAACCTCGGCCACGGCATGTCGCCGGACATGGACCCGGCGCATGTCGCGGTCCTGGTCGACGAGGTGCACGCCTGGAGCGCGCGCTGAACCTCAGGCGTTGTTGAGCAGCACGGTGCCGCCGATGCCGGTGCCGGGGACGATCGAGCAGGACACGCTGAAGGCGTCACCGGTGAGCGCGAACGACTCGCCGGGAAAGTCGTCGGCGGTGAACGTGAGCGCGGTGCCGTCGCTGTTGCCGGGCACCTGCACGCTCTTCGTCGCGTAGAGGGGGTCCGGAGCCGTCGAGGCCGAAGCGCTGACACCGGTGCAGCTGAGGGTGCGCGAGCCGGTGTTGTTGTTGACCAGGTAGATGGTGGCCTGGGAGATGCGGCTGGTGCCGCCGCTGTTGCCGGTGTTGTTCATCGCACAGGTGACGAACGCGGCCGCCGTGCCCTCGTTCTGCACCGCGAGCGGGCGCTTGCGGATCCGCGTCTCGAATGCGGGCAGCGCCCCCTGGCAGACCGCGGCTGCCTGCGCGGTCACGCGCAGGGCGTGGGCGGGGGAGGCCGCGGCGAGCAGGGCGAGCGTCGCGACTGGAAGGGCGATGGCGAGCTTCATGGGCGGGACCTGAAGGTGGCGGGGGCCCGACGATACAATGGCCGCGTGGCGGTCGTGCATGCACCGGCCCAGGCACGGGCGCGCAGCGCCTCCCCCGCCTTTTTCCGTTGACAATGCCGGCACCGCGCCCGACCCTGCCCCGATGTCCAGGCTCGACCCAGACCTTGCAGGTGCCGATCCGCGCGCGCTGCTTTCCGACGACGAGCAGCAGTTCCAGTTGCTGGTCCAGAGCGTCACCGACTACGCGATCTACATGCTCGACGCCACCGGCGTGGTCACCAACTGGAACGCCGGCGGCCGCCGCATCAAGGGCTACGAGGACCGCGAGATCATCGGCCAGCACTTCTCGCGCTTCTACACGCCCGAGGACCAGGCCACCGGGGAGCCCGCGAAGGGATTGCGGATCGCGCGCGAGGAAGGCCGCTTCGAGAAGGAGGGCTGGCGCCTGCGCAAGGACGGCACCCGGTTCTGGGCCAACGTGGTCATCGACCCGATCTGGCAGGGCGGCCGGCTGATCGGGTACGCCAAGGTCACCCGCGACGTCACCGAGCGCAAGGAAGCCGAAGCCCGGCTGGACCAGGCGCGGCGCGCGCTGGCGGAGTCGCAGAAGATCGAAGCGATCGGCAAGCTCACCCTGGGCCTCGCGCACGACTTCAACAACCTGCTCACGGTGATCATGAACAGCCTCGACCTGGTGCTGGTGCATCGCACCGATGCCGACCGCACGCGCCTGCTGGTGGAGGGCGCCTCGCGCGCCGCCGACCGCGGCGCCCTGCTCACCCGGCAACTGCTCGCCTTCGCGCGCGGGCAGAGCCTGTCGCCGGAAATCCACGACGTCAACGAGCTGCTGATGCGCTCGGAGGCCCTCTACCGCCGCGCCTGCGACGCCTCGATCCGGATCGGGTTCGAGCTGGCAGACGGGCTTCCTGCGTCCCTGGTCGACGCCGCCCAGTTCGAGGCGGCCATCCTCAACCTGGTGGTGAACAGCCGCGATGCGATGCCCGACGGGGGCACGATCGCCATCAGCACCTCGCTGGCCCACGACGCCGGGACGGCGGTGCCGGGGCGGCCGTCGGGTGCTTTCCTGCACGTGACCGTCACCGACGACGGCACCGGCATGACCGAGGAGGTGCGGCAGCGCGCGGTCGAACCGTTCTTCACCACCAAGGACGTCGGCAAGGGCAGCGGCCTGGGCCTGAGCCAGGTGCACGGCTTCGCCGCACAGACCGGCGGCTACGTGACGGTCGAGAGCTCGCCGGGAACGGGGACGTCGGTCACCCTGGGGCTGCCGGTGGCGGGGGGGCGGACGTGAGCGACAAGGTCATCCTGATGGTCGAGGACGACGAGCTGCTGCGCACCCTGATCGCATCGGCACTTGGCGACCTGGGCTTCGCGGTGGTGACGGCGCACGACGGCGTCGCGGCCCTGGACATCCTCGCGGCGCAGCCGATCGACATCCTGTTCAGCGACATCAGCATGCCCAACGGGGTGTCCGGCATCGAGCTCGCGCGCCGGGCAGCCGAGTCCCATCCCGACATCCGCATCCTGCTGGCTTCGGGCTTCGCCCGGGGGCAGTTGCCCGACCTGCCGCCACAGGTGGCGTTCCTGCCCAAGCCCTACCGGATCCCGCAACTGCTCGAGATGCTCGCCGCCTGACGCGGGTGCCTCAGCCCGGACGCAGGGCCGCGATCGCGGCCGCCAGCATGGCGCCGGTCAGCGGCTTGCGCAGGAATCCATCGAATCCCGCCTCGCGCGCCAGCGGCTCGGCGTCGGCGTCGGCGCGCGCGGTGACCGCGAGCAGCGGCCCGGCGAACCCGCTGGCGCGCAGCTGCCGGGCAAGCGCCAGCCCGTCGAGCCCTGGCAGGTCCAGGTCCAGGAGACCCATGTCGAACCGGGCGGACGCCGCTTCCGCCAGTGCCGCCAGGCCGTGCGGCGCGTGCACCACGCGGTGCCCCTGCGCCGCCAGCAGGCCGGCCATGACCTCGGCCACGGTGGCGTCGTCCTCGACCAGCAGCAGGTCGAGCCCGGCTCCGGGCATGGCCACCGATGCCGGCGCCGCCGCCGGTGGCTGCGCGTCCGGCAGCGGCAGGTCGACGATGACGTCGGTGCCGGTCCCCGGCACGCTCTCCAGCGCGATCCGGCCGCCCATGGCCAGGGTGAGCTCGTGGCAGATCGCCAGGCCCAGGCCGCTGCCGCCATGGCGGGCGGCGGTGCGCGCGCCGTCGGCCTGCTCGAAGCGCTGGAACAGGCGGGCGCGCTGCGCCTCGGCCAGGCCCGGACCGGTGTCGGAGACGACGAACCGCAGCTCCGGTCCGTGCCGCGAGACCTGCAGCGACACACTGCCCTCTTCGGTGAACTTCAGTGCGTTGTTGACCAGGTTGAGCAGCACCTGGCAGACGCGCATGCGGTCGCCGGCCACCCATTGCGGCACGCCGGCAGCCACCGCGCAGTGGAACGCCAGGCCGCGGCGCGCGGCCATCGGCTCGGCCAGCCCGGCAACCTCGGCGGCGAGCGCGCGCACGTCGAACGGCGCCACCTCAAGCTCCAGCTTCCCGGCCTCGATCCTGGCGAGGTCGAGGGCGTCGTTGACCAGGCGCATGAGGTGCTCGCCGGCGCGCCGGATGGACTCGGCGAAGCTCCGCTGGCGATCGTCCAGGGGTGTCGCCAGCAGCAGCTCGCTCATGCCCAGCACGCCGGTCATCGGCGTGCGCACCTCGTGCCCGAGCGTGGCGAGGAACCGCGTCTTGGCTTCGGACGCATGCTCGGCGAGTTCGCGCTTGTGCACGTCGAGCTGCCACGCGTGGCGGCGTTTCAGGCGCTGCCGGTAGGCGCGCGCGGCGGCCAGCAGCAGCAGCACGCCCAGGAGCGCGAACCCGGCATAGGCCGCCGGCGTGCGCCACCACGGCGGCAGCACGCGCAGCTCGAGCGACTGGGCGCCGGTCCAGTCGTCGTCGGCGGTACGCGCCTGCACCTCCAGGCGATAGCGGCCCGGTTCCAGGCGCGCGAAGACGCGCTCGCCGGTGCCGCCGACGTCGACCCAGTCGGGGTCGTAGCCGTCGAGGCGGAAGCGGTAGCGGTGGGCGTGGGCATCGGTGAACGAAAGCAGCCGCGCCACCACGCGGAGGTCGCGATCGTCGAAGCGGAGTTCCACCGGCACCCCGGGGCGCAGCGCCATGCGCGCGTCGCCGCGGCGGAAGTCGAGCGCCTCGATGGCGAGGGTCGGCGTGCGATCGCTCCAGCGAACATGCTGGGGATGGAACAGGAGCAGGCCATCGGCCGTGCCCGCGGCGATGTAGCCCAGCGGCGAGATGCGGATCGGATACTCGCTGAACTCGTGGCTCGGGAGACCGTCGCGGACGCCGTAGACCCGCAGCCGGTCACGCGCGGGGTCGTAGCGCAGCAGGCCGCGCACGGTCGTCATCCACAGCACGCCCGTGGCATCGGCGACCACGCCCGCCGGCGCCACCGCGGGCAGGCCCTGGGCGGCATTTACCGTGCGCCACGGCCGCAGCCGCTGGCCGTCCCAGCGGTGGCCGGTGAGGACGCCGTTGCCGGCGAGCCAGACGGTGCCGTCGCGGTCGACGACGAAGCTGTAGAGCTCGGCGGAGGGCGCGCCCGGCACCGGCTCGAAGCGGCGCGTGCCATCGTTCCAGGCCAGCAGGCCGGCGCTGCCGGCGAGCCACAGCCCACCGTCCGGGGCACGCTCCATCTGCTCGATCGCGAACCCCCGCGGGATGCCGCGGCCATCCCCGGCACGCAGGCTGTCGAGCACGCGTCCCTCGGCATCGCGCAACTGCACCCCGTCGATGCCCGCGACCCACAGGCTGCCGCCGGAGAACGGCACGAACTGGGACACCATGCCGTTGGGCGCAGGGTCGGCCGCGTCGTCGGCGAACCAGCGCCGGGTCCCGCCGCTGCGCGGATCGAAGCGCACCAGCTGGCCGAAGCACCCGATCCAGACGTGCCCGTCGCGGGTTTCGTGCACGCCGGCGCTGAAGTAGCTGCCGCACACGGCCGACAGCCTGTGCTCGACCTCGCCGGTCTCGGGGTCCATCCAGTCGAGCGTGCCGCCGTTTCCCACCAGCCACAGGCCGCGGCCGCCGTCGGCCGCCGCGGGTGCGACGCCGTGGACGTAGGCATTCGCCGGCGAGGCCGGATCGTCGATGCGCCGCTGCAGCACGGTGAAATTGCGCCAGTTGGAGGGCAGGTGCCAGAGCCCCGCGTCGGAGCTGGCGAACCACAGTCCGCCCTCGCGGTCCTCGTAGGCCCCCGCCCAGGACGGCCGCACCCGGCCGCGGCTGGTGTTGCTGTACAGCGGCACGTCGAACACCTGGCCATCGCGCTCCCAGGCGAGGCCGTTGCGGGTATCGAGCCAGCGCGCGCCGCGTGCGTCCTGCACCAGCATGTGCAGCGCGGGCTGCCCGTGCACCGGGTCCAGCCAGGGCATCGCCTCGATCCGGCCGCCCGCGCGGCGGACGGCGCCGGCGCCCTGCATGCCGATCCAGAGGTCGCCGCCGCGGTCGAGCACCAGTCCGTCGACAAACGGGGATGGCAGCGCGGGCTGCGGCAGGCGCTCGAAGGCACCGCCGGTCCAGCGCGCCACGCCCGCCTTCGTCCCCACCCACAGCGCGCCGTCGCGGTCCACCACCAGCGCCACCACGCTCGCCGACGGCAGGCTGCGCGGGTCGCCCGCCACGGGCATGAAGCGCTGCACGCGGCCATCGCCGGACAGCCGGTGCAGGCCACCGGACGCGGTCCCGAACCAGATGTCGCCGTCGCGCGTGCTGGTGACCGACCAGATGTCGTCGTCGCCGATCGCCGGGTGCGACTGCCGGTCGTAGTGCACGAAGGCCTGCCGGTCCACGTCCAGCATCGCGAGACCCGCACCCTGGGTGCCGACCCAGACGCGGTCGGCGGCGTCGACATGGACCGACCACACGAAGTTCTCGCGCAAGCCGTCGCCGACGCGCCAGGTGCGGAAACCCACGCCGTCGTAGCGCGCGAGGCCGTCGCGGGTCGCGATCCACAGGTAGCCCTGCCGGTCCTCGGCGATGGCGTTGACGCGGTTCGAGGGCAAGCCGTCGAAGACACTGATCTGGCGCGGCTGCGGCGCCTGCGGAACCGCCGCCACGGCGGGGCCGGCCGCGCACAGCACCAGCCACAGCAACGCACGTCCCCATTGCCAACGCCGCATGACCTTCCCCGGTGGCGTCGTGTCCCGCGCCGCATGCCGCGGCGCCCGGGGGCATCGTCGCAATGCAGCGTTCCCGGCGCAAGCCGGGCGCCAGCGCCTAGAATCGGGGTCCCGTCGTCACGCGAGGCCGCGATGCCGCACCGTCCCGCGCTCATCCGCATCGTCCTTGCGTGCCTGGCGCTGCTCCCCTGCGCTGCCTGGTCGGCGCCGGCGACCTATGCGCTCGACCCGGTGCACACGCGGGTGGTGTTCGCGGTGAGCCATGCCGGCTTCTCCGACGCCATCGGCACGGTCTCGGGCAGCACGGGCACGCTGCTGTTCGACCCCGACGACCTCGCGGCGACGCGGGTGGAGGTCGAGGTCCCGCTGCAGCGCCTGGACCTGGGCGACGACGCCTGGAACCGCGCCACGCTGGGTCCCCGGCTGCTCGGCGCCGACGATCATCCGCTGGCGCGCTTCACCTCGACCCGCGTCGAACCCACCGCGCCCGGCCGCGCCCGCGTCACCGGCCTGCTCGAGCTGCGCGGCGTCACCCGCGAGGTCACGCTCGACGTCGTGGTCAATGCCCACAAGCGCCATCCGATGCCGCCCTTCCGGCGCACGCTCGGATTTTCCGCCAGCGGCGTGCTGAGCCGCGCGGAATTCGGCATCGATGCCTGGGAGTCGATGATCGGCGATGCGGTGACGCTGCGCATCGAGGCCGAGGCCACGCGCACGCGTGCGCCGGCGGATGCGCCGGACGACGACGACGATGCCGGAACCCCGGCGGACGAGGCCGGAACGGACGAAGTGCCCACTGCGCCGCCGGCCGGCGACGGGGAAGACACGGAGCCGTCGCGATGACCTGGAAGAACACGCCCGAGCGCTGGGGCCCCGTGAGCCAGGGCTTCCACTGGCTGATCATGGTGCTGATCGTGACCATCGCGATCGTCGGCCTGACCATGGACGAACTGCCGCGCACGCCGAAGTACTTCTGGGTGTACACCGCGCACAAGTCGCTGGGCCTGACGGTGCTGGCGCTCGCGTTGCTGCGGCTGGGCTGGCGCCTGTATGCCGGCGCGCCGCCGCCCGTGGCCGGCAGCCCGCGCTGGCAGGAGCGCATCGCGTCGGTCACCCACTGGATGCTCTACGCGCTGCTGTTCGCGATGCCGCTGTCCGGCTGGCTGTACGACTCCGCCAGCGGGTTGCGGCCGCTGCACTGGTTCGGCCTGGCCGAGGTGCCGAAGCTGGTCGCCCCCGACGCCGGGCTGGCCGACCGCGCGCACGACGCGCACGAGCTGCTGTTCCTCGTCCTCCTCGGCCTCGTCGTGCTGCACGCGGCCGCGGCGCTGTACCACCACGTCTTCCTGCGCGACGCCACCCTGCAGCGCATGCTGCCGGGGCGCCGTCGCGCACCCGCTCCCGACCAGGACCGCCCCGCCCATGGCACATGAGTTCCGCTCCCCCGCCGCCGTCACCGCCGCGCTGGTGGCGATGCTGGCCGCGCCTGCCGTCGCCGCCGACTACGTGCAGGCGCCCGGCTCCACGCTCGCGTTCGCCAGCAAGTACGACGGCGAGACCTTCACCGGCACCTTCCCCGGCTTCTCGACCCGGATCAGCTTCGACCCGGCGAAGCCGGCCGAGGCGGCCCTCGACGTGACCATCCCGCTGGCTTCCGCGGTCACCGGCAACGGCGACCGCGACGACACCCTCAAGGGCCCCGACTTCTTCGACGCCGGCCGGTTCGCCCAGGCGCGCTACCGCGCCAACGGCGTACGCAGCCTGGGCGGCGGCGAATACGCCGCCGACGGCACCCTCAGCCTGCGCGGCGTGAGCAGGCCGGTCACCCTGACCTTCACCTGGACCCCGGGGCCGAAGCCCCTGCTGGTCGGGCGCGCCACCGTGCCACGCCTGGCCTTCGGGGTCGGTGGCGGCGACTGGGCCGACACCGGCACCATCCCCGACGCGGTGGCGGTGAGCACGCGGGTGGTCCTGCAGCCGGCGACGCCGGGCACGGCGACCCGCTGACGCGCCGGGCGCCGCGTCGCCGGGTCAGGTGCCCGCGCCGGCCCCGCCAACCGCGTCGCGCAGGAAGCGCTCCAGCGCCGGCACGTCGAATGGCCAGCCCAGTTCGCGGCCGGTGACGACGTCGCGGAGGACCGGCACGCGGGTGCCGTAGCTGGCTTCCAGCAGGGCATCGTCGTCGATGAACACGCTCTCGAAGGCCGGCGCCCGCACCGCCGCGAGTTCCGCCAGCGCCAGGTCGCAGAGGTGGCAGTCGTCGCGCTGGTACAGGGTCAGGCGGGGCATCGGCATCGTGGACAGCTGGGGGTCGGGGGCGCGCCGGTAGAATATCGCCATGGCCGTCAGCACGTTCGACCTCTACAAGATCGGCATCGGGCCGAGTTCCTCGCACACCGTGGGGCCGATGCGGGCCGCGGCGCGCTTCGTCGAGCGCTGGCTGGTGGAGCCCGGGCGGCTCGCGGACGTGGCCCGGGTCCGTGCCGAGGTCTTCGGCTCGCTCGCGCTGACCGGGCGTGGCCACGGCACCGACAAGGCCGTGCTGATGGGCCTCGAAGGCCAGTGGCCGGACCGCATCGACCCCGACATCATCCCCTCTGCGCTGGAACGCATCCGTGGCGGCCGCCAGGTGCTGCTCGCAGGCCAGCACCCCATCCCCTTCGACGAGAAGCGCGACCTGGTGATGAACAAGCGCCAGAAGCTGCCGTTCCACACCAACGGCATGCGCTTCACCGCCTACGATGCCGCCGGCGCGGAAATCGCCACGCGCGACTACTACTCGGTGGGCGGCGGCTTCGTGGTCAACCAGGACGAGGCCGCGGAGGACCGCATCGTCGCCGACACCACGCCGCAACCCTATCCGTTCCACAGCGGCGACGAGCTGCTGGCACAGGCTGCGCGCAGCGGCCTGACCATCGCCCAGATCATGTTCGAGAACGAGAAGGTGTGGCGCAGCGAGGACGAGATCCGCGCCGGGCTGCGCGAGATCTGGTCGGCGATGCACGGCTGCATCCTGCGCGGCATCGCGCAGGGCGGGACCCTGCCCGGCGGGCTGCACGTCGCCCGGCGCGCGCCGGCGCTGCACGCGGAACTGGTCGCGCGACCGGAAGCCGCGATGCGCGACCCGCTCACCGTGCTCGACTGGGTCAACCTGTATGCGCTGGCGGTCAACGAGGAGAACGCCGCCGGCGGCCGCGTGGTGACCGCGCCGACCAATGGCGCCGCCGGCATCATCCCGGCGGTGCTGCAGTACTACGACCGCTTCTGTGCCGGCGCCAGCGAACAGGGCGTGTTCGATTTCCTGCTGACGGCCGCCGCGATCGGCATCCTCTACAAGGAGAACGCGTCGATCTCCGGCGCCGAGGTCGGCTGCCAGGGCGAGGTGGGCGTCGCCTGTTCGATGGCCGCCGGCGGCCTCACCGCGGCACTCGGCGGCAGTTGCGGCCAGGTCGAGAACGCCGCCGAGATCGGCATGGAGCACAACCTCGGCCTGACCTGCGACCCGATCGGCGGCCTGGTGCAGATCCCCTGCATCGAGCGCAACGCGATGGGCGCGGTGAAGGCGATCAACGCCTCGCGCATGGCGCTGCGCGGCGACGGCAAGCACAAGGTCTCGCTGGACAAGGTCATCAGGACCATGCGCGACACCGGCCGCGACATGCAGGACAAGTACAAGGAAACCTCGCGCGGCGGCCTGGCGGTGAATGTCGTCGAGTGCTGAGGCCGCGCCGCACCGACCGGAGTCGCCGATGCCACAGCCCGCCCCCGCCGCCCTCGCCTTCGTGATCGCCCTGGCGGCCGCGCCCGCCTTCGCCGCGGAGCGGCCGGTATACGGTTCGCGGTTGGAGGGCTTCGACTATCCGCACCCGGTGCGCGAGCACCGGCTGGCATCGCAGGGCCAGTCGCTGGCGATGGCGTACATGGACGTGGCGCCGGCGACCGCGCCCAACGGGCGCACGGTGGTATTGCTGCACGGCAAGAACTTCTGCGCCGCGACCTGGGCGTCGGCGATCAGTGCCCTGGCAGGCGCGGGCTTCCGCGTGATCGCGCCCGACCAGGTCGGCTTCTGCAAGTCGGAGAAGCCGGCGCACTACCAGTTCTCGTTCGCGCAGCTGGCGGCGAACACCCGCGGCCTGCTCGAGTCGCTGGACATCCGGCAGGCCGTGGTCGTCGGGCATTCCATGGGCGGGATGCTCGCGGCGCGCTACGCGCTGCAGTATCCCGATGCGGTGGAACACCTGGTGCTGGTGAACCCGATCGGCCTCGAGGACTGGAAGGCGGCCGGCGTTCCCTGGCGCGACGTCGACGCGTGGCATGCGTCCGAGCGTGCAACCACGTTCGACTCGATCAAGGCCTACCAGCGCGAGGTGTACTACGGCGGCGACTGGCGGCCTGCCTACGACCGGTGGGTCGGGATGCTCGCGGGCATGTATGCCGGCCCCGGTGGCGACCGCGTCGCATGGAACCAGGCGCTGGCCTCGGACATGGTGTTCAACCAGCCGGTGGTGCACGAGTTCGGCGCCGTCCGGGCGCCGACGACGCTGCTGATCGGCCAGCGCGACCGCACCGCCTTCGGCCGCGACCGCGCACCGCCGGACCTCAAGGCCACGCTCGGGGACTATCCGGCCCTCGGGCGTGCCGCGGCCGAGGCGATCCCGCGCGCGCGGCTGGTGCCCTTCGACGACCTCGGGCATTCGCCGCAGGTGGAGGCGCCGGAGCGCTTCGAGGCCGCGCTGCTGGACGCCATCAAGCGGCCGTAGCGCTCACGCCGACGCGCGCAGCGCGGCGCCGCCGGCGATCGCCAGCACGTCGTCCAGCAACGCCGCGGCGGTGACGCCGGCGCCCGCGCCCGGCCCCTGCACGAACAGCGGGCGCTCGTCGTAGCGGCAGCTGTGGACCGCCACCCGGTTGTCGGTACCGGCACCCGCCGCGAGCACGTGCCCGGCAGGCAACAGGCGCAAGGCCACGTTCGCACCGTCGTCGCCGAAGCGGCCAACCACGTGCAGGCTCGCCGCCGCCGCGCGTGCCGCCGACAGCCGCGCCTGCATGGGCGCGTCGAGCGCATCCAGCGCGGCATCCACGGCATCGCCCGCCGCCGCAACGAGCGCCGGCGGCAGCAGCGACTCGACCGCGACATCGCGCGCCTCGAGCGGCAGCCCCGCGGCGCGGGCGAGGATCAGCAGCTTGCGGCGCACGTCTTCGCCGGAGAGGTCCACGCGCGGATCGGGCTCGGTCAGGCCGCCGTCGCGCGCGTTGCGCACCAGCGCCGAGAACGGGCGGCTGCCGTCGTGGTGGGCGAACAGCCACGCCAGCGACCCCGACAGCACGCCTTCGACGCTGCGGATGCGGTCGCCACCGGCCACCAGCGCGCGCAACGCGCGCAGCAGGGGCAGGCCGGCGCCGACGGTGGCGCTGTCGCCATGGCAGGCACCGCCGTCGCGGACGGCATGGGTGATGGCCTGGGCCCGGACGAGGTCGGCACCCGCGGCGAGCTTGTTGGCCGTGACCACATGGATGCCACGCAGCAGCCACTCGCTGTGCCAGCCGGCGACGAGGTCGCTGGCGGTGGCGTCGACCACGATGTCGCCACGCCGCAGCCCCTCGCGCTCGGCCCACGGCGGCCAGGGCGCCTGCTGCGGCGCGGCGCCGCGCAATCGACGCAAGGCTGCCGGGGCGTCGTCACCGGCGGCAACCGCGCGCGAATTGGCGAGCCAGGCGAACTGCGGCACCGCGACGCCGCGCCGGCGCAAGGCGTCGCAGCGGGCGACGAACGCACTGCCCACGGTGCCGGTGCCGAGCTGGGCGAGCCGCGGGGCCGACGTCGGCTGAGGCGGGCGCCGCAGGCGGCTCCCTGCGGGGAGGCGCACCACGGTGCTCATGCGTCCACCCGCCGGCACGCGCCGGCGTCGGCGACGCGTGCGGCGCGCGCAAGCGCCGCCTGCAGGTCCGCCTGCAGGTCGACCAGGGCCTCGATGCCGACCGACAGCCGCAGCAGGCCGTCATCGATGCCGGCAGCCGCGCGGGCTTCGGGTGTCATCGCGGCGTGGGTCATGGTGGCCGGGTGCGCGACCAGGCTCTCCACCCCGCCGAGCGACTCGGCGAGCGTGAACAGCCGGAGGCCGTCCACGAATGCGCGCGCCGCCGCTTCACCCCCCGCAAGCTCCAGCGACAGCATCGCGCCGAAACCCGACTGCTGGCGCGCGGCGATGGCGTGCCCGGGGTGCGACGGCAGCCCCGGGAAATGCACGCGGGAGACGGTGGCGTGTGCGTCCAGCTGCGCCGCGATCGCCGTGGCGTTTTCCTGGTGCACGCGCATGCGCGCGTCGAGCGTGCGCAGGCCGCGCAGGGCGAGGAAGCTGTCGAAGGGCGAGCCGGTCACGCCCAGCGCGTTCGCCCACCAGGCGAAGCGCTCGTGCAGCTCCGGGGTCGCCGCCACCAGTGCGCCGCCGACCACATCGCTGTGGCCGTTGATGTACTTGGTGGTGGAATGCACCACGGCGTCGGCGCCGAACGTGATCGGCGCCTGCAGCACCGGTGACAGGAACGTGTTGTCCACCGCGACCAGGGCACCCGCGCGGTGCGCGGCCTCGATCACGAAGCGCAGGTCGGTGATCCGCAGCAGCGGGTTGGACGGGGTTTCCAGCAGCACCAGCTTCGGCGACCGCGCAAGCGCCGCGGCAAGCGCGCGCGGGTCCGTCAGGTCGGCGGTGACCAGGGTGAAGAGGCCCTTGCGCGACAGCGCGTCGAACAGGCGCCAGCTGCCACCGTAGGCATCGTGCGGCACCACCAGCGTGTCGCCGGGTTCGAGCAGTGCATGCAGCAGCAGGGTGATCGCGGCCATGCCGGTGGAGGTGACCACGCCGCCGGCGCCGCCCTCGAGCTCCGCGATGGCGTCGCCAAGCAGGTCGCGCGTGGGATTGCCGCTGCGGGTGTAGTCGTAGGCGCGCTTCTGCCCGAAGCCCTCGAAGCTGAAGTTCGACGACAGCACCAGCGGCGGCGTGACCGCGCCGAAGGCGGGGTCGCGGTCGATGCCGGCGCGCACGGCGCGGGTGGCGGGACACCCCGCCGACACGTCGCCGCCGCTCATGCCGCACCCCCGGCCTGTGCACCGAGTGCAGTCGCCAGGATCGCGTCGATGCGGTCGTGGTCCTTGAGGAAGGCGTCGTGGCCCCAGCGCGAACGCAGCACGCGCAGCCGGCCACGGGGACCGAGCGCCTCGACCAGGTCGACCGCGTCCGCCAGTGGCACCAGCCAGTCGCCGTCGACTGCAACCACGGTGGTGTCGACGCCGGCGCGGGCGACCGCGTCGAGCGCCACCCGGTGCAGGTCGATCGACTCCGACAGCCGCAACCACGCGGTGACCGGCGTGCGCGCGGCGAAGCGTGTCCCGGCGTTCTCCAGGTAATCCTCGGCGGCCACGCGCACGCGTCCGTTCGCGACCACCGGTGCGGCATCGAAGCGCGCCGCGAATTCGGCCGGGGTGCGGTAGCTCAGCATGGCGAACTCCCGCGCCAGCGACAGCCCACGCGCGTCGTCGCACTGCAGCTGGCCCAGCGCCACCACCTTGCGCTGCAGCGCGCGCCAGGCGGCCGCGTACGGATGCGCGCGGTGGCTGCCGCTGACCGCGACCAGCGCCTGCAGCCGGCGCGGATGGCGGACGGCGAACTGCAGGCCGACCTGCGCGCCGTAGGAGTAACCGACGAAACCCGCGAGGCGCTCGATCGCGAGCGCGTCGAGCAGCGCGGCAATGGCATCGGCCTGGTCCGCGGTGTCGATCGGCGTGTCGAGGGCGCCGTCGGCGCCGAGGAAATCGAAGGCGAGCACCCGGCAGCGCCCCGGATCGAGCGCGCGGCCCGGCGTGCGCAGGCCTTCGGCCCAGCCCGGCGCCGCGAAGGTGGCACTGGCGGCGACATGGCGGTCGGCGGAAATGCCGCCGGCGACGAACACCACCGGAGCACCGGGGCGCCCTGCGAGTTCGTACGCCAGGCGCAGGCGCCGGCTGCCGGCATGCCGCAGCGCCAGCACGACCTCGACCTCGCCGCGCACCGCATCGGGTGCGGGGCCGGTTGCCGGGAACGGGAGCTTTTGCTCGCCGGCGGGGACGAAGCACGGTTCCGGGTGGGCAACGCGGGCGGCGGCGTGTTCGACGAAGCTCATGGCGGCAATCCAGATGGCGTCCGGCTGGACGGGGCCATCGATGCAGGCGGGGCTTGCCGGAGGCCGCACGACCCGGGGGTCGAACGGCGGATGCGGGGCCACCGTGCCGGCAGCCCGCAACCATCTTCCGGTGGACGCACAGGTCCCCGCAGGACTTGGCACCGCGATGGAGCACGCGTGGCGCGCGCTCCATCCAGTTGCCCCGGCGTCGTCGGGCCTGTCCCTCGGCCGGTCTCGATGGATGGCCTGACTGTGCACGTCGTGGCGGCGCGTGTCAATCGCTTCATGCGGATCAAGCGATGGATAGACGCCAGCGCCGGAGGCGCGTCGCCGGGTGATAATCCCGGGATGCGAAACCACCTTCTCCCGGGCCTCCTCGCGCTCGGCCTGGCCGCCTGCGCCAGTGTCGCGCCGCGCCCCGTCGTCCCCGCCGTCCCCGTCGTCCCCCGCGCCGTCCCCGCGACGGAGGGGGGAACCGTGACGGCGGTCGTGTCCGAGGCCTATGTCACCGAACCGGTGCAGGGCGAGGAGCTGGATTCGCTTGCGACCTGGACCGGCGAGGACGGACACACCCGGTTGTTCGCCAGCGCCAAGAGCGGCCACCGGCTGGTGCTGTTCGATGGCGACAGTGGCGCCATCGACGGCACCCACGGCCGCAAGGGCCAGGCGCCCGGCGAGTTCCTGCGCCCGAACGGGCTCGCGGTGTTCGGCGACCTCCTGTTCGTGGTCGAACGCGACAACCGGCGGGTCCAGGTCCTGGCGCTTCCGGGGCTGGCGCCGGTGGCGGCGTTCGGCCACGACGAACTGCGCAGCCCCTACGGCATCTGGCTGCACGAGACCGCGCCCGGCGAACTCGAGGCCTACGTCACCGACAGCTTCATGGACGGCGAGCGCTTCGACGTGGTGCCGCCGGTCGCGCAGCTCGCCGAGCGCGTGCGGCGGTACCGCCTGCGCCTGGACGCCGACGGCGCCGCGGTCGAGGCCCGATACCTCGGCGCGTTCGGCGACACCGGTGCCGGCGCCCTGCGGATGGTGGAGTCGATCGGCGGCGACCCGGTCCATGACCGGCTACTGGTCGCCGACGAATACCGCCGCGACCAGTCCAGCCTCCGCGAATACCGGCTCTCCGGCGACTACGCAGGCCGCAGCCTGCCCGATGGCACCTTCGACGGCGAGGCCGAGGGCGTGGTGCTGTGGTCCTGCCGCAACGACGGCGGCTACTGGATCGCCGTGGACCAGCAGGCGCCGCTGACGCGCTTCCACCTGTTCGATCGCAGCGACCTGTCCGCGGCCGGGAGCTTCTCCGGCACCGTCACCGCACAGACCGACGGCATCGCCCTGCATTCCGCCGCCACCGCCCGTTTTCCGGCCGGGGCCCTGTTCGCCGTGCACGACGACCGCGCCGTGGCCGCGTTCGACCTGCGCGACATCGTCCGCGCGCTCGCCCTCGATCCCGGTTGCCTGCCCTAGGCCATGGCCGCGCGCATGGTCATCGGGCCGGTGCTGGCCGCGGCTCTGGCCCTCGCGCCCGGCGTGGCCGCGGCGCGCGAGGACGTCGTGCCCGGCACACCAACCGCCCCGGCCCGCCTGCACCTGGAACAGGATGGCGACCGCCACCTGGCCTGGGTCCACAACCTGCTCGCGGGGCCGGTCGAGGTGCTGCTGCACGCGGGCTCCGGGCCCGCGCCCGCCACGCGCCCGGCCCTTCCCGCCCGCGCCACCGTGCCGGCGCGCGGGCGCAGCCTCGTGGCGTATGTCGACGCCGCCGGTGCCGGCGTCGAAGCCCTGCGGATCGACGTGGTGCCGGGTCATCCGAACGCACGCCCGCGCGATGTCGAATACGGCTTCCCGCTCGACACCGGCGACCTGCGCCTCACCCAGGGCTGGGGCGGCGCCTTCAGCCACGACGACGCCGGCAACCGGCACGCGATCGACCTTGCCGCGCCGACCGGCACGCCGGTGCTGGCCGCGCGCGACGGCGTGGTGATGCAGGTGGAGGCCGGGTTCGCCGCGTCCGGGCTGGATCGCGGCCGCGACGGCGGCCGCGCCAACCTGGTCCGCATCCTCCACGACGACGGCACCATGGCGCTGTACGCGCACCTGCAGGCGGGGACGCCGGTGCGCCCGGGGCAGCGCGTGCGCCGCGGCGAACGGATCGGCCTGTCGGGCAACACCGGCTTCAGCGTCGCGCCCCACCTGCATTTCGTGGTGCAGGCCAACCGCGGCATGCGGCTGCAATCGATCCCGTTCCGGATGTTCGGGCCCGCCGGCATCCTCCGCTTCGCCGACGCAGGGGCCGGCGCCGCGCCTGCCCTATAATCCGCGGCTTCCCCTTTCCCGCCGACGCACGCACGTGCGCCATCGCCATGCCCGAAGCGTCCACGACCGTCGCCACCGAAGCCGCCCGCAGGCGCACGTTCGCGATCATCTCCCACCCCGACGCCGGCAAGACCACGCTCACCGAAAAGCTCCTGCTGTTCGGCGGCGCGATCCAGATGGCGGGCAGCGTCAAGGGCCGCAAGGCCGCGCGGCACGCGACGTCGGACTGGATGGCGCTGGAGAAGGAGCGCGGCATCTCGGTGACCAGCTCGGTGATGCAGTTCCCCTACGAGGGCCGCATCGTCAACCTGCTCGACACGCCCGGGCACGCCGACTTCGGCGAAGACACCTACCGCGTGCTCACCGCGGTCGACTCGGCGCTGATGGTGATCGACGTCGCCAAGGGCGTGGAGGAGCGCACGATCAAGCTGATGGAGGTGTGCCGCATGCGCGACACGCCGATCATGACCTTCATCAACAAGCTCGACCGCGAGGGCAAGGACCCGATCGAGCTGCTCGACGAGGTCGAGACCGTGCTTGGCATCCAGTGCGCGCCGGTGACCTGGCCGATCGGCATGGGCAAGCGGCTCAAGGGCGTGGTGCACCTGATTAGCGGCGAGGTGCACCTGTACGAGCAGGGGCGCAACTTCACCCGCCAGGACTCCACCATCTTCCCGTCGCTCGACGCGCCGGGCCTGGCCGAGCGCATCGGCGCCGACATGCTGGCGCAGCTGCGCGACGAGCTGGAACTGGTGCAGGGCGCGGGCCAGCCCTTCGAACTCGAGGCCTACCGCGCCGGAAAGCAGACGCCGGTGTTCTTCGGTTCGGGCGTCAACAACTTCGGCGTGCAGCCGCTGCTGGACTTCTTCGTCGAGAATGCGCCGTCGCCGCGTACGCGCGCCACCACCACCCGCGACGTGGAGCCGGCGGAAGCGAAGCTCACCGGCTTCGTGTTCAAGATCCAGGCCAACATGGACCCGATGCACCGCGACCGGGTCGCCTTCATGCGCGTATGTTCGGGCCGCTTCGAGGCCGGCATGAAGGCCTTCCACGCCCGCACCGGCAAGGAGCTGAAGCTGGCCAATGCGCTCACCTTCATGGCCTCCGACCGCGAGATCGCGGCCGAAGCGTTCCCGGGCGACGTCATCGGCATCCACAACCACGGCACGATCTCGATCGGCGATACCTTCACCGAGGGCGAGTCGCTGGCGTTCACCGGCATCCCCAACTTCGCGCCGGAGCTGTTCCGCCGCGCGCGCCTGCGCGACCCGCTCAAGCTCAAGCAGCTGCAGAAGGGCCTGGCGCAGCTGAGCGAGGAAGGCGCGACCCAGTTCTTCAAGCCGATGATGTCCAACGACCTGGTGCTGGGCGCGGTGGGCGTGCTGCAGTTCGACGTGGTGGCCTACCGGCTGAAGGACGAATACGGCGTGGATGCCGCGTTCGAAGCCGTGGGCGTCGCCACCGCGCGCTGGGTGCGTTGCGACGATGCGCGCCGGCTGGAGGAGTTCCGCGAGAAGAACGCCACCAACCTCGCCATCGACGGCGCCGGCGAACTCGTGTACCTCGCCCCGACGCGGATCAACCTGCAGCTCACCGCCGAGCGCTGGCCCGAGGTGCGGCTGCTGGCGACCCGCGAGCACGCGTCCGGCGCCGGCTGAGCGGCGCCTGGCGGCGGCGTTCGCGGCCGCCGCACCCCGCTGGTACTAAGCTGCAAGCCCCGATCCGAGGACCTGCCGATGATCCGTGCTTCCGCCCTGCTCTCCGTGCTCGCGCTGGTGGCGCTGGCGAGCTGCGCCGACGACCCGGGCGCACCCGACCCGGCCACCGCACCGGCCGCAGCCTCGTCGGCGCCCGCGCAGCCCTCCGCTGGCACCGGGCCCGCCATCGACGTGCCCGCACCCGGCGACGACACCGTCCGCAGCGGCGTGCCCACGCCGATCGAGCTTCCACCCGCGGACGCACCGACCCCCGCGCTCGCCGAGGGCGCGGACATCGTCTACACCTGCGAGGACGGCAGCGACCTGCGCGTGACCTATTCCTCCGCGATCGCCAACGTCACCCTGTCCGACGGCAGCATCGTGGCGCTGCCGCGTTCGCCGGCGGCGGCTTCCCAGGCCGGCGGCGACGTCTACGTGGGCGAGGCCATCGGCCTGCGCCGCATCGGCGGCGTGGTCGAGCTGCAGCAGGACGAAGCGCAGACGCGGCGCTGCCGCGAAGCCGGCGCGAGTGCCTGACGCCGTGCTGGCGACCGCGCCCGGCGCCACGGCTGCCTCAGGCGTGGACGGCGCGCGGGCGCAGCGCGAGGAGCTCGCGAGCGCGCTGACCCACGCCCTGGGCGCGCTGGCGGCGCTGGTCGCAGGGGCGGCGCTGGTGGTGCTCGTCGCCTTGCGCGGTGACGGGTGGCAACTGGTGGCCTCGGTCGTGTTCGCGGCCTCGATGGTGCTGCTGTACGTCGCTTCGACCCTGTACCACGCCGCCAGGGGCGAGCAGGTGCGGCGGCGGCTGAAGATCCTCGACCATTGCGCGATCTACCTGCTGATCGCCGGCACCTACACGCCCTTCACCGTGGTCAGCCTGCAGGGGCGGGTGGGGTGGACGCTGTTCGCGGCCATCTGGACGCTCGCCGCCGCCGGCATCGTGTTCAAGCTCTTCTTCACCGGGCGCTTCAAGCTGCTGTCCACGGGCATCTACGTGGCGATGGGCTGGCTGGTGCTCCTGGCGATCAAGCCGGTGATGGCGGCGCTGGATGCCTGGACGTTCGGCTGGCTGGTGGCGGGCGGCGTGGCGTACACCGCAGGCACGTTCTTCTACCATCGGATGTCGATCCCCTACTCCCACGCCATCTGGCACCTGTTCTGCATCGCGGGTACCGCCGCGCACTTCGTCGCCGTGGCGGCGCAGGTCCTGCCGCCGCGCTGAGCGCTTCACCGCCGCTTGACCGGGAAGCCGCGATGGTGGCTGCGTCTTTCCCCCCGGACCAACGATGGCGACGCCCCGCGCACGACGCCCGATCGACGTCGCCGCCGACCACCCCTGGTGGACGGTGCTCGCGGTGCTGTGCATCGCGACCCTGGTGCTGGTGCTGCTGTGGGACTGGAACTGGTTCCGCGGGCCTGTCGAGCGCCAGGTGGAGGCGCGCACCGGGCGCGCCTTCGACATCGGCGGGAACCTGGACGTCGACCTCGGCCGGACCACCGTCGTCCGCGCCGACGCCCTGCGTTTTGCCAATGCGGCGTGGTCCCAGGCCGACGACATGGCGACCGCAGACCGCCTCGAGATCCACGTCCGCCCGTTCGAGATGCTGCGCAACCGCCGGCTGGAGATCGCCGAACTGCGGCTGGCGAAGCCCGACGTGCTGCTGGAAACGGGCGACGAGGGCGGCAACTGGGATTTCGGCAGCGAGGGCGACGGCGGCGGCCCGGTCTTCCGGCGCCTATGGATCGACGACGGCCGCCTGCGCTTCATCGATGCGAAGGCGGAGACCGACGTCGACCTGGCCGTGGCCACCCGCGAAGGCGACGCGAACCTGGCGGCGCCGCCGCTGGCGGTCGATGGCAAGGGCCACTGGCGCGGCGCGCCTTTCACGCTCGAGGGCACCGCGGAATCGCCGCTGGAGCTGGTAGGGGGCGACGCCCCCTACCGCATCGACCTGCGTGCCGCAGCCGGCACCACCCGCGCCCGCGCGCGCGGCCAGCTGGTGGATCCGTTCAAGCTGCAGGCGTTCGACCTGCAGTTCGCGCTCTCCGGCCAGGACATGGAAGAACTCTTCCCCCTCCTCGGGATCGCGGTTCCACCGTCGCCGCCGTACGCGCTCGATGGCCGCCTGCGCCGCGAAGGCAAGACCTGGCACTACGAAGGGTTCACCGGCGAAGTCGGCGAGAGCGACCTCGGCGGCAACGTCACCATCGAGACCGGCGGCGAAAAGCTGTTCCTGAAGGCGGACCTGCGATCGAAGCTGCTCGACTTCGACGACCTCGGCGGCTTCGTCGGCGCGCCGCCGGAAAGCGATGGCGGCGAGGACACCAACCCCGAACTGGCCGCGGCGCAGCGCGAACGGGAGGCCCGTGGGCGGATCCTCCCGGACCACCCCTACGACCTGCGCAAGCTCAATGCCATGGATGCCGACGTGCGCTGGAAGGCGGCGCGGATCGAGGCGCCCGGGCTGCCGCTCGATGCCATGGATGCGCACCTGAAGCTCGAGGACGGAATCGTCCTGCTCGACCCGTTGAACTTCGGGGTCGCAGGCGGCGAAATCCGCTCCAACATCCGCATGGACGCGCGCCGCGACGTGATCCAGACGCGCGCCGACATCATCGCCAGAGGGCTCGAACTCGGGCGCCTCTTCCCGGACGGCGCGCTGGCCAACGAGGCAGTCGGCCGCGTCGGCGGCCGCGTCGAGGTCGACGGAACGGGCAATTCGATCGCGCGCATGCTCGGGAGTGCCGACGGTGACATCGCCCTGGGCATGGGCGCCGGCTCGGTCAGCAACCTGTTGATGGAGCTGGCCGGCATCGACATCTACGAGGCGCTCAAGTTCCTGATCGGCAAGGACCGCAAGGTGCAGGTGCGTTGTGCGTTCGGCGATTTCGCGGTCGAGGACGGGCTCATGACCGCCCGCGCCCTCGCCTTCGACACCAGCGACACCATCATCGTCGGCAAGGGCACGATCAGCCTCGGCGAGGAGTCGCTGGACCTCGAGCTGCGGCCGCGACCCAAGGACCGCAGCATCCTGTCGCTGCGCTCCCCGCTGGTGATCGGGGGCACGTTCGCCGACCCGAGCTTCCGTCCGGACATGGCGCGCCTCGGGTTGCGCGGCGCGCTGGCGCTGGCGCTGGGTTCCATCGCGCCGCCGGCGGCACTGCTGGCCACGATCGAACTCGGCGGCGGCGAGGACAGCGGCTGTGGCGGCGAGTACGCGAAGTAGCCTGGCGCCCGACGTTGCCGGTACCGCGTCAGCTCGCGATGTAGCGCTGGAGCTGCTCGAGCTCGGCCTGCTGGTCCTCGATCACCGCCTTCACCAGGTCGCCGATCGACACCACCCCGACGACTTCGCCGGCGTCGCAGACCGGGAGGTGGCGGATGCGGCGCGCGGTGACGGTCTGCATGCAGGCCTGCACGGTGTCGTCGAGGCCGACCGTGATCACGTCGGAGGTCATGATGTCGCGCACCGGCGTGTCCGCCGACGAGCGTCCGGCCAGCACCACCTTTCGTGCGTAGTCGCGCTCCGACAGGATGCCGGCGAGCCGCGCACCCTCCATGACCAGGACCGCGCCGACGTGCTTCTCGGCCATCAGCCGGATGGCGTCGATGACCGGCGCGTCGGGGACGATGGCGTGGATGTCAGGCGCCTTCGATTCCAGCAGTTGCCGCACGGTGTGCATGGCCGCCTCCAGTGTGCTCCGCGCGACCCGCGCGGTCGTGGCCCGAGGATACGCCCTGCTCCGGGGCCCAGGCGTCGACGAGGTACAGCGGCCGCTGCTTCGACTCCTCGTACAGGCGCCCCAGGTACTCTCCGATGAGGCCCAGCGCGACCAGCTGCACGCCGCCCAGGAACAGGATCACCGACATCATCGTCGGCCAGCCGGCCACCGGATCGCCGAAGAACAACGCCTTGACGATGATCATCAGTGCATACACGAATGCGAACAGCGCCGTGGCCACGCCCAGGTAGGTGGCCAGCCGGAGCGGCGCGGTGGAGAAGCTGGTGATGCCTTCGAGGGCGAAGTTCCACAGCCGCCAGAAGTCGAACTTGCTGCGGCCGGCGAGGCGCGCCTCGCGCTGGTAGGGCACCGCGATCCGGCGGAAGCCGACCCAGCCGAAGAGTCCCTTCATGAAGCGGTGGCGCTCGCGCAACTGGCCGAGGGCGTCCAGCGCGCGCCGCGACAGCAGGCGGAAATCGCCGGTGTCGCGCGGGATCGGGGTGTCCGACAGCCGCTGGATGACGCGGTAGAACGCATGCGCGGTCGCCCTCTTCAGCCAGCTCTCGCCCTCGCGCTGGAGGCGCGTGCCGTGGACGTCGTCGTAGCCTTCGAGCCAGTGGTCGACGAACGCGGGGATGAGCTCGGGCGGATCCTGGCCGTCGGCATCGAGGATGAGCGCGCCGCCTTCCTCGACCCGGTCCAGCCCCGCGGTCAGCGCCGCCTCCTTGCCGAAGTTGCGGGACAGGCGCAGCAGGGAGACCCGCCCGTCCTGCTCCCGCAGCCCGCACAACACGGCCCAGGTCGCATCGGTGCTGCCGTCGTCGACGTAGAGCACGCCGGCGGCGATGCCGCGTGCCGCCGACAACGCGTCGAGCACCCGCGCCAGCCGCGCGTGCAGCTCGGGCAACGCCTCGGCCTCGTTGTAGGCCGCCACCACCACGGTCAGCCGGGAATGCGTCATCCCGGCATCCTAGCGCGGCGCCGGTTGCAGTGCGTCCAGGTAGGCGGTACCGCCGAGCTGGCGCACGTTGCGCTCGATCCACGCCGTCCGCCGCTGCACGTACGGGCCGGGCCGCACCGCGTCGTAGCGCCGCGGGTTGGGCAGCACCGCCGCCAGCCGCGCGCTCTCGCGCAGGCTCAGCGCGGCTGCGTCCTTGCCCCAGTAGCGGCGTGCGGCCGCCTGGGCGCCGTAGATGCCGTCGCCGAACTCGGCGACGTTGGCATACACCTCGAGAATGCGGTGCTTGGGCCAGGTCAGCTCGATCAGCAGCGTGTACCAGGCTTCGATGCCTTTGCGCACCCAGCTGCGGCCGCTCCAAAGGAACAGGTTCTTCGCCAGTTGCTGGGTGATCGTGCTGCCGCCGCGCATGCGCCCGCCGCGGGCATTGCTGGCGCGCGCGCGCTCGATGGCGTCGAGGTCGAAGCCGCGGTGGCGGGCGAAGTCCTGGTCTTCCGCCGCGACCAGCGCCACCGCCAGGTGCGGTGCGATGGCGTCGAGGTCGCGCCAGTCGTGGGCGATGCGGAAGCCGGTGTCGCCGTCGCGCAGCGCCTCGACCTGGCGGATGGCCATGAACGCGGTGAACGGCGGATCGACGAAGCGCAGCGCCAGCACCTGCACGATGCTCAGGAGCACGGCCAGGAGCGGCAGCTTCCACAGCCAGCGCCACCACCGTCGCCGGGGCCGCGGGCGGCGGCTGTCGTCCGTGCGTGGCAGGTCGTGCGCCTGCGTGTCCTGCCTGTGCCGGCCTTGCCTGTCCATGTAGCGGCCCCATGTCCCGGTGACGACGCGTCGCCCGGCATTATCGGCGAGCCTGCCTCCAACCGCCTTCCCGAGATGCCATGACCACGCAAGCCCTACCCGACAGCGACCTACTGACCCGTTTCCTGCTGGAGCGCGCAGGAGTCCGCGGCGTGCGCGTGCACCTGCGCGACGCATGGCGCGAGATCGCAGGTCGCGAGGCGTATCCCCCCGTGGTGGCGGAGCTGCTCGGCCAGGCGTCCGCGGCCGCCGCCCTGTTCACCGGCCATGCCAAGGTCGACGGGCGACTTTCGGTGCAGCTCCGCGGCGACGGCAGCCTGCGCACGCTCTTCGCCGAGTGCACGGCCGCCGGCACCCTGCGCGGCATCGTGCAGCTGGCGGGCGACGGCAGCGACGTCACCCGCGACCTGCGCGCGCTTGGAGCGGGGGCGGTGCTGGCGATCACGATCGAGAATCCGGGCCACGGCGGGCGCGACCCCATGCGGTACCAGGGCCTGGTGGGGCTGGACGCAGCGACGCTGCCGGGCGCCTTCGAGGACTACTTCCGGCAGTCGGAGCAGTTGCCCACGCGGATCCTGCTCGCCGCCGACGACAGCGCTGCCGCCGGCCTGATGCTGCAGAAGCTGCCCGGCGACGTGGGCGACGACGACGGCTGGACGCGGGCCAGCGCCCTGTTCGACACTCTGGGTGCCGACGAACTGCTTGCCCTGTCCCCGGACGAGCTGCTGCACCGGCTCTACCACGAGGACGAGCCCCGCATCGTCGGCACCCGCGAGCTCCGGTTCGGATGTTCCTGCTCGCGGGAGCGGGTGGCGGCGATGCTGGAATCGCTGGGGCCGGACGAGGCGCGTGCCGCGGTGATCGATGGCGCGGCCCGCGTGCGCTGCGAGTTCTGCGGACAGTCGTACGCCTTCGATCCCGCGGACGTCGACGCACTTTTCACGCGGCGGACGCGTCCAATGGCACCACCGGAGCGCCTGCAATAGGCCTCAGGTTCGGGGATTGTTAAGGAAACATAAACCGGCTAGAGTCCCAGCCCAGTCCAAGCGGGAACTCGGGGCCACGTTTTCCGGTCCATCGCACGCCATGAAACTGCGTCTTGCGCCACTGTCCCTCGCCCTCCTCCTCGCCTTTGGCGCGGCGGTGCCGGCGCATGGGCAGTCGCGACAGCCCGCGGCGCGGGCGGACCAGGCGGTGCTCCCGGTGTGGTCGAACGGGCGGCTGGAGGCGGTCCTGCTGCTCGAGCCCGCCGATGCCAAGGCTGGCGCCCGCTGGCGCAGTGGCGGGACCACCCTCGATGCCCTCTTCGGACTGGAATCGGGCGACTCCCTCGGCGTGCTCTGCGACCGCCGGACCGGGCTCGCCAGTGCACTCGGCAACCTCGCCAACAACTGCCTGCTCGCCAGCTTCGACGAGCCCGGCGGCAGCCGGCGCACGAGCGGCACCGCCGCACTGGCCCGCGGCGACAACCGCGTCGGCCTCACCGCCGGCACCGCCCGCGACACCCTGCCGGCGTGGCTCAATGGCGGGTCCCAGGGCACCACCGGAAAGGTCGACGTCAACGACCTCACGGTCTTCGCCGAGCGCAACATCGGCCGCGAGGGCGTGGTGTCGATCGCGGGCACGATGGCCAAGGCCACGCTGATGACGCCCGCAGAGGCCAATACCCTCGGGTTTTCCGGCGGCTGGACCACCAAGAGCCTGAGCCTGGGCGGCGGCTATGGCGACTTCGGTGTCAGCGTCGTCGGCCAGGTCGTCGATGCGCCCGGCCAGCCCAAGTGGGAAGGGCTCGGCGTGGGGCTCACCTGGCGGACGCCCTGGAGCGGCCAGCTCACCGTCGGCGCCGACAATGTGGTCACCCGCGGCCGGAATCCGTTCGCGCCCGACGCCACCGGGCGCGACGACGAGGGCACCGTGCCCTACGTCCGGTACGAGCAGGGGCTGTAACTCCCTGTTCCGAACGGCTTTTCCGCCGTTCGTTAACGACACTTTAATTTTTCTCCGAGGGGGGCTAGTATCGGCCCCGGCCTTGCCGGCCTTGGCGTCTTCCTTGACTCCACCGGTGGGGTTCCCATGGGATTTACCCAAGACTCACTTGGAGAGAGAGATGACCTTGAAGACCACCAAGCTCCGCGACGCGATTTCATTCGCGCTCGTCGCGGGTGCCACCACCCTCGCCGGCACCGGCGCGGCGTTCGCCCAGGACACCACCACTGGCCAGGCCACGACCGACCTCGACCGCATCCAGGTCACCGGTTCGCGCATCCGCCAGGTCGACATCGAGACCGCGCAGCCGATCGTCACGGTCAGCCGCGAGGACATCCAGGCGGGCGGCTTCAACTCCGTTGCCGACATCCTGCAGAACATCCCGTCGGCCGGCTCGCCGACCTTCAGCCGCACCTCGCCGCTGACCTCCAACCAGGAAGCGGGCGGCCAGTACATCGACCTGCGCAACCTGGGCGCGCAGCGCACCCTCGTGCTGGTCAACGGCAAGCGCCTGGGCATCAGCCCGGACGGCTTCCAGGACGTGTCGACGATCCCGACCGCGATGGTCGAGCGCATCGAGGTCCTGAAGGACGGCGCCTCCTCCATCTACGGCTCCGACGCCATGGCCGGCGTGATCAACATCATCACCCGTCGCAACTTCGAAGGCGCGGAAGTCAACGCCTACCTCGGCCAGTACGGCCAGGGTGACGGCCAGAAGCAGACCTACGACTTCGTCATCGGCATGGCCGGCGACCGCGGCTCGGTCACCATCGGCGCCGAGTACCACAACGAAGACGGGGTGTGGGCGCGCAATCGTCCGTTCTCCGCCGACAACTACCCGGGCTACCCGCAGTACAGCACCACGGTCGTCGGCCAGTGGGGCAACTGGCGTCCGGTCGGCAGCACCGACCCGTGGCAGGTTGCCGATCGCGGCAGCGATGCGCTCGGCCCCGGCGCGTGGCACGACCAGACCTCCGCGGACACCAGCGTCCCCGCCGACCAGATGCACGCGCTGACCCCGCTCGAGCGCCGTTCGCTGTTCGTCAGCACCACGTACGACGTGACCGACAACATCCGGTTCGTGTCCGACCTGAACTACACCAACCGCTCGTCGTTCCGGCAGATCGCCGGCTATCCGACGCAGTCGACCGCGGTCGGCGCGCCGATGGCCATCGACAGCTATTTCAACCCGACCGGCGGCGTGAGCGCGGTCAACTGGCGCCGTCGCGGCTGGGAAGTGCCGCGCACGACCGACACCGACCAGACCACCTGGCGTGCGAGCCTGGCGCTGGAAGGCTCGTTCGACATCGGTGAGCGGTACTTCGACTGGGATGTCGGGTACATGTTCAACGAGAACGAAGTCAAGATCATCAACAACGGCAACCTCTACATCCCGAACATCCGCCGTGCCGTCGGTCCGTCGTTCATGAACGCCCAGGGCGACATCGTCTGCGGCACGCCGGGCGCGGTCATCGCCGGCTGCGTGCCGTGGAACCCCTTTGCGGGCTTCGGCACCGGCGCGGTCGAGAACTCGCTGGCCGATCCCGCCGTCCAGGCGTACCTGTACAAGCAGGAGCACGCGCTGGGCCGGACCGAGACCAACAACTACTTCGCCAACCTGGCGGGTTCGATCGCCACCCTGCCGGCCGGCGACCTCGGCTTCGCGGTGGGCGTCGAGCACCGCAAGGAAGAAGGCGGTTTCACCCCGGACGCCATCGCGCAGTCGGGTGACTCCACCAACCTGGCGTCGGGCCCGACCTACGGCCAGTACTCGCTGGACGAGGTGTACGCCGAGTTGAACATCCCGATCCTGGCGGATGTGGCGTTCGCGCAGGAGCTGTCGCTCAACGTGGCGAGCCGCTACTCGGACTTCGACACCTTCGGCGAGACCACCAACAACAAGTTCGGCGTGAAGTGGCGTCCGATCGACGACCTGCTGGTGCGCGGCACCTGGGCCGAGGGCTTCCGCGCCCCGACCATCGGTGACCTGTACGGCGGCACGTCCGACACGTTCACCACCGGCTTCCACGATCCCTGCGACAGCGTCTACGGCGACGCCCGCGGTTCGGCGCGTTGCCTCCAGGACGTGCCGGCGGACTACCGCCAGCTGCAGCAGGGCTTCGTGCCCACCACGAACCGCTTCGCGCAGACGCCGGTGCCGTTCACCTCGGGCTCCAACCCGCTGCTGCAGCCGGAGTTCTCGGAGTCGAAGACCATCGGTTTCGTGTACAGCCCGAGCCAGGTCCAGGGCCTGTCGGTTGGCCTCGACTGGTGGAACATCAGGATCGAGAACACCATCGTCTCGGATACCCCGAACGAGATCCTGGAAGACTGCTACGTCGCGCTGATCGAAAGCCGCTGCGCCCTGTTCTCGCGTGACCCGAGCCTGGGCAACATCGTGGCCGACCTGCAGTACGGCGGCCGCAACTCGGGCTACGCGGAGACCGAGGGCTACGACCTCGACGTGAACTACCGGCTCAACACCGACTACGGCCAGTTCAGCACCCGCTGGGCCACGACGTACGTCAGCCTGTACGAGACCAAGTCCACGAACTCTCCCGAAGAGGTCCCGAGCCAGGCCAACGGCTTCGGCAGCACCTTCCGGATCCGCTCGAACCTCAACCTGAGCTGGGCCATGAACGACTTCCAGGTCACCTGGGGCATGCGCTACAACTCGGGCTCGAAGGAAACCTGTGCGGGCTTCGGCGACGGCAACCACTGCTCGATCCCGGACTACCAGGCGCCGGATACGCTGGGCTCGATCGTCCCGCAGAACGAGGTGGGTTCGGTCACGTTCAACGACGTGCAGTTCAGCTGGGATGCGCCGTGGAACGCCACGGTCGCCGTGGGTGCCAACAACGTGTTCGACCGCGATCCGCCGATCTATTACTCGCAGCCGAACTCCGGCTTCGCGTTCTACGGCGGTCACGACATCGGCCGGTTCGTGTACATGCGCTACCAGCAGAAGTTCTGATCCATCGGACTTCCGTTGCGTTCCACACTACAGCCCCGAAAGGGGCTGTAGTTTTTTGTGGGCCCGCCTCCCGGGCCGGCGCGAAGGCACGTGCTCCATAATGGCCGGCATCGGCACGACGGTCGCCCAGGGCACCAGTCGAATCGCCGCCTCTCGACAAGGGCGACACCATCGATGGACGCAGAGCTCCTGAAACAGCGGGCAATGGACGCGCTGCACCGCCGGCAGTGGGCCGACGCACACGCGTACGCGGTGCAACTTCTCGGGCACGTCCCGCTGGACCCCGAGGTCCACTTCATCGCGGGCGTGGCCACTCTCGAGCAGCACAGGGTCCGCGATGCGCTGGATCATTTCCGCCAGGCGAGCGCGCTGGATCCGCGCCGCGCCGACTTCGAGCTCTACCTCGCCCGCTCCTACGCCGCAACACAGGAGTACCAGGCTTCGTTGGACGCGGCCGCCCGGGCGGAGCATCTCCTGTCGCCGGACAACGCGGCCGGCTTCGACACGCTGGGCGTTGTCCTCGTGCAATGCCACGCCCACGAGCGTGCCGCCGACGCGTTCGCGCGTGCAGCGCGGCTTGCCCCCGGGAACGCCGGGATCCGCTTCAATTTCGGCACCGCGCTGACGTTCCTCGGCGACATCGCCGGCGCCGAACGCGAACTGGAAGCCGCCATCGGCCTGAACCCGCATCACTGGCGGGCACACCACTCGCTGTCGCAGCTCCGCCGGCAGACCCCGGAGTCCAACCACATCGAGCGCCTGGCCACGCTCGCCCGGCAAGCGACCGGCAAGGTCACCGCCACCACGTTCCTGAACATGGCGCTGGCGAAGGAGTACGAGGACATCGGCGACTACGACCGCGCCTTCGAGCACTGCGTCGCCGGCAAGGGCGCGCCGAAGGACATGCTGCGCTACTCGCGTGCGCGCGAGAAGGCGCTGTTCGATGCGCTCGCGGCCGGCTTCCCGGAGCCTCACGCCGCGCAGGCGGCCCGTGGCAGCGACGCCACCGCGCCCATCTTCATCGTCGGCATGCCGCGCACCGGCACCACGCTGGTCGACCGCATCGTCTCGAGCCATCCGCTGGTCCAGTCGGCCGGCGAACTGCACAACTTCCCATCCGTCTGGAAGCGCGCGCTCGGCGGCCAGGCCTTCGAGATGTTCAACCCGGACCACATCCTCCGCGCCAGCGCCCACGGCGTGGGCTGGCGCCGGCTCGGCGACGACTACGTCTCCAGCACGCGACCCTTCACCGGCGCGACGCCGTTCTTCACCGACAAGTTGCCGCACAACTTCCTGTACCTGGGCTACATCGCCTGCGCACTGCCGGCCGCGAAGATCATCTGTGTCCGCCGCCACCCCCTGGACACCTGCCTCAGCAATTTCAGGCAGCTGTTCGGCCCGGAATCGTCCTACTTCGACTATTCCTACGACCTGCTCGACATCGGGCACTACTACATCCTGTTCGACCGGTTGATGGCGCACTGGAAGCAGGCCTTTCCCGGGCGGATCCTGGAGGTGCGCTACGAGGCGCTCGTGACCGAACAGGAGCGGGTGAGCCGCGAGATCGTCGACCACTGCGGACTCGAATGGGACGAGGCATGCCTGGCGTTCGAGAAGAACGCCTCGCCGGTGGCGACCGCCAGCGCAGTGCAGGTGCGGGCGCCGGTGTACACCAGCGCGCTCGGCCGATGGAAGCGGTACGGGGCGCGACTGGAGCCGCTCAGGGAGATGCTGGAGGACGCTGGCATCGACTGCGGTTGAACGTCCACCCGCGGCGGCCGCGTGGCCGCGCCGGCGTGCATCAGGACGTGGCGCGGCCCGCGAGCAGTGGCTGGAGGCTTCGCCGCAGCGGTGAATCGCCGGGCACGCCCAGCTCGTCGAGGTAGGCCTCGACCGCTGCAGCCTCGGCGGCCCAGCCGGCATCGTCGATGCGCAACAGCTCCGCCAGGGCACCGTCGTCGAGCTGGAGGCCATCCAGCGGCAGTGCGTCGGCACCGGGCAGGAGTCCGACCAGCGTCTCGACGGCCGGCGCCACCCCGCCGATGCGGCCCACGATCCACTCCAGCACGCGCATGTTGTCGCCGAAGCCCGGCCACAGGAAGCCACCGTCGGCATCCTTGCGGAACCAGTTGACGTGGAAGATCTTCGGCAGGCGCGCTCCCGGCCGGTCGAACGACAGCCAGTGCGCGAAGTAGTCGGCGAAGCCATAGCCGCAGAACGGCTTCATCGCCATCGGGTCGCGCCGGACCACGCCCACCTGCCCAGTGGCCGCGGCGGTCGTCTCGGAGCCCATCGAGGCGCCCACCAGCACGCCGTGCGTCCAGTCGCGGGCCTCGAACACCAACGGCACCAGCGACGCGCGGCGGCCACCGAAGACGATCGCGCTGATCGGCACGCCCTGGGGATTGTCGGCCTCCGCCGACCAGGTCGGGCACTGCCGCGCGCTGACGGTGAAACGCGAGTTGGGATGCGCGGCCGGGCCAGTGGCGGGATCGTAGGCGCGACCCTGCCAGTCCTTCGCCGGCACGCGGTCGTCGAGCCCTTCCCACCACGGCTGGTTGTCGCTGGTCACCGCGACGTTGGTGAAGATGGTGTCGCGCAGGATCGACGCCAGCGCATTCGGATTCGAGCGGGCGCTGGTGCCCGGCGCGACCCCGAAGAATCCGGCTTCGGGATTGATCGCGTACAGCCGGCCGTCGGCACCGGGGCGCATCCAGCAGATGTCGTCGCCCACCGTCCACACCTTCCAGCCCTTCTCCCGGTAGGCCGGCGGCGGCACCAGCATGGCGAGGTTGGTCTTGCCGCAGGCGCTCGGGAATGCCGCGGCGATGTAGTGCGTCTCGCCCTGCGGGGTTTCGATGCCGACGATCAGCATGTGCTCGGCGAGCCAGCCTTCCTGCCGCGCCTGGTGCGAGGCGATGCGGAGTGCATGGCACTTCTTGCCGAGCAGCGCGTTGCCGCCGTAGCCGGACCCGTAGGATTTGATCGCGAGTTCGTCGGGGAAGTGCATGATGAGCCGGCGCTCGGGGTCGAGCTCGCCGGTGGAATGCAGCCCGCGCACGAACCGTCCGTCGCGCTCGATGCGCGCCAGCGCCTCCGCACCCATCCGCGTCATCAGGCGCATGTTGGCGACGACGTAGGGCGAGTCGGTGAGTTCGACGCCGCACCGCGACAGCGGCGAGTCGATCGGCCCCATGCAGTACGGCACCACGTACATGGTGCGGCCGCGCATGCAACCCTCGAACAGCGCATCGATGCGCGCATGGGCGTCGGCGGGGGCCATCCAGTGGTTGTTCGGCCCTGCGTCCTCCTCGCGCGCATGGCAGACGAACGTGAGGTGCTCGACGCGCGCGACGTCGTCGGGGTCGGACCGGTGCAGCCAGCAGCCGGGATGGGTGTCGTGGTTCAACGGCAGCAGGGTGCCGTCGGCCTGCATCCCCGACAGCAACGCCGCGTATTCGGCGTCGCTGCCGTCGCACCAGTGGATGCGGTCGGGGTTGGTCAGGGCGGCGGTGTCGGCGACCCACCTGCGAAGCGACTCCAGCCGCGTGCCGTGCTCCGTGAGCCGGATGTCTGCCACTGCACTCATGCCACGCCTCCCCGGCGGAACCGCCACTGCACCAGTGCGACAGTCTAGCGAGTGCCCCCGACCGGAGTCTCGTCGCAGTGCGGGATCGGCCGCGGGCGCGTCCGGCCCGTGGGGCTCAGGCGGGCACCAGCGTCCGCGTCAGGTGCTCGACATACCCCTCGAACTCCTCCTGCGGCATCCGCGCCTGGTGCAGTTGCAGGTTCAGCTGGAGGAAGCCGACGTAGGCGGCATAGGTGAGGCGTGCGCGGTGCTGCGCCTCCACGCGGCCGAGTCCGGTCTGGCGGAAGGACGCGGTGAGGTACTCGAGGCGGCGGCGCGAGACGCGGTCGATCACCGGCTGCACCGCGGGGTTGTCCAGCGCCTTCAGCAGCGCGCTGTACACCACGTGCGACTTGAACTCGTGCGCGACCATCTGGAACAGCGCGCCCAGGCGCTCGCGTGGATCCGAGACCGCTTCCAGCTTGCCGAACACGTCCTGCTGCTCCACCGCCTCCCAGCGTTCCAGCGCCGCCTGCAGCAGCGCGTCGCGTGACGGGAAATGCCAGTAGAAGCTGCCCTTGGTGACGCCCAGCCGCCGTGCAAGCGGTTCCACGGCGACGGCAGCGACGCCGAATTCGGCAATCAGGTCGAGCGCGGCTTCCGCCCAGTCGTCGGCGCTGAGGCGCGCGCGCTCGGGCTTGCCTGCGGGTGCGGTGGTGGCATCGTCTGTCATGCCCGGAGTGTATCCATACGGTCCGGTCCGGAACAGTATCGACTTTCGGCGCAGGCGTTGACATCGACCGGCCGGCCTCACCATACTAATCCGTATGGTCGACGCGGCGGCATCCGCGTCACCCGTCCCGGACCACACTCGACCCCTGCCACGTCGCGCCGCCGGAGTCCCGCCATGCATATCGCCGTCCCGTTCCTGATCCTGGTCCTCGCCGCCGGATTCGCGGCGTACCACCGCATGCGGCTGGCGACCTGGACCGCCCTGACCGTCGCGCTGCTGCTGGGCGCGTGGCTGCTTGGCGCCAGCGGGACGGCGAGCCTGGTCGCCGCGCTGATCGTGGCGTGGGTCGCCGTGCCCCTGCTGGTGCCGCAGATCCGCAAGCCGTACATCACCGCGCCGCTGATGACGTTCTACAAGCGCATCCTGCCGCCGCTGTCGCAGACCGAGCGCATTGCGCTCGAGTCGGGGTCGGTCGGATTCGAGGGCGAGCTGTTCTCCGGCGCGCCCGACTGGAACGTGCTGCTGTCGCAGCCGAAGCCGGCGCTCACCGCCGAGGAGCAGGCGTTCCTCGACGGCCCGGTGGAGGAGCTCTGCCGGATGACCAACGACTGGGAGATCACCCACGTCCACGCCGACCTGCCGCCGGAACTGTGGGACTTCATCCGCAGCAACCGCTTCTTCGGCATGATCATCCCGAAGGCGTACGGCGGCCTCGGCTTCTCCGCGCTGGCGCACCACAAGGTGATCCAGAAGGTGTCGTCGGTCTCGAGCGTCGTCAGCTCCACGGTCGGCGTGCCCAACTCGCTCGGCCCCGGCGAGCTGCTGATGCACTACGGCACGCAGCAGCAGAAGGACTACTACCTGCCGCGGCTCGCCGCCGGCCTCGAGATCCCCTGCTTCGGCCTCACCGGCCCGTTCGCAGGCTCCGACGCGACCTCGATCCCCGACTACGGCATCGTCTGCAAGGGCGAGTGGAACGGCGCGCAGGTGCTCGGCCTGAAGCTCACCTTCGACAAGCGCTACATCACGCTGGCCCCGGTGGCGACGCTGATCGGCCTCGCCTTCCGCATGTACGACCCCGACGGCCTGCTCGGCGACACCCGCGACCTCGGCATCACGCTGGCGCTGGTGCCGCGCGACGTCGAGGGCCTGGAGATCGGGCGCCGCCACTTCCCGCTGAACTCGCCGTTCCAGAACGGCCCGATCCGCGGCCGCGAGGTGTTCATCCCGCTGAGCCAGGTGATCGGCGAAGAGGCCGGCTTCGGCGAGGGCTGGCGCATGCTCAGCGAGTGCCTGGCGATCGGGCGCTCGATCACCCTGCCCTCCACCGCCAGCGGCGGCGCCAAGATCGGCGCGGTCACCACCGGCGCCTATGCGCGCATCCGCAAGCAGTTCGGCCTGTCGATCGGCCGCTTCGAGGGCGTGGAGGAAGCGCTCGCGCGCATCGCCGGCAAGGCCTACGCGATCAGCGCGCTGTCGCAGGCGACGGCGGCCGCGGTCGACCGCGGCGACGTGCCGGCGGTGCCGTCGGCGATCGCCAAGTACCACTGCACCGAGATGGGCCGCGAGGTCGCCCGCGACGTGATGGACGTGATCGGCGGCAAGGGCATCATCCTCGGCCCGCGCAACTTCGCCGGGCGCTCGTGGCAGGCGTCCCCGATCGCGATCACGGTCGAGGGCGCCAACATCATGACCCGCAGCCTGCTGATCTTCGGCCAGGGCGCGATCCTCTGCCACCCGTGGGTGCTGAAGGAGATGAAGGCGGCGCAGGATCCCGATACGCACGCGGGCCTGCAGGCGTTCGACCGCAACCTGTTCGGCCACATCGGCTATGCGCTGTCGAACGCGGTGCGCTCGTTCTGGTTCGGGCTGACGGCGTCGAAGCTGGGACGCGCGCCCGGCGACGCCTACACCCGCCGCTACTTCCGCAAGCTCAACCGCTACTCGGCCAACCTCGCGCTGATGGCCGACGTGTCGATGCTGATGCTGGGCGGGAAGCTGAAGTTCAAGGAGTCGCTGTCCGGACGCCTGGGCGACGTGCTGAGCCACCTGTACATGACCAGCGCCATCCTCAAGCGCTACCACGACGAGGGCGCCCCCGAGGCCGACAAGCCGCTGCTGGCGTGGGCCTTCCACAACAGCGTGCACGAGATGGAGACCGCGCTGTCGGCGGCGCTCCGCAACTTCCCGATCCGTCCGGTGGGCTGGCTGATGTGGGCACTGATCTTCCCGCTCGGCCGCCGCGCGGAAGCGCCCGGCGACCGCCTGAGCCATCGAGCCGCGGCGCTGCTGATGGCGCCCAACGAGGCGCGCGACCGCCTGGCCGATGGGGTGTTCACCACGCCGACCGCCAACAACCCGGCCGGGCGGATCAACGCCTCCCTGGCCAAGGCCATCGCCGCCGAGCCGGTGGAGCGCAAGTTCCTCAAGGCGCTGAAGAACAGCGGCATCGAGGCGCTCGATTTCGGCAGCCAGCTGGCCGAAGGCGTGCGCGAGGGATGGATCACCTCCGACGAGGCGACCCAGCTCGAAGAACTGCGCGCACTGACGATCGATGCGATTTCCGTGGACGACTTCGACGTGCACGAACTGCGCGCGGCCTCGTACTACGACCGCCCACAGGCCGAAGGCTCGCGCGAAGCGGCCTGATCGTGGACCGCGAAACCTGGGTGCTGCTCGCCGGCGTCCACAGCCTGGGTTTCGCGGTGTTCCACCTGGCGTTCTGGCGGCTCTTCGGCTGGCCGCGAACGCTTTCATCCACCACGCCCGCGAACCGCGCGGTGCTGCAGATCGCCAACGTCCAGCTGGTGGTGGTCTTCCTCGGGATCGGGCTGCTCTGCCTGGCGATGCCGGCGCAGCTTGCCGGCAGTGTGCTGGGGCGCGCGGTCCTCGCCGGCATGGCCGCGTTCTGGCTGGTGCGCCTGGCCGGGCAATGGATCTGGCTGCGCGTGAACCGCCCGCTCGTGCACGTGCTGACGGCGCTCTTCGCGTTGGGCGCGCTGGCGTTCGCGGTTCCTGCCCTGGGCTAGCGGGCGGGGACGGGATCCGCCGCGGCACTGCGCAGGGTCAGCCGGGAGATTTCCGGCGGCACGCCGAGCCGCATCGGCAGGATGCTGGTGCCGATGCCGGGCGAAACGAACATGTCGCGACCCTGCTCGTCCTCGACGTGCCACTTCAACCTGTGCGAATGCTCGACGAACGGCGACGGTTGGGTGCGCAGCGGCCAGGGATCGATCTGGCCGCCGTGGGTATGCCCGGCGATCGTCAGCGACACGTACGGCGGGATCCGCGGCAGCGTGTCCGGCTCGTGGGTCAGTACCAGTACCGGCGCGCGGTCGGTGATCGTGGCGAAGGTGCCGCGCACATCGGGCCGCCCCTCCAGCAGGTCGCCGATCCCCGCGAGCCAGAAGCGGCAACCCCGCACCTCCACCACCTCGGCCCGGTTGTCGACCATGGTGATGCCGGCCGATGCAAACGCGCGCGCCACCGCGTCGCCGTCCTTCCACCAGTCGTGGTTGCCGAGCACGGCGTAGACCCGCTTGCGCGCGGCCAGCGGCCGCAGCCGCGCCGCGATGGCCTCCGCGTCCACGTAGCGGCCGAGGAACACGCTCAGGATCACGTAGTCGCCGGCCATCAGCACCACGTCGGAATCGCTCTCCATCAGCCGGCCGACCCAGCGATCGACGTTGTCGAGCTTGTTGTACGGCGAGCCGGTGTGGGTATCGGCCACCACGTCCACGCGCAGGCCGTCGCAGGCCACGGGCCACCGCTGCAGGGCCAGCACGTGGTCGCGCTCGACCAGTCGGCCCGGCTCCCAGGTGAAGCCCCACACGCAGATGGCGAGCACCACGCCCACGCCCGCGCGGAACAGCCAGGTCAGCCGCCTGCCGCGGCGGCGGGAGGCTTCGGCGAGGGTCATCCGGCCACGGCGTCACCGCGCGCATGCCACGCGGCCAGGACGGCCGCCTCGCGCTCCGGCGACAGCCCTGCCTTCGGCGCCGCGCGGCGTTCGTCCGGCAGGCCGCGCCAGTACGCGAGGGTGTCGGCGACGGTGTCCTCCAGCGGCCGGTTCCGGAGCCCCGCAGCCTGCGCCCGTGCGGTGCTGATGCGGCCGAAGCCGGCGTAGTCGCCTTCTGCCGGCACCCAGACCGGCATGTCCTGCCAGGGCGCCACCCGCTGCGCCTGGAGGAAGTCCGCTGGCACCCACGTCACCGTCGACGCGTGCCCGGGCGGCTGCGGGCACGGCGCGCGCACGCACTGGATGGTGTTCATTCGCTTCGCCACCGCCTGCGAGGCATCGAGCATCGCGCCCATGGTGAGCGCACCCGCCGGCGCGTCGGCGTTGTAGGTGCCGACGTGTCCGCGCTCCAGCGCCAGCAGCAGGAACGCCGCCAGGTCGCGCACGTCGATGCACTGGATCGGATCGGCGGGCGTGCCGGGGGCGAGGATCTCGCCGCCGCGGTCGGCACGCGCCGGCCAGTAGGTGAAGCGGTCGGTATGGTCGCCGGGGCCGACGATCAGGCCCGGCCGCACCACGGTCACGCGGCCGGGCATCTCGGCTTCCGCCGCGCGCTCGCACAGCGCCTTCAGGCCGCCGTACGTCTCGCCGGTGACCTCGGTGACGGTGGGGTCGGCAAGCGTCGCCAGCGGCGCCGTCTCGTCCTGCCCGGGGGTATCGGTCTTCGCGTACACCGAAATGGTGGACACCAGCAGGTACTGCCCGACGCGGGGCGCCAGCAGCCGCGTCGAGCGCGTGACGTCGGCGGGGATGTAGGCCGACGTGTCCAGCACCGCATCCCAGCGCCGCTCGCTGCCCAGGGCCGAGAGGTCCTGCTTGCGATCGCCCTGCAGCTGCTCGATGCCGGCGTGCGCGGTGCCGTCGAAGCGCGTGGGGTTGCTCTTGCCGCGGTTGAACAGCGTCAGCTCGTGCCCGGCGGCGCGGGCGGCATCGACGAAGTGCGGCCCGAGGAAGCCGGTCCCGCCCAGCACCAGGATGCGCATGGGCCGGCCTCGAGCCAGGCCCGCTGCCGGGGCGTCGCCCGCGGTGCGGCTGGCGCAGGCGGGCAATGCAAGCAGGGTGGCGCCGGCCACGGCCGCCTTGAGCAGGTCACGACGATGCGGCATGGGGCCTCTCCGTTGCGGGGTCGTCCGGCAGCGTGCGCTCGGCCCGCACCACCCGCCATGCGCCGAAGGTCATGCCGATGGCGATGCCGATGCCGGCCAGGAACACACCCTTGGAACCCAGCGCCGCGAGCGCCTTGTGCAGCCAGACGAAAGTGAGGTCGCCACCCCGGTAGATCGCGGTGTCGATGACCGCCTTGGCCTTGTAGCGCGACTCGCGGTCGACGCGGGTGTACAGCGTCTCGCGCGCCGGCTTGGCCAGCGAGAACTCGCTGGCGCGCGTGGCCACCTGCACGATCGCCACCAGCACCGGCAGCGGCGAGGCCGACAGCAGCGAGAAGCCGAGGAGGATGGCGGCGGCCGGCAGCAGCAACAGTGGCGCCACCCCATAGCGGCGCAGCAGGAACCGGGTCAGCAGGAGCTGGACGAGGATGGTGAGCCCGTTCACCGCCCAGTCGATCGTCGAGTAGTACCGGGTGCTGGCTTCGGGCGACGGGTAGTACTGGCGCACGATGGCCGCCTGCTCGTTGTAGAGCAGCGTGCCGACGCCGACGCCGAAGAACATCAGCATCGCCAGCGCGCGCAGCAGCGGGCGTTCCCACACCAGCCGCAGCCCTGCGAGGAACGATCCACCCATGGCCCGCCCCCCGGTGCTGTCGCCGTGGACACGCTCGCGCGCGAGCGCCCAGGGGCGCAAGCGCAGGATGCAGACCAGGCAGACCAGCAGGAAGCCGGCCGACACCAGCAGCAGGTTGGCGACGCCCACGGTCCCCACCAGTGCGCGGGTGATCGCAGGGCCGCACAGCGCGCCGAGGGTGCCGCCTGCCCCGATGTAGCCGTAGAAGCGCCTGGCGTTGGCGTTGTCGAAGACGTCCGCCATGAAGCTCCAGAACACGGTGACCGCGAACAGGTTGAACACCGCCACCCAGACGAAGAACAACGCGCCGCGCCCGGGCGCATCGCTGTCGAAGGCCCACCAGAACCCCAGCAGGCAGGCGACGAACACCAGGTACACCGTGGGCAGGAACACCCGCCGCGGGAACCGCGACACCAGCGCGCCGTACAACGGCTGCAACAGCACCATCGCCAGGAACGTGGCCGTGAACAGCAACTGCAGGGTGAAGGCACCCACCGGGAAGCCGATGCGCTCGCCGAGCGCGAGCAGCGCCGGCGGGAACACGGCGGACACGTCCGTCGATGCGCCCATGGTGTCGCGCACAGGCCGCAGCACGTAGTAGCCGCACAGCAGGCTGAAGAAGTACAGCAGGGCCCACCACAGCGGCGGCGATTCGGCGAGCGCCGCGCGGAAGCGCTGCAAGCCCCGGCCGGCCGGGTCGGCTTCGCTGCTCATGGAGGTCCGGGGGAGCCGATGGATGCGCGGCACGGTAGCGCATCGCCGGCCGGCAGCGCCATCGCGGCGCTCAGGCGCGATCGAGCACCGGCGGCAGCGGGCAGTGCAGGACGCCGCAGATGGTGCGCAGGAGTTCGGCTTCGGCCACAGACAGCCGGCCGTCGTGGCCCACGGCATCGGTGATCGCCTCCACCAGCACCTGCTTGGCGAGCGGGTCGAGGGCGTCGAGCGGCTCCCACACCGCATCCAGCGCGACCACGCCCTGCGCCGGCGGCGCGTACGGAAGGTGGTCGCGCGGCAGCACCCGTTGCAGGCCCGCGAGGTAGGCGCGCCGCGCCGAGGCCTCGTCGGGGTGGCCCGCATGCGCGACCACGGCGAGCAGCGTCGCGAACTCCTGGCGCACGCCGGCAGGCTTGCGACGCCCGAAGCGCGCGTGGCGCGACGGGTCGAGCGATTCCCGCACCTGCACCTCGAGCAGACGCGCGAGGCAGTACTCGAACAGCGACACCCGCCCGTCGGCGTGGACCACGGCATGCACGGTGTCCAGGAACGCATCGATCCGCGGCCTCGGGCGCAGGCGCAGCACCGGGAACGCCAGCGATGCCAGCGGCAACCGCTGCATGGGATGCAATGCGGGCAACTCGTGCTCGCAGATCGCCTGTGCCTCCTCCGCACACGCTTCGCCGAGACGGGCGGCGATCTCCACGCGTTGCCTGGCGCGCAACCCGTCGTCGCCATCGAGCAGCAGGGCCAGCAGCAGCGGCACCACGCTGTCGCGGTTGCGCGCGCACGCCGCCAGGCGCTGGGGGATCGCCGCGACGATCGCGTCGGCGCGGCGGTAATCGTCGTCGCCCGGGGTGGCGACCTGCGACGACACCATCGGCGGCGTGACGTCGAAGCGCGCGTCCCGCTCCGGCATCCGCGCCGCCGCGTCCGGCGCCAGCCCCGGGCGCGCGTCTTCCTGCAGGCCGTCTGGCGGCGCGGCAAGCCAGCGCGCGCGCAGCCGTTCGACATCGGCAGGCCTGAAGGCCGGGTCGAGGGCCTGGATCCGCGCGTGGATCGGCGGATGCGTCGCGAACAGGCCGCGCAGGCCGACACCGTCGCCGAACAGCATGTGGCTCACCTCCTCGGCGTCCGCGGCGGCCGCCGGTGCGAGGCGCGATCCTTCCGGGACGCCGGCGATCTTCTTCAGCGCGCCGGCCAGCCCCGCGGTCTGGCGGGTGAACTGCACCGCGGAGGCGTCCGCCAGGTGCTCGCGACTGCGGCTCACGCCGGCCTTGATCATGCGGCCGAAGAACAGCCCGATGCCGCCGATGAGCATCGCCACCAGCGCCGCCACCGCGATCGCCGCACCGTCGCGTCCGCGCCCGGCGCCGCCGAAGATCAGGATCTTGCGGCCGATCAGGCTGATCATCAGGATCCCGAACAGCAGCCCCATCAGCCGGATGTTGAGGCGCATGTCGCCATTGAGGATGTGGCTGAACTCGTGCGCCACCACGCCCTGGAGTTCGTCGCGGTTGAGCTTCTCCAGCGCGCCGCGCGTCACCGCCACCACCGCATCGGTGGGCGCGTAGCCGGCGGCGAAGGCGTTGATCGCCGCGTCGTGCTCGAGCACGTAGAGCCCGGGCACCGGAACGCCCGAAGCGATCGCGATCTCCTCGACCACGTTGCGCAGGCGCCGCAGGTGCGGATCGCGCGTGTCTTCCGGCACCGGCACCCCGCCCATCTGCAGCGCGACCGCCTCGCCGCCGCCGCGCAGCGACGCCACGCGGTACAGCGAACCGAGGCCGATCACCGCGAACGTGGCAACGGAGGCCATGGCGATCGCCGCGGGACTTGCGCCGTAGACGAACAGCACCGCCAGGTCCACGGCGACGATGATGCCGGCGACCGCCAGCACGAACAGGACGACCAGGCGGGTGGTGTTCCGCCGCGCCTGCGCCTGCCGCTCGAAGAAGTTCATCGCGGGGCCCCCTGTGCCGCGGGCATCGCGACCCCTCGCGGCGACCCCTGGAGCACGGGCCTGGCACGCCGACGCCGCATCGTGCCGGAGACTAGAACCGGACCTTCGGCGCCTCGCGCACCTCGGCACGGTCGGCGGGGATGTCGAGCAGTGCCGCGGGTTCGAAGTTGAACATGCCGGCGACGACGCTCGAGGGGAACACCTCGCGGCGGTTGTTGTAGGCCATGACCGAATCGTTGTACGCCTGGCGCGCGAACGCGACCTTGTTCTCGGTGCTGGTGAGCTCTTCGGTGAGCTGCATCATGTTCTGGCTGGCCTTGAGGTCCGGGTAGGCTTCCACCGACACCATCAGGCGGCCGAGGGCGCCGTTGAGCGCGCCCTGCGTCTGGGCCAGTTCGGCCATCGCGGCCGGGTCGCCGGGCGAGGCCTTCGCCGCGGACAGGCCGGCCTGTGCCGCGCTGCGCGCCGCGGTCACCGCTTCCAGCGTCCCGCGCTCGTGCTGCAGGTAGGCCTTGGCGGTTTCGACGAGGTTGGGGATGAGGTCGAAGCGACGCTGCAACTGCACGTCGATCTGCGCGAAGGCGTTGCGGAAGGCGTTGCGGGCCGCGACGAGCCCGTTGTAGATGCCCACGGCCCACAGCGCGAGCCCGACCAGAACCGCCACAATTACCAGCAGGATCAGCGTGCTACCCATCAAACCTCCCCTTGTTCATGCAATCCGGAAATGAGGCGTTATGATCGACCCGCAGTGGCAGCATACGCAGGGGAACGTCTGATGAAAGTGAATGCGCGCACGGCCGGACGCCGCGTCTCCAGCACCTCCCTGCTCGCGCTCGCTCTGGCCATGCCGGTCGCGACCGGGTCGGCGCAGGCGCCACAGGTCGCGGCGCAGGTGGCCGCCATCGTTGCGCCCGCGAGTGCGTCGGCGCCGGTCTACCAGCCGCCCCCGGTGGAGACCATGCCGCTGGCGAACGGGTTCGACGTGCGCCTGTTCGAGGCGATGGCGCAGGAGATCGTCGCCAACCAGCGCGTGCCCGGCCTTGCCATGGCCATCGTCCACGACGGCAAGGTGCTGAGCGCGCGCGGGTACGGCATCACCGACGTCCGCAACGCCGAGCCCGTCGACGCCCACACCGTGTTCCGCCTCGCCTCGCTGTCGAAGCCGTTCGCGGCCACGGTGACGGGCATGCTCGTCTCCGAGGGCGCATTGCGCTGGGACAGCCATGTCGCCGACTTCATGCCGTCGCTGCAGTTGTCGCAGCCGGGCGCGGCGCAGGAACTCACCGTGGCCGACGTGCTGAGCCACCGCGTCGGCCTCACCCGCAATACCTACGACCGCGACCTGGAAGGCAATGCCGCCTACCACACGCTGGTGCAGAAGCTCGCGGCCGCGCCGATGACCTGCGGCGTCGGCGATTGCTACAGCTACCAGAACATCGCCTTCAGCCTGGTCGGTGACGTGGTGTTCGGCGCCACCGGCCAGTTCTTCAGCGAGGCCGTCGCCAGCCGGATCTTCAAGCCGCTGGGCATGAACGACGCCAGCTACGGGCTCGAGGGCATCGAAGCGAGCGCGCGCTGGGCGCGGCCGCACGTGCGCGCCGGCGGCGGCTGGACCTCCGTGTCGCCCAAGCCCACCTATTACCGCGTCGCACCCGCGGCAGGCGTCAACGCCAGCATCAGCGACATGGCGCAATGGTTGCTGGCGCAGTCCGGGCGCAAGCCGGACGTGCTGCCGGCGCCGCTGCTGGCCACCCTGCAGGCGCCGCTGGTGGCGACGCCGGGCGAGTTGCGTGGATCGTCATGGCGGCGCGAGCGCCTGAACACCGCCGGGTATGCACTCGGCTGGCGCGTCTACGACTACTCGGGCCACCGCGTCGTCTTCCACGGCGGCGCGGTCCAGGGCTATCGCGGGCTGATGGCGATGATGCCGGAGCGCGACCTCGGCATCGTGGTCCTGTGGAACGGCGAGAGCAGCCTGCCCTCGGGCCTGCTGCCGACCATCCTCGACCGCGCCATCGGCCTGCCGGCGCAGCGCTGGCTGGACGTGGACGTGTCCGAGGACGCCCTCTACGCACGCGACGATGCGCCGGTGCGTGGCCTGCCGTCCTCCCGGGGCAGCACGGCGGGCGCCGCGGCATCCTCGGCGAACGCACGCCCGGAGTAACGGCGCGCGCGACGCCGGTGCTGGCCGGCGCGGACCCCTGAAAAAAACAAGGACTCCCCTCCGCCTGGGCCAACGGAGAGGGAGTCCCGGTCACGCCCGACAGGGCGGACTTACATCAGGGGCGTCGGTGCCGCGGGGATCGTGACCGCCGGTGCCTTCTTCATCGCGGTCGACTTCCTACCGTTTTTTTTTGCGGCCTTCCTGGCCGGCGCCTTGCTGGCGGACTTGCCCGCGCGCTTGGTCGTCGCCTTCTTGCCCGCGGCCTTGGTCGACTTGCGGGTCGCCGACTTCTTGGCGGTCTTCTTCGCGGTCTTCTTTGCAGTCTTCTTCGCGGTCTTCTTCGCGGTCTTCTTCGCGGCCTTCTTCGCCGGACGCTTGGTCGCGGCCTTCTTGGCGGTCGAACGCGTCGACTTCTTCGCGGTCTTCCGCGCCGTCTTCTTCGCCGGGCTCTTGCGGGCCGTCGACTTCTTGGCGACCTTCTTCTTGGCGACCTTCTTCTTCGCAGCCTTGCGGACCGGCGACTTGGTGGTCTTCTTGGCGACCTTGCGCGTGGCCTTCTTGGCGCCGCGGGCGGAGGTCTTCTTCGCCGCCGTCTTGCGGACGGACTTCTTCGCCGCCTTCTTGGCAGGCGTCTTCTTCGTCGCTTTCTTCGTGGCCATGTGATGGCTCTCCTCGTCGGTGGACTAGCTTGTAGGCCCAGTACGAACTGCACCGCGGGTATCGGACCCGCGATCAACCGCCGACGCGCACCGCGCGCCGGGACGGATCCTTCCGGGCCTGCGACCCGGTGTCGGCCGCACCCGCGACATGTCGCGGTGCAGGCCGGTTGTTCTGGTGGACATGAAAAAACCCGCTGCACCTGGCATCGCGGGTCGTGGCTGTCGCTGTGGTTCCGGTTTTCGCAAGGGAGACGGTGCCTGAGTCCACCGTGACGCTCGCGGGCGGAGGGCTGAGTTGTGTCGCGCGTTTTGCCTGGCTACGTCGCACTCGCTTCTGTTGCCACGGTTGTTGGGGCGAAACCTAATCACGGTTTTTTCCACTGTCAACACCCGTGCGCGCGCTTCTTCCACGGCAACATCACGCCGCGCGCTGCGCCTGTCGCCGGTCGCCTTGCCCGCGCGCGACCGCGGGGGCGAGGCGCCGCCCGCATCGCGATTCGCGGCGTGCATAAAAGCGCTTGTTTTTGCAGCTCCGATGCATGAGCGGTGGTGCAGGCGGAACGGGATGTCATGCGATGCACGTCCGCGCCGCCGGCGCGCGAGGGACTCGGCGAGACCCGCGCGCGGCGTGCACGCGACATGACGGAGCGAGCCCGCTTTCGGCGTCGCACCAACCGAAATGCGCAAAAGTGCGCGGCAAGAATTTGCGTGGCGGCATGTCCGCCGCGGTGGTGCGCGATGCAGCGGCGGGTGCTGCAGGGCGATGCGGGTGCATGCGGCACCCTGTCCCGCCGCACCCGGCAACGCGGGTGCGGCGCGTCGGCGGCTACGCCTCGCTTTCGACGAGGTCGGCGTAGTCGTCCGGATCGAGCAGCTCGTTGAGCTGGTCGGCTTCGTCGGCCTCGACGACGAAGAGCCAGCCTTCGCCGTAGGCATCCTCGTTGATCGTTTCCGGCTTGTCGGCAAGCGCGGTGTTGACCGCCGCGATGCGGCCGCTGACCGGCGTGTAGACGTCCGATGCCGCCTTCACCGACTCGACGACGGCGCAGGCGGTGCCGGCCTCGACGGTGTCGCCGACCTCGGGAAGGTCGACGTAGACCAGGTCGCCGAGCAGGCCCTGGGCGTGGTCGGAGATGCCGACAGTGACCTTGCCGTCGCCTTCGAGGCGCGCCCATTCGTGGGACTTCAGGAATTTCAGATCGCCGGGGATGTCGCTCATCGTGGGCTCCGTGCGGGTCGCGGCCGGAATGGCCGGAGGGATGCGGCGCATAGTCTAGCGAAGCGGATGCGCCGGTGACGTGCCCCGGCGCAACGGTCAGACGCCCGGCTGCACCTGGCCGTCGCGCACGAACGGGAAGCGCACCACGCGCACCGGGACCTCGCGGCCGCGGATGTCCACGCGCACGTCGCCCGGCTCGCCCGCCGGTATCCGCGCGAACGCGATCGCCTTCGACAGCGTGGGCGAGAACGTGCCCGACAGGATCTCGCCGTCGCCGTTCGCGGTGACGACCTTCTGCCCGTGGCGCAGCACCCCCTTGTCGTCCATCACCAGGCCGACCATCTGCCGCGGCGCACCGTCGGCCTGTTGCCGCTCGAGGACCTCGCGGCCGATGAAGTCGCGGCCTTCGTCGAGCGCGACCGTCCAGCCGAGGCCGGCCTCGTAGGGCGTCACCGACTCGTCCATGTCCTGGCCGTACAGCGCCAGGCCCGCCTCCAGGCGCAGGGTGTCGCGCGCGGCGAGGCCCGCCGGCGCGACGCCCGCCGCCAGCAGTTCGTGCCACAGCGCGACCGCATGCACCTCCGGCAGCACGATCTCGAATCCGTCCTCGCCGGTATACCCGGTGCGGGCGATGAACAGCGCGGCGCCGTCGACCGTGGCGGCCTCGCAGGCGGCGAATTTCGCCAGCTTGCCCACCCGCTCGCGGTCGCCCGCGGCGAGCAGGCCGATGACCCTGTCGCGCGCCTCGGGCCCCTGCACCGCGATCATCGCCAGCTCCGGGCGTTCGCGGACCTCGACCGCGAACGGCGCTGCCTGCTTCTCCAGCCACGCCAGGTCCTTCTCGCGCGTGGCGGCATTGACCACCACGCGGAAGAAGTCCTCGGCGAGGAAGTACACGATCAGGTCGTCGATGATCCCGCCCTGCTCGTCGAGCATGCACGCGTACAGCGCCTTGCCCGTCTTCTTCAGCTTGTCGACCGAGTTGGCGAGCAGCCGGCGCAGGAAAGGCCGCGCGTTGGCCCCGTGGAGGTCGACGACGGTCATGTGCGACACGTCGAACATCCCCGCCCCGCGGCGCACGCCGTGGTGCTCCTCGATCTGCGAGCCGTAGTTGAGCGGCATGTCCCAGCCGCCGAAGTCGACCATGCGCGCGCCGGCGCTGCGATGGGCCTCGTTGAGGATGGTCTTGCGTGTCATCGGCTGTGCTCGCGAACGGGTCAGCCGCCATTATCCCAGACCGCCCCGGCCGCCGCGCCGGTGCGTCAGTACGCGGCCTCGTTCAGGCAGGCGACGCGCGACGGGTCGACAGGCGCAAAGCGGCCGGTGGCCAGCGCCAGCCGGCGCGCCCATGCCACGTCGCCCGACCACTCCCGGTCGGGCACATGCCGCACCAGCGCAACCACGTGTGGATCGTCCTCGCCGTCGAACCTGCAGGTCGAGACCTGCAGCGCATGGACGGTCGCCGCCGCCGGGTGCGGCGCCGCGTCGGTCACGGTCCACCGCGGCATCTGGCCGTCGTAGCCCGCGTTGCGCTGCGCGACCACGTGCACCGGCTGCCCGGCGCCATCCTGCGCGCGGTGCCCGAGCACCGCCACGCTGTACGCACAGACGGCCGCCGGATCGTCGGCGGCGGCGATGCAGGTGCCCTGCAATTCCTCGAGGCCGTCGGGATACGGCGGCAGGGTCCGTCCGACCAGCCCGTCGGAGGCCGGCACGCAGGCAGAGAGCGACAGCGCCGCGAGGCCGACGAACCTGGCCACCCCGTTCATGCCGGCGCATCCGCCGGCTGCACCTGGAGGGTCATCCCGATGGCGCCGACGACACGCACCGGGGTGCCGGCGACGAGGTCGGGCCCTTCGACCACCCAGTACGCGTCGTCCAGCTTCACCCGACCGCGACCGGCGACGATGGACTGGTCGAGCGCCGCCACGCGGCCGAGCAACTGTTCGGCGCGACGATTGAGCAGTGGCCGGTCGCTAGGGCGCTCGCGGCGCCGGAACCATGTGCGATACACCAGCACCGCGATCACGCTCAGCAGCACGAAGCAGACGACCTGGGTCAGCAGCGACAGCCCCGGCACCAGCAACACGACCAGGAACACCGCGCCGGCCGCGAAGCCCATCCACAACAGGAAGGCGCCCGGCGCCAGCGTCTCGGCGGCGATCAGCACCAGCGCGATCGCCGCCCAGGCGACGGCGTCCCAGCGCATGGCTCAGGCCCCCGTCCGCGGCGGCGACGCCGGGTTCACCCGCGCATGCGTCGCGACCTGCTGCTTGCCGAGCGCTTCCTTCGCCAGTTCGGCGATGCCGGCGATCGAGCCGATGATGCCGCTGGCCTCCATCGGCATCAGCACGAACTTCTGGTTCGGCCCGGTGGCGAGTTCGCGGAAGGCTTCGACGTACTTCTGCGCGATGAAGTAGTTGATCGCCTGCACGTCGCCGGCCGCGATCGCGTTGGACACCATCTCGGTGGCCTTGGCCTCGGCCTCGGCGAGCCGCTCGCGCGCCTCGGCTTCGCGGTAGGCGGATTCGCGCTCGCCCTCGGCCTCGAGGATCGCGGCCTGCTTCTCGCCTTCGGCGCGCAGGATCGCGGAGCTGCGGTGGCCTTCCGCTTCCAGGATCACCGCGCGGCGCTCGCGCTCGGCCTTCATCTGCCGCGCCATGGAATCGATCAGGTCGCGCGGCGGCTGGATGTCGCGGATCTCGATGCGGGTGACCTTGATGCCCCAGGGGTTGGTGGCGGCATCGACGACGTTGAGCAGGTTGGCGTTGATGGTCTCGCGGTTCGACAGCGATTCGTCGAGGTCCATGGAGCCGATCACGGTGCGGATGTTGGTCTGCACCAGCGCGATGGTGGCGATCTCGAGGTTGGAGACCTCGTAGGCGGCCTTGGCGGAGTCGAGCACCTGGAAGAACACGACGCCGTCCACCTTCACCACGGCGTTGTCCTTGGTGATCACGTCCTGCGAGGGCACGTCGAGCACCTGCTCCATGACGTTGATCTTGCGTCCGATCGCCTGGACGATCGGCACCAGGAAATGCAGGCCCGGCGACAGGGTGTGCGTGTACTTGCCGAAGCGCTCGACCGTCCACTCGTACCCCTGCGGGACGACACGCACAGCCTTGAACAGGACCACGATGAACGCGATCGCGAGGATCGCGGCGATGAAGGTGGTTGCGGACATTGCGTGTTCCCCTGGCTACGGACGATTCCCCGCCCCGATTATAGGGACGTGGCGGGGGGTCGCCGATATCGGTGGGCAGAGCCCTGGCTTCGGCAGGACGGGGGCTTGCGACGCTTCTGCCCGACGAGCACGCCGCTACCGGCACCTTCTTTGCGAGTCACCACCGCCGCTGCGCTTTAAGTAGCAACGCCACTCTACAGAGGCCCCACACGCTGCGAATCAACCTCCCCGAAACATCGCTAGGTAGATCACGGCGAAGGGGACAGCCGCAGGTATCGCGGAGAGCGGCCATGGATGGCCGCGGGCGGCGAGTCAGCCATGGATGGCTGATCGAGCCGCCGAGCGATGCCTGTGGCTGGCCCCGCTCGGTCCGAAGCCTGGGCTCTGCTTCAAAGCTACTTGGTGAGGATGAGCTTGTCGTTGCGGGTGTGGCGGAGGCGGTAGACCTCGTTGCCGTGGCGGATCAGGATCTCGCGCTGGCCGTGGAGCAGGCCGGCACTGTCGACCGTGCCGGCCGCGCCGGCGGACGGGGCGCGGGGGGCCGGGGCGGGATCGTCGGGCGAAGGAAGCGCGTGGGGCGGCTGGGGCGGGGACGCGGTCAGCATCGCGATGCTCCTCGGCGAAGAGCGAACGATGCTAATGATTCTCATTTGACTGTCAACAGCCCTGTGGCGGCGCCCTCCCTCACTCTGCTGCGGCCGCCTGCACACGACGCCACGTGGGTTCGTCGATGCCGTCCAGGAGCTCCAGCGCCGCGAGGTTCTGCAGCAACTGCTCGACGCGGCTGGCGCCGAGCAGCACCGAGCTCACGTGCGGATTGCGCAGGCACCAGGCGATGGCCAGCGGCGCGGGCGCGACGCCGAGCTCCGACGCCACCGCGACGAACCGCCCCGCGCGCCCCGCGCGATCGTCCCTGCCGTCGCCCAGCACCACCCGCTGCAGCCAGGTCTCGCGCCCGAGCCGCGACTCCGGCGGGATGCCCTCGGCGTACTTGCCGCTGAGCAGGCCCGACGCCAGCGGCGAGTAGACCGTGGTGCCGAGCCCGTACTCGGCGTACAGCGGCGCGTACTCCAGCTCCACCCGCTCGCGGTGCAGCAGGTTGTATTGCGGCTGCTCGACCACCGGCGGCTGGAGATGGCGCGCACGGGCCACGGCATGCGCCTCACGGATCTGTCCCGCGGACCATTCGGACGTGCCCCAGTACAGCACCTTGCCCTGGCGCACGAGCACGTCCATGGCCGCCACCGTCTCCGCGATCGGCACGTCCGGGTCCGGCCGGTGGCAGAAATACAGGTCGAGGTAATCCACGCGCAGCCGCGACAGCGCCGCATGGCAGGCGTCGTGGACGTGCTTGCGCGAGAGCCCCTTCTGCATCGGCCGCGGCTCGGCCGCGGCGCCGAACATCACCTTGCTGGTGACGGCATAGCCGTCGCGCGGCAGGCGCAGGTCCGCGATGACGTCGCCCATCACCCGCTCGGCGTCGCCGTTGGCATAACCCTCTGCGTTGTCGAAGAGGTTGATGCCGTGGTCCCAGGCAGCGGCGACGATCTCGCGCGCGGTGCCACGCCCGACGTGCTTGCCGAACGTCGTCCACGCACCCAGGGACAGCGCGGACACGGGCAGGCCGGTGGCTCCGAGGCGGCGGTACTGCATGGCGGGCTCCTGCGCTGCGTCGGCGGCAGTGTACGCGCCACCGTGGCCGGCCACGGCGCGGTGCGGCGACGCCCGCGCTATGCTGCGCGGGGCACGACGGGGGGCGACGATGCGGGCCACGGCGGAGATGATGCGGGACCTGCTGGCGCGCCTGTTCGCGCGGCCGGACGAGCTCATGCTCGAGGTCGGCGCGGGCGGCGAGCTGCTCGTGGCGCGCCTGCGCGCCGTGCTGTCGGCGCTGATCCTGCTGTTGCCCCTGATCGCCCTCGTCGGTGGCGCGTCCACCTTCGAGGTCCTGGTCGGGCTTACGGCCGCGGTCTTCGTCAACATCGTGGCGCTCGCGTGGCTGGTGCTGGCCAGGCGCCACCGGCGCTACCCGTGGCTGCCCTACGCCACCGGCACCTGGGACGTCAGCGCGACCACGGGGGTGCTGGCCCTGCTCGCGGTCAACGATCCCGTGTCGGGCATGAACAGCATGGTGGTCTGGGGCTTCTACCTGATCGCCATCACCGTCACCGCGCTGCGCAACGACGGCCGGCTCACGCTCTTCGTCGGCGCCCTGGCGGTGCTGGAATACGCCGTGCTGGTGGGCACGATCTTCCTGCTCGCGCCGTCGCCCGAGGCGCTGGCGTCGGTCGACTACGGCACCGCGTCCGTCGCCTCGCAGGTCGAGCGCCTGGTGCTGCTGCTCATGGCGACGCTGGTGACCACCGCCATCGTCTACCGCATGCAGCGCCTGGTGGAGCTCTCCGGCCACGACGGCCTCACCGGCCTCCCCAACCGGGCCTGGCTGCTGCAACGCATGCCCCACGTGTTCGCGGCCATGCGCAATGGCGGCGGTTCGCTGACCATGGCGCTGCTCGACATCGACCGGTTCCAGCGCATCAACGACGAGGTCGGCCCCACCGGTGGCGACCGCGCCCTGCGCCACATCGCCTCGACCATGAGCGAGATGCTCCAGGAGAACGAGTCGCTGGTGCGCATCGGCGGGCAGGAGTTCGTCATGGTGCTGCACTGCCCGGTGGGCAGCGCCTGGGAGCGCATCGACCACCTGCGGCGCGCGATGGCGGCGCGGCCACTGCTCGCGGGGCGGGGCGACGACGCCCTCACCGTCACCTTCAGCGGCGGGCTCGCCGCCTGGCCGCAGGACGGCGGCAACACCTCCGCCCTGCTCGGCACCGCCGACCGCCGGCTCAAGTGCGCCAAGCACGCCGGCGGCAACCGCGTGGTCGCACGCGACCCCTGATCCCGGTTGCCCGGCCCCCCGGCGTGCTCTAGGCTGCGCCGACGCCGGCTGCCGGCCGGATGGGGAAATCGATGGAAGGCGTGTCGCGGATCGGCTTCGGCCTGTTCGGCCTGGCGGTGCTGATCGGCATCGCGTGGCTGTTCTCGAACAACAAGCGGGCCGTGGACTGGCGCCTGGTCGCCACCGGCATCGCGCTCCAGATCGGCTTCGCCGCGCTCGTCCTGCTGGTGCCGGGCGGGCGCCAGGTGTTCGACGCCCTGGGCAACGGCTTCGTGCGCCTGCTGGGCTTCGTCAATGCCGGCTCCGGGTTCATCTTCGGCAACCTGATGGACGTCGACACCTACGGCTTCATCTTCGCCTTCCAGGTGCTGCCGACGATCATCTTCTTCGCATCGCTCATGGGCGTGCTGTACCACCTGGGGGTGATGCAGGCGATCGTGCGCGGCATGGCCTGGGCGATCACCAAGGTCATGCGCGTGTCCGGCGCCGAGACCACCAGCGTCTGCGCCAGCGTCTTCATCGGCCAGACCGAGGCGCCGCTGACCGTGCGCCCCTACATCTCGAAGATGACCGAGTCCGAGCTGATCACGATGATGATCGGCGGCATGGCCCACATCGCCGGCGGCGTGCTCGCCGCCTATGTCGGCATGCTCGGCGCCGGCGACCCGCTGCAGCAGGCCTTCTACGCCAAGCACCTGCTCGCGGCCTCGATCATGGCCGCACCCGCGACGATGGTGGTGGCGAAGCTGCTGATTCCCGAGACCGGCTCGCCGCTCACCCGCGGGACGGTGAAGATGGAGGTCGAGAAGACCACCAGCAACGTCATCGACGCCGCCGCCGCCGGCGCGGCCGACGGCCTGCGCCTGGCGCTGAACATCGGCGCGATGCTCCTGGCCTTCATCGCCCTGATCGCGCTGCTGAACTGGCCGCTCACCTGGTTCGGCGAGGTCACCGGCCTGCAGCAGGTGCTGGGCAAGCCCACCGACATGTCGACCCTGCTCGGCTACGTGCTCGCCCCGATCGCGTGGCTGATCGGCGTGCCGTGGCAGGACGCGACCACGGTCGGCGGGCTCATCGGCACCAAGATCGTGCTCAACGAGTTCGTCGCCTACCTGCAGCTGGCGGACATCCTCCAGGGCCGCACGCCCGGCGTGGCGCTGACCGAGCAGGGTCGGCTGATCGCCACCTACGCCCTGTGCGGCTTCGCCAACTTCAGCTCGATCGCGATCCAGATCGGCGGCATCGGCGGCCTGGCGCCCGAGCGCCGGCAGGACCTCGCGCGCTTCGGCCTGCGCGCCGTGCTGGGCGGCACCATCGCCACCCTCATGACCGCCACCATCGCCGGCGTCCTCACCTGGTTCTCGTACTGATCGCGCCGCGGCGCCGGGGCACCGGGCGGCGCCGCTAGACTGTCGCCATGCGCATCGGCCCCCATTCCATCTCGCCCCGGGTCGTGCTCGCGCCGATGGCCGGGGTCACCGACAAGCCGTTCCGGGTGCTGTGCAAGCGCCTGGGCGCCGGCATGGCGGTGTCGGAGATGACCACCAGCGACCCCCGCTTCTGGACCACGCGCAAGTCCATCCACCGGATGGACCACGCCGGCGAGCCGGACCCGGTGAGCGTGCAGATCGCCGGCACCGTGCCGCAGGTGATGGCCGACGCCGCCCGCCACAACGTCGACCATGGCGCGCAGCTGGTCGACATCAACATGGGCTGCCCGGCGAAGAAGGTGTGCAACGCCTGGGCGGGCTCGGCGCTGATGCGCGACGAGGCGCTGGTGGCATCGATCCTGCGCGCGGTGGTGGCGGCCGTGGACGTGCCGGTGACGCTGAAGATCCGCACCGGCTGGGACGCCACCCACCGCAACGGCCCGGTCATCGCACGCATCGCCGAGGACGCCGGCATCGCCGCCCTCGCCGTCCACGGCCGCACCCGCGACCAGCAGTACACCGGGATGGCGGAATACGACACGATCGCGGCGATCAAGGCCGCGGCCTCGGTCCCGGTCATCGCCAATGGCGATATCGACTCGCCGCAGAAGGCGGCGTTCGTGCTGCGCCAGACCGGCGCCGACGCGGTGATGGTGGGGCGCGCGGCGCAGGGCCGGCCGTGGATCTTCCGCGAGATCGCGCATTACCTCGAGCACGCGACGCTGCTTCCGCCACCGACGCTGGCGGAGGTGCGCGACATCCTGCTCGGGCACCTGCGCGACCTGCACGCCTTCTATGGCGAGGAGGCCGGCGTACGCATCGCGCGCAAGCACCTGGGCTGGTACGCCCGCGGCCACGACGCGCACGCCGCGTTCCGCGCGGTGGTGAACCGCGCGGACAGCGCCAGCCTGCAACTGGCGCTGACGCGCGACTACTTCGACGCGCTGGAGGACGGCTCCGCGGGCATGGACCGCGCCGCCGCCTGAGGCTCGCCCTTGCGCAGCCGCGTCCAGGTCGCCGCCCACAGCGCGCCGGCGTCGCGCTGCACCTCGAGCTGGCGCGGCGGCACCGGCTCCCATCCCTCGCCCTGCCGGGCCACCACGAACTCGAAGAAGTAGTCGGGCTCGCTGCCCATGCGCAGGTCGGCCAGCCGCAGTTCGTTCCCGGCCACCCGCGCGCGCATGAAGCCGTGGTTGAACCAGGCCAGCCGCTGCACCGCCGGGACCTCGCGCGCCCCGGCGAGCGCCTGCACGTTCGACGGATAGCCGCGGAAGCGCATCGGCCCCGAATCGGCCACCAGCGAGCGGAAGCCTTCGACGTAGCCCGAGGGCGTCATCGCCACCACGCGCCAGAGCACCGTGTTGAGCGGCGTCGGCACCGAGAACCGCGGCGCATCCGCCAGGCCCATCGCCGCCAGCGCGCGATCCGCCTCGCGGTCGACCATCGCCTTGGCCGCCAGCGACCAGCCGAGGTACGCGGTGCTCAGCACCAGCCCCGCGACCAGCGCGCGCTGCGCGCCGGGTCGCTCGCGCAGCACCGCGGCGGCGATGCAGGCCAGCAGCAGCCACACGGTGTACAGCGGGTCGATGATGAAAACGCTGGACCACATCACCGGCGGCAGGGGCAGCGGCCACAGCAGCTGGGTGCCGTAGACGGTGAACGCGTCCAGCAGCGGATGGGTCAGCAGCGCCAGCTGGATGGCCCAGAACCAGCGCGCGGGCGCCTGCGCCACGCGACCACCGCGGCGGCGCAGCCACCACCACAGCAACCCTCCCAGCAGCGGCAACACCAGCAGCGAATGGCTGGCACCGCGGTGCAGGGTCATCAGCGCCACCGGGTCGTCGGTCAGCAACAACAAGGGCAGCGAGTCGAGGTCCGGGAGGGTGCCGAGCGCGGCGCCCGCGAGCAGCGCGGCGCGACGGTGCGCAGCCGGCGCGACCGCGGCGGCGACCGCGGCGCCGAGCACGATCTGGGTGAGCGAATCCATCACCGGATGCTAGCAGCACCGGAGGCAACCTCGGCGCAGCCTGAGCCTGCGCCAGCCGCGGCACCGGCCGCGTCCACGCCACCTCGTCCGCACCGCGCCGTACGATGCAGCCACGCCCACGGCCGTGTATCATTCGCGGCCATCTTTTCATCCGAATACAGGGATATAGCGATGTCGAGCTACCTCTTCACCTCGGAGTCGGTCTCCGAAGGCCACCCGGACAAGATCGCCGACCAGATCTCCGATGCGGTGCTCGACGCGATCCTGGCCCAGGACAAGCGTGCGCGCGTCGCCTGCGAGACCATGGTCAAGACCGGCGTCGCCATCGTCGCCGGCGAGATCACCACCAGCGCGTGGATCGACCTCGAGGCGCTGACGCGCCGGGTGATCCTGGACATCGGCTACGACTCCAGCGACGTCGGCTTCGACGGCGCCACCTGCGGCGTGCTCAACCTGATCGGCAAGCAGTCGCCGCACATCGCCCAGGGCGTGGACCGCCGGAAGCCCGAGGAAATGGGCGCCGGCGACCAGGGCCTGATGTTCGGCTATGCCACCAACGAGACCGAGAGCTTCATGCCGGCGGCGATCCACCTGTCGCACCGCCTGGTCGAGCAGCAGGCGAAAGTCCGCAAGAAGAAGAACTCGAAGCTGCCGTGGCTGCGGCCCGACGCCAAGAGCCAGGTCACCCTGCGCTACGAGGACGGCGAAGTGGCCGCCATCGACGCCGTCGTGCTGTCGACCCAGCATGCGCCGGGCGTGAAGCAGAAGGACCTCATCGAGGCGGTGCGCGAGGAGATCATCAAGCCGGTGCTGCCGGCGAAGTGGCTGCACAAGGGCACCAAGTACCACATCAACCCGACCGGCAAGTTCGAGATCGGTGGCCCCGTCGGCGACTGCGGCCTCACCGGCCGCAAGATCATCGTCGACACCTACGGCGGTTGGGCCCGCCACGGCGGCGGCGCGTTCTCGGGCAAGGATCCGTCCAAGGTCGACCGCTCGGCCGCGTACGCCGCGCGCTACGTCGCCAAGAACGTCGTCGCTGCCGGCCTCGCCGACCGCTGCGAGGTGCAGGTGAGCTATGCCATCGGCGTGGCCGAGCCGACCTCGATCTCGGTGACCACCTTCGGCACCGGCCGCGTCGACGACGGCGTGATCGAGACGCTGATCCGCCGCCACTTCGACCTGCGCCCCTACGGCATCATCCAGATGCTCGACCTCATCCACCCGATGTACCAGCAGACCGCGGCCTACGGACACTTCGGCCGCAAGCCGAAGGCGTTCAGCTACACCGACGCCGGTGGACAGGAACACGCCGCGACCGCGTTCTCCTGGGAACAGACCGACAAGGCCGACGAGCTGCGGCAGGCCGCAGGCCTGAAGTAGGCCTCGCCCCGCGACGCCGCGAAGACGGGTCCGCAAGGACCCGTCTTCCGTTGCAGGCCGGTGCCGCGCCGTGCCGCGCCAACAGCCATCCTTCCATCGCGAGAAAGCGATATAATGACCACCGCCTCGCCGAGGGGCGCTGCGACCGCGCTCCAGGCGGCCAGGCTCGGCGAAGCGTCCATGCAACGGCGCCCGGAATGCGGACACGATCCGCGCACATCCGGAGAACCCGATGAACGCCATGACCAGGCCGGCCGACGCCGCCCACGATTACAAGATCGCCGACATCTCGCTGGCCGACTGGGGCCGGAAGGAGATCGACATCGCCGAGCACGAGATGCCGGGCCTGATGTCGATCCGCGGGAAGTACGCCGCCGAGGCGCCGTTGAAGAACGTGCGCGTCACCGGCTCGCTGCACATGACCATCCAGACCGCGGTGCTGATCGAGACCCTGAAGGACATCGGCGCCGACGTGCGCTGGGCGTCCTGCAACATCTTCTCGACCCAGGACCACGCCGCCGCCGCCATCGCCGCCACCGGCACGCCGGTGTTCGCCTGGAAGGGCGAGACGCTCGAGGAATACTGGGACTGCACGCTGCAGGCGCTGAGCTTCCCCGGCAAGGCGCCCGGTGAGTTCCTGGGCCCCGAGCTGGTGGTCGACGACGGTGGCGACGTCACCCTGCTGATCCACAAGGGCTACGAGCTCGAGAACGGCAGCACCTGGGTCGACGAGCCCGCGTCCTCGCACGAGGAAGGCGTGATCAAGGCGCTGCTGAAGCGCGTCGCGAAGGAGCGTCCCGGGTTCTGGACCACGGTGGTCAAGGACTGGAAGGGCGTCTCCGAAGAGACCACCACCGGCGTGCACCGCCTGTACCAGATGGTCGAGGCGAAGTCGCTGCTGGTGCCGGCGATCAACGTCAACGACTCGGTCACCAAGTCGAAGTTCGACAACCTCTACGGCTGCCGCGAGTCGCTGGCCGACGGCCTCAAGCGCGCGATGGACGTGATGCTGGCCGGCAAGGTGGCCGTGGTCTGCGGCTACGGCGACGTCGGCAAGGGCTCGGCGCACTCGCTGCGTGCCTACGGCGCGCGCGTGGTGGTCACCGAGATCGACCCCATCAACGCCCTGCAGGCGTCGATGGAGGGCTTCGAGGTCAACACCGTCGAGTCGACGCTGGGCCGCGGCGACATCTACGTCACCACCACCGGCAACAAGGACGTGCTGACGATCGAACACCTGAGCCGGATGAAGGACCAGGCCATCGTCTGCAACATCGGCCACTTCGACAACGAGATCCAGGTCGACGCGCTCAACGGCTTCCCCGGCGTCGAGAAGCTCAACATCAAGCCGCAGGTGGACAAGTACACGTTCCCCGACGGCCGCGCGATCTTCCTGCTGGCCGAGGGCCGGCTGGTGAACCTGGGTTGCGCCACCGGCCACCCGAGCTTCGTGATGTCGAACTCGTTCTCGAACCAGACGCTCGCGCAGATCGACCTGTGGGCCAACCAGGGCACGTACGAGCCGAAGGTGTACATCCTCCCGAAGAAGCTGGACGAGGAGGTTGCGCGCCTGCACCTGGAGAAGATCGGGGTGAAGCTGACCACGCTCACGCCCGACCAGGCCGCCTACCTCGGCGTCGACGTCGACGGCCCGTACAAGCCGGAGCACTACCGCTACTGAGCGGATGCCACGCGCCGCCGCACCGCAGGGTGCGGCGGCCACCGCCTATCGATCCGGCACCGTGGACACCGCCATGCGCATCCCCGTCAGCTTCGAGTTCTACCCGCCCAAGACCGACGAGCAGCGCAGGCAGCTCGACCGCACCGTCGAGAAGCTCAAGCCGCAGGCGCCCGAGTACGTGTCGTGCACCTTCGGCGCCGGCGGCTCCACGCTCAGCTACACGTCCGATACCGTGCGCCACCTGATGGCCGGGCACGGGCTTGCCGCGGCACCGCACCTGTCCTGCGTCGGCGGCACGCGCGACGAGATCGCGGCGCTGCTCGACGACTACCGCAGCCTGGGCTGCCCGCGCATCGTCGCGCTCCGGGGCGACCTGCCCTCGGGCATGGGCCACCCGGGCGACTTCCGCTACGCCGCCGATCTGATCGGCTTCATCCGCGAGACGCACGGCGACTGCTTCCACATCGAGGTGGGCTGCTACCCCGAGACGCACCCGCAGGCCGGCGACGCGCTCGCCGACCTCCGCCACTTCAAGGCCAAGGTGGATGCCGGCGCGGATGGCGCCATCACCCAGTACTTCTACAACGCCGACGCCTATTTCGGCTTCGTCGACGCCGCGCGCAGGGCGGGCGTGTCGATCCCGATCGTCCCCGGGATCATGCCGATCTCCAACTTTTCCCAGTTGCGGCGGTTCTCCGAGGCCTGCGGCGCCGAGATCCCGCGCTGGATCGAGCGCCGCATGCTCGCCTACGGCGACGATGCCGACGCCATCCGGGAGTTCGGCGCCGACGTGGTCGCGGCCATGTGCCGGCGCCTCGTCGACGGCGGCGCGCCGGCGCTGCACTTCTACACCCTCAATCTCGCGAAGCCGACACAGGCGGTGCTCGCGCGCCTGTAGGCGCCCGCGCCGCGCGCTGCGCGCTGCGCGACGCCGCGCGGCTGGTGGGCGCGAAGGTGCGTCGGCCGGGGCTGAACGTTTGCCCCGGAACCGGCCCTGTGGTGTCATGCCGCCTCCCCGACTCCCGCGAATGATGCCCGACATGCTGCGCACGCTTCCCGCACTCGCCATCCTGCTCGCCGCGTCCAGCGCCCCGGCCCTTGCCACCGACCTGTTCTCGGCGCTCCCGGCGGATATGGCGGCGGGCGCGCGCACCGACCGGGTCGTGCAGGCGCTGCGGGAGGACCGCACCACCGCCTCGCTTGCGCTGGTCACCGTCGATGCGGCGGTCGTGGCGCCGGATGTCCCACAACTGCGCCTGACGCTGGCGGACGGGCTGGACCTCGTCGTGCGCCGCGACAGCAGCCACGCCAACGACGACGGCACCATCGTCTGGGTCGGCAACGCGCGATCCGTCGGGTCCCGGGCCCGCGCCGGCGTGCGCGACGCCGGCAACGAAGTGATCCTCGTCCGCAACGGCGGGCATGTCGCCGGTACCGTCCGCGTGTCCGGGCGGCTGTTCCGGATCGAGCCGCTGGCCGGCAATGGCCACGCGCTGGTCGAGGTCGACGAATCGGCGTGGCCGGATGACCATCCGCCGGGCACGGTGCCCGATGCAGGGACCGTCGCGCGCGCGCCAACGGGCAAGCCGGGGCGGGCCGCGACCGCTGCCGCCGGCGCACCATCAATCCCGCGACGCACGCCACAGGTGACTCCGCCGGCCCTGGCGCTGACACGCATCGATGCCATGGTGGTGATCACCGAGGCGGCCGCGGCCGCCGTCGGCGACCCGCTGGCCTTCATCCAGCTTGCGGTCGCGGAGGCCAACCAGGGCTACCGCAACAGCGGCGTCCCCATCGACCTGCGCCTGGCCGGCTGGTACCGGACCCCGTACCAGACGGTCGACTTCAACACCGACCTCACCCGCTACACGCAGCAGGGCGACGGATTCCTCGACGAGTACCATGCGCGCCGGGACGAGATCGCGGCCGACGTCAACGTGCTGCTGATCCGGGACCCGGCGTACCAGTACTGCGGCCTGGGCTACCTCAACGCGAGCGCGGCCTACGCGTTCTCGGTGACCGACCATCGCTGCGCGACCGGCAACTACACCTTTGCCCACGAGATCGGTCACAACCAGGGCGCGCACCACGACCCGGACAACGCCGACAACACCTACTTCAGCTACGGCCACGGCTACCAGCAGCCCGCCCACGGCTGGCGCACCATCATGGCCTACGCCTGCAGCGGCAGCCAGCCGTGCCCGCGGATCAACGCGTGGTCCACTCCACAGCGCTACCGCGACCGGGTGCCGATGGGCAACCGCAGCCGGAGCGACAATGCGCGCGTGCTCCAAGACACCCGCGCGGTGGTCGCCGGTTTCCGCTGATCGTCGGCGCCAGCGCGCGGCAGCGGTCCCGCTGGCGCTGGCGTTGGCCGTCGCGAGCGCGGCGCTGCCGGCGCCGGTGCAGGCACAGGTGCGGCGCTGCACCACCGCCGATGGCGGCACCCTGTACACCGACCGCCCGTGCGCGGCGCTTGGCGCCAGCGAGCGCATCGGGCGCGATCCCGGCGCGCCACCGCAACGGCCCTACCGGGGCGGCTGCCCCCGGCGCCTGCAGGACCTGATCTTCGAGGTCACCACCGCCATCGACTCCGGTGATGCCAACCGGCTTGCGAGCGTCTACCACTGGCCCGGGCAGTCGACGCGCAGCGGCTACGCGGTGATGGACCGCCTCGACCGCATCGCGCGCCAGCCGCTGGTCGACATCACCGCGCTGCGGCCACCGGAACCGGTGGTCGTGGTGGAGAACCGGCCTGGCGTCAGCGCGCCGGTGCTCGACGGCACCTACTATCCGCAGCACGCGCGCCAGCGCGCGCCGGTGGCGCTGCGCATCGACCAGTCGGTAGGCGCGAACGGGGTGCCTTCGCGTACCACGTTCGGGCTGCGCCGGCACATGGACTGCTGGTGGATCACGCTGTGAGCCCGTGACGGCGGCGACGCGGTTTCGGGCAAGATAGCCGTTTCCCCGGCGAGGACGCGGCATGCAGTACCCCGAATGGATCTGGCACAACGGCGTGGTCAAGCCGTGGGCCGACGCCACCACGCACGTCATGTCGCACGCGCTCCACTACGGCTCGTCGGTGTTCGAAGGGATCCGTGCCTATGCCACGACGGCCACCGACGGCAGCCGCGGCACTGCGATCTTCCGCCTGCGCGACCACACCCGGCGCCTGTTCGCGTCCGCGCGGATCTACGACATGGCGATCCCGTACACGCAGGAGGCGCTCGATGCCGCGTGCCGGGAGATCGTCGCCCGCAACGGATTGTCGTCCGCCTACCTGCGCCCGGTCGCGTACCGCGGACTGGGCGGTTTCGGGCTCTCGGCGGAGACGCCGGTCGATGTCGCGGTCGCGGCCTGGCCGATGGGACCCTACCTCGGCGAAGGCGCGCTGCAGGCCGGCATCGACGCCTGCGTGTCGAGCTGGCAGCGTTTCGCGCCGAACACCATCCCGGCGGGTGCCAAGGCCGGCGGCAACTACCTGTCCGGGCAGCTGGTCGCGCGCGAGGCGAGACGGCTGGGCTTCGGCGAGGGCATCGCTCTGGCGTCGACGGGGCTGCTGTCCGAAGGCGCCGGCGAGAACCTGTTCCTGGTGTTCGACGGCGTGCTGCACACGCCGCCGGTGAGTGCCGCGCTGCTCAACGGCATCACCCGCGACACCATCATCCGCCTCGCACGCGATGCCGGGCTGTCCGTGGTCGAGCGCGACCTGCCGCGCGAGTACCTCTACCTCTGCGACGAGCTGCTGATGTGCGGCACCGCGGCCGAGATCACGCCGATCCGCTCGGTCGACGGCCGCCGGATCGGGGATGGCACCGCGGGGCCGGTGACACGGCAGTTGCAGGCGCTGTTCTTCGGCCTCTTCGACGGCTCCACCCCCGACCGCCATGGCTGGCTGGAGCCACTCGACCCGGCCTGAGGTGGGCTGGCGCGGCTAGGCGTCGCCGGGGGAGAACGTCAGCGTGGCGACCACGCCCTGGGTCCCGCCCGGGACCACGCGCACGTTCCAGCCATACAGCGCGCACAGCCGGCGCACGATCGACAGGCCGATGCCGCCGCCCTGCGAGTGCTCGGCGTGGGTGCCGCGGTACCCGCGCTGGAAGAGCTTGGCCGCGTCCTCGGCACTGAGGCCGGGGCCGGAATCCACGACCTCGACCGCGCCATCCAGGAGGCGCACCACGATTTCGCCCTCGCGGGTGTACTTGACCGCATTGCCCACGAGGTTGCCCAGCGCCACGGTCACCGCGGATTCGGGCGCATCCACGACCACCGGGGCCATACCCGGTTCCAGGCGCAGCTCGATCGGCTTGCCGCCCAGCTGGGTGCGGTGCGCATCGAGCAACTGCTCCGCGACCCGCGCGACATCGGTCTGGCCGTGGCCACGCTCGTTGCGCGACAGCAGCAGCAGCGCGCTGATGAGGTCGGTGCACTGCTCCTCCGCGCGCCGGATGCGCTGCAGGCGCGCCTGGGTCTTGTCGTCGATGCCCGGCCTCGACAACAGCAGCTCCACCGCGCCCTTGATCACCGCGAGCGGCGTGCGCAGCTCATGGCTGACATCCGCGTTGAACTCGCGGTCGCGCTGCACGACCTCGGTCAGCCGCGCGGAATAGTCGTCCAGCGCGCTCGCCAGCTGCCCGACCTCGTCGTCGGGGAAGTGCGGCGCGAGTGGCTCCGGCTGCGTGCTGTCGCCCGAATGCTGCAGGCGCTGTGCGAGCTCGGACACCGGGCTCATCACCCGCGACGCCGCCCACCAGCCGACCAGCACCGACAGCAGCGAGAACACGATCACCGAGCCGAAGATCGCGCGCTGGAACTGCGCCTCGCCGCGGATCGCCTGGGTCATGTCGTACGCGAGGAACAGCCACTCGTTGGGCGTCTTCCGGACCGCCAGCCGGTACGCGAACGGCTCGCCCGCCTCGTCGACGCCCCGCAGGTTGTGGATGCCGTCGGGCAGCTCGTACCACTCCGGCTGCTCCAGGCGCAGGGCCTCGAAGCGGTCCTTCGGCACCACGCGCGCGAACATCTGCTGCACCGGCAGGTCTGGGTTGCGGTCCGGATCGCTGTAGTAGCGACGCGCATACTCGTCGATGTTGCGGTTCATCACGTCTTCGACCAGGTCGTTCTCGACCCGGTTGCGCGACCACTGGGTCGCGAACGCGAACATCGCCGTCAGCCCGAATCCCAGCAGGAGGAACGACAGGATGATGCGGCTGCGCAGCCGCCGCCGGTAGCGCCGCGCCCGGCGTGGCGCTTCCGCGGGCGTCGCTTCAGGTGCCGGCATCGGGCGCGGCGATGCGGTACCCGATGCCGTGCCGCGTCTGGATCAGCTGGGTCGGGAAGGGCTTGTCGGTCGTCGCACGCAGCCCGTGGATGTGCACGCGCAGCGAGTCCGAGTCGGGAAGCTCCTCGCCCCACACGCGGGTCTCGAGCTCCTGCCGGGTCACCACCGCCGGCGAGGCCTCCATCAGCGCCTGCAGGATCTTGAGCGCGGTGGGATTCAGCTGCAGCAGCTTGCCGCCGCGGCGCACTTCGAGCGTGTCGAGGTTGTACTCGAGGTCGGCGACCTCGAGCACGCGGGTCTGCACGCCCTTGCCGCGGCGCGAGAGCGCGTTGAGCCGCACCTCCACTTCCTGCAGCGCGAACGGCTTGACCAGGTAATCGTCGGCGCCGGAGTCGAAGCCGGCGAGCTTGTTGTCCAGGCTGTCGCGCGCGGTGAGCATCAGCACCGGGGTCTGCTTGCGGGCGTCGTTGCGCAGCTTGCGGCAGACCTCCAGGCCGTCGATGCCCGGCAGGTTGAGGTCGAGGACGATGGCGTCGAAGTCGTGGACGACCGCGAGGTGCAGGCCGGTGACGCCGTCCGCGGCGAAGTCGACGGTGTGGCCGCGGTCTTCCAGATAGTCGCCGAGGTTGGCGGCGATGTCCTGGTTGTCTTCGATGACGAGAATGCGCATCGCGGGGACGTCCTGTTCGGGAGGCTGGGGTTCGACCGCGGCGCCGGCGTGGCGTTCCGCTGTCGATCGCCGATTCTCACACGCCGGACGTCCGCACCGGGTGTTGGCGATGGCCGTGGCAGACCCGTTCACCCGCACGCGCCGGTCGCCAGCGTCCCGCACCGCCATGGCGCCATGCATCCGGGGTCCGGCCGCGACCGCCATGCGAGGTGCCCGCAGCCCGTCCGGGGTAGGGGTCAGGACCCGGAGCTGCTCAATTGGTCGAGCTCGTGTCGTTGGGCCTGCCCTCCGACTTCGGCATGTGCCTCAGCATGTGCCGGGCGTTCTCGTGTATCTCCCTGCGCTTGGCGGCCGTGAGGCACTGGTTGACCGGCATGTTGCTACCCATGCGGCGCTCCCGCCGGCACACCATCCGGCTGTCCTTGGCGGCCACCGTCAGGATCTCGTTGGCCTCCTCCTGCAGGTTGAAGACTTGTACCTTGTCCCGGGGCGAGAGTGCCTGCACGCTGCCGGCCGCATCGATCAGCTCGCCCATCCCGTCGAGCAGCGACACCACGCGGGAGCGGTTCTCCAGCGTGATCTCGGAGTACTTCTCGCCGCTGGACAGCTCCTGAACGATCTCCGCGCGCTGCTCGCCGAACGGCCTGGGATCGGCAACGTCGACATCGGACGCGAAAGCCGCGAAGGCCATCAGGCCGCAGGCCGCCGCCAGCAGCGAACGTGAAACCCGATACCGGTTGTTCATCGCATCCTCCCCTGCCGCGCGCCCGTGCGCCACCTCCACCCGACGGTAGCAGGACGGCGCCACGTGCGCATCCAGCCCTGCCCCGGCACGGGTCCGTCGCCGGCGGCGGCCCTACCTCACGGCGTCGCGCGCCTGCGCCTTCGGCATCTGCCTCAGCATCTGCCGGGTGTTGTCGTGGATCGACCTTCGCTGGGCGGCCGTCAGGCACTGGTTGGTGGGAAGGTTGGTGCCCATGCGGCGCTCGCGCCGGCACACCAGGCGGCTGTCCTTGGCGGCCACCGTCAGGATCTCGTTGGCCTCCTCCTGGAGGTTGAAGACCGCCACCTTGTCCGGTGGCGACAGTGCCTGCACGCCGCCGGCGGCATCGATCAGCGTTCCCATCTCGTCCAGCAGCGCCACCACGCGGGAGCGGTTCTCCAGGGTGATCTCCGCGTACTTCTCGCCGCCCGAAAGCTCCTGCACGATCTGCGCCCGCTGCTCGCTGAACGGCCTGGGGTCGGCGACGTCGACGTCGGACGCGAAGGCCGCGAAGGCCATCAGGCCGCAGGCCGCCGCCAGCAGTGATCGTGACATCCGGTACCGGTCCTTCATCGTGCCGTCCCTCCGCAGCGCGCAGCCCGCGCCACCCGAGCCCGACATTACCAGCGGATCGTCGCGGATGCATCCGCCCGGCAGCACCGTGACGTCAGGCGGCGTGCCGCGCCTTCGACGCGCGACGGCCGCGCGCCGGACGCGCATCCCCCGCCTGCGCGGCGGCGCCCGCGACATGCTCGATGATGCAGCCGGCAATGTCGACGCCGCTCGATTGCTCGATCCCTTCCAGCCCGGGAGACGCGTTCACCTCCAGCACCAGCGGCCCCCGCGCCGCCCGGATCAGGTCCACGCCCGCGACGCCCAGGCCCAGCACCCGCGCCGCACGCACGGCCACCTCCACCTCGGCCGGGCTCGGCTCCACCGCGACCGCGGTGCCGCCGCGGTGGAGGTTGGAACGGAAGTCGCCCGCGGCGGCCTGCCGGCGCATCGCCGCCACGACCCGGTCACCGACCACGAAGCAGCGCAGGTCGGCGCCCTCGGCCTCGGCGATGAACTCCTGCACCAGGAAGTTGGCGTACAGGCCCCGCAGCGCCTCGACCACGCCGCGCGAGGCGGAGGCCTTCTCCGCGAGCATCACGCCGGTGCCCTGCGTGCCTTCGTTGAGCTTGATGACGTGCGGCGGCGGGCCCAGCATCGACAGCAGGTCGGCGGTGTCGTCGGGGTTGTCGCCGAACACCGTGGCCGGCAGGCCGATCCCCTGCTTCGCCAGCAGCTGGTGGCTGCGCAGCTTGTCGCGCGCCGCCGCGATCGACGCCGACGGATTCGGGGTATAGCTGCCCATCAGCTCGAACTGGTGCAGGACGGCATTGCCGTAGCGCGTGACCGAGGCGCCGATGCGCGGGATGACGGCGTCGTAGCCGGACAGCGGCCGGCCCTTGTAGTGCATGTCGAAGCCGGCGTCGCTGATGCGCATGTAGCAGCGCAGCGGGTCGAGCACGCGCACGGTGTGCTCGCGCACGCGCGCGGCCTCGACCAGGCGGCGGGTCGAGTACAGCTTGCTGTTGCGCGACAGGATCGCGAGCTTCATGCGAGGGTCCGTGGGCTGGCGGCCGGGGGGCGGCCGTGCAGCGACGACTGTGCCGGGTCGACCGTGAACATCCCGGTCAGGGCGCTGCGCCCGACCAGCATCGGGTAGCGCATGCTGCCCCGGTGGGCGAGGTTGACCTCGATGCTGCGTACGTGCCCTGCAACCTGCAGCGTGCTGCGCAGGAACACCCGGCGCGTGCGGTGGCCGCCGGAGTCGGTGACCTCGCGCTCGTCGTGCACCGGCGCGTTGCACTCCACCACCTCGTGGGACAGGCGCGAGCGGCGCAGGTGGAAGCCCACCCACGGCACGCCGCCGTCGTGGAAGCGCCATTGCGCCTCGACGTGCAGCGCCGAACTGCGCGCGCCGGTGTCGACCTTGGCGCGCACGCGTGCCAGCCCGAGGTCCGGCAGTGCCACCCATTCCCGCCACCCGAGCACGATCATCGTGGGCTGTCCGGCCTTCGCAACGGAAAACGGCGGCGCCCGGAACGGGTGCCGCCGCGTGTCATGGAGCGGGTGAAGGGAATCGAACCCTCGTCAGTTGCTTGGGAAGCAACAGCTCTACCATTGAGCTACACCCGCGTTGGCCGGCAGTCTAGGGCCTGCCGCGGAGGCTTGGCAACGCCTGGCCCGCGGTCAGAACCCGCCGCCGAAGGTGGCGAACACGGTGGCGTGGTTGCCTCCCTTCTGGCCCGCGGTCAGGCTGCTGCCGATGTCGGCGTCGAAACCGAACAGCGACGTCCGCGCGCCGAAGGTGAGGGTGCCGTAGCTCTCGTCGTATTCCACGCCCGGCACCGCGTAGGGCAGCGAGCCGGCGACCGACTGCGAGCGGCCCCAGGCCTGCGCCGCGGCGTCCTCGAACTCGCGGTCCACGGTGAGCCGCGCGTACGGACGCAGGTGGTCGTTGATCGCGTACGCGACCTGCCAGCCGGCGCTGCCGATCAGCGAGTCGAACGCTTGGTCCGGGTACGCAAGCGAGGTCGACAGCCCGGGCTCGCTTTCCGCGAAACCGTCGATGTCGATCCGCTGCGCCACCAGGCCCAGCACCGGGCCGTGGCGCAGCGCGCCCTCGCCCAGGTTCCAGCCGGCTTGGAGCGCCGCGGTCAGGTTGCTGCCGTCGGGCGAGGCGCTGTGGGTGCGCGTCGCCGGGCCCAGCGGCACGTCGCGGTCGATGTCGAATTCGATCGCCGTGTAGCTCAGCTGCGCGTTCACCCAGGCGCCGGTCTCGCCGTACCAGCCGGCGAAGCCGCCCAGGGTCGCCTCGGACTGGTCCCAGTCGCCGCGGCGCTGGCCCCAGTCGTTGCCCTGTACGCCGTAGCCCGCGAAGGCGCCGAAGACCATGTTGCCGCGGGTCCAGTCGACGCCACCGGTGAGCGCCGGACCGGTGCCGTCGTAGTGCTCGCCGTGGCCGAAGCGCTGGAAGTCGCCGCGCAGGTCGGCCCACCAGCGGGTGCCGTCGCTCTCGGGGCGGCCTGCGACATGGGCGCCGACGCGTTCGGCGCGGGCGCGGCCGGTCATGGCCGCCGAATGCGGCAGCACCGCCATCTGCCGTGGACCCTCCAGTGCGGAGATTGCGAGGTCGGCGACGATGCGGTGGGCGCCGGTGGTCGGGTGCACGCCGTCGGCGAACAGGTAGGTGTCCGGGGCGTCGGGGGTCACGTAGCTGCCCGGGTTGCAGGTCAGCGACTGGGCGGTGATCTGGGGCTGGCAGGCGGTGCCGGTGATGTTGCTGAAGCCGAACTGTGCCGGATCGGCCGCGACCTCCTGCAGGAAGTGGAAAGCGTCGACCGGGATGACCTCGAGGCCGCTGGACGCGAGCGCGCCGAACAGCGCCTGGTTGTAGGCCGTTGCGAGCTGGGTGCCGCCTGCCTGCGCCGCGGGGCCCTGGGCGCGCTGCGCCGGGGTGAGGCCGAGATCGGGGATGGTCGGCACCAGGATGTAGCGCGCGCCGGCGGCTTTCAGCGTGCCGACGATGCCGACCTGGCCGGCGACGGCGTTGCCGATGATGCCGGGCACCAGGGCCGGCGGCGCCACGCCGGCGGCGAACAGGTCGTTGGCGCCGCCCCAGACGGTGTAGAGGGCGTCCGGATCGGCGCGCCCGCCGTTGGCGGACAGGTAGGCCTCCATCTGCGACACCAGCGAGGGCGTGTAACCCAGCGCGCCGCCTCGGTCCTCGACGATCACCGCGCCGCCGGCGGCGTAGTTGGTGCCGGTCTGGCCGTTGCCATTCGCGGAGCCATCGGTCCCGTAATGGTCGGCGACCCACTGCGCCCAGACGAAGCCCGGGTTGGTGGTGAACTGGCCGGTGGCGCCCCGCACCTCGGGCGGCAGCAGCGGGCGGAAGTAGCCGGCGTCGGTCAGGCTGTCGCCGAAGAACACGGTGTCGGAGTACGAGGCCTGCTGCGCCAGCGCAGGGGCTGCGGCAAAGGCCAACGCCGCGGCGAGCAGGGTGCGGACGGGGCGGGACGACGTCATCGGATTCTCCTGGGAACTCTGCCGCGCGGGCGCCGGTGGCGCACATACGCGGGCGGATGGGTCGCGCATCCTTCCACGAAGCCCCCGGCTGCTCAAGACGCGCTGCGGCACGCGATGCTGCATTCGTCGCCAGCCGGCGCGACAATGGCGGCATGGACATCCAGTTCAATGGCGAGCCCCTTCAGCTCGAAGGCACCCCGACCCTCGCCGACCTCCTGGCGGCACAGGGCCTGGCCGGCCGGCGCGTGGCGGTGGAAGTCAACGGCGGGATCGTGCCGCGCGCGCACCACGCCTCCTGCGTGCTCACGGATGGCGACCGGATCGAGGTCGTGCACGCGCTGGGCGGCGGCTGATCGCGGGCTGTCGGCGCGGCGCCGGCGCGCCCGCGGACGACGTCGCGGTGGACCCGGGCGCCGCTTGGGCGATAATCCACCGATGACCGAACAGCAGCAGTTCGATGACGATGCGCTCGTCATCGCCGGCACGCGCTACCGCTCGCGCCTCCTCACCGGCACCGGCAAGTTCCGCGACCTGGACGAAACCCGCGCCGCCACCGAAGCCGCCGGCGCCGAAATCGTCACCGTCGCCATCCGCCGCACCAACATCGGCCAGGACCCGGGGCAGCCCAACCTGCTCGACGTGCTGCCGCCGGATCGCTACACGATCCTGCCCAACACCGCCGGCTGCTACACGGCCGCGGACGCCGTGCGCACCTGCCGGCTGGCGCGGGAGCTGCTCGACGGCCACCCGCTGACCAAGCTGGAGGTGCTCGGCGACAGCCGCACCCTGTTCCCGGACGTGGTCGAGACGCTCAAGGCAGCCGAGCAGCTGGTTGCTGACGGCTTCCAGGTGATGGTCTACACCAGCGACGACCCGATCCTGGCCCGGCGCCTGGAGGAGATCGGCTGCGTCGCGGTGATGCCGCTGGCGGCGCCGATCGGCTCCGGGCTGGGCATCCAGAACCGCTGGAACCTGCTCGAGATCATCGAGAACGCGAAAGTCCCGATCCTGGTCGACGCCGGCGTCGGCACCGCCTCGGATGCGGCGATCGCGATGGAACTGGGCTGCGACGGCGTGCTGATGAACACCGCGATCGCCGGCGCCCGCGAGCCGGTGCGCATGGCGCGCGCGATGCGCCTGGCCGTGGAAGCCGGCCGCGAGGCGTTCCGCGCCGGACGCATCCCGCGCCGGCGCAATGCGTCGGCCTCGTCGCCCGTCGACGGCCTCGTCGGCTGATGGCCGAGCGGCCGCCTGCCGCCGCGTCGCCGGCGGCGCCCGGTGCCGCCGATGACGACGCGGCGCCGGCCGGCCGCCTCGCCAGCAAGCCCTACACGCAACCGCCCGGGCGCCGCGGCGTGCGCAGCTTCGTGTTGCGGCAGGGGCGCTTCACGCCGGCGCAGCAGCGCGCGTTCGACGAACTCTGGCCGCGCTTCGGGCTCGATTTCCAGGGCCGGCCGCGCGATTTCCCCGCCGCCTTCGGCCGCGACGTGCCGCGCGTGCTGGAGATCGGCTTCGGCAACGGCGAGGCGTTGCGTTACTCCGCGGCGCACGACCGCGACCGCGACCACATCGGCATCGAGGTGCACGCGCCGGGCGTCGGCCGCCTGCTCAATGCGCTGGCGGAAGACGGCAGCGACCACGTGCGGCTGTACCACCACGACGCGGTCGAGGTGCTCCAGGCGGAGATCGCGCCGGCGTCGCTGGACGAAGTGCGCATCTACTTCCCGGATCCCTGGCACAAGAAGCGGCACAACAAGCGCCGCCTGCTGCAGCCGGCCTTCGCCGCATTGCTGGTCGACCGGCTCGCGCCCGGCGGCCGCCTGCACCTGGCGACCGACTGGGCCGATTACGCGGAACAGATGTGGGACGTGCTCGACGCCACGCCGGGACTGCGCAACCGCGCGGGTGCGCGCGGGCACGTGCCCCGCCCCGCCTGGCGCCCGCAGACGCACTTCGAAACCCGTGGCCAGCGGCTCGGACACGGCGTCTGGGACCTGCTCTACGACCGCGTCGACCCGCGCGACTGAGCCCGGCACCGGCCATGGACAGCGCCCTCGCCCTCACCAACGACATGAAGCTCGTGCTCGGGCTGGTGGGCCTGACGATGGTGCTGTTCCTGTTCGAGCGCGTGCGCGCCGACCTGGTGGCCCTGGTCGTGCTGGTGCTGCTGGGCCTCACCGGCCTCGTCGCACCGGAAGACATCTTCAACGGCTTCTCGTCCAACGCGGTGATGAGCATCATCGCGACCATGATCCTGGGCATGGGCCTGGACCGCACGGGTGCGCTCAACCGCCTCGCGGCCTGGCTCATGCGCCGCGCCAAGGGCGTCGAATCGCGTCTGCTGCTCTACACGTCGGCGGTGGCGGGCCTCAACTCGTCGTTCATGCAGAACCCGTCGGTGATGGCGCTCTACCTGCCGGTGGCGTCGCGCCTGGCATCGCGCACCGGCCTCAGCCTGTCCCGCTTCCTGCTCCCGATCGGGGCATCCATCGTGATGGGCGGTGCGCTGACCATGGTCGGCAACTCGCCGCTGATCCTGCTCAACGACCTGCTGGTGGCGGCGAACGCCAACCTGCCGTCGGGCGTCGCGACGCTGGAGCCGCTGCGCATGTTCGCGCCGTTGCCGATCGGCCTGGTGCTGCTGGCGGCATGCCTGGCGTACTTCCACTTCTTCGGCGAGCGCCTGCTGGGCGGCGAGCGCGAGAGCGACGGCAGCGTGACCCCGGCCCGCACCCAGAGCTATTTCGCGCGCGCCTACGGCATCGAGGGCGACGTGTTCGAACTGACCGTGAGCGCCGACAGCCCGCTGGTCGGCATGTCGCTGGGCGAGGCCGAGACCCTGCATGGCGCGCCGCTGCTGCTGGCGCTGAAGACCGGCAGCGACGCGCGCCTGGCGCCGCCCGCCGACGCCCGCATCTGGGTAGGCAGCGTGATCGGCGTGATGGGCGCGCGCCAGCAGGTGGTGGATTTCGCGCAGAACAACATGCTGCGCATGTCGACGCGGCTGCGCGAGTTCGGCGACCTGTTCAACCCCAGCCGCGCCGGCATCTCGGAAGCGGTGGTGCCGCCGACCTCCAAGTTCATCGGCAAGACCCAGGCCGAGCTGCAGCTGCGCAAGAACTACGGCATCAGCCTGCTGGCCGTGAACCGCGACAAGGAGGTGCTGCGCGAGAACGTGCGCACGCTGCCGCTGCGCGCCGGCGACATGCTGGTGCTGCACAGCATCTGGCAGGACCTCGCGCAGACCGCGGCCAGCCGCGACTTCGTCGTGGTCACCGACTATCCGAAGGGCGAACAGCGCCCGCACAAGTTCAAGATCGCGATGTCCATTTTCGCGCTGACCATGCTCATCGCGCTGACATCGCGGCTGCCGACATCGATCGCGCTGATGACGGGCGTCGCCGGCATGCTCGTATGCGGCGTGCTGAAGATGGACGAGGCCTACTCGGCCATCAACTGGAAGACGGTGTTCCTGATGGCCTGCCTGATCCCGCTGGGCTGGGCCATGGACAGCAGCGGCGCGGCGGCGTGGATCGCCGGCCACACCATCGAACGGCTGCCGGCCGGCATGCCGACCTGGGTGCTGCAGTTCTTCGTCGCGCTGCTGACGACGCTGTTCTCGCTGGTCATCAGCCACGTCGGCGCGACCATCGTGGTGGTACCGCTGGCGATCAACTTCGCGCTCGCCGCCGGCGGCAACCCGACCGCATTCGCGCTGATCGTGGCGTTGTCGGCGTCCAACAACCTGGTCACCGCGTCCAACCCGGTGATGTCGATGATCACCGGGCCGGCGACCTACAGCGCGCGCGACCTCTGGCGCGTGGGCACGCCGCTGTCGCTGGCCTACCTGGTGATCGTGGTGGCGATGGTGAACCTGCTGTTCTGAACCGCTCAGGCGGACGTGGCGAGATGGACGATGCCATCGCGCACCTCCACCGGCACCGGCCGCAGCGACTGGCCGCGGCAGGGCCCGGCGACGCACAGGCCCGCGGTGGCCTCGAAGGTGGCGCCATGCACCGCGCACACCAGCAGGCCGTCCTTCGAACGCAGGAACTTGCCGGGCGCCCAGTCCAGGCGCCGGCCGGCGTGCGGGCACACGTTGCGCCAGGCACGCACCGTATCGCCGTCGCGGTACAGCACCAGCGACTCCGGGCCTTCGCCCAGGTCCGCCCCGGCCTCGCCGAAGGCCCGATCCTCGAGCGCGGACACGCACAACGGGCCGCCCGCGGGATCGGTTAACGCTTTGCTTACACCCTCGGCCATGGGGCCCACGATACTGTCCTCATCCGGTCATCACATTCTGGCACGCCACTCCTCCATGTCCGCTTCCGCATTCCGTTCCTTCCACGCAAGTTTCGACGCCACCGGCCTCGGCGCGATCTTCGCGCCGCGCAAGCCGCGGCATCCGCTGCTGCGCGTGGCGGTGGGCCTGCTGGGCCTGGTGCTGCTCGCGGGCCTGCTGGTGGTGGGCGTGTTCGTGGGCGCGGCGATGCTCGCGGCCGGGCTGCTGCGCCGGTCGTGGTCGCAGCGCAAGGTCCCCGGGGTCGATCCCGTGGTCGAGGCCGAATACCGCGTGGTGCGCAAGCCGGCCCTGCCGCACGTGCGCTGACGGGCGTCGCGCCCGCGCGCCCCTCGCCTACACTGTCGCGCCCTTGTGGAGCCCGCGATGAGCGACGACCTGCACGACGTGATCCCCGCACCCCGCGCGACGCGCGTCCCGGTGGCCGGCGGTGGCACCTTCCCCGTCCGCCGCGTGTACTGCGTCGGCCGCAACTTCGCCGACCACGCCCGCGAGATGGGCGCCAGCGCGCCGGCGTCGAAGGCCGAACGCGGCAATCCGGTGTTCTTCCTCAAGCCCGCCGATGCCGTCACCACCAGTGGCGTTGTCGCCTACCCGCCCGGCACCCGTGATCTCCACCACGAGGTCGAACTGGTGGTCGCGCTCGGCGCCGACGCACCCGCGGGCCTGCTCGACCCGGCCGACGCCGAGGCACTCGTATTCGGCTACGGGGTCGGCCTCGACCTCACCCGCCGCGACCTGCAGGCGGCGGCGAAAGCCAAGGGCCTGCCCTGGGATACGGGCAAGGCGTTCGACCAGTCCGCGCCGTTGGGCATGCTGGTGCCGGCGGCGCGGGTGGGTGCACTGGCGCCGCGCACGCTCGAGCTCACGGTGAACGGCGAGGTCCGCCAGCGGTCGCGCCTGGACCAGCTGATCTGGGACGTGCCCGAGATCCTGCACGAGCTGTCGCGGCTGTACGCGCTGCGTGCCGGCGACCTGGTGTTCATGGGCACGCCGGCCGGCGTCGCCGCGCTGCAGCCCGGGGACGAGTGCGAGGCGCGGCTCGACGACGTGCTCGCCCTGCGCTGCCGCGTCGCGGCGGCTGCGGGCGCATGACCTGCCGGATCCAGCGGCAGCCGTACACCGGCGGCGGCGATCGTCGCCACCGCACGACAGGGAGACGCGCATGGGCATGATGTCGGAGTTCAGGGAATTCGCGATGCGCGGCAACGTCGTCGACCTCGCGGTCGGCGTGGTCATCGGCGCCTCGTTCGGCAAGATCGTCACGGCCCTGGTCGACAAGGTGATCATGCCGCCGCTGGGCCTGCTGATCGGCGGGGTCGACTTCGCGGACTGGGTGATCCAGCTCAAGGCGTCCACTGTCGACGCCGCTGGCGAGGAGGTGCCCGCGGTGGTGATCGGCATCGGCGACTTCCTCAACACGCTGGTGCAGTTCGTGATCGTGGCGTTCGCGATCTTCCTGCTGGTCAAGGCGATCAACCGCATGCGCCGCCGCAACCCGGAGCCGGAGTCCCCGGCCGCGACGCCCGAGGACGTGCTGCTGCTGCGCGAGATCCGCGACGCGCTGAAGAAGTAGCCGGCCGGGACGACTTCCCGCACATGGAGGCCCGGCCGGGCGCTGCTAAGCTCCCCGGCCCTGCCCTCCGCGGAGTTCCCATGCGTCTTGCGCCGCTGCTGATCGCCCTCGCCATCGCCATGCCCGCGGCGGCGGCCACGCCCGCAGCGGCGCCCACGCGGATCCCGGACCAGGCGATGACCGTGGCGGCGGGGTTGCGCGCACAGGCGCTCGCCGACGACACCTCGTGGCGCGTGGTCGAATCCCTCACCACCGAGATCGGTCCGCGCCTGGCAGGCAGCGAGGCCGATGCGCGCGCAGTGGCCTGGGCCGAGGCGAAGTTCGCGGAACTGGGCTACGACCGGGTCTGGACGGAACCGGTGACGTTCCCGAAGTGGGAACGGCGCAGCGAACATGCCGAGGTGCTGGGCGCCCACGCGCAGCCGCTCGCCCTCACCGCGCTCGGCGGCAGCCCTGGCGGCACGGTGGAGGGCGAGGTGGTGCGCTTCGCCGATCTCGCCGCACTCGAGGCCGCGCCTGCCGACTCGCTCGCCGGGAAGATCGCCTTCGTCGACCATGCGATGGAACGCGCGCGCGACGGCAGCGGCTACGGCCCCGGCTCGCGCGTGCGCAGCCGCGGCCCGTCGACCGCTATCGCCAAGGGCGCGGTCGGCTTCCTGATGCGCTCGGCCGGCACCGATTCGCACCGCATGCCGCACACCGGCATCACCCGTTTCGACGCCGGCCTGGCGCCGGTGCCGTCGGCGGCGCTGTCGGTGCCCGACGCCCAGCAGCTCACGCGATTGCTGGCGCTGGGCACGCAGCGCGTGCGCCTGGCGCTCGACTGCGGCTGGAACGGCGAATACACCTCGCACAACGTCATCGGCGAGATCACCGGCGCCAGCCGCGCGCTGCGCGACGAAGTCGTGGTGATCGGCGGCCACCTCGACTCCTGGGATCTCGGCACCGGGGCGGTGGACGACGCCTCGGGCGTGGGCATCACGATGGCCGCGGGGCACCTGATCGGCGAGCTCCCCAGGCGCCCGGCGCGCACCATCCGCGTCATCGCGTTCGCGAACGAGGAACAGGGCCTGCACGGGGGCCGCGCCTACGCCGAGCGCTACGCCGGCGCGGTCGCGAACCACCAGCTGGTGGCCGAGAGCGATTTCGGCGCCGGGCGCATCTACGCCTTCAACACCAGCGCGCCGGCGCACGCGGAAGCCGCGGAATCGCGCATTGCCGAGGCACTGGCCCCGCTGGGCATCGCGCTGTCGGACAAGGGCGGCCCGGGGCCGGACGTCGGCCCGATCGCCGAGCGCGGCGCGGCATGGGCATGGCTGGCGCAGGACGGCAGCGACTACTTCGACCTCCACCACACGCCTGACGATACGCTGGACAAGATCGATCCCGCGGCGCTGGCGCAGAACACCGCGGCCTATGCGGTCTTCGCCTATCTCGCCGCGGCGGCCGATGGAGGGTTCGGGAGCGCCCCGCAGCCCGCACCCGCGGCGCCATAGGGCGCGTCCGCCCAGGCCTGGTGCCTCAGCGGCGCGCCGGGAGCGCGCGGGCCACAGCGCAGTCGACGGCCACGGGCGGCGCCGAGGTGCGGCCGCGCATCCAGCCGATCCACTGGCCGGGCGACTCCTGCACGGCCAGGCCACGCACGATGCCGTCGGCGTCGACCAGCAGCAGGCGATCGCAGCCACGCGCGGGCATCCCGAACCGGACGCGGCGCGCCTCGCCGCCGAGCAGGTTGGGCACGACCTCGACCGTGCGTCCCGGTCCGTCCAGGACCTGTGCGCCATCGCGTGGCACGCGCCGGCCCTGCACGCGTCCTTCCGGCCATGCGAAGACCGGGACACCGGCGGCCTTCGCCGTCGCGAGCGTCGTCGCCACGTCCGATGCGACCGTTTCGCCCATCGGCCGCCCGGCATCGAGGACGCCGGCAGCCGCTGCCACTGCCGTTTCCTCGGCCAGCGGACGCATCCGCGAACCGAGCGCCGCGGACCACAGCTGGCTCGGCAGCAGCACCACCGCCACCATGACGACCACGACAGCCGCGCGCGACGGCCGCGCCGCGTGGGCCACCGTCGCCAGCAGCAGCCCCGACCAGAACAGGCTCGACCACACCAGGTAACGTGGTGCCAGCAACTGGTCCGGGTACTGCTGGAAGTACGACAGGCGCATCAGCGCGACCAGCACGCCCGCCGCCACCGCGAACGCGCTGAGTCCGATGCCGGTCTGGAGCGCCGGCAGGCGGCGGTCGGGCTCGGCGTCGATGCCTGCTCCGCGGCGCCAGGCGGCGGCGGCGAGCCAGCCCAACCAGGCAAGGCCTGCGGCCCCGAGTGCCAGGTGGGGCCAGCGCGCCAGCATCACCGGGCCGAACATGGCGTCGGAGGCCGCTGCCACCGCTTCGAGCGGCCGCCCCAGCGCAGGCACCGGTACCTGCGCCGCGACGTCCGGGTCGAGCAGCACCAGCACCGCATGGATCGGCGGCGCCGCCAGCCAACGCAGGAGCAGTTCGAACTGCCGGGCCGGTGCGAACGCCGGCGACGCCGCATCGCCACCCGCGAGCCGGACCAGCACCAGCGTCACCAGCAGCCCCACGAGCACCCCCGCGAAGCCGCGCGGGGATCGCTTCAGCAGCATCACCACGCCGAATGCCGCGAAACAGGCAATGCCGCTGCCGAAGGAGAACGCGGCGGCAAGGCCACAGGCCGAGGCAACCAGCCCCGCCCGGATGCCAGAGCGACGCCCCGGCGCCGCCGGGGTGCAGGCGAGGTACCACAGGCCCGTCATCAGCGCGAACGTCACCGCGTACGCGTGGACCGACTCGTTGCCGTGCATGAGCGCGCGGAAGTTGCCGAGCCAACAGACCCCGAGCACCATCGCAAGCATGCCCGCGGCGCGCGCGTCGGCCCCCGGCAGGCGGCGGACCGCCGGCCAGGCGAGGGTTAGGGTGGCCATGGCAAGAGTGATGCCCACCAGCACCTGGAGCCACTGCACGGCGCCGAGCCACTCCAGCTCCGCCACCCGCACCAGGTTCGGCAACAGCTCCAGGTGTCCGTTGTCGGCGGCGAGGACGTCCTGCGGGAACGGCAGCGCGAGGTATCGCCCGAGGTGGCGCCAGCCGTCGGCATAGGGGACGCGGGGGGACAGCACCCACATCGCCGCCACCGCGGCCAGCGCATAGGCCACGGCGAAAAGCGTGGCGGCCACGTGCATCGGCACCGGCAGGCGCCGGGGCCCTCTCAGCACCGCTGCCACCACTGCGCGAGCAGGACCGAGGTGGCAGCGGCGACGTTGAGGCTCTCGACCGCGCCACTGCCGCCGATCGACAGTCGCAGGTCGCAGGCAGCAGCGAGCCCGCCGTCCATGCCCTCGCCTTCGGCGCCGAGCACGAACACCACCCGCGCTGGCAGCGCTGCACGGAACAGGTCGTCGCCACCGCGCACCACCGTCGCCACCAGCGCGAAGCCGGCAGCGCGCAGGCGCGCGATGGCCATGTCCTGGCGGTCCAGGCGCACGAACGGCACCGACTCCGCTCCGCCTTCCGCCACCCGTGCCGCCGCTCCCGACAGCGCCAGTGACGCGTGCTCCGGCAACAGCACGCCGGCGACGCCGAAGTGCGCGGCCGAGCGCAGGATGGCGCCGAGGTTGTGCGGGTTGCCGACGCCGTCCAGCCACAGGGCGCACTGCGGGCCCTCCGCCAGCCCCTCGATCCACGATGCCAGTGCCGCCGGTAGTTCGCGCAGCACGTCCGCCACCACGCCCTCGTGGTGGGCGCTTGCCGCCAGCTTCTGCAGCTCCGCCGGCTCGACCACGCGATAGCCGATGCGGTGGGCGACGCACCACTTCAGCAGCGGCTGCAACTGCGGGATGCGCGCCTCCGCCAGATACACCTTGCGGATCGCCTCCGGGCGCCGCGCGAACACCGCCCGCACTGCGTTCAGGCCGTGCAGCCGCAGCTCCCTGCGCTGGCCCTCGACCTCAACGGATCGGGCGTCGGGCACGCGGCGCGGCGGGCGGCTGTCGGCCGCACCCGGGCGTCGCGGCCCCCCAGGCCAGCGTGAGGTCATCGTGGCGGCGTGGCGCCGGGGCGGTCGCGCCAGAAGGCCGCGTTGCGGATGCCCAGCGGCTCGGGGTCGAAGGTCGGGTCGAGGCCGGCCTTCTTCTGCGCCTCGTAGTCGCGCAGCGCGAGGAGTGCCGGCTTCTGCAGGATCAGGATGGCGACGATGTTGAGCCACGCCATCAGGCCGACGCCGATGTCGCCCAGCGTCCACGCCGCGCCCGCCGAACGCACCGCGCCCAGCACCACCGCGCCCAGGATCGCGACCCGCAGCACCTGCGTCATCCACGGCCGGTGCACCTTGCGGTTGATGTAGGCGATGTTGGTCTCGGCCATGTAGTAGTACGCGACGATGGTGGTGAAGGCGAAGAACAACAGCGCCAGCGCCACGAACCCGGCGCCGAAGCCGGGTACCAGCGATTCCACCGCGCTCTGCGCGAAGCCCGGCCCGGCCTCGATGCCGGGCAACGCATTGACGAGCATGGTGCCGTCGGCGCCGGTGACGTTGTACATCCCGGTCGACAGGATCATGAAGGCGGTCGCGCTGCACACGAGCAGGGTGTCGACGTAGACCGAGAACGCCTGCACGTAGCCCTGCTTCGCCGGGTGCGAGACCTCGGCGGCGGCGGCGGCGTGCGGGCCGGTGCCCTGCCCCGCCTCGTTGGAGTAGATGCCGCGCTTGACGCCCCATTCGACCGCGAGCCCGAGCATGGCGCCGAAGCCGGCCTCCATCCCGAACGCGCTGCGGAAGATCAGGCCGAACATGTCCGGCACCGCGTCCAGGTTGAGCGCCATGATCGCGATCGCCACCAGGATGTAGGCCAGCGCCATGAACGGCACCACGACCTCGGCGAAGCGCGCGATGCGCTTGACGCCGCCGAAGATGATGAACGCCAGGGCCACCACCACGCCGCCCGCGGTCACCAGCGGCGCGATGCCCCAGGCGTTCTCGAGGCCCGAGGCAATGCCGTTGGCCTGCACGCCCGGCAGGAAGAAGCCGGTGACGACGACGGTGGTGAGCGCGAACACCCACGCGTACCACTTCTGGCCCATCGCCTTCTCGATGTAGTACGCCGGGCCGCCGCGGTACTTGCCCTGGTCGTCGGTCTCCTTGTAGATCTGCGCCAGCGTCGATTCCACGTACGCGGTGGACGCGCCGAGGAAGGCCATCACCCACATCCAGAACACCGCGCCGGGGCCGCCGAAGGCGATCGCTGTGGCGACGCCGGCGATGTTGCCGATGCCGACGCGGCCCGACAGCGACATCGCCAGCGCCTGGAACGACGACACGCCCGCGTTCGACGATTTGCCCCGGAACATCAGCCGCCACATCTCGCCGAACCCGCGCAACTGCATGAAGCGGGTGCGGATCGAGAAGTACAGGCCCGCGCCCAGGCACAGCGCGATCAGCGCCTTGCTCCAGATCAGGCCGTTGAGGGTGGCGAGGAAGTCTTCCAAGGGCGTGCTCCGGTTCGGCGGGCGGTGCGGGCGCCGGCGGGCGGCGGCACGCATGAAGCGCCCGATTCTCCACGATCTTCCGCCAATCACGAAGCGCGCATCGCCCTCGCGCCCGCTGCCCGGGGCACTGGGGCCCGGCTTCGGCCAGCCGTCAGGCGTGGCCGCCGACCACCGGGGTGTCCGCGTCCAGCTTCTCCAGCCTGCGCGCGAGCGCGTCCGGCGAGCGGGTGAACGAGGCCAGCAGGGTGTAGAAGGCCGGCACCACGAACAGCGACAGCAGGGTCGAGAATGCGACGCCGAAGATCACCACGACGCCGATGGTGGCGCGGCTCGCGGAACCCGGCCCACCGGCGGCCACCAGCGGGATGGCGCCGCCGATGGTCGCCAGCGACGTCATCAGGATCGGCCGCAGGCGCACCGATGCCGACTCCACGATGGCCTGGCGGATGTCGCGGCCGTCGTCGCGCAGCTGGTTGGCGAACTCCACGATCAGGATGCCGTTCTTCGCCGCCAGGCCCACCAGCATCACGATGCCGATCTGGCTGAAGAGGTTGAGCGTGCCGCCCGTCACGGCGAGCCCGATCATCGCGCCCAGCACCGCCAGCGGCACGGTCAACATGATCACCAGCGGGTGCACGAAGCTCTCGAACTGCGCCGCCAGCACCAGGTACACCACCAGCAGGGCCAGGGTGAAGGTCAGCAGCACCGCGCCACCAGCCTTCTGGAACTCGCGCGACTCGCCCTTCCAGTCGACCTGCGCGTAGTCCGGAAGCTCGCTGCGCACGACGTCCTGCAGGAAGGCCTGCGCCTCGCCCATCGGGTAGCCGGGGGCGAGACCCGCGGAAATGGTGATCGCGCGCAGGCGGTTGAAGCGGTTGAAATTGCCCGCTTCGGCGAGCTCGGTGAGCGTCACCAGGTTCGACAGCTTGACCAGGTCGCCGGTGCGCGAGCGCACCTCGATCGCCGCCAGGTCGGCGGGCGCGGCGCGGCCGTCGCGGCCGGCCTGCAGGATCACGTCGTACTCCTCGCCGTTCTGCACGAAGGTGGTGACCTGCCGGCTGCCCATCATCGTTTCCAGCGCGCGTCCGATGTCGGTCACGCTCACGCCGAGGTCGGCCGCGCGCTGGCGGTCGATCTGCACGCGCATCTGTGGCCGCGTTTCCTTGTAGTCGGAGTCCACCGAGAAGAAGCCGGGGTTGGCTTCCATGCGCTGCATCACGATGTCGCGCCAGCGCGCGATCTCGGCGTATTCGGGGCCGCCGAGCACGATCTGGATCGGCTGCCCGCGGCTGCCGACGAGGCCGCCACCGACGCGCGGCTGCGCGCGCACGCCGGTCAGCTGGTCGAGGTCCGCGCGCAGTGACTCCGCGACCTCGGCGGTGCTCTGCTCGCGCTGGTCCCACTCCTGCAGGAACACGATGACGTTGCCGCTGTGCATCTCCTCGCTGGCACCGAAGCCGCCGGGCACGCGCGAGTTGTAGCGCCGGATGGCCCTGTCGTCGCCCGCGTGGCGGGCGAAGACCTCCTCCACCTCCTCGATCTGCTGCACGGTGTAGTCGAAACCCGCGCCCTCGGGACCCACCACCGAGACGAAGAACGCGCCGCGGTCCTCGGCCGGCGCGAGTTCGCTGGGCACGATGCTGCCCAGGCCCAGGATCGCGGCCACGCACAGCAGCATCGCGATGCCGACGCCGGCCAGGATCCGCGGCTTGCGCACGCCGACCATCCGCTCCAGGGTGCGGCGGTACGCCGCGGAGACGCGGTCGATGCGGGCGTTGAACCAGCGGTTGATCCGGTTGGATTTCTCCTCGCTGTGCGGGCGCACCATCTTCGACGCCATCATCGGCGTCAGCGTCAGCGCCACGAACGCCGACAGCGCGACCGCGCCGGCCAGCGCCACAGACAGCTCGCGGAACAGGCGCCCGGTGTTGCCCTCCATGAACCCGACCGGCAGGAACACCGCCACCAGCACCGTGGTGGTGGCGATCACCGCGAACGCGACCTGGCGCGTGCCGCGGGTGGCGGCGACCAGCGCCGGCTCGCCGAGGTCGGCGCGGCGCTGGATGTTCTCGAGCACGACGATGGCGTCGTCGACCACGAGGCCGATCGCCAGCACCAGCGCCAGCAGGGTGAGCAGGTTGACCGAGTAGCCGAACAGGTACAGCGGGATGAACGCCGCCACCAGGCACACCGGCACGGTGAGCGCGGGGATGAGCGAGGCGCGGAAGCTGCCCAGGAACAGCCAGATCACCACCAGCACGAGGGCCATCGCCTCGATCAGGGTCATGTAGACCCGCTCGATGGAGGCCTCGATGAACACGGTATCGTCGAAGGCGACGAAGATGTCCGTGCCCTCGGGCAGCGACTTCTGGACCTCCTCGGCCATGGCGCGCGCGGCGCGGGTGACGTCGAGCGCGTTCGCGGTCGAGGTCTTGATGATGCCGAGGCCGATGTTGGGCTGGCCGTTGCTCTCGTAGTACGCGCGCCGCTCTTCCGACGCCAGCTCGACGTCGGCGACGTCGCCCAGGCGCACCACGTAGCCGTCCTCGCCCTTGCCCAGCGGGATCTGCTCGAAGTCGGCCGGGCTCTCGTAGCCGCGCGCGACGCGCAGGGTGAAGTCGCGAGATTCGGATTCGATGCGGCCCGCCGGCAGTTCGACGTTCTCGGCGCGCAACGCGCTCTCGATGTCGTTCGCGGTGAGGCCGCGCGCGGCCATCGCCGCGCTGTCGAGCCAGATGCGCATGGCGTAGCGCTGGCGGCCGCCGATGCGCACCTGCGCCACGCCATCGATGCTCGACAGCCGGTCCACGACATAGCGGTCGGCGTAATCCGACAGCTGCAGCGTGTTCATCGTCGACGAGCTCATGTTGAGCCAGATGATCGTGTCCGAGTCGCTGTCGGCCTTCTCGACCTCCGGCGGGTCTGCCTCGTCGGGCATGCGGTCGGCGACGCCGCTGATGGCGTCGCGGACGTCGTTGGCGGCGGCCTCGATGTCGCGGTTGAGGGTGAATTCCAGGGTCACCGACGAGCGACCGTTGGCACTGCGCGACTGCAGGGTCTCGATGCCCTCGATGCCCGAGAGCGCGTCCTCCAGCACCTGGGTGATGCGGGTCTCGACCACCGCGGCCGAGGCGCCGGGATAGTTGACGTCGACCGACACGATCGGCGGATCGATCGCGGGCAACTCGCGGAGGGTCAGGCGCGAGAACGCCATGATGCCGAGCACGATCAGCAGCAGGCTGATCACGGTGGCGAACACCGGCCGGCGGATGGAGAGGTCGGACAGGCTCATCGTGGCGCCTCCGCCGCGCCGCCCGGGGCGCGGTCAGTCATCGCGGCCTCCGGCGGGCGCGGCTTCGTCCGCGGTCGCGGCGCCGGCATCCGCGGCGGGCGCGGCATCGCCCCCTTCGCGCACCGCCTGTCCCGGGCGCAGCTTGCCGGTGCCGTCGACGACGACGCGGTCGCCGGCCTCGAGCCCGCGGACCACTTCCGCCTGGCCACCGCGCCGCGCACCGACCTCGACGTCGGCGCGTTCGACGGTGCCGTCGTCCTTCACCCTGAACACGTACGAGTCGTTGCCGACCTGGACCACCGAGATCTCCGGCACCAGCAAGGCCTGCCGCGACGGCCGTACCAGCGTGACCCGCATCAGCATGCCGGGGCGCAGCGCGCGGTCGGGGTTGGGGAAGTCGCCGCGCACGGTCACCGCGCGCGTCGCCGGATCGATGCGGGCGTCGACGATGCTGACCTCGCCTTCGAACGTGCGCCCGGGATAGGCCGAGCTGGTGCCGGTCAGCTCCTGGCCGCTGGCGAGCTGGGCGAGCTGCGATTCGGGCACGGGGAAATCGACGTAGACCCGCGCCACGTCGTCGAGCGAGGCGATGACCGTGCCCGGCGTGACCAGCGCACCCGGGCTCACCTGGCGGATGCCGAGCACGCCGGCGAAGGGCGCGCGGATGGTGCGGTCGCCCAGGTTGGCGCGGATCTCCTGCACCCGGGCGCGCGCGGCGTCGCGGATGGCGCGCTGCGTATCCAGCGAAGCGCGCGCGATCAGCTGCTGGCTGGCGAGCTCCTGCTGCCGGCGCAGCAGGCGGTCGGCCTCCTCGGCCTCCGCCTCGGCCGCGCCCAGCGCCGCCTGTTGCTGCTGGCCGCTGAGGCTCACCAGCACGGCGCCTGCGGCCACCTCGTCGCCACTGTCGAAGTGCACGCGCTGCACGGTCTCGCTGACCTTGGCGGTGACATCCACGGATTCGCGCGCGGTCACCGTGCCCAGCGCCTCGATGGTGTCGCTCCACGGTTGTGGCTGCACCTCGACGGTGGTGACGGCCGTCGCCGGCCCGGCGTCGCCGCGTGCCGCCGCGGGCTCGCCACCGCCGCAGGCCGCGAGGACAAGGGAGGTGAACATGGCGAGGAGGTACGCGGATACGGGCGCGGAGCGTCGTGGGCGGGTCATGGGGAACTTGCGGGCGAGCGAACGCGGCATTCTATCGACCGCCCGTGAGACCCACGTGTGCCATCAGGCCCGGTCGCACGCAGGTCAACCTGTGGCGCCCCCGGGCGTTACGGGGCACTCTGGCTTCCGGCCCGGGACCGGTGCGGGTCGCCCCCCTTCCTGCCAGGACACCGCCATGATCCACGACAGCATCCTCGACACCATCGGCCACACGCCGGTGGTCCGCCTGCAGCGCCTCGCGCCCGCGGGCGTCACGCTCTACGCCAAGGTGGAGTCGTTCAACCCGGGCGGCTCGGTCAAGGACCGGCTGGCGCTCGCCATCATCCTGGACGCCGAGGCGCGTGGGCTGCTGAAGCCCGGCGACACCGTGGTCGAGGCGACGTCGGGCAACACCGGCGTGGCCATGGCCATGGTCTGCGCGGCGCGCGGGTACCGGTTCGTGGCGACCATGGCCGAAACGTTCTCGGTGGAGCGCCGCAAGCTGATGCGGGCCTACGGCGCGCGGGTGATCCTGACCCCGGCGGCCGAGCGCGGCAGCGGCATGGTGCGCAAGGCGAAGGAGCTCGCGGACCAGCACGGGTGGTTCCTGGCCAGCCAGTTCGCGAACCCGGCGAACCCGGCCTACCACCGCAGCACGACGGCGGCGGAGATCCTGCGCGATTTCGCCGGCCGCCGGCTCGATCACTTCGTCACCGGCTGGGGCACCGGCGGCACGCTTACGGGCGTGGGCGAGATGCTCAAGCTGGCGCGGCCGGAGGTGGCGATCGTGGCCGCGGAACCCGCGGTCGCGGCGCTGCTGCAGGGGGGGGAGTTCACGCCGCACAAGATCCAGGGTTGGACGCCGGACTTCGTGCCGGAGGTGCTGAACCGGGAGGTCGCGGACCGCATCCTGTCGGTCACCGACGCCGACGCGATCGCCACCGCGCGCCGGCTGGCCGCCGAGGAAGGCATCTTCACCGGCATTTCCGCCGGCGCCACCGTGGCCGCCGCGCTCGAAGTGGCGGCATCGGCCAGGGAAGGCGACGTCATCCTCGCCATGCTCCCCGACACCGGCGAACGCTACTTCTCCACCCCCCTCTTCGAAGGCGTCCTCGAAGGCTCCGACGACGACTGGCTGGCGGGGCTGCCGTAAAGCGCTGAAGCGGGAGTCCCGGCTTCGGCTGGTGCGGGGGTATCTGCGGGCACTGCTAGCGGCTCGGTCAGCCATCCATGGCTGACTCGCCGCCCGCGCACATCCATGTGCGCTTTACGCAGTACCCGCAGACACCCCCGCTCCGGGCAATTGACTGGTGCTGCTTCGTTGTAGAGCCGAAGCCCGTCGCAGCTTGCTGCTTCCCGCAACGCGTGCATCGCGAGCCTTTTGCTGCCGTTGGGCGCTCCGAAGCCTACTTTGCGCGCAGCAACTTCCAGTGGCCGGGGCTCTTCTGCCACCGAAGCTGGAAGACTCGGACGCCGAAAGCGCCGGCGTGCGGGGGGGGGGGGTGAATCGCACAAAGATGTTGGCGGCGGGGCGAGAGCCAAGGTTTTGGGGA
>JAYRUX010000012.1:0-93967 GCA_041918855.1 Luteimonas sp.
TTCGCGTTGCATCGAATTAAACCACATACTCCACCGCTTGTGCGGGCCCCCGTCAATTCCTTTGAGTTTCAGTCTTGCGACCGTACTCCCCAGGCGGCGAACTTAACGCGTTAGCTTCGATACTGAGAGCCTAATTGCTCCCAACATCCAGTTCGCATCGTTTAGGGCGTGGACTACCAGGGTATCTAATCCTGTTTGCTCCCCACGCTTTCGTGCCTCAGTGTCAGTGCTGGTCCAGATGGCCGCCTTCGCCACGGATGTTCCTCCCGATCTCTACGCATTTCACTGCTACACCGGGAATTCCGCCATCCTCTACCGCACTCTAGCCTGCCAGTATCCAATGCAATTCCCAGGTTGAGCCCAGGGCTTTCACATCAGACTTAACAAACCACCTACGCACGCTTTACGCCCAGTAATTCCGAGTAACGCTTGCACCCTTCGTATTACCGCGGCTGCTGGCACGAAGTTAGCCGGTGCTTATTCTTTGGGTACCGTCAGAACAACCGGGTATTAACCGGCTGCTTTTCTTTCCGGACAAAAGAGCTTTACAACCCGAAGGCCTTCTTCACTCACGCGGCATGGCTGGATCAGGCTTGCGCCCATTGTCCAATATTCCCCACTGCTGCCTCCCGTAGGAGTCTGGACCGTGTCTCAGTTCCAGTGTGGCTGATCATCCTCTCAGACCAGCTACGGATCGTCGCCTTGGTGGGCCATTACCCCGCCAACTAGCTAATCCGACATCGGCTCATCTATCTGCGCGAAGCCCGAAGGTCCTCCGCTTTCACCCGTAGGTCGTATGCGGTATTAGCGTAAGTTTCCCTACGTTATCCCCCACAAATAGGCAGATTCCGATGTATTCCTCACCCGTCCGCCACTCGCCACCCAGGGAGCAAGCTCCCCTGTGCTGCCGTTCGACTTGCATGTGTTAGGCCTGCCGCCAGCGTTCACTCTGAGCCAGGATCAAACTCTTCACTTAAGTTTTGCGGCTTCGTCCCGAAGGACTGGGCCAATAGCTTGAGTGCAGAATCCGACCAGGCCCCATTACTCATTCGATACTTGCATTTGCATGCTTTCTTGATTCGTCTTGGGACATGTGTCGAACATCTGCGATGGACAGTTATCCACCACCAGACGCCCGCACAAGTCACCTGCGCATACTGTCAAAGATCGTCGGGTCAGGCCTCAGCGCCTGGTCCCGCTGGTCTGCGCCGAAGCGCCTGACCGAGCCGCACATCTTACACCACTTTGCGGTGACGTCAACACCTCGTGAGGAGGTTTTTTCCGTCGTGGCCTGGTGCCGAAGCGCCTGACCGAGCCGCACATCTTACATTGCTTTCCGGTGACGTCAACACCTCGTGGAGAGGTTTTTTCCGTCGTGGCCCGGCGCCGAAGCACCTGACCGAGCCGCACATCTTACATCCCGTTTCGCGGACGTCAACACCTTGTGAGGGCTTCTTTCTGACGTCCCGGCCGGTGCTGTTGCGGACAACAGTCCCCAGCGGGGCGCGCATTGTGCGCCCGGCACGCCGTCTTTGGGAAGCCCCGCGATGAAAGTATCGTGAACCCGTTGTCATCCTTCCTCACCAGCCCCCGGAGCCGCCGATGCGCGCCAGTTTTATCCCCGCCCTGCTGCTGTTTCCCTCCCTGTTCGGCTGCGCGGCCGCGGGCGAGCCATGGATCGAGATCGCGGACGCGCGTTATACGGTCGAGGTAGCGGACGACGATGCCGAACGCGCGCGCGGCCTGATGTTCCGCGACGCACTCCCGGAGAAACAGGGCATGTTCTTCGTGCACGAGCGCACGCAGCCGCTCGCGTACTGGATGAAGAACACGCGCATCCCACTGGACATCCTGTATTTCGACGAGGATCTCGCGCTGGTGTCGCAGCAGCGCGACGTGCCCCCCTGCTCCGCGGGCAATGCCTGCCCCCCCTATCCCAGCCGCGTTCCAGCGCGGTACGTGTTGGAGCTCAACGCCGGAGAGGCGCGACGCCTGGGGCTCGAGGAGGGCGCGCGGCTGCAGGTCTCGCCGGAGATCGAGGCCCTCCTCGCCGACTGACGCGGAGCGCCGCACGGCGCTTGCACACCGGCTCCGCGCCGGCGCACTCTGGGACCATGGTTGCTTCGGATGCCTTGCCGGACTGGAACGCCCTGGCGCGCCTCGACGACGCGTCGGTGCCGTTGCTCGCGACCGCGCTCCTGATCGCGCGGGACGAGTACCCGGCGCTCGATCCCGGGTACTACGAATCGATGGTGCAGGCGCATTGCTCGCACCTGCGCCCCGAGATCGATGCGCTGGCGCAGTGGCCGCTCAAGATGCAGGCGATCAACCGGCACCTGTTCGAGGAGGTCGGCTACGCTGGCAACCACGACGAGTACTACGACCCGCGCAACAGCTACATCAACGAAGTCTTCGACCGCAGGCTCGGCAACCCGATCTCGCTCGCCATGGTGCAGATGGAAGTCGCGCGCAGGCTGGGCGTGCCGCTGGATGGCGTGTCGTTCCCCGGCCACTTCCTCGTGCGCCTGCCCGTCGGCGACGGCATGCTGGTGATGGACCCGTTCAACCGCGGCCGGCCGCTGGACGTGGACGAGCTGCGCCAGCGCGCGCGCCCGCACCTCGGCGGCGACGTGCCCGACGACGACGACCTCCACCAGATCCTGCATCCGGCGTCGCACCGCGCGATCCTGACGCGGATGCTGCGCAACCTGCACGGCGTGTACAGCGACGGCAAGGACTTCGAGCGCGCGATCCGCTGTGCCGACCGCCTGCTGAAGCTCGCGCCCGACAGTGCGGACGCCCTGCGCGACCGCGGCTTCGGCTACCTGCGCATCGGGCACGTGGGCGGCGCGCGGCAGGACCTTGCGCTCTACCTGCAGCGCAACCCGGGCGCCCCGGACGCTGCGCGCGTGCGCGACGCGCTGGTCGGTATCGCCGGCGCCGGCACGCGACTCAGCTGAGCGGCATCATCTCGAAGTCGTCCTTGGTCACCCCGCAGTCGGGACACGTCCAGGTTTCCGGCACGTCGTCCCAGCGGGTGCCGGGCGCGATCCCCTCCTCCGGCAGTCCGGCCGCTTCGTCGTAGATGAAGCCGCAGACCACGCACATCCAGGTACGGAAGGCGGCCTGCGTCGTGGCGTCGTTCATTGGATAATGGCGTCGGGCAACGTGGCGGCCCATTGTCACACTCCGCGCCAGCCCCGGAAAGCGCCGCTGCGCCGCGCCCTGCCGCACCCACCAACCGGGAGCCGACGCTTGAAGGGCCTGTATCTCATCACCCCCGACGACGACGACACCGACCGCCTGCTGCGGCGCGTGCGGGCGGTGCTGCCTGGCGCCGCGCTGCTGCAGTACCGCAACAAGCCGGCGCCGGCCGCGCTCCGGCGCGAGCAGGCCGCGGCGCTGCTCGGCGCATGCCGCGACGCAGGCGTGCCGCTGGTCGTCAACGATGACGTCGAGCTCGCGCGCGCCATCGGCGCCGATGGCGTTCACTTGGGGCACGGGGACGGCAGCGCCGCGGATGCCCGCGAGAGGCTGGGCCCCGGAGCGATCGTCGGCGTGTCCTGCTATGCCGACGCCGCGCTCGCGCGGGCCGCGGTGGCCGCCGGCGCCAGCCAGGTGGCGTTCGGCGCCTTCAGGCCGTCGCCCACCAAGCCCCATGCGCCGCGCGCGTCGTTTTCGCTGCTGGAGGCGACCGCGGACCTCGGCGTCCCGCGCGTCGCCATCGGCGGCATCACGCCGCAGGATGCACCGGCGCTGCTGGCCGCCGGTGCCGACCTCATCGCGGTGATCAGCGGCGTCTTCGGCGCCCCCGACCCCGCCGCCGCCGCACGCGCCTATCGCGCGTGCTTCGACTGATCCCACAGGACTCCCATGGACACCACCATTTCGCAGCAGCTGTTCTCCCGCGCGCAGGCGCTCATGCCCGGCGGCGTGAACTCGCCGGTGCGCGCCTTCAAGTCCGTGGGCGGCGAGCCGTTCTTCGCCGCGCGCGCCGAAGGGCCGCACCTGTACGACGTCGACGGCAACCGCTACATCGACTACGTGGGCTCCTGGGGCCCGATGGTCGTCGGCCACAACCATCCGGCGGTCCTGGACGCGGTGGTGCGCACCGCGCGCGACGGCCTCAGCTTCGGCGTGCCCAATCCGCTCGAGGTGACGATGGCCGAGACCATCGCGCGGCTGGTGCCGGCCTGCGAGATGGTGCGCATGGTGAATTCCGGCACCGAAGCCACCCTGTCGGCCATCCGCCTTGCGCGCGGCGCGACCGGCCGCGCGCGCATCGTCAAGTTCGAAGGCTGCTACCACGGCCACGGCGACTCGTTCCTGGTGAAGGCCGGCAGCGGCGCGCTCACGTTCGGGGTGCCCACCTCCCCCGGGGTGCCGAAGGCGCTGGCCGACCTCACGCTGACCCTGCCCTACAACGACTTCGAAGCCGCCACCACGCTGTTCGACGAGGCCGGTGGCGAAATCGCGGCGATGATCATCGAGCCCGTGGTCGGCAACGCCAACTGCCTGCCGCCGCGCGAGGGCTACCTGCGGCACCTGCGCGAGCTGTGCACGCGCCACGGCACGCTGCTGGTGTTCGACGAGGTGATGACCGGCTTCCGCGTCGCGCTCGGTGGCGCGCAGGCGCGCTACGGCGTCGAGCCGGACCTGACCACCTTCGGCAAGGTGATCGGTGGCGGCATGCCGGTGGGCGCGTACGGCGGGCGACGCGACCTGATGCAGCAGGTCGCCCCCAGCGGTCCGATCTACCAGGCCGGCACGCTCAGCGGCAACCCGGTGGCCATGGCCGCGGGGCTGGCGATGCTGGACCTGGTCCAGGCGCCGGGCTTCCACGAGCGCCTCGAGCGGCAGACCAACGCCCTGTGCGACGGACTCGAAGCAGCGGCGAAGGACGCCGGCGTCGTGTTCTCGACGCAGCGCGTGGGTGGCATGTTCGGCCTGTTCTTCAGCGAAGGCCCGGTCGACACCTACGCCCAGGCGGTCGCCTGCGACAGCGCGCGGTTCAACCGCTTCTTCCACGCCATGCTCGCGCGCGGCGTGTACCTCGCGCCGTCGGCGTTCGAGGCCGGCTTCATGTCGTCCGCGCACGACGACGGCGTCGTCGAGGAGACGATCGCCGCCGCGGCGGCGGCCTTCAGGGACGTCGCCTGATGCAGGGCGAGCCGCCGGCGCACGACCCCGGCGCCTTCGAGCGCGGATTCGAGCCCGCCAGCCGGACCGGGGCGCGGCACCTGTGGTACCGGCTGCTGTTCCACCACGAGACCCGCCAGGAGCGCAACTTCGACCTGGTGCTGATCGCGCTGATCCTGGGCAGCGTGATCGTGGTGCTGCTGGACAGCGTCGGGGCGATCAAGCTCGGCTGGCACGACACGCTGTACCTCGCGGAATGGGGCTTCACCCTGCTCTTCACCGTCGAGTACGCCCTGCGGCTGTGGAGCGTGCGCCGGCCGCTGCGTTACGCCACCAGCTTCTTCGGCGTGATCGACCTGCTGGCGATCCTGCCGACCTACCTGTCGCTGCTGTTCGTCGGCAGCAACTACCTCGTGGTGGTGCGGATCATGCGCCTGCTGCGCATCTTCCGCGTGCTCAAGCTGGTGCAGTACTCCAGCGAGGCCGGCGTGCTGATGGCGGCCATGATGCGCAGCCGGCGCAAGATCTTCGTGTTCGTGTGCACGCTGCTGACGATCGTGGTGGTGTTCGGCGCGCTCATGTACGTGATCGAAGGCCCCGGCAACGGCTTCACCAGCATCCCCACGTCGATGTACTGGGCGGTGGTGACGATGGCCACGGTCGGCTTCGGCGACATCGCGCCGGTGACGCCGCTCGGCCGCATGGTGACCTCGGTGCTGGTCCTGATCGGCTACAGCATCATCGCGGTGCCCACCGGCATCTACACCGCCGAGCTCGCGCAGACGTTGCGCCCGCAGCGGCGCGCGGTGCTGTGCCCGGAGTGCGGGCTGCCCGAGCACGAACAGGATGCCTGGCACTGCCGCCGCTGCGGACGGGCACTGCCGGGGCAGTGATCCGACGCGCTGCGCGACCCGCGGCGCCACCTATACGTTCTGCCGCCCACCACCAGGGACCGACCATGCGCCCAGAGACCCTCGCGATCCATGCCGGCGGCGACGCCGATGCCGCCACAGGCGCGCTGTCGCCTCCGATCCACCTGGCGACGACCTTCCGCCACGGTCCCGCCGCCGAGCGCGTGGCCGGCTACGAATACCAGCGCGAGGGCGACCCCACCAACGACCGCCTGCGCGCGGCGCTGGCGGCGCTGGAAGGCGGCGCGGCCGCGCTCACGTTCGCCTCGGGCATGGCGGCGGTCACGGCGTTGCTCGAATCGCTGCCTCCCGGCGCGCGCATCCTGATCCCCGGCGACTGCTACACCGGCCTGCGCGTCCTGGCCGCCGAATTCCTGCCGCCGCGCGGCGTGACCGCGGTGGCCGTGGACACCGCCGACCTGGACGCGGTGGAGGCGGCGTGCGCCGGCGGGATCGACCTGGCCTGGCTGGAGACACCGTCCAACCCGCTGCTGCAGATCGCCGACATCGCCGCCGTCGCCGCCGTCGTGCACCGCCACGGCGGGCTGCTCGCCTGCGACAACACCTTCGCCACCCCGATCCTGCAGCAGCCGATCGCGCTGGGCGCCGACGTGGTGATGCATTCCACCACCAAGTACGTCGGCGGGCACAGCGACGTGCTCGGTGGCGCGCTGGTGTTCGCGCGACGCGACGAGCTCCATGCCGCCGTCGCCCGCCGCCTGCACATCACCGGCGCCACGCTCGCGCCATTCAGCGCCTGGCTCACCCTCCGCGGCTGCCGCTCGCTGCCGGCGCGGATGGCGATGCACTGCGCGAATGCCCGCCGGCTCGCCACGTTCCTGCAGGCGCAGCCCGCGGTATCCGCCGTGCACTACCCCGGGCTCGAGACCCATCCCGGACACGCGGTGGCCGCACGGCAGATGCGCGACAGCGGCGGCATGCTCAGCGTGCAGCTGCGTGGAGGGCGGGATGCCGCGCTCGCCTTCGCGGGCGGCCTGCGGCTGTTCACCAACGCCACCTCCCTCGGCGGCTGCGAGTCGCTGGTCGAACATCGTGCGTCGGTGGAAGGGGAGAACCCGCGCTCGCCGCAGGACCTGTTGCGGCTTTCGGTCGGACTGGAACACGTCGACGACCTGCTGGACGACCTCCGCCAGGCCCTGGGCACGCTGTAGCGGCATCGACACGTCGGCCGGCGGCCGGCGTGCGCCCTAGGCCATGGCGCGCAGCGCCTTCCCCAGCCGGTCCAGGCCCTCGTCCACTTCGTCGTCGCCGATGCTGAGCGGCGGCACCAGGCGCAGCACGTCCGGGCCTGCCTGCAACAGCAGCAGCCCGTGGGCCGCAGCATGATCGAGGATCTCGCCGGCGCGGCCGGCATGCGCGGGCGCCAGCACCGCGCCCAGCATCAGTCCGCGTCCGCGGACCTCGGAGAAGAGGCCGGTGTCCGCGCCCAGCGCCGCGAGCGCCGCGCGCAGCCGCGTCGACTGGCGCTCGACGTTGGCGGCGATCCCGGGCGAACCGAGTTTTCGCAGTGCCACCCGCGCCACCGCCGCCGCCAGCGGGTTGCCGCCGAAGGTGGTGCCGTGGGCGCCGAACTGCAGCGTCTCCGCCACCCGCGGGCCGGCGAGCATCGCGCCGATGGGAAATCCCCCGCCGAGCGCCTTCGCCAGGGTGACGATGTCGGGCACCACCCCGTCCTGCCAGTGCGCGAACAGCGGCCCGGTCCGGCCCATGCCGCACTGGATCTCGTCGAGCACGAGGAGCGCGCCGTGGCGCGCGCACAGTGCCGCGACATCCTGCAGGAAGCCCGTGGCAGCCGGCATCACCCCGCCCTCGCCCTGGACCGGTTCGACAAGCACGGCCGCGACGTCGCCCGTGTCCATTGCCGCGCCGAGCGCGTCGATGTCGTTGAAGGGGACGTGGCGGAACCCGGCCGGCAGCGGCTCGTAGCCCTCCTGGTACTTCGGCTGCGCGGTCGCGGTGACCGCGGCGAGGGTGCGGCCGTGGAAGCTGCCGTGGAAGCTGACGATCACCCGCTGCTCCGGCGCCCGGCCCTGCCCCGTGGCCCAGCGCCGGACGAGCTTGATCGCGGCTTCGTTGGCTTCGGCGCCGGAGTTGCACAGGAAGACGCGCTCGGCGAAGCGCGAGGCCGCGACCAGCTCCTCGGCGAGCCGCAGCGGCGGTTCGCTGTAGAACACGTTGCTGGTGTGCCAGAGCCGCTGCGCCTGGTCGCCGAGCGCGGCCAGGAGGTCGGGATCGCCGTGGCCGAGGCCGCAGACGGCGATGCCGGCGGCGAAATCGATGTAGTCGCGGCCCTCGCGGTCCCACAGGCGGGCACCGAGGCCACGCTCCAGCACCAGCTCGCGCGGGCGGTAGACCGGCACGTAGCGGCGGAGGCCGAGGGCGACGAGGTCGGCGGTGGTCTCCTCGGGCGCCATGCTCAATCCAGGAAGAGGTCGGGCAGCAGCGGCTTGGACGGGTCGACGGCATAGGCCGACAGGTCGTCGATGCCGGCCTCGCGCAGCACGTCGTCGTCGATCAGGAAGTGGCCGCTGAACCCGCGCGCCTCGCGCACCAGGATCGCGTGCGCGGCGTCGGCCACGACCTCCGGCCGCCGTCCGTTGCCGGTGTCGACGCCGGGGATCATGTTCAGCGCATCGGTGCCGATCAGGGTGCGCGGCCACAGCGCATTGACCGCCACGCCGCGCGGTCCGAACTCCGCCGCCAGGCCCAGCGTCACCAGGCTCATGCCCATCTTGGCCAGGGTGTAGCCGGTGTGCGGCCCCCACCATTTCGGGTCCAGCGACGGCGGCGGCGCGAGGGTCAGGATGTGCGGGTTGGGCGCGTGCAGCAGGTGCGGCAGGCAGGCTTGCGCGCACAGGAAGCTGCCGCGCGAGTTCACCTGCTGCATCAGGTCGTAGCGCTTCATCGGCGTGTCGAGCGTGCCGCGCAGCCAGATCGCGCTGGCGTTGTTGACCAGGATGTCGATGCCGCCGAAGGCGTCCACCGTGGCCTCGACCGCGGCCCTCACCTCCGACTCCTCGCGGATGTCGCACTTCAGCGCCAACCCGCGCCCGCCGGCGGCCTCGACCGCGGCGGCGGCGGTGTGGATGGTGCCCGGCAGCTTCGGGTTGGGAACGTCGGACTTGGCCGCGATGGCCACGTTGGCGCCGTCGGCGGCGGCGCGCAGCGCGATCGCGAGGCCGATCCCGCGCGAGGCACCGGTGATGAAGAGGGTCTTGCCGGACAGCGTGGTCATGGGCGCTCGTGGCAGCGGCGAGGCATCCATTGTAGGTGTCCTCAGGCCTTCGGACCCTGGCCTTCGTTGTCCTCCCACCTGAGGATGCGCCGGGTGACGAACCGGTAGACCGGCTTGCCGGTGGCGAACCACGCCTCGCGCACCCACGAGGTCCGCTTCAGCAGCCGGCGCTCCACGGGCGTGACCGCGCCCGGGCAGTACATGCGCTTGTGCTTGAGCAGGTGGCGGAGGTCCTCGCGGGCCAGCAGCCGGATCCAGGGCGAACGCGGATGTCCGCTTACCGCCAGCTGGAAATCGATCAGCGCCGGGGTGCCGTCCGCGCGCACCACCCAGTTCGCCTCCTTCGCAAGGTCGTTGTGGGCGATGCCACGGCGGTGCAGCGCCTGCAGCAGCCGGCGCGCGCGGTGGAAGTACGCGGTATCGCCACGGGGCGGGCGCAGGTGCATGGCTGCACCGGCGAGGAAGCTGCGGTCGAGGATGCGGCCGTCCCAGCGCAGCAGCCGCGGCATCGCCTCCAGGCCGTCGGCCGCACGCAGCGCGCGCGCCTCGCGGCGCGCCAGCCACCAGGCCGGCAGCCGCAACCAGGGCGGCACGTGGCGCAGGTCGCGACGCACGAACAGGCTCTGGGCATCGCGCATCAGCGCGATCCGTCCGAAGCTGTCCGCCTTGAGCGCCTCGACCTCGTGGGCTTCATGGTGCGGCATGCGCCGTGGTCTCCAGCGTGGGGCGGCAGCGCCGCGGGCGAGGCGCATTGTAGGCGTGGCCATGAACCGGCACCGCACGCCGGTGCCGCCGGTGGCGCCGGGGGTGCGGAAGCGCCTGCCATAATCGGGCCCGATGAGCGCCTGGTTCGAGAACACCGTTGCCTGGATCGGCGCCCATCCCGTGGCCGCGGGCTGGGTCATCGCCGCAATCGCGTTCTGCGACGCGGTCATCGTGCTCGGCGCGATCGTGCCGGCGTTGCCGCTGATGTTCGCGATCGGCGTGCTGATCGGCCTGGGCGAAATCTCCGGGCCCTACGCCGTGGCCTGCGCCGCGCTGGGCGCCTATGCCGGCGACGGCCTCAGCTTCTGGATCGGGCGGCGCTGGGGCGCGCGGCTGCGCGGGGTGTGGCCGTTCGCGCGCTATCCGCAACTGCTCGAGCGCGCGGAAGTGCTGTTCCGGCGCAATGCCGTCAAGGGCATCTTCATCGCCCGCTACGTCGGTCCGGTACGGCCGTTCGTGCCGGCCATCGCCGGCATGTCGCGCATGCCGCTGAAACGCTACCTGCCGGCAAGCGCGGTGGCGGCGGTCAGCTGGGCGGTCCTGTTCCTGGTGCCGGGCTGGCTGCTGGGCGAAGCCTATGACGCCGTCGCCGCGGTGGCCGACCGGCTCGCGATCGTGCTGGGCGCGCTGCTCGCAGTCCTGGCGCTGGCGTGGGCGGTGATCCTCTACACCTATCGCTGGTTCGCAGGCCACGCCGACGCGCTGCTCGCGCGGGCGCTCAAGTGGACCCGCGCGCATCCGGTGCTGGGCCGCTACGCCGCCGCGCTGATCGATCCCAATCGCCCCGAATCGGCCTCGCTCGCGATCCTCGCCGCCTGCCTGGTCGCGATCGGCGTCGCCTGGTTCTCGCTGCTGGCGATGGTGCTGGCGCGCGGCGAGCCGCTCGCGATCGACCTGCACGTGCATGACGCGATGTTCGACCTGCGCAACCCGCTCGCCGACCGCCTGCTCGCCGCGCTGGCCTCGATCGGCGACCCATCGGTGCTGGTGCCGGCAGCGGCGGTCGCACTGGCCTGGCTGCTGTGGCGCCGGCGCTGGATCGCGGCCGCGCACTGGATCGCGGCGCTGGCGTTCGGCCTCGCGTTGACCACGGCCCTCGAGGCCATGATCGACATGCCGCGGCCGCCGACCGCGCTCACCGGCTTCGGCTTCCCGTCGGTCGGCGTGACCATGGCGACCATTACCTTCGGCTTCTTCGCGGTGCTGATCGCGCGCGAGATGCCGGGGCGGCAGCGGGTCTGGCCTTACCTGGTCTCGGGCGCCATCGTCGCGGTGCTGGGCTTCGCGCGCCTGTACCTCGGCGCGCACTGGCTCACCGACATCGTCGGCGGCACCCTGCTCGGCATCGTCTGGCTGCTGGTGCTGGGCATCGCCTACCGCCGGCACGTGGCACGGTCGTTCTGGATGCGCCCGCTGGCGCTGGTTTTCTACGGCACGTTCCTGGCCGCCTCACTGTGGCACGCGCCGCGCGCGGTGGACGTGCTGCTGCAGCGGTTCGCGCCGCCGCCGCCCATGGAGTCGATGAGCGCCGCCCACTGGTGGCAGGACGGCTGGACCACGCTCCCTCCGCAGCGCAACGAAGCCGACACGATCCGCCGCTGGCCGTTCGACCTGCAGGTGGCGGGCCCGCTCGAGCCGCTGGCCGCGCACCTTGCCGCACGCGGCTGGCGACGGCAGCCGCAGGCGGACTGGACCGCAACCCTGCGCCTGCTCGACGACGACGTGCCGCCATCGCGGCAACCGGTGCTGCCGGCCACGCTCGACGCCAGCGCCGAGGTGCTGATGATGCGGCGCCTGGTCGCCCCGGACCGCCTGCGCGTGCTCCGCCTGTGGCGCGCGCCCGTGGGCCTCGACGACGACACGCCGCTGTGGATCGGCACCACCCAGACCCTGCACTACACCCGTCCGTTCGGCGTGCTCGGCCTGTGGCAGCCGCAGGCGGACGCGCACGACGCCTACCTGCTGCTCCGCCGGGAACTGGAGCCATTCGAGTCGCGCGAGGGGCTGCATCCGACCTCGGGCGAACCGGTGCTGCGCATGCGGATGCCCGTGGCGCCAGGCGCCGCGGATGGCGACGCGCGCTAGGCGATCATGCCCAGCAGCTTCTCGAGCCGCTCGTGCGGGTCGTCCTGCTGCAACAGCGACTGCCGTTGCTCGTCGCCCAGCGGGAGGATCTCGGCAAGCCGCCACCCTACCCACGCGGCGTCGTCCAGGCGCTCCTCGCCGAAGCCGAAGTCGCCGGTCTTCTCCAGGATCCGCTGCAGGAGCGTCGACAGCAGCGCGTGCTCGGGCCGCAGGAGCACGCGAGGATCGGGTGCCCGCCATTCGACGTCGCCCACCAGCAGGCCGTTGTCGCGCACCCGGGTGCGGCTGACGTGGAACCGGCGCGCGCCGCGCACCCGCAGGGTCAGGAGGCCGTCGTCGCCGGTGCCGAAATCCTCGATCACCGCCTCGGTACCGTAGGCCGCGGGGACCGCCGGGGCACCTTCGCGGCCTTCCAGCACCAGGCAGATGCCGAAGCCGGTGCCGTTGCGCCCGCATTCGCGCACCAGGTCCAGGTAACGCGCCTCGAACACGCGCAGGCCGAGCTTCGCACCCGGCACCAGCACGGTCTGCAGCGGGAACAGGCCGAGCGATTCGCGCGCTGGCGCTTGCGACTCCGTCATGGCGACCAGTCTACGCGGCGGGCGTGGACGCCCGGTCAGCACCCATCGCGGCGAGGAAGCGCCGCGGCGCGCCGTCGAAGCCGCCGTTGGACATGAACACGACATGGTCGCCCGGCCGCGCCAGCCGGACCAGCGTCGCGACCAGTGCGTCTGCATCGCCGACCGCGTGGCCTTCGCCATGCAGGGCCGCGACCACCGCGCCTGCGTCCCAGGCGAGTTCCGGCCGGTGCAGGAAGACCACCGCGTCGGCCTGGTCCAGCGACGGCGCCAGGGCATCGGCATGCGCGCCCAGGCGCATGGAGTTGCTGCGCGGCTCCATCGCCACCAGGATGCGTGCCGCGCCGACCCGCGCGCGCAGGCCCGCGAGCGTGGTGCGGATGGCGGTGGGGTGGTGGGCGAAATCGTCGTGGACGCTGACGCCGCCCACCTCGCCGAGAAACTCCATGCGGCGCTTGACGCTGCGGAACCCGGCCAGCGCCGGCAGCACCGTGGCGACGTCGACGCCCACGGCCGCGCAGGCCGCGAGGGCGGCAAGGCCATTCAGCACGTTGTGGTCGCCGAGCAGCGGCCAGCGGACCTCGCCCAGCTCGACGCCGCGGTGCAGCACGAGGAATCCGCCGCCGTCGTCGCGCGTGCGCTGCGCGCACCATTCGAACGCCGGGTCGAACCCGAACCGCTCCACCGGGGTCCAGCAACCCATCGCCAGCACCTCGCCCAGCCGCGCGTCGTGGCCATTGACCAGCAACCGCCCGCGCCGCGGCACCGTGCGCACCAGGTGGTGGAACTGGCGCTGGATCGCGGCCACGTCGGGGAAGATGTCGGCGTGGTCGTACTCGAGGTTGTTGAGGATCGCCACCAGCGGCCGGTAGTGGACGAACTTGCTGCGCTTGTCGAAGAAGGCCGTGTCGTACTCGTCGGCCTCGACCACGAACTCGCGGCCCGCACCGATGCGCGCGGACACGCCGAAGTCCTCGGCGACGCCCCCGATCAGGAAGCCGGGCTCGCGCCCCGCCGCCTGCAGCAGCCAGGCGAGGATGGTGGTGGTGGTGGTCTTGCCGTGGGTGCCGGCGACCGCCAGGGTGTCGCGGCCCGGCAGCACCTCGGCGCTGAGCCACGCGGCGCCCGAGGTGTAGGCGAGGCCGGCGTCGAGCACGTGTTCGACGGCGGCGTTGCCACGCGACAGGGCGTTGCCGATGACGACCTGGTCGCAGTCGCCGTCGATGTTGCCGGGTTCATAGCCCTGGCGCAGCGCGATGCCGAGGGTCTCGAGCTGGGTCGACATCGGCGGGTAGATCGCCTGGTCGCTGCCCTGGACCTCGTGGCCGAGCTCGCGCGCCAGCGCGGCCACGCCGCCCATGAAGGTGCCGGCGATGCCGAGGATGTGCAGTTTCATCGGGTGCCCTGGATGGCGTCCCGGCGGCGTCAGCCGACCGGTGGCGGTGGCGAGATCGCCTCGACGATGCGGTGGAAGACCTGGTCCAGCGAGCCGACCCCGTCGACGACCGTGAGCTGGCCGTGCTGGCGGTAGAACTCGATCACCGGCGCGGTCTGCTCGTCGTAGACGCTCAGGCGCTTGCGCACCGACTCGGGGTTGTCGTCTGCGCGGCCCTCGGCCTTGGCGCGGCCTGCGAGGCGCTCGATCAGCAGTTCGTTGTCGACCTCGAGCTGGACCGCGGCGTCCATCGGCTGGCCGATGCGCACCAGCAGCTGGTCGAGCGCGCCCGCCTGCGCCAGGTTGCGCGGATAGCCGTCGAGGATGAAGCCGTTGCGGGTGTCGTCGCGCGACACGCGCTCCTCGAGCATGCCGAGCAGGATGTCGTCGCTGACCAGGTCGCCACGCGCCATGATCTCCTTGGCCTGCATGCCCAGCGGGCTGCCGGCCGCGACTTCCGCCCGCAGCAGGTCGCCGGTGGAGATGTGCGGCACCTGCAGGTGGGTCTTCAACCGCGCCGCCTGCGTTCCCTTGCCGGACCCGGGGGCGCCGAGGAGTACCAGTCGCATTGTCTGCTCCAAAACACTGTGTTGGTGGCCCCGCCGGGGCGGGGTTGCGCGGCGGTTACACTGCCCGCGTCGCGGCGAAGTCCGCGCCAGCTTACCTCAATCGACCCTGCGCCCCGAGGCAACCATGGCATCCGGAACCCTGCTCTACGCCCAAAGCGGTGGCGTCACCGCCGTCATCAACGCCACCGCGTCCGCCGTCGTCGCCGAGGCGCGCGCGCGCAAGGTGCGCGTGCTTGCCGGCCGCAACGGCATCCTCGGCGTGCTGCGCGAAGAGCTCATCGACACCACGAAGGAATCGGCCGCCGCCATCCGGGGCCTGGCGCAGACGCCCGGCGGTGCGTTCGGCTCCTGCCGCTACAAGCTGAAGTCGCTGGACGCCGACCGCGCGAAGTACGACCGCCTGCTCGAGGTGCTGCGGGCGCACGACGTGCGCTGGTTCCTCTACAACGGCGGCAACGATTCGGCCGACACCACCAACAAGGTCTCGCGGCTGGCCGCCGAGTACGGCTACCCGCTCACCTGCATCGGCGTGCCGAAGACAGTGGACAACGACCTCGCCGTCACCGACTGCAGCCCGGGCTTCGGTTCCGCCGCGAAGTACACCGCGGTGTCGGTGCGGGAGGCGGCGCTGGACGTGGCCGCCATGGCCGACACGTCGACCAAGGTGTTCGTCTACGAGGCCATGGGCCGCCACGCGGGCTGGCTCGCCGCCGCCGCCGGCCTCGCCGGCGACGGCCCCGACGAGGCACCGCACATCATCCTGTTCCCGGAGCGCGCCTACGACGAGGCGGCATTCCTGGCGCGGGTGGAAAAGGTGGTCGCGAAGGTCGGCTACTGCGTGGTCGTCGCCAGCGAGGGCATCCAGACCGCGGATGGCCGTTTCGTCGCCGACGCCGGCGGCGGCAAGGACTCGTTCGGCCATACCCAGCTGGGCGGGGTCGCCTCGTTCCTCGCCGGGCGCGTCAAGGACCAGCTCGGGATGAAGGTGCACTGGGCATTGCCCGACTACCTGCAGCGCTCGGCGCGGCACATCGCGTCGAAGACCGACCTCGACCAGGCGATGGCGGTGGGCAAGGCGGCGGTGCAGTTCGCGCTGGCCGGCCGCAACGCCACCATGCCGGTGATCGAGCGCACCTCCAGCCAGCCCTACCGCTGGAAGATCGGCGCGGCATCGCTGGACCGGGTGGCCAACCACGAGAAGAAGATGCCGGCGGGCTTCATCCGCCGCGACGGCTTCGGCATCACCCCGGCGGCGCGCGCGTACCTGGAGCCGCTGATCCGCGGTGAGGCCTACCCGGATTACGGGCGCAACGGCATTCCGAAGTACGTGTCGCTGAAGAACGTCGCGCTGAAGCCGAAGCTGCCGCGCTGGGAGGAATGACCGCGGAGGGTCAGCCCCCGCAGGCCTCGCCCTCGACGCCCATTTCGGCGGCGAACATCGGCACCGCGGCAAGCGTTCCGGCTGCCGCGGCCTGCCGCGATTCCTCGAGGTAGACGCGCGACTGGCCCTGGCCGTCGCGCGCGGCCGGCGCGTCCACCGGCTTGCGCCACACCCGCACCACCGCCTGTTGCCCCGGGCAGCCGGCATTCGGCACCCGGAGCAGGTCGTTGAAGATCCAGCCGCCCGCTTCCGACGGCTTCGCCTTCGCCGCGTCGACGAAGCGCGCGCGCGGCTGGCAGTTGGCGCTGGTGCGCACCACCGCGTAGCGGTAGGGCTCGGCGGCCTGGCCGGTGAAGACGCCTTCGATGCGCGCGCAGGCCTCGGGAATCTGGCGCAGGGTATGCGCCACGCCGACCGCCTGCGGCGTCACCGCGGGACGCTCGATCTCCGGCACGGGGCCGGCAGCCGCCACCGGCGACGGACCGCCGGCATACGTGGCGAAGGCAAGCACGAAGGCCAGGCAGGGCGGGCTGGGACGCATCGAACGCTCCGGGTGACGCGAGGGACCGGCAGGCTGGCACGCCACGGCTGAATCGCCCCTCCACGGACCGCGGCGCGCGCATGCGTGGGCTCGCTGCGCTGCAATAAGCCAGGGGCATGGGCTGTGCCATAGTCCGACGCGCGAGGGTCCATCCATTCCCGGGGAGGGTTTTTCATGCTCGAGCAGCAAGCTTTGTGGTTGGCACTGGCCTGTGCCGGCCTGGCCATCGTCTACGGCGTCGTGTCGGCGCGGTGGATCCTGGCGCAGCCGGCGGGCAACGAACGCATGCAGCAGATCGCGGCCGCGATCCAGGAAGGCGCCAGTGCCTATCTCCGGCGGCAGTACATGACCATCGCCGCCGTCGGCGTGGTGCTGTTCCTGATCGTGGGCTTCATCCCGGCGCTTGGGTGGCCGACTGCCATCGGCTTCGCGGTCGGCGCGATCCTGTCCGGCGTCGCCGGGTTCATCGGCATGTTCGTGTCGGTGCGCGCCAACGTGCGCACCACGCAGGCGGCAATGGTGGGCCTCAACGAGGCGCTCGCGGTGAGCTTCCGCGGCGGCGCGGTCACGGGGATGCTGGTGGTGGGGCTGGGGCTGCTCGGCGTTGCCGGCTATTTCATGTTCGTGATCGGCGACGGCCGCGATGCGCTGGCGGTCGAGGGCGCTCTGCGGCCGATGATCGGCTTGGCCTTCGGCTCTTCGCTGATCTCGATCTTCGCGCGCCTGGGCGGCGGCATCTTCACCAAGGGTGCCGACGTCGGCGCCGACCTCGTGGGCAAGGTCGAGGCCGGCATCCCCGAGGACGACCCGCGCAACCCGGCGGTGATCGCCGACAACGTCGGCGACAACGTCGGCGACTGCGCCGGCATGGCGGCGGACCTGTTCGAGACCTACGCGGTGACCATCATCGCGTCGATGTTGATCGCCGGCATCGCGTTCGCGACCTACGGCTGGGCCGGGGTCGTGTTCCCGCTGGTGCTCGGCGCCGCGGCCATCATCGCTTCGATCGTCGGCACCTTCTTCGTCAAGGTGCGTCCTGGCGGCAAGATCATGAACGCCCTCTACCGCGGCCTCGGCGTGTCCGGCGCGCTCGCCGCCGTCGCCTTCTGGTTCATCAGCCACGAGATGTTCCCGGCCGATCAGGCGACGCCGCTGTTCTGGTGCGCGATCGTGGGCCTGGTGCTGACCGCGCTGCTGGTGGTGATCACCGAGTACTACACCGCGACCGAGTACGGCCCGGTGCAGCAGGTGGCCGCGGCGTCGGAAACCGGCCACGGCACCAACGTCATCGCGGGGCTCGCGGTGTCGATGAAGTCCACCGCGGCGCCGGTGATCGTGGTCGCGGCGGCGATCTGGGTCTGCTACCAGGTCGCAGGCCTGTACGGCCTCGCGATCGCGGCGACCGCCATGCTGTCGATGGCGGGCATGATCGTGGCGCTGGACGCCTACGGGCCGATCACCGACAACGCCGGCGGCATCGCCGAGATGAGCGGGCTGGACCCGGAGATCCGCAAGACCACCGACGCCCTGGATGCGGTCGGCAACACCACCAAGGCGGTGACCAAGGGCTACGCGATCGGCTCGGCCGGGCTCGCGGCGCTGGTGCTGTTCGCCGACTACGCGCACCGGCTGGGCGCGCGCGAGGGCGTGCTGCCGGTGAACTTCTCCATCGACAACCCGAACGTGGTGATCGGCCTGCTGATCGGCGGCATGATCCCGTACCTGTTCGGCGCGCTGGCGATGCAGGCGGTGGGCCGCGCCGCCGGCGCGGTGGTCGAGGAGGTGCGCCGCCAGTTCCGCGACATCGCCGGGATCATGGAGGGCACCGGCAAGCCGCAGTACGACCGTGCGGTGGACCTGCTGACGAAGTCGGCGATCCGCGAGATGGTCATTCCGTCGCTGCTTCCGCTGGTGATCCCGGTGGTGGTCGGGCTGACGCTGGGCGCCGACGCGCTCGGCGGCCTGCTGATGGGCACCATCGTCACCGGCCTGTTCTTGGCGATCTCGATGTGCACCGGCGGCGGCGCGTGGGACAACGCCAAGAAGTACATCGAGGAAGGCCACCACGGCGGCAAGGGGTCCGAGGCGCACAAGGCCGCGGTCACCGGCGACACCGTCGGCGATCCCTACAAGGACACGGCGGGCCCCGCGGTCAATCCGCTGATCAAGGTGACCAACATCGTGGCGCTGCTCCTGGTGCCGCTGCTGTAACGGCGGCAACCGGCGCGCAGAAGGGAAGCGGCCTCCGGGCCGCTTCCTGTTTCAGCGACCGGAACCGCGACGCGCGCGCCGCGACCTGGTCAATCCGCGACGAACACGCCGCCGGCGATGTCGTACCACGGCGAGCACAGCCGCTGCTGGCGCTCGACGATGTCGAACGACACCGTCCACACCGCCACCTTGTTCGTCGACTCGGCGGCAAGCGACGCGGCCTCGTCGAACGGCGCGACGCCCAGGCACCAGCGCACGCGCGAAGGCGCACCGGCCAGCGCGAGGTCGAACTCGAAGGCGCCGTCATGCGCCTCGCCGGGAACCAGGCGTGCCGCCAGCGGCACCGGCGGCACGGTGGGCGACGGCGTCGGCAGCGGCATCGCCACGTGCGACAGGGTCACGTCGCCGCCATCGGTGTCGAACATCGGCGCCGGGACGTCACCCGCGTTCTGCCGCTTGGCGAGCACGGCCTGGCGGTTGCCGCGGTCGAACACCGCGAGCGCCGCGTCGCCGGTGTTGGTGATGCGGTAGCGCACCGCGAGCCGGTCGCCGCCGGCATTCGGGTCGAACGCGAGTTCCAGCATGGCGCCCTCGCCTTCCACGCTGGTGCGTGCCGGAACGTCTTCTTCGTGCATGGCGGCGGACTCGGCCTGGGGCGTGGCAGCATGGACGAACGGGACCATCGCCGACAAGGCGACGGCGAGCGCGAGGCGCGACGGAAATCGGATCGAGGGCATGGGCGGGTCCCGGAAGGCGCAGGCGCCAGGTGCGTGCAGCCTAGAACCAAACGACGCAGCCTGCGATGAACGCAGGCTGCGCGGCACGCGTCGCGGATTGCGTGCGCGGGGTCAGAGCGTATAGCTCGGGCGGTCCGGCATGCCCAGTTCCTCGCGCAGGCCGTTCTCGGTCAGGTGGTCCGGGTTGGACGTGGTGGCCGGGGTGGCGGGGTCGCTGTCGAAATCGAAGGGAGCGGCGCTGGTCTCCAAACCGACCGCCTGGCGCTCGGCATTGGGCACGCTGCCCGAATCCGGGCCCTCGCCGCGGTAGGTGCCGGGCTGGAAGGTGCCGTTCACGCCGTTATAGGCGTGCGACATCTCGTGGTACAGCACGACCACGGGTGCGGGGAACGCGTCCATGTGGAACGAGGGGTTGTAGCTGATGTCGACGTCGCCACCGGCGCCGGCGCGGCCGTTGCGGATGTCGGCATCTCCGCTGAAGGTCTGGGCGTAGCCGTTCTGCTCGTTGGCCAGCTCCTTGATGGTCACGGTGTTGCCCTTGGTGGCGGCCGCGGCGTCGAATTCGGCGAGCATCTGCTGGCCGTTGGGCGAGCTGCGCAGGAAGTCCATCTCCGCCTGCACGCGCTGGCGGAACGCCTCCGAGCCTTCGACCGCGATGGTGCTGCCGACGCGGCTGTCGATCTCCACGTTGACCACGGTGGGACGCGCGCCGGTCGCGGCGTTCACCAGGTCGCCGACTTCCGCGTACACCGTCGCACCCACGCCGGCGCCGTCGATCACGTCCTCGCCGGCGCCGGCATAGATCCGGCCGGCGTTCGCCGCGATGCGGTCGTTGCCGGTGCCGCCGGAGAGGATGTCGCTGCGGCCTCCGCCGTGGATCGCGTCGGCACCGGCGCCGCCCTCGATGAAGTTGGTGCCGGCGCCGGCGCGCAGGATGTCGTCGCCGTCGCCGCCATGGACGATGTTGACGTCGTCGCCGCCCTGGATGGTGTCGGCGCCGCCGTTGCCGAACAGGTCGTTGCGGCCGGCGCCGCCGGCGATCACGTCGTCGCCGCTGCCGCCGTCGACCCGGTCGTCGCCGGCGCCGGTGGTGATGCTGTCGTCGCCAGCACCGCCGTCGACCACGATATTGACGCGGACGTTGGAGGCGACGTTGATGACGTCGTTGCCGGCGCCGCTGCGGATCGTCAGCTCCTGGCCGTCGCCGAGGCGCACCGCGTAGGCCTCATCGTTGATGCTGACGTCCAGCGTGCCGTCGTCGCGCTGGGTCACCTGCACGTCGTCGTTGCCCGCGCCGGTGGTGAACACGACCTGGTCGCTGCTGACGTAGCGCTGGCCGAAGCCGGCGTCGGCCAGCGTCTGCTCGCGGGTCACCGTTGCCTGTTCGCCCTGGTGCAGGCGCGCGGTCTGGATCGGCTTGCCGTCCGGCGTCTGCCCCGACGGCAGGCGGGTCCCCGTCCCGGTGCCCTGGATCTCGATCGCGTCGTCCACGGCGGCCCGGGGTGCATCGTCGACCTCGACCGGCGCGGTGATGCCGGCGGCGGCATCGCTGCCGCCACCCCCGACACGGGCGGCGGGGTTGTCCCAGTAGCTCGGGATGTCGCTGCTGGTGGCGTGGGACGCGGCGGGGCGGGCATCGAGGTTGAGGGTCATGGCACGGCCTGTGGGGGAGTGGACAGTACGGGAGCGTATTGATACGGAAGCCGCGGCCCGGGTCCAAGCTAGGGCGGACCCGACCTAGGGTGCGACCGGGGCCCGCTGCTGCGGCGCAACACGTTGCCGCGTAGAATCCGCGTCCTTCGCGCACGCGCGCCAACTCCGGAGACAGGATCCATGGGGCTCGACCTCGTTACGACCGGTGACAACCCGCCCGACGAGGTGAACGTCGTCATCGAGATCCCCAAGGACGCCGAACCCGTGAAGTACGAGGTCGACAAGGCCAGCGGCGCGATCTTCGTCGACCGCATCCTGTCCACGCCGATGCGCTACCCGTGCAACTACGGCTACGTGCCGCACACCCTGTGCGGCGACGGCGACCCGGCGGACGTGATGGTGGTCCTCCCGCTGCCGCTGATTCCCGGCTCGGTGATCCGCTGTCGCCCGGTCGGCGTGCTGCGGATGACCGACGAGGCCGGCAGCGACGAGAAGATCCTCGCCGTGCCGGTGACCAAGGTCTTCAACGGCTACGCCCACATCCAGGACATCGAACAGGTGTCCCCGCACTGGCTGGAGCGCATCGGCCACTTCTTCGAGCACTACAAGGACCTGGAACGCGAAAAGTGGGTCAAGCTCGATGGCTGGGGCGGCGCGGCCGAGGCCCGCGAGCTGCTGGCGCAGTCGGTCGAGCGCTACAACGCGCTGCCGGAGCGTCCCAACTTCTGATCCGGCGGTGCGCGCCTAGGGCGCGCACCAGCTGGCCCGGCGCCCGCCGGGTGCCTAGGCTGCGCAGCCTCTCCCGAGGAGTCGCTGCATGCACGCCGTCCAGGCCCACGCCCACTGCCTGCCGCCGGACCGGCTGGCGCCACCGCTGTCGCCCGCCGGTGCCGCGCGTTCGCTGCAGGCGGCCGCCGAAGCGCCCGACCTTGCGCGGCACCTGCTCGACCTGGTCGCCGACGACGCGCTCGTCGACTTCCTGGGCCGGGTGGCGACGGCCGTGGACCTCGCCGGCGGCGATCCGGTGTTCGCCGCGCAACTGGACCCCGTGCTCGGCGACATCCGCGACGCGCTCGGCGGGCTGCCGGCCGAGCGCCTGTCACGGGGCGAGCGCGACGCCGTCGCCGCCAGCCTTGCCGCGCTGAACGCCCATCTCGGACCCGCCTCACCGGCGCCCCCGGGGACGGTCGGCGCCGTGCCGGGAGGCGGGCTCCAGGCGCACGAGGACGCCGGCGGGCACCTGATCGAGCGCCACGTCGGCAAGACCGAGGAGGCACTGGTCGACCGCGTGCGACGGGAGAACATCAGCGCCGCGTCCAGCTTCCGCGACCTCGAGGAGGCGGACCACTTCGTGGCCGAGACCCTTGGCGAGCACCAGGGGCGCATCGATGCATGGCTTGGTGGCCAGGGCGGCAACCGCCTGGTGGTGGACGCGACCTTCGACGCGAGCACCGGCATTTCGGTGGCGCGCGGCGGGTCGTCGGCCGAGGACGTGTTCTCGGTGCGGCTGGTGCTGGAACGCTCGCAGGCGCTCGACATCGGCTACCGGATCGTCACCGGCTATCCTTCGGCGCCCTGAGGCGAGCAGGCAGCGATGACGTCATATCCGGCACTGGGCAACTTCCTGTCCGCGTACTTCCACCAGGATTGGCAGGCCGAGCACGGCTCGGCCGAAGCGGTGGTGTCGTACTACCTGGACAACGAAGCGGATTCCGAAATCGTGGCGGTGCGCAACGAGCTCTCTCGGCTCTGCAGCGAGCTCGCGGACGAAGCGAGCCTTGCGTCCCGGTTGCGCGCACTCGGCTGCGAGTACGACCCGACTGCCGACGGCATCGGCTGGGGCAAGTGGCTCGCGATCCTGCAGCGCAGGTTCGCCCGCTGAGGATGGCCTTTCGCCGGTCGCCGCGCCTGACGTGTGCAGGGCGGCGCGGCGGTCGCGCCTACTGCGCCGCCGCCTGCGCCTGGCCGGTGCCCGCGCGGTAGGGGTAGCGCGCGAAAATCTCGGCCACGGTGGCGTCGATGCGGAGGTCCCGGTCGGCCGGCTCGAGCCTGGACACGCGGCCCACCGCGATGCCTTCCCACACCAGCGCGTTGCGCTCCACGTCCACCAGGTCGACGTTCATCGTGCCCTCGGTGTAGCGGTAGACGTCGGTGCGGTCGTTCCAGTACGGCACCGCGACGTACCGGCGCGCGCGATAGCTGTAGTAGTAGCCGTAATCCACCGTCGGCGTCGTGTGCACGTCGGTACGACGCTCGAGATACGCGTTGAGGTTGACCCAGAGGTCCGGGTCCGACTCCTGGTAGACGTAGCCCCGCGACTCCATCTGCGCGCGCACGGCGGCCTTCATGCGCTCGGTCGTGGGCGTGGCGTATCCGTCCTTCTCCACCGCGAGCGGCGAGTAGAAGGCGAAGCTGCGATAGCGGGAGAAATCTGCGCGCGGGTCCGCCTCGGCGCTGATGCGCGGGCCGGTGGCGCAACCCGCGAGCACGGCGAGCACCAGCAACAGGGCGACCCTGGCCAGCGGGGGGAGGCTTCGGGATGGATGCATGGCATGTCTCCGGTCTGTCCGGCGGCACGCTAGCACGCGCCCCGGGCAATGCCGCGTGATCCCGGGAGCGGCGGCGCGCTGGGTGGCACGCCGCCACTGAACGGTTCAACCGGGGCGGTAGACCTCGGCGCCCGCGGCCCTGAACTCCTCCGCCTTGCCCGCCATGCCCGCCGCCAGGGCCTGCGCCGGCTCCACGCCCAGTCCCGCCGCATGGTCGCGCACGTCCTGGGTGATCTTCATGGAGCAGAAGTGCGGCCCGCACATCGAACAGAAGTGCGCGAGCTTGTGCGCGTCCTTGGGCAGGGTCTCGTCATGGAAGGCCTGCGCCTTCTCCGGGTCGAGCCCGAGGTGGAACTGGTCCTCCCAGCGGAACTCGAAGCGCGCCTTCGACAGCGCGTTGTCGCGCACCTGCGCGCCCGGGTGGCCCTTGGCCAGGTCGGCCGCATGGGCCGCGATCCTGTACGCCATGATGCCGTCGCGCACGTCCTCGCGGTTGGGCAGGCCGAGGTGCTCCTTGGGCGTCACGTAGCAGAGCATCGCGGTGCCGAACCAGCCGATCATCGCCGCGCCGATGGCGCTGGTGATGTGGTCGTAGCCTGGCGCGATGTCGGTGGTCAGCGGCCCCAGGGTGTAGAACGGCGCCTCGCCGCATTCCGCCAGCTGCTTGTCCATGTTCTCCCGGATCAAATGCATCGGCACGTGGCCGGGGCCTTCGACCATGGTCTGGACGTCGTGCTTCCAGGCGAGCTTCGTCAGCTCCCCCAGTGTCTCCAGTTCGCCGAACTGCGCGGCGTCGTTGGCGTCGGCGATGCAGCCGGGGCGCAGGCCGTCGCCCAGCGAGAAGGCGACATCGTAGGCCTTCATGATCCCGCAGATGTCCTCGAAGTGGGTGTAGAGGAAGTTCTCGCGATGGTGCGACAGGCACCACTTGGCCATGATCGAGCCACCGCGCGACACGATGCCTGTGACGCGCTTCGCCGTCAGGGGCACGTAACGCAGCAGCACGCCGGCGTGGATGGTGAAGTAGTCCACGCCCTGCTCCGCCTGCTCGACGAGCGTGTCGCGGAAGATCTCCCAGGTCAGCTCCTCGGCGCGCCCGTCGACCTTCTCCAGCGCCTGGTAGATCGGCACCGTGCCGATCGGCACCGGCGAGTTGCGGATGATCCACTCGCGCGTCTCGTGGATGTGCTTGCCGGTCGACAGGTCCATGACGTTGTCGGCGCCCCATCGGATCGCCCACACCAGCTTCTCGACCTCCTCGGCGATGCCGGAACTGACCGCGGAGTTGCCGATATTCGCGTTGATCTTGGTCAGGAAGTTGCGGCCGATGACCATCGGCTCGCTCTCGGGGTGGTTGATGTTGCAGGGCAGGATGGCGCGGCCGCGCGCGATCTCGTCGCGCACGAACTCCGGCGTGATCGCGGGCGGGATGCTGGCGCCGAACGACTGTCCCGGGTGCTGCTGGCGCAGCAGCGCGTCGCGGACGAGGTCCAGGCGCTGGTTCTCGCGGATGGCGACGTACTCCATCTCCGGCGTCACGATGCCGCGGCGCGCGTAGTGCATCTGGCTGACGTTGGCGCCGGCCTTGGCCACCCGCGGCAACGGCCGGGCGGGGAAGCGCACGCCATCCAGGCGGGCGTCGCCCTCGCGGCCGCGGCCGAACGCGGAACTCGGTTCCGACAGCGGTTCGGTATCCCCGCGTTCCTCGATCCAGCGGGCCCGCAGCCGTGGCAATCCCGCGCGCAGGTCGATGCGTGCCTCCGGATCGGTGTAGGGGCCGGACGGGTCGTAAACGGTGACCGGCGGGTTGTCCTCGCCGCCGAACAGCGTCGGCGTCGCCGACTGCACGACTTCGCGCATCGCCACCCGAAGGTCGGCACGAGACCCTTCGACGTGGATCTTGCGCGAGCCGGGAATCGGCCGGGTCACGGACCCGGAGAGCTGGTCGGTCTGTTGCAGCAGCGTGGCGGGAACGGCATTCATCGGCATTCGTCCATCGAAGCGCTCGGCGAGCGGGGACGAAGCGGCGGCGCACGGGCGCCCGGCGGGGGCACCATTGCGAAGCTTCCCTACGCCGGTATCAGCCGGATCAGGTTCGAAGGGACTGTCTCAACCGCGGCGCAGCCGCGGTACCCCCGCTTCGCGGTCATTGCACCACGGCCGGGACACGGGAGCCAGCGCCTTTCCCCAACGCCGGCGACTCCCGCATCCGCCGCGGCAGGGTGCCGCTTGACCGCTCGCACCGGCGGATCCGATGCTGCCGCATGTCTTCCGCCGACGCCCCCTCCCCGACCTCCCCGCCACGGCAGCCGCGTCCGCGCGCGGCGCAGGGCGGCTGAGCGCGATGGCGGCGAACTTCGCGCGCGCGTTCGCGCCGGCCAGCGTCGGCAACATCGGCGTCGGCTTCGACCTCCTCGGGCACGTGATCGACGGCCCGTGCGACATCGCCACCGTGCGCATCATCGACGAGCCCGTGGTCCGCATCGAGGCGATCACGGGAACCTCCCCCGGCGCATCGCACCTGCCGCTGGACGCGGCGCGCAACACCGCCGGCGTCGCGCTGCAGTCGCTGCGCGCCCGGCACGGGCTGGCGCACGGGTTCGCACTCGAGCTGGAGAAGGGCATCGCGCTCGGGTCCGGCATGGGCGGCTCGGCGGCGTCCTGCGTGGCGGCGCTGGTCGCGGCCAATGCCCTGCTCGAGGCGCCGCTGACGCGCGATGCGCTGTACGGCTGCGCGCTCGACGGCGAGTCCGTCGCCAGTGGCAGCCGCACCGGCGACAACGTCGCGCCGATGCTTCTCGGCGGCCTCGCCCTCGCCACCGGGAGCCGCATGCTCGCCCTGGACGTGCCTGCGTGGCTCCATTGCGTGGTGGTGCATCCGGACCAGGTGCTGGAAACCCGCGTCGCGCGCGCGGTGCTGGCCGAGCCGTATCCGCTGGCGACGGTGGTGGCCCACGGCGCGCACCTGGCCCTGTTCCTCACCGGCCTGCAGCGGGGGGACCCCGAACTGCTGCGCGCGGGCCTGCACGACCTGCTGGTGGAGCCGCGCCGGGCGCCGTTGATCCCGGGCTTCACGGCGGTGAAGACCGCGGCGATGGCGGCGGGCGCGCTCGGCGCCAGCATCTCCGGCGCCGGGCCGAGCGTGTTCGCCTGGTTCGCCTCGCGCGCCGACGCCGAAGCCGCGGCACCGGCCATGTGCGCGGCCTTTGCCGCTGCGGGACACGAAGCACGCGCCTGGGTGTCGCCGGTGGCGGGCCCGCGTGCGGACCTGCTCGTGCCGGGGGCGTCACGGGCCTGATCGGCACCGGGCCCCCGCGGGGCGGCCCCAGCGGCCATTAATGAACCGGTTCGTATACTAAATATATCGAACCAGCTGGTCTAATATTCCCCCATGAGCGCACGTTCCACCCTGAAGCAGGACGATGGCGGCACCGCGCGCGCTGCACCCGGCCGCCCCAAGGACCTCGCCAAGCGCGCCGCGATCCTCGACGCCGCCAAGCAGATGTTCACCCGCCATGGCTACGACGGCGCCAGCATGGACCAGATCGCCGCGCAGGCCGGCGTGTCCAAGCTCACCGTGTACAGCCATTTCGGTGACAAGGAGTCGCTGTTCGCGGCGGCCGTGCAGGCGCACTGCGAGCAGCAGCTTCCCGATGCGCTGTTCCACCCGTCGCCGGAAACGCCGCTGCGCGAGCGCCTGCTCGACATCGGGCGCGCGTTCTTCGCGATGGTGACCACGCCGGAGGCCGTCGCCGGGCACCGCATCCTCTGCTCGCCGCAGGTCGCGAACTCGACCCTGTCGCGCGCATTCTGGGAAGCGGGCCCGAAGCGCATCCAGAAGGTGTTCTGCCACCTGCTGGAGCGCCGCGTCGCCGCCGGACAGCTCGAGATCGACGATCTCCCGCGCGCGGCGTCGCAGTTCTTCACCCTGCTCAAGGGCGAGGCGCATGCGCTGCTGGTGTTCGGCTGTGCCGACCCGGACGGCAAGCCTTGCGTCGAAGACCACGTGCAGGCGTCGGTGGACCTGTTCCTGCGCGCCTATGCGCCCACGCACGGCCGCAAGCGGTGACCGCCGCGGTGGCGTCGGTCCCGGTGACTTCCGGCACTGCGTGCGGGTGTGCTAGGACAGCGATCCTGTCGCCATCCCCGCTGCGGAAAGCCCGTAAAATCGGCGGCCGCCCGCCACGAGACACGCCATGACACTCGACTTCGACAAAGCACGTGCCGCCATGGTCGAACAGCAGGTGCGCCCCTGGGACGTGCTCGACGCGCGCGTGCTCGAGGTGCTCTCGACCCTGCCGCGCGATGCCTTCGTACCGGCGGCGCACCGGGCGCTGGCGTACGCCGACCTGGAGATCCCGCTGGGCCACGGCGAGTCGATGATGAAGCCGGTGGTCGAAGGGCGCATCCTGCAGGCGCTGCTGCTCGACGAGGGCGACGAGGTGCTGGAGATCGGCACCGGCAGCGGCTTCCTGACCGCTTGCATGGCGCGGCTGGCGCGCGACGTCATCAGCCTGGAACGGCACGCCGACCTCGCCGATGCCGCACGTGCGCGCATGGAGGCGCAGGCGATCGGCAACGTGCGCGTCGAGCATGCCGACGCGTTCGCCTGGACCACCGACCGCCGCTTCGACGCCATCTGCATCGGCGGCGCGGTGGACACCGTGCCCGCGCGGTTCCTCGAATGGCTGCGCCCGGACGGCCGCATGTTCGTGGTCCACGGGCGCGCCCCGGCGATGCAGGCGGCGCTGGTGCGCCATGGCGTCAACGGCCACCGTGCCGAGACGTTGTTCGAGACCGACCTGCGCTACCTCGCGGGCGCGGCACCGGTTCCCGTCTTCGAATTCTGACCTGGCCGCGCGGCCAGTCCCCCGCGTCCCGCACCAGTCCGCGCCCGGCGCGGGCCACCCCGACCCAAGGAACTGCCAGATGATCCGTCGCCCCCTCGCCCTCGCGCTTGCGCTCGCCGTGCTGCCCACGGTGGCGTCCGCCGAAGACCTGATGCAGACCTACGAACTGGCACGCCTGAGCGATCCGCAGCTGTCGGCCGCCGAGGCCAACCGGCTCGCCGTCCGCGAAGGCGCGGTGCAGGCGCGGTCGACGCTGTTGCCGCAGCTCGACGGCGGTGCGTCGCTGACGCGCACGCGGACGGACAGCGAGGGTCGCGCGGTGGAAGATCCCGTCACGGGGCTTCCCATCGGCGGCAGCGGCGAGTCCGAGTCCGACCGCCGCTCGCGCGAGGTCGGCATCAACCTGCAGCAGTCGATCTTCGACTACAGCCGCATCACCAACCTGCGCTCGCAGCGGGAGCTGGCCCGTGGCGCCGACTTCACCCTGGAGTCCGCCGGCAACTCGCTGATCACGCGCACGTCGGCGGCGTATTTCAACGTGCTGGTCGCGATCGAGACCCTCGCCGCGGCGCAGGCACAGGAAGAGGCGCTGAAGAAGCAGTTCGACTTCGCCGACAAGCGCCTTGAAGTGGGCCTGGCGCCGATCACCGACGTGCACGAGGCGCGCGCGCAGTACGACAGCGCGCGCGCGAACACCATCGTCACCCGCAATGCCCTCGAAGATGCGTACCAGGCGCTGCGCGAGATCACCGGCACCGAAGTGCGCAACCTGCGAGGGCTGCCGGAGGACTTCCAGCCGGAGCTTCCGCCGCAGCAGGACGTCGACGGCTGGGTCTCCACGGCGATCGCGCAGAACCCGCAGCTCAAGGCGCTCGAATACCAGCTGCGGTCTGCCGAGGCCGACATCGGCACCGCGCGCGCCGGCCACCTGCCGACCCTGGGCCTGTCCGGCCGCTACGGCGACAGCGACAGTTGGGGCACCACCGAATTCCCCGGCGCACCGAACCCGGACGACCGCATCAGCGAACTCGACAGCGAATCGCGGTCGCGCAGCCTGACGCTCTCGCTGACCGTGCCGATCTTCAACGGCGGCGCCACCCAGTCGCGCGTGCGCCAGGCCGTGGCCACGCGCGACGTGCGCCAGGACCAGTACGAGCAGGAGCGCCGCGCGCTGGTGCGCAACACCCGCAACGCCTACCAGACCCTGGTCGCCGGCATCAGCGAGGTCGAGGCGCGCCGGGCCGCGGTGTTCTCCGCACGCAGCGCCTACGAGGCATCGCAGGTCGGGCTCGAAGTCGGCACCCGCACCGTGCTCGACGTGCTCAACAACCAGAACACCCTGTTCAATGCCGAGCGCGAGTACGCGCTGGCGCGCTACAACTTCCTGCAGAACCGGCTGCTGCTGGAGCAGGCCGCCGGCACCATCGAGGTCGCCAGCGTGCAGGACATCAACCGCCTGCTGACCGCCGATGCCGAGGCGCGGCTGGACGCAGGGACGCTGTAGGCAGGCGCCGCGCTCGTCGCCCGCTGGCCTCAGCGGCCCGGCAGGTCGCCCGACACCAGGGCCAGCGTGCGCTGCAGCGCGCCGCGCCCCTGCTGCACCAGGCGCGCGCCGGCGTCCACCATCGCGGCCCGGCCCGCCGGGTCCGCCAGCAATCGTTCGATGGCGTCGCCCACGGCCGCGGCATCGGCTCCGATCCGCAGCGCGCCGGCGGCGTCGAGCTGGCGCGCGATGTCGGCGAAGTTGTGCAGGTGCGGCCCGGTGACGATCGCGGTGCCGACCGCCGCGGGCTCGAGCAGGTTGTGCCCGCCCACCGGCTGCAGGCTGCCGCCGACGAAGGCGACGTCGGCGCAGCCGTAGAACTGCATCAGTTCGCCCAGGGTGTCGATCACGAACACCGCGTCGCCGGGATCCGGCGACCGGGTGAGGCGCCGGGTGGCGACCCGCCATCCGGCCGCCACCGCCTGTTGCGCCACGGCATGGAACCGCTCCGGATGCCGGGGTGCCCACAGCAGCAGCAGGTCGGGCCATGTGGCGCGCAGGCGCTGGTGGATCGCCAGGACATCGGCTTCCTCGTCGGGATGGGTACTGGCCGCGATCCAGGCCGGACGCCCGCCGGCACGCGCGCGGAATGCATCGGCCCCGGCGGCGATGCCCGGATCGACCGCGATGTCGAACTTGAGGTTGCCGAGCACGGTGACCGCGGCCGGTACGGCGCCCAGCCGCACGAAGCGCTGGCCGTCTTCCGCCGACTGCGCCGCCACCCGGCGCAGGGTGCGCAGCGCGCGCCCGACCAGCGGCCGCAGCACCCGGTAGCCGCGCAGCGAGCGCTCGGACAGCCGGGCATTGACCAGATAGGCCGGGATGCCGTGGTCGCGGCAGCAGAACAGCAGGTTCGGCCACAGTTCCGTCTCCACGATCAGCGCCAGCCGCGGCTGGAAATGGGCGAGGAAGCGGCGCACCGCGCCGGAGAGGTCGTACGGCAGGTAGACGTGCTCGACGCGCTGCTGCCACAGCGCGCGCACCCGCGCGGATCCGGTGGGAGTGATCGTGGTCACCAGCAGGCGCAGGTCGGGCCGTCGTGCCAGCAGTGCCTCGACCAGCGGCGCCGCCGCGTTCACCTCGCCGACCGACACCGCGTGGATCCAGATCGTGGCCCCCGGCGGGGCCTCGCGATAAACCGCATAACGCTCGTTCCAGCGCAGGAAGTACTCGCCCTGGCGGAACCCGCGCCAGATCAGGTGATACACCGTGACCGGCACGAGCACGTAAAGGACGGCGGAATAGAGGCCCCGAAGCAGGCGTTCGACGGCGCGTTCGTGCGGTGGGGGCGACATATCCGGGCAGCATAGCGAAGGCGCCCGGCGGCGGCATGCGATGGTCGCCGGGCGGGCGCGCCGCCATGTCGCCCCGGGCGCACCGACACCCTCCGCTGCGGCCGATTGCCTAGAATCCTGCCGATGGCTGAAGCAGACACGCGCCCACCTCCCCCGCTCGGCATCCGCACCTGGCCCACCTGGCTCGGCATCGGCGCCATGGCACTCCTCGCGCGGCTGCCCTGGGGCCTGCAGCGCGTGCTCGGCCATGCCCTGGGCGGCCTGTTGCACGCCACCCTCGCCCGACGCCGGCACATCGCCACGCGCAACCTGGCGTTGTGCTTCCCGGAGCTCGACGATGCCCGCCGCGCCGCCCTCGTGCGCGCGCACTTCACCGCGCTCGGGATCGGGGTGTTCGAGTTCGCGCGCGCCTGGTGGGGCTCGGTCGCGCCCTTGCGCCGGGGCCTGGAGGTCGAGGGGCTCGAGCACATGGAAGCCGCGCGCTCCGGCGGGCGCGGGGTGATCGTGGTGTCCGGGCACTTCACCACCCTCGAGGTCTGCGGGCGACTGATGTGCGACCACGTGCCGCTGGCCGGGATGTACCGCCCGCACGCGCAGGCGGCGATGGAATGGGCGGTGCGGCGCGGCCGCGCACGCTACGCCGCGGCGATGTTCCCGAAGCAGGACCTGCGCGGCGCCGTGCGCCACCTCAAGCGCGGCGGACTCCTGTGGTACGCGCCCGACCAGGATCCGAGCCGCGGCGACAGCGTCTACGTCCCGTTCTTCGGCCAGCCCGCGCACAGCCTGACCTCGACCCACCAGCTGGCACGGATGTCGGGCGCCGCGGTGCTGTTCTTCCAGCACCGCCGGCGCGACGACGGCAGCTACGCGCTGAAGCTCTGGCCGGCGGGGCCCGGCTACCCGGGTGCCGACGCGACGGCCGACACGGCCCTGGTGATGGCGGCGATCGAGGAGATGGCGCGCGCGGCACCGGCGCAGTACCTGTGGATCCACCGCCGCTTCAAGCGCCGGCCCGACGGCGCCTCGCCTTACTGACCCGGTGCCGCCGCGGGGCGCGCGAGCAGGCTGCCAGCGTAGAGCGCGGCGAGCATCAGCGTCAGGCCTCCCCAGAACGTCGAATAGAACGCGAGATGGGTGTTGAGCGGGAACACCGTCACCGCCAGCGCCAGCATCGCCGGCCGCGCCCGGTCGCGCGCGGCGGCGTCGGCGAAGCGCCAGGCGCGGATGGCGAGCGCGGCGCCCGCCAGCCACAGCAGCAGCCCGAGCACGCCGGTCTCGCTCAGCACCTCCAGCACCAGCTGGTGGGCGTGGAATGCCGGGCCGGCGCCCCACGCCGGCGCCGTCTCGGGATCGGGATCGCACGCCGGAAAGGCCTCGCGGAACCCGCGTGCGCCGACGCCGTTGACCGGGTGGGTCCGCGCCATGCACACCGCCGCGCTCCAGATCCGCGTGCGGCCGGACAGGGCGCTGTCGATGCCGGACTCGTCGGCCGACATGACATGCGTCGTGCGGTCGATGCGCTGGCGCACCTCGGGCGATGCCAGCGCCAGCACCAGCAGGGTGGCGGCGCCGAACACGAACACCGCCGCCAGCTTCTTCCAGCCCAGCAGGCGCCAGCCCGACAGCACCAGCACCAGCGCGAACGTGAGCCACGAGGCCCGCGACCCGGCGAACAGGATCACCAGGCCGATGGCGGTGGCGGCGACGATCCAGCCCCCCAGTTGCAGCCGACGGGCGGCGGCGTGGAGCGCGAACGGCGAAAGGCTGGCCAGGACCACGCCGAGTTTCAGGTTGCACGGGCCGAGGACGCCACCGAGGCGATCGGCCTGCGCCATCTCCGCCAGGTCGCACATCGGCCGCCCGCTGATGACCTGCTTCAGCGCGTCGATGCCCCAGAACAGCGGGCTGGTGCCGGTGAACACCTCGAGAAGCGCGTCGACCACCCAGATGCCGACAATGACCGCCAGGCCGCCGAAGGTCCGGCGGCGGCCGGAGTCGTCGGCGACCGCGATCGCCACCAGCCACAGGAAGGGCAGGTAGCGCAGGTCCACCAGCGACTCGCGCAGCGCGCGCCCGGCATCCACCGCGTCGATCGAGGACAGCAGCTCGGGCGTCCAGTAGGCGAAGAACAGGACGCTGGTCAATGCCCAGGCGGGGCCGCTCAGGAGCGCGGCACCGCCCTGGAAGCGGGCCAGCAGCAGCTTCACGATCGCGACCAGCGCCCCGAGCACCATCACCCCTTCGGCATAGCCCGGGGCCGGCCACAAAGCGACGAACGCCAGCACCCAGTGCGGCGCCCAGCGCCAGCCGGTGGCTGCGGGGACCTCAGCGTACGGGGATGTCGGCGCGGAGTTCGTCATAGACCTCGAGCGTGGCGTCCTGCATGGCCCGGAGCGAGTACGCGGCGGCCGCAGCGCGCATCGTAGCGGGTCGTGCCGGCGGCTGTCGCAGCAGCGACCCCGCCGTGGCCGCCAGGGCGGCGGCATCGAACGCAGGCACGCCCCCCGCGGGCGCCAGTTCGCGCAGCAGTTCGCCCACGCCACCATGGTCCCAGCCCGCGACCGGCCGCCCCACCGACAGCGCCTCCACCACCGTGCGCCCGAATGCCTCGGGCTTGCGCGACAGCTGGAGGACCAGGTCTGCCGCGGCATAGGCGCCGGCGATGGCCGCGGTCGGTGGTGTGATGGCCACGGCATGGGTGAGACCGAGCGCCTCCGCATCCGATTCCAGTTCCGCCACGTACGCCGCACGCGCGGCATCGCGCGCACCGGGCAGCCACAGGCGGGCATCGGCTCCCTCCGCGCGCAGGCTCGCCAGCAGTCGCAGGGCATCGCCGTGCCCCTTGAGCCGGGTGCCGCGGCCGGGCATGAGCAGCAAAGGGCCCTCGCCGCCCAGCTCGGGATGCAGCGCGGCAACGCGCGCGCGCGCCTCCGCGTCCGGCCACGGTGCCAGCGGGAACGCGTCCGGATCGATCCCGCGCGGGATCACCCGCAGCCGCGCCGGCTCCACCCAGGGATAGTGGCGCAGCACGTGCTCGCGGACGGTGGCCGACACGCACACCACCCGATCGCCGCGCACCATGATCGCGCTGTAGCGCGACGGCGAGTTGAGGCCGTGGACGGTGGTGACCAGGCGCGGACGCCGCGCCTCCGGAACGCCGCGCAGCGCCAGGTGGCCGACCCATGCCGGCAGCCGCGACCGGGCGTGGACGATGTCGACGCGCTCGTGCGCCAGGAGGGCGCGCAGTGCCGGCACGTGGCGCAACACCAGCGGCGACTTGCGACCCAGGTCGAGGCGGACATGCCGGGCACCGGACGCCTCGAGCTCCGGCAGCAGCCGCCCGCCCGCCGACGCGACCAGCGCGCGGTGGCCGGCGCGGACCAGCGCCTGTGCGATCTCGAGGGTGGAGCGCTCGACGCCGCCGGCGTCCAGCGCCGGCAGCAGTTGCAGGACGGTCAGCGGACGGCCCACGGCCCGGGCCGCGGGCTCAGTCGACCAGGACGTACTTCGCGCCGCAGTACGGGCATTCGGCACGACCGCCCTGGTTCTCGATCGGCAGGTAGACGCGGGGGTGCGAGTTCCACAACGCCATCGCCGGCAGCGGGCAGCTCAGCGGCAGTTCGCTGCGGGGGATGTCGTACTGCGCCTGCGCATTGGCAGGCAGGCCGTGGCTGGGCGAATGCATGGCGGGATCGTGTGCCGGGACAGCCCGCAGTCTACCGCGCGGCGTCGGCGGGCGGCGGCACGCGACCGGTGTCAGTGCGGGAGGTCGAAGAGCAGCAGCTCCGCGCCCGCGTCGCCGGCACGGAGTGCGGGCGTGGCGCCTTCGTCCGTGATCGCGAGGCCGTCGCCCGGGCGCAGCAGAGTGCCATCGACCGCCACGGTTCCCTCCAGCACCTGCAGCCAGTAGCGGCGCGCGGAATCGAGCGACAGCGTGCCGTCGCCACCGGCAGCCAGCGAACCTGCCCGCAGCCAGGCCTGCTGCCGGATGGCGAAGGCACCGTCGGTACCGCCCGGTGCCGCGAGGCAATGCCAGCCTGACCGCGTCTGGCCAGGCCCGGCGCGCCAGCCCTGCGACGGCGCGGCATTGACGCGGTCCGGCTGGATCCACGCCTGCAGCACCGCCGCGCCCTCGGGCCCCGCCACCCATCCCTCGGGCGCAGCGCCGCCACCGGCGCCATGTCCGGCACCGGTCCAGTACAGGGCGCCGGGCCCCAGCGAGACGGGCCCATCGGCGCTGGCGCCACCCGACACCGAGCCGGCCAGGACGTAGACCAGCTCCTCCATGTTGGCGCGCGGCGGGACGGGGCCCGCTCCGGGTGCGAGGCGGTGCTCGTTGAGGACGCGCAACACGCCGAAGCCGGCCCAGCCGGGGTCGTGGAAATCGCCGGTCGAGAACGCACAGCGGCGCTCGTCACCGGCGTCGGTGAGTGTCCCGCGTTCGCCAGCGGCGCGGATCCTGCGCATCGGATGTGTCCGTCCGACGCCTCCGCCCGACGCGGGCCGAGGCGTCGATGCCTCAGCCGGCCGGCGCGGCGGCGGGGGCGACCGCCTCGGTGGTGATGCGGATGGTGATGTCGTCGCTCACCGCGGGCACCATCTTGCCGATGCCGAAATCGCTGCGCTTGAGCGTTGTGGTGGCATCGAAACCCGCCGCCGGGCGCTTGGCCATCGGGTGCTCGCCGACCTTGTTGACGGTCACGTCAAGCACCGCCGGGCGCGTGGTGTCGCGGACCGTGAGGTCGCCGGTGACGCGCAGCCTGCCATCGCCGGCCGCCTCCACGCGGGTGCTGCGGAAGGTGATCTCGGGATACGTCGCCGCGTCGAAGAAGTCCGCCGCGCGCATGTGCTCGTCCAGCTTCGGCACGTGGCTGTCCAGCCCGGCCAGAGGGATGGTGACCTCCACCGACGATGCGGCGACGTTGTCCGGGTCGTAGACGATGGTGCCGTCGACCTGGCCGAAGTGCGCCACGGGATTGGAGAACCCGAGGTGGTTCCAGCTCGCGACGACGTCGGTGTGGCTGGCATCGATCACATAGGTCGAGGGCGCGGCAAGGGCGGAGGCGGCAGCAAGGGACAGGGCGGCGGCAAGGACGAAACGTTTCATGGCGGGGCTCCGGAAGCGGGCAGGTGTGGGGACGTGGAGGGATGGGGTCATTCGATGCGCGCGGCTTCGTCGAACATGAGCCGCGGCGAACGCGGGAACAGGGCCGACGGGTCGCCATGGCCGAGGTTGACCAGGAAATTGGAACGGATCGCGGTGCCCGGGAAAAAGGTCGAATCGACGAGCGCATTGTCGAAGCCCGACATGGGACCGGTATCCAGCCCGAGCGCACGCGCGGCCAGGATCAGGTAGGCGCCCTGCAGCGTGCCGTTGCGGAACGCGGCCGCCGCGCGGCCTTCGCGCGGACCCTCGAACCAGCTCTTCGCGTCGACATGGGGGAACAGCACGGGCAACTTCTCGTGGAAGTCCTCGTCGTGGCCGATGATGACGGTCACCGGCGCCGCCATGGTCTTGGCACGATTGCCCTCGTCCAGCGCCGGCGCCAGCCGCGCCTTGGCCTCCGCCGACTTCACGAACACGAATCGCGCCGGCGACATGTTGGCGCTGGTCGGGCCCCACTTCACCAGGTCGTAGAGCTGGCGCAGGGTGTCGTCCGACACCTCGCCGCCGAGGACGTTATGGGTGCGGGCGGCGCGGAACAGCTGGTCGAGCGACGGGTCGGGCAAGGCGGGAGACATCGGGACGTCCTGGAATGGGCGGGTGGTTCATCAAGTGTAGAGTCGCGACGGGCCGTTTCACCCCGTCCGCGCGGAACGGTTGATCACACTGGTGGAACGATACCCTTGATCTCAGCTGATTATAGGCAAATTTGGGCTCTAAGCGACGGGCGCGCCGGCAACGCCCGCCAAGCCGGCGCACTCGCGGCGGCGCTCGCTGCGGGGCCGTGCCACGTGCGCCTGGTGGCGCCCGCGCCGCCCTGGCGCTGGTTCGCCCCCCGGGTGCTGCCTGGCAGCGCGACGACCCTGGCCCCCCTCCTCGGCGACGCCGTCGCGGCGGCGCCCGCCGTGGCGGTGGGATGCGGCCGCCAGGCAGCGCTCGCGACCCGCCTGATCGGAGCGTCGCGCGGCCGCACCCGCACCGTCCAGATCCTCGATCCACGGATCGACCCGGCGCACTGGGACCTCGTGGTCGTGCCCGACCACGACCGACGCCGCGGTGCGAACGTGCTCACCCTGCTCGGCAGCCTGCACCCGGTCGACGACGACTGGCTCGCCGAAGCGCGCACGACCTTCGCCGGGCTGGCCGCGCTGCCGCGTCCGCGGACGGCGCTGCTGCTGGGCGGTCCAAGCGCACACCTGCGCTTCGACCGCGCCGCCTTCGATGCACTGGCGTCACAACTGGCGGCGGCGCTCGCGCGCGACGGCGGGAGCCTGCTGGCCACCACCTCGCGGCGCAGCCCGCCCTGGCTGCCGACGGCACTGCAGGCCCGATTCGGCGACGCCGCGGGCCTGGCGTGGACCGGCCCGGCGGACGGGCCCAACCCCTACCCCGGGGTGCTCGCCTGGGCCGACCGCATCGTGTGCACGCCGGATTCCGTGAACATGGTGTCCGAGGCCTGCGCCACGACCGTGCCGGTGCACGTGTGGGCGCCGGATCGCGTGCGGGGTCGACCGCGGCGCTTGCTCGACACGCTGCTGCAGCAGGGACGGATCCGCGCGCTGCACGCCGACATGGCACCGTTCGCCGTGGAGCCGCTGCGCGAGACCGCGCGGATCGCGGCGACGGTACGCGAGCGCCTGCAGCTCTGACGCGTGGCCGCGGCGCGCGCCGCCCGCTCAGTCGGCGCCGTCGACGAGGCCATGGCGCCTCAGCGCGTCGCGGATGGCGGTGCGCGGCGCGGCGAGCGCCTCCTGGTCGGGGACGATCCGGGCGCGGCGGTCGAGCGTGCGATCCAGTCCCAGCGCCACCAGCGCCGCATGCGCCTCCAGCAGGGCGTCGGCCTCCCCCGCATCGAGCAGCGCCGCCGTGCCCAGCGCCCGCAGCAGCCCGCGGGTCGAGCGCGGCGCGGTCAGCTCGGGGTGGGCCGCCGCCTCGCGCAGCACCAGGTACTGCACCAGGAACTCGAGGTCGACCAGGCCGCCTGCGCCCTGCTTGAGGTCGAAGCCGCCCTCGCCGGAACGGTCCAGCTCCGCGCGCATCTTCGCGCGCATCGCCGCCACTTCCCGGCGCAGCACCGCCGGGTCCCGCGGCCGCGCCAGGGCCGCCTCGCGCACGCGCTCGAACTCCGCGCCCAGGCCCGGGTCGCCTGCCACGCAGCGCGCGCGCACCAGCGCCTGGTGTTCCCAGGTCCAGGCGCGCTGGCGCTGGTATTCGTCGTAGCTCGCGAGCGAGGACACCAGCAGGCCGCTGGCGCCGTCGGGACGCAGCCGGATGTCGACCTCGTACAGTCGCCCGGCGCCGGTGACCGTGCCCAGGAGCGACACGACCTTCTGCGCCAGCCGCGCGAACCAGCGCTGCGCATCGAGTGCCCGCGGCCCGCTCGAGACCGCGTCGGCCGGCGCGCCGTAGAGGAACACGAGGTCGAGGTCGGAACCCACCCCGAGCTCCTCGCCGCCGAGGCTGCCGTAGCCGACGGCCGCGAACCGGGCGTCGGCGACGACACCGTGGGACGACTCCAGCTCGCGGCGCGCGAGCGCCACCACGGCCGCGACCACCGCGTCCGCCAGCCAGGCGAGCTGGCAGGCACTGTCCACCGCCTGCTGGCGCGCATCCAGGGTCGCGAGTGCGATGCGGAAGCTCACTGCCTGGCGGGTCTCGTTGAGCGCGTACAGGGCCGCCTCGACGTCGTCGCGGCGCACCGCCGCCAGGCATGCGGCCGCAAGCTCCGCGCGTTCGGGCATCGGCCCTTCCACGCGCGCGTCCAGCAACTCGTCCAGCAGCAGCGGGTGGCTCGCCACCCGCTCGGCGAGGAAGGCACTGCGGGTGACCAGGTCGATCAGCCGCTCCAGCGCCCTGGGCTGCTCGTCGAGCAGCGCCAGGTAGCTGACGCGGCGCAGGATGTTGTGCACCAGCGCCAGCAGCCGCCGGATCGCCAGCAACGGCCGGTCCGCGGGCACGCTCGCCTGCAGCAGCACCGGCATCACGCGGTCGAGGCGCGCACGGGCGCCGTCGGACAGGTCGCGCACGCTGGGCGAACGGGCGAAATCGCGCAGCGCGGCATCCACGGCCGCGGCGTCCCGGAAGCCTGCGGCGGCGAGCGCGTCGGCACCGCCGGCATCCGGCAGCGCGCGCCAGTACGTCGCGATGTCGCTGGACGTGGCCGCCTGCGCCTGCGGAAGCGCGAGCAATGCCTCGAACTCCGTGGACACCGCCCGCCGATGCCCGCGCAGGTCGTCCTCGAGCATCGTCCAGTCGGGATAGCCGAGTCCCCGCGCCAGCCGCGCGCGTTCGAGCGGCGAAGCCGGCACGGCATGGGTCTGCGCGTCGTGGCGCATCTGCAGCCGGTTCTCCAGCCGGCGCAGGAACCGGTAGGCATCGGCCATGGCCGCCGTGGCATCGTCGGACACCTGCCGTTCCCGGCGCAGGGCCTCCAGTGCATCGAGCAGGCGGCGCTCGCGCAATGCCGCCTCCCGACCTCCCCGGATCAGCTGCAGGACCTGCGCGAAGAACTCGATCTCGCGGATGCCACCCGGGCCGCGCTTGATGTCGTCGGCCAGTTCCTTGCGCGCGACTTCGGCGGCGACGGCCGCCTTCATCGACCTGAGCCCCTCGAGCGCGGTGTAGTCGAGGTAGCGCCGGTACACGAACGGGCGCAGCGCCTGCAGCAGGCGCTCGCCCGCGGCCAGGTCCCCCGCCACCGGCCGCGCCTTCTGCCAGGCGTAGCGCTCCCAGTCGCGTCCCTCGGCCTGCGTGTACTGCTCGAGCGCGGCGAAGCTGAGCGCGACGCGCCCGGCGCTGCCGTAGGGGCGCAGGCGGAGATCGACGCGATGGCAGAAGCCGTCCGCCGTCACCTCGTCCAGGAGCTTCGCCAGCGCCTGGCCGAGCCGCGCGAAGTAGGTTTCGGCGGGCAGGGGCCTGGGGCCGTCGCTGGTGCCCGGGCCCGCGTAGGCGAAGACCAGGTCGACGTCGGAGCTGAAGTTGAGTTCGCCGCCGCCCAGCTTGCCCAGGCCGAAGACCACCAGCCGCACCTCGGCCCCGGCATCGTCGCCCTCGCCGCGCACGCGGCCATGGCGCCGGGCGAACTCGCCTTCGAGTGCCGAGAGCGCCAGCTGCAGGCAGGTCTCGGCCAGCCGGGTACTCCCGGCCAGGGTTGCCTCCACATCGTCCAGCCCGTTCACGTCGCGCCACGCCAGGCGCGCGGACTCGGCGGTCCGGTACCGCCGCAACAGGCGCGGCCAGGCCTCCGCCTGGTCCGGGTCCAGCACCGGTGGCGGCGCGGCGGGTGCGTCGGGGTCGGCGACAAGGCGCCGCAGCAGTGCGTGGTCGCGGTGCAGGACGCCGAGCGCGAAGTCGCTGGTGATCGCCAGGCGGTGCAGGCGTTCCATGGCCGGGGCGCAGGCCACGACGTCCGCAGGCAGGCCCTCGAGCAGGCGTGCAACGTGGGCGTCCAGTTCGGCGGGTTCGGCGGCGGGGGTCGGGGCGGGTCCGGGCATCGGCCGATTGTGTCATCCGGCTGCCGGCGGCGGCCCGCCCCGGCATGGCACACGGGCCGGACGTGCCGGTGTCGCGGCCGCCGCGACCGCACAAATAAAAAGCCCGAAACGGCGAACCGTTTCGGGCTTTGCTCCCTCCCCCACGTCGGGTGCGGGTCAATCGTGAAGGAATCGTTATCGACTATGCACGCTGCAGTGCAAAACGAGACTCGCCGGTACACCAAATGCGATCACGGCGGCGGCCGTGGCCGGCGACCGGCCTCGCGCAGGATCTCGCGCGCGGCGTTGCGGCCCGGCAGGCCGGTGACGCCGCCGCCCGGATGGGTGCCCGAGCCGCACAGGTACAGGCCCGGCAGGGCGCCGCGGTAGCTGCCCTGCCCCAGCAGCGGCCGTGCCGAGAACAGCTGGTCGAGCCCGAGCGCGCCGTGGAAGATGTCGCCGCCGACGAGCCCGAAGCTGCGCTCGAGGTCGAGCGGCGAGAGCGCGCTGTAGCCCAGCACGCGGCGGCGGAAATTGGGCGCGTGCGCGTCCACGGTGTCGATCATCAGCCGGGCCACCGTGTCGCGGTGCGCGTCCCAGCCGCCGCCGGGCGCCTCGCTGTCGGCGAGCACCGGGTTCACGTGCTGGCAGAACAGGCTGGCCACGTGCTGCCCGGGCGGCGCGAGGCTGTCGTCGAGGGTCGAGGAAACGACCAGTTCCACCACCGGCGCGCGCGCCCAGCCCGGATTGTGTTCGCGCGACTTCGCGTCGAAGTAGGCCTGCTCGAAGTACTGCAGCGACGGGCCCACGAGGATCCCGCTCTGGTGGTGCGGCTGCAGCCCGGTGCCGGGCGCCGCGGTGAAATCAGGCAGCTCGGACAGCGCCACGTTCATCCGGAACGTACCCGATGCGCAGCGGTAGCGCGCGATGCGCGTGGTGGTGTCGGGGTCGAGGTCGCCGTCGGCGAACAGGCGCTGGTACAGCAGCTTCGGATTGAGATTGGAGACCACGCGCGTCGCGCGCAGTTCGCGGCCGTCGGCGAGCGCGACGCCGACCGCGCGGCCCTGCTCCACCAGCACCCGGTCCACGGCGGCCCCGGTTTCCACCACCACGCCACGCACCGCGCATTCGGCGGCCATCGCCTGCGTGATCGCGCCCATGCCACCGATGGCGTGGCCCCAGGCGCCCGGCTTGCCGTTCACCTCGCCGAACACGTGGTGCAGCAGCACGTAGGCCGAGCCCGGCGTGTACGGGCTGGCGAAGTTGCCGACGATCGAGTCCCACCCCAGCGCCGCCTTCAGCGGCTCCGACTCGAACCAGTGGTCCAGCAGCTCGCCGGCGGATTTCGTGAACAGGTCGAGCAGGTCGCGCCGGGCGCCCATGTCGAGCCCGCGCAGCTGCCTGGCCGCGGCCAGCGACGCCATCCAGTCGGCGAGCACGAAGCGGTCGCTGACGTTGGGCGGCGTCCGCACCATGAGCTCGCGCAGCACCACCACCACCCTTTCCAGCATCGCGTAGTACGCCGGCAGGCGCTCGGCGTCGCGGGCGGACCACGCGGCCACCTCCGCGACGGTGCCGGGCCCGCCCAGCCGGAACGCGCGCCCGTCGGGCAGCGGCAGGAAGTTCGCGTACGGGCGCTCGACCACGCGCAGGCCGTGCGCCGCGAGCCGCAGGTCGCGGATGACCGCCGGATTGAGCAGGCTGACGGTGTAGCTCGCCACCGAGTTGCGGAAGCCGGGGTGGAACTCCTCGGTGACGGCGGCACCCCCGACGGTGTCGCGGCGTTCCAGCACGCGCACGCGCAGGCCGGCCGCGGCCAGGTAAGCGGCGCAGACGAGGCCGTTGTGGCCGCCCCCGATGACGATCGCGTCGTCGTCGCGGACCCTCACGCGCCGGGCTTCCCGGCGAGCCCTTCGACCAGGTCGGCGAGGCGCGCGGCCGCATCGGCGCGGCCGAGGCCTGCGGCGATCGCCGCGGCCGCCGGCAGCGCCGTCGGGGACGACAGCAGCGCCTCCAGCCGCGTCGCGAGCGTCGCGGGCGCGAGCTCGCGCTCCTCGATGCACCAGCCGACGCCGGCCGCCGCCAGCGACTGCGCGTTGCGCAGCTGCTCCTCGCGGGAGCCGCCCTGCGGGATCGGCACGAAGATCGCGGGACGGCCGATGGCGAGCAGGTCGGCCGCGGTGGTGGCACCGGCGCGGGCGATGACGAGGTGCGCCTCGCGCAGGCGCGTGCCCATGTCGTCGAAGAACGGGCGGATGTCGACCGTGACGCCGGCATCGCGCAGGCGCGCCGCGACCCCGTCGGCGTCTTCACCCCGGTACTGCAACGACAGCGCGACGCGCCGCCGCAGCGCCACCGGCAGGGCGAGCACCGCCGGCGGCACCACCTCGCCGAACACGCGCGCGCTCTGGCTGCCGCCGACCACCAGCACGCGCAGCGCGCCGCCATCGGCCAGCGGCGGGTACGGGCCGCGGGCGTCGAGGATCGCCTGCCGCACCGGGTTGCCGGTCACCACCACGCGCTGCGGGTCGTAGTCGCCGAGGCCCGCGACATCGTCGAACGAGGACGCGACGCCGTCGGCCAGGCGCAGCAGCTGGCGGTTGGCGAGGCTCATCCGGGTCGCCTGCTCGTGCAGCAGCAAGGGCAGCCCCAGGCTCTTGCCGGCCAGCGCCGGCGCGAAGCTCGGGTAGCCCCCGAAGCCGACCACCGCGGCCACGCCGCGTCGCTTCATGTCGCCCCGGGCCCGGCGGGCGGCGCGCAGGATGGTCCAGGCCGCCGCGGCCTTGCCGGCAATGCCGCCGGCGAGGCTGCGCGCCGGCAACACCAGGTGAGGGATCCCGTCGAGCGCCTGCGCATAGGCCGCGCCCCGCCGTTCCGTGTACAGCACCACCTCGCGGCCGCGGGCCATCAGCTCGCGCGCCAGCGCCTCGGCCGGGAACAGGTGGCCCCCGGTGCCGCCGGCAGCAAGGGCGATGGCACGGGCATGGTGGGGGACGGCTGCTGGCATGGGCTGGGACGATGGGGCGGACCGTCGATTATCGCGCCTGGCCCGCGACGCCGCGCGCCAGCGCCTGGCGGGGTCTCGACGCCGTCGCCTTCACGCCGGATCCCACACCGTCGCCGGCCACACCCTGCGCCGCACGCGGTCCCGTGCCCGCGTCGGCGACACACCGGGAGCTGCCCGTGTTCAAGCGCGTACTCGGGGTCGGCATGGCCTTCATCGGCATCATCGTCGGTGCCGGCTTCGCGTCCGGCCAGGAAATGCTGCAGTTCTTCGTGGCCTTCGGCACGCGCGGCGTGATCGGCGCACTCGGTGCGTCGCTGGTCATGATCCTGATCGGGGTGGCCTCGCTCCAGCTGGGCAGCCATGTCCAGGCCAGGGAACACACGGCGGTCTTCCGGCGCGTCTCGCACCCGGCGCTGGCCTGGTTCCTCGACGCCGCGACGGTCGTCACGCTGTTCTCGATCGGCTTCGTGATGTTCGCCGGTGGCGGCGCCAACATGGCGCAGCAGTTCGGGTGGCCGGTGTGGATCGGGGCGGTGCTGACGCTGGTGGCGGTGCTGGTCGCGGGCATGTTCGACGTCGACAAGGTCTCGCGCATGATCGGCGCGGTCACGCCCTTCATCATCGTGTTCCTCGTCGGCACCTCGGGGTGGACGCTGGCGACCGCCGACTACGACATCGTGCGGCTGGAGCAGGCGGCACGCGGCGTGCCGACGGGGCTGCCGAACTGGTGGGTGGGCGCGCTCAACTACGTGGGCCTCTGCGCGATCACCGCGGTGTCGATGACCATCGTCATCGGCGGCAGCCTGCTCGACAGCCGCACCGCAGGCTACGGCGGGCTGCTGGGGGGTGGCCTGTTCCTGTTCCTCCTCGTGCTCGCGGTCTCGGCGCTGTTCCTGCGCGTGGACGTCGTCGGCAACGACGCCTTGCCCATGCTCACGCTGGTCGACGAGCTGCATCCGCGCCTGGGCGCGGTGATGTCGGTGGTGATCTTCGGGATGATCTTCAACACCGCACTCGGGATGTTCTATGCGCTGGGCAAGCGCCTGACCCGCGCCCGGCCCGAACGCTTCAGGGCCGTCTACGTCGCCACTGTCCTCGTCGGCTTCGTGCTCAGCTTCGTCGGCTTCCGGCAGCTGGTCGCCAACGTGTACCCGGCACTGGGCTACCTCGGGCTGGTCCTCATCGCCGTGCTCGGCACCGGCTGGCTGCGACGGCGGACGCAGATCTCCGCCGAGGCCGCACGCCGCCTTCGCCTGCGCCGGCTGGCCGTGCGCCGGCTCGACCCACGACGCGAGTTCACCGACGAACACGCGGCAGAGGTCCGCACGCTGTCGCGCGAGTCCAACCTCCCGGATGCGGACCTGCACGACGCGCTGTTCCAGCGTGCAGAGCGGGCGCTAGTGGCGGACCCGGCGGTGGACTACACGCCGCAGCCGGCGGACGCGCGGCCTACCGAGCTCCTGACGCAGGCCGACGTGCCCGCGGACCCCGACCGCCCGCCGCGCGGCCCCGCCGCCTGAGCATGCGAAAAAAAAAGCCCCCGCATCGCTGCGGGGGCTTTCGTGGTGCCGTGGAGCAACGGGTGTGGCTGGATCAGAAATCCATGCCGCCCATGCCGCCCATGCCACCGCCGCCCGGCGGCATCGCCGGCTCTTCCTTCTTCGGCGCCTCGGCCACCATCGCTTCGGTGGTGATCATCAGGCCGGCGATCGAGGCCGCGTTCTGCAGCGCCGACCGGGTGACCTTGGTCGGGTCCAGGATGCCGAACGCGATCATGTCGCCGTACTCGCCGGTGGCGGCGTTGTAGCCGAAGTTGCCTTCGCCCGCGGCCACCTTGTTCAGGACCACGCTCGGCTCCTCGCCACAGTTGGCGACGATCTCGCGCAGCGGCGCTTCCATCGCGCGCTTGGCGATGTTGATGCCGTGGGTCTGGTCGACGTTGGCGCCCTTGAGGTCACCGATGGCCTGCAGCGCACGGATCAGCGCGACGCCGCCGCCCGGGACCACGCCTTCCTCCACCGCGGCACGCGTGGCGTGCAGGGCGTCCTCGACGCGGGCCTTCTTTTCCTTCATCTCGATCTCGGTCGAGGCACCGACCTTGATCACCGCCACGCCGCCGGCCAGCTTGGCCACGCGCTCCTGCAGCTTCTCGCGGTCGTAGTCGGAGGAGGTCTCCTCGATCTGCGCCTTAATCTGCTTGATGCGGCCTTCGATGCCGCTGGACTCGCCGGCGCCGTCGATGATCGTGGTGTTCTCCTTCGAGACCTGCACCTTCTTGGCGCGGCCGAGGTCCTTGATGGTCGCCTTCTCGAGCGTCAGGCCCACTTCCTCGGAGATCACGGTGCCGCCGGTGAGGATCGCCATGTCTTCCAGCATCGCCTTGCGACGGTCGCCGAAGCCCGGGGCCTTGACGGCGACGACCTTGACGATGCCGCGGATGGTGTTGACCACCAGGGTCGCCAGGGCCTCGCCCTCGACTTCCTCGGCCACGATCAGCAGCGGCTTGCCCGACTTGGCCACGCCTTCCAGCACGGGCAGCAGGTCACGGACGTTGGAGATCTTCTTGTCGTGCAGCAGGATGAACGGGTCGTCCAGCTCGGCCGACATCGACTGCTGGTTGTTGATGAAGTACGGCGACAGGTAGCCGCGGTCGAACTGCATGCCCTCGACGACGTCGAGTTCGTTGTCCAGACCCGAACCTTCCTCGACCGTGATCACGCCTTCCTTGCCGACCTTCTTCATCGCGTCGGCGATGATCGTGCCGATGGACTCGTCGGAGTTGGCCGAGATCGTGCCGACCTGGGCGATGGCCTTGTCGTCGGCGGTGGGCTTGGACAGGTTCTTCAGCTCGGCGACGGCGGCGGTGACCGCCTTGTCGATGCCGCGCTTCAGGTCCATCGGGTTCATGCCGGCGGCGACCGCCTTGGAACCCTCGCGGATCAGCGCCTGCGCCAGCACGGTGGCGGTGGTGGTGCCGTCACCGGCGTTGTCGGAGGTCTTGGACGCGACTTCCTTCACCATCTGCGCGCCCATGTTCTCGAACTTGTCGGCGAGCTCGATCTCCTTGGCGACGGACACGCCGTCCTTGGTGATCGTGGGCGAGCCGTAGCTCTTCTCGAGCACGACGTTGCGGCCCTTCGGGCCGAGCGTTGCCTTGACGGCATTGGCGAGCACGTTGACGCCGCGCACCATCTTGGCGCGCGCGTCCTCACCGAAACGGATTTCCTTGGCGGACATGGCAGTTACCTCGAATGTGGATCAGGAATAGGGGGAGAAAGGCGGAACGCGGGACGCGACGCTGCTCAGCCGAGGACGGCGAGGATGTCGTCTTCCTTCACGATCTTGTATTCGACGCCTTCCAGCTTGTAGGAGCTGCCGGCGTACTGGCCGTAGATGACCTTGTCGCCGACCTTGACCTTCGGCGCGCGCACGCTGCCGCTGTCGAGCGCCTTGCCCTCGCCGACGGCGACGACTTCGCCCTTGGTGGGCTTTTCCTTGGCGTTGTCGGGGATCAGGATGCCGCCGGCGCTGACTTCATCGGCTTCGATCGGCTTGACGACCACGCGGTCGTAGAGCGGCTTGAGATTCATTGGTGCCCTCGCAAGTTGTTGATTGGACGGAAGATCTTGGTGAAGCTGGGCGCGGAGTCTAGCAGTCTCCCGCGGAGAGTGCCAAACCGGCGGGCGCGAAAACCCGGCAGGGCCGGGATGCCACCTAGATGGGACCGGCGATGAACGGTTCAAGACCGGCAGGCGAAAAATTTTTTCGCGGCCGGGGAGATCAGAAGCGCCAGGCGCCCAGCAGCATGGTCTCGCCGTGGTTGGGCTGGTCGAGGCTGGCATTGGAGACGTGGCGCAGCAGCAGGGAGAACGCCTGCCAGCGCCAGCCGAGCGTGGTCACGAACTGTGGCGCACCCGACAGCGCGTCGCTCTCGCCGGCCTGGGCACCGACCCCCGCACCGAGAGTGAGGCCGTTGCCGGTGCGCTCGTAGCGGAGGCCGGCGTAGGCCACGACGACGTCGTCGGCGAGGTCGCGGCCGGCGATGTCGCCGCGGCCGTCGACATACAGGGCGCCGACGTCGGCCCGCAGCGTGGCGTGCTCGAGGTCGCGCACATGCGGCAGCCAGGCCACCGACGCCACGGCAGTCGGCTCGTTGCCCTTGGTCGCCGACACGCCTGCCGCGGCCTCGAACTGGGCCAGGGCGGCAGTACTGCCGGAACACGACAGCAGGAATGCCAGCAGGCGGCCGGCAAGGCGGGATCGGGGCGACATGGGGGTCCTGAACGGGCGCGGGGGGCGGTGGCGGAGAATACTGCCCACCCGGGTGTTGTTCGAGTGCAGGCGCGCACCGCAGCGTCCTGCGTGGTGGCGGCTGTCATGGGCCTCGGCTAGATTGCTTGCGACCTCCTTGCCGGACCGCACCATGCCCCGACGCCACGGATTCGCCTGCTGCAGCCTTGCCCTTGCCCTGTCGGCGGCCTCGCTGTCGGTCTCCGCCGATGTCTTCGTCAACGAGCTGCACTACGACAACGACGGCGCCGACGTCGGCGAGGCGATCGAGGTCGTCGCCAGCGCCGGGGAATCCCTGGCCGGCTACCGCATCCACCTCTACAACGGCAGCAACCCCGCCGCCGCCACGGTGTACGCCGACGATGCGGTCCCCGCCGGGGCGCTCGTGTCCTGCGGCGGCGACGTGCGCATCGCCACCGTCTCCTATCCAGCCAACGGCCTGCAGAACGGCGGCCCGGACGGCCTCGCGCTGGTGGCCCCCGATGGTGGCGTGGTCCAGTTCCTGAGCTACGAAGGCGCCATGACGGCCGCCAACGGACCGGCGGCAGGCCTCGACAGCACCGACATCGGCGTCGCCGAGGCCGGCAGCGCCGCGGCCGGCACCTCGCTCCAGCTCGCGGGAACCGGCAGCGTTGCCGGCGACTTCGCCTGGGCCGGCTCCGCGGCCGCGACGTTCGGCGGCTGCAACAACGACCAGGCCTTCGGCGCGCCCGGCAATGCCGCGCCCACCGTGGTGTCGACGGTGCCGGCCGACGGCGCCACCGGCTTTCCGCCTTCCGGCGACCTGCAGGTCGTCTTCAGCGAGCCGGTGTCGGTGCAGCCCGGCGCCTTCGCACTGGCCTGCAGCGCGATGCGCAAGCACCCCATCGCCCTCGAGCACTCCGCGGAGGGGGTGACCTTCACCCTGACGCCCGGCAAGCCGCTCATGGGCGGCGAACAGTGCACCCTGACGGTGGTGGCCACGCGCATCGCCGACCAGGACGGCGACGCGCCCGAGGCCGACACCACGGTCGCGTTCACGGTGAAGCGCGGCGACGGCGGCGGCGACTATTACGGCCGGGTCAACACCTCCAGTCCGGACCAGCTGCGGTGCTCCCTGCACCACACCATCCGCGGCCACACCGCCTACCCCTATTCCGGAAGCGGCACCAGCACCTGGACGATCCTCGAGATCGCGGACGAGGATCCGAACGACGCCGGCCGCATCCTCGACGTCTACCGCAACCGCACCTATGCCAAGGGCAGCGACCGGGCCGGCACCGGCAGCGGCATCACCTACAACCGCGAGCACACCTGGCCGAATTCACTCGGCTTCGGCAGCGCGACCGGCGACCTGGGCCTGCCCAACGCGCCGTACACCGACACCCACATGCTCTACCTGAGCGACACCGGCTACAACAGCGACCGCGGCAACATGCCCTATGCCGACTGCACCGCCGGCGGCTGCGGCGAGCGGCCGACCGAAGCCTACGACGGCCGCGGCGGCGGCAGCGGCGTGTACCCGGGCAACTCCAACTGGTTCCAGGGGCCGAACGGCAACCAGGGCTCGTTCCAGGCGTGGAGCGCACGCAAGGGCGACCTGGCGCGCGCGGTGCTGTACATGGCGATCCGCTACGAGGGCGGCACGCATCCGGTGCACGGCCAGTCGGAGCCGGACCTGGAACTCACCGACGACCGCAGCCTGATCGTGGCGACGTCGGCGTCGCCGGCCTACATGGGCCTGCTGTCGACCCTGCTGGACTGGCACCAGGCCGATCCGCCGGACGTCGCGGAACGCGCGCGCAACGAGGTGGTCTTCAGCTTCCAGGGCAACCGCAACCCGTTCATCGACCACCCGGAGTGGGCGACGCAGGCATTGTTCGCCTCGAGCCAGCCGGCCGCCTGCGACCTCGCCAGCAGCCCGCCCAGGAATCCCAAGTTGCGGCGCCCCTGAGGCAGCGGCCCGCACGCAGGCCCGCTCCGGGGCGGCGGGCGTTCATCCGCCGGCGGCGATGCGCAGGGGCGGCTCGGCTACCCTATGCACCCCCGCCCAGGGTCGAACCGTGTCCGTGCTCGTCTGCCATTGCGCCTGCCCCGACCCGGGCACCGCCGAGGCCATCGCCACCCGCCTGGTGGAGGAGCGCCTGGCTGCGTGCGTCCAGATCCTGCCGCCGATGCGCTCGGTGTACCGGTGGGAGGGCAAGGTCGAGCAGGCCGCGGAAGTGCTGCTGCTCGCCAAGACCAGCAGCGACCGCCTGCAGGCGCTGTGCGCGCGGATCCAGGCGCTGCACCCCTACGACACGCCGGAGGTGATCGCGCTGGAGGCGGCCGGCGGCTCCGGCAGCTACCTCGACTGGGTCCATGCCGAAACCCGGGACGGAGCGGCCTCCTGACGTGGCGATGATCCGCACGCTCCGGCGGCTGCTGGCCGTCGTCCTGCTGCTCGGCATGGCGCCGCTGGCGCTTGCCGCGGTCGACATCGACGACCTGCTGCCGGTGGACGAGGCCTTCGTGCTGCAGGCGCGCGCGGTCTCGGCGGCCGAGGTCGAACTCGCCTGGACCATCGCCGACGGCTACTACCTCTACCGCCACCGGATGGGCGCGGAACTGCCGGGCGTCGCGGACGCGATCCCGCTGCAGTTGCCCGCGGGCCGGCGCCATGTCGACGAATTCTTCGGCGAGGTCGAGACCTACCGAGGCGCGGTGAAGGGCCGGCTCGGGCTGCCGCCGGGCGCGGGTGCGGGCCCGCTGCAGCTGCGGGTGAAATACCAGGGCTGCGCGGACGCCGGCATCTGCTACCCGCCGCAGGTGCGCACGGTGACGGTGGCGCTGCCGCCGGCCGCGCCGGCACCGGCGCGCAACGCGCTTCCGCTCCAGGGCATGCGTCCGGGCACCCGGCCGGGGCTTCTGGCAGGCACGGGACAACCGGCGGCACTGGATGCGCTGCCGCTGCCGCCGGAACAGGCCTTCGGCTTCGAAGCCATTGCCGACGGCGGCGACCGGCTCCTGCTGCGGTTCACGCCTGCGCCCGGTTACTACCTCTACCGCGACCGCACCGAACTGCGGCTGGAGGGGGCCGGCGCCAGCCTCGGCAGCCCGCGCTGGCCACGCGGCGTCTCCCATTTCGACGAACACTTCGGCGACGTGGTGGTCTATTTCGACCAGGTGGACGTCCCGGTCCCGCTGCGGCGGACCGGCGCCGGCCCCGGGACGGTGACGCTGCGGGCGACGTTCCAGGGCTGCCAGGACGACGGCATCTGCTATCCGCCGATGACGCGGACCGTCGCGATCGCGGTGCCGGCTTCGGCCGCGCCCGTGTCGCCTTCCGGGGGCGTCGCCGCCGCGGCGTCGCCTGCGCCCGCGATGGTGGCGCCCCCGATGCCGGCGCCGGCCGCGGCCGCGAGCGGCGAAGACGACGCCCGCGCGCCGTCGACCGCGGTCGCGGCCGGCACCGTCGCCGCGCCTGCCGGCGTCGACGCGGTAGGCGGCGATGCCTCCGGCGACAACGCCGTCCGCAGCCGTCCGCCGGTCCTGCCCACGGGTGGGCTGTTCACGGCGCTGCTGCTCGGCCTGCTTGGCGGCCTGGTGCTCAACGTGATGCCGTGCGTGCTGCCGATCCTGTCGCTCAAGGTCGTCGGGCTGGCACGGAGCGGCGCCAGCCGCGCGGACGCGCGCAGCCATGCGCTGTGGTACACCGCCGGCGTGCTGGTGGCCTTTGCCGCGGTCGGCCTGCTGGTGGTCGCGCTGCGCGCCACCGGCCAGGCTTTGGGCTGGGGCTTCCAGCTGCAGCAGCCCTGGTTCGTCGCCGCCCTCGCCTACCTGATGTTCGCCGTGGGCCTGAGCCTCTCGGGCGTGTTCACCGTCGGCGGCAGCCTCGGCAGCCTCGGTGGTTCGCTTGCCGGCCGCAGCGGCCGCGCCGGCGACTTCTTCACCGGCGTCCTCGCCTGCGTGGTGGCGAGCCCCTGCATTGCCCCGTTCATGGGCGGGGCGCTGGCGTTCGCATTCACCTCGTCGACCCCGGTGGCGCTGGCCGTGTTCCTGGCGCTGGGCCTCGGGCTGGCATTGCCGTTCCTGGTGATCGGCTTCGTGCCGGCGCTCGCCGGCCGGCTGCCGAAGCCGGGACCGTGGATGGAAACGCTGAAGCAGGTGATGGCATTCCCGATGTACCTGACGGCGGTGGCACTGCTCTGGGTGCTGGGCCGGCAGCGCGGTGTGGACGCGGTCGCCGTGGTGGCGGCGGGCATGGTGGTGCTCGCACTGGCCCTGTGGTGGCATGAGCGCGCGCGCTGGCGCGGGGCGGTGCCGGTGCGCCTGGCGGCGCTTGCGCTGCTGGTCCTGGCGCTGGCCCCGGTGTGGGCGGTGACGCGGCTGGCGGCGCCGGCAGCCCGGATGGCACCCGCCATCGCCGGCGACCGCGTCCCGTACTCGGCGGAGCGCCTGCAGGCGCTGCGCGACGAGGGTCGCGTGGTGTTCGTCAACATGACCGCGGACTGGTGCGTGACCTGCAAGGCCAACGAGCGCGGCACGCTGTCCGGCGCGCGCTTCCGCTCGGCGCTGCGCGAGGCCGGTGCCACGTACATGGTCGGCGACTGGACCAGCGTCGACCCGGCGATCAGCGCGTTCCTCGAGCAGCACCGTGCCGTGGGGGTACCGCTGTACGTCGTGTACCCGGCCGGCGGCGGCGAGGGCGAAGTCCTGCCCGCGCTGCTGGACGACGACATCGTCACCGCGGCGCTCGCACGGGCGCGCGGCTGATGCGCGCATCCACCATCGTGTTGGCGGCACTGGCGGCAGGCACGCTGGGCGTCGTCGCCGGCCTGGCGATCAACGGCCCGGGGCCCCTGCTGCGGACCGAACTCGGCCAGCGCGCGCTGCAGGGCGCGTACGCGGCGGTGGCGCCGCCAGCGCCCGACGGGCTCGAGGTGGCCGGCCGCGGCGACCGGATCCCCGCCCTCGCGCTGCCGGCGCTGGATGGCGGCACCACCCGGATCCCGGGACATTTCGCGGGCGCCCCGCTGCTGGTCAACTTCTGGGCCAGCTGGTGCGGCCCTTGCATCGAGGAGATGCCCGAACTCGACCGCTTCGCCGCGGGCGAGGCCACGCATGGCGTCCGCGTGGTGGGCATCGCGCTCGACGACGCCGCGGCGGTGCGCGACTTCCTGGAGCGCGTGCCGGTGCGGTACCCGATCCTGCTGGACACGCCCGGCGCCCGCGACAGCTCGGTGCAGCTCGGCAACCCCAAAGGGGTCCTGCCGTACTCGGTGCTGGTGTCGGCGGACGGAATCCTCCTCCGGCAGCGGGTCGGACCCTTCGCCCACGGCGAGATCGACGCCTGGGCGACCGGCGAGGCGACGCCCTAGCAACGCTCAAAGCGCCATCCGGTGGCGAACGTCGGCGATCTGGACAGCATCGCGGGCATCGCGCAGACTGGCCGCCCACTCCCGCCCGGCATCCGCGCCTGATGGCGAAACTGCTCGTCCTGCATGGCCCCAACCTCAACCTGCTCGGGACCCGCGAGCCGGAGGTCTACGGCCGCACGACGCTCCCGGAGATCGATGCCCTGCTTGCCGACCGCGCACGCGCGGCAGGGCACGAGGTGGCGTGCCTGCAGTCCAATGCCGAGCACCTCCTGGTCGACCGCATCCATGCGGCGCGCGACGACGGCACCGCCTTCGTACTGTTCAACCCGGCCGCCTTCACCCATACCTCGGTCGCATTGCGCGACGCGCTGGCGGCGGTCGCGCTGCCGTTCATCGAGGTCCACCTGTCCAACCCGCACGCGCGCGAGCCGTTCCGCCGCACCAGCCACTTCAGCGACCTCGCCGTCGGCGTCGTCTGCGGCTTCGGCGCCGACAGCTACGTGCTGGCGCTCGAGGCCGCACTGCGCCGGCTCGAGCGCCACGCTCCCTGACCCTCGCCGACCGCACCCGCGGCCGGCGCCAACACCCGAGGCCCGCATGGACCTGAGAAAGATCAAGAAGCTCATCGACCTGCTCGAGGAATCCAACCTCGCCGAGATCGAGATCAAGGAAGGCGAGGAGTCGGTGCGCCTGGCGCGCACGCCGCGCGGTGGCTACGCGCCGGCGCCCGCCACCTATGCCGAGCCGCCGCGCGCGCAGGCGATGCCGATGCAGTCGCCGGTCGACGCCGCCACCGGTGGCGCGCCCGCCGGCGATGCCGGCGCCCCGGCGCTGCCGGACGGGCACGTCGTGCGTTCGCCCATGGTCGGCACCTTCTACACCTCGCCGGCACCGGACAAGCCGCCGTTCGTCACCGTCGGCCAGGTGGTCAAGGCCGGCGACACGCTCGGCATCATCGAGGCGATGAAGATGTTCAACCCGATCGAGGCCGACGTCTCCGGCACGGTGGTCGCGGTGCTGGGCGAGAGCGGCCAGCCGGTCGAGTTCGACCAGCCGCTGTTCGTGGTCGGTTGACGGCCATGCTGGAGAAGGTCGTCATCGCCAACCGCGGCGAGATCGCGCTGCGCATCCTGCGCGCCTGCCACGCCCTGGGCATCCGCACGGTGGCGGTGCACTCCACCGTCGACCGCAACCTGAAGCACGTCGCCATGGCCGACGAGTCGGTGTGCATCGGCCCGGCGCCGTCGCAGCAGAGCTACCTCGACATGGCGAGCATCATCGCCGCGGCCGAGGTCACCGACGCGCAGGCGATCCACCCGGGCTACGGCTTCCTCAGCGAGAACGCCGACTTTGCCGAGCGCGTCGAGCAGTCCGGTTTCGTCTTCATCGGCCCCAGGGCCGAGACGATCCGGCTGATGGGCGACAAGGTGGAGGCCATCCGCGCGATGAAGGAGGCGGGCGTGCCCTGCGTGCCCGGCAGCGGCGGCCCGCTCGGCGACGAGGCCGACGCCAACATCGCCATCGCGCGCGAGATCGGCTATCCGGTGATCGTGAAGGCGGCGGGCGGCGGCGGCGGCCGCGGCATGCGCGTGGTGCACGCGGAGGACGCGCTTGCCGGTGCGATCGCCACCACCAAGCAGGAGGCCAAGGCCGCCTTCGGCAACGACATGGTCTACATGGAGAAGTTCCTCGAGAACCCGCGCCATGTCGAGATCCAGGTGCTCGCCGACGGCCAGGGCAACGCCATCCACCTCGGCGAGCGCGACTGCTCGATGCAGCGCCGGCACCAGAAGGTGGTCGAGGAAGCGCCGGCACCAGGGATCACGGAGGACCAGCGCGCGGAGATCGGCGGCGTCTGCACCGAGGCCTGCATCCGCATCGGCTACCGCGGCGCCGGCACCTTCGAGTTCCTCTACGAGGACGGCCGGTTCTATTTCATCGAGATGAACACCCGCATCCAGGTCGAGCACCCGGTGACCGAGATGATCACCGGCATCGACCTGGTGCGCGAGCAGCTGATGATCGCCGCCGGCCAGCCGCTGTCGATCCGCCAGGAGGACGTGGTGCTGTCGGGCCACGCGATCGAGTGCCGCATCAACGCGGAGGACCCGGACACCTTCATGCCGTCGCCCGGCCTGATCGCGCACTTCCACGCGCCGGGCGGTCCCGGCGTACGCGTGGATTCGCACGTCTACGAGGGCTACCGCGTACCCGCCAACTACGACTCGATGATCGGCAAGCTGATCGTCCACGGCGCGGACCGCCAGCAGGCGATCTGCCGGATGCGCGTGGCGCTGTCGGAAATGGTGGTCGACGGCATCCGCACCAACGTGCCGCTGCAGCAGCGGATCCTCGCCGATGCCGGCTTCCAGCAGGGCGGCCAGAACATCCACTACCTCGAGAAGCGCCTCGCCGAGCGCAGGGATCCCTCGCTCTCGATCCGTTGACATCCCGGCGCCACCATGCGCCGGCGAACGGTTCTTCCCGGACTTCCAGTCCCTTATGCTCGGGACAGCCGGGCACGGGGGCCGGCATCATTCCAACGGGAGAGAGCTTCGATGCGTCCTTGCAGTCAGAACATCCTTGCCGCCGTGATCGGCGGCATGCTCGTTGCCGGCGTCGCCGGCACCGCCCTCGCGCAGGCGCGCCAGGGCGCCGTCACCGCCCCGCGCGTGGCGGAACAGGTGCGACCGTGGACCGCCGCCGGCGGTGACGTCGGCATCCGCTGGAACTACGACCTCGCGCGCGACCTCGGCATCGGCATCGCGCCGGGCTCGGTGCATGGCGATCGTGCCTCCGACGGCTCCGAACGCTTCGCGCTGCGCCCCGAGGCGCAGCTGCGCTTCAAGGTGGAGAACGGGTACGCGCGCCAGTTCGTGGACGGCGCACTGCAGGCGCGTGGCGGCTACCGCATGACGCTGCGCGACGGACAGATCGACCTCGACGGGTTCCGCCTGGTGCCCAGGCGCGTGAAGCCTGGTGCCGAGCCGCAGTTCGACCTGGTCGATGCCGGCGGCGTGGCCTGGTTCCACGTCGACCGCGTCATGCACGAGCTGCTCGACGCACCGGGCGCGCTCACCGTCGGCTCGTCCGACATCCTCATCAGCGAGCGCCTCGCCAGGCGCATCGGCGCCCCCTATGCCGCCGGCTGGCCGATCGGCGAAGTGCAGCTCGACGCCACGGTGCAGGCGCAGGGCAGCGGCGGCCTGCAGCCGCTCGCCAACGAGATCACCTGGCACGGCGATCCGGCACCCGACGGCACGTCGTACCTCAACGACCTGTTCATGCTCAGCACCACGCTGTACTACACCCGCTGCGATGGCTGCAGTGGCCCGAACGGCTCGGGGCAGGTCGCCTTCACGCCGTCGTCGACGCTGAAGAACAACGTCAACGAAGGCAACTTCGCCGCCACCGTCCCCGGCGACCCGCTCGGTACCAGCACCGCGAAGTGGACCGCGACCATTCCCTGGTACCAGAAGTTCAGCGGCGAGTACGCGCCCTACGGCAACGACCAGCATCCGTACCTGATCTGGAACATGTACCGCACCAATGCCGATGGCTCGCTGGAGCAGATCGGGCGCTCGGGCGTGAAGCAGGCCTACCTCACCACCAACGGCTCCTGCCTCGACAACGGCGACCACCATGGCCACGCGCTGGGCCGCGGCTGCACCGACACCTATTCCGCCGGCAACAACGACTACACCCAGGGCCTGTCGCCGCGCAGCGAGATCCTGCCCGTCACCGGGCAGTGGGCGCGTTGCGGTTCCACCTTCGACCCGGACTGCAACGGCGTCATGAACACCGGCCCCGGCGACAACTACTGGCAGCGCCTGGTGGTCGACGAGTCGCAGATCGCCTCGGTGCACAATCCCGGCGCGTCCTGGATGTACGAATCCTGGTACATCGCGCGCGAGGACATCGACATCTACAACTCGATGTCGACGCGCCCGATGACCGCGAACTGGACCGGCTCGGTGTGGAACGTGAGCCAGGGCGCGGAACGCCTCGGCCCGGCGATCGACCGGTGGTACGGCGCCGACGGCGAGAGCGGCCGGAACCCGAAGCTCAGCATGTATCGCAAGAAGATGACCGAACTCCTTGCCGACCGGGCGCGCGTGAAGGTCGCGGCGAAGGTGAAGCGCCTGGGTGGCGGGATCTGGCAGTACAACTACGCGGTGATGAACTTCGAAGCCGCGTTCGCGGAGACGTCCGGCAGCGAGCCGGACCTGCGCATCGAAAGCACCCAGGGCTTCGACGGCTTCTCGATCGGCACCGGTTCGGCAGCCGCGGCGAGCGCGGTCGCCTTCCGTGACGGCGACCTCGACGGCGACAACGACTGGGCCCTCGAGGCCGCCGCCGACGGCCTGCACTGGAGCGACGCGGATGCCGCGCAATCGCTGGGCTGGGGCGAGCTCTACTCGTTCAGCTTCGTCTCCAACAAGCCTCCGGTGGCGGGCACCGCCGTCCTCCGCGCCGACAACGCGCCGACGCCGATGACGTTCCCGGTCGACACGCTGGTCCCGGCGAACTGAGCCACCGGGTGCGGGCGCGCATCGCGCCCGCACCTCCCGACCCTCGCGGGAGCGGATCCAGCCGCTCCCGCGCCCCGCGCGCGCCACGCGGCTCGACCGCGCCCCGGCCGCCATTGCGAACCCGCGCGCGCCATGGAACCCTGCGCGATTCCGCCGCGACGGCCACCCGGTCGCCGCGCGCACTGGAGTCCGCGATGCCGTTCCTCGAACTGTCCCTGCGCTGCAGCGAAGCGCAGCACCCCCATTACGAGCAGGCGCTGGAAGACGCCGGCGCGCTCGCCGTCACCATGCTCGATGCCGCCGCGGACACTGCCGAGGAACGCGCGATCCTGGAGCCGGGCGTCGGCGAGACGCCGCTGTGGGACGCGCTCGAACTGCGGGCGCTGTTCGACGGCGGACAGGACGGCCTGCGCCTGCTGGTGGCGCTGGAAACGGCGCAGCCCGCGCTGGACTGGACGCGCGTGTCGTTCCGCAAGGTCGACGACCAGGATTGGGAACGCGCGTGGATGGACCAGTACGAGCCGCTGCGGTTCGGCGAACGCACCTGGATCGTGCCCTGGAACCAGGACCTGCCGGCGGACGCCGATACCGAGGACGCGGCGGTGGTGAGGCTCGATCCGGGCCTGGCTTTCGGTTCCGGCACCCATCCCACCACCGCGCTGTGCCTGCGCTGGCTGGACGCGCTGGCCCGGGAAGGCCGCCTCGATGGCCGTCGCGTGCTGGACTTCGGCTGCGGCAGCGGGATCCTCGCCCTGGCCGCGCTCAAGCTCGGCGCCGCGGCCGCGACCGGCGTCGACAACGATCCGCAGGCGTTGCTGGCCACGCACGACAACGCCGCACGCAACGGCGTGGGCGACCGCCTGGCGGTCTGGCTGCCGGCGGATGAGCCGGCCGCAAGGTATCCGGTGGTGGTCGCGAACATCCTGGCGTCGGCACTGGACGCGCTGGCCGACACGCTCGCGTCGCGGGTTGCCCCCGGCGGCCGCATCGCGCTGTCCGGCATCCTCGATGGCCAGCAGGACGCGCTGGTGGCGCGCTACGGGCAGTGGTTCGACGGCCTTGCCGTCGCGGCCGAGGGCGACTGGGTCAGGATCGACGGCATCCGCCGCGACGGCGCCTGATGCCGGCGCCGCGGCCATGCCGCGTGCTTGAATAGCGCGCATGTTCGTCAACTGCCCGCATTGCGGCGCGCTCGTCGCCACCGATCCCGCGACCGACGCGCCGCCCCCACGTTGCCCGCGGTGCGCGGCGACGCTGCGCGAGGAACCGGCGACCGGCGCGGATGTCGCCGCGCCGCCAGCGATCCCGCCGGAGCCCGCCATGGCCGCACCGGATCCACCGCCGGTCCCATCCCCGGGACCGGAGACCGACGCCGTTCCGTTGCGCGGCGCCCCGGCGGCGCTGGCCGATGCGACCGGCCCCGCGCCCGTGGTGGCGGCGCTGGCAGCCGGGGAGTCCGCGACCGTCGGCTTGCCCGCAGCGGCGCCACCGCGGCCGGACGCACCCGATGCGCCCGACGCCGGTGCAGCGACCGGTGCGCCAGCGGCGCGCGATGCAGCCGCTCCGGCGGCGCCGGGCGCGGGGCGTCCCGGTGTGCCGGCACCCAGTTTCGCGCGCACCCGCGCCGCGGCGGCCGCGCCCGTGCCACCAGCGCACCGATGGCTGCTGCCGGCGGTCATCGCGGTGCTGGCGCTGCTGCTCGCGGTGCAATGGCTGCTGGCGGACCGGGAACGCCTCGCCGCCGACCCGCGCTGGCGGCCGCTGGTGCTGCAGGCCTGCACGGTCCTGCGCTGCAACGTTCCGGCGTGGCGGGAACCGGCCGCGCTGTCCCTGCTCGACCGCGACGTGCGCCCGCACCCGCGGCAGCCCGGCGTGCTGCGCGTGAACGCGACCTTCCGCAACGACGCGCGCTGGCCACAGGCGTGGCCGCGCGTCCTGCTGACGCTGTCCGACATCGACGGCCGCGTCGTCGCCGCGCGGCACTTCGAGCCCGCGGAGTACCTGGGCGCGCCGCCGTCGCAGGCGGCTCTGGCGCCCGGACAGTCGGCGGCCATCCGCATGGACGTGGTGGAGCCGGCGGCGGGCATCGTCGCCTTCGCGTTCGCCTTCGACTGACGGCGCCGCGTCTCATTGGCGCCTGCAGGGAGGGAACGCTAGACTTCCGTCCCGCGTCGCCACGCCGCATCGCCGCGCGGCCCCCGGCACCAGCACCACCGGAAGCCCGCTTGAACGCCGCAGAACGTCCCGACCTGTCCGTCCGCACCGGCCCGCGCGCGCCGTTGCGCGACCATGTCGCGACATCGGTCCGTCGCTACCTCGGCGACCTCAACGGCAGCGACGCCGACAACCTCTACGAGATCGCGCTGCGCGAGCTCGAGATCCCGTTGTTCGTCGAAGTGCTGAACCACTGCGACGGCAACCAGAGCCGCGCCGCCACCATGCTCGGCATCCACCGCGCGACGCTGCGCCGCAAGCTGCGGGACTACGGGATCGCCTGATCCGGCAGGAGCCCGGCAGCCCTCCCGTGGGAACGGCCAGGGACGCGAGCCCGTCTCCGCCCGTACGGCTGCACGCGGCGATGGCCGCTCCCGCAGGCGCCCTATAATCCGCGGCCGTCCAACGTGGAACCCGCCATGAGCGTCGATCGCCTGCCCGTCCGCCGCGCGCTGCTGTCGGTGTCCGACAAGACCGGCCTGCTCGACCTGGCCCGCGCACTCTCGGCGCGCGGCATCGAACTGCTCTCCACGGGCGGCACCGCGCGCGCCCTGCGCGACGCCGGGCTTGCGGTCCGCGACGTCTCCGACGTCACCGGGTTCCCCGAAATGATGGATGGCCGGGTCAAGACCCTGCACCCGGTGGTGCACGGCGGCCTGCTGGGGCGTGCGGGCGTCGACGAAGCGGTGATGGCCGAGCACGGCATCGCCGCGATCGACCTGCTCGTGCTGAACCTGTACCCCTTCGAATCGGTGACCGCGAGGGCCGGCTGCACGCTGGCCGAGGCGGTGGAGAACATCGACATCGGCGGCCCGGCGATGCTGCGCTCGGCGGCCAAGAACTTCGCGCGCGTGGCGGTCGCGACCGATCCGTCCCAGTACGACGGCATCGTCGCCGAGCTGTCGGCCGGCGAAGGCACGCTGTCGGCCGCGACGCGGTTCGCGCTGTCGGTGGCCGCGTTCAACCGCGTCGCGCAGTACGACGCCGCCATCGGCAACTATCTTTCCGCGGTCGCCGACCCCGCCGCCGAGGTACCCGAGCGCCACGACTACCCGGCGCAACTCAACGCGAACTTCGTCAAGGTGATGGACCTGCGCTACGGCGAGAACCCGCACCAGTCCGGCGCGTTCTACCGCGACCTGTATCCGGTGCCGGGCACGCTGGCGACCTTCACCCAGCTGCAGGGCAAGGAGCTCTCGTACAACAACCTGGCCGATGCCGATGCCGCCTGGGAGTGCGTGCGCCAGTTCGACGCGCCCGCCTGCGTCATCGTCAAGCACGCCAATCCGTGTGGCGTCGCCGTCGCGGCCGGTGGCGGCGAGGCCTACGAGCGCGCCTTCGCCACCGACCCCACCTCCGCATTCGGCGGCATCATCGCCTTCAACGTGCCCGTCGACGCCGCCACGGCCAGGTCGATCCTCGACCGCCAGTTCGTCGAGGTGCTGATCGCGCCGGACTACGCGCCGGACGCGCTCGCGTACTGCGCGAAGAAGGCCAACGTGCGCGTGCTGCGCATCCCGATGGGCGACGGCCGCAACATGTTCGACAGCAAGCGCATCGGCTCGGGCCTGCTGCTGCAGGCATCCGACAACCGCGGCATGGACGCGGGCGAGCTGAAACAGGTCTCGAAGCGCGCGCCGACCGACGCCGAACTGCGCGACATGCTGTTCGCCTGGCGCGTGGCCAAGTACGTGAAGTCGAACGCGATCGTGTATGCCAGGGACAACGCGACGGTCGGCGTCGGCGCGGGGCAGATGAGCCGCGTGTACTCCGCGCGCATCGCGGGCATCAAGGCCGCCGATGCCGGGCTGGTGGTCGACGGCTCGGTGATGGCGTCGGACGCCTTCTTCCCGTTCCGCGACGGCCTCGACGCCGCCGCCGGAGCCGGCATCCGCGCCGTGATCCAGCCGGGCGGCTCGATGCGCGACGGCGAGGTCGTCGCCGCGGCGGACGAGCACGGCATCGCGATGGTGTTCACCGGCGTGCGCCACTTCAGGCACTGACGCGATGTCCCTGACGGTGGTCCTGATGCTGCTCGCCGGCCTGGTGCTCCTGGTCGGCGGCGCGGAACTGCTCGTGCGTGGTGCATCGCGGCTGGCGGCGGCGATGGGCCTGTCGCCGCTGGTCATCGGGCTCACCGTGGTCGCGATCGGCACCAGCGCTCCCGAACTCGCGACGAGCATCGGGGCCGCGCTGTCGGGTTCGCCCGGCATCGCCCTGGGCAACGTGGTCGGCAGCAACGTCGCCAACGTGCTGCTGATCCTGGGCGCCACGGCGCTGGTGGCGACGCTGGCGGTCTCGCGCCAGCTGGTGCGCCTGGACGTGCCGATCATGTTCGGGGCCACCCTGCTGGTGTTCGCGCTCGCGCTCGACGGTGCGATCGGCCGCGCGGAGGGCGTGCTGCTGCTCGCGCTGGCGCTGGCCTACATCGGCCTGCTGCTGTGGATCGCCAGACGCAATCCCGCGGCGGTGCCGGTGCCGGAAGCCGATGCCGTGGCGCCGGTGTGGTGGCGCGATGCGCTGTACGTGGTGGCCGGCCTCGCGCTGCTGGTGCTGGGCGCGCGATGGCTGGTCGGCAGCGCGGTGGCGATCGCCCAGGTGCTGGGCGTGAGCGAGATGGTGATCGGCCTGACCGTGGTCGCCGTCGGCACCTCGCTTCCGGAGCTCGCGACGTCGATCCTCGCGACGCTGCGCGGGCAGCGCGACATGGCCGTCGGCAACATCGTCGGCAGCTGCATCTTCAACCTGCTGCTGGTGCTGGGCGCGAGCGCGGCGCTGGCGCCAGGCGGTATCCAGGTCGCGCCCGGCGTGTTGCGCTTCGACTTCCCGGTGATGACCGCGGTCGCGCTGGCGTGCCTGCCGATCTTCTTCACCGGGTTCCAGGTGCGGCGCTGGGAGGGCGGGCTGTTCGTCGCCTACTACGTCGCCTACACCGCCTACCTGCTGCTGCGCAGCGCGGAGCACGACGCGCTCCCGGCCTACAGCCAGGTGATGATGGCCTTCGTGGTCCCGCTGACGGCGATCACGCTCGCGCTGCTCGCCGCGCGCGCCTGGAGGCATGGCCGGCGCAGGCGGGCCTGACTTCCGCGGGCCGGGAAGCTAGCGGCTCGCGGGCGCGCCTGGCCCGCGCGCATGCGGTCCGGGTGCCGCTGCCGGCGCGGCGGTCCAGATGCCGCGATCGATGGCGGTACCGAGCTCGGGGTAGTCGTCGGCATCGAGCCGCGGCGTCGCGCCGCTGTCGAGCTGGCGGTCGTAGTCCCGGGTGAGCTTCACCACCACCTTCGCCAGCAGCACGATCGCGACCAGGTTGGTCAGCGCCATCAGCCCCATCGCCATGTCCGCCACGTCCCACACCAGGGCCACCCGCGCCAGCGCGCCCCAGCCGACCATCGCGATGCACGCCGCGCGCAGCAGCCACATGCCCGCGCGCCCGCCGCGCAGGAACGCCACCGAGGATTCCGCGTAGGCGTAGTTGCCGAGGATCGAGGTCAACGCGAACAGGAACAGCGCGACCGCGATGAACACCGGGCCCGACGCCCCCAGGTGCGTCGCCATCGCCGCCTGCGTCAGTGCGATGCCGTCGACCGCGCCGCCCACCGGTACCCCGGACAGCAGGATCATCAGCGCGGTCGCAGTGCACACCAGCAGCGTGTCGATGCAGACGCCGAACGCCTGCACCAGCCCCTGGCTCGCCGGGTGGTGTGGCACCGGGGTGGCCGCCGCGGCGATGTTCGCCGCGCTGCCCATGCCGGCCTCGTTGGAGAACAGGCCGCGCTTGGCGCCGTTGAGGAGCGCGGCGGCCAGGCCGCCGAGCACGCCGCCCGCGGCCTGCTCCAGCCCAAAGGCGCTGCGCACGATCAGCGCCAGTGCCGGCAGCACCTGGTCGACGTTGATCGCGATCACCGCGAGCGCGACCAGGAGGTAGGCGCCCGCCATCAGCGGCACCACGGCGACCGCGACCCTCGCCACCGAACGCAGGCCGCCGACGATGATCGCCCCCGCCACCAGCACCAGGCCGACGGCGGTGGCGCGCGGATCGAGCGCGAACGCCGTCTCCAGCGCCCCGGCGATCGAGTTGGCCTGCACCGCGCTGAACACCAGGCCGAACGCCACCACCAGCAGGACCGAGAACAACGCGCCCAGCCATGGCGCGCCGAGTCCGCGGGACATGTAGAACGCCGGCCCGCCGCGGTACTGCCCGTCGCGGTCGCGCACCTTGTACAGCTGCGCGAGGCTGCTTTCGGCGAAGGACGTCGCCATGCCGAGCACGGCAACCACCCACATCCAGAAGATCGCGCCCGCGCCGCCTGCCCCGAGGGCGATCGCCACGCCGACGAGGTTCCCGGTGCCGATCCGCGATGCCAGGCTGGTGCACAGGGCTTGCAGCGGCGAGATGCCGGCGCGGTCGTCGTGGCCGCCCCGGCGCAGGACGAGCAGCATCTGCGGGAAACGCCTCACCTGCACCACGCGCAGGCGCACGGTGAAATACAACCCCACCAGCGGCAGCACGCCGACCAGCAGGTAGTTCCAGAGCACGCCGTTGACCACGGCGACGGTGTTGGCCAGCAGCGCGTCCAGGGTGGCGACGACCGTCACGCGGTCGCGGGGGCAGGCGTGTGCATGGTGAAACCGTAACAGACGCACGGTGGAGGCCGCCTCGCCTCGCCTGCGCACCGGGTAGAATCCGGCGCTCGCCATCGGGAGCGCCAGGCCTTGAAGATCCTCGTCATCGGTTCCGGCGGCCGCGAGCACGCGTTGGCCTGGAAGCTCGCGCAGTCGTCGCGCGTCGACCTCGTGCTGGTCGCCCCCGGCAACGGCGGTACCGCGCACGAGGACGGCTGCCGCAACGTGGACGTCACGGCGGGCGACATCGAGGGCCTGGTCGCGCTCGCGCGCGGCGAGGGCGTCGCCTTCACCCTGGTCGGCCCCGAAGCGCCGCTCGTGGCGGGTATCGTCGACCGCTTCCGCGAGGAGGGCCTGCGCATCTTCGGGCCCACGGCGGCCGCCGCGCGACTGGAAGGCAGCAAGGCCTTCGCCAAGGACTTCCTCGCCCGCCACGGCATCCCGACCGCGCACTACGCCGTGCACACCGACGTCGATGCCGCGCTGGCGGATGTCCGCGCCAGGGGTGCGCCGGTCGTGGTCAAGGCCGATGGCCTGGCTGCGGGCAAGGGCGTGGTGGTGGCGATGACGCTGGCGGACGCTGAGGCCGCGGTCGTGGACATGCTGTCGGGCAACGCCTTCGGCAGCGCGGGCGCGCGCGTGGTCGTGGAGGAATTCCTCGACGGCGAGGAGGCCAGCTTCATCGCCGTGGTCGACGGCCGCACCGCGCTGCCCATGGCCACCTCCCAGGACCACAAGCGCGTCGGCGACGGCGACACCGGCCCCAACACCGGCGGCATGGGCGCGTATTCGCCGGCACCGGTGGTGACGCCGGAGGTCCACGCGCGGGTGATGCGCGAGGTCATCGAACCCACCGTGCGCGGGATGGCGGAAGACGGCACGCCGTTCACCGGCTTCCTCTACGCGGGGCTGATGATCGACGGCGACGGCGCGCCGAAGGTGATCGAGTTCAACGTGCGCTTCGGCGACCCGGAGACGCAACCGGTGATGCTGCGGCTGCGCTCGGACCTGCCCGCGCTGCTCGAGGCGGCGATCGACGGGCGGCTGGACGAGGCGCAGGCCGAATGGGATCCCCGCCCGGCGCTGGGCGTGGTGATGGCCGCGGAGGGCTACCCCGGCACGCCCAGGCTCGGCGACGCGATCAACAGCTGGGACGTGCCCGACCTCGTCGACAGCAAGGTGTTCCATGCCGGCACGCGCGTCGATGCCGACGGTGCGGTGGTGACCTCCGGCGGGCGCGTGCTGTGCGTGTGCGCGCTCGGCGACAGCGTCGGCGATGCCCAGGCGCGTGCCTATGCCGAGGTCGCGGGCATTTCCTGGCCCGGCGAGTTCCACCGCCACGACATCGGCTGGCGGGCCATCGCGCGCGAGCGCGGCTGAGGCAACGGCACGGCCGAACGCGGCACGGGCCGGCCGGCCCGCGCCGATCCACGGGGACCCGCATGGCGCACAACCAGTTCGACCTCCTGAGGCAGCGCCGGTTCTTGCCCTACTTCACCGTGCAGTCGCTGGGGGCGTTCAACGACAACGTCTACCGCCAGGCGGTGATCGGCCTGCTGATCTTCCTGGGCATCGACGCCGCGCAGCGCACGCTGTACACCAACCTCGCGCCGGCGCTGTTCATCCTGCCCTACTTCCTGTTCTCGGCCCTTGCCGGTCAGGTGGCGGAAAAGCTCGAGAAATCGCGCCTGGTGCGCATCACCACCGCGATGGAAATCGGGATCATGTCGCTGGCAGCCGTGGGCTTCCTGCTGCAGAGCATGCCGGTGCTTCTGGTGGCGCTGTTCTGCACCGGCGTGCAGTCGACGCTGTTCGGGCCGGTGAAGTACTCGATGCTGCCGTCGGTGCTGGCCCCGGAGGAACTCACCGGCGGCAACGGCCTGGTCGAGATGGGGACGTCGATCTCGATCCTGCTCGGGATGATCTTCGGGGGGCTGATCTTCCAGCTGGCCGGCAGCAGCGGACCGGTGGCGGCGGCGACGGCGGTGGTGGCGCTGGCCGTCCTCGGCAACCTCGTCAGCCGCGCGATCCCGCACGTGCCCGCGAGCGCGCCGGAGCTGCGCGTGCGCTGGAACCCGGTGCCGGAGTCGCTTGCGATCCTGCGCCTGGCACGCCGGCAGCCGGCGGTGCGCAACGCGATCCTCGGCGTGTCCTGGTTCTGGTTCGTGGGCACCGTGCTGACCGCGCAGCTGCCGACCTATGCCGAGCTGCACCTCGGCGCCCCGGAGCGCAGCACGTCGCTGTACATCTTCGCGCTCGCGCTGTTCTCCATCGGCGTCGGCGCGGGCTCGCTGCTGTGCGAGAAGCTCTCGGCGCGCACGGTGGAGATCGGCCTGGTGCCGCTGGGCGCGTTCGGCATCAGCGTGTTCCTGCTCGACCTGTACTTCGCACGCTCGGGCGCGCCGCCGGTGGCGGGCGTGACCCTCGGTGCGTTCCTCTCCGGCGACGGCGGCTGGCGCATCGCCTTCGACCTCACCGCGATCGGGTTTTCCGCCGGGCTGTTCATCGTCCCGCTGTTCGCGCTGATCCAGAGCCGCACCCCGCGCGCGGAACTGTCGCGGGTGATCGCCGGGCTCAACATCCAGAACTCGGCCTTCATCGTCGCCGCGGCCGTGCTCGGCATCGTCGCGCAGCGCGTGTTCGGCCTGAGCGTGCCGCAGCTGTTCCTGGCGCTGGCGGTGGCCAACGTGCTGGTGGCGGCGTGGATCTTCACCCTGGTGCCCGAGTTCCTGATGCGGTTCCTGAGCTGGGTGCTGGTGCGGGTGCTGTACCGGCCCCGCCTGCACGGGATCGAGCGCCACGTGCCCGACGAGGGCCCGGCGCTGATCGCGTGCAACCACGTCAGCTACATGGACGCGCTGGTGCTGGCGGCCTCGATCCCGCGGCCGGTGCGCTTCGTGATGTACCACCGGATCTTCGACATCCCGGTGCTGCGCTGGATCTTCCGCCACGCCAAGGCGATCCCCATCGCCGGCGCGAAGGAGGACCCGGCCCTGATGCAGCGCGCCTTCGACGCGATCGACGCCGCGCTCGCCGAGGGCGAGATCGTGGGCATCTTCCCCGAAGGCCGCCTGACGCGCGACGGCGAGATCGCCCCGTTCAAGCCCGGCCTCGAGCGCATCCTGGAACGCAGGCCCGTGCCCGTGGTGCCGATGGCGCTGCGCGGCATGTGGCACAGCATGTGGAGCCACAACGACAGCCGGATGGGACGGATGCGGCTGCCGCGCCGGTTCCGGGCGCAGGTGGAGGTGGTCGCGGGCGAACCCGTCGACGGCCGCGAGGCGACCGCGGCGCTGGTGGAAGCGCGGGTGCGGAGCCTGCGCGGCGACGCGGCCTGAGTCAGCCCACCCAGCCGGCGACGACGAACAGCGCCATCACGGCCAGCCACACCAGCAGGATCCGCCAGACCAGGCTCATCGCGTCGCGCAGCTCCGGCACCGGTCCCAGTTCGCGCACCACCGCGCCCGGCGGCAGGATGCCGGACTCGACATAGTCCTCGGCCTCGTCGGCGAGTTCGCTGCGCACGCTGGCGCGGCCGGCCGCCCCGAGGAAGTCGCCTTCCGGCGTGAAGCCGGCGCCGCCGTTTGCCTTCCAGGCAGCCGCGACCACGTCGAAGTTGCCGACCAGCGCCAGCGACAGCGTCGCGAGCTGCGCCACCGGCCAGTCCAGCAGGGCGAGCAGGCGGCCCGCGCCCCGCGCTGTGTCGGGCGGCAGCTGCGCCGCCTCCTCGCCCTCGGCCGAAATCGCAGCCAGCCGGTAGAGCAAGGCACCGATGGGCCCGAGCAGCAGGAACCAGAACAGCACCCCGAACCAGCGCCTGAGCGCGCTGCGGAAGACCGCGCCGATCGCGGCGGGTCCGTCCACCGGCCACGCCGCCGACGGCTCCGGGCCCAGGCGTGGCGGCCACAGCCGCGCGGCCGCCTCGCGCCGGCGCGCAGCGTCGGGCGCCTCGACGATCGCGTCCACGTCCTGGTCGAGATCGCGCGGGCCCCAGGCGTAGAACAGCACCGCGACGCCGAAGACGAGCGTCGGCAGGCCGTAGACGGCGCCGGCGAGCGCCAGCTGGAACAGGCCGACCACGAGCAGGGGCGGGACCAAGGCAAGCGCGATGCCCCAGCGCCCGCGCCAGAACCCGTCATCGGGGAAGCGCGTGTCCAGCCACCCGAGCCAGGACCGGTACCAGCCGAACTGGCGCACGGCCACCGCCAGCGGCTGGGCGACATGCCCCAGCGCCAGCGCGACCACCACCGCGAGCAGGGTGACGAACATGCCCCGATTCTAGCCGCAGCGCCCCGGGCGCATGCTCAGCCGGCGGCGTGCCAGCGCGCGATCAGCCAGCGCGAGATCGAGATGGCCGGCGACAGCAGCAGGCCCGCGTCGCCGGAGTCGCCGCGCAAGGCCGCGCCAACTTCGTCGCGCGTGAACCAGCGCGCGTCCTCGAGTTCGTCGGAGGTCACCGGCGTGTCGCCCGCGGCGTCGGCTTCGAAGCCGAGCATCAGCGACGACGGGAACGGCCATGGCTGCGAGGCGAGGTAGCGGCAGGCGCGGACGCGGACGGCGCTCTCCTCGAACACCTCCCGCACCACGGTCTGTTCCAGCGATTCGCCGGGTTCGACGAAGCCGGCGAGCACCGAGTAGCGGCGCGGCGGCCACCCGGGCTGCCGCCCCAGCAGCAGGCGTTCGCCGTCGCTCACCGCCACGATCACCGCCGGGTCGGTGCGCGGGTAGTGTTCCAGGCCGCAGCCGGCGCAGCGGCCGAGCCAGCCGGCGCGCGCCCAATCGAGCGCGTGGCCGCAGGCGCCACAGAAGCGGTGGCGCGCGCGCCAGTGCAGGACCGCGCGCGCCTGGGCGAATGCGGTGGCCTCGAAGACCGAACAGGTCGCTGCCGCGGTCCGCAGGTCGATCGCCTCCGCGGCGGGCGCGGCGTCCGCCGCCAGCGCGAACCAGCCTTCGCCACCCCGCAGGCCGAGGAACACCGCGTCGCCGGGATCCGCCGCCACCTGCGCTGCCGGCAATGCGTCGAGCCCGCCGTCGGGGTAGGCACGGGCGTGGCCGTCCGCGTCGAGCACCAGGACGCGGCCGCCGGTCCACAGCGCGGCCAGCGCGGCACGATCCTCGCGAATATGCTCGGCGCGGTCGAGCGGTTGTCCCACGAACGCGAAGCCACCCGCTTCCGTCATGGCCTGCGGACTCCCGTCGCCGGCGCGCCGGACCGCACTCAGACCGTGAAGCTGCTGCCGCAGCCGCAGGTCGACTTCGCGTTCGGGTTGCGGATGCTGAACTGCGCGCCGTGGAGGCTCTCGCTGTAATCCACCGCCGCGCCCATCAGGTACTGCAGGCTCAGCGGGTCGACCAGCAGCACCACGCCGTCGGTGTCGATGGCGAGGTCGTCTTCGCCCTGCTGTTCGTCGAACTCGAAACCGTACTGGAAGCCCGAGCAGCCGCCGCCCTGGATGTACACCCGCAGCTTCAGCGCCGGGTTGCCCTCCTCGGCGATCAGCTCGCGCACCTTCGCCGCGGCCGATGGCGTGAAGTCGAGCGGCCGCTCCAGCGACTGGTAGCCGGGCGCGGCGCGGGATGTGTCGGTGCTTTCCATGCCCACAGGATGGGGGGCCGTGGCCAAGCCTTCAAGCACCCGGGCTGCCGCCCGCGGCCACCTCGCCCCATGTGAACGACTTCTCGACCGGGCTGCCGCCCGCCGGTTCCGCCCGCACCACCACGCGCAGCGGCGTGAACCCCGGCGGCAGCAGGATGTCGCCCTCGACTTCCTGGAAGTACTTGAACGAGTAGCTGCCGGGCTCCGCGGCATCCGGCGGCCGCAGGTCCGTCCACGCCAGGCGCGCCGGAGCGCCATTGCGCGTGCCCTCGACGGCGAGCACGAGGTCGCCGCGGCTCACGGCACCGCGGTTTAGGTTCTGGGTGAGGGTGGCGGTGAAATGCCAGGCGCCCTCGCCCTGCGGCTCCAGCTGGAGCCCGTGCACGGCCAGCCCCCGGCGCTGGCCGGTGGCGCCGACCAGGCGCTCGTAGAACGCAACGTCGGCGCGCAGCGCGGCGATTTCCTCGTCGCGTTCGGCCAGGGTGACCTGGAGACCGGTGTTCGCGTCGCGGCTGATCTGGTCGGAACGCGCCAGCGTGGCCACGCGCTGCTCGAGCGCCTCGATGCGTGCCTGCTGGCGGCGCAGCTGTGCCGGCCCGTCTGCGGCGCCGGGGCGGAACGTGGTCCACGCGCCCCAGGCGCCGAACGCCAGCGACACCAGCAGCACCGCGGCCAGGACATACAGCGCGCGGTGGTCGGCGGCGGGCGGGGCGGGCTCAGGCGACGCGGGGGGCGGTGCCGGCGGCACGGGGTCCGTCGGCGTCGGGTCTGCGTCCGTCATCCGCACGGTATAGCGAGGGGGTCGCGCCGGCGTCAAGCCGCGCCCGCTTCTATACTCGGCCAGGCACCGCCCCCGTGGAGCAGCACCATGTCGGAAGCCCACCTGTTCGCGATCGGCGTGCTGCTGGCATGGCTCGCCGGCGTCCGCGCCTACCTCACCGTCTTCGGCATCGGCGTCGCCGGCGCCCTCGGCTGGGTGGACCTGCCGCAGGGGCTCGAGGCCACGACCTCGCCGTGGGTGCTGGGCGTCTCGGGGGTGCTGGCGCTGGTGGAGTTCTTCGCCGACAAGATCCCGGGGGTGGATTCCGCGTGGGACCTGCTGCAGACGCTCGCGCGTGTCCCGGCCGGTGCCTTCCTCGCCGCGGCCGCGTTCTCGCCCGACGGCGACCTCGGCGCCGGGATGCTGGCCACCGGCGCCGGCGTGGCCCTCGGCAGCCACGCGCTCAAGTCCGGCGCGCGGGCGATGATGAACACCTCGCCCGAGCCCTTCAGCAACTGGACCGCGTCGGCGGCCGAGGACGTCGCGGTGGTTGGTGCGCTGTCCATCGCATTCGCGCATCCCTGGCTCGCGCTGTCCGCACTGGTTGCCTTCACCCTGGCGGGCGTGTCGCTGCTGTGGTGGCTGTGGCGCAAGCTCACACGGCGCGCTCCGCGGGTGCAGCCGGGCTGACGCGGTCCGCGCGGCCGGCGTGCCCCGCCCGCCGGGTGGCCGACGCGCGACGGGGAGTTCGTTGTAGGCTGTCAGGGGGGAGCGCAGGGATAATCGCGTCTCCACAGGGAGATCCGAAACCGTGCCTGCGCCGCCAGCCGCCGCCAGTCCGTCGTCGTCCGCCCGCAGCGGTGCGGGCGATGCCGCGAGCGCCACCAGCATCCGTGCCGAATTCCCGCCGCCGCAGTACTGGCGGCGCTGGTGCGGGGATGCCGCTCCGGCCATCGCCACAGTGGAAGGCGCTCCGGTGGAAGAGGCCGCGACGCCCGCGGTGGCGCCCGGCACCGGTGCGGACGGCTCGGCCGATGCGCCCTATCGCGTCCTGATCGTCGAGGACGACCTGAGCCAGGCGCTGTACGCGGAGAGCGTGCTCAACGGCGCCGGCATGCAGGCCGCCGTGGTGTCGGTGGGTGCCGAAGTCCTCGTCTCGATGGAGAACTTCCAGCCCGACCTGGTGCTCATGGACCTGCACATGCCGGGCATGGAAGGGACCGAGCTGACCAGCCTGATCCGCGACCACGCCGCCTTCGCGCACGTGCCGATCGTGTTCCTCACCGGGGACACGGACCCCGAGCGCCAGTTCGAGGTGCTGGAACTCGGCGCGGACGATTTCCTCTCCAAGCCGGTGCGCCCGCGCCACCTGGTCGCCGCCGTGCAGAGCCGCGTGCGCCGCGCGCGCGCGCTGCGCCGCCAGCGCAACGGCGACGGACGCCACCCGGTCACGGGGTTGTACACGCGCAGCCACATGCTCCAGCTGCTCAACGCCGCGGTGCCGGAGCGCACGGAAGGCGCGCTGTACTTCGTCGAGATCAACGGCACCAGCGCGCTGCGCGACCGCTTCGGCTATGCCGGGCTGGAAGCGGTGCTGACCGATGCCGGGCGCCAGCTCGGCGCGCTCGCCGGCGACTACCCGGTGTCGCGCCTCAGCGATACCAGCTTCCTGCTGCATGCCACCGATGTCGCCCCCGATGCGCTGGCAGCCCTGGCACGCAGGCTCCGCGACGGGCTCGGGCGCCATGTGTTCATCGTCGAAGGCGAGCCGCTGCGGCTGCGCACGCTGGTCGGCTACGCCTCGCTCGGGCATGGATTCGCCGACGCCAGCAGCGCGCTCGCCGCGGCCGAGCAGGCGCTGCGCGCGGCGCGGTCGACGTCACTCGGGATCGCGGAGCACGTCCCCGTCGCGGCGCCGGTCGAGGGTGGCGACCGCGTGCTTGCCGCGGTGCGGCGGGCACTGGCGCAGGACCAGTTCGAGCTGGCCTACCAGCCGGTGGTCGCGGTCGCGGGCGGCGACCAGGCGCAGTACCAGACCCTGCTGCGCATGCGCGACGACGACGGCGCGCTGCACACCGCGGCGGACATCGTCCCCGCGGCCGAAGGCGCCGGCCTGCTTCACGAGATCGACCAGCGCGTTCTGCTGCATGCCATCGGCGTGCTGCAGGGGCGTCGGCGCGAGCGCCGCCCGGTGCGCCTGTTCGTGTCGCAGTCGCCGCGCAGCCTCGCGCGCGAGGGCTATGCCGACTGGGTGATCGGGACACTGGCCGAGCACGAGGTCGATGGCGCGAGCCTCGTCCTCGACGTGCGCCAGGACGATGCACTGATCCACGCCGTCGCGCTGCGCGAGTTCTGCGCGGCCATGGTGCCCGCCGGCATCCAGCTGTGCCTGAGCCAGTACAGTGCCGGCGACGAGGCCGATACGCTGCTGGCCCAGCTTCCCCTGGGCTACGTCAGGCTGGCGGCGCGCTACTCGAGCGACCTCGCCAACCCGGCCGTGCGCGACGGCATGCGCGCGGCGATCGAACGCGCGCACCGCCTCGGCCTGCAGGTCATTGGCCAGCAGGTCGAGGATCCGCAGGCGGCGGCGACGCTGTGGATGAGCGGCGTCGACTTCATCCAGGGCAACCTGGTGCAGCAGGCCGCGGGCGACCTCGACTTCGACTTCCAGCACGCGGTGCTCTGACGTGCCGGCACCCAGGCCGCCCGCCCTGATGCTGCGCTGGCTCGCCCTCGGCGCCGCGGGCGGCGCCGCGCTCACGCTCGTCCTGGACGCCCTCGGGCTGGCCGGGCCCTGGCAGCTGATCGCCCTGGTGCTGGCGCTGCTGGCGCTGTTCGCGACCAGCGGCATCGTGTTCCTGATGGGCCAGCGGGACCGGGTGATGGCCGAGGCCGAGGAACGCGCGCGCCGCGACGAGGCCGAGCGGGCCGAGCTGCAGCGCGAGCTCGACCGCCACACCCAGCTCGAGGCGCAGTTGCGCCAGGCCAAGCAGGCCGCGGAGTCGGTGATCATGGCCAAGGGCGAGTTCCTCGCCACGATGAGCCACGAGATCCGCACCCCGCTCAACGGCATCGTGCCGATGCTCGACCTGCTGATGCACGCGCAGCTGCAGGCCGACCACGCCGAGCTGGTGCGCACCGCCTACACGTCCTCGCAGCAGATGTTGCGCATCGTCGATGACATCCTCGACTACTCCAAGCTCGAGGCCGACAAGCTGGAACTCGAAAGCACCACCTTCAACCTGCGCGAGCTGCTCGACGGCGTGATCCAGCTGATGGAGCGCCCGGCGCAGAGCAAGGGCCTGCGCTTGAACCTGCAGCTCGATCCCGCGGTCCGCCTGTCAGTGCGCGGCGACCCGGTGCGCCTGCGCCAGGTGCTGAGCAACCTGATCAGCAACGCGGTGAAGTTCACCGAGCGCGGCACGGTCACGATCAGCGTGCGCCGCATCGGCGAGACGCCGGCGCAGCACCAGTTGCGCTTCGAGGTCCGCGACACCGGCATCGGCATCTCCCCGGCGTCGCAGGGGCGGCTGTTCCAGGCGTTCAGCCAGGCGGATGCGTCCACCACCCGCCTGTACGGCGGCACCGGCCTCGGGCTCGCGATCTCCAAGCGCATCGTCGACCTGATGGGCGGCCGGATCGGCGTGGAGTCGGAGTCCGGCCACGGCGCCACGTTCTGGTTCGAGGTGCCCCTGCTCAAGGCGCAGGGCGACATGCAGGCCGCGGAGAACGCGGTCACCGGCGGACGCCTGCTGTTGCTGAGCGCGGACCCGCGCCTGCGCCTGCGCCTGTCGATGCTGCTTCCCAACTGGGGCCTGCGCGTGAGCTCGGTGGAAACCACCCAGGAAGCGCTGGACCGCCTGCGCACGGCCGCCAATCAGGGCGCGCCGTGGGCGTACTCGGTCGTGCTCGCCGACCTCGCCGGGATGCGCAGCACCGCGGTGGCCCTGCACCGCAACCTCGGCCGCCACGCCGTCTACGGCGAGCTCCGCCTGGTGTGCCTGTACGGCGACGACCCGGTGCCGGACGAACTCCAGCGCAGCGTCACCCTCCTGAGCCGCCAGGCGCCCGACGCCGATCTCCGTGCCGCGCTCGCCGGCGCCGCGGCCGCGCCCAACCCCGACGCGATGCAGGAGCAGGTCGCGGTGGCCACGGCGTCGGTTCCGCTCGCGCCGGTGTCGACGCGGACGCCGCGCGTGCTGCTGGTCGAGGACAACCCGGTGAACCTGATGGTGGGCCAGCGCCTGCTCGGCGTCCTCGGCATCACCTGCGACACCGCCAGCAATGGCGAGGCGGCGCTGATGCGGATGTCGGCGTCGCGCTACGACGTGGTGCTGATGGACTGCCAGATGCCGGTGATGGACGGCTACACCGCCACCCAGCGCTGGCGCGAGGGCGAAGAGGCAAGCGGCGAAGGCCGGCGCCTGCCGATCATCGCCATGACCGCCAACGCCATGGCCGGCGACCGCCAGAAGTGCCTGGACGCCGGCATGGACGACTACCTCCCCAAGCCGGTGACGCGGAGCGAACTCGAGCGCTGCCTGCACCGCTGGTGGAACCCCGCCCACGACGCCGGGCCGGCCCCGCAGATGGCGTTCTACGCCGTGGACCAGGCAACAGGGGAGCCATTGCCGGTTCCGCCCGCCGATATCCCGCCGCCGGCCGAGGCCATGCCCGTGGCTGCACCGGAGGCCGCGCCCGCGCCGCCCACCACGGAGGCGGCGTCCACCGCGGAGACCGCGTGGTCGACTGCGGCAGCGCCCGCGGTGCAGCGCGTGCCACAGCCGCCGGTGATCGACCCGGAGATCCAGGACGAACTGCGGGCGATGCTGGGCAGCGAGGTCGACCGCCTGATCGACGTGTTCCTGGAGGACACGCCGCGGCTGGTGGCGGCGCTGGAGAGCGCGGCGATCGGGCCCGACTACGATGCCCTGCGCGACGCCGCGCATTCGCTCAAGTCGTCCAGCGCCAACCTCGGCGCGATGTCGCTGTCGGCCGCCGCGAAGCGCGTGGAGCTGGGTGCCCGCGAACGTTCGCTCGACCGCCCCGCGGTGGCGGTGGCGGTGATCGCCAACGAGTTCGCCCGCGCCCGGCAGGCGCTGCGCTCGGGCAGCACCGCGGGCGCCTGAGCCCGCGCGCCGTTACGGGGTCAGGCCGCCCATGCGGCTCTGCAGGTAGTTCTGCTCGCCGATGCGGTTGATCAGGTCGAGCTGGGTTTCGATCCAGTCGACGTGCTCTTCCTCCGAATCCAGGATGTCGTTGAACAGCCGCCGGCTGACGTAGTCGCTGACCTCGTCGCAATAGGCGATCGCCGCGCGCAGCACCGGCAGGCCGGCAAGCTCCAGCGCGAGGTCGCACTCCAGCACCTCGCGCGGGCTCTCGCCGATGCGCAGCTTGCCCAGCGCCTGGAAGTTGGGCAGGCCCTCGAGGAACAGGATGCGCTCGGCCAGCTGGTCGGCGTGCTTCATCTCGTCGATCGATTCCTCGTACTCGTGCTTGGCGAGCTCGTGGATGCCCCAGTTCTTCAGCATCTTGGCGTGCAGGAAGTACTGGTTGATCGCGGTCAGCTCGTTGTAGAGCGCCTCGTTGAGGTACTTGATGACCTGTTCGTCGCCTTTCATGCCGATGCTCGCGTGCGGGGATGGCGCAACTCTAGCGCCGCCGGCATGGCGATGACGAAACGCGAATCGTATGCATCGCCAGCTGCCCGCCCGGCGACGGGCGCCCCGCACGGCTCAGGCGGCGTGCGGGATCAGCGGATAGCGCAGGCCTTCGGCCTCGGCGCGCGCGTGCTGCTGGCGCAGCTCGTCGTCGATCAGCTCGCAGGCCGTGGGCACGCAACTGCCGCAGCAGGCGCCACAGCCCGTGCGCATGGTGAGCCCGGTCATGCTGGCGCAGCCGTTGGCGACGGCGGTGCGGATGTCGCGTTCTGTAACGCCGTTGCAGATGCAGACGTACACGGCAGGACCCGATGCAGGACAAGGGCGCCATTCCGCCAGACATGAGAATGATTGTCAATTCGGCCAGCTGGCCGGTTCAGCCCCCGGTGCCGTCGAGGCCGCCACCTGTCGCCGCACGGGGCCGCTGCCGATGGCGCATGTGGCCCCGCGGCTGCGCCTCGACGCTGGCACGCGCGATCGCCGGACCCGCGAGCTGGCGGGCGAACGGCGCCAGGTGGCGCAGCGCGCTGGCGTAGACGCCGCGCTTGAAGGTGACCACGTGTTCGAGCGGGTACCAGAAGTCCACCCAGCGCCAGTGGTCGAACTCGGGCTTCTCGGTGAGGTCCAGGCGCAGGTCCTCCTCGCGGCCGCGGAACCCGAGCAGGAACCACACCTGCTTCTGGCCGATGCACACCAGGCGGTCGTTGCGGCGGATGGCCCGCTGCGGCAGGCGGTATCGCAGCCAGCCGGGCGTGGCGCCGAGGACGTCGACGTGCTCCGGCAGCAGGCCGGTCTCTTCACGGAGCTCGCGATACATGGCTTCCAGCGGCGTCTCGTCGCTGTTCATCCCGCCCTGCGGGAACTGCCATCCATCGCGGCGGACCCGTCGTGCCCAGAACACGCGCCCTTCCGGGTGCATCAGCACGATGCCGACGTTGGGTCGGTAGCCGTCCGGATCGATCACGATGCGGACTCCTGCGTCATTTGACTTGCGTCACTGCGCCCGACTCTGCCACGGGGCGTCCGGGGCGACAAGCGCGGCGGCCGCAATTGACGGCGGGGGCGCCGGCATGGACAATCTTCGGCTCGCAGCGCGGCCCTGCCGCGTCCGCGCGAGTCGTTTCGGCTATGTAGCTCAGCCGGTTAGAGCACAGCACTCATAATGCTGGGGTCGGTGGTTCGAGTCCACCCATAGCCACCATCCCTCCGGAACCGCCCGCACTGCCGCCCAGCGCCATGCCAGTGGACGCGGACATGGGCGCCATTCGTGTCGGTCCTCGCGCCGGGTTCAAGCGCTGCGGAACGCGCCGCGCGAGGCGCTGGGCGGGGCAGTCTGCTTTTCCCTCGGTCAGGGCCTCCTGCCCTGACTCGGGCGCCGCACCAGCCTGCGGCCGGGGCGGCCCCCCCCCCCCCCCCGGGCCGGCCCCCCCCCCGCCGGGGCGGCCGGCCGGCCCGCGCGGCGCGGCGCCGGCCGCCCCCGCCGCCGGCGGGCCCACGGCCCTGAGTCGGGCCATGGATGGCCCGACCGAAGGGTGAAGCCACCCCCGCTCCAGCCGAAGCACGTGCCTACGCTCAGGGCTCCAGGTTGCCCGTGCGGGTGCCGGGCTTTGGGATGATGGTGATCTCGCCGGTGGTCTCGACGGTGGCGCGGGCGACGTCTTCGATGCGTTCGAGGCCGCTGCGGCGCACGCAGGTCATCAGCTCGTCCTCGGTGATGAGTTCGCGGCGCATCACGCGGCGCCGGCAGGCGCCGTCCTCGACGATGATGCTCGGCGCGTCCGAGGTGACGCGCTCGAGCCAGGGCACGTGGTGCTCGGCGACGTTGAGCACCCAGTCCCAGCCAGCGACCACACCGGCGAGCACGAGGAAGTCGGCGGGCGCATCCGCGCCCACGGACATCCCACTGGCGATCAGCGCGCCGATCACGATCAGCGCCAGCATGTCGCCGGGCGAATTGTCGCCGAGGGTGCGTTTGGGCAGCACCCGGACCACCAGCATCACCGCGAAATAGATGACCGTTCCGCGGAGCAGCAGCGTCGGCAAGGGCAGTGACAGTTCCACGGCGTCCCCGGGCGTCCTGTTTCGCGACCTCGTCGTGGATGACTGTCGCCGCGTGGCCGGCCCCGGGGCGTGAAGACCTGCACCTGAACCCGCAGCCGTTTGACCGGGATCAAGGTGGCCCCGACGCGGGCGCCCTAACCTGCGGCCCATGATCAGCCAGCCTTCCTTCGACGCCGAATTGCTGCGGCGCTACGACCGCCCCGGTCCGCGCTACACCTCGTATCCGACGGCGCCGCAGTTCTCCGGCGCCTTCGGCGAGGAGGCGCTGCGCGACGCCGCCGCGGCGAGCAACGGCGACCCCATTCCGCGCCGGCTGTCGCTGTACGTGCACGTGCCGTTCTGCATGAGCCCGTGCTTCTACTGCGGCTGCAACCGCATCATCACCCGGGACCTCGCGCGCGGCGAGACCTACCTGGTGCGGCTGTACCGCGAGATCGCGATGATGGCCGCGCTGTTCGACCGCGACCGCGAGGTCATCCAGCTGCATTTCGGCGGCGGCACGCCCAACTTCCTGTCGCCGGCGCAGCTGGGCGAGGTGGTGGACACCCTGCGCCACCACTTCCACTTCTCCGATGCCGCCGACCGCGACATGTCGATCGAGCTCGACCCGCGCTTCGTCACGCCCGACGACGTCGCCGGCCTCGCCGCGATCGGCTTCAACCGCGCGAGCCTGGGCGTGCAGGACTTCGACCCCGCGGTGCAGGCCGCGGTCAACCGCATCCAGGGCGTGGACGAGACCCTCGCCATCATCGATGCCTGCCGCGCCGGCGGCATGCGTTCGGTCAACGTCGACCTGATCTACGGCCTGCCGAAGCAGAGCCTCGACGGCTTCGCCAGGACCCTCGACATCGTCGCGGCGGCGCGGCCGGACCGGCTCGCGGTGTACAGCTACGCGCACCTGCCGGCGATGTTCAAGGCGCAGCGCCAGATCGACGCCGCCGACCTGCCGACGCCGGAAGACAAGCTGGCACTGCTGCAGCTGGCGATCGGGACGCTCACCGGCGCCGGGTACGAGTACATCGGCATGGACCACTTCGCCCTGCCCGACGACGAGCTCGCGCGCGCGCAGCAGCGCGGCGGCCTGCACCGCAACTTCATGGGTTACACCACTCATGCCGACACCGACCTGGTCGGGCTCGGGGTAAGCGCCATCAGCCACATCGGCGACAGCTTCAGCCAGAACCCGCGCGACCTGCCGAGCTGGCAGATGGCGCTGGACGACGGCCGCCTGCCGGTGTTCCGCGGCATGCGCCTGGACGAGGACGACCAGCTGCGCGCGGACCTCATCCAGCAGCTGATGTGCCAGGGCGAGATCCCGATGGGCGCGCTCGAGCGCCGCTACCTGATCGACTTCCGCAGCTACTTCGCCGAGGCCCTCGAGCGCCTGCAGCCGCTGGTCGACGATGGCCTCGCGCGCCTGGAGGGCGACCGCATCGTCGCGACGTCGCGCGGGCGGCTGCTGTTGCGTAACATGGCGATGTGCTTCGACCGATACCTCGACCAGCCGGCGGATGTCGCCACCCCCAGGTTCTCGCGCGCGATCTGAACGCGCGGTGCCGGGCATGGTGAACGAGCCCGCGTTCCCGCGGCAGGACCGCCGCACCCTCGCCGACGACGGCGACGCCCTGCACTTCTGCTCGACCTGCGCCTTCTCCCAGGCCTGCCTGGCCGAAGGCATGGACAAGGCCGCGCTGATGGACCTGCACGTGCTGGTCGAGCACGTGGGCCCGTTCCACGCCGGCGAGCACCTGTTCCGCGAAGGCGACGCCTTCGAGGCCATCGCCGCGGTGCGGGCGGGCACCGTGAAGACGTATGTCGTCGACCGCGACGGACACGAACACGTGCTCGGCTTCCACCTGCCCGGCGAAGTGATCGGCCTGGACGCGATCGACGGCGAGACCTTCCCCTGCAATGCGGTGGCGCTCGATACCGTGATGCTGTGCCGGTTCTCGTTCCCGAAGATCGCCGTGCTCGCGACCCGGCTCCCCGGCCTGCAGCGGCACCTGTTCCGGCTGCTCAGCCGCGACATCGGCCGCGCGTCGCTGCTGGCTGGCGACTGGACCGCCGACCAGCGCATGGCGGCGTTCCTGGTGGCGCTGTCGCGACGGCTGGCGGCACGTGGCTTCTCGGCCTCGCGCTTCCAGCTGACCATGGCGCGCACCGACATCGCCAACTACCTGCGGCTTGCGCCGGAGACCGTAAGCCGCGTGTTCAAGCGCTTCCAGCGCGACGGCCTGCTGCGCGTCGACCGCCGCGAAATCGAGCTCGCGGACCCGGACAGGCTCGACGCGCTGGCGGCCCCGATCCTCCGCGACTGACGCCGCGCTGCGGCGCCTGCCCTTGACCTGCGTCAACACGTCCACGCGTCGCGGACGCGAGGATGGCGCACTCGACAAGGGGAGTGGTACGTGGAAAACACCCGCAAGCTCTGGATCGCACTCGGGATCCTGCTGGTTTCATCGTTCGCGGTCCTGCTCTGGGCAGGCAGTGAGATCTTCCGGGCGGCGCCGCCGATGCCCGAGCGGGTCGTCGCCGAGGACGGCAGCGTGCTCTACACGCGCGCCGACATCGAGCGCGGCCGCCAGGTGTGGCAGTCCATGGGCGGCATGCAGCTCGGTTCGATCTGGGGCCATGGCGCCTACGTCGCGCCGGACTGGAGTGCCGACTGGCTGCACCGCGAGGCCATCGACGTGCTCGACCAGTGGGCGCGCCGCGACGGGGGCACGGCGACCTACGCGCAGCTGGCACCGGCCGACCAGGCCGCACTGCGCGGCCGCCTGCAGGAGATGATGCGCGAGAACACCTACGAGGAGGCCACCGGCACCATCACGCTCACCCGCGACCGCGCGCTCGCGGTGTCGAACGTCGCCGCGCACTACGTCAGCCTGTTCGGCAACGACCCGGCCACCGCCGAGCTGCGCGAGCAGTACGCGATGAAGGAAGACACCGTGGGCTCGCTGGAATACCGGCAGGCGCTCACCGGGTTCTTCTGGTGGACGGCCTGGGCGGCGACCACGGAACGCCCCGCCGAGGCCGGCGAAACGCTCGCACCCGACCCGTCGGGCGTGGTCAGCAAGAAGGTCACCTACACCAACAACTGGCCCAGCGAGCCACTGGTGGGCAACATCCCGCCGCCGGCACTGTGGGTGTGGTCGGCCTTCAGCGTGCTGTTCCTGATCGCCGGCATCGCCATCCTCGGCTGGCACTACGCGGTCACCCACGGCCGCGGCGAGGAAGCCCACACCATTCCGGCATCCGATCCGTTCGCGCTTCTGCGGATCACCCCGTCGATGCGCGCCACCGCGAAGTACTTCTGGCTGGTGCTGGCGCTGTTCCTGGCGCAGATCCTGCTCGGCGCGATCACCGCGCACTACCAGGTGGAAGGCCAGGACGCCTACGGGTTCGCGCTGTCGCAGTGGCTGCCCTACTCGCTCGCGCGCACCTGGCATACCCAGCTCGCGGTGCTGTGGATCGCGACTGCGTGGCTCGCGACCGGCCTGTACATCGGGCCGGCGCTGTCGGGGCACGAACCGAAGTACCAGCGCTTCGGCGTCGACTTCCTGTTCGTGTCGCTGATCCTGATCGTGGTCGGCGGCTTCGCCGGCCAGTGGTTCGCGGTCATGCAGATCATGCCGCTCGGGAACAACTTCTGGTTCGGCCACCAGGGCTGGGAGTACGCCGACATGGGCCGCTTCTGGCAGTGGTACCTGTTCATCGGCCTGCTGCTGTGGGTGACCCTCGTCGGGCGCTCGCTGAAGCCGATCCTGACCGGGCCGGCCAGCGCGTCGAGGTCGATCATCGGCCTGCTGTTCCTGTCGACGGTCGCGATCGGGGTGTTCTACGCCTCCGCGCTGATGTGGGGCGAGCACACGCACATCTCCGAGGTCGAGTACTGGCGCTGGTGGCTGGTGCACCTGTGGGTCGAGGGCTTCTTCGAGGTGTTCGCGACCGCGGTGATGGCGCTGATCTTCACCCGCCTGGGCCTGATCAAGACCACCACCGCCAACATCGCGGTGCTGTTCGCCACCATCGTGTTCATGGCCGGCGGCGTGCTGGGCACGCTGCACCACCTGTACTTCATCGGCACGCCGATCTCGGTGGTGGCGCTGGGCGCGAGTTTCAGCGCGCTGGAAGTGGTGCCGCTGGCCTACATCGGCTTCGAGGCGTACCACACCTGGAAGCTCGGCAAGGCCACGCCGTGGATGGAGCGCTACCGCTGGCCGGTGCTGTTCTTCATCGCGGTGTCGTTCTGGAACCTGGTGGGCGCCGGCCTGTTCGGCTTCCTGATCAACCCGCCGCTGTCGCTGTACTACATGCAGGGCCTCAACCTCACAGCGCTGCATGCCCACACCGCGCTGTTCGGCGTCTACGGCATGCTCGGCATCGCGCTGGTGCTGTTCTGCCTGCGCGGGCTGCGCGGGCAGATGCTGTGGGATTCGAAGCTGCTGAAGCTGTCGTTCTGGTCGCTCAACATCGGCCTTGCGCTGATGGGCGTGCTCACCCTGCTGCCGCTGGGCACGATGCAACTGCTGGCCGCGATCGAGCACGGCTACTCCTATGTGCGCTCGGCGGAGTTCATGCAGAAGCCGATCGTCGAGCTGCTGGTCTGGATGCGGATGCCGGGCGACGTGATCTTCAGCGTTGGCGCGGTGGCGCTGACCTGGTTCGTGTTCCGCCTGTGGGTGGCGCCGAAGCTGGACCCGGTGGTGGGGGCGACGGAAACCTCGACCCGCTGAGGCACTCGCAGCGCGTGGAACATAGCGGGGCGGCCATTGGCCGTCCCGTTTCGTTGCCGCGCCGCATGCGCCCGAACGGCAGGCGAACCCTGCAACGCGGACTGACGTGGATCAAGGACGGCGTGCCGCACGGCGGGCACACTGGCTCCATGTCGTCGACCCCACACCTCCCGCGCCCGGACGCGTCGCTGCGCCGGCTCGCCGTCGCCCCGCACCGGCTGATGTTCTTCATCGGCGCAGGCAACCTCCTGCTGGCGATGGCCTGGTGGGCGGCATGGCTGGTCGCCGCGCGCTGGCCGCAGTTCGCGATGCCGCAGCCCGCGCCGTACGCGGGCTGGCTGCACGCGTTCGTGATGCAGTACCAGGTGCTGCCGAGCTTCTTCTTCGGCTTCCTGCTGACCACGTTCCCGAAGTGGATGGGGCTGCCCGACATCCCGCGCTGGCGCTACCTTCCCGTGGGCGCGGGGCTCTTCGGCGGACAGCTGGCGACGCTGCTGGGTGCCGTCGGCTGGGAAGCGGGCATCGTCGTGGGCCTGCTGATGACGCTGGCAGGCTGGGTCGCCGGCATCGTGATCCTCGGGTCGCTGGTGCGGCGCGACGACAGCGGCAACTGGCATGCGCGCTCCTGTTTCGCCGCCCTGGTGCTGGGCCTGCTGGGACTCTGCGCCTGGTGCGCGTTCGTCCTTGGGGCCGCGCCGCTGTGGGCGTTCGCCAGCATCAAGATCGGCACCTTCGGGCTGCTGCTGCCGGTCTACGTGACCGTGGCCCACCGCATGTTCCCGTTCTTCGCCAGCCGCGTGGTGCAGGCCTACCAGCCATGGCGGCCGATGTGGCTGCTCGCCGCGTTCTGGCCGCTGGTGCTCGTCCACCTCGGCCTGGAACTGGCGCACGCCTACGGCTGGCTGTGGATCGTCGACCTGCCGCTGCTGGCCCTCACCGCGACCATGCTGTTGCGCTGGTGGCCGCGTGGCCCGAAGCCCATGCTGCTGACGGCACTGTTCATCGCGCTCGCATGGCTACCGGTGGCGTTCTGGCTGTACGCGGTGCAGAGCATCGCCTACGCGCTCACCGACGTGTACTGGCTGGGCCGCGGCCCGGCGCATGCGCTGTTCATCGGCTTCTTCGGCAGCGCCCTGGTGGCGATGGTGACCCGGGTGACCCAGGGACACTCCGGTCGCCCCCTGGTGATGACCGCCACCGCCTGGTTCGCGTTCCTGGCGATCCAGCTGGTGACGGTGATGCGCGTGGCCGGGGAGGCACTGCCGGATGGCATGGCCTGGCAGGCCGCGGCGGCGCTTGGATGGCTCGTCGCGTTCGCGCCCTGGGTGGCCCGCATCGGCGGGATCTACCTGGCGCCTCGCGCGGACGGAAAGGCCGGGTGATGGCGACCCCACCCCGGCTCCGCACGCGGATACCGCGCACATGATCGAGTTCTACCCCCAGATCAAGCACGTGCACGTCGCGATGGCCATCGCCAGCGTCACGCTGTTCGCGCTGCGCGGCGCCGGGGTGCTCGCCGGGCAGCGCTGGCCACAGGGCTTGGCGCTGCGCTGGGCGAGCTATGCGATCGACACCACGCTGCTGACCGCGGCGCTGATGCTGCTGACCATCCTGCCGGGGGCACTGTTCGCCAACGGCTGGCTGACGGCGAAGATCGCCCTGCTCGTGGTGTACATCGTCCTCGGCGTGTTCGCGCTGCGCCGCGGGCGCACGCGCACCGTCCGCGCGGCCTGCTACATCGCCGCGCTCGCCACGTTCGCCACCATCTACACCATCGCCCGCGCGCACCATCCACTGGGGTTCCTGCATGGCCTTGTCGCCTGACGTCTCGCCGCGCGCCGCCGATGCCGGACCGCCGCCGGGCGCCGCCGACCGCGGCATGCTCGATGCCCTGTTCCTGGGCCCCTACGGCGAGAACGACACCCTGCTCGAGAAGCTGCTGGTGGAATTCCTGCGCGACCACGTCTACTGGCGCCGCAACTTCCATCCTGAGGACCCGCCCGCGATCCCGACCACCGCCGCGCAGCAGCCCGGCTACCTCGCCTTCGAAGCGAAGCTGCGGCGCGAACTGCACCAGCTGTCGGCGGCACTGAAGCGGTCGGTGCCGTTCCACAGTCCACGCTACATCGGCCACATGGCGTCCGACCTGCTGCTGCCGGGACTGGCGGCGCAGATCCTGACCCTGCCCTACAACCCGAACAACGTCAGCGAAGACGCCGCGCCCGTCACCATCGACCTCGAGGTCCAGGTCGGCCTCCAGCTGGCGCGGATGCTGGGATACCCCGACGACCCCGGGCGCGTCGACTGCGCGTTCGGGCACCTGACCTCCGGCGGGACCGTCGCCAACTACCAGGCGCTGCGCCTCGCGCTGTCGCTGAAGGCGTTCCCTGTCGCCCTGCGCGCGGCGGGCGTCGGTGCCCTCGATGTTCCCGGCATCGACCCCGGCGACGACGACTGGACCGCGTTCAACCTCGGTCCTGCGGCCGGCGTCGCCCTGCTCGACGCCTGGTCGAGCTGGCTGACGGCGCAGTCGCCGCGCGACCGCCGCCGCTGGCGCCAAGCCGTTCAGGCGCACAGGCTCGAGACGCTGGGCCTGTCGGCCTTCTTCGAGCGCCACCCCCGCCTCCGCGTGCCCAGGGTGCTGGCGCCGATCACCGCGCACTACTCGTGGAGCAAGGGCATGAAGCTCCTCGGGCTCGGGCGCGACCAGCTGGAACTCCTGCCCGAGCGCGGGATGCGCCTGGACGCCACGGCACTCGAGGCCGCGCTCGACCACTGCGCACGCGCACGCCAGCCGGTGCTGATGGCGGTGGCGGTGCTCGGCACCACCGAGTACGGCACCGTCGACCCGGTCGACGCGGTGGTCGACGCGCGCGACCGCGCCACGGCAGGCGGCCTGGGCTTCAGCGTGCACGTCGATGGCGCCTGGGGCGGCTATCTCGCGACGCTGTTCCGCAACCCCGACGGCACCCTGCGCGACATCGCCGAGGTTGCGGCCGGATACGGGCGTTTTCCGCTGCCGGAGGTGTACGCGGCCTTCGCCGCGCTGGGCCGCACCGACTCGGTCACCGTGGACCCGCACAAGCTCGGGTACCTGCCGTACGGCGCTGGTGCCTTCATCTGCCGCGACCACCGCGCGATGGGCCTGTTGTCGGAAGCGGCGGACTACGTGTTCCAGCCGGCCACGGCCGGTGCGGTACCGGTGCACGACGCCGGGCCCGAACCTGCGGCCCGGCAGCGCAAGGAGGCGTATCTGGCGCGCTACCGGCAGCTCGGCCAGTTCGTGCCCGAGGGCTCGAAGTCCGGCGCCGCCGCAGCCGCCGTCTACGTCACCCACAAGGTGCTGCCGCTGGACCATGCGCACTTCGGCCTGCTGCCGCGGCAGACGGTGCTGGCCGCTGAAGCCTTCGCCGATGGCGCCGAGGGGCTCGCGCGCGCGGTGGAGGATGTGGCGCGGGTGGCGGTGCCGTTCGCACCCGACAGCAACCTCGTCTGCCTCGCGGTCAACCCCGCGGGCAACCACGACCTCGCCACCGCCAACCGCTTCGTCCGCCGCATCCACGACGAGCTGCGCAGCGATCCGCGCCAGCCGCTGCAGCTCAAGCAGTTCTTCGGTTCGATGACGACGCTGCGACCCGATGTCCTCGGCCTGGCGGAGATGCAGCGCATCCTCGCCTCGCTCGGCATCGAGGCGGCATCGCTCGACCTCGACGACGACGCCAGCGACCACCTGGTGATCCTGCGCCACACGCTGATGAACCCCTACCTCGTCGACCATGGCAACGGCATCAGCTACATCGCCGTGTACCTCGACCACCTGGGCGCCAGGATCCGTGCACTGTGCATGACGCAGTGAACGATCGCGGCGGGGACCAGCGCGCCTGGACGCGGCAGGCGCTGGCGCAGCTCCGGCAGGAGGCGGCACGCTCCGCGGACACGCACCTGCTGCGGCTGGGGTTCCCCGGGTTTCCCGGCATCGACGTCTACTTCAAGGACGAGGCCGCGCATCCGACCGGCAGCCTCAAGCACCGGCTCGCGCGCTCGCTGTTCCTGTACGCGCTCTGCAACGGCCGCCTGCGCCCGGGGCAACCGGTGGTGGATGCCTCCTCGGGCAGCACCGCCATTTCCGAAGCCTGGTTCGCGCGCCTGCTCGGGCTCCCGTTCACCGCGGTGATGCCTGCCTGCACCGCGCCACGCAAGGTCGCGGATGTCCAGGCCCTGGGCGGCCACTGCGACCTCGTCGAGGACCCGGCGCAGGTGCATGCGCGCGCCGCGTGGCATGCGGCGAACGGCGCCTGCCACCTCGACCAGTTCGGACTCGCCGAGCGCGCCACCGACTGGCGCGGCAACAACAACATCGCCGAGTCGATCCTCGGGCAACTGGCGGCGGAGCCGCACCCGGTGCCGCGCTGGATCGTCTGCGGCATCGGCACCGGCGGCACGTCGGCAACGATCGGCCGCTACCTGCGCTACCGCGGACTCGACACCCGGCTGTGCGTGGCGGAACCGGCCGGGAGCGCCTTCTTCACGGGCTGGCGCGACCGCGACCGCGGCGCCCTGCGGACCCGGCCGACGGTGGTGGAGGGCATCGGCCGCCCGCGCATCGAGTCGGGCTTCCTGTTCGAAGTGGTCGACGACGTGATCGAGGTGGAGGACGCGGCGTCGGTCGCCGCCATGCGCCTGCTCGAGGGGCAGCTTGGCCGTCGCTACGGCGGCTCGTCGGGAACTAACCTGGTGGCCTGCATCGAGCTCGCCGCGCGCATGCAGGCGCGCGGCGAGCACGGCAGCATCGTCAGCCTGCTCTGCGATCCCGGCGAGCGCTACGAGCAGACGCTGTACGACCCCGACTGGCTCCGGCGCAACGGCATCGATCCAGGGCCGGCCGACGCCGCCCTGCGCACCGCGCTGGAGACGGGCGGCTGGACGCCGCCGCGTGCAGGCGCGGCGCGGCCGGGTCAGTGACCGCTGACGACGTCCGGGAATCCAGGGTCGTCGAAGTACCGCGGGTAGTCGCCCAGCGCGGCGCGCATGTCGTCCACCGGCGCCGGATCGGACGGATCCACCGCAAGCGTGCGGGCACCCGCCAGGAGCCGGGCAAGCAGGCCGTGCAGGACGACATCGGGCTCGGCGGCGAGTTCGCAGTTCGCGAACATGAAGTCCGCGGCCGCCTCGACTTCGCCGGCGACCGCAGGCGTCCGGGCGGCGTCGAGGTGGCCGTGCGCCGCATGGTCGAGCGCCGCGAGTGCCACCGCCATCCGCCGCATGCCCTCGCGCAGCGGTGCGTCGGGCGTCCAGCGGGCACCGTCGATGGCCGGGGCGGATATCACACCAGCAGCGTGCATCGCACCGACGCCATGCCCGGCGTGGTCCTGCGCGTGCCGCACCTCGTGGGCGGGCGCCGCAGGCGGCGTCTCCCCGGCATGCGCCGGCGCCCCAAGCAGGGGCCATGCCAGCAGGGGCAGCACGCAGGTTCCGATCCAGCCTTTCATCGCATCCTCCCGGTTCGTCGACCGCCAGCGTAGGCGGGCGACTCCGCCGGGCGCCTGATCCAGGTCACGCCGGAGCGAATGCGGCCGCCCGCGCGTACGGGCCGGGTCCACCGCGGCGACGAACACCATTAATGAACTTGCCAGTACACTCGCCGCCTTCCCGACTGCATGGAACGCGCATGGCCCGTCCCGCCCGCCTGCTGTTCGTCGCCGGCCTGTGCGCCGTCCTGGCTGCCTGCGGAGGCGACGAGGAGGTCGCCGCCGGCGCCTCCGCCGCCGGCATGGCCGTATCCGCCGTACCAGTGACGCCCCGCGAACTCGCCATTGGCGTCACCGTGTCGGGGCCGGTGTCCCCGGTGGAGGAAATGCAACTGGGCGTGGAACTCGGCGGCCAGCGCGTGACCTCGCTGGACGTCGACGTCGGCGAATCCGTGCGCCAGGGGCAGGTCCTGCTCACGCTCGACCACCGCACGCTCGACTCCGACCTGGCCCAGGCCGAGGCCGCGCTGCGCGAAGCCGAGGCCGGTGCCGCGCTCGCGCGCTCGAACCTGGCGCGCGGCGAACGGCTGGTGGCCGACCAGTACATCAGCGCCGGCCAGCTCGACGAGCTGCGCGCCGCGCGCACCCAGGCCGAGGCCCGCGTCGGGACCGCGCGCGCCGCCCGCGATGCCGCGTCCCTGCGCCGCAGCTTCGCCGACCTGCGCGCGCCCGCGGACGGCATCATCTCGCGCCGCCTGGTGCAGCCCGGCCAGGTGGTCGCGGCGGGCACCGAGCTGCTGCGGCTGATCCGCGACGGCCGCCTGGAGTGGCGCGCCGAGTTGCCCGCCGAACAGTTGCGCGACATCGAGCCCGGCGACCGCATCGAACTGCGCACGCGCGAAGGCGCGACGGTCACCGGCACGGTGCGTGCGGTCGCGCCCGGCGTCGACGCCGAAACCCGCACCGGCACCGTCTACGCCGACCTCCCCGACCCCGGCCGCCTGCAACCGGGCACCTACCTCGAAGGCCGCATCCGCACCGGCGCCAGCACGGTGCCCGCGATCCCGGCGTCCGCGGTGGTCCTGCGCGACGGCTTCCCGGTGGTGTTCACGGTGGACGATGCGGACACGGTGCACATGGTGCGGATCGAGCAGGGTGGCCGCGACCGCGGCTTCATCGAGGTCCGCGCCGGCCTGGCTCCGGGCCAGCGGGTGGTCACCGAGGGCGCGGGCTTCCTCGCCGATGGCGACCACGTGCGCGTGGTCGCGGCGACGCCTGCCCGGGGGGCGGCGGCCGCGCCAGGCACCGCACCGGGCGCCGGTGAGGCATCCGCTCCCGCCGCCGCGGCGCAACGGCAGTGAGCGGCGGCGGCACGCTCTCGTCATGGGCCATCCGCCGGCCGCTGCCGGCGGTGCTGGTGTTCTTCGTGCTGTGCGTGGCCGGCCTGTGGGGCTTCCACTCGCTGCCGGTGGCGCGCTTCCCCGACATCGCGTTCCCGATGACCACGGTGACCGTGGTGCAGCCTGGCGCCTCGCCGTCGCAGCTGGAGACCGAGGTCACGCGCAAGGTCGAGGACTCGGTGGCGACGATCCCCGGCATCAAGCGCGTGGTCTCCACCGTCACCGAGGGCACCAGCAGCACCGCGATCGAATTCGAACTCTCGACCGACCTCGCCACCGCGCTGGATGACACCCGCGATGCCGTCACCCGCATCCGCACCGACCTGCCGCAGGACATCCAGGAACCGATCGTCAGCAAGGTGGAGATCGGCGGCTCGCTGCTGACCTATGCCGTCGCGGCGCCGGGGATGGCGCCGGACCAGCTGTCGTGGTTCGTCGACCGCGATGTCGCGCGTGCGCTCTATGGCGTCGAGGGCGTGGCCCAGGTCACGCGCATCGGCGGCATCGACCGCCAGATCCGCGTCGACCTCGACCCGGATGCGCTGGTGGCCTGGGGCGTCACGGCCGCCGAGGTGTCGACGCAGCTGGCCCGGATCCAGGTCGAGCAGCCCGGCGGCAAGGCCGAGGTCGGCGGCGGCCAGCAGGCGATCCGCACCGTCGGCACCGTCGCCGACGTCCCCGCCCTGCGCGACTATTCGATCAGCCTCGCCGATGGCCGTTCGGTGCGGCTGTCGGCGATCGCGAAGGTGCACGACGGCGCCGCCGATCCGACCCAGGTGGCGTTGCTGGACGGCGCGCCGGTGGTCGGCTTCTCGGTGTCGCGCACGCGCGGCGCCGACGAGCTGAAGGTCGCCGAAGAGGTCAAGGCCACGCTCGATGCCATGGCGGCGCGCCAGCCGGGTGTCGAGTTCCGCATGGTCACCAACATGGTCGACGAGACCGAACGCTCGTACGACTCGTCGATGACGATGCTGTGGGAGGGCGCGCTGCTTGCGCTGCTGGTGGTGTGGCTGTTCCTGCGCGACTGGCGCGCGACCTGGGTCAGCGCCGTCGCGCTGCCGCTGTCGATCATCCCGACGTTCGCGGTGATCCACCTGCTCGGCTTCTCGCTGAACATGATCACCCTGCTGGCGCTGTCGGTGGTGGTCGGCATCCTCGTCGACGACGCCATCGTCGAGATCGAGAACATCGTGCGCCACCGCGCCATGGGCAAGTCGCCGCTCGATGCCGCGCGCGATGCCGCGGACGAAATCGGCACCGCGGTGATCGCGACCTCGATGACCCTGGCCGCCGTCTTCATCCCGGTCGCCTTCATGCCCGGCATCGCCGGGAAGTTCTTCCGCGAGTTCGGCTGGACGGCGGCGACCGCCGTGCTGTTCTCGCTGCTGGTGGCGCGCCTGCTGACCCCGATGATGGCGGCCTACCTGCTGAAGCCGACGCACGTCGAGAAGCCGGAATCGAAGCTGATGACGCGCTACCTCGGATGGGTGGACGCCGCGCTGCGCCACCGTGGCCGCACGCTGTGGGCGGCCACCGGGCTGTTCGCGCTCTCGCTGGCGATGGTGCCCTTCATCCCGACCACCTTCATCCCGAGCTCCGACCAGGGCCGCAGCAACCTCAGCCTCGAGCTGCCTCCAGGCACCACCATCGAGGAGACCACCGCGGTCGCCGAACGCGCGCGCGCGCTGCTCTCCGACATGCCCGAACTGACCCAGGTCTTCACCATGGTCGGCAGCGTGCTCGACCTGGGCGACCCGGCGCGCACCGGCTCCGGCGAGGTACGCAAGGCAACGCTGGTGCTCGACTGGGGCCAGGCGGGGGACCGCGAGCGGGACCAGAAGGCGCTGGAAGTCGAAGTCCGCCGCCGCCTCGCGGACCTGCCCGGCACGCGCATCAGCTACGTGAGTTCCGAACCCGGCGAGGTGATGCAGCTGGTGCTTGCAGGCGACGACCCGGACAAGCTCACGGCCGCGGCATCGGCAGTGGAACGCGACCTGCGCCAGCTCGACGGGCTCGGCAGCATCTCCTCGTCCGCGTCGCTGTTGCGCCCGGAGATCCAGATCATCCCGGACCCGGCGCGCGCCGCCGACCTCGGGGTCGCGACCGCCGACATCGCCGAGGCCGCGCGCGTGGCCACCGCCGGCGACTACACCCAGCGCATGGCCAAGCTCAACCTGCCCGACCGCCAGGTGCCGATCCGCGTCGGCGTCGACCGCGAGGCCCTGCGCGATCCGTCGCTGGTCGGCCAGCTGCGCGTGCGCGGCCGCTCGGGCCCGGTGCCGCTGTCGGCGGTGGCGGAGATCCGCGAAGGCAGCGGCCCGTCGGTGATCTCGCGCTACAAGCGCCAGCGCAACGTGACCCTAACCGCGGAACTCAGCGGGCGCCCTCTGGGCGAGGTGATGCAGCAGGTCCAGCAGTTGCCCAGCGTGCAGTCGCTGCCGCCGGGCGTGGAGTTCCTCAACACCGGCGACTCCGAGGTGTTCGTGGAGCTGTTCACGGGCTTCGCGGTGGCGATGCTCGCGGGCCTGGCGTGCATCTACATGGTCCTGCTGCTGCTGTTCAATCATCCGATCCAGCCGCTGACCATCCTCACCGCGGTGCCGCTGTCGGCGGGCGGTGCGTTCGGGGCGCTGCTGCTGACGCAGAACATGCTCTCGCTGCCGGCGCTGATCGGGCTGCTGATGCTGATCGGCATCGCCACCAAGAACTCCATCCTGCTGGTCGACTACGCGGTGATGGCGGAGGACGAGCACGGGCTCAACCAGCACGACGCGCTCGTCGACGCCTGCCGCAAGCGGGCGCGGCCGGTGATCATGACCACGATCGCGATGGGCGCCGGGATGATGCCGCTGGCGCTGGGTTTCTCCGGCGATTCCAGCTTCCGTGCGCCGATGGCGTGGGCGGTGATCGGCGGTCTCATCACCTCCACCCTGCTCAGCCTGATCGTCGTTCCCGCCGCCTACACCGTCCTCCACGACGTCGGCGACTGGATCAGGCGCAAGGTCCGGCGCGCGCCTGGGGAGCCGGTGGTGGCGACCGGCTGACGCGTCGCCAGGCAGAGCGGTGATCGGGGAAGCGAAGGGCGGGGCGGAGCAGGCACGCCAAGTCGCTCCCCGATACTCGCTTGGTTGGCGTGCCTGCTCCGCC
>JAYRUX010000013.1:0-92731 GCA_041918855.1 Luteimonas sp.
GCGACCGCGGCATCGCGGGGAAGGCGGTCGCGGCCAGCGGCCGCTCCTACAGGAGGGACGCAGCTACCCGGGCCACGCGGTCGCGGCCAGCGGCCGCTCCTACAGGGGCAGGGCGAGCGACGCGCCGGCGAGCGCGGCACCGATCGCGGTGGCGGCGAGCACGTCGCTCGGATAGTGCAGGCCCAGCACCACGCGCGAGACCGCCACGCAGGCGGTGAACGGCACCAGCAGCCAGGCCAGCAGCGGGTAATGCGACGCCGCGACCACCGAGAAGGCCACCGCATGGAGGGTATGGCCGGAGGGGAAACTGAACTCGTCCAGCGGCGCCACCCATGCGCGGATGCGCATGTCCGAAGCGAATGGCCTCGGCCGGCGGGTCCAGCGCTTGAGCGCCTTGTACAGGGTCAGGGCGATGACGCCGGTGATCGCCAGGTGCAGCGACGCCGCGAGTCCGTCGCGGCCGTCGGCGAGCACCATCGCGGCCATCAGCAGGTACCAGAACGCGCCGTCGCCAAGCCGGCTGGCGATCGCAAACAGGCGCAGCGCGCCGGCGCGCGTGCACAGGCGGTTGGCGCGGAGGCACCAGCCGCGGTCGCCGTGCGACCAGCGCTCACGCCACGGCAGCGTCGGCATCGCGCGTGCTCCCGTCCGTGCCGGTGTATCGATCCGTGTGCCTGCGGTCGTGCCGCTGGCGGGCTGCCATGTCGAGGAGGACCGCCTCGAAGTCGGACGCCACCTGCTCCGGTCGCAGCCTGTGCAGCGCTTCGCGCGCGCGGGCCCCCATGCGGCGGCGGCCATCGTCGTCGATGGCAAGGGCGCAGGCGGCGGCCACGAACCCGTCCTCGTCCGCATCGTCGATCGCCGCGCCGTGCAGGCCGTCGCGCAGGTGCTCGCGCGCGGCGCCGTAGCGGAACGCCACCGTGGCCACGCCGCTCGCCATGGCTTCGAGGGTGACGTTGCCGAAGGTCTCGGAATGGCTGGGAAAGAGGAACATGTCCGCGCTCGCGACGTGGCGCGCGAGATCCAGGCCAAGGCGCAGGCCGCAGTAGACGAAGTCCGGGTGCGCCGCCCGCACCGCCGCCAGCTGCGGCCCCTCGCCGACCCAGACGAAGCGGGCGTCCGGCCTCCGCGCGCGCACCGCCTCGAACGCGCGGATGGCGAGCGCGAGGTTCTTCTCGGCGGCAACGCGGCCGAAGTAGAGCACCGCGAGCTGGTCTTCGCCGATGCCCCATTCGGCGCGCAGGGCCGCGTCCCGGCGTGCGGGGTCGAAGCGCGCGCAGTCGACCGCCCGCGGCAGGTGCACGACGCGCGAGAAGCCGTTGCCGTCCAGGAAGTCGCGCAGCTCGCACGTGGGCACCAGGGTGGCCGCGGACGTGTTGTGGAAGCGGCGCATCCACCGCATCGCCAGTGGCTCGAGCATGGCGAGGCCGTAGTCGCGTGCGTACTGGTCGAAGCGGGTGTGGAAGCCGGTGGCCACCGGGATGCCGAGCCTGAGCGCGGTGCGCAGCGCCGACCAGCCCAGCGGGCCTTCGGTGGCGACGTAGACCGCGTCCGGGCGGCTGCGCGCCCATCGCCGCCGAAGCAGCCACGGCGCTGGCAGGCCGAAGCGCATGCCGGGATAGCGCGGGATCGGAAGCCCGGCCGCGAGCGCCTCGTGCGCAGCGGGCGCCTCGCGCGCCCACTGCCGCGGCCGCACCACGTGGACCTCGTGCCCGCGCGCGCGCAGCCCGCGCTCCAGGTCCTGCACGGTGAGGGCGACGCCGTTGATCTCCGGCGGGTAGGTCTCGCTGACCATCGCGTAGCGCATCTGCGTGCTCCGGTGCGGGCGGGCACGGACAGGCTGCCCGCGCCGGGTTCCAGGAGCATGGCAATGCGATGACGCGGGGGTGACAGCGCTACCAGTGGAACTGGACGCGCGCCTCCACGATGTGGGGATCGTCGGCCACGCCCGCGCGTTCGCTGTCCACGCGCACGTAGTTCAGCATCAGCTTGGCGTGGTCGCGCCAGTACCAGTTCGCGCCCAGCGTCCAGGCGTCCATGCGCCCGCCGCGGACGCTGCCATCGTCGAGATCGAGGTGGTCGAAGCGCAGCCCCAGCTGCCAGAGGCCGGCGTGGCCGTCGCCGGCCGAGGGCGTCCGCGGCAGGCCGCCGCGATAGCCCCAGGTCGCGCCGCCCGGGTTCCACACCGCGCTGGCATAGGCGCCGCCGCCGTCGTAGCCGCCGGCGGACAGGCGATCGACGCGCGCCTGGTACCACTCGCCCTGGAGCTTGAGCGGCCCCCGGATCCACATCGCCTCCAGGCTCGAAGTCGCGATGCGGTCGGCATCGGCGAAGCTCCCGGTGTCGACGAGGCGGGCGCTGGCGAGGTCGGCATTCGGACGCGCGCGCAGGCGCAGCGTGTCGTCGGGGGTATCGCGGTCGACATGGGCAAGGCCGAGATGGAGCACGTGGCCGTCCTCGCGCACCGGTGCCCAGTAGCCGCGGGCGCCGAAGCCGCCGCCTTCGGCCTCGCCGCTGGTGAGTTCGCGGCCGAACCAGCTCACCGTGGCGCCGCGGTCGCCGGCGTCCCAGCTGTAGCCGACGCCGAGGCGGCGCGAAAGCGCGAAGGTGCTGGTGGCGCTGGCCTTGGCGATGAAGTCGTTGTTCTTGCTCGAGGACAGTTCCTCGAGGCTGTTCGGCTGCTTGAACTGCCCGAGGCGCAGGGAGTGGCTGCCGCCGTCGCCGCCGTCGAAGGTGAGGCCGATGTTGGCGTCCAGGTATTTCTCGGACTCGACGTCGTAGCCCACCGTCCAGTCCAGCGGGCCTGGCCCGTCGCCCTTCAGCACGAATTCCGCGCGGCGCACCCCGGTGGCCCGGTCGCGGTTGCCGTCACGCCCGTCGAGGTCCGCGAGATCGTTGTCGTACCAGTTGCCGTCGACCTGGAACAGGCCTTCGAACCCGACCTCGGTCCCGCCGAGGGTGCCGAGCTTCACTTCCGCCCGCGCCGGCACGGCAGCTGCCGCGGCGCAGAGAGCGACAAAGAGCAATGATCTTGTCATGTGCATGACATCGTGCCGTCATCCGGGGATAGGCGCACCGTAACGACGCCACGTGTCAGGAATGTGACAGTCTTTCAGCTTCGTGTCGGTGTCGTGACAGGATCGGGTCAGAAGCCGCCGACGCGCCCGCTCCCGGCACGGCTGAGGCCACCGGGGGCCTCCTGGAAGCCCGCCGCCTGCAGGGCGAAGCGCGTCGAAGGATCCGGGGCGCGGACCAGCGCGTGCAGCCGCCAGCGGCCGTCGCCAGCGACCTCGAGCAAGGCGTCGACGTCGGGGGCCGCGTCGGTGCCAGCGGACGGGACCAGCCTCACGCGGACGGAGTCGCCGGCGCAGGCCGGCGTGCCGGCAAGCTCCAGCAACGGCGCCGGTGCCGCCGGCAACGACAGGCCCAACCGCACGCTGCCGCCGGCGGCACGGCAGCCGGTGGCGTCGAAGACCATGGTGGCGTCGTCGAGGCCCAGCCGCAGGTCCAGGCCCCCCAACCCCGCGACGCGGTCGATGGCGAGCGTTCCGTGCGCACCCTCGATCCCGCGTCGCCGGCCGTCGAGGAGGACGGCCGAAGCGGCCGCACCCTCCAGCCGCACGCGCTGCACGCCCGCGAGCAGCGCGCGTGGTTGCAGCGCGACGTCGATGTCGCCCAGCGGCCGGCCGTCCCAGTGCACCCGGTGCAGCGTCCCGTTCCAGACGGTGCCGGAGGCGTCGGTGGCGGCCAGTACAGCGGGAAGGGCCAGGCGGTCCAGGACCAGGCGCAAGGGCACCAGTGCAAGCGCGGCCACGCCCAGCCCCGCGGCCAGGGCCGCAACGACGATTGCGAGCCTGCGGCGCTTCACCGGCGGCCACCATCGAACGCCAGCTCCGCCCGCACGCCGCCCGCGTCGCCGCGCGTGACCTGCATGGACGCGGGCACCACGCCGAATTCGCGTTCGATGCCATCCAGCCATGCGAACAGGCGTGGCGCCGGCACGCGGTCGAGGGTCAGCACCACGCCGCCGCCGGCGTCGGTCCGGTGGCGCGACACGACCACGCCCGCGGCCCGGCCGTGGTCGATGAGCCGGCGCACGAGGGCATCCCCGTGCGCGGGCGCCGGGCGCGCGGCACCGCGGGCACGCGATGCGGCGGCCAGCGCCTGCGCCGCCTGCAGCGACAGCGCGGCGTCGTCATGGCGCGCCCGGGCGTCCGCGTGCAGCGCACGCAGCGGCCACATCAGGCCATACCACCAGGCGAACGCGGCGAGCAGCGCGAGCATCACTGCCAGCATCCTGCGTTCGCGGCGGTCGCGGCCGCTCCACCACGCGCCGGTTGCGGCCAACATGCTCATTGCACGCGCTCCAGCGCGACCGTGGTGCGGTGGCCCGCGGTCGCGGCGACGCTGCCGCCTTCCACCAGTCGCCAGCCTCCGGCGGCGAGCGCGTTCCGCAGCGACTCGACGTCCTGCGGCCGCGGATGCACGAGGGTAGCGCGGAGCAGGTGGCCGCGCCGGTGTTCGAGGGTGTCCAGGCGGGTGCCGGGAACCGCGGCGACGGCCGCGAACAGGGCGGCAGCGGCATCGGTCGGCGTGGCGCCGGCGGCCAGCGCCTGCAGGTGGGCCGTTGCGTCGCGGCGCGCACCGCTGGCGGTCGCGGGCCCTGCAAGTGCCTCGACGCGCGCCTGGAGCTGCCGTGCCGACACCTCCAGCCGTGCCGCCTGCGCCGCCTCCAGCAGCAGTGGCGATGCCAGCAGGGCAAGGGCCAGCCAGGCCAGCCGCCGTCGCCGGCCGCCGTGCTCCGCTGGCGGACGCAGGGCGAACTCCGCCTGCAGCAGGTCGATCTCGGGCGCCAGCGCGCGGCGGTACAGATCAGCGGCGGCGACGGGCGCGCACCGTCGGTCAGCGACGACCATGTCGGCCAGCGCCGGCTCGGCACTGAAGGCGAGGCGCTCGCCACGCACGAGGCGGCGCCCGCCGGTGTCGAACACGTGGAGCACGGGCGCCTGCGCCGGCGGCAACAACAGCTGCTCGGGAACGACGGCATCCGCGGCCAGCCCGAGCGCCGCGGCGCGCTCGAGCCAGCCCCGCAGGCGAGGGCGCTCGACGGCGGCGACGAGCCAGGTGCCGGGCGCGGACGGTGGACCGGCAACGGGTCGCGCCACCGCGATGTGCAGGTCGTCCGCGGACGCCAGGGCATCCGCCAGCAGCACCCGTGCCGCGGCCGCGGCCTGCGCCGGGCTGCGGGCCGCCATGTCCAGCCACGCCACCCGCACCTCGGCGCCCGGGGCGACGAGCACGCAGCGCGCCATGTGGCCGCGCGGGGCCAGCGCCGTCGCGCCTTCGTCGAGCCGGGCGTCGGCGAGGACTCCATCGTTGCCATCTAGATCGACGCAGCGTGCCGGCGTGCCCGGCCCGGGCTCCAGCCACAGCAGGCGGGTGGTGGTGGTCATTCGTCGGGCGTCCATCGCCGGGTCAGCAGGCGCACGCCGCCGGCGGCATCGTGTTCGAGCAACGCGCTCAGCACAACCTCCGCGCCGGCGTGCTCGACTTCGGAATGCAGCGCGAAATAGCGCGTGTGCAGTTCCACCTGTTGCATGAAGTCCGCGGATCCGGACGCCGCCTGCAGTGCGGGGTGCGACCGGAAGTCTTCGAGGTCCCGCCAGCCCTGCGGCGGTCGCGTCGCCAGGATCCGTCGCGCCTCCTCCGGCGCCACCGCGTTGGCGGTGAGCATGGACAGGATCACCGCGTCGTCCTCCTCCAGGGTGTTGACGTTGACCGGCGACAGTTCGGCCGCCGGCAGCGCGCAGACGTGGGGCCGCAGGCGCGCATAGGTGGCGGCGTCGTAGCCGGCGATGGCCCGGAGCTCGCTGACCTCGGAGAGCAGGGCGCCGCCGGTGCGGTAGCCGCCGCGGCGTCCGGCATAGTCGGCATCCTCGGCGCCGGAGGCATTTCGCACCTGGTCGCTGTCGATCCAGTCGACGAGCGCGTCCGCCAACGCCTGGGCACGGTTGGCCGGAACCTCCAGGGCCTGCAGGAGTGCAAGGTACTGCTGCACGCCCCCATCGTACCTGCGCCACTGCTCGACGGCGCCCTCGACCACGCTGTTGAGGTTGAAGCAGGCGGTGCCGTCGCCGATGCGCACGCGCACGAAACCGGCTCCCGGACCGTCGCCGGTGGGGAACAGGAATGCGCGCCCGTTCCAGCCACCCTCGAGCGTGGTCCGGCCGCCGTCGCGGCGGGCGAGCCTGCGGATCTGCGCCATGGCCATGGCCTCGGTGCCCAGCGCATGCCATTGCGCCTGGGCCACCGCCTGCGCATTGCCGGCGCGGCGCAGGCCGAAGCGGATGTCGTCCAGCACCGCCACCAGCAGCAGGGTCATGACCGCGACCAGCAGGAGCACCGTCAGCAGTGCGACGCCGCGTTCGCGCCCGGCGCTCACGAGCCCGCCCCCGGCAGCAGGAAGCGCTGGGTGACCTGGCCGAGGCCGTCGAGCTCCAGGCCGAGTTCGATTGCGGCGGGCAGGTGCGCGGCGCCCCCGGGCCAACCGTCGTTCCAGGCGCCGCGCACGCGGTAGGCCACGCGCGCACCGCGGATGCCCGACAGCAGGACCTGCGGCGCTGTGGGGACGGTACCGTCGAGTGCGGCGCGCGCGGCGCGTTCGAGGCGGCCGTCGACGAGGCGGTACTCGACGTACTGCAGCGACGCGCGCGATTCGCCGTCCGGGTTCTCCCAGCCATGGCGGGCAAACGCGAACAGTGGCCCGGCCTCCCCCGGACGACGGCCGGTGAAGGCGTCGCGCGAGGCTGAGCCGTCGCCGCGCCGGGTGCGGCGGACGGCGGCCTGCGAGAGGTCCGCACGCAGCACCGCGCGTGCGCGCTGGAACTCGGCCAGCCGGGCCATGCGTTCGCGCACCACGCCCTGGTTGGCGGTGGCCCAGGCCATCACCGAGACCCCGGCGGCGGCGATCAGCCCGAAGATCGCCAGCGACACCAGCACCTCGAGCAGCGTGAACCCGCGGACCGGTCGTGGGTGCGCGGGAAAGGCCATCCGCATCACCGCGCACCATTCCGGAACAGCGACAGCTCCGCTGCGACGCGGTCGTCCGCGACAGGGTGCACCGCGACGTCGATGCGCAGCATGTCGGGCTCGGCGGTGGCCGATACCGTGCGCGTCCAGCGCCAGGCGTGGCCGCCGAGCGAGGCGTCTCCGGTGGCGGTGTCGTCCAGGCGCGCGATGTCGACGAGCATCGCGTCCACCGCCACGTTGTCGGCGACCACGGCCGCCAGCACGCGTTCCTCGATCGCCCATGCCGTGCGCGTGCTCTCGCCGGCCAGGTTCAGCAACCCGAGCACGGCGAGGCCGAAGATGGCGAGGGCGACCAGCATCTCGATCAGCGAGAACCCGCCGGCGCGCGCCGTCTCGCGCCGGCGCGGCCACTCGCCAGTACGCGCGGGCTCAGCGCGCCGCGACATCGATCCGGACCTTGCCTGCACCGTCCACGTCGATGCGTGCCGAGCGTTCCGCCTGGAACAGGGTGAGCGCCCGCGGCTCGGTCGCGCCCGTCGGGTCGAAACGGAAGCCGACCTGCGCGCGGTCGCCGGGCAGGCGCGGCGCGATCCCAGCGCCCCAGGCCACGTTGCCGAAGGGCGCCTGCCGCAGCGGATCCCAGCGCCCGAAGCGGCGGCGCGTGAAGCCGTAGCCCTGCGCGGTGGCGGTGACCTCGATGGTGTGGGTACCGAGGATGGCCTCGTCCCGGGCGCGCGACAGGCTGGCACCGAACCGGTCGGCTTCGGACGCCAGCGGGTCGTCCGGCGGCGGCATCGTCAACAGCACGGCCCCGCCTGCGAGCCCGAGCACGACCAGCACCACCATCAGCTCCACCAGGGTGAAGCCACGCGCGCGGTGCATGGTCGCTCAGCCCCAGTTGCCGATGTCGGCGGCGTCGCCGTCGCCGTCTTCGGCGCCGTCGGCGCCGAACGAGAACACGTCGAAGCCACCGCGTCGACCCGGTTGGCGGTACTGGTATTCATTGCCCCAGGGATCGGTCGGCAGGCGGCGGATGTAGCCGCCCTTGCGGTAGCGCTCCGGCCGCGCCAGCCCCGGCGGCGGTTGCAGCAGCGCATCGAGGCCGTCCTCGGTGCGCGGGTAGGCGAGGTTGTCGAGGCGGTAGGTCTCCACCGCCTGTTCGAGCACCGAGACGTCGGCGCGCGCCTTCTCCACCATGGCGCGGTCCTGGCTCGGCATGACGTTGATCATCACCACGGTGGACAGCAGGCCGATGATCACGATGACGACCATCAGCTCCACGAGCGTGAAGCCGCGCGCGTTGCGCCGGGCGGCCGGCGCCGGATGCGGGCGGTGCCGCGGGGCGTTGGAAGGGGGGGCGGGATGCATCGGGGACGGGCTCCTGTCAGCTGGCCACGAGGGAGTTGAATTGCAGGATCGGCAGCAGGATCGCGAGCACGATCACCGCCACCACGCCGCCGAGGACGACGATGATGATGGGCTCGAGCATGCTCATCGCGACGCTGGTGAAGGTGTTGAACTCGCGCTCCAGGTAGTCGGCGGCGCGGTCGAGCATGGGGGCCAGGCGGCCGCTGTTCTCGCCGCTGGTGGCCATGTACACGAGCGTCGGCGGGAACACCGCGGCACGCTTCATCGCGCTGGACAGGCTGCCGCCTTCGCGGATCACCTCGACCATGGTGTCGGTGGCCTCGCGCAGCACGCGGTTCTGCACCGTGCGCGCGGTCATCGCCAGGCCCTCCATCAGCGGCAGCCCGCTGTTGACCATGGTCGCCAGCGTCCGCGCCAGCCGCGCGGCATGCACGTCGCGCAGGATGCGGCCGAGGACCGGCAGCCGCAGCAGCGCGGCGTCGGCCGCGCGGCGCAGGTACGGCCGGCGCAGCACGCGCGTGGCCATGACCGCCAGCAGCGCACCAAGCGCGATCAGCGGCAGGCCCCATGCCGCCATCGCCTCCGAGATCCAGATCACCACCCGCGTCAGCAGCGGCAGCTCGCGCCCCATCGACTCGAACTGCTCGACCACCTTCGGCACCACGAACGTCATCAGCGCGATGACCACCAGCACCGCGGTCAGCGCCAGTGCGGCCGGGTAGACCAGCGCCGCGACCAGCCTGCCACGCACGGCCTGCTCGCGTTCCTGCAGGTCGGCCAGGCGCTCGAGGATCTCCGGCAGCGCGCCGGTGCCTTCGCCGGCCGCGACCATGGCCCGGTACAGGGGCGGGAACGCCTTGCCCTGGCGCGCCATGGCGTCGGACAGGCGGAAGCCTTCGAGCACGTGGGCATGCGTCGCCATCACCACGCGGCGGACCGCGGGCCGCTCGGACTGGCTGCCGATGGTGCGCAGCGCCTCTTCCAGGGGTGCCACTGCGACCAGGGTCGACAGCTGCCGGGTCAGCAGGGTGAGGTCCTGGCTGCGGAAGCGCCGTGCCAACGTGCGCGGCGTCCGCTCGCGTGCGGCCGACGACGGCTCCAGCCGCACCGCGAGCAGCCGGCGCGCGTCCAGCAGGCGACGTGCATCGGCGGCGTTCGCGGCCTCGATCACCCCGCCGCGGGCCCGGCCGTGGAGGTCCAGGGCCGTGTAGTCAAAGGCCGGCATGGGCCTGCGTCTCCTGGCGGGTCACGCGCATCGCCTCCTCCAGCGTGGTTTCTCCGCGCAGCACGCAAGCGCGCGCGGCGTCTCCCAGTCGGCGGCCGTGCGCGAACGCGGCGGCCGCGATCGCATCCTCGTCGGCGTCGCCGCCGACAAGCCGGCGCAGCTCCTCGTCGACGGTGATCGCCTCGTAGATGCCGATGCGGCCGGCATAGCCGGTGTGGCTGCACTGCGCGCAGCCGACGGCGCCGAACAGCGGTGTCTCGGGCGCAGTTCCGAGGAGGCGCGCGCTGGTGGCGTCGGCGGACACCTGCGTGCGGCAGTGCGGGCACAAGCGGCGCAACAGGCGCTGTGCGAGCACCAGGCGCAGGGTGGACGCCAGCAGGAACGACTCCACGCCCATGTCGCGCAGGCGGGTGATCGCGCCGGCGGCGTCGTTGGTGTGCACGGTCGACAGCACCAGGTGCCCGGTGAGGCTGGCCTGGACCGCGATCTGCGCCGTCTCCGGGTCGCGCACCTCGCCGACCATCACCACGTCCGGGTCCTGGCGCAGGATCGCGCGCAGGCCGGCGGCGAAGGTCATGCCGACCTTGCCGTTGACCTGTGTCTGGCCGACGCCGTCGATGGCGTATTCCACCGGATCCTCCACGGTGAGGATGTTGCGGCGGCCGTCGTTGAGCGTGGCCAGGGCGGCATACAGCGTGGTGGTCTTGCCGGCGCCGGTGGGGCCGGTGACCAGGATGATGCCGTTGGGCACGCGCAGCGCGCGCGCCACCGCGTCGAGCACGTCGGGCTGCATGCCGAGGTCCTGCAGCGACAGCGTGCCCTGGTCCTTGTCGAGGATGCGCAGCACCACGCGCTCGCCGCCGCGCGCGGGAAGGGTGGACACGCGCACGTCCAGCGCCTTGCCACCCATCGCGAGGCCGATGCGCCCGTCCTGCGGGACCCGCTTCTCGGCGATGTCCAGGCGCGCCATCACCTTGACCCGCGACACCAGCAGCGGCGCGATGCGGCTGGGCAGGCGCAGCGCCTCGCGCATGACCCCGTCCACCCGCAGGCGCACGACCAGGGCGGCATCGAAGGGTTCGATGTGCACGTCGGAGGCGCCGACGCGCGCGGCCTCGGCGATCAGGCCGTTGATCAGGCGGATGATCGGGGCGTCGTCCTGGCTCTCGAGCAGGTCGGCGGTGGCCGGGATGTCGTCGACGAGCGCGTCCAGGTTGCCGTGCAGGTCGAGTTCGTCGACGCCTGCCGCGCTGCCCAGGGTGGCATCGGCATACAGCTCCGACAGGTGGCGGTCGAACGTGGCGCGCGGCAGCCGGTCGACCTGCAACGGGCGGCCCAGGCTCCGCCGCGCCTCGATCAGTGCCTCCGGGTCGGCGTCCTCGCGCAGCCCGACCCGGGCGACGTCGTCCAGGGCAAGCAGCACCACGCCGTGGCGCTTGGCGAAGGCATAGGCGAACGGGCGCGTGGCAGCACTCACGGGCGCGTCGGCTCCACCGGCAGCGGCGCCTGCGCGGCGGCGCCCCGACCGCCCGCGGGCGCCACCGGCGGCGTCGTGCGCAGGTAGTCGCGGACCAGCGCTTCCAGCGCCGCCTCCCGCTGGCCCGGCATCGGCACCTGGCTCGCGCGCATGAAGTCGTAGCGCGGCGCGGTCATCGCCTGCGCCTCGGCGGCGTTGCGCACGATGGTCGGGCGGATGAAGACCATCAGGTTGGTCTTGTCGCGCGCGCGTGCGCGGCTGCGGAACAGGCCGCCGACGATCGGGATGTCGCCCAGCAGCGGGACCTTGTCGACGGTGTTCCGATCGTTCTGGTCGAGCAGGCCGCCCAGCGCCACGATCGCACCGTCGTCGACCAGGACTTTCGTCTCCAGTTCGCGCTTGTTGAGGATCAGGTCGGACTGATCGGCGCTCACCGGCCCCGCGATCGACGATACCTCCTGGCGCAGGAACAGGGTGATGCCGCCACCGGCGTTGATCTGCGGCTTGACCTCGAGCTGGATGCCGACGTCCTGGCGCGACGTGGTGCGGAACGGATTGGTGTTGGCGTCGCCCAGGACCTCGCCCGTGGTCACCGGCACTTCCTGGCCGACCAGGATGCGCGCCTCCTCGTTGTCGAGGGTGAGGATCGACGGCGTTGACAGCAGGTTGGACCCGGTGTCGCTCTTCACCGCGTTGATGATCAGCCCGAAGGTGGCGTTGTCGTTGCTGCCGGCGAAGCCGCCCAGCGCGCCGTTGAGGCCGAGCAGCGACTGCATGGCGACGTCGCGCGCGAGGTCGAGCGCGGTGTCGTCATCGTCACCGGGGCGCCTGCGTTCGCGCTGGCGCTGCGCCGCCGCGGCCCCTGCCAGCGACACGATGCCCGGGCCGCTGCCGTGCTGGGTGGCGAGGAACGGGATGTTGCTGCCTTCCTTGCCGGCGATGAGCAGCTGCACGCCGAGCTCGCGCGCGGCGTTGTCGGAGATCTCGACCACGATCGCCTCCACCAGCACCTGCTCGCGGCGGGTATCGAGCTGGGCGATGACGTCGGCCAGCAGGCGCTGGGTCTCCGGATCGGCATTGATGATCAGCGCGTTGGCGCCGGGGTAGCGGACGATGGTCGGACGCTTGCCGGGCGTGGCGGTGATCACCTGCGCAGTGGGGTCCGCGGGTGCCCCCTGTGCCGGCAGCGTGCTGGCGCCTCCGGTGGCCGGGGCGTCGGGCGCCTGCCCGACCAGTTGCTGCAGGACGGGCAACAGCTGCTCGGCGCTGGCGTGTTGCAGCCTGATGACCTGCACCCCGCCGGTCCGCTCCGCGCGGCGGTCGAGTTCCAGGATCGTCTGCACCACGCGCTGGATGAGCGCCGGGTCGCCGCGGACGATGATCGAGTTGCTGCCCTCCACCGGCAGGATCGACAGTTGCGCGCTGCGGGCGTCGCCGCCGGTCGCGAACAGGCTGTTGACCGTCGCCGCGATCTCGCGCGCGGAGCTGTTGCGCAGGGTGACGGTGTCGATGCCCGAGCGGTCGCTGTCGATTTCCGCGATCAGGCCGCGGATGCGGCGGATGTTGTCGGCGTAGTCGGCCACCAGCAGGGCATTGCCCTGCGGCGTCGGCACCACCACGCCGCCGCGGCCGACGAGCGGCTTGAGCGTTTCCGCCGCGATCCGCGCATCGATGCTGGTCAACGGCACCACCTGGGTGCTGAAGCCGAGCGAGGAGCCGCCGAACGAGCCCGGCTGCTGCGCCGCGGTGTCGTCCGGGACCACGCGGTAGGCGCCGCCGCCCGCGGGCACCGCGACCAGCCCGTTCGCGCGCAGCACCGCGAGCAGCACGCCCAGGAGCTCCGACTCGGTCATGGAGGCATCGCGCGACACCGTCACCGTGCCCTGCACCCGCGGGTCGATCACGAAGGTGGTGCCGGTGGCGCGGGCGACATCCTGGATGAAGGCGCGGATGTCGGCATCCTGCGCGGCCATCGCGCCCGCCGTGGCGGCCTGGGCACGGGCCGTTGGCGCGGAGGGCAGCGCCAGGGCGCAGGCGAGGACGGCGGCGGCGAGTCTCACGGGGTCGGGACCTGGAGGGTGGTGGTGCGCGTTTGTTCGCCGCGGCGGAAGGTCAGGCTCAGCTGCTTCGTGCCTGCGAGGTCGGCGGCCAGCGTGGCCTGCCGCTCCGGGGTCAGCGCCTGGCCGTTGACGGCAAGCAGGACGTCGCCCGGCGCCAGCCCCGCCTGGCGAAGCACGGCGCCATCGCCGCGCGGGATGACCGTGTAGCCGGTGACACGGCCGCCTTCGGTCTTCGGACGCAGCCCGGCCTGGGCCAGGAGCGCTGCCGGATCGACGGCGGGCGCCCTGTCTGCGGCCGCGGCAGTTGGCAGCGCCGGCGCCGCTGGCGCGCGCGCGGAGCGCGTCGGTGCGCTAGCAGGCTCGAAGGCGAGGCGGCGGCTAGTGCCGCCCGATGCAAGCAGGACATGGTCGACGGCGACGGACGCGAGGATGACGCCCGCCGCGACCTCGTCCCCGACGGCGAACGGGCGCTGGCGGCCGTCGCGTCCCGCGATGATCGCGGCGCCGCCACCGGGGCCGGCGCGCAGCGCATGGAGGCGCAGCCCGGAGGTGTCGGCCGCGGCCGTCGCGGCGACGGCCATTCGTGGATGGAAGGCGTCGATGGCGAGGCGAGCGGTGGTTTCCGGGGCGCGCATCGTGGGCGGGACCGGCAGCGCGCCGAGCGGCGCCGGCGGCACCACGACCAGCCAGGCCAGGCGGGCGGCCTGCAGCGCCAGCGCACCGGCCAGCAGCGCCTCGCACAGAGGCAAGGCGCTGCCGGCGGGAAGCCGGGCGGTCAACGTGGGCCAGTGGGGCAGGGCGGGGAGCTTCGGCACGATGGTCCTGCGGCACGCGCGGGCAATGCGCACAGGATGCGAAGCTTTTGTGACACGGCAGTTGCAGCTGACACAAAGCCTGCGGCGCCTGCGCAGGCCGCAGGCGCCGCGCGGTTCAGAACTCCGCGGACAGGCTCAGGGAATACGACACGCCAGGCTCGTAGCGGTACACGTTCACGCGGTTGCCGCCGCGTTCCTGGAACTCGCGGTACTCGGTGTCGAGGATGTTGCGCGCCGAGAGCCCGATCGTCATCGCGGTGTCACCGAGGTCGAAGCCCTTGCGCAGCACGAGGTCCAGCGTGGTGCCGGGCTCCTCCATGTAGTCCGGCTGGCCGGGCCGGCCGCGCGCGGAGACGCGCTCGCTGACGTAGTTGGCGACCAGTGTCGCCTGCGACCGCGTGGCCGCGTCCTCGATGCCGAACTGCAGGTTGGCGATGTGTTCCGACTGGCCCTGCAGCTGGCTGCCGTCGCGGACGAACAGCAGCGCGTCCACCGGATCGGCGAAGCCGTAGGGCTGCACGGTGTCGCCGGCCTCGGCGTTCACTTCGGCCTTCGACCAGGTGTAGTTGGTCGCGAGGTAGAGGCGGCTGTCGCCCCACCAGTCGGCCTGCAGGCCGACGTCGAAGTACTTCTTCAACTCGATCTCGGCGCCGTAGACGGTGGCCTCGGGCGCGTTGAGGAAGCTCTGGAACGTGGTGCCACCGGCGAAGTTGACGTTGGTTTCGATCGGGTCGTCGATCTGCTTGTGGAACGCGCCGAGGGTGAAGTACTCGCCGGAGCCGAAGAACCACTCCCAGCGGACGTCGAAGTTGACGAGCTCGCTGTCCACCAGGTAGGGGTTGCCGGTGTACAGGCGGTCGTTGTCCGGGTCCTGGTACTGCTGCGGCGCCATCTCGCGGAACTGCGGGCGGGCGATCGTCTTCGAGGCTCCGAGGCGCAACTGCATGTTCTCGGCGATGTTCCAGGTCACCGTCGCCGCCGGCAGCACGTAATCGTTGCGCAGCGGATCCGGCGCGTCCTGGCGCACGCCGGTGAAGATGTCGTACGGATTGACCGCCTGGGTCGCGTCCTCGTAGCGCACGCCCACGGTGGCCCGCACCATGGGCGTGATCTCGCCCTCGGCCTGCACGTATGCGGCCTTCACCTTGAGGGTGGCGTCGTAGGCGGCCGCGCCGAAGCTGCCGGTGGTCTCGCGCAGGCGCAGCAGGTCCTGGCTCAGGTTGTAGTCGGAGAACAGGAAGTCGGGGCGCTGGTAGCGGTTGTGGAAGGGCAGGGGGCCGTCGAGGGCGAGGAAGCGGAACTCGCGGGCCTCGGCGGTGCGGTCGTTGTCGAGATAGGACGCTCCGCTGGAGAGCACCAGCTCGCGCTCGATCGGCAGCCGCCAGGTGATGTCGACGCCGCCGCTGACCATGTCGTCCTCGACGTCGCTGAAGCGCGTGTAGTTCTGCACGCGCGACGCGTCGTGGGCCCAGTAGCCGTCGACCAGCTCGTAGCGAATCCCCTTCTCGTAGGGCACGTCGCGCGTTGCGTGGGCGATCGCGCCGCGCCACTCCACCTTGACGTCATCGTACTCGCCGAAGGCATGGGTGCCCTGCACCTGGTGGTTGAACATCTCGCGTTCGAACCATTCGGTGTAGTCGTCGCGCACGGTGAAGCCGGCGAGGTTGTCCTCGCCCGAACGGCTGCGCGTTTCCTTGACCGTGTCGTGCACGTACATCGAGGTCAGGCCGATGGTGTGCCGGCCCCACTCATAGCCCGTGCCCAGGAGCACGTTGGTCCGCGCGTTGTTCTGCGTCGACAGGAATTCGTAATCAGAGTCGTACTCCAGCACGTCGCCGACGAAGAAGCCCTGCTCCTGGTCGCCGAAGGTGGTGCGCCATTCGTTCTCGAAGCCGGCGACCGCGACGAAGCCGATGCGCCCGGCGCCCATGTCGGCGGAATAGCCCGCACTGCCGCCGAACTCGGCATCGGGGTCGATGTCGTCCTTCTCCTGCAGCAGGTTGACGTTCGCGTTCTCGAAGCTGCGGCCGATGCGGCGGATGTCCTCGCGGGAGAAGTTGCCGAGGTCGACGCGCTGTCCGGTGGCGATGGCATCCTGCAGCGCGCGCGGCATCTTCCGGGTGCCGTCGTCGTAGCCCCACCAGTCGTCGTCGCCGCCGCCGTGGGTCAGGCCCTTCTCGCCGGTGGTGTGGCTGTTGGCGCCGGTGCCGATCGACAGCTTGAGGAACGGCTCGTCGGGGATCGTCAGCGACTGCAGGTCGATGATGCCGCCGCCGAACTCGCCCGGATAGCGGACGGAGTAGGTCTTCTGCACGGTGACGCCCTGCAGCACCTCGCTCGGGAACAGGTCCAGGGGGACGACGCGCTGCAGCGGCTCCGGGCTCGGCAATGGCGAACCGTTGAGCAGGGCCGACGAGTAGCGCTCGCCCAGTCCGCGGACATAGACGTACTTGTCCCGGACCAGGCTGAGCCCGGTGACGCGGGTGAGGGCGGCGGCGGCATCGGCATCGCCGGTGCGCTCGAAATCCTCGCGGGTGACGAAGGATGCGACCTCGGCGGTCTGCAGCATCGGCTCGGGAATGTGCTGGCCACGCACCTCGACCGCGTCGAGCTGCGCCGGGGTCTGGCTTGCGGCCGCCGCGCCGGCCCCGGACGCGGGCGGCGCCGCGTCCTGCGCCCAGGCGCCCTGGCAGGCGAGCAGGGTGGAAATTGCGATGAACAGGCCGCTGCGGGTCTGGGAGCGCGTCATGTCTTGAACCTTGTGTGTGCGGGCACGGAAGTCGGGTCGAGGCACCGGGGCGGCGTGCGCCGCCCCGGTGTCGTCCGCGTCAGCAGGAGGCGTCGGCGGTCAGGCCGCAGGTCCAGCCCTGCCACCAGTTGTCGGCGGCATTGCGCACGCCACCGATGTAGTCCACCTGCTGCAAGAAGCCGCTGATGGCGGGCAACCCCTGGTAGGCGGCCACGGCGGTCTCCTCGGGGCCGTTGATGAAGCCCGCTGTCAGCGACGAGGTGCCATTGGCGACGTTGCCGGTGCCGGCCTCGAACGCGGCCTCGGCGACCGCGTCGCGGAACGGGACCGGGCACGAGAAGTGCACGGAGTGGAAGGCCGCGGTGGTGTTCTCGTCGTCGATGCGGAAGCAGACCTGCCCGTCTTCGCTGCCACCGGCCGGGCGGGTCACCACCATGTTGTAGAACCCGGCCTGGGTGCCCTGGTTGAGCGTGATCGCGGCGCCGCCGCCGGCACGGCCGACGTAGGTGAAGTTGGCGATCTTCGGATTCGAGAAGGGCTCGCGGCGGATCGAACTCCACTCGTTCATGCGGTCGCCGCCGCCGGCGCGCTGGAGGATGACGCCGAACTGCAGTGCGCCGTCCCAGCCGGTGTCGGTGTCGAGGCTGTCGTCGTCGTTGCCGGTGAGCACGATGTAGCGGCCGTTGACGGTACCGCCGAAGATCTCGATGCCGTCGTCGGAACTGTTGTGGACCTGCACATACTCGACGGTCGTGCCGCGCCCGACGCCGGCCAGGGTGATGCCGTTGAGCTCGTTGTTGGGGGTGACCTCGAAGCCCGAGTGCTGCACGCGGACATAGCGGAGCACGCCGCTGTTGTCGGTGGCGGAGTTGCCGCCGTAGAACCCGTTCGTGCCTTCCACCTGTTCCTGGCACTGCGGCGTGCCGGACACGGTCTCGCCGGGGCAGGCATTGATCGGCGCCCGGCCGAGCAGTGCGACGCCACCCCAGAGGCCGATCGAATCGACGGTGGTGTCGCCTTCGATCCCTGCGAGGGCGGTGAACACGATGGGCGCGTCGGCCGTGCCCTGGGCGTAGATCTGCGAGCCGCGGTTGACCACCAGGAGGTCCGCGCCGGAGGAGCCGTACAGGGTCACGCCGGGCTCGATGGTGAGGATGCCTTCGGCGGCGCCCGCGGTCGGAGCGTCGGCGTCGCCGCCCTGGTCCTGGCCGACCGCGACGCGGCCCGAGATCGCGTAGACCGTGCCGTCGACCTGCGGCACCACCAGGTTGCCGACGACCTGCTCGGGCAGGCGGCATGCGCGCAGGGTGCCGTCGGCCACGGTGCCGATGTTGGCGAAGCCCTCGGGGCAGTCGGTGGCGGGACCGGTGGTCGGCGGCGGCGGCGGCGGGGGCGGCGGCGGCGGCGGCGGGGTGGTCGGCGGTGGCGGCGTGGTCGGCGGCGGCGGGAACGCGCCTTCGCCGGGCGAGGCGACGCGGTCGGAGCCGCCACCGCATCCGCTCAGCGCGAGCACGGCGCCGAAAGTCATCAACAGGGTCTTGGAGCTGGTGCGCATGGACATCGTCTCTCTCCGGAATGGACTGGCAGGCGCACGACCGCCGGGCCGCCCGCGGGTCGTCGCGGGGGTCCGGCATGACGTGCGTGATTCCCTGCAGCCGTTATAGGCAGCGTTCGTGACAGCTTTCTTGCATGCGCATGGCAGTCGACGGACGAAGGCGTGCCGTCGATGGCGAGGGGTCGGCGACGTGGCCGGATGCGAGGCTGTCGCCGCGTTGTCATCGCGCCGTGCTGAGTTGGTGCATTCGCTGCACGGGGAGACTGCGATGGAGATGGAGCGGACGGGCGTGGTCGACGGCCCCCTGGTCGAATGGTTGCTGGCGCAGGTGCATGCAGGGCTGTCGCCGGAGGACGTGGTGGCCGCGATGCGCGAGCGCGGCTGGACCGAAGACGATGCCGCGGACACCATCGAACAGGTCATGCGCGAGCACCTGGACGCGCACGCGCGCGCCAATGCGTTGCCGCGTCCGGTCCGGGTGCCGGCGCCCATCGGTACCAACGGCCCGGCGTCGTTCCTCGCCGGCGACCGGGAGGTTCAGGTGCTGGCAGCCCTGGTGCACCCGCGGGTCATCGTGTTCGGGAACGTCCTAGCCGACGAGGAATGCGACGCACTGGTGGCGATGGCGCGCGAGCGGCTGTCGCGCTCGCCCGTGTTCGACCCGGATTCCGGCCAGGACCAGGCGCACGCGGCGCGCACCAGCGAGGGGATGTTCTTCCGCCGCGGCGGCAACGCGCTGTGCGCGCGGATCGAGGCGCGGATCGCGGCGCTGCTCGACTGGCCGCTCGAGAACGGGGAAGGGCTGCAGGTGCTGCGCTACGGGCCGGGTGCCGAATACCGGCCGCACTACGACTACTTCGACCCTGCGCGGCCGGGGGCTCACGTCGCCCTGGCGCGTGGCGGCCAGCGCGTCGCCTCGCTCGTCATGTACCTCAACACGCCGCGGCGCGGCGGTGCCACGACCTTCCCCGACGCGCGCTTCGAGGTCGCGCCGGTCAAGGGCAATGCCGTGTTCTTCAGCTACGACCGCCCGCATCCGATGACGGGCTCGCTGCACGGCGGCGCGCCGGTGCTCGACGGCGAGAAATGGGTGGCGACCAAGTGGCTGCGGGAGCACCGGCACGATTGACGCCGCAGGCCTGCGACCGCCTGCGATCAGCTGGCGACCGTCCGTCGGCCAGCCGGGCACGTGTCATCACGGTGTAACCAACGCGCAGTCCGAAAGGCGTGTCATCCGTCCAAGTGCGCAGGTGCGCCAGGGAGACGGACGATGCGGTTTTCAAAGGCGATGGTGGGTGCGGTCGCGATGGCGTTCGCGGGGACGGCAGGCGGCGCGGAGCCGGCGGGCGCGCAGTCGGTCCACACCTGGGCGCTGGCGCTGGACGCCGACGGCAAGGTCAGGGACATCACGCCCTACGGGGGGGCGCACGACGCGGTCGCGCGTCGCCTGGAGCGCGAGATCGGCGGCTGGGTGTTCGCGACGGCGGACGCGGCCGGCGCCCCGAGCCTCACCTACCTTCGGGTGGTGGTCGAGGCGGATGCCGGCGGCGCGCCCGGGGTGGTGTCCGCGACCACCGGGCCGGCGCCGCGACGGTTGTCGCAGCCGGACTTCCCGATGCGCGACCAGCTCGCCGGGCGCGAGGGCATGGTGGTGCTCGAGCTCGCCGTGGGCGCCGACGGCCGCGTGGCCGCGGCGGACGTGCACGCGACCAGTGGTTCGGTGTCGCGTGCCATGGCGGATGCGGCGGTTGCCGCCGCACGCGACTGGACCTTCGCCACCGAGCGCGTCGGCGACCGTCCCGTGGCGTCGCGGATGCTGTGGCCGGTGTGCTACCTGGGCGCCGGGTCGACGACGTCCGCATGCAGCTGGGTGGGACCGGACGCGCAGCGCTTCTCCAGCAAGACCGTGCTGCCGCTCGACCCCACGGTGCGGCTGGTGTCGCAGGCCGACTGAGTCAGCCGGGCGTCTTGTCCCGGTACAGGCACAGGTCGCGGATGACGCAGTGCGGGCAGTCGGGGCGGCGCGCCTTGCAGGTGTAGCGCCCGTGCAGGATGAGCCAGTGGTGGGCATCCTGCCGGTACCTGGCAGGTACCACCCTGAGCAGCCTGTCCTCGACCGCACGCACGTCCTTGCCGGGCGCGAGGCCGGTGCGGTTCGATACCCTGAAGATGTGCGTGTCGACCGCGATGGTGGGCTCGCCGAACGCGGTGTTGAGCACCACGTTCGCGGTCTTGCGGCCAACGCCGGGCAGTGCCTCCAGCGCCTCGCGCGTGCGCGGGACTTCGCCGCCGTGGTGCTCCAGCAGCTGTCGCGACATCGCGACCACGTTGGCCGCCTTGGCGTTGAACAGCCCGATCGTGGCGATGTACGGCTTCAGGCCCTCGACCCCGAGCGCGGCGATCGCGGCCGGCGTGCTGGCGACCGGGAACAGGCGCCGCGTCGCCTTGTTGACGCCGACGTCGGTGGCCTGCGCCGAGAGGATCACCGCGACCAGCAACTCGAATGGCGTCCTGTACTCCAGTTCCGTGGTGGGCGCGGGATCGAGTTCCGCCAGCCGCGAGAACAGTTCCTCGATCTCCGCGGGCCGCAGCGTGCGCCGCCGCCCCGGGGCCGGCATCACGAGCCCGTCGCCGCGCGTGCGCGGGCCCGCGCCAGGGCGGCCGCGGCCGCCGGTGGCAGCCCCGGGACCGCGGGGACCGCCGTAACAGTCGGAACCGCCGGGACAGTCGGGACCGCCAAAACAGTCGGCACCGCCGGGACAGACGGGACAGTCGGGACAGCATCTCCCGCGGGTTCGGTGGCAACGGATGCCGGCGTGTCGCGACGGGCGGCGCGGTCGGCCAGGCGCCGTGCGCGCCGGAGGTGGCGCTCGCGTGCCTCCCACGCGCCGCGCAGTCGCGCCTGCGCGGCCTGCAGCTGAAGGACATCGCCTGCCGGCAGTCCGGTGGTTGCGGCATCGAGCCGCATCAGGCTCGCCTCGATCGCACCGTCGAGGTCGTGTGCGTGCAGCAGGGCAAGCACATGGACCGGATCCGGGGCGGGGGTGGAAGCGGACACCGCGCGCGTCAGCGGTTGCGGAACACCGGCTTGCGGCGTTCGAGGAACGCGGCCATGCCCTCGCGTGCGTCGTCCGTCGAGAACACCAGCCCGAACTGCGCGCTCTCGTACTCGAGCGCGTCGTCGAGCGCGCACTCGGCGCCGACGGCGACGGCGTCGAGGATCCCGCGCATCGCCAGCGGCGCCTGTGCGGCGAGTTTCCCCGCAAGGGCCATGGTCTCCTGCTGCAGGTCCGCGGCGGGCACCACGCGGTTGACGATGCCGAGCGCCTGGGCCCGCGCGGCGTCGACGGGCGTGCCGAGGAGGCACAGTTCCAGCGCCGCGGCGCGGCCCGCCAGCCGGAGCAGGCGCTGGCTGCCGCCGAACCCCGGGATCAGGCCCAGGGTCACTTCCGGCAAGCCCAGCTTCGCCGAGTCGGCTGCGACCCGGAGATGGCAGCACATGGCCAGCTCGAGGCCGCCACCGAGCGCGAAGCCGTTGACCATGGCGATCACCGGCTTGGGCATGCGCTCGACGCGCCGCATCATCCGCTGCCCGGCGAGCGAGAAGTCGCGCGCGGCGGTGGGCGGCAGCGCCGCCATGCCGGCGATGTCGGCGCCGGCGACGAACGCCTTCGGCCCGCTTCCGGTGAGGACGACCACGCGCACGGCATCGTCGGCCGCCGCGGCATCGAATGCGGCATGCAGGGCGAGCAGGGTCGCCAGGTCGAGCGCGTTCAGCTTGTCGGGGCGGTTGATGGTGATCGTGCGGATCGCGCCGTCGTCGGCGGTCAGCAGCGGGGAATCGGTCATGGGCAGGCTCACAAGGGGCGTGGCGCGGAACTTCCACGCGCCAGGGCGGTCCGAAGGCGGTCGTCAGTGGCGGTTAAGCCCTGCGGCCGGTATCCTACCGCGTCCAGAAGGGCGGCTCGACCGCCCTTTTTCGATCCCGGACCCAACCGCACCCCTTTGGAGAGTCACCGAATGAAGTTGCGTTTGCTTGCCGCCACCCTCGCGGCCCTGACCCTGACCGCCGGTGCCGCCGGTGCGCAGGACACCACGTCCGAAAAGGGCAAGCTGAGCTATGCGCTGGGCTACGACCTGGGCCGCAACCTTGCCGAGAGCGGCGAGGCCATCGACGTCAACACCGTGATCAAGGCGGTGCAGGACGGCTTCGCCAAGAAGGAGCCGGGCGTCCCGGTGGACCAGCTGCGCGTTGCCGTCGAGAACATGCAGAAGCGCCAGCAGGCGAAGATGCAGCAGGAATTCAACAAGCTCGCCGCCGCCAACAAGGCCAGCAGCGATGCTTTCCTCGCCCAGAACAAGGCGAAGAGCGGCGTCCAGACGCTGCCCAGCGGCGTGCAGTACCGCATCGTCGAGACCGGCAACGGCGCCAAGCCCACCGCCGCCAGCGACGTGCAGCTGCAGTACAAGGGCACGCTGCCCGACGGCACCGTGCTGATCGACACCAGCCAGGCGCAGCAGGGCCAGCCGGCCGGTCCGGTGACCCTGAAGGTCAGCCAGATCCCGCTGGTGGGCCTGCGCGAGGCGCTCACCCAGATGCCGGCCGGTTCGCGCTGGGAAGTCGTCCTGCCGGGCGACAAGGCCTACGGCAGCACCATGCAGGCCGGCCGCATGGCCAACCAGGCGGTGGTGTTCGACGTCAAGCTCGTCAGCGTCAAGTAAGCACCGCCTCGACGCCGGCGAGGCCGGCGTTGCAGCGCGACGCGTCATCAGGATCCCCGCGCGAGCGGGGATCCTGCTTTGTGGCAGCGGCGCGCCCTGCGCCGGCACAGGAGAAGTGCAGTGGATCCCGTACAGCGCCCCGTTCCCACGCCCTGCACCGGCGTCTGCACCATCGGCGGCGAAGGTCTCTGCCACGGCTGCCATCGCACCCGCGACGAGATCGCGCGCTGGTCGGGCATGGACGACGGCGAGCGCCTTCGGCTGATGGTCGACGTGCTGCCGGCGCGCGTGCCGCGGCCGGCGTGAGGGATCTTCCGCTGCCGACGCTGCAGGCCGCGCTGCTGCCGCTCGACGTGGCGCCCGCCGGGCGCGGCTGGAACGCGGACGAGCTCGAGGGCCTGGTGGGCGACGGCATCGCCCCGGTGGAAGCCGCCGTCCTGGTGCCGCTGGTGGAGCGCGAGCACACCTCGGTGCTGCTCACCCGGCGCAACGACGGGCTCCGCCACCACGGCGGGCAGGTGAGCTTCCCCGGCGGGCGACTCGATGCCGGCGACGATGGTCCGGTCGCGGCCGCGCTCCGCGAAGCACGCGAGGAAATCGGGCTCGATCCGGACTCGGCGCGGCTGCTCGGCTATCTCGATCCGCTGGCGACGGTGACCGGGTTCCGGGTGCTGCCGGTGGTGGCGCGGATCCCTCCGGACTTCGTTGCGCGACCGGCGCCCGGGGAGGTCGCCGAAGTCTTCGAAGTGCCGCTGGCCTGGCTGCTGGCGCCCGACAATCTGGAGCGGATCGCCATCGAGTTCGGCGGCAGGCGCCGCGAGGTCCTCGAGTTCAGGCGCCACGAAGCCGCACCCGGCCAGCGGATCTGGGGCGCCACCGCGTCGATCCTGTTCAACCTGCGCGAGCGCCTGGCGGGGACCGTGCGGTGACTGCCGCGCCATGGCGCACGCTGGTGGACGCCGAGGTGCTGGCGGGGGCGCTGGGCGCGCCCGGCCTGGTGGTGCTCGACTGCCGTGCGTCGCTCGCCGATCCCGCTGCCGGGGCACGTGCACATGCGGCCGCGCACGTGCCGGGCGCCCTGCACGCGGACCTGGAGCGCCACCTGTCCGGTCCGGCAACGCCCGGCGCCGGCCGGCACCCATGGCCGCAGGCGGAAGCGTTCGCACGGCACCTCGGTGGCTGGGGCATCGAGCCGGCGACGCAGGTGGTGGCCTACGACGACGGCGACGGTGCGTTCGCCGCGCGTGCGTGGTGGCTGTTGCGGTCGTTCGGACACCAGGCGGTGGCGGTCCTGGACGGCGGCTGGGCGCGGTGGACCGCGCTCGGGCTGTCCACGCGCGCTGGCGGCGAGGGCGCGAGTCCGGCACCGATGTATCCCGGCGCCTTCGATGGCGCGCGGTTGCTCGATGCCGAGGCGGTACGCCGCCATGTGGCAGCGGGCGGCCTGCTCGTGGATGCGCGCGCGCCGGAGCGTTTCCGTGGCGAGGTGGAGCCGATCGACCGGGTGGCGGGGCATGTGCCCGGCGCCGTCAGCCGCCCCTACGCGGTCAACCTCGCCGGTGGACGCTGGAAGTCCGCTGCGGCGCTGGCCGATGAATTCGAGGCGTTGCTGGCGGGCCGCCCGCCGGAGGCGGTGGTGGCGATGTGCGGCTCCGGGGTCACCGCCTGCCATCACCTGCTGGCGATGGCCCACGCCGGGCTCCCGGGTGCCGGGCTGTACTGCGGCTCGTGGAGCGGGTGGATCGACGATCCTGCCCGCCCGGTGGCGACCGGCGAACGCTGAGCAGCGCGGACGGCCGGACGATCGTGCTCCGGCGTTACTTGCCGATCCGCGCCAGCATCGCGCGCAACCCGGCCTGGGTGTCGGGGTCCTCCCAGGCATCCAGGAACTCGCCCAGGCGCAGGCGGTCCGGGTGCAGCGCCGCGACCAGGTCGGCGCGCGCGATCGCGCGCGTGCGCAGCACCGGACGCCGTGGCAGGACGAGCAGGTCACGCAGCCAGGCAGCCGCGCGCGCCGCGACCTGCTCGATTCCGGTGAGCTCGTCGACCAGGCCGATGGCGAGCGCGCGCTCGGCCTCGACCATTTCGCCCGACACCAGCAGCCGCTCGGCGCGATGGGCGCCGACGACGCGGCGCATTAGGTGTTGCGCGCCTTCCGGCACCGCCAGGCCTACCTGGCTTTCATTGAGGCCGATGCGGTACGGGCCGAGCGCCATCACCCGGTAGTCGCAGCACAGGGCGAGCACGCAACCGCCGGCGGGCGCGTGGCCGCCGATGGCCGCCACCACCGGCACCGGCGAGCCCGCGAGCGCGCGCGCGGCGTCGAAAAAGCTGGTCCAGGCTGCCTCGAGCGAGGCGCGGTCAGGCAGCGAGAGCAGGTAAGGCACATCCAGCCCGGCGGAGAACACGCCCGGCCCACCGGACAGCACCAGTCCCGGTACGCCTTCGCTCGCCGCCTGCGCCACCGCGCTGCGCAGGGCATCGCACAGCCCGGGATCGAGTGCGTTGACGGGCGGGCGGGCGAGCCGCAGTTCGCGGACCTCGTCGTGGTCCTGGATCTCGATCAGGGCGACCATCGGGGGTCCTCATGGGGAGCGGCGGGTATCATAGGCGCATGAACAGGTTCGCGATGACGCTCGCGTTCGCCGCCCTGCTGTCGCCGGGGCTGGCCCCCGCGCCGGTGCACGCCGCCGGCGTAGGCGCGTGCGCGCCCCGCGTGGAAGGCGGCTGGGTGCGGCTGGCGCCGGCCGGGATGCCGATGCTCGCCGGCTTCGGACGCATCACCAACAGGTGCGCAGGCGCCGCCGACATCGAGTCCGCGTCGAGCCCCGCGTTCGCGGCGGTCGAGCTGCACGAAAGCCGGATCGTCGACGGCATCAGCCGCATGCGTCCGGTCCCGGTGCTGCGCATCGATGGTGGCGACGCCGCGGAGCTCGCGCCCGGCGGGCTGCACCTGATGCTGATGCGGCCGCGTGCGCCGCTGGAGGCCGGGGATATCGTCGAGGTGGACCTCATGCTGACCGACGGTCGTCGCGTCGACGGCCGCTTCGAAGTCCGGGCCGCCACCGCACGCTGAGTCGTTCCTGCGCGGCGTGTTGCAGCGCTGCAACATCCCGGACCGTCGCCACATTCCCCCACGCGCGCGGACAGCCGCAGCAGTCACGGCCCAGGTAGGGCCGGCCGTGCCGTGGCCGAGCGCGCAGCCCGATGCACGCCTGCAACGTTCCGGGCGCCGGCGCGCCGCCTGCGCGCTGTGTCGCCGGGGTGCGTCTCCGCCAGGTCGTGTGTTTTCAGCAGCTTGCGTGCGGCGAATGGCTCTGGCACCGAACCTGCTCTGTCACGGTGCGTCGCCATCGACGCCCGGCTCCGGGTGAAGCGGCGCGAACCATCCAAGGGAGAACGACAATGCGTATCCGCAAGAGCTTGATCGCCGTGGCCGTGCTGGCGGCCGTTGGCGTCTCGGGGCCGGCGTGGTCCCAGCAGGACGAGCGAGGCGCTGGAGACAACAACGCCACGGCCGACTTCAGTGGCAACGATCGCGACAATGCCGGCGCCGCCCTCGGGCTCGGCCTGAGCAATGCATCCGCCAACAACAACAGCACCGCCACCACGACGCTGTCCGACGCCTTCAACACCAGCAGCGTCAGCGCCCTGACGGAACTCAACGGCCTGGTCACCGGCAACGCCGTGTCCGACCTCGGCAACGACGCGATCAACGGCGGCAACGCCAATGGGGCGCGTGGCGGGGACGGCGGCTTCGGCGCAGGCGGCAGCGCCTCCGGTGGCGACGGCGCGGGCGGGGACGGCGGCGACGGTGGCGACGGGCTCGCACTCAGCGCCCGCGATGGCGACTCCGGCAGCAGCAGCACCAACTCGAGCGCGGGCTCGTCGAGTTCCGGTGCCGATTCCGATCCGTCCGACCCCAGCGGCTCCACGTCGACCTCGACCGCGACCGCATCGTCCACCGCCACGGGAGGCGCCACGACAGCCTCCAACGAAGGCAGCAGCGGCGCGGCGACCGCGACCGGTGGTGCCGGCGGGCGTGGTGGCGACGGCACCGGCGGCGCCGGGACCTCGGGCAGCGGCACGGGCGGCGACGCCGGCTATGGTGGCGCGGGCGGCGCGATCGCCAGCGATGGTGGCGCGTTCAACATGTCGAACTCCATGGACGGTTCCGCCAACGCGGCCGCGGGGATCATGGTGCTGGCGCAGAACAGCGGCGCGGCATCGCTGATCCAGCAGGGCATCACGGTGCAGTCGAACCTCTCGGTCGGGGGAGGCGGCCCGTAGCCCGCGCACGCGCACGCGCGCCGCAGCCCCGGGCTGCGGCGCGTCCGTCATCGCGCCACGGGTCGAGCGAGGCACCGTGGCCAAGGAGGCCTCCGATGCGAGCATCCGCGTTCGTCATCCTGTCCGTGGTCCTGCTCGCAGGGGCGCCAGTCCATGCAGCCGACGGTGCGCCTGCCATGGGCGGGCCGGCTGCGGGCAGCCAGGCAGGCGGCCCGCGCGTTTCCGTGCCGCTGGGCGACCCCATCGCGGGCGAGGTCCTCGAGGGACTTCGCGGTGGCGAGAGGAGCACCGTCGTCGACGTGCACAACACGGGTGGCGTGGACGGCAACCGTGCCGACGGCGCCGTCAGCGGGACCAACGCGATCGCGGGCGGCGCCTTCGGCACGTCCAGCGGGATCGTGACCGTGATCCAGAACAGCGGCGCCAATGTCCTGATCCAGAACGGCACCTCGGTGAACGTGCAGTTCGTGGACCCGACGCCATGACGCCACGCGGGTACGCATGGCGGCTGGCGTGCGTGCTCGCCGTCGCGGCGGCGTCGCACGTGGCCGGGGCCAGCGAGTTGCGCGTGCCCGGTGGCGGCAGCTATGCGCTGCGCGTGACCAGCCTCAAGGAGGCACGGTTCAGGACCACGGTTCCGCAGCGCTACGATTTCAGTTGCGGCTCGGCCGCGACGGCGACGCTGCTGACCTTCCAGTACGGGCATGCCGTCAGCGAGGCCGAGGTGTTCCAGGCCATGTACGCCGCGGGCGACCGCGACAGGATCCACCGCGACGGCTTCTCGATGCTCGACATGCGCCGCTACCTGCAGGCGCACGGCTATGCCGCCGATGGCTTCGAACTCCCGCTGGACGCCCTGTTCGAAGCCGGGCTGCCGGCGATCGTGCTGCTCAACGACCGCGGCTACCGCCATTTCGTGGTGGTGAAAGGCCTGCGCCAAGGCCGGGTGCTGGTCGGCGACCCCGCGCGCGGCACCCGCGCCATCCCGCGCACCGACTTCGAGCGGCTGTGGGACAACCGCGTGCTGTTCGTCGTGCACAACCGTCGCGAACTTGCCGCGTTCAACCAGGCGGGCGACTGGCGCACGGCGCCGCCGGCGCCGCTGGCGCTCGGCGTGCAGCGCCCGAGCCTGCAGGACGTGGTGATGCCCAAGCACGGCGCCGGGGACTTCTAGCGTGGACACCGGGCGCACGCGCTCCTGGCGGCGGCACTGGCCGGTCGTGGCCCTGCTCGCGGTCACCGGGCTGGGCTGGGCGGACCGGGGCCATGCGGCACCGCCGCCGACGCCGGACGCCCGCTGGAAGCCGGTCGCACACGGCCGGCTCGATGCGTTGCGCGGCGGCTGGGTGCTGCCCTCGGGCCTGTTGCTGTCCTTCGGCATCGAACGCGTCGCCTACGTCAACGGCGTGCTGGTATCGTCCGTCCGCCTGGAGGTCCCGGACATCTCGCGGATCACGCCGCAGCAGGCCGAACAGCTGGCACGGGTGCAGGAGACCCGGCTCCTGCAGATGGGCCCCGGCAATGCCTTCAGCGCCGGCGCCGGTGCGGGCCTGGTAATCCAGAACGCGGTCGACAACCAGTCGATCCAGGTGCACAGCACGATCGATGCCGCGGTCGGGTCGCTCGGCCTGCTGCAGGCGATCAACACCACCGACGCGCTGGGCGACGCCGGGCGCCGTGCCGTAGGCGGGCCATGAAAGCGACGCCTGCACTGCCCGCAGTGCAGGAGGCGGCGACGCCTGGCCCGCGCCTCGGCGTCGTTGCCCTTGCGCTTGCGGCGCTGGTCGCGCCGGGCATGGCGGACGCGCAATCGGACGCGCCACCGGCGCGGACCGACGCCGCCCGCATCGCCGAGCTCGAGGCCCGGCTCGAGGCGCAGGACCGGCAGATCCAGGCGCTGTGGCGCCGTCTGTCGGTGGAGCCGCACGCGGTCGACGACGGAAGCCCGCACGACGGCACCCTTGCCGGCGACGCGCTGGGCGCGTTGCGCGCGCGCGGTCCATCCGCAGCGGGTTCCATGCCGGCGCAGGCCAGCGCGCCGGAGCCCGCCGCGCCGGCAGCGGCGGCCGATGCGGTGGCGGCGCAACCCGCGGTGGGCCAGCCCCCGGAGTCGTCGACGCGGCCGCCCGAAGTCGCACCGATCTTCGACCAGCCCGGCGTGCTCACGCCGCGCGGCACGCTCGTCGTCGAGCCTTCGCTGCAGTCCGGCTATTCCTCCACCGACCGCGTCGCGCTGGTGGGCTACACCGTGATCCCCGCGATCCTGATCGGCCTGATCGACGTGCGGCGGGTCAAGACCACCAGTACCACGATCGCACTGGCCGCGCGCTACGGCCTGGGCAATCGCCTGGAGGTGGAACTCAAGGTCCCGTACGTGGACGTCAGCGGCGATACCGTGAGCCGCGAGATCTTCACCGGCGCCGCGCAGGACAGCGTGTTCAACGCCGATGGCCGCGGACTGGGCGATATCGAGTTCACGGCGCGCTACCAGCTGCCCAACGCGCGCCCGGAGAGACCGTTCTACGTGCTGTGGATGCGCTACAAGGCGCGCACGGGCAAGGACCTGTTCGAGGTGGTGACCGACTGCGTCACCCGCTGCGTCGCCAATGCCACCGGCACCGGGTTACCGCTCGAGCTGCCGACGGGAAGCGGCTTCGCATCCGTCCAGCCCGGGGTGACGTGGCTGTTCGCGTCCGATCCGGTGGTGTTCTTCGGCAGCGTCAGCTACCTGCACAACTTCGCGCGCGACGACGTATCGCGCACGGTGCTCACCGGTGCGCCGGAAGGCTTCCCGCAGACCACCACCGAATTCATCGGCCAGGTCGAGGCCGGCGACATCTACGGCTTCAACATCGGCATGGGCCTGGCCTTGAACGAGAGGGCCGCCATCAGCATCGGCTACGACCAGAGCTTCGTGGGCAAGACCGAGCAGAACGGCGAGGACGCACCGGGCGCGGTGCGCGTGGTGCTGGGGACGCTGGTGATGGGCGGCTCGTATCGGCTGAGCGAGCGCACCAGCATCAACGTCGCGCTGGCCGCCGGCGTCACCCGCGACACGCCCGACGTCGGCTTCATCGTGCGCGTGCCGATGCGCTTCTGACGCACGACGCTGAACGGGAAAACGCGCGGCTTCCCGCGTCCGGTGCCATCCGGACCGTGTTCGCGTGTCCGGTCGCGCGGCACGCGCGCGTTCCCTGCTGCGAAGGCGCATGCGTTGCAGTGGATGGACTATCGGATGCCGGGTAACACGGAGTCGCGCGACTTCCTCTATCTGGCGATGGCTGCACGGGAGCCGGGCGCATGCCTGGAACGGCTGGCCCGGCATGGCTGGCGCGCGCGGGTCGTCGAATCCGGTGACGACGTGCTGCGGGTGCTGAGGTCACGGCCCGCGGCCAGCTACGCCGGCCTGCTCGATGTCCGCGGCTGCCCCGCCGACGGAGCCGACGTCGTGGCGCTGGCGATGCGGATGCGCGTCGCCCTGGCCAGCGAGCGCGTGGGCTGGGTCGCGGCGATGCATCCGGAGCAGCGGGGCGATGACTGGCTGCGCGCGCTGGTGCGCGAGTACTGCCACGACTACGTGGTCCTGCCGTGCCGCGATCGCCTGCTGGCGGCACTGCTCGGGCACGCAGGCGGCATGGCCGACCTCCTGCCCGTGCGCGCCGCAGGCAGCCCGCGGATGCGCATGGAGGGAATGGTGGGCGAAAGCGCGGCCATGCAGGCGATGCTGCGTCGCCTGCACAAGGCCGCGCTGTCCGAGGCGCCGGTGTACATCGCCGGCGAGACCGGGACCGGCAAGGAACTCGCCGCCGCCGCCATCCACCGGTGCTCGCGGCGGCACGACAGGCCCTTCGTCGCGATCAACTGCGGCGCGATCCCGCAGGGCCTGCTGCAGTCGGAGCTGTTCGGCTACGAGCGCGGGGCGTTCACCGGCGCCGTCCAGCGCAAGCCCGGCCGCATCGAGACGGCCCACGGCGGCACGCTCCTGCTCGACGAGATCGGCGACCTGCCGATGGATTCGCAGGCGTCCCTGCTGCGCTTCCTCGAGGAAGGGCGCCTGCAACGCCTCGGCGGGCGCGAGGACATCGCCATCGACGTGCGCATCATCTCCGCGACCCACGTCGACCTCGCGCTCGCCGTGGCCGACGGCCGCTTCCGCGAGGACCTCTACCATCGCCTGCGCGTGCTCGAACTGCAGGTGCCGCCCCTGCGCGAGCGCGGCGGCGACATCGCGCTGATCGCGCGGCAGGCACTGCGCCGCCATGCCGGCGACGCCAGCCGGCGCATCCGTGGTTTCTCGCCGGACGCGCTGCAGGCGATGCACCGCTACGCCTGGCCGGGCAACGTGCGCGAGCTGGTGAACCGCGTGCGCGAGGCGGTGGTGATGGCGGAAGGGCGCTACATCGACGCCCACGACCTGCACCTGGACGGCCTCGCCGACGGCGCGCCGCTCACCCTGGATGCGGCGCGGTGCCAGAGCGAGCGGGCCGCCATCGAGCGCGCCCTGCTGCGCAACGGAGGCCGGCTGCTGGCGACGGCGCGCGAACTCGGGGTGTCGCGGGTGACGCTCTACCGGCTGATCAACCGCCACGGACTGCGCGTGGCCGGCGAAAGCCGCGCCCTGCGCGCGGATTGATCAGCCGCCGTCCCCGGCGGGCCCCACCGCGCGCCGCACGGCGTCCGGCAGCGGCGTCGGGCGGCCGCTGGCGCGGTCCACCCAGACCATGACCACGTGTCCGTCGGCGTGCACGGTGCCGCCGTCGCCGCCCACGATGCGGTGGCCGATGGTCACGCTGCTGGTCCCCACCCGCTGCGCGTCGAGCTCGACCACGATCGAAGACGGGTAGGGAATGGGCCGGCGGTAGTTCATCTGCACCGCCGCCAGCAGCGGCACCGTGGTGTCGGTCACCCAGGCCTCGCCGAGGGAGTCGAACCAGCGGATGCGCGCCTCTTCCAGGTAGGTCATGAAGGTGGAGTTGTTGACGTGGTTGAACGCGTCGAGGTCGCGCCAGCGCAGCTCGACCGGCATGCGCAGGAGCACCGGGCCGTCGGGGATCGTGCTCATGCCGCGCTCCTCTTCTTCCTGGGCTTCTGCCCGATGCCCAGCGTCTTCGCCAGGAAGCGCCCGGTGTGCGAGTGCGGCATCGCCGCCACGGCCTCGGGCGTGCCCTCGGCGATGATCTCGCCGCCGCGGTGGCCGCCGTCCGGGCCCAGGTCGACGATCCAGTCGGCGGTCTTGATCACGTCCAGGTTGTGCTCGATCACGACCACGGTGTTGCCCTCGTCGCGCAGCTTGTGCAGCACCGCGAGCAGGTGCTCGATATCGTGGAAGTGCAGGCCGGTGGTCGGCTCGTCGAGGATGTAGAGCGTGCGCCCGGTGTCGCGACGCGACAGTTCCTTCGACAGCTTCACGCGCTGCGCCTCGCCACCCGACAGGGTGGTCGCGGCCTGGCCGAGCTTGATATAGGCGAGGCCGACGTCCGACAGCGTCTCCAGCTTGCGCGCGATCGACGGCACCGGCTCGAACAGCGCCAGCGCGTCCTCGACCGTGAGTTCGAGCACGTCGTGGATGCTGTGGCCCTTGTAGAGGATCTCGAGCGTCTCCCGGTTGTAGCGCTTGCCGTGGCAGACGTCGCAGGGCACGTAGACGTCGGGCAGGAAGTGCATCTCGACCTTGATCAGGCCGTCGCCCTGGCAGGCCTCGCAGCGCCCGCCGCGGACGTTGAAGCTGAAGCGGCCCGGCGAATAGCCGCGCGCGCGCGCCTCGGGCACCTGCGCGAAGATCTCGCGCAACGGCGTGAACAGCCCGGTGTACGTCGCCGGGTTGGAGCGCGGGGTGCGGCCGATCGGCGACTGGTCGATGTCGACGATCTTGTCGAACAGGTCGAGCCCCTTGACCTCGCGATAGGGGGCGGGGCGGTGCGAAGCGCCGTTGATCTCGTTGGCGGCGAGGGCGTAGAGGGTGTCGTTGATCAGTGTCGACTTGCCTGAGCCCGAGACGCCGGTGATCGCGGTGAACAGCCCGGTCGGGATGGTCAGGTCGACATCCTTCAGGTTGTTGCCCGTCGCGCCCTTCAGCGTCACCAGCATCTTCGGGTTCGGCGCGCGACGCTTCGCCGGGATCTCGATGCGGCGCCTGCCGCTCAGGTACTGGCCGGTGAGCGAGCGTGGCGCATCGAGGATGTCCTGGTAGGACCCCTGCGCCACCACCTCGCCGCCATGCACGCCGGCTCCCGGGCCGATGTCGACGATGTGGTCGGCCAGCCGGATGGCGTCCTCGTCGTGCTCGACCACGATCACCGTGTTGCCGATGTCGCGCAGGCGGGTGAGCGTGGCCAGCAGGCGCTCGTTGTCGCGCTGGTGCAGGCCGATCGAAGGCTCGTCCAGGACGTACATGACGCCCACGAGCCCGGCGCCGATCTGCGAGGCCAGGCGGATGCGCTGCGCCTCGCCTCCGGACAGCGTATCCGCCTTGCGCTCTAGGCTCAGATAGTCGAGGCCGACGTCGACCAGGAAGCTCAGGCGCTCGCAGATCTCCTTGACGATCTTGGACGCGACCTCGCCGCGCCAGCCCGGGAGCTCCATGCCGCCGAAGAAGCGCAGTGCCTCGTCGATGGGCAGGGTCACCAGCGCCGCCATCGGCCGGTCCGCCACGAACACGTTGCGTGCGGACCGGTTGAGGCGCGCGCCCAGGCACTCCGGGCAGGGTCGGTCGCTGATGTACTTGGACAGCTCCTCGCGGACCGCGGAGGACTCGGTTTCGCGGTAGCGGCGTTCGAGGTTGGGGATGATGCCCTCGAAGCGGTGCTTGCGCTGGGTGCGGCCGCCGGCATCGGTGAGGTAGCTGAAGGTGACGACGTCCTTGCCGCTGCCGTGCAGCACCGCCTCGCGCGCGCCCGGCTCGAGTTCATTCCAGGGCGTGTCGACGCGGAAGCCGTAGTGCTTCGCGAGAGATGCGATCAGCTGGAAGTAGTAGCCGTTGCGGCGGTCCCAGCCGCGCACGGCGCCCGCCGCGAGCGACAGCTCGGGGTGTACCACCACGCGTGCGGGATCGAAGAACTGGCTGACGCCGAGTCCGTCGCAGGTCGGGCAGGCGCCCACCGGCGAGTTGAACGAGAACAGGCGCGGCTCGAGCTCGGGCAGCGAGTAGTCGCAGACCGGGCAGCTGTACTTGGACGAGAACAGCATCGGCTTCGCCGCCGGATCGTCGATGGATTGCACCGATGCCATGCCGTCGCCGAGCTTGAGCGCGGTCTCGAACGATTCCGCCAGGCGCTGCTGCAGGTCGTCACGCACCTTGAAGCGGTCGATGACGGCGTCGATGCTGTGCTTCTGGCGCAGGGCCAGCGGCGGGACCTCGTCGATCTCGTAGAGCACGCCGTCCACGCGCACGCGCACGTAGCCCTGCGCGCGCAACTGGTCGAAGACCTGCGCATGTTCGCCCTTGCGCTCGCGGATGACCGGCGCAAGCAGCATCCAGCGCTGTTCGCGGGTCTCGTCGGCATTGCCCAGCGCCAGCACCTGGTCGACCATCTGGCTCACGGTCTGCGCTTCCAGCGGGTACTGGTGCTCCGGGCAGCGCGGCTGGCCCACGCGCGCGTACAGCAGGCGCAGGTAGTCGTAGATCTCGGTGATGGTGCCCACGGTCGAGCGCGGGTTGTGCGAGGTCGACTTCTGCTCGATCGAGATCGCCGGGCTCAGGCCCTCGATGTGGTCGAGGTCGGGCTTCTCCATGACGCTCAGGAACTGCCGCGCGTACGCCGACAGCGACTCGACGTAGCGGCGCTGGCCCTCGGCATAGATGGTGTCGAACGCCAGCGACGACTTGCCGGAGCCGGACAGGCCGGTGATCACGATCAGCTTGTCGCGCGGGAGCTCGAGGTCGAAGTTCTTGAGGTTGTGGGTACGCGCGCCGCGGATGCGGATGAAGTCCATCGCCATCGGGTGGGGGGTCCGGGTGGGGCAGGGGGGGGGGCCCAGGCGGTCGACCAGCCTAGCGAGCCACCGATTTGGGGGCAAATCCCCCGATCTCCACCTCTCCCGCGGCCCAAAAGGAAAGGGCCCGGCGAACCGGGCCCCTCCTGTGTTGCGGCTACGCGGTTCCGTCAGCGACGGGCGACGTAGTTGACCGTGATCTCGCTGCAGTCCTCGGTGCCGGCGTAGCACACCTCGTACGTGGTCGAGCCCGCACCCGGGCCATCGGCCGTGAAGGTGTGGGTGTAGTAGCCGTTGTCATCGACGGTGGCCACCACTTCGCCCTCGTGGCGGATCTCCACCTGGCCGTTGTCGGCTTCATCCCAGCCCAGCAGGACGCGGATGCGGCTGCCCTTCAGCGGGAACACGTGCCGTGCCTCGAGGTTGGCCGGACCCTCGGTGGGCACGTCGATGTCGTACGTGGCGGTCAGCGTCCAGCCGGCCGAAGCACTCCATGCGTCGACGCGGACGTGGTACTCACCGGCTTCCGGGGTCGGGTACGGGCAGTTCTCCGCCACCACGCCGCCGGTGAACGGACGGCAGTCGTAGTCGCCGTCGGTCGGCGGCTCGCCGAAGCGGACGTACAGGTCGCTGTCGCCGGTGGCACCGGTTGCCGGCACCAGGGCGAAGTTGAGGTTGGTCGCACCCTCCGGCACGTCGAGCACGAAGAACAGGTCGGTCCCGGGTGCCATGTCGGGCAGCTCGACCGTCACGCCTTCCTCGATCTCGGTCGGCGGCGGCGGCGGCGGCGGGCCCGGCGGCGTCGGCGGAAGCGGCTCCTCCTCGGCGGCAACGGCCGTGGCATAGGTCGCGTCGATCAGGCTGGCGCACCACATGGAGGTGGTGTTGCAGCCGGTCACGAAGTTGTTCGTGGCATAGCCGGTGTTGACCAGGATCTCGGTCGCTTCGTCGAGCGACAGCGAACCCGGGCCGCCGGCGGCCTCGAGCATGAGGGCGACGGTGCCCACGACGTGCGGCGTGGCCATGGAAGTGCCGGCGTACCAGGCGTAGCCGTCGCCCGCCGGGACCGTCTCACCCAGGTTGACCGTCGACAGCACCTGGTTCTCGGCCGGATTGACGCCGCTGCCCGCAGGCGCCGCCACCTCGATCTCCTCGCCGAAATTGGTCGAGGCGTACTTGGTGTTGTTCGGGCCGGTACCGGCGACCGTGATCACGCCGTCGCAGCTGGCGGGCTGGTAATTGGCGACGTCGCCGCCGGCATTGCCGGCCGCGACCACGACGATCGCGCCCAGGTCATTGACGATGTCGATGGCGTCCTGCATCAGCTCCAGACATGCGCCACCGCCGCCGAGGCTGACGTTGATGACGTCGGCCGGATTGGGGTTGAGCGGAGCACCGGACACTTCGCCACCGGCGGCCCAGATCAGGCCGTCCGCGACGTCCTCGTAGGTGCCGCCGCCGACGCCGAGCACGCGGACGTGCTGCACGCTCGCGCCATGCGCCACGCCAGCGACGCCGATGGCGTTGTCGGTGACCGCGGCGATGGTGCCGGCAACGTGGGTGCCGTGCCAGCTGCTGGCGTACTTGTCGTCGAAGTCGCCCGGATCGGTGGAGTCGCTGTCACGGCCATCGCCATCGTTGGCGATGGTGGGGTCGCTGATCATGTCGTAGCCGGGGACGAAGACCGGCAGGTCCTCATGGGTGCGCATGCCGGTGTCGACGACCGCGATGTTGATGCCGGTGCCGTCGTAGTCGTCCCACGCATCCTCGACGTTGATGCCCATCGGCGCGTCTTGGTAGTGCCACTGCTGCGCGTACATCGGGTCGTTGGGCGTGAACATCCGGTACATCCGGCCGTTCGGCTCCACCGCGCGCACCGCCGGGTTCTTGCTCAGCTCCACGACCAGGCGCTTGTGCTCGGCGCTGTCCAGCGCACGGTCGATCGAGATGACCTGCGCGCCGGTGCCCATGACGCGCTTGGCGGCGATCTTGACGCCGAGGTTGCGGCCGGCCGCGTCCAGCGACTGGCGCAGGGCGCGCGCGTTCGGCTTGATGCCCTTCTTGAAGCTGACGATGAAGCTGTCGAAGTTTTCCTGTGCGGGAGCCTTGCTGATGTCGACGGCATCGCGCGCCTTGGCGAGCGTGGTCGGCTTCTTGCCGGCGGAATACGCGATCGGCGCCGCGACGAGCGCGGTGGCGATGGCTACCGCCAGCGCGGTCGTCCTGGTCCTGTTGTTGTTGCTTGTCATGATGGTCCTCTCTCCTGTCATCGATCCGAGCGCTGCAACGGCGTCGGTGCTTTCCCCGGCACGGGCGTCGCCACCCGGGCGGAAATCTGTCGTGCGTGGTCAGGCTGTCGCGCGCGGCCCGGGGCGGGCGGCGCGGCGAGGTGCGTTGTGTCTGGAGCGGGAAGCGCGGCGACCGGGCGGCAAGGCCGCGCCGGAGTGCATGGCGGTACGGGGGGCAACTGTGCCGGTCGGGATGACGCCGGTGCCGCTGGGCATGTATTCGGGATCCTGCAGATGGTTGCCGTCGGACGCCGCACGCGATGAGGCGGCGGCGTGTAGGTGCTGGTCCTGCATCGGGCGCCCTGTTCGCCCGCCACCGGACGCTAATCCATCCCCGGGTGGCGATGCAAGCACGAATCCTGCAAAAGGACGGTCCATGCGGTTTTCCGACGCACGGGATTGCGACATACGGGGGGGTATCCCACACGAATCGCGCGCGCGGGGCCGCGGGAGCGCGCATTAAGAATCGACGCGGCACATCCATTGCATGCCCGGCGGTCCGGCGGCGCAGGCCGGGCGCGGATGGACGTGGCTTGGCGGTCCGCCGGCGCGATGCCCTCGCGCGTGCCTCCCGCACTTGACCGTAACCGGTTGAGCCACCTAGAATTCCGCTCTTGTCCGCCCTCGATGGCGGGCAGCGACCACAATAACTACAGAGGAAGACTGGTCATGTATGCAGTCCTGGTCACGGGCGGTAAGCAGTACCGCGTGATGCAAGGTGAGACGATCCGCGTCGAGAAGCTCGATACCGACGCCGGCAGCGAGGTGAAGTTCGACCAGATCCTGATGCTGGGCGATGGCGAAGGCGTCACCCTCGGCGACGCGCTGAAGGGCGCCACGGTCACCGCGACGGTCAAGGCCCACGGCCGCGCCGACAAGGTGCGCATCGTCAAGTTCCGCCGCCGCAAGCACCATCGCAAGCAGATGGGCCACCGGCAGCACTACACCGAAATCGAGATCACCGGCATCGCCGGTGGCGACAACAAGTAAGGAGAAGCAGCCATGGCACACAAGAAGGGCGTCGGTTCCTCGCGCAACGGCCGCGACTCCAACCCGAAGTACCTCGGCGTGAAGATCTACGGCGGCCAAGCGATCGATGCCGGCAACATCATCGTCCGCCAGCGCGGCACCCAGTTCCACCCGGGCATGGGCGTCGGCCTCGGCCGCGACCACACCCTGTTCGCGCTCATCGACGGCAAGGTCGAGTTCGCGACCAAGGGCCCCAAGAAGCGCCGCACCGTCAGCGTCGTCGCCGAGGCCTGATCCAGGCCGCGGCAGCGAAAGCCCCGCTGCGGCGGGGCTTTTCGTTTCCGGACCCCGCGCACGGCGTGGCGGTCCAACTCTCACAGCAGGATCGCGATGAAACTGGTCGACGAAGCCGAAATCCACGTCATCGCCGGCAATGGCGGCAATGGCTGCGTCGGCTTCCGGCGCGAGAAGTTCATCCCGCTCGGCGGGCCCGATGGTGGCGACGGCGGTGCCGGCGGCAGCGTCTGGCTCGAGGCGACCGCGAACCTCAACACGCTGGTCGACTTCCGCCACCAGAAGCTGTTCCGCGCCCAGCGCGGCGAGGACGGCATGGGCCAGCAACGCTATGGCAAGGGCGGCGAGGACACCGTCATCCGGGTTCCCGTGGGCACGCAGGTGGTCAACGTCGATACCGACGAGGTCATCGGCGACCTGACGATGGATGGCGACCGCCTGCTGGTCGCCAAGGGCGGCCAGGGTGGCCTCGGCAACATGCACTTCAAGAGCTCGATCACGCGCACGCCGCGCAAGGCCACGCCGGGCGAGGAGGGCGAGCAGCGCGTGCTGAAGCTGGAGCTCAAGCTACTGGCCGATGTCGGCCTGCTCGGCTTCCCCAATGCGGGCAAATCGACGCTGATCCGTGCGGTTTCGGCGGCGACGCCGAAGGTCGCGGACTATCCGTTCACCACGCTGTACCCGAACCTCGGCGTCGTCAGCGTGGAGCCGGCGCGCAGCTTCGTTATCGCGGACATTCCCGGGCTCATCGAGGGCGCGGCCGACGGCGCAGGCCTGGGCGCGCTGTTCCTGCGCCACATCCAGCGCACCCGCCTGCTGCTGCACCTGGTCGAGATCGAGCCGCTCGACGGCAGCGACGCGGTCGACCAGGTGCGCGCGATCGAGCGCGAGCTGGCGCGGTTCGACGCCGGGCTGATGGACAAGCCGCGCTGGCTGCTGCTCAACAAGGCCGACCTGTTGCCGCCCGAGGATGCCGCCGCCCACGCCGGACGCATCGTCGCCGCGCTGGACTGGACGCAGCCGTGGTTCGTGGTCTCGGGGTTGGCGAAGGAAGGCACGCGCGCGGTGATGCTGAAGGTACAGGCGTTCCTGGACGAGCAGGCGCGCATCGCGGCCGAAGAGGCCGATGCGGGCTGAGCCCCGCGGCGCACACGCGAAAAACCCGGCAATGGCCGGGTTTTCGTGTGTCGCACGCCGGGCGCCCGACGCGGACGCCGGGTGGACGGCAGGCCGCCGCGTGGGCGGCCCGCGATCAGGCGGCGGTCTTGATCGCCTTGATGCGGGCGGTCAGGCGGCTCTTGTGGCGGGCGGCCTTGTTGCGGTGGATCAGGCCACGCGCGCTGAAGCGGTCGAGGATCGGCTGGGCGACATTGAACGCCTCCTGGGCGCCGGCGGCGTCGTTGGCTTCGAGCGCCTTCAGCACTTTCTTGACGGCGGTGCGCAGCTGCGAACGCTGGCTGTTGTTGCGCAGGTTGCGCACGACGGCCTGCTTGGCGCGCTTCTTGGCGGACTTGATGTTGGCCACGATGGGATCCTGGAATCTGGGTTGGCTGGAACCGGCGCAAGGCCGGCGTGTACAAACGAGCCGGAAATTATGGGGGTTTCAATGGCTTGCGTCAAGAACGAAGACGTGGCAGGGCGCAGGCCGTGAGCGCGCCGCCCGAAGCCCCGGCCGGCGTGCCCGCCGGCGCCCCGGATCCGGTGCCCGAACCCGGCGCGTCCAGCCCCCGCGGCGGGCTGCTGCGGTCCACCGCGGTGTTCAGCGCCATGACCCTGCTGTCGCGGGTGGCCGGCTTCGTCCGCGACATGCTGCAGGCGACCCTGTTCGGTACCGGCGGCGCGATGAGCGCGTTCATCGTCGCGTACCGGATCCCGAACTTCCTGCGCCGGGTGTTCGCGGAAGGTTCGATGGCCATGGCGTTCGTGCCGGTGCTCAACGAGATCCGCGAGCGTGGCGACCGCGCGGCGCTGAAGTCGTTCATCGACCACATGGCCGGCGCGCTGTGCGCGGTGGTGCTCGTGGTCTGCGCCGCGGGCGTGCTGCTGGCGCCGGCGATCACCACGCTGTTCACCCCGGGCGCGCTCGACGAGCCGGACAAGTTCGCGCAGACCACGCTGATGCTGCGCATCACGTTCCCGTACCTCGCCTTCATCTCGATGATGTCGCTGGCCGCGTCCATCCTCAACAGCACCGGCCGCTTCGCGCTGCCGGCGTTCACCCCGGTGCTGCACAACCTCACGATGATCGCGGCGATGTTCTGGCTCGCGCCGCGCTTCGAGGTGCCACCGGTGGGGCTGGCGTGGGGCGTGCTGATCGCGGGGTTCCTGCAGCTGGTGCTTTTGTGGCCGGCGCTGGGGCGGCTGGGCCTGCGACCGCGCCTGCGCCCCGGCTTCCGCCACCCGGAGGTGCGCAAAGTCGCCCGGCTGATGCTGCCGACGCTGTTCTCGTCGTCGGTGGCGCAGGTGAACCTGCTGGTCGGCACGGCGTTCGCCTCGCTGCTGGTGGATGGCAGCCAGGACTGGCTGTACTACTCAGACCGCCTGATCGAGTTCCCGCTGGGGCTGTTCGGGGTGGCGCTGGGCACCGTGATCCTGCCGCACCTGTCGCGCCGGCACGCCGCCGCCGACGCGACCGGGTACAGCCGCTCGCTGGACTGGGGCCTGCGCATGGCGCTGCTCGCAGGCGTCCCCGCGGGGCTCGGCCTGTTGCTGCTGGCAGAGCCCATCACCGCCACCGTCTACAACTACGGCAGGTTCACCGCGCTCGACACCCGCATGGCCGCGATCAGCCTGACCGCGATGAGCATCGGCATTCCCGCGTTCATGCTGAGCAAGGTGCTGGCGCCGGCGTTCTATGCCCGGCAGGACACGAAGACGCCGATGCGCGCGGCGATCCTGACCGTAGTCGCCAATATCCTGCTCACCGTCGCCTTCACCACGCCGCTGTGGCTGAACGGCACGCCGGGCGCGCACGGCGGCATCGCGCTCGCCACGGGGCTCGCCGGCATCGTCAACGCCTGGCTGCTGTGGCGTGCGTTGCGCCGCGGCGGGCTGCACGCGCCGCAGCCGGGCTGGGGCCGCTTCCTCCTGCTGCTGGTCCTCGCCTGCGCGGCGATGACGGTGGTGGTGCTTGGCCTGCGCGGCTGGATCGGCGACTGGACCGTGATTGAGGGTGTTCTTCCCCGCGTCCTCTGGCTGCTCGCGGTAATCGCGGCGGGCGCGGCGGCCTACGCGGTCGTGCTGTTCGCGGCCGGCCTGCGCCCGCGCGAACTCCGCCAGTGACGGCCGTGCCAATGGCACGCCGCCGCTATACTCACGGGTTCTGATGAACAGGCTGTTCCGCGACGTCGATGGCGGGCCCGTGTGCCCGCGGGGGAGCGTGGTCTGCATCGGCGCCTTCGACGGCCTGCACCTGGGCCACCGGGCGCTGGTGCGCCATGCCGTCGCCCGCGCGCGCCTGCTCGGCGTGCCGGCGGTGGCCCTGAGCTTCGAGCCCCTGCCGCGTGAATTCTTCGCGCCCGCTGCACCACCGCCGCGCCTGTCGCTGCCGCGGGCGAAGTTCAGCGGCCTCTGTGCGCTGGGCGCCGACGCCGTCGGGCTATTGCGTTTCGACGCGGCGATGGCGGCGATGTCGCCGGAGGCGTTCGTCGACGCGGTCCTGGTGCGCCGGCTGGGCGCACGCGAGGTGCACGTGGGGCCCGGGTTCCGCTACGGCCACCGCCGCGCCGGCGACCTCGAAACGCTGCGGCGCCTGGGTGCCGATGCCGGTTTCGCCGCCGACGAGATCGCGCCGGTGGAGGTGGATGGCGAACGGGTGTCGAGCACGCGGATCCGCGCCGCATTGGCCGCAGGCGACTTCGCCGGCGCGGCCCGCCTGCTCGGTGCGCCGTATGCCATCGGCGGGCGGGTGGTGCGCGGCCGGCAACTCGGGCGCACGCTCGGCTACCCGACCGCGAACCTGCGTTTCGGCGGCAAGGTGCCGGCACTGCGCGGCATCTATGCCACCCGCGTCCACGGTGTCGGCGACGCGCCGTGGCCCGCGGTGGCAAGCTTCGGTACCCGGCCGACCGTGGGCGGCATCGAGCCGCTGCTCGAGGCCCACCTGTTCGACTTCGATGGCGACCTGTACGGGCGCCGGATCGAGGTCGAGTTCGTCGCGCGACTGCGCGACGAGGAGACCTTTCCCGACCTGCCGACGCTCGTCGCGCAGATGGACCGCGACGCCGTGATGGCGCGCACCTGCCTCGAGCAGGCACAACAGCGAGCCACCGCGTGACCGACGACGACAGCCAGCGCTACAAGGGCACGATCAACCTTCCCGAGACCGCGTTTCCGATGCGCGGCGACCTGCCGAAGCGCGAGCCCGAGACGCTCGCCCGCTGGGAATCGGAAGGCCTCTACGCGCAGATCCGCGCCCATGCCGCGGGCCGGCCGCAGTTCGTGCTGCACGACGGCCCGCCGTACGCCAACGGCACCATCCACCTCGGGCACGCGGTCAACAAGATCCTGAAGGACATCATCGTCAAGTCGAAGTCGCTCGCCGGCTTCGATGCGCCGTACGTGCCCGGCTGGGACTGCCACGGGCTGCCGATCGAAATCGCGATCGAGAAGAAGTTCGGCAAGGTCGGCACCAAGCTGGACCCGGTCGCGTTCCGCGAGAAATGCCGTGAATACGCCAACAGCCAGGTCGACGTGCAGCGGCGCGACTTCAAGCGCCTGGGCGTGCTCGGCGACTGGGAGAACCCGTACCTGACCCTCGATTTCCGCTACGAGGCCGACGAGATCCGCGCGCTCGCCAAGGTGGTCGCCAACGGCCACCTGCTGCGGGGCGTCAAGCCGGTGTACTGGTGCTTCGACTGCGGCTCGGCGCTGGCCGAGGCCGAGATCGAATACCAGGACAAGACCTCGCCGGCGGTCGACGTGGCCTACGCCGCGCGCGACCCGCAGGCGCTCGGCCGCATCTTCGGGGTCGACGTCCCCGAGGGGGTCGAGATTGCGGTCCCGATCTGGACCACCACGCCGTGGACGCTGCCGGCGTCGCTCGCGGTCAGCATCGGCGCGGACATCGGCTACGTGCTGGTGGAAGGGCCCGCGCACGCGGGCCAGCGCCGCTGGCTGGTGGTGGCCGAGGCACTGGCCGGCAGGGCGCTGGCGCGTTACGGCGCCGACACGGTAGAGGTCCACGGGCATGCCGCCGGCGCGGCGCTCGACAACGTCGTGCTCGCGCATCCGTTCTACGGCGAGCGCGACATCCCGCTGATCCTGGGCGCGCACGTGTCGGATGAGGAGGGCACCGGCGCCGTGCACACCGCCCCCGGCCATGGCCAGGAGGACTTCGTCGTCGGCCAGCAGTACGGCCTGGTGGCGAAGTACACCGCCGCCCAGCTCAACCCGGTCGACGGCCGCGGCGTCTACCTGCCGTCCACCCCGCCGCTGGGCGAGGCGGTGATCGCCGGCGTCCACATCTGGAAAGCCAACGAGGTCATCGTCGAGGCGCTGCGCGGTGCCGGTGCGCTGCTCGCCTTCGCCGAGTTCGGGCACAGCTACCCCCACTGCTGGCGCCACCGCACGCCCGTCGTCTTCCGCGCCACGCCGCAGTGGTTCATCTCGATGGACCAGGCCGGCCTGCGCACCCGCGCGCTGGAGGCGATCAAGGGCGTCGACTGGTACCCCGGCTGGGGCGAGGCGCGCATCGCCGGCATGATCGAAGGCCGGCCGGACTGGACGATCTCGCGCCAGCGCGCCTGGGGCGTGCCCATCGCGCTGTTCGTGCACCGCGAGACCGGCGCGCCGCACCCGCGCAGCGTCGAGCTGCTGCACGCGGTGGCGGACATCGTCGAGCGCGAGGGCGTGGATGCGTGGTATGCGCTCGATCCGGCAAGCCTGCTCGGCGAGGAGGCCGGCGACTACGACCGCATCACCGACATCCTCGATGTCTGGTTCGACTCCGGCGTCACCCACGAGGGCGTGCTGCTGCGGCGCGGCCTGGGCAAGCCGGCCGACCTGTACCTGGAAGGCTCCGACCAGCACCGCGGCTGGTTCCAGTCGTCGCTGCTCACGGGCGTCGCCATCGACGGCGAGGCGCCCTACCGGCAGTGCCTGACCCACGGCTTCACGGTCGACGAGCACGGTCGCAAGATGTCGAAGTCGCTCGGCAACGGCATCGAGCCGCAGGAGATCATGCGCACGCTGGGTGCCGACATCCTGCGCCTGTGGATCGCCTCGGCCGACTACAGCAACGAGATGTCGCTGTCGCAGGAGATCCTGAAGCGCAACGCCGACGCCTACCGCCGTCTGCGCAACACCGCGCGCTTCCTGCTCGGCAACCTGCACGGCTTCGACCCGGCGACGCAGCTGGTGGTGGCCGCGGACATGGTCGCGCTCGACCGCTGGATCGTGCACCGCACCTGGGAGGTGCAGCAGCGCGTGGTCGATGCCTACGCACGCTACGACTTCGCGGCCATCGTGCAGGCGCTGCTCAACTTCTGCAGCGTCGACCTCGGCTCGCTGTACCTGGACGTCACCAAGGACCGGCTGTACACCATGGGTGCGGCCTCGCACGGGCGGCGCTCGGCACAGAGCGCGATGTACCACGTGGTGGAGGCCTTCGTGCGCTGGATCGCGCCGGTGTTGAGCTTCACCGCCGACGAGCTGTGGGGCTACCTGCCGGCGCCGGCCGATGGCCAACCGCGTCCGGCGAACGTGCAGTTCGCGACCTGGTACGAGGGCCTGGCGCCGATGCCGGAGGATGCGCGGCCGGGCGCGCGCGACTTCGAGCGCCTGCTCGAGCTTCGCGAGCAGGTGGCCAAGGTGCTGGAGCCGATGCGCGCGGCCGGCACGATCGGCGCTGCGCTCGAGGCCGAGATCACGCTCCGCTGCAATGCGGCCGACCACGCCTGGCTGGCGCCGCTGGCCGACGAGCTCCGCTTCCTGCTGATCAGCGGCGACGTCACCGTGGTCGAGGACGCGGGCGCGGGCGCCATCGTCGTGGAGGCGGTGCCCACCACCCGCGCCAAGTGCGTGCGCTGCTGGCAGCACCGCGGCGACGTGGGCCTCGCCGTCGCCCACCCGCAGCTGTGCGCGCGCTGCGAGAGCAACATCGAAGGCCCCGGCGAGCGCCGGGTGTACTTCTGATGGCGGCCGTGAAGCCGAACGCGCTGCCCTGGCTCGGCCTGTCGCTGGTCGTCCTCGTCCTCGACCAGCTGAGCAAGCAGTGGGTGCTGGCCAGCCTGCCGGAGTACCGGGCGATCCCGGTCATCGAAGGGTTCTGGAACTGGTACCGCACCTACAACACCGGCGCCGCGTTCAGTTTCCTGGCGGATGCGGGCGGCTGGCAGACCTGGTTCTTCACCGCGCTCGCGTTCGCGATCAGCGGGCTGCTGGTGTTCTGGCTGTCGCGCACGCCGCGTGCGGACTGGCGCACGGCGCTGCCGTTCGCGCTGGTGGTGGGCGGTGCCATCGGCAACGTCGTCGACCGCCTGCTGCACGGGCACGTCATCGACTTCATCCAGTGGCACTGGCGCGACCACTACTGGCCGGCCTTCAACATCGCCGATGCCGCGATCGTGGGCGGCGCCATCGGGATGGCGGTGTTCGGCCTGTTCGCCGGCAAGGGTGGCGGGCAGGACGCTGCGTCCAGCGGGCATTCGGCCCCCCGGGAGTAGAATTGCCCCATGGAAGTCGTCCTCGCCAATCCCCGCGGGTTCTGCGCCGGCGTCGACCGCGCGATCGAGATCGTGAAGCGCGCGATCGAGACCCTCGGCGCGCCGATCTACGTCCGCCACGAGGTGGTGCACAACCGCTTCGTGGTCGAGGACCTGAAGGCGCGCGGCGCGGTGTTCGTCGAGGAGCTCGACGAGGTGCCGGACGACGCCACCGTGATCTTCAGCGCCCACGGCGTATCCCAGGGCGTGCGCGGCGAGGCCGCCCGCCGCGGCCTCAAGGTCTTCGACGCCACCTGCCCGCTGGTGACCAAGGTGCACCTCGAAGTCGCCCGGCACTGCCGTGCCGGCCGCGACGTGGTGCTGATCGGCCACGCCGGCCACCCGGAAGTCGAAGGCACCATGGGCCAGTGGGACCGCGAGTGCGGCACCGGGCAGATCTACCTGGTCGAGGACATCGCGGACGTGGCCGCCCTGGTCGTGCGCCAGCCCGGCAACCTCGCCTACACCACCCAGACCACCCTGTCGGTGGACGACACCCGCGGCGTGATCCAGGCGCTGCGCGACAAATTCCCGGCGATCCAGGGCCCGCGCAACGACGACATCTGCTACGCCACCCAGAACCGGCAGGATGCCGTGCGCGAACTGTCCGCCGAATGCGACCTGGTGCTGGTGGTCGGCTCGCCCAACAGCTCCAACTCCAACCGCCTGCGCGAGCTGGCCGAGCGCCAGGGCGTGGACGCCCACCTCATCGATGGCGCCGACGAGATCGACCCCGCCTGGGTGGCGGGCCGCCGGCGCATCGGCGTCACCGCGGGTGCCTCCGCCCCGGACGTGCTGGTGCAGGGCGTGCTCGACCGCCTGCGCCTGCTCGGCGCCGGCAGCGTGCGCGAGCTGCACGGCGAGCCCGAGAACATGGTGTTCGCGCTGCCCAAGGAACTGCGCCTGCAACTGGTCGATTGACCACGGCGGCGGCGAAACCTAGAATCCACGGCCCCGTGCAGTGCCTTCGACGGGGCCCCGTCCCACGGACGGCGCGCGTCACGCCGGAGTAGCTCAGTTGGTAGAGCGGCGCATTCGTAATGCGTAGGTCGTAGGTTCGATTCCTATCTCCGGCACCATCCTGGCACCCCGGTGCCGCGCCCCCGTTTCCCTTCACGACTCGCCTGCAGGCGCCGTGGTCCCGATGGCCGGACGCGTCGTGGCTTGCCGTTGTCCCGGATGCATGCCCGAGCGCCTCGCGTCGACGCGGGCGCACACGGCAGGGGATCGGAATGACGGCAAGACGGGCGGCAACATGGGCTGCACTGGTGGTCGCGGCTGCATCGGGCGCGGCCGGCTGCGCGCCGTCCAGCTCCCAGGAACCGGCGCGGGTCGCGGTGGCGGCCGCGTCGGAAACGCCCGCAACCGAACCGGCACCGGATCCGTCCCCCCGGCCGGCCGTCGAGGGGTTCCGCTTCGACCGCAGCCAAGACCTGCTCCCGGCGCTCGGCGGCAGTCCGCCCCGAGTGGGCGAGGCGCGCCTGCAGCCGCAGACGGGCGCGCAGATACGCCGCATCGCCGCCGGCGGGCTGGTCGTGTATTCGCGCTATACCCCGGCCAGCATCGACAACCGCCTGCTCGTGGTCCACGGCGAGGACAGCACCAGCGCCCGGATCGTCGACCGTGCCACCGGCGCCCTGGTGCGCGAGCTGCCGACGATCGGCGAGGTCAACGAGATCCGCTGGCACTACGGGATGGACGCGCCGTCGCGCTTCTACTACGTCGACGGGATGCAGTTCCGGCAGATGGACGCGCGCAGCGGCCGCGACCAGCTGGTGCGCGATTTCACCGAACTCTGGCCCACCGGCACCCAGCTGTACACCGACGTCGAAGGCGACAGTTCCAAGGACAGCCGCTACTGGTGCTGGATGGTCCGGCGCGAGGTGCAGGAGGGCAGCTACCCGGTCGAACTGCTGGTGTCCTACGACCGCGTCGCCGACACCGTGGCCACGGCCGATGCGGCGAAGCTCGGGCGCGCGTCGATGGGCTGGCCGAACACGATCGAGGCGTCGCCCGGTGGAGGCGCCTGCGTCGTCCACTGGGGTGCGGACGACGGCCGGCCGCAGGCGTGGGCGCGCGACTTCAGCGCCAAGCTTCGCGACCTCGCGGTGGACGAGACGCACTCAGGCTGGATCCTCGACGGCGAAGGCGGGGAGTGGTTCGTGTCGCAGAACAACCGCAACGACTGGATCGAGGCGGTGGACCTGCGGACGGGCCGCGTGCGCCAGCTGCTCCACCATGGCGCCATCGGCTGGAACAACGGCATGCACTTCAGCCGCGACTACGCGGCCACCGGGCACGTGCTGGTCTCCACGTACAGCGCGGCCTCCGCGGAATGGGGCGAGAACCAGCTGATCCTGCTCGGGCTGGACGGCCGCGTCCTGCGGGTCGCCCATACCCACAGTGCCTATCCCGGCGACGACGGCTACCGCAACGAGGCCGCCGCGGCGATGTCCTACGACGGCCGGACGATCTACTGGACCGCCAACTGGGGCGACGGCGATGCCGTCCGCGACGTCTATGGCGTCGAGCTGCCGGAGGCATGGTGGACACGCTGACGCTGCCGTGCCGGCACCGGCTGCACGCCTGCTTGCGACGTGCGTCGGCGCGTTCGTCGCGTCGGGCGCGCGGAAGTGCCATGCTTCGCGCCCTTGCCCGGACCTGACGCTGCCATGGACCCGATCGCGCTCGAGGATCTCGCGCTGCTGGAAGTGCTGCGACGCATTGACCAGGGCGCCGAGCTGGTGGATCCGGACGGCGCCGTCCGCAAGCGCCTGTCCGAGGACGCGCTCGCCGTGGAAGTGGACGGAGGCCGCCTCGAGCTCACCTCCGCCGGCGTCGAGCTGGCGAAGTCGCTGCAGCACCGGAAGGCCGCCGACACCCAGGCCGAGAAGCTCCTGCGCCGCCGCGACGACGCGACGGAGATCAAGGACGCCAACCGCGCCGCGGGCTGACCCGGTCTCGCCGGCTGCGATCCGGTGCGGCTACAGTGGCCGCCCTTCCGGATCCCGAGGCTCCATGGCCAAGACCAGCGCCAAGGCCCGCACGGCCTTCGTCTGCAACGAGTGCGGCGCCGAGTCCAGCAAGTGGCAGGGCCAGTGCGGCGCCTGCGGGGCGTGGGACTCGGTGTCGGAAATCGTCCTCGAGCCGGCGTCGTCGGTGCAGTCGCCTGCGGCACGCCGCAGCGGCTGGGCGGGCAAGGTCGAGCCGCCCCGGATCACCGCGCTCAAGGACGTCACCCATCGCGAGGACTCACGCGTGTCCACGGGTATCGGCGAGTTCGACCGCGTGCTGGGCGGCGGCCTGGTCGAGGGCGCGGTGGTGCTGGTCGGCGGCGACCCGGGCATCGGCAAGTCCACGCTGCTGCTGCAGGCGTTCGCGCAGATGGCGCACACGCTGCCGGGCCTCTACGTCACCGGCGAGGAATCGCTGGCGCAGGTCGCCGGCCGAGCCTCGCGCCTGGGCTTGCCGCTGGATGGCCTGCACGCCCTGGCCGAGACCGGCGTCGAGCGCATCCTCGAGCAGGCCGCGGCGCTCGCGCCGAAGCTGATCATTGCCGACTCGGTGCAGACGCTCTGGACGGAATCGTCGACGTCCGCGCCGGGATCGGTGTCGCAGGTGCGCGAATCGGCCGCGCGCCTGGTGCGCTACGCCAAGGAGACCGGCACCGCGGTGTTCCTGGTCGGCCACGTGACCAAGGAAGGCGGGATCGCCGGCCCGCGCGTGCTCGAGCACATGGTCGACGCGGTGCTGTACTTCGAGGGCGACAGCGGCAGCCGCTTCAGGGTGCTGCGCGCGTTCAAGAACCGCTTCGGCGCCGTCAACGAGCTCGGCGTGTTCGCGATGGGCGACAAGGGCCTGAAGGAAGTGCCGAACCCGTCGGCGATCTTCCTCTCCGGCGGCACCACGCCGCAGCCGGGCAGCTGCGTCATGGTCACCCGCGAGGGCACGCGGCCGCTTCTGGTCGAGGTGCAGGCGCTGGTGGATTCGTCGCCGCTGTCGAACCCGCGCCGCGTCGCGGTGGGCCTCGAGCAGAACCGCCTGGCGATGCTGCTGGCGGTGCTCCATCGCCATGGCGGCATCGTCACCGGCGACCAGGACGTGTTCGTCAACGTGGTCGGCGGCATCCGCGTCCAGGAGACCGCGGCCGACCTGCCGGTGCTGCTGGCGATCCTGTCGTCGCTGCGCGACCAGCCGCTGGGCGAGAAGACGATCGCCTTCGGCGAGGTCGGGTTGTCGGGCGAGATCCGGCCGGTGCCCAACGGCGAGGAGCGCCTGCGCGAGGCGGCGACCCACGGGTTCCGGCGCGCGATCGTCGCGCGCGCCAACGCGCCCAAGGGGGCGCGGTACAAGGGGCTCGAGGTGGTCGCGGTGGACCGGCTGGCCGACGCCCTGGATGCCGCCGGCTGAGGCGTCAGCCGCGCTGCAGCACCAGTTCCAGCACGAACTTGCTGCCGAAGAACGCGAGCACCAGCAAGGCCATGGCGGCCAGTGTCCAGCGCACCGCGGTGGCGCCGCGCCAGCCCTGGCGCCAGCGCCCCACCAGCAGCGCGCCGAAGGCCAGCCACGACAGCACGCTGAGCACCGACTTGTGCAGCAGGTGCTGGGCGAAGAAATCCTCGACGAACAACACGCCGGTGAGGAGCGTGGCGCTCAGCAGCACGAAGCCGACGCCGATGGTGCGGAAGAGGAGCATCTCCAGTTCGGTCAGCGGCGGCAGCACGCGCAGCCAGCGATGGAACTCGTGGCGGCGCAGGGCGCGTTCCTGCAGCCACAGCATGACCGCGAGCACCGCGGCCACCGCCAAGGTCGCGTAGGCGAGCAGCGCGCACCAGGCGTGCAACTGCAGGCGCCAGTCCAGGCCCCCGGGAAGGTGGCGGCCGTAGGCGCCGTACGCCAGTGTCGCCATCGCCGCCACCGGGAACACCACGACGCCCAGCGCCGCCATGCGCCCGCGCACGGCCACTGCGGCGGTCACCGCCGCCATGCCCAGTGCGACCAGCGACAGTGCCGCGAAGAAGTGCAGGTCCGGCCCGCCCCCGGCGCGCCAGGCCATCACGTGGGCGAGCGCGTGCAGTGCCACGGCGGCGATCGCCGGGGCGAGCCAACCGACGCCAAGCGTCGACGCCGAAGCGAGGCCCCGCACCAGCAGGCCTGCGGCCAGCAGGTAGAGCACGAAGGCGATGAGAACGATTGTCATCCGGGCAGTGTCGCACACGGCTGCACGTGCATGCGCGTCCGGGTGCCCGCCGTCCGGCGTGCGCGCCCGGTCGTCTCGCCGCCGCCCCGGGGCTGGCGGGCCGGCGGCCTATAATCGGCGCCCCGTTCCGCGCTACCCAAGGTCTGGTTCCATGTTCGAGTCGCTGACCCAACGCCTCTCCGGCACCATCGAGCGCCTGCGTGGGCGCGGCCGCCTGACCGAGGAGAACATCCGCGAGGCGACGCGCGAGGTGCGCATCGCGCTGCTCGAGGCCGACGTGGCCTTGCCGGTGGTGCAGGCGCTGATCGAGCGCATCAAGGTGCGTGCGGTCGGCCAGGAGGTGATGAAGTCGCTGACCCCGGGCCAGGCGCTGATCAAGGTCGTGCGCGACGAGCTGACGGCGGTGATGGGCGCGCAGGCCTCCGACCTCAACCTCAACGTGCCGGCGCCGGCGGTGATCCTGATGGCCGGCCTGCAGGGTGCGGGCAAGACCACAACCGTCGGCAAGCTCGCCCGGCACCTGAAGGACAAGCGGAAGAAGAAGGTGATGGTGGTGTCGGCCGACGTCTACCGTCCGGCCGCGATCGAGCAGCTGCGCACGCTCGCACAGCAGGTCGACGTGGTCTTCTTCCCGTCGGATGCGACCCAGGCGCCCGAGGCGATCGTGCGCGCGGCCATCGCCGATGCCCGCAAGTCCTTCGTCGACGTGCTGATCGTCGACACCGCCGGCCGCCTCGCCATCGACGACGCGATGATGGCGGAGATCAAGGCGCTGCACGCTGCGGTGAACCCGGTCGAGACGCTGTTCGTGGTGGATGCCATGACCGGCCAGGACGCGGCCAACACCGCCAGGGCATTCAGCGAGGCGCTGCCGCTCACCGGCGTCGTGCTCACCAAGACCGATGGCGACGCCCGCGGCGGCGCCGCGCTCAGCGTGCGCTACATCACCGGGCGCCCGATCAAGTTCATCGGCACCAGCGAAAAGACCGACGGCCTGGACGTCTTCCACCCCGACCGCGTCGCGAGCCGCATCCTCGACATGGGCGACGTGCTGTCGCTGGTCGAGCAGGTCGAGAGCCAGGTCGACAAGGACAAGGCGCAGAAGCTCGCCGAGAAGGTGGCCAAGGGCAAGAAGTTCGACCTCAACGACATGCGCGACCAGCTCGAACAGATGCAGGGCATGGGCGGCATCCACGGCCTGATGGACAAGCTGCCGGGCATGGGCCAGATCCCGGATTCGGTGAAGAACCAGGTCACCGGCAAGGAAGTGCCGCGGATGATCGCGATCATCGGCTCGATGACGAAAAAGGAGCGGCGCAACCCGGCGTTGCTGAACGGTTCGCGCCGCAAGCGCATCGCCAGCGGCTCCGGCGTCACTCCCGCCGACGTCAACAAGCTGATGAAGCAGTACCAGCAGATGGAAAAGATGATGGGCAAGCTGGGCCGTGGCGGCATGAAAGGGATGATGCGCGGCCTGTCCGGGATGATGGGCGGGCGCGGCGGGATGCCGTTCCGCTGAGCACGCCGGCGGACGCGGCCTGGGTCGACGGACGCGCCGCCACCGCGGCGGAACTGCGCGCGCTGGCAGGCTGCAACTACGGCCACTTCAGCACGCTGCAGGTGCGGGGGGGCGCGGTGCAGGGGCTGGCCCTGCACCTGGATCGCCTGCGCGCATCGACGCGCGAGCTGTTCGGGGTGGACCTCCCGCCGGCGCGCATCCGCCGGGAGATGGGGGCGGCGCTGGACGCGGATGGTCGTGAGGCGTGCACCCTGCGGGCCACGGTGTACGCGCCCGGCCACGATCCGTCTTTGACGACGCCGGCTGCCGCGCCCTGCGTGCTGGTTGCGACCATGCCGGCGGCGGCGGTCGACGAACGTCCGCTGCGGGTGAAATCGTTCCGCTACCGCCGCGTGCTTCCGCACGTGAAGCACGTCGGCACGTTCCCCCTGTTCCTGCACCGGCGCATGGCCTGCGTCGCCGGCTTCGACGACGCGCTGTTCGTCGACGACGACGGCGCCGTGTCCGAAGGCTCGGTCTGGAACATCGTGTTCGACGCGGGCGACCTGTTCGTATGGCCACGGGCCCCGGCGCTGCGTGGCACCTGCGAGCAACTGCTGCAGGCGGGGCTGGCCCGGGCTGGCGTCCGCCAGGAGACGCGGCCGGTGCGACTGGGTGACCTTGCCGGGATGGAAGGGGCCTTTGCCGTCAATGCGCGCGGAATCCGGGCGATCGCCTCGGTCGACGATGTCGCCTGGGAGCGTCCGGACGCGCGGCGGCCGGTACTGCAGGCGGCGCTGGACGGCACGCCCTGGGACCCGCTGTAGCCGCGCAATTGCGTCGACAGGGCAGGGGAGTACCGCGGCCGCGCCGGATGTCCTACAATTCCGCGCTTACCTCGCCGATCTGGCGACCGGGCAACACAGGAAGCAGAAAAAGATGGTCAAGATCCGCCTTGCACGTGGCGGCGCCAAGAAGCGCCCCTTCTACCACATCGTCGTCAGCGACCAGCGCAGCGCGCGCGACGGCCGCAACATCGAGCGCGTGGGCTACTACAACCCGGTCGCGACCGGTGGCGAGCAGCGCGTCGTCCTCGACACCGCCCGCGTCGACCACTGGGTCAAGCAGGGCGCGCAGATGACCGACAAGGTCCGCAACCTGTACAAGGAAGCGGGCAAGGCTGCGGTCGCCCCGGCAGCCGCCGCGGCCTGAGCCCCGGGCCGCGCCCGGCGCGGCCGCTCCCGAGATGGACGATCCCGTGCGCCGTATCCTGCTGGGCAGGCTCCACGGCGCGTTCGGCGTGCGTGGCGAACTCAAGCTCGAGTCGTTCACCGAGCCGCTTGCCGCCATCTTCCGCTACCAGCCCTGGACCCTGCGCGACGCACAGGGCCGGGAGTCCGTGGTCACGGGCGCGCGTGGTCGCGAGACCGTCAAGGGCGTCGTCGCCACCTTCCCCGGCATCGACGACCGCGATGCCGCGGACGCGCTGCGCGGCGCCGAGATCCACGTCGACCGCGCGCGCCTGCCGCCGCCCAAGCCCGGCGAATACTACTGGGTAGACCTGGAGGGCCTGCGCGTGGCGACGGTCGACGGCGTCGACCTCGGCACCGTCTCGCACCTGTTCTCCACCGGCGCCAACGACGTGCTGGTGACCCGTGGTGGCGACCGCGAACGGATGATCCCGTTCCTGGTGCCGGACTACGTGGTGTCGGTGGATTTCGACGCCGGCCTGGTGACGGTCGATTGGGATCCCGAATTCTGATGGCCGACGACGCGGACGGCGCGATGCGTTCGGACACGGTCCGCGGCGGCGCGCTCCGGATCGACGTGGTGAGCCTGTTCCCGGAGTTCGTCGCGCAGATGTCCGCCTTCGGCGTCGTCGGCCGGGCGGTGCAGGGCGGGCTGCTGTCGGTGCACGGCTGGAACCCGCGCGATCATGCCGAAGGCGCCTACCGGCGCGTCGACGACCGCCCGTTCGGCGGCGGGCCGGGGATGGTGATGATGATCGAGCCGCTGCGCGCGGCCCTCGCCGCCGCGCGCGCCGCCGACCCGCGCCCCACGCGCACGATCTACATGAGCCCGCAGGGCCGGCCGCTGGACCAGCGCCGGGTGCGCGCGCTGGCGGCGGAAGAACGCCTGGTGCTGTTGTGTGGCCGCTACGAGGGCGTGGACGAGCGCCTGCTGGCGGCGGAGGTCGACGAGGAGATCTCGATCGGCGACTACGTCCTGTCGGGTGGCGAACTCGCCGCCGCGGTGGTGGTGGACGCGATCGCGCGCCTGCAGCCGGGGGTGCTGAACGATGGCGAGTCCGCCGCCCAGGACAGTTTCGAGGACGGGCTGCTCGACTGCCCGCACTACACGCGGCCGGTGGAGCATGCGCTGGGCCCGGTTCCGCCGGTGCTGCTTTCGGGAAACCACGCCGCCATCGCCGCCTGGCGCCGACAGCAGTCGCTGGCGCGCACGCTGGCCCGCCGCCCGGACCTGTTTGCCGGCGCGGCGCTGACCCGGGGCGAGCGCGAGTGGCTGGCCCGCCAGGCGGAAGCGGGCGCGGACGATGCGCCTGCCGGGCAAGTCCTTCCCACGCAAGGGAAAACCCCGCTATAATGCGCGGCTTCGCGTCTCCGTCGGCCCTGCGCATGCATCGGCGCCGGCATCCCCTTACCGAACCATCACGACACAAGCAGGCCGTCCCATGAGCAAGCCCTCCCTGAACACGCTGCTGCAGGAATTCGAATCCGCGCAGGTCCAGCGCCAGCTTCCCGACTTCGGCCCGGGCGACACCGTCGTGGTGAACGTCAAGGTCAAGGAAGGCAACCGCGAGCGCGTGCAGGCCTACGAGGGCGTGGTCATCGCCAAGAAGAACGCCGGCCTCAATTCCGCCTTCACCGTGCGCAAGATCTCGCACGGCTTCGGCGTCGAGCGCGTGTTCCAGAGCCACAGTGCGATCATCGAGTCGGTGACCGTCAAGCGCCATGGCGCCGTGCGCGCCGGCAAGCTGTACTACCTGCGCGAGCTGGAAGGCAAGAAGGCGCGCATCAAGGAAGACCTTGCCGGCCAGGCCAAGGCCAAGGCGAACGCCAAGGCCGCCGCCGCCGCTGCCGCGGAGTAATCCCGGCGCAGGTGTCGCACCCGGACGGCCACCGCAAGGTGGCCGTTTGCGTTTCGGGGCGGTGCGTCGGTGCGTGCAGTTCGGGAGACAGGGCCATGTCGAGTGCGAGAGGTGAGCGGCGTTGGCCCCGGCGGCTGCCCCGGCGACGGCTGCGAATGCGGCTGGCCGCCGGGGCGCTGCTGCTGTCCGCCGCCGCCCTTGCGGTCGCTGGCCTCGCACCTCCGGCGCGGTCGCCGACGCTGGTGGCAGACGCGTCGCCCGCGGCCATCGCCCGGCGCATGCTCTCGCCGCTGGTCCACCGCGCGTTGGCCGATGCGACGACGCCCGGGCGCGCGGCGTTGCAGGCCGTGCCGCAAGCCGAGCCGACGCGGCATGAGATCCGGATCCCCCGCACGGTGGGAGAGCGTCCGCTCGGCCTCCTCGTGTTCGTGCCGCCTACCGACCGCTTCCGGATCCCGCCAGCCTGGCATGGGCCGCTCGACGAAGCCGGGCTGGTGCTGGTGGTGGCGCACGATTCGGGGAATGCGCAGGACGTGCTGGCGCGCCGGGTCCCGCTGGCGTTGCAGGGGGTCGCGGTCGCGGCGCGGGAGCATCGGATCGATCCCTCGCGCATCTACGTCGCCGGCTTCTCGGGCGGCTCGCGGGTCGCGCAGATGCTGGCCGTCGGCTATCCCGACGTCTTCCGGGGCGCGCTGCTGATGGCCGGCAGCGACCCGCTCGGCAGCCACCGGCTGTCGGTTCCACCGGCGGAGCTGATGTCGCTGGTGCAGGTACGCAGCCGGATCGTGCTTGCCACCGGGCGTGGCGACAGCCTGGCGCTCGAACGCGACCGGCAGGCGGCGGCATCGTTCCGGCGCCGCTGCGTCGACGGACTTCTCGTGGACCACGCCAGTCGCCGCGGGCACAGCCTGCCCGCTGCCGCCGAGTTCCGGCGAGGGCTCGAATTGCTGCAACGCCCGGTGGACGCCGAAAATGCAGGAGGCTGCCGTGCTCGGCTCGAGGTACACATCCGCGACCGGCTCGCACGCATCGCCGCCGACGCCGAACGCGGGCGCCTGGACGACGCCGGCGCGGCCCTGCGCGCGGTCGACATCGACTACGGAGGCCTGGCGGCACCGGCGACCCTGGCGCTGGCCGCCCGTCTCGACGCACTCGCTGCCGCTGCCGCCGCGGGGGACGGCTGACTCAGGTGCCGCGCGCGCGCGTCGCGCGCGTACCGTCCACGCACAGCGGCGGCCGGTCGGCGACCGGGGAGGGCACCTGGGCCGGCACTTCCGCGGGCACGGCGACCGTATCGGTGACGTCGCCGGGCAGCATCCGCGCCTCGCGCCAGCGCCCCCAGCGGTAGTACGCCAGCGACATCAGCATCGCGCACAGTGCGCTCACCGGGAAGCTCCACCAGATCGCGTCGGCGCCCAGCGCCGGCTGCAGCAGGCTGGCGAAGGGGATGCGGATGCCCCACAGCGCGATGCCCAGGATCACCAGCGGCGGCAACACCGCGCCGGTCGCCCGCACCACGCCCGACACCACGAAGGTCACCCCGAAGAACAGGAACGACCACACCACGATATGGTTGAGGTGGCGCGCGTTCTGCAGGGCGATGCTGGCCTCGGGCAGGAACAGCGCCAGCGTGCTGCGGTCGAACAGGATGATCGGCAGGATCAGCGCCCCGGTCATCAGGAAGTTGAACACCACCCCGGCACGGGCCGTGCCCTCGACGCGGTCCCAGCGGCCGGCGCCGATGTTCTGCGCGGCCATCGAGGAACAGGCGGCGCCAATTGCCATCGCCGGCATCTGCACGTAGGTCCAGAGTTGCAGGGCCGCGCCGTAGGCGGAGGTGGTGTCGACGCCGTAGGCGTTGACCATGCTGATCATCAGGATCATCGCCAGCGAGATCAGGATCATCTGCAGGCCCATGGGCACGCCCTTGACCACGAGCGCGCGCAGGATCGCGGGGTCCGGGCGGTAGACGCGGTTCTCGGTGCGGTCGATCCACAGCGGATGGCGGCGGTGGCGCAGCCACGCCAGCATCGCGGCGAGCGCGAGGACGTTCGACACCAGCGTCGCCGTCGCCGAGCCGGCGATGCCCATCTCCGGAAGCGGCCCGATGCCGAAGATCAGCAGCGGGTTGATCACGATGTCGAGCAGCACCGCAAGCAGCAGGAACACGAACGGCGTGCGCGTGTCGCCGGTGCCCCGCAGCACCGACGACAGGAAGGTGAACATGTAGATGAAGGGGACTGCGATGAAGATCACCTGCAGGTAGGCCTCGGCCAGCGGCAGCGAGGCGTCCGGGGTGCCCATCCACGCGAGGATGCGGCGCGACAGCGGCAGGCCACACAGCGCCACGACGACGGATACCGCGCCGAAGAACGTGGCGCTGGTGCCGACCACGCGCTTTGCCAGCGCCTGGTCGCGCGCACCGACGGCCTGCGCCACCAGGATGGTCGCGGCCATGCCCACGCCGAACACGGCGCCGATCAGGAAGAACATGATGTTGTTGGCGTTCGCCGTCGCCGCCAGGGCCTCTTCGCCAAGGAAGCGGCCCACCCAGAACGCATTGACCGAACCGTTGAGCGACTGCAGCACGTTGCCCGCCAGCAGTGGCAGGGCGAAGACCAGCATGGTGCGCGCGATCGGGCCCTGGGTCAGGTCGCGCGGAGTCGTGAAGGCCATGCCGCGATCTTGACGGAGCGCGCGTGACGGGTGGATATCATCGCGCCATGGCGAATGACGAACCCGCTGCGACCCACGCCCACGCGAACGGCGTGCGCCTCGACATCTGGCTGTGGGCCGCGCGCTTCTACCGGACCCGCAGCCTCGCCAAGCAGGCGGTGGAGACTGGCAAGGTCGATGTCGGCGGCCAGCGCGCGAAGCCTGCGCGCACCGTGCGTGCGGGCGACGCCCTGCGCATCGTCCGCGGCGAGGAAGCGTTCGAGGTGGAGGTGCTCGCGACCAGCGACGACCGCGGCCCGGCCAGCGTGGCACAGGGCCTGTACCGCGAATCGGACGCGTCGCGCGTGGCGCGCGAGCAGCGTCGTGCGGAGGCACACGCCGCGCGCGGCGGCTACCAGGCCCCGCAGGGCAAACCGGACAAGCGCGCGCGGCGGCTGATCCGCGCCCTCGGCGACATCGACCTCGCCTAGGGCCGCGTCAGGGAGCCGGCCGGTGCGGGTGCCGGCCGGGACCAATGCCCAGTCGGCAAGGGCATTGCAGTGGTTCACGCGGCTGTTCGGGCCGTGCCTCCGCGCGGCAGGTAGTTGCGCAGCAGGTCTTCGGACACCGCCCACAGGCGCGCCGCCATCGCCGGGTCCTGCTGATGGGCGCTCTGCGGTGCCGGCGCGAAGTCGCGCCAGAAGCCGCCGCTGCGTCCCGCGACCCCGGGGGAGGCGGCGAGCCAGCACGGTGTCGCGGCGCCTTCGGCGACTGTCCGCGCATCCTCGCGATAGCCGTTGCCGACGTTGCGCAGGATGTTGGTGCGCACGTGCCCGGGCGAGACGCAGTTCGAGGTGGCGCGCGTGCCTGCCAGCCGACGCGACAGCTCGAGCGACAACAGGCCATTGGCGAGCTTCGAATGGCTGTAGCGCCGCTCCCAGGTGCGACCGGACAGGTCGTCGAACTGGATCCCGCCCGCCGGGGCGTTGCGTTCGTCGCCGCTGCCGAGCACGACCACGCGGCCCTGCGGCGCGAGGATGACCCGGCCGAGCAGCCGGCGCACGAGCAGGTGGTGGCCGAGGTGGTTGACCACGAACTGCTTCTCGAGGCCGCGCACCTGTTCCAGGTTCCCCAGCACGATGCCGGCGTTGCAGACCAGCGCATCGACCGGCACCCGCATCTCGCGGATGGCCTCCGCACAGGCCACCACCGACTCGAAGTCGGCGAGATCCAGCACCACCGGCGTGGCGCGGCCCTCGACCGCGGCACACGCGGCACGGCCCTTGTCCAGCGAGCGCGCGGTGCCGATGACGTGCGCGCCGCGCAGAGCCAGCACCCGCATCGTTTCCTGGCCGATACCCGAGGTGCAGCCGGTGACCACGATCGTGCGCCCGGTGAGGTCGAGCGCGGCGGTCGCGGCCTCGGCCGTGGAGCGCGGGGAAAACGGTGCGCCCCCTGCCGTGGCCCATCCCGGCACGGTCGCGGACACGGCGGCCAGCGCGGCTGCCCGCAGCAGGCGGCGCTTCTCGGGATCGAACGGCATGGTGGCGATCCCTCCGGCTGGAATGGCCCGGGAGCCTAGCACCGGACACTTCGCGCAGCGACTGCCAGCGGCCGTATCGGGATCTAACCGTCTGCAGCGGTGCAACTGGACGGCGGCGAAGGTCGCGGCATCCGCGACCCGCCTACTGCAGCGCCTTCAGCCGGTACAGCGCCTCGAGCGCCTGCTTCGGCGTGAGCTCGTCGGGTTCCAGCGCGGCGAGTGCATCCATCGCCGCCGACGACGGCGCGAACAGTGCGATCTGCTGCGGCGCGTCCAGGACCTCCGGCGACAGCACCGGCCCCTCGTGCCGGCGCTGCTCGAGCTCGGCGAGCCGGCCGCGCGCGTGCGCGACGACCGACTTCGGCAGCCCTGCCAGCGCCGCCACCTGCAGCCCGAAGCTGCGGTCGGCGGGCCCCTCCTTCAGTGCGTGCATGAAGACCAGCGAGTCCCCGTGCTCGACCGCATCGAGGTGCACGTTGGCGATGCCACTCCCCGTCTGCGCGAGCGCGGTGAGCTCGAAATAGTGCGTGGCGAACAGCGTGTAGCAGCGGTTGACCGACGCCAGGTGGCGGGCGCAGGCCTCGGCCAGCGCCAGCCCGTCGTAGGTGGAGGTGCCGCGGCCGATCTCGTCCATCAGCACCAGCGAACTCGGGGTCGCGTGGTGGAGGATGTAGCTGGTCTCGGCCATCTCGACCATGAAGGTCGACTGCCCGCGGGCGAGGTCGTCGCCGGCGCCGATGCGGGTGAGGATGCGGTCGATGGGGCCGATCTCGGCGCGCGCGGCGGGGACGAAGCTGCCGACGTGCGCGAGCAGCACGATCAGCGCGTTCTGGCGCATGTAGGTGCTCTTGCCGCCCATGTTGGGGCCGGTGATCACCAGCATGCGCGTGTCGCCGTCGCCACCGTCGGCGGCGTCCTCCGGTGGCGGCCCGAAATGCAGGTCGTTGGCGGTGAACGGCTCGTCGCGGACGGCCTCGACCACCGGATGCCGGCCGCGGTCGATGTGGATGCCCGGGGCCTCGCGCAGGCGCGGCCGCGCCCAGTCCAGCGCCTGGGCGCGTTCGGCGAAGCAGGCGAGCACGTCGAGTTCGCCCAGCGCCGCGGCGCAGCGGCGGAGGGGTTCGAGGTCGTGGTTCAGCGCGTCGAGCAGCCCCTCGTAGAGCAGGCGTTCGCGCGCCAGCGCACGCTCGCGCGCCGACAGCACCTTGTCCTCGAACGCCTTCAGTTCCTCGGTGATGTAGCGCTCGGCGCCGGTGAGCGTCTGTCGCCGCGTGTAGTGCGTCGGCGCCTTCGCCGCCTGGCCCTTGCTGATCTCGATGAAGTAGCCGTGGACGCGGTTGTAGCCGACCTTCAGCGTGGCGATGCCGGTGGCGGCGCGCTCGCGCTGCTCGAGGTCGACTAGGAACTGGTCGGCATGCGTCGAGAGCCGCCGCAGCTCGTCGAGTTCGCCGTCGTGGCCATCGCGGAACACGCCGCCGTCGCGCGCCAGCACCGGCGGCTGGTCGACGATGGCCGACGCGAGCAGCGCCGCATGCGCGTCGTGCAGCCCGCATTCGGAGAGCAGTGCCTGCAGGCGCGGGGAGTCCAGGGGCGCGAGCAGCGCGCGCACGTCCGGCAGCAGGCCCAGGCCGTCGCGCAGCGTCGCGAGGTCGCGCGGGCGCGCGGAGCGCAGCGCGATCCGCGACAGGATCCGCTCGAGATCGCCGAGCGCGCGGAAACGCTCGCGCAGGTCGGCTTCCACGCCGCGGGCGAGCAGGGTGGCGACGGCATCGTGGCGTTGGCCCAGCACGGCGCGGTCGCGCAACGGCCGGTGCAGCCAGCGCCGCAGCCAGCGCCCGCCCATGGGGGTGATCGTGGTATCGAGCACGCCAACGAGCGTGTGCCGGCGGTCGCCGTCGACGCGTGTGTCGAGTTCCAGGTGGCGGCGCGTGGCCGCGTTCATCGCGATCGCGCCGTCGCTGGACTCCACCGCGATCGACGTCAGGTGCGGCAGGCGCTGCTTCTGGGTCTCCTCGACGTAACCCAGCAGCGCGCTCGCGGCGGCGATGGCGAGCGGCCGGTCCTCGATACCGAAGCCGGTCAGGTCGTGCAGGCCGAAGAAGCGCAGCAGCTGGCGGCGCCCGCTCTCGGCGTCGAACAGCCAGGGCGGGCGCCGGCGCACCCCCGTGCGCGTGGCCAGCGCCGCGGGCCAGCCGTCCTCGTCGGGCAGCAGCACCTCGGCCGGGTCCAGGCGTGCCAGCTCCGCCTCGAGTGCGTCGGCGTCGGCGATCTCGTTGACCAGGAAGCGGCCGGCGGCGAGGTCGGCCCAGGCCAGGCCGTAGCCCGTGCGCCCGCGCGACAGCCCCAGCAGCAGGGTGTCGCGGCGCTCGTCCAGCAGCGCCTCGTCGGTCACCGTGCCCGGGGTGACGATCCGCACCACCTTGCGCTCGACCAGGCCCTTGCTCGCGGCCGGGTCGCCGATCTGCTCGCAGATCGCCACCGACTCCCCCAGCGCCACCAGCCGTGCGAGATAGCCTTCGGCCGCGTGGTAGGGCACGCCGGCCATCGGGATCGGCTGCCCCGCGGAGCTTCCGCGCTGGGTCAGGGTGATGTCGAGCAGCCGCGCGGCCTTGCGCGCGTCGTCGTAGAAGAGTTCGTAGAAGTCGCCCATCCGGAAGAACAGCAGGACGTCCGGATGCTCCGCCTTGGCGGCGAGGAACTGGCGCATCAGGGGCGTGTGCTGGCTGGCGGCGGCCTCGCTGGGAGACGCGGTGTGTACGCTCAACTCGACTGGTTCCGACGGGGCAGGCAGGCGCGCGGGCGCCGTCGTCCAGTGTATCGCGGGCGCCGCGCCCACCGGGGCGGCGGCGCCCGCAGCCGGCTCAGCCGCTGGTGCCGGGGGTGAAGAACAGCGCCGACAGCGGTGGCAGCGCGACCGACAGCCGGAACGGCTCGCCATGCGCGGGCTGCGCCTCGGCGTGCACGCCACCGAGGTTGCCGGCGCCGGAGCCGCCGTATACCGCGGCATCGGTATTGAGCAGCTCGCGCCAGTAGCCGCCGGCGGGGACGCCGACCTGGTAGGCCGCGTGGCGCAGCGGGGTCAGGTTGAGCACCACGAGAACCGGGGCGTCGTCGCCGTGCCCTCGCCGCAGGAATGCGAAGACGCTGCTCGCGGCGTCGTCGCCAACCAGCCACTGGAAGCCACCGGGGTCGGCATCGCGCGCGTGCAGCGCCGGCATGCCGCCGTGCAGCGCGTTGAGGTCGCGGACCAGCTGCTGTACGCCGCGGTGCGGGGCATCGTCGAGCTGGTGCCAGTCGACCTGTCCGTCGTGGTTCCACTCGCGGTCCTGGGCGATCTCGCAGCCCATGAACAGCAGCTTCTTGCCCGGGTGCGCCCACATGAAGGCGAGATAGGCGCGCAGGTTCGCGTGCTTCTGCCATCGGTCGCCGGGCATCTTTGCCAGCAGCGAGCCCTTGCCGTGGACCACTTCGTCGTGCGAGACCGGCAGGACGAAGCGCTCGGAATACGCATACACCATCCCGAAGGTCATCCTGTCGTGGTGGTAGCGCCGGTACAGCGGGTCCTCCGCCATGTACGCGAGCGTGTCGTGCATCCAGCCCATGTTCCACTTGTGGCTGAAGCCCAGCCCGCCCTGCGACACCGGCGCGCTGACCCCGGGCCACGCGGTGGACTCTTCGGCGATCACCAGCGCGCCCGGGCATTCGGCCGCCACGATGTCGTTCAGCCGGCGCAGGAACGCGACGCTCTCGTAGTTCTCGCGGCCGCCATGGACGTTGGGGATCCACTCGCCGGGTTCGCGGCTGTAGTCGCGGTAGAGCATCGACGCCACCGCGTCCACCCGCAGGCCGTCGACGTGGTAGCGCTGCAGCCACTCCAGCGCGCTCGCGATCAGGAAGCCACTGACCTCGTTGCGGCCGTGGTTGTAGATGAGCGTGTTCCAGTCCTTGTGGAAGCCCTCGCGCGGGTCCGCATGCTCGTAGAGCGCGGTGCCGTCGAAGCGCGCGAGGCCGTGGGCATCCGACGGGAAATGCGCCGGCACCCAGTCCAGCAGCACGCCGATGCCTTCCCGGTGGCAGCGGTCGACGAAACGCGCGAAGCCCTCGGGCGCGCCGTGGCGCCCGGTGGGGGTGAACAGGCCCAGCGGCTGGTAGCCCCAGGAGCCGCCGAAAGGGTGCTCGGTGATCGGCAACAGCTCGAGGTGGGTGAAGCCCATCGAGGACACGTAGGGCACGAGCCGGTCGGCCAGGGCGTCCCAGTCGAGCGGCCCGCCATCCGCGCCGTGCATCCACGAGGCCGCATGCACCTCGTAGATGCTCATCGGCGCCGCGACCGGATCGCGCTGTGCGCGCTCGGCCATCCAGTCCTCGTCCGACCAGCTGAAGACGTCGGCTGCCGGTACCACGGAGGCGGTGAGCGGCGGGGACTCGCTGGCGCGCGCCACAGGGTCCGCTTTCAGCGGCAGCAGGGTGCCGTCCGCTGCGAGGAGCTCGTACTTGTAGCGTGCGCCCGGGCCCACGCCGGGGACGAAGATCTCCCAGACCCCGGCGTCGGGACGCAGGCGCATGCCGTGGCGGCGCCCATCCCAGCCGTTGAAGTCGCCGACCACCGCCACCCGGGCGGCGTTGGGTGCCCAGACGGCGAAGCGCACGCCATCGACGCCGTCGATGCAGGTGGCGTGCGCGCCGAGGGCGTCGCCGAGCCGGAGGTGCCGGCCTTCGGCGATCAGATGCAGGTCGAGGTCGCCCAGGAGCGGGCCGAACGCGTACGGGTCGGCGGTGCGGTGCTCGCTGCCGTCGGGCCAGCGCACCAGCAGTTCGTAGCGGGCATGCTCGACCTCCCCCAGGAAGAGGCCTGGCGCCTCCCGGTGCGGGCGCAGGGCGACCGCGCCGGCGGATGGGTCGCCGGCCGCATGCGCCTCGACCGCCACCGCGCCTGGCATCCAGACGCGCACCACGCGGCGGCCCGCGACCACGTGCGGCCCGAGAATGGCGAAGGGATCGCCGTGCCGCGATTCCGCCAGCGCCCGCAGCGCGGCCGACGGCAGGGCCTCGTCGATGGCCACGCCAGCGGGCGTCGCACCGTGGTCGCTCATCCGTCGTCCTCCGCGAGCAGTTCGTCGAGCAGGATGGCCAGGCCGCGCACCGGGACATCGATCCACGTGGGCCGGTTCGCGGCTTCGTAGGCGATCTCGTAGGCGCCCTTCTCGATCAGGAACAGCGCCAGCAGGGGAGCCACCGCATCGCGCGGTGCCCACGGCGTCGCGGTCTCGTGCAGCACCTTGCAGTAGGCGGCGCGGAAGTGCTGCCCCGAGCGCTGGCGGAACGCGGTCAGGAACGCGCCCGTCCGCTCGTCGACCGCGGCCGCCACCCCTTCCTCGCCGCGCTCCACCATCGCGGCGGCGTAGTCGAGCGAACGCAGGAAGCCGGCCATGTCGCGCAGGGGGCTCGTCTTCGCGCGCCGCTCCTCGGGCGGGCGCGCCGGCTCGCCTTCGAAGTCGATCAGGTAGGCATCGTCCTGTACCACCAGGATCTGGCCGAGGTGGAAGTCGCCATGGACGCGGGTGAGCAGCGCACCAGGCGCCGCCTTCGCCAGGCGTTGCAGCACCGGCTCGATGCGCGCGCGCTGCGACAGGAGGTGCTGCTGGATCGGCGAATGGACGTCGATGCCGTCCAGGGCCTTGAACGCACGGTCGAGCTGCGTGCGCGCGCTCCCGATCCAGTCCGCCACCTGTTCCTCGCCCGCCGCCTCCGGCACGAACGCCGGATCCTCGCTCGGCAGCGCGAGCGCCTGGTGCAGTTCGCCCAGGCGGCGGCCGACGGCCGCGGCGAAGGCGTCGTAGCCACCGAGGAGTTCCTCGTGGCGGTCCTCGTCCGGCGGGGTGAGGCGGTACTCCTCGAAGTTGCGGTGCAGGTAGTCGAGCGTCCAGCGCCAGGCGTCGCCCTGGTTCTGCAGGAAGCCCTGCAGCACCATCAGCGTCGACGGCACGCCTTCGTCGTCGACCCGCACGACCTCGCCCAGCAGGGGCGCGATGTTGCCGTAGCCCAGCGTGGTGAGGTGACGCCCCATTTCGGTCTCGGGGTTGATGCCGCGGCTGATGCGCCGCACCAGCTTCAGCACCGCCGCCGAACCGATGACCAGCGAACTGTTCGACTGCTCGGCGGAGAGCCAGCGCACGGGCAGGTCGCCGTCGAGCCCGCACCGGTCCATCCAGTCGGTGGCCTCGAACCGGATCTCACCGTCGGGCGTCTGCAGCCGGCGGCCGGCCTTCATGGCCGAGACCACCGCACGGGCGAGCGTCGGGGCGGCGAAGGCATCGGTGAGGTAGCCGACATTGCGGCCGCGCCGGACCCGCGTGAGCGCGAGCTGCTGGGGCAGGGCGGGCAGGTCGTCGGCTTCCCAGGCGATGCCCAGCGGCAGCAGGTAGCGCTCGTGGCGCTGGCCGTCGGGGCCGAGTGCCACATCCACTTCCGACATCAGCAGGTCGCCCTCGCCGTCGACCAGCGGTTCGGTGTAGGCGATGCGGACCGCGTCGATGCCCTGGTCCTTGGCCGCGAACCAGCGCCGGTTGCACAGGTAGACCGGCAGCACCTTGTGCTGGAGCAGCTCGCGCGAGCGTTCGAGCCCCTCGTCGGCGAGCGTCCCGCGCAGCACCAGGGTCTCGAACTCCGGCATCGCCTGCACCGGCGGCACGTGCCAGTCCGGCATCACGCCGTCGCTGACCAGCTGGAAGGCGTAGAAGCCGTAGGCGGGCAGGGTGAGCAGGTAGGAGAACTCGTGCCCGATCGGGGGGAACGACGTTCCGCCGACGATCTCGACCGGAATGCGGCCGTCGTACATGGTGAGGTCGAGTTCCACCGCCTGCAGCGTGCGCGACAGGTTCGCCACGCAGAGCACCAGTTCGTCGCCCGACTCGCGCAGGTACGCCAGGATCTTGCGGTTGCGCGGATACAGGAAGGTCAGCGTGCCACGGCCGAACGCCTGGTAGCGGTTGCGCACCTCCAGCATCCGCCGGGTCCAGTTGAGCAGGCTGTGCAGGTCGCGCTGCTGGGATTCGACGTTGACGGTCTGGAAGCCGTACAGCGGGTCCATCAGCGGCGGCAGCACCAGGCGCGCCGGATCGGCGCGCGAGAAGCCGCCGTTGCGGTCGATCGACCACTGCATTGGCGTGCGCACGCCGTCGCGGTCGCCGAGGTGGATGTTGTCGCCCATCCCGATCTCGTCGCCGTAGTAGAGCACCGGCGTGCCGGGCATTGTCAGCAGCAGCGAGTTCATCAGCTCGATGCGGCGGCGGTCGCGCTCCAGCAGCGGCGCCAGCCGGCGCCGGATGCCGAGGTTGATGCGCGCGCGCTGGTCGGCGGCGTAGGTCTGCCATAGGTAGTCGCGCTCGCTGTCGGTCACCATCTCGAGCGTCAGCTCGTCGTGGTTGCGCAGGAAGATCGCCCATTGGCAGTTGTCGGGAATGGCCGGCGTCTGCCTGAGGATGTCGCTGATCGGGAAACGGTCCTCGCGCGCGATGGCCATGTACATGCGCGGCATCAGCGGGAAATGGAACGCCATGTGGCATTCGTCGCCGTCGCCGAAGTACTGCTGGGTGTCCTCGGGCCACATGTTGGCTTCCGCCAGCAGCAGGCGGTCGGGGTAGTGCGCGTCGACCTCGGCGCGGATCCGCTTCAGGATCGCGTGGGTCTCGGGCAGGTTCTCGTTGCTGGTGCCCTCGCGTTCGATCAGGTACGGCACCGCGTCCAGGCGCAGGCCGTCGACGCCCAGGTCGAGCCAGAACCGCATCACCCGGAGCACCGCCTCCAGGACTTCCGGGTTGTCGAAATTGAGGTCGGGCTGGTGCGAGTAGAAGCGGTGCCAGTAGTACTGGCCCGCTACCGGATCCCAGGTCCAGTTCGACTTCTCGGTGTCGCAGAAGATGATGCGCGTGCCCGACAGCGCCTGGTCGGTGTCCGACCACACGTAGAAATCGCGTTCGGGCGAGCCCTTGGGCGCCTGGCGCGCGCGCTGGAACCACTCGTGCTGGTCCGAGGTGTGGTTGATGACCAGCTCGGTGATGATCCGCAGGCCGCGGCGGTGCGCCTCGTCGAAGAACCGGCGCACGTCGTCCAGGCTGCCATAGTCGGGGTGCACGCCGCAGTACTCTGCGATGTCGTAGCCGTCGTCGCGGCGCGGCGAGGGATAGAACGGCAGCAGCCACAGGGTATTGACGCCGAGGCCGGCGATGTAGTCGAGCTTCTGCACCAGACCGGCGAAGTCGCCGACGCCGTCGTCGTCGGCGTCGAAGAACGACTTGACGTGCAGCTGGTAGATGACGGCGTCCTTGAACCACAGCGGGTCCCCCGGCACGTCCCGGAGCTGCGCGTGGAGCTCCCCTGCAGGCGGGGACATCATGCCGGTCGTGCTCATCGCGGTGCCTCCGGCGCGTGACTGTCCGTCGCGCCTCCGGGGCCGACGCGCCAGAGGGCGAAGGGCAGGTCGGCGGGGTCGAGCCGCATGTGCTGGTGCTTGCCCTGCCAGCTGCCGCGCGTGCCGCGCCAGAGGTCCTCGACCTGCAGCGTGCCGTGGTCGGGCAGCCCGAACTCCCACAGTGGCAGTTCGAAGTCCGCCTCCTGTGCATTGCGCGGGTCGAGGTTGACCGCCACCAGCACCATGTCGTCGCGCGCGCTGCGGCGCTTTCCGAAGTACAGGATGTTGTCGTTGAAGGCGTTGTAGAAGGTCACGCCGAGGTGCGTCTGCAGCGCGGGGTTGAGGCGGCGCAGCAGGTTGAGGCGCGTGACCTCGGCGATGATGTTGCCGGGGCGGTCCCAGTCCCAGGCGCGGAGCTGGTACTTCTCCGAGTCGAGGTACTCCTCCTTGCCCGGCTTCAGCGGCGTTGCCTCGCAGAGTTCGAAGCCGTTGTACATCCCCCAGAGCCCCGAGAGCGTGGTCGCCAGCACCGCGCGCACGAGGTGGCCGGCGCGGCCGGAGTCGTGGAGGTAGACGGGGTCGATGTCGGGTGTATTGACGAAGAAGTGCGGGCGGAAGAAGTCCGCGGCCGGGCCGTCCGCGAGCTCGGTCATGTACTCGACCAGCTCGGCCTTGGTGTTGCGCCACGTGAAGTAGGTGTACGACTGCGAGAACCCCACCTTGGCGAGCCGGTACATCAGCTTCGGGCGCGTGAACGCCTCCGACAGGAACACCACGTCGGGATGGGTGGCGCGGATGTCCGCGATCATCCATTCCCAGAACGGGAACGGCTTGGTGTGCGGGTTGTCGACGCGGAACAGGCGCACGCCCTCGTTGACCCAGAACGCGACCACGTCGCGCAGCGCCACCCAGAGGCCGGGGATCGCGCCGCTGGCGTAGAAGTCGACGTTGACGATGTCCTCGTACTTCTTCGGCGGGTTCTCGGCGTAGCGGATGCTGCCGTCCGCGCGCCACGCGAACCAGTCCGGGTGCTCGCGCAGCCAGGGGTGGTCGGGTGAGCACTGGATGGCGAAGTCGAGCGCGATCTCGAGGCCTTCGGCCGCCGCCGCCGCGACCAGCCGGCGGAAATCCTCGAGCGTGCCCAGCTCGGGATGCAGCGCGTCATGGCCGCCTTCGCTGGCACCGATGGCATAGGGGCTGCCTGGCTCTCCCGGCTCGGCGGTGACCGAATTGTTGCGGCCCTTGCGGTTGCTGCGCCCGATCGGATGGATCGGCGGCATGTAGAGCACGTCGAACCCCATCGCGCGGATCGCCGGCAGGCGCGCGATGACGTCGTCGAAGGTCCCGTGCGGCTGCACCCCGTCCGGCCCGGGAAGGGCCTGCGACCGCGGGAACAGTTCGTACCAGCTGGAGAAGCCGGCGCCCAGGCGTTCGGACTCGACCGGGAAGGCCGTCGAACAGCGGTTGAGGAAGGGCCGGCGGTCGCAGCGGGCCATCGCGGTCGCCGTGTCCGGCGCCAGCAGGATCGCGCTGCGGGCCTGCGCGCCTTCGGACGCCTCCAGCGTGGCGGCGATGTCGAGCAGCGCGGCGTCACCGCTCGCGTCGGCAGTCGCGCGCACCAGCTGGACGACCTCGTCGAGGTCGACGGCGGTGAGGTTGCCGGCCGCCAGCCGCTTCTCCAGGTCCATGCGCGCGGTGGCGAACTCGTCGCGCCAGGCCTCCACGGTGAATTCATGGCGGCCGATGCGGTCCAGGGTGAACTGGCCGCACCAGCGGTCGTTGCCGAGGTGCCGCATCGGCACCCGGCGCCACTGGCGCTGGCCCGACAGCCGCCACAGCACGGCGGCGGCGACGCGGTCGTGACCGTCGCAGAGGATGTCGGCCTCGACCAGCACCTGCTCGCCGACGGTCCGCTTCACCGGGAACCGGCCGCCGTCCAGCGTCGGCGTCACCGATTCCACCGCCACCCGCGGACCCGCCGCGGCCTTCTCCACCGGCTGGCGGCTGCGCTGGGCGGGCGGATTGGCGGTGACCGCGTAGCTGCGCACTTCGGCCGGCTCCAGGGCGAGACCGCAGTCGGGCTCGATGCGCGGGGCGCCAGCCGGGCGGCACGCATCGAACGTGCCGCCTGCGGCCGCATTGCGGAACAGCTCGCGCGTCGCCACGGTCGCGACGTGGTCGACGTCGGTGTTGACCAGGAGCAGCCGGGTACCGGCTGCGAGGCCGGGTCCGGCGGCCGGCAGGCGTTCCACCAGCCATGCCGCCGCCGCGGAGGTGCTGCTGCCGAGGACCGGGCGCAGGGTGCGGCGCCTGCCGTCCCCCGTGCCGGCGCCGTCGGCGATGCGGGCATTGGCCTCGCGCACGGCCGCTTCGGCCTGCGCGTCCGCCGCGTCGGGCAGGACGGCGAAGACGCCGTCGCCGGTCTCGGCGGCGAAGGCCAGCGCACGCGCCTGGACGGCGGTCGCCCCGGTGCCCGCCTGGAGCGGATCCGATGCGACGGAGATGACCCGGGGCAGGCGGGCCAGCCGCGCGTCCTCCTCCACGTACCACGTCGAGCGGAAATCCCACCACGCCAGGGACGAAAAGCCGGCGGTGAAGCCACAGCCGGCCAGCGCCTCCAGCTCGGCCGGGGCGAGCCCCGGGGTCCAGAGCCAGAACTCGGGGCCCGGATCGCCGGTGAGTCCGTCGATCAGCTCCCGCCACGCCTGCGCCGGTACCCGCTGCGGCCACAGGCAGCGGAATCCCGCGATTCCGGCATCCCGCCAGTGCCCGAGGGTGTCGCGCCACCAGGCCGTGAGCGCCCCGGGATGGCTGCGGAAACGGGCGATCGCGGCGCTGGGCGCCGCCGGTTCACGCCGCGGATCCGGCGGTGGGCCGTCGCTGCTGCGGCGCGGACGGAAGCAGTCGGGATGCGCGGCGACCAGGGGCGAGGCGGCGTCGACCTCGTCGAGCCGCAGGTCGACGACCAGGTCCAGGCCGGCGTCGCGCGCCTGCGCCGCGAGCCGCGCCAGCCCGTCCTGCGCGGACCCCGACCAAGCCCAGCCGGCTCCCAGCCGCGCGGGGTCCCCGAGGCGCGCCGCCAGCACATCCGCGCCGGCGGCGAACGGGGAGGGCACGACCACGTGCGAGAAGCCGAGTGCGGCACACCGGCCGTAGACGGCTGCCATGTCGGCGAGCGGACTCAATTGCGAGGGCAGGAGGTAACAGGCGCGGATGGGTCGGGCGCGGGTCATCGGGAGTCCGTGGCAGGGGGCCGGCGTCGGCACCGGCGTGGGTCCACTTGACTACAGCGGACGTCAACGCAGCGCAGTCGCCCCGCGGCCTTTTGTTGCGATTGCGTTGCGCGTACAGTGCGGCCACAGCCTGGCCCGTCCCCCACCGGCCGGCTCGCCACGATCGTCGCCACGCGGCGCGTGGCGCTATCGCCCAGTCGATCCATCACTGCCAGGGGGACATCCGATGCGCTCTTGCGACCTGCAACGCCATCCGCTCAGCACTGCCGTGTTCGCCGTGCTCGCTTCGCTCAGCTTCAATGGCACCGTCCTCGCACAGGACGTACCCGCGCCCGCCGCCGATTCGCCCACCACCCTGTCGACCCTGACCGTGACGGCGCAGAAGCGCGAGGAAGCGCTGCAGGACGTGCCGATCGCGGTCACGGTGATGGATGAGCAACTGCTGCAGGACAACGGCATCCGCGACATCAAGGACATGCAGGTGCTGGTGCCGGGACTGACCGTGACCAGCACCCAGAACGAGGCCATCACCACGGCGCGCATCCGTGGCATCGGCACCGTCGGCGACAATGTCGGCCTCGAATCGTCCGTGGGCGTGGTCATCGACGGCGTCTACCGTCCGCGCAACAGCGTGGGGTTCGGCGACCTCGGGCAGATGGAAAGGATCGAGGTGCTGAAGGGGCCGCAGGGCACCGTGTTCGGCAAGAACACGTCCGCCGGCGTCATCAACGTCGTCACGCGACGCCCCAGCTACAGCCAGAGCGTGGACGGCGAGATCACCGCCGGCAACTATGGCGCGCTGGGCGTCGCTGCCGGCTACAACGACGCGATCGGCGACCGCGCCGCGTTCAACGTCTACGCCGCCAAGCGCAAGCGCGACGGCTGGATGGACGTCGAGACCGGCAACGGTCCGCGCCAGGAGACCGAGGACTACGACCAGAACTACCACACGGTGCGCGGCAAGCTGCTGCTCGAGCCCACCGATGCGGTCGACATCCAGTTCGCCGCCGACTACACCAGCCGCGAGGAGAACTGCTGCACCGCGGTGCAGCTGGTGACCGGTGGCACCGCGCCCATCCTGAATGCGCTTGCCGGCGGGCAGGCCGTCTCCTCGCCGGCCGATCCGTTCGCGCGGGTGGCCTACAGCAACCGCAGCACCGAGCAGGACATCAAGGACAAGGGCGTTTCGGCACAGGTGGACTGGGAGCTTGGCGCGCTGGGTGGCGCCACGTTCACCTCGATCACCGCGCAACGGCAGTGGGAGTCGATCGCCGGGCTCGACTACGACTTCTCCACTGCCGACATCATCTATCGCAACGCCGACAAGAACGAATCGTTCACCGGCTTCGACACCTTCAGCCAGGAGTTCCGGCTGACCGGTTCCACCGACAGCATCGACTGGATGGTGGGCTTCTTCTATTCCGACGAGGACCTCGACCGCAACGAGTCGTACCGCGTTGGCGGCCATTACGAGCCCTACCTGTCGACGCTGGTCGGCGGCATGGTCCTCCCTGCCATCGGCCAGGCGATCGCGCCGCTGGGGCTGACGGTGAACACGGCGAATCCGGCGACGTTCCTGTCCCAGGTGAGCGGGCAGCCCTTCGGCAGCAATTTCGCCGGCCTCGGCGCGCTCGACCGCCACCGCCAGAACGCGAAGAGCCAGGCGATCTTCACCAACAACACGTGGCACGTGTCCGATGCGCTCGACCTGACCGCGGGCCTGCGCTACACGCGGGAGAAGAAGCAGCTCGACTCCGTCTACAGCAACCCCAATGGCAGCATCGGCTGCGGGTCCACGCTCGCCAACCCTGGCGCGCGCGTCGGCGGTGCGCTGGCGCAGCGGATCAACGGTTTCGGAAGCCTGCCGCCCGCCCTGCAGCAGCAACTGCTGCAGATGCTGGTGCCGGCGGTCGCGTCGCAGATCGCGGGCTACATGTGCCTGCCGTGGGCCAACATCGCCCACGACGGCCGCGTGCTGTCCCAGGAGCGCGAGGAGAAGGAGTGGTCGGGGACCTTCAAGGCCGCCTACCGCTGGAACGAGCGCGTCATGACCTATGCCTCGGCCGCGCGCGGCTACAAGGGCGGCGGTTTCAACCTCGACCGCGTGCAGTCGTCCAATGGCCTGTCCAGTGGCGGTCCCGGCATCACCCCGGTGGACGACACCTCGTTCCCGGGCGAGTTCGTCGACAGCTACGAGCTTGGCGCCAAGACCACCTGGGCCGGTGGCAACCTCCTGCTCAATGCGACGCTGTTCCACCAGACCTACGACGACTTCCAGCTCAACAGCTTCCTCGGCACCAGCTTCGTGGTGCGCTCGATCCCGGAGGTGGTCTCGCAGGGCGTGGATGCGGAGATCCTCTGGCAGCCGGCGGCGGTCGAAGGCCTGATGCTGCAGGGTGGGCTGATGTATGCCGACACCACGTACGGCGACGACATCCCGGGCGCGGACTTCGCTCCGGGCGGCCAGCTGTACAAGCTGCCGGGGGCGCAGATGAGCTTCGCGCCGGAATGGTCGGGTTCGCTGTCGGCCACCTACGAGTGGGGCTTCGGCAACGACCTCGTCGGCCGCTTCAACGTCGGCGCGAAGTACATGTCGGACTACAACACCGGCTCCGACCTCGACGACGAGAAGCTGCAGGACGCTTTCACCGTGGTCAACGCCCGCTTCGGCGTGGGCAGCCGCGACCGGCGCTGGATGGTCGAGCTGTGGGGCCTGAACGTGTTCGACGAGGACTACGTGCAGGTCGGCTTCGACGGCCCGCTGCAGGCGGTCGGTTCGCCTGAGCCCGGCGACCCCCTGAACACCTACAACGCCTTCCTCGGCGCACCGGCCACGTACGGCGTGACCTTCCGCTTCAACTACCACTGAGCCGGGCGGCGCGGCGGCCCCGGCCGCCGCGCCCGCGACATCCGCGGGCGTTTCCGCTACAAAGGCGCGCCCGCAGCCCGGATTCCAGGATGACCGTCCCCGACGCCCAGTTGCACGAGATCGCCGAGGCGCTCGGCCGGCGCATGCAGTCGGAACACCACACGCTGGTGACGGCCGAGAGTTGCACCGGTGGCTGGATCGCCAAGACCGTCACCGACATCGCCGGGTCGTCGGCCTGGTTCGACTGTGGCCTTGCCGCCTACAGCTACGAGGCGAAGCAGGCGCTGCTGGGCGTCCGGCCGCAGACGCTGGAAGAGCATGGTGCCGTGAGCCGCGAGACGGTGCTGGAGATGGTGTCGGGTGCGCTGGTGAGCTCGGGTGCGAGCGTGGCGGTGGCAGTGACCGGCATCGCCGGTCCCGGCGGCGGCACCGACGAAAAGCCCGTGGGGACGGTCTGGATCGCGTGGAAGCGCCGTGGCGGCTACGCGCATGCCGAGCTGTTCCATTTCGACGGCGACCGGGACGCGGTGCGCCGGGAGACGGTGGCGGCGGCGCTCCGCGGGGTGGGGTGCGAGCTGGGCCCCGACGCCCGGGTGTAACGGCGGCCTGCGGTCTTCCCGCCGATGGGCCGCCCGCCGCGGCGGGCGCTGGCTGCGTGCCGGAGTGCCGGGGGCGAAGTGCGACGCGGTCCACGTTCCCCGACGCCCGACGCACGAACATCGGGTCGCCCCTAGCTCCGGAGCGGGGGTCCAGGCCAGCAGCATGGAGCTGGCGGCTGGACCGCCATGCGCCTCCCTGCGATCCGATGCCGCGGCCATCGCGGCGTCCCCCACCGGACCCATGCCATGAACCCATGCCGCCGATGGAGCGTGCTCAGCGCGCTCCTGCTCGTCCCTGCCTTTCTGGTTCCACCCGCGCATGCAGCGCCCGACTGCGATGCGTTCACCGCCCCCATCCACCATCGCGTCAACCCGGGCAGCCAGGCCAACCTGCTGACCCGGTGGCAGAGCGAAGCCGACAACGCCGTCCAGTACGGATTCACCGACAACCGCGGCGCTCCCTTCCGTGCCGCACTCCAGGCCGGGACCGATCTCGCCCCCGTGCACCGCCTGTACAAGGGCTCCACCGGCGACTTCGTCTGGATCTGGAAGCCGGCCGAGATCGCCAGCGCGGTGGCCAATTACGGGTACACCGACCAGGGCGCGAACTTTTTCGCCTCCAAGGTGGCCTCGCCGTGCCTTCGGCCGGTCTACCGCTATCTGAAAGGCAGCAAGCACCGCCATGCGGTCACCCAGGCCGATCGCGACGCCCTGGTGGCGGCAGGGTGGACCGCGGAGGGGATCTCGTTCCACGCCGCCGCGAACGACGGCGAGACCAGGTTCTCGATCGCGGTGATCCCGGACACGCAGGGCGAGGCGCAGCCGTCGTCCCCGGGCAATCCCCCGAACCTCGGGGACCTGCGTTTCCTCCGCCGGGCCGAGTGGCTGGCGTCGCAGCGCGACCTCCTCAACCTGAAGTTCGTCACCCACAGCGGCGACGTGGTGAACTGGGGCGAACGGGACGAGCACCAGTACACCGTGGTCAGCGAGGGGATCGAGCCACTCGAGGACGCCGGCATCCCGTACTCGCTCGCGATCGGCAACCACGACACCCGCGCCGTGTGCGCCGGGGGCAGCGCGTGCCCGGGGGAGAGTGCCCGCGACAACGTGCGCCTGACGCCGCTGTTCAACCAGTACTTCAACGGCAGGTTCGATGCGCAGGCCGGGCAGTACCAGGTCAACAGGGTCGACAACGCCTACAGCCTGTTCGAAGCCGGCGGGCGCAGGTGGATGGTGTTGACACTCGAGCTCTGGCCACGGCAGGGCGCGATCGACTGGGCCAAGGGCGTCGTGGCGGCGCATCCCGCGCACAACGTGATCGTGGTGACCCACGCGTACCTCAACGGCGACGGCAGCATCTCCACGTCCAACGGCGGGTACGGGGCCACGTCGCCGAAACACCTGTTCGACACCTTCATCCGCGTCTACCCCAACATCCGGATGGTGTTCTCCGGGCACACCGGCCAGGCGGCCTCCCGGCTCGACACCGGAGCGAACGGCAACAGGATTGCGTCGTTCCTGCAGACCTTCCACTCCAGCACCAATCCGGTCCGGATCGTCGAGATCGACACCGCGGCCAACAGCCTCACGACGTGGGTGTATGCGCCCTCGTCGGATACGGACTACCCGCAGTACGACCGGGTGGTGACGGGGCTGGAGTTCGTGGACTGACGCGGGCGGGCGGGCGGGCGGGGCGAGGGCCCCGCCCGTCGCCGAGGCAGCGGCGGGTGGACGCTTGCCATCCGGCGCGTGTGTAGTAATACTACCCGCATGCAACTGACCGACACCCAGCAGGCGATCCTCGAGTTCATCGCCGAGCACATCCGCACCCAGGGCACGTCGCCCTCGCAGACCGAGATCGCCGCCATGTTCGGCTTTCGGGGGGTCCGCGGGGCGCAGTACCACCTGGAGGCGCTCGAGCAGGCCGGCGCGATCCGGCGGGTGCCCGGCCAGGCGCGCGGCATCCGGCTCGCGGCCGCGGCAACCCCCACGGTCCCCGACGACGCGCTGCGGCTGCCCGTGCTCGGCCGCGTCGCCGCCGGACTTCCGATCGGCGCGGCCGTGGATCCTGCCGCGGAGGACTACGTCCTGATGGATCGCGCCTTCTTCCAGCCGGCGCCGGACTACCTGCTCAAGGTGGCCGGCGATTCGATGCGCGACGAAGGCATCTTCGACGGCGATCTCATCGGCGTGCATCGCACCCGCGATGCGCGCAGTGGGCAGATCGTCGTGGCCCGGATCGACGACGAGGTCACGGTGAAGCTGCTTCGCATCGGCAAGGACCGCATCCGCCTGATGCCGCGCAACCCCGACTACGCGCCGATCGAGGTCATGCCGGACCAGGATTTCGCGATCGAAGGCCTGTACTGCGGCCTGGTGAGGCCCAACCGGTGACCGCGTCCGCGGCAGTCGCGGCACGCGGCAATTCCCCACGATGCGCCCGGACGAAGTCCGCTGCTGCCGGCGCCGCGCAGGTTCCACCATGGATGCCGGGCGCGGAGTCGCAGCCCCTGCGACCTGCAGCCCGCACGATGCGTTCCATCCCCTCTACGACCGACTGAAGGACCACCACGAATGGACGAGAACAAGAAGCGCGCGCTGTCCGCGGCACTGAGCCAGATCGAGAAGCAGTACGGCAAGGGCTCGGTCATCCGCATGGGCGACCGCGTGGCCGAAGTCGTGCCGGTCATCCCCACGGGATCGCTGCAGCTCGACATCGCGCTGGGGATCGGCGGCCTGCCGCGCGGCCGCGTCATCGAGATCTACGGGCCGGAATCCTCGGGCAAGACCACGCTCACCCTGCAGACCATCGCCGAGTGCCAGAAGCTCGGCGGCGTGGCGGCGTTCATCGATGCCGAGCACGCGCTCGACCCCACGTACGCGCAGAAGCTGGGCGTGAACGTCGACGACCTGCTGGTCTCGCAGCCGGACACCGGCGAACAGGCACTCGAGATCGCCGACATGCTGGTGCGTTCCAATGCAGTCGACATGGTGGTGATCGATTCGGTCGCCGCGCTCACGCCGCGGGCCGAAATCGAGGGCGAGATGGGCGACCAGCTGCCCGGCCTGCAGGCGCGCCTCATGAGCCAGGCCCTGCGCAAGCTGACCGGCAACATCAAGCGCAGCAACTGCATGGTGTTCTTCATCAACCAGCTGCGCCACAAGATCGGCATGATGATGCCCGGCCAGAGTCCCGAGACCACCACCGGCGGCAACGCGCTCAAGTTCTACGCTTCGGTCCGCATGGACATCCGCCGCATCGGCGCGATCAAGAAGGGCGACGAGATCATCGGCAACCAGACCAAGATCAAGGTGGTGAAGAACAAGATGGCGCCGCCGTTCAAGCAGGTGATCACCGAAATCCTGTACGGCGAAGGCATCAGCCGCAATGGCGAACTCATCGACATGGGTGTCGATGCCAAGATCGTCGAGAAGGCAGGCGCCTGGTACAGCTACGACGGCGAGCGCATCGGCCAGGGCAAGGAGAACGCCCGCCAGTACCTCAAGGAGAACCCGGCCGTGGCCGCGAAGCTCGAGACGGCCCTGCGGGCGCACTTCGTGCCCGAGGCGGAGCTGATCGTCGGCGCCAAGGCGGCCGCGACGGCGGACGACGTCGAAGCCTGATCGCGGGGAGCCGGTGGCGGAGCGCGAAGACCAGGCGGCGGCGGGCAGGGAAAACCCCGATCGTCGCCGTCGCCGCGAGGCCACGCCTGCGCAGCGGGCGCTGGGCCTGCTGGTGCGGCGCGAACACTCGCGCAAGGAACTGTTGGCCAAGCTCACCGCGCGCGGGGTATCCGACGACGATGCCGGCCGCGCGGTCGAGCGGATGACGGCGGAGGGCTGGCAGGACGACGGCCGCTTTGCCGCCAGCCTCGCGCGGATGCGGGTCTCCACAGGCTACGGTCCGGTGCGCATCCGCGCAGAGCTGGAGATGCATGGGGTCCCGTGGGAGGCGATTGAAACCGCCTTCGAGGCGCTCGCAGACAGCGGCGATGCCGACTGGCCGGCGCGCGCCAGGGAGCTGGTGGAGCGCCGCTACGGCGACTCGCTCGCCTCCGACCTCGCCCTGCAGCGCAAGGCGGCCGACTTCCTGCTGCGGCGCGGCTTCGACGGCGACAGCGTCCGTGCCGCGACCCGGGGCCCTGCTCCCGGCTGAACCCGGCGGCCGCGGTCGCCGGCGATTCTGCGCATCGGCACGCGCAGCGGGGCAGGGCACACTGCTGCTAATCTTGCGCGATTGGGCAACCCCCTCCCGTTGCCGCGTTCCCGACCGGAGCCGCGGAGCCGGAGGCGCGCCCGTCGACTCCAGCGCAGGCCATGACCAACCCCAGCAGCGACACCCGCGTGCCGACGACGTCGGAGATCCGCCGCGACTTCCTCGACTTCTTCCAGTCCAAGGGGCACACCATCGTGCCGTCGGCGCCGCTGGTGCCCGGGAACGACCCCACGCTGCTGTTCACCAACTCCGGGATGGTGCAGTTCAAGGACGTCTTCCTCGGCGCCGAGAAGCGCAGCTACGTGCGTGCCGCCGACGTCCAGCGCTGCCTCCGCGCCGGCGGCAAGCACAACGACCTCGACCAGGTCGGCTACACCGCACGACACCACACCTTCTTCGAGATGCTGGGCAATTGGTCGTTCGGGGACTATTTCAAGCGCGACGCCATCGCCTGGGCCTGGGAGCTGCTGACGGAGGTCTGGAAGCTGCCGGCCGAACGGCTGCTGGTCACCGTCTACCACACCGACGAGGAGGCCTACGCGCTGTGGCGCGACATGGTCGGCATCCCGCCGGAGCGCATCGTGCGCATCGGCGACAACAAGGGGGCGCCGTTCGCATCCGACAACTTCTGGCAGATGGCCGACACCGGCCCCTGCGGACCGTGCACCGAGATCTTCTACGACCACGGCGAACACCACTTCGGCGGTCCTCCCGGATCCCCGGACGAGGACGGCGACCGCTTCATCGAGATCTGGAACCTGGTGTTCATGCAATTCGACCGCCAGCCCGACGGCACCCTGCTGCCGCTGCCGGCGCCCTGCGTCGATACCGGCATGGGCCTCGAGCGCCTGGCGGCGGTGCTGCAGCACGCCCACAGCAACTACGAAATCGACCTGTTCCAGGCGCTGATCCGCAAGGCCGCCGAACTCACCGGCACGGCCGACCTCGACAACAAGTCGCTGCGGGTGATCGCCGACCACATCCGTGCCTGCAGCTTCCTCATCGTCGACGGCGTGCTGCCCTCCAACGAGGGCCGGGGCTACGTGCTGCGCCGGATCATCCGCCGCGCCCTCCGGCACGGGTGGATGCTGGGCGTCCGCGAGCCGTTCTTCCACCGCATGGTCGGCACGCTCGAGGCGCAGATGGGGTCGGCCTACCCGGAGCTCGCTGCCGGGCGCGAGCTGGTGGAGCGTGCGCTCAAGGCCGAGGAGGAGCGCTTCGCCGAAACCCTCGATGCCGGCATGCGCATCTTCGACGACCTGGCGGCAGGCGCGCAGGGCGGCACCATCGCCGGTGCCGATGCATTCCGCCTGTACGACACCTACGGCTTCCCGGTCGACCTCACCGCGGACATCGCGCGCGAGCGCGGTCTGGCCGTGGACATGGCGGGATTCGAGGCGGCGATGCAGCAGCAGCGCGAGACCGCGCGCGCCGCCGGACGGTTCACGGCGTCCGCGGGCCTGCCGGCGGACCTGGTGGCGCGGATGTCGCCGACGGCGTTCCTGGGCTACGACGAGCTGCAGGCCGGTGGGCTCGAGGTGGTGGCACTGCTCCGCGATGGCCGGCCGGTGGAGGCGATCGGGGCGGGCGAGGACGCGGTGGTGTTCCTGGATGCGACGCCTTTCTACGCCGAGTCCGGCGGCCAGGTCGGCGACACCGGCGAACTGGACGCGCAGGGCGTGCGCTTTGCGGTCGCGGACACCCAGAAGTACGCCGGCCAGTTCCACGGGCACGTGGGGCGGCTCGATTCCGGCACGCTGGCCGTCGGCGACCGCGTGCTCGGCAGCGTCCACGCCGGACGCCGCGCCACCATCCTGCTCAACCACAGCGCCACCCACCTGCTGCATGCGGCGCTGCGCGAACGCCTGGGCACCCATGTCGCGCAGAAGGGTTCGCTGGTGGCGCCGGATCGCCTGCGCTTCGACTTCTCGCACTTCCAGTCGCTGGCGGACGACGAACTCGCCGATGTCGAGCGGCGGGTCAACGAGGAGGTGCGGGCCAACCACCCGGTCGAGATCCGGCAGATGGAGATGCAGGAGGCGCTCGACTCGGGCGCGATGGCCCTGTTCGGCGAGAAGTACGGCGAGCGCGTGCGCGTGGTGACGATGGGCGGCTCGGTCGAGCTGTGCGGTGGCACCCACGTCGGCCGCACCGGCGAGATCGGGCTGTTCAAGCTGGTGTCCGAGGCTGGTGTCTCCTCGGGGGTGCGCCGGGTCGAGGCGCTGACCGGGCAGGCGGCGCTGGACCACGTTGCGGTGGAGGAGCGCCGCCTGGCCGACGCGTCGCGGCTGCTCGGCGGCACCGCCGGCGAGGTCGGCGACAAGCTGCGGGCGCTGCTCGACCGGCAGAAGAAGCTCGAGCGCGAGCTCGAGACGCTGAAGGCGCGTGCCGCGAGCGACGCCACGGCGGGCCTTGCCGGGTCCGCGGTGGACATCGGTGGCCTCAAGGTGCTGGCCGCGCGGCTGGAGGGCTTCGACGCGAAAGCGCTGCGGGAGGCGACCGACCGACTCAGGCAGCAGCTGGGCGACGCCGTCGTGGTGCTTGCCGGGACCGGCGACGGCCGGGCCGCGCTGGTCGCCGGCGTGGCTGGTGGCGCTGCGGGCAAGGTCAAGGCCGGTGAACTCGTGGCCCACGTCGCCGGTCGTATCGGGGGCAAGGGCGGCGGGCGCCCCGACATGGCGCAGGGCGGCGGCAACGACGGCCCCGAACTGGCGGAGGCGCTCGCGGGCATCCCCGCCTGGGTCGAGGCGCGCCTCGCCTCCTGAATCCGTTGCACGGGCATGACTTTCGGCCCCCACCGCGGTGATGGCCGCTCGCTATGATGTTTCACGTTTGTGAAGAATCGGGATCTCGTCGCGGATTCCGGTGCTTCGCCGCAATGAACGGCGCACGCGACGCGTGGCCACTGGAGAGTTCCGGATGTTGATTTTGACCAGACGGGTCGGCGAGACCCTCATGATCGGCGACTCGGTGACGGTCACCGTGCTGGGCGTCAAGGGCAACCAGGTCCGGGTCGGCATCACCGCGCCGAAGGACGTGGCGGTGCATCGCGAGGAGATCTACCAGCGCATCCACGGCGGCGAGCCGGGCGAAGGCGTGGACGTCGCGGAGGACGAACGCACCGCCGAATGAATTTGCCGCAGCGGGGTCGAGCCGGTATCCTGCGCACGCGCCGCACGCTACCCGCCTGCGGCGCTTCGGATTCCGGAGAGTTGCCCGAGTGGCCGAAGGGGCTCCCCTGCTAAGGGAGTATGGGGTCAAAAACTCCATCGAGGGTTCGAATCCCTCACTCTCCGCCAGTTTCCGAACGAGATCATTGACGCGGTCTGTCGCCATTCGGCACAATTCCGCTTCTGCATTGCGCGCCCGTAGCTCAGTTGGATAGAGCACCAGGCTACGAACTTGGGGGTCGGGAGTTCGAATCTCTCCGGGCGCACCACCTGCGGTAATCGAAGGGCCAGTCCGCCAACGGCGCACTGGCCCTTTTTCTTGCTCCGTCCAGGGCGAGGCTCCGGATCCCGTGTCCTGCGCCGGCGCCGGCGTGCGTTGGTTGCAGTGACCGGATGGATACGGCGCGGCGGCACTTGCCGCCGCCGCATCCCGGGGGGCTGCCATGAAGATCTCGCTCAAGAGCCGCAAGCACCGCGCGGTACTGACACTCTGGTTCCTGGAGATGGCGCTGATCGCGCTCGCCGTCGCCGCGGCCGCGTGGCTGCGGTTCCGCGGCGATCCCGACGGCTACGTCCTGTTCGCGCAGACGGCGCCCCTGCGCACGTTGCTGGTCGCCGTCTGCACCACCGGCGCCATGGCGGCGTTCGGGCTGTACCAGGTGCACGCGCGGCAGAACCTGGTCGACTTCGTGCTCCGGCTGGTGATGTCGTTCGCCTTCGGCGGGGTCGCGTTGCTGGTGCTGTACTACGCGATCCCGCAGACGTACATCGGGCGCGGCGTGCTGGCGATCGCGCTGACGCTGGCGCTGCTCATTGTCTTCGGCGTGCGCCTGCTGCTCCAGTACGCGTTCGAGACCGAGCTGTTCAAGCGCCGGGTGATGGTGCTCGGCTGCGGCGCGAACGCCGACTTCATCAACGTCCGGCTGCGCCGGCGAAGCGACCGCCACTCGTTCACGCTGGTCGGTTTCCTGCCGATCGCGGGACAGCCGGAGCTGGTGCCCGAGCACCTGCGCCTGCGCACCGGCCTCGGCCTGTTCGAGACCGCGCGCCTGCACAACATCCACGAGATCGTGGTCGCGCCGGACGAGCGTCGCGGCAGCCTGCCGATGGAGGAGATGCTGGCCTGTGCGCAGCGCGGCATCCAGATCACCGAGCTTTCCAGCTTCTTCGAGCGCGAGGCGGGCATGCTCAAGCTCAACGCCATGGACCCGTCGTGGCTGGTGTTCTCCGGGGGCTTCGACCATTCGTTGCCGCGACGGCTCAGCAAGCGCATGTTCGACCTGCTGGCGGCCTCGGCGATGCTGGTGGTCGCGTGGCCCTTCATGGTGCTGGTCGCCGCCTGCGTCTGGCTCGAGTCCAGTGGCCCGGTGCTGTACCGGCAGGTGCGCGTCGGCGAGAGCGGGCGCAGCTTCGAGCTGGTCAAGTTCCGCAGCATGCGCGTCGACGCGGAGGAGGACGGCGTGGCGCGATGGGCAAGCAAGGACGACGACCGCACCACCCGCGTCGGTGCCTTCATCCGCATGACCCGGCTCGACGAACTGCCGCAGCTGTTCAACGTGCTGCGCGGTGACATGAGCTTCGTCGGACCGCGGCCGGAGCGGCCGCAGTTCGTCGACCTGCTCAACCAGGAACTCCGCTACTACGCCATGCGCCATTCGGTGAAGCCGGGCCTGACCGGCTGGGCACAGCTGCGGTACCCCTACGGCGCGTCGGTGCACGACGCGGAAGAGAAGCTGAAGTTCGACCTGTTCTACGTCAAGAACCAGGGACTCACGCTCGACCTGATGATCCTGCTGCAGACGGTCGAGGTGGTCCTGTTCCGGCGCGGGGCGCGTTGAGCCGCCAGCGGGAGGTGAGGGATGGGCGTGATCGGTGGCGTACTGGCCGACGGCATTCTCCGGCGCTACGCGCCGCCCGCGAACGAGGGCGGGCCGGCCGGTGCGGGCGAGGAGCGCGAGCGGCGCCTGGCGGCGCTCCTGGGTGACGACATCTTCGACCGCGCACGCGGGCGGCGGGTGCTCGACTTCGGCTGTGGCGGCGGCGCCGACGCGGTCGCGCTTGCGCGTTGCGGCGCGGCGCTCGTGGTCGGGCTCGATGTCGTCGAACGGTCCCTCCAGCACGCCCGCCGGCTCGCCGATGCGGCCGGCGTCGCGGACCGCTGCGTGTTCGCCACCAGTTGGTCGGAGCCGGTCGACCTGATCCTGTCGGTCGACGCCTTCGAGCACTTCGCCGATCCGGCCGTCATCCTGGAGACGATGGCGGCTTTGCTCCAGGGCGGCGATGGACAGGTGCTGGTGTCGTTCGGGCCGACGTGGCTGCACCCGCTGGGTGGGCACCTGTTCTCGGTGTTTCCGTGGGCGCACCTTCTGTTCACGGAGTCGGCGCTGCTGCGCTGGCGCAGCCGCTTCCGCAATGACGGTGCGCGCCGTTTCCACGACGTCGAAGGTGGCCTGAACCGGATGCGCATCCGCCGCTTCGAGCGCCTGGTCGCTCACAGCCCGCTGCGCCTGGAGGCGATGGAGACGGTGCCGATCCGGGCGCTACGCTGGCTCCACTGCCGATGGACGCGGGAATTCACCACCTCGATCGTGCGTGCGCGCCTGACACTGCGCTGAGGGCGGCGCCCGCCACGGATGCCGCACTGGAACGCCAGGCGCGCACGCCGGCTGGCGCGCTAGTCCGGACGCGGCGTCGGCGTCTCCAGCGGGTGCAGGGGCGAGCTGTACCAGTCCACCAGCGCGCCTTCTTCGAACCGCAGCCATGACGGCCCGTACTCCCACTGGCCGCCGTCGATGCGCAGGGGCTCGCCCTGGATCGCCGCGACCATGGCACGGTCCATGCCGAGCTCCAGCCGCTCGCTGGCCGTCGGAGGCTCGATCGCCACGCGCTCGGCGGCCTCTCCTGACCCGCCAGCGTCCGGGGCAACCGCCACGGTCCGCGACCAGGCGAGCGCGACGAGGAGCACGATGCTGCCGACCAGGACGAGCATCGGCCAGCGATGGGACGTGGTGGCCCGCATCACGGCAGCCGGTACCGCAGGGGAATCGGCCACCGGGGCGGCTGGCCGGTGCTCCACGAACGGGACCGCCGGCGCGCCGGGCAGGCGGCCGTATTTCTGGTGGAACTGGACGGCGGCCGTGTACAGCGCGAGCAGTTCGTCCAGCGGCATCCCGGCATCCCCCGCTGCCGTGGCATCCGGGCGGTCGGGGTGCAGGTCGCCGATGCGCCTGCGGCAGGCATGGCGGAAGTCGTCGATGCCGCAGCGGGCATCGACGCCGAGCTCGGCGTACAGCCGGGCGAAGTCAGCGGCCATCGCCGGGTGCCGCGCCGCGCACGGTCCTGGCCCGGCCGTCGGCCGGGGCGGCTCTCACGCCGCCACCGGGGTTGCCAGCGCGGGCCGGCGCAGCCGAAGGCGCAAGTGCGCGGCCAGGCGCAGGCTGAGGGCGACCAGGGTGAAGGTCGGGAACGACCAGCCGCCGGTGGGAAAGACCGAGCTTCCCGCGACGTAGAGGTTGTCGATGCCGTGGACGCGGCAGTCGCGGTCGACGACGCCGTGGGCAGGGTCGTCGTGCATGCGCGTGGTGCCGAGGTGGTGGGACGTGCCGTACACCTCGGGTACGGCGGACTCGTCCGCGACCCAGGGCGCGGGCGCGAAACGCCCGCCACACGCCCCGGACAGGGCGTCGCCGAAGATGCGCGCCGCGGCACGGTAGCTGCGCCGGTCGAGGTCGGTGAGGCGCCAGTCCACGCACACCCGGCGCTGGCCCAGCGCATCCCGCTCGGCGCCGAGCAGGACGCGGCTGTCACGGTTGGGCTCCTGCTCGAAGTAGCCGACGAGGGCGACGTGGTCGCTCTTCACCGTGGGCTGGTGGCGCAGCCTGCGCAGCAGGCCGAGGGCGATGTCGCCGGCACCGAGTGCGACGCGGAGCCCGATGCGCAACATCCCGTGTCCCTCCTGGGGCGCGTAGAGGCCGTTGAGGGGTTCACCGTTGCGGCGTGCGCACAGTCGCTCGGCGAGTGCTTCGCTTTCCGGCCGGGCGCGCACCCTGCGCGCCGCCTTGAACTCGCGCAGGGCCAGGATGCCCCGCGGCACCCGGCCTTCCACCGGGAACGGGCGCACGCGCGCGTCGAGGATGCGATGCGCCTGCTGCGCCTCCGGGGACAGGCAGATTTCCGGGAACGTCGACAGCGGGGTCTTGTCGCGATTGCGGTCGTAGGGCCGCACCAGGCGCTGCGGATCCGGCGCGTGGACGGCCCCGAGCTTGCCGCTCGGGTGGTCCATGAAGTAGCGGCCGACGACATCGTGGCGGTTGCCCAGCCCGGCGGGAACGACGGAATCCGAGAGCAGGAGCAGGCGCGCGTTCTCGATCCCGCCGCAGGCCAGCACGTACTGGGTCGCGGTGACGGTCCCGCGGCGGCCGTCGAGGGTTCCGACGCGGGCGCGCACCACCGCGTCGCCGGCAGCGGATGCCTCGAGTTCGAGCACGTTGGCGTTGAGCAGCACGCGGATGTTCGGCGCCTGCTCGAACTCGCGGCGGTAGGCGTCGCCGAACAGGATCGGGCTGAAGGCGAAGATGCGGTTGGTCGCCTGCGCAGGGTCAAAGTCCAGCGGCGGATAGGCGGGCCTGGTCAGGAAGGACTCGGCGTCGAAGTCGTGCGATTCGATGCGGCAGAACTCGCGCGCGCGCTCGTAGTGCGGGCGCAGCTCGTCGTAGCCGAACGGCCAGCCGCCGTCGGCGACCCAGTCGCGCACCCCGAGGGTCCCGAACGGAATGCAGCCGCCGCCCCAGAGGTTGCAGCTTCCACCGAACACGCGCATCCGCGAGATCCCCGGGTCGAACGGCTGTTCCCCGATCGACGTGCCCGCGTACAGGGCCTGGTTGCGTTCCTCGCCACTGAACCCGCCGCTTTCGACGATGCATACCTGGACCGGGGTGCCGAGGAATGCCCGCGCGACCGCCAGGCCGGCGGCGCCGGCGCCGACGATGCAGAGGTCGGCATCGAGGTCGGCCGGGACCAGCTCGCTTCTGTAATCGATGATCAAACCCGTCTCCTCATGCCTGCACCTGCCGCCACACCCGGCTTCCACGAAGCAACGTGAACCGGCGGCGGAAGTGGACAGGTACGGCGGGGGTGGCGGCTGCCGGAGCGGCGCGCCATCATGGCCCGCCCCGGCCAGGTCGATCGGCCACCGACGCCGGCCGCCCAGGGATCCCTCGTGACGGACGCGACACCGATTCCCGGCTCCGGAAGCCCCCTTGCGCAGGCCACGGAGCCGCTGCCGAGGACTCTGGAGGCGGTCTTCGCCAGCGCCTGGCGTAGGGCCGCGGGCGACGCTGCCACGCCCTCCGGTCCCGTGACGGACGGCGCCGCGCACTTCTTCGAGTTGGCCCCATGGCGGCCGTGGCTGGCCGACGCATGGCGCCTTCTCGACACGGCGGAGCAGGCGCGGGCGCTCCGCAAGCGGCGGCAGGCCGACCGAGACGATGTCGTTCTTGCCTATGCGCTGCACCGGCTGGCACTGGCGACGACACTGGAATGTCCGCCGGCATCCGTGCGCCTGGCACGGGACGCGCTGGGCCGGCCGGTGCTCGATTGCGAGGGGATGGCGACCAGCCTCAGCCACGCCGGGGGCGCCGTGGGCGTGGCCGTCGCGGCCCCTGGGCCGCTCGGCATCGACCTCGAGCCCGCGACCCGTGCCGCGGTCATGCCGGAGCTCGCGGACCGGATCTGGCATCCGGACGAGGCGGCCCGCTTCGCGGCCGTCCGGGGCGGCGACGCCGGCCCCGCCCTGTTGCGCGCCTGGGTGTGCAAGGAGGCGGTGCTGAAGGCGGCAGGGATCGGCCTGGCACGCGAGATGTCCGACTTCGCCGCGTGGCCGGGCCGCTCCGTGCCGCTGCCGCGGGAGCATGGCGGCGAGGGGCCGGAGACGGTGCGCGTGCACATGCTCGACATCGGCCCGGACTGGGTCGCCGCGGTGGCGGGCGCGGGTGACGTGGCCCCGGTGACGGCGTGGCTGCACCCGGTCCCCGCGTGAGGATCGCGCGCCTGGGCCGGGCGCGCATCGACCGGAGCGGGGTGGCGGCGCAGCCGGCGGAGGCCGGAGAACGCCCCCGCTGACGTTCTTCCTGGTCAGGAACGGAACCGGGAGTCGTCGTGGGGGAATCGGAGCAGCTGGTCGAGGCGCAGGCCGCCGTCGACTACGACCCGTTCGCGGGTGGCGAGTTGTCGCGCGTGGTGCCGAGCACGGAGCCGCAGCGCGAGGTGTGGCTGGCGTCGCAGCTGGGCGTGGATGCGTCGCTGGCGTTCAACGAGTCGGTATCGCTGCGGCTGCGCGGGGTGCTGGACGCGGATGCCCTCGCGGTGGCGCTGTCGGGGGTGGTGGACGCGCACGATGCGCTGCATGCGGGGTTCTCGCCGGACGGGGAGACGTTCTGCGTGCTGGCGACGGGGGCGTTCGCGCTGGAGCGTTCGGACCTGTCGGCGCTGGACCCGGCGGCGCGCGAGGCGGCGCTTGCGGCGCGGCTGCGGGCGACGGTGGACACGCCGTTCGATCTTGCCGCGGGGCACCTGTTCCGTGCCGAGCTGGTGCGGCTGGCGGCGGACGAGCACGTGCTTCTGATGTCGGCGCACCACATCGTGTGCGACGGCTGGTCGTGGTGGGTGATCGTGCGCGCGCTGGGTGCGCGCTATGCGCGCGCGCGTGGCGAGGTGGCGGTGGAGGTGCCGGCGCCGGTGGCGTTCGCGGACTATGCGCTGGCCGAGGCCGCGCGTGGCGCGGGCGATGCGCAGCTCGCGGCGGACGCGGCGTACTGGACGCAGCGCTTCGCGGACGGGGTGCCGGTGCTGGAGTTGCCGGTGGATCGGGCGCGGCCGGCACGGCGGAGTTTCGGGGCCGGTCGCGAGGACGTGGTGCTGGACGCGGCGCTGGTGTCGTCGGTGCGGCGCCTGGGCGCGCGCCAGGGCGCGAGCCTGTTCGCGACGTTGCTGGGTGGCTTTGCCGGCCTGCTGTCGCGGCTGACGGGCCAGGACGAGGTGGTGGTGGGGATCCCGGCGGCGGGGCAGTCGGTGGACGGGCTGGACCAGCTGGTGGGGCATTGCGTGAACCTGCTGCCGCTCAAGTTCCAGGTGGCGCCGGCGCTGCCGGTGACGGCGTTGCTGGGCCAGGCGCAGGCGACGCTGCTGGATGCGATCGAGCACCAGCGGTACACGTTCGGGACGCTGCTGAAGACGCTGCAGGTGGAGCGCGACCCGTCGCGTCTGCCGCTGGTGAGCGTGATGTTCAACATCGACCAGGCGCTGGACCAGGAGTCGAGCGGGTTTCCGGGGCTGGTGGTTGGGTTCGAGAGCAACCCGCGCAGCCACGAGAGTTTCGAGCTGTCGATCAATGCGGTGCAGGTGGCGGGGGCGCTGCGGCTGGAGTGCCAGTACAACCGCGACCTGTTCGATGCGACGACGATCCGTCGCTGGCTCGCCGCGTACGCGGTGCTGCTGCGCGCGGCGGTGGAACAGGCCGACGCGCCGGTGGCGCGGCTGCCGTTGCTGGACGCGAGCCTGCGCACGGAGCTCGACGTGCTGCAGCCTGCACCGTCGGCCTATGACCGCGACCTGCGGATGCACGAGCACGTGGAGCGCCAGTGCGCGCGCACCCCCGATGCGATCGCGCTCCGCGACGACGGCGGTGCGACGACCTATGGCGCTCTCGACGCGCGCGCCAACCGCATCGCGCACCTGCTGCGCACGCATGGGGTGCGCCGCGGCACGCTGGTCGGGCTGGCGCTCGACCGGGGCCGCGACATGGTCGCGGCGCTGCTGGGCATCCTCAAGGCCGGCGCCGGATACGTGCCGCTGGATCCCGGCTTCCCGACGGAGCGGCTGGCGTACATGGCCGGCGACGCCGGGCTGGCTGCGCTCGTGACCTCGACCGCGCATGCGCCCGTGTTCGACCTGCGCGGGCGACCGGTGCTCGCGCTGGACGCCCTGGAGGACGTGCTGGCCGCGCAGCCGGCAGTCGCGATCGGTCGCGACGCCGACGCGGCCGAACCCGGATCGCCGGCGTACGTCATCTACACCTCCGGGTCCACCGGGCGTCCCAAGGGCGTGCAGGTACCGCACCGTTCCGTGGCGAATTTCCTGGCCACCATGGCCGCGTCCCCCGGGATCGCCGCCTCGGACCGGCTGCTGGCGGTGACCACGCTGTCGTTCGACATCGCGGTGCTGGAGCTGCTGCTGCCGCTGAGCGTCGGCGCGCAGGTGGTGCTGGCCGACCGCATGACGGTCATCGACGGGGTGGCCCTGGCGCAGCGCCTGGCTGACAGCGGCGCGACGATGATGCAAGCCACGCCTGCCACCTGGCGTCTCCTGCTGGAAGCTGGCTGGCGTGGCGTGCCGGGGTTCAAGGCGCTGTGCGGTGGCGAGCCGCTGCCGGCGGATCTCGCGGTGCGGTTGCTCGACCGCTGCGGCGAACTCTGGAACCTGTACGGACCGACAGAGACCACAGTGTGGTCGACGGCGGCGAGGATCGAGCGGCCGGGACACGGCCAGGCACCCGACATCCACATCGGCAGGCCGGTCGCGAACACGACGGTGTGGATCCTGGATGGGCAGGGCGAGCCCTGCCCGCGCGGCGTGCCGGGGGAGATCTGCATCGGCGGCGACGGGGTGACCCTCGGCTACCTGCAACGGCCGGAGCTCACCGCCGACCGGTTCGTCGAAGACCGGTTCGCCGATCCCGGCGCCACCGCCGCCGATGGCGGGGCCGCGCGGCTGTATCGCACCGGCGACCGCGGTCGCTGGCGCGCCGACGGCATGCTGGAGCACCTCGGCCGGCTCGATTTCCAGGTCAAGGTGCGCGGCTACCGGATCGAGCTCGGCGAGATCGAGGCGACGCTGGCGACGCATCCGGACGTCGCGCACGGCGTGGTGCTGGCACGCGAGGACCGGACGGGCGACGTGCGCCTGGTGGCCTACGTGGTGCCGCGGCCCGGGCTGGCGCCCGGGGCGCTCGATGCAGTGGCATTGCTGGCGCATCTGCGCCGGGCGCTGCCGGACTACATGGTGCCGCAGCACGTGGTGGCACTCGCCGGCCTGCCCCAGCTCCCCAATGGCAAGCTGGACCGCAAGGCGCTGCCTGCGCCATCGCTTCAGGTCGCGGTTCCGGCGCAGGCGCCGGCGACCGCCGTGGTCGCGCCACGCGATGAACTCGAGACGCGGGTGGTGGTGGCGATGGAGGCGGTGCTCGGGCGCACCGGCCTGGGCATCGACGACGGCTTCTTCAGCGTCGGCGGCCATTCGCTGCTGGCGGCGCAGCTGTGCGCGCGGCTGGGTCGCGAGCTGGACACGGTGGTGCCGTTGCGTCTGCTGTTCGATGCGCCGACCGCGGCGAAGCTCGCGGCCGCGCTGCGCACGCAGCTGGCCCGGCCCGAAGCCCGCGCCGATGCCGCGCGCCAGGTCATCCCGCGCCGCGCCGAGCGCGCCCATGCGCCGATGACGCTGATGCAGCGCCGGCTGTGGGTGCTGGAGCAGATGACGCCGGGCCAGGTGGTCTACAACACGCCATCGGCGCACCGCCTGCGCGGACCGATGGACCTGGACGCGTTCGAGCGCGCGTTCAACACCATGGTCCAGCGCCAGCCGTCGCTGCGCACCTGCCTTGTGGAGGAGGGCGACGACGCGGTGCAGGTGGTGCTGGACGAGTTGCACCATCCCTTGCTGCCGCCGACCGACCTGTCGGGGCTCGACGAGGCGAGCCGC
>JAYRUX010000014.1:0-80576 GCA_041918855.1 Luteimonas sp.
GGGCCTGGCCGCGGTCGTGGGGCGGCCGCCGCCCTGCGCCCCGGCCAGGGGCCGCTCCCACGAGGGCCGTGGTGGCGTTGGCGACGGCCTCGTCGCCAGGCCAGCGCAGCGCGAAACCATTGGTGTAGCGGAGGTCGGCGCGGACCAGTGGTGCCTGCTTCTGCTCCAGCAGGCGCGGCATCAGCCGCGCGAACCGGGCGAGCCGCAGCCGTGCCTCGTGGCTGCCGACGACAACGTCGGTGCCATTGGCGAGCTTCATCGCCCAGCTGCCGCGGCTGTCGAGCGCGACCTCGCGCACGGCGTGGCCGGTGGGTGCGAACAGCGCGTCGGCCTCGTTGTACAGCGCGACCACGTCGGCCACGCGGGCGTCCGGGCCACGCAGCAGCGGCAGCTCCCCGGGCACCTCGACGCCGGCACTGGGAAACAGGCGGCCCTGCTCGGACAGCAGGCGCTCGTCGCCCCAGCGCGCGATCGGGCGGTGCTCGAGCACGCGCACCTCGACGATGTCCGGCCAGCGCTTGCGCACCTCGGCGTGCTCCACCCACGGCAGCTTCGCGACCGCGCGCTGCGCGGCGCCCAGCTCCACGGCGAAGAAACCGGCTTCGGCGTAGGGCAGAACGATGTCGCGCACCTTCTGCGCATCCACGCGCTCGAGGTCGGCATTGATGCGCAGGGTGCGCAGCGGCCAGCGTTCGGCACCGATCCAGCCGTTCACCACGGCCACCACCGGCAGCGCGATCAGGGCCAGCGCCAGCGCCCAGGCGAGGATGCGCAGCACCGCGTTCACAGCGTCTGCTCCAGCACGCGCCAGCACAGCTCGGCGTAGTCGCAGCCGAGCTGGGCCGCGGCCTTGGGCACCAGCGAATGGCTGGTCATTCCCGGCGCGGTGTTGACCTCGATCAGCTGCAGGCCACGGTCGCGGTCGCGCATCACGTCCACCCGTCCCCAGCCGCTGCAGCCGGCGGCGCGGAACGCCGCCAGCGACAGCGCGCGGATGGCCGCCTCGTCGTCGCCGTCGAGCCCGGGGCACAGGTATTGCGTGTCCTCGGCGACGTACTTGGCGTGGTAGTCGTACCACTCGCCCGCCGGCACGATGCGGATCGACGGCAACGCGACATCGCCGAGGATCCCGACCGTGAGCTCGTCGCCCTGGACCATCTGCTCCATCAGCAGCTCGCCGTCGTAGCCGGCGGCGAACGCGATCGCGGGGGCGAGGTCGGCCTCGGCCAGCACCCGGAACACGCCGACGCTCGAGCCTTCGCAGGACGGCTTGACGAACACCGGGTAGCCAAGGCGCGCCGCGGCCGCGGCCAGGTCGGCGCCCTTCGGCAGCCGCTCGAAGCGCGGCGTCGGCAGGCCGGCCGCGATCCACACCTGCTTGGTGCGCACCTTGTCCATCGTCAGCGCGCTGCCCAGCACGCCGGAGCCGGTGTACGGCACGTGCAGCGATTCCAACGTGCCCTGCAGCACGCCATTCTCGCCGTGGCCGCCGTGGAGGATGTTGAACACGCGGTCGAAGCCGCCCTTGCCGGGCTTCTGCGCCTGGAGCTCGCGCACCAGGTTGGCGACGCCGTCGACGGCATCGGCATCGACGCCGCGCGAGCGCAACGCCTCGAGCACGTTGCGGCCGGAATCCAGCGACACCTCGCGCTCGCTGCTCGTCCCGCCCATCAGCACGGCGACATGGCCGAACGCGGACGGCTCGGTGGTGCGCAGCGGCGGCAGCACGTGCCCGCTCATGCGCCCTCCCCCGCGAAGCCATCGGCGGCCAGCGCCTGCGCGGCATGGCCGATGTCGCCCGCGCCCATCAGCAGCACCAGGTCGCCGTCCTGCAGGATGTCGGGCAGCACGTCGCGCAGGTCCGTCGCGCCACCGACCACGACGGGATCGATGCGGCCGCGGGCGCGGATGGCGCGCGCCAGCGACTTCGCGTCGGCACCGGCGATCGGCGCCTCGCCTGCCGGGTAGACCTCGGTCAGCACCAGCGCGTCGACCGACGACAGCACGCCGGCGAAGTCGTCGAACAGGTCGCGGGTGCGGGTGTAGCGATGCGGCTGGAACGCGACCACCAGGCGGCGGTCGGGCCAGCCGCCGCGCGCCGCGGCAAACACCGCCGCCAGCTCCTTCGGGTGGTGCCCGTAGTCGTCCACCAGCTGCACCGTCGCGCCCTGCGGCGTGCGCAGTTCCGCGAGCAGGTTGAAGCGGCGGCCGATGCCCTGGAACTTCTCCAGCGCGGCCGCGATCGACGGCGCCGGCACGCCCAGCTGCCAGGCCACGGCGGCCGCGGCGAGCGCGTTCTGCACGTTGTGCCGTCCGGGCAGCGCGAGCGTGATCGCGCACTGCGTGCCATCCGGGAAGCGCAGCGCGAAGTGCATGCGCGCGCCGTGCTGCTCGACGTCGGCGGCGCGGATGTCGGCGTCTTCGTGGAAGCCGTAGGTCATGACGTGGCGCGGCACCGCGGCGGCGAGCGTCGCGACCTCCTCGTCGTCGATGCACAGCACCGCCAGGCCGTAGAACGGCAGCCGGTGCAGGAACTCGGAGAACGCCGCCTGCACGCGCGCGAAGTCGCCACCGTAGTTCTCGAGGTGGTCGGCATCGATGTTGGTGACGATCGCGATCAACGGGTTCAGGCGCAGGAAGCTGCCGTCGCTCTCGTCGGCCTCGGCCACCAGCCAGTCGCCGCCGCCCAGGCGGGCGTTGGCGCCAGCGGCGAGCAGCTGCCCGCCGATGACGAAGGTGGGATCCAGCCCGCCTTCGGCGAGCACGCTCGCAAGCAGCGACGTGGTGGTGGTCTTGCCGTGGGTGCCGGCGACCGCGATGCCGCGGCGGAAGCGCATCAGCTCGGCCAGCATCTCCGCGCGCGGCACCACCGGGATGCGCTGCGCGCGGGCCTCCATCAGCTCCGGGTTGTCCGGGCGGATGGCGCTCGACACCACCACGCAGTCGGTGCCGAGCACGTTGGCCGCGCCATGGCCGCGGTGGACGGTGGCGCCCAGCGTCGCCAGCCGGCGCGTGACCGCATTGTCGGCGGTGTCGGAGCCCGAGACCTGGTAGCCGAGCGTGCACAGCACCTCGGCGATGCCGCTCATGCCGGTACCGCCGATGCCGACGAAATGCACGCGCGGATAGCGCCTGGCGAAGTCCGCGGTGGACATGCCGTGAGTGTCGAGCAGGCGCCGGATCACCGCACCACCTCCGACCCGAAGCTGGGCTCGATGCGCTTGCGCAGGCGGCTGGTGCCACGGCTGGCCGCGACGGGCGCAGGCTGGCTGGTGGGCGGCACGGTGGAAGGCCCCGCGTGCACCGCGGCGCCCTCGCCGCGCAGGCGCGCCACCTGGCGCTGGGCGCGATCGAGCTCGTACGACACCCGCAGCAGCACGCCGAGCGCGGCGCAGGTCATCAGGATGCTGGAGCCACCCGACGAGATCATCGGCAGGGTGAGGCCCTTGGTCGGCAGCAGGCCGAGGTTGACGCCGATCGACACCATGCTCTGCAGGCCCATCCACAGCGCGATGCCGAAGGCGCAGTAGCCGGCGAAGTGGCGCCGCATCTCGACGCAGGCCAGGCCGATCCAGAAGGCGCGGCCCACCAGCAGCACGTACAGGCCGATCACGCAGCAGATGCCGAAGAAGCCGAGCTCCTCGCCGATCACCGCGAGGATGAAATCGGTGTGCGCCTCGGGCAGGTAGGACAGCTTCTGCACCGATGCCCCCAGGCCGACGCCGAACCACTCGCCGCGGCCGATCGCCATCAGCGCGTTCGCGAGCTGGTAGCCGCTGTTGAACGGGTCCGCGAACGGATCCATGAACGAGGTCAGCCGGCGCATGCGGTAGGGCTCGGCGATCGCCACGATCGCCAGCAGGGGCAACAGCACCAGCACCGGCGCCGCCATGCGCGGCATGTGCACGCCGCCCAGCACCAGCATGCCGGCGGTGATGGCCAGGATCAGCGCCAGCGAGCCGAAGTCGGGCTGGAACACCAGCAGCGCCATCAGCCCCATTGCCACGAACAGCGGCTTCAGCATCGCGCCCCAGGTGGCGTTGACCTCGTCGCGGAAGCGCACCAGGTAGCTCGCCAGCCACACGATGTACATCAGCTTCACCGCTTCCACGGCCTGGAAGTTGGAGACGCCGAGGTTGAGCCAGCGCTTCGCGCCGTTGACGGTGTGCCCGATGCCGGGCACGAACACCAGCAGCAGCATCACGAAGCAGGCCAGCAGCAGCAGGCGGTCGTAGCGCTCCACCGTCTTGAGCTCGGTGCGCATGGCCCATACCGCGAGGCCGCTGCCCAGCACCAGGAACACCAGGTGGCGGGTGAGGAAGTAGAACGGCCCCACCTCGAGATCCTCGCCGATGGCGATGGAGCTCGATGCGACCATGACCACGCCGAGCGCGGCCAGCGCGATCGAGACACCGAGCAGCCACGGGTCGAAGCGGCCGGTGATGGCGTCGAGGCGGGTGGCCTGCGAGCTGTCGTGGCTGCGGTCCATCAGCGCACCTTCAACGTGGCGAGCCCGACCAGCACCAGGATCACCGAGATGATCCAGAAGCGCACGATCACGCGCGGCTCCGGCCAGCCCTTCAGTTCGAAGTGGTGGTGGATGGGCGCCATCCGGAACACGCGCTTGCCGGTGAGCTTGAACGACGCCACCTGGATCATCACCGAGAGCGTCTCGATGACGAAGATGCCGCCCATCACCACCAGCACCAGTTCCTGGCGCACGATCACCGCGATCGTCCCGAGCACCGCGCCCAGCGCGAGCGCGCCGATGTCGCCCATGAACACCATCGCCGGGTAGGTGTTGAACCACAGGAAGCCGAGTCCCGCGCCGGCGATCGCGGCGCAGATGATCACCAGTTCGCCCGCGCCCGGGATCTGCGGGATCTGCAGGTAGGTCGAGAACACCGCATGGCCCGAGGCGTAGGCGAACACGCCGAGCGCGCACGCGACCAGCACCGTCGGCATGATCGCCAGCCCGTCGAGGCCATCGGTGAGGTTGACCGCGTTGGAGAAGCCGACGATCCAGAAGTAGGCGATGGCGACGAAGCTCACGCCTACCAGCGGCAGCGCCACGGCCTTGAACAGCGGGATGTAGAAGGTGGTCGCCGCCGGCACGTCGGCGGTGTAGTACAGGTACAGGCCGGCGCCAAGGCCGAACACCGACTGCAGCAGGTACTTCCACCGCGACTTCAGGCCGTTCGGGTCGCGCCTGACGATCTTGATCCAGTCGTCGTACCAGCCGATGGCGCCGAAGGCGAGCATGACCAGCAGCACCACCCACACGTACTTGTTGCGCAGGTCGCCCCACAGCAGGACCGAGGCGAGCACGGTGAGCAGGATCAGCGCGCCACCCATGGTCGGCGTGCCGGCCTTGGAGAAATGCGTCTGCGGGCCGTCGCTGCGGATGGGCTGGCCGCCCTTGTACTGGGCCAGGCGGCGGATCACCGCCGGCCCCCACCACAGCGACAGCCCGAGGGAGGTCAGCGCGGCCAGGATGCCGCGGAAGGTCAGGTAGCCGAACAGGCCGAACAGGCCTTCCAGCTGCACCAGCCAGCGCGTGAGTTCAAGCAGCATGCGCGGCATCTCCTTCCAGCAGCATCGCGACCACGCGGTCCATCGCGCTTCCGCGCGATCCCTTCACCACCACGGTCACGTCCGGCGGCACCGCATCCGCCATGGCGGTCGCGCCGGTGGGCGCGGCCATCGCCGCGGGCGCCTGCCGCGCCACCTCGAGATCCCCGCGCAGCGCCTCGGCCAGCGCCGCATGCGAGTCGAACACGCGCCCGCCGTCGCCGAAGGCCTCCGCCGCGTGCGCGCTCAGCGTGCCCAGCGCGTACACGCGCGCGACGCCGGCGGCGCGCGCGCGCCTGCCCGCCTCGGCGTGCAGCGCCTCGGCGTCGTCGCCCAGCTCGCGCATGTCGCCGAGCACCAGCCAGCGTTCGCCGGCGGTGTCGGCCAGCACGTCGATCGCGGCATTGAGCGAACCCGGATTCGCGTTGTAGCTGTCGTCGACCAGCACCGCGCCGCTCGACAGGCGGTGGCGCACCAGCCGCCCCGCGACCGCCTGCACGTCGCCCAGGCCTGCCGCGATGGTGTCGAGGTCCACGCCGCAGCCCAGGGCGAGGCCGGCCGCGGCCATGGCGTTGGCGACGTTGTGGCGGCCCGGCAGCGGCAGGGCCACTGCCACGTCGCCCAGCGGCGTGACCAGCACGAAGCGCGAGCCTTCGCCGTCGGAGGCGAGGTCGCGCACGGTGATGTCGGGGGAGTCGCCGAAGCCGAAGCGGATCAGCCGGCGTCCGTGGGCACGCTCGGCGAAGTACGGCGCGAAGGCGTCGTCCACGTTGATCACCGCCACGCCGTCGGCCGGCAGTGCGTCGTACACCGCGGCCTTGGTCTCGGCGATCGCCAGCAGGCTGCCCATGCGCTCCAGGTGCGCCGGCGCCACGTTGTTGACCAGCGCCACGTCCGGGCGCGCGATGGCGGTGAGGTAGGCGATGTCGCCGGGCTTGCCGGCGCCCATCTCGTAGACCGCGGTGTCGGCGTCCTCGGGCGCATCGATGACTGCCAGCGGCAGGCCGATCTCGTTGTTGCGGTTGCCGGGGTTGGCGTAGGCGCGGCCAGCGCGCGACAGGATCGCGAGCGTGCACTGCTTGACGCTGGTCTTGCCGTTGCTGCCGGTGACCGCGACCACGCGCGTGCCGCGGGCGCGCTGCATCGCGCCGGCGAGCGCGGCCAGCGCGCGCGTGGTGTCGGCCACCACCACCTGCGGGATCGTGATGTCGAGCTCGCGCGCGACCAGCGCCGCGCCGGCGCCCTGCGCGGCCGCGACGGCGACGTGGTCGTGGCCGTCGAAGCGCTCGCCGGCGAGCGCCACGAACAGGGTCGCGGCGCCGCTGCCGTCGAAGCCGCGGGTATCGGTGGCGAGCGCGGACACGCTGGCATCGACGCCGACCAGGCGGCCACCGGTCCACTGGGCGATCCGCGACAGCGGCAGGGTCATCATGCCCGCGCCTCCAGCGCCGCACGCGCCACCAGGCTGTCGTCGAAGTCGTGGCGCACGCCGTGGATCTCCTGGTAGGGCTCGTGCCCCTTGCCCGCCACCAGCACGATGTCGCCGGGGCCGGCGTCGCCGACGGCGCGGCGGATGGCGGCGGCGCGGTCGCGCTGCACGGTCACGGCGTCGCGGCGCGCGAAGCCGGCGAGGATCTCGGCGACGATGGCATCGCCGTCCTCGCCACGCGGGTTGTCGTCGGTCACCACCACGGCGTCGGCGCCGGCTTCGGCCACCGCTGCCATCTGCGGGCGCTTGCCGCGGTCGCGCTCGCCGCCGCAGCCGAACACGCAGACGATGCGCCCGGCGGCGTGCGCGCGCAGGCCCGACAGCGCCTGCTCCAGCGCATCCGGGGTGTGTGCGTAGTCCACCACCACCAGCGGCTGGCCGTCGCCGCCGCCGAGGCGGTTCATGCGCCCGGCGATCGGCGCCAGGCGTGCGAGCGTGGCGGCGATGTCGGCCGGGGCTTCGCCCAGTGCGTGCATTACGCCGGCCACGGCCAGCAGGTTGTCGACATTGAAGCGGCCGAGCAGCGGCGAACGCACCGGCTCGCGGCCGTCGCCGATGCGCAGGTCGAAGCGGATGCCGGCGGCGTCGAGCACCACGTGCTCTGCACGCACCTCGGCCCCGTCGTCGCCGCGCGCACTGGTGCCGATCCGCCGCAGCGACGGCGCCAGCGCCGCGTGCAGCGCGCGGCCATGGGCGTCGTCGAGGTTCACCACCGCCGCCTCCAGACCGGGCCAGGCGAAGAGGCGCGCCTTGGCGGCGCCGTAGGCGGCCATGTCGCCGTGGTAGTCGAGGTGGTCGCGGGTGAGGTTGGTGAACACGCCGATGCGGAAATGCACGCCGTCGACGCGCCCCTGGTCGAGCGCGTGCGAGCTCACTTCCATCGCCACCGCGTCGGCACCGGCGTCGCGCAGGTCCGCGAGCAGCGCATGCATCTGCAGCACCAGCGGCGTGGTGAAGCCGGTGGGCGCATGGGCGCCGTACAGTCCGGCGCCGAGGGTGCCGATGGTGCCGGCGCGGCGACCCCGCAGAGTCCAGGCCTGCGCCAGCAGTTGCACGGTGGAGGTCTTGCCGTTGGTGCCGGTGACGCCAACCGTGGCCATCGCCGCCGACGGCCGGCCGTGGAAGGTATCGGCCATCGTGCCCATGCGCGCGCGCAGGCCGGGCACCGCGATGGCGTCGGCCGGCGGCGCCGGCACGTCGGCCGGCACCGGCGGCTCGAACAGGATGGCGGCGGCGCCGGCGGCACGCGCCTGCGCGGTGAAGTGCAGGCCATGGGTGCCGAAGCCACCGATGGCGACGAAGGCGTTGCCCGGGGCGATCGCGCGGCTGTCCTGCACCAGGCCGGTGACGGACAGCGTCGGCGGAACCGCCGGCACGTCCGGGAGCAGCTCGGCCAGGGACATGGTGCGGCTCATCGCCCTGCCTGCCCGGTCGGGAACAGCGGCGGCAACTCGGGCGCGCGGGCCGCGGTCGCGGCCGCCGGCAGCGGCGCGGTGGCGCGCGGCGCCGGCACCACGTCGACGCTCGCGGTGGGCGGCGCCTTGCCTGCCGCGCGCGCCGCCTTCGCCTCGGCTTCGGCCTGCGCCGCGAGCCAGGTCTCGATGTCGTCCGGCGGCACGTCCATCAGCCGCAGGGCGCCGTCCATCACGCGCTGGAACACCGGCGCCGCGACCATGCCGCCGCCGTAGGTGGAGCCGCCGCGCGACGGGTCGGGATCGTCGATCACCACCGCCATCGAGAACCGCGGGTTCTCCACCGGCACGAGGCCGGCGAAGAAGGCGAGGTAGCGCCGCGCATAGCCGCCGCCGGAGGCCTTGCGCGCGGTGCCGGTCTTGCCGGCCACGTGGTAGCCCAGGATCGCGGCGCGGGTGGCGGTGCCGCCGGTCTCGGTGACGGTCTGCATCATGCGCACGACCTCGTCGGCGATCTCCGGCGCGATCACCTGCCTGGGCTCGTTGTGCTGGCCCTTGACGAAGGTCGGCGCGATGGCGCGGCCGTGGTTGCCGAGCGTGGCGTAGGCGTGCGCGATCTGCAGCGGCGTCGCCGACAGGCCGTAGCCGTAGGACATCGTCTGCTTGGTGGTGCCGCTCCACTGGTCCGGCGCCGGGAACAGGCCGGACGCCTCGCCGGGGAAGCCGCTGCCGGTGGGGCTGCCGTAGCCGAACCGGCGCAGGAAATCGTGGAAATCCTCGTTCGGCAGCATCTGCGCGATCTTCGCGGCGCCGACGTTGGAGCTCTTGGTCAGCACGCCGGTGGTGTCGAGCACGCCGTAGTTCTTGAAATCGCTGGTGCGGTAGCGGCCGTTCGCGATCCAGCCGGGGCTGGTGTTGAACTTCGTCTGCGGGGTGATCACGCCCGCCTCGAGGCCGGCGGCGACCGTCAGCGGCTTCATCGTCGAGCCCGGCTCGAGCAGGTCGGTGACGGCGCGGTTGCGGCGTGCGTCGCGGTTCTGCCCGGTCACCGCGTTCGGGTTGAAGGTCGGCAGGTTGGCCATCGCCAGGATCTCTCCGGTGGCGACGTCCAGCACCACCACCGAGCCCGCGCTGGCTCCGGTCTCGAGCAGGGTGCGCTTGAGTTCGCGGTGCGCCAGGTACTGGATGCGGCGGTCGATGCTGAGGGTGAGGTCCTTGCCCGGCTCGGCCGGCCGCACCAGGTCGACGTTCTCCACCGTGCGGCCGCGGCGGTCGCGGATCACGCGCTCGGCGCCGGGGGTGCCGCGCAGCCAGTCGTCGAACGCGAGCTCGATGCCCTCCTGGCCCAGATCGTCGATGTTGGTGAAGCCCAGCACGTGCGCCAGCGCCTCGCCCTGCGGGTAGAAGCGGCGGAACTCGCGCTGGCTGAAGACGCCCGGCACCTTGTGCGCGAGGATATTCTCGGCCTCGGCCGGGTTGAGCCGGCGCTTGAGGAACACGAACTCCTTGTCGGCGCGCTCGCTGAGCTTGCGCGCCAGGTGGTCCTCGGGCACGCCCAGCGCCGCCGCCAGCTGCGGCAGGCGGTCGGGGTGCTTCAGCAGTTCCTGCGGGTTGCCCCAGATCGTGTCGACCGGCGACGACACCGCCAGCGGCTCGCCGTTGCGGTCGGTGATCATGCCGCGCGAGGTCGGGATCGGGATCTCGCGCAGGAAGCGGGAATCCGCTTTCTGCTGGTAGTAGGCGTTGTCGATCAGCTGCAGGTCGACCGCACGCGCCACCAGCGCCATGGCGCACAGGCCGAGACCGCCGGCGACGATCTTCAGCCGGCCGCGCAGGTCGAAGCGCGCGCGGCCGCGCGGCTTGCGGATGCCGTTGCGGGCGGTGGTGAACTTCATGGCCGCACCACCACGATCTCGCCGGCTTCCGGGAACTTCATCCCCAGCCGGGCGCGCGCGACCTGGTCGATGCGGTTGCTCTCCGCCCAGGTCGCCTGCTCCAGCTGCAGGCGGCCGAAGTCGATGTCGAGCTCGTCGCGCTCGTGCGCCAGGCGCGTGAGCTGCACGAACAGCTGGCGGTGCTGGTGGCGCGCATGCACCACGCCGATGGCGGCGATGACGTTGGCCGCGAGCAGCACCAGGACCAGGAAGCGTGTCACGCCGCCGCCTCCGGCTTCTCGGCCACGCGAAGCACCGCGCTGCGCGCGCGCGGGTTGGCGGCGAGTTCGGCGGACGAGGCCTTGGTGGCGTCGCCGACCGCGCGCAGCGTCGGCACGAACGCCTCCGCCACCGGCAGCCTGCGGTTGCCCGGGGGCGCCTTGGCATGGCGCGCGATGAAGCGCTTGACGATGCGGTCCTCGAGCGAGTGGAAGCTGATCACCGCCAGCCGGCCGCCCGGCTTCAGCGCGGCGTGGGCGGCGTCGAGTCCGCGCTCGAGGTCGTCGAGCTCGCGGTTGACGTGGATGCGGATGGCCTGGAAGGTCCGCGTCGCCGGGTGCACCTCCTTCTGCCCGCGCACCGGCTTGCGCCGGGGCATGACCGAGGCGACCAGGTCCGCGAGCTCGGTCGTGGTCGCCAGCGGCGCCTGCGCGCGCGCGGCGACGATGGCGCGCGCGATGCGACGGCTCATGCGCTCCTCGCCGAAGGTCCACAGCACGTCGGCGATGGCGGCCTCGTCGGCGCGCGCCAACCAGTCGGCCGCGCTCTCGCCGCTTCCGGGATCCATGCGCATGTCCAGCGGGCCGGCCTTGCCGAAACTGAAGCCGCGGCCGGCGACGTCGAGCTGCGGCGACGACACCCCGAGGTCCAGCAGGATGCCGTCGAGCCCGGGCGCGACCGCGTCCCAGGCGCCGAGGTCGGCGAAGCTGCCCTGGCGGACCTGCACGCGCGGATCCGCCCCGGACACCTGTCCGGCTGCCGCGATCGCTTCGGGGTCCTTGTCCATCAGCAGCAGCCGGCCTCCAGGTCCGAGCCCTTGCAGGATTCCGCGCGCATGGCCGCCGCGGCCGAACGTGCCATCCAGGTACGTGCCGTCCTTCCGGATCCGCAGCCCTTCCATGACCTGCTCGAACAGCACCGGCACGTGCCCTGCCGGCGGTTGCGGGACCGGAGGTTGCGCGGACGTGGCATCCGCGCCGCCGGTCACAGTTCCAGCCCGACCAGGTCCTCGCCCAGGTCCGCATCCCCGAGGGTCTGCCGGATCTGCGCGTGGTGCGCCTGCTCGCTCCAGAGTTCGAATTTGTCGCCCATGCCCAGCAGTACCGCCTTCTTCTCGATCCCGACCGCATTGCGGTGGCTGGCGGGGATGGAGATGCGGCCGTTGCCGTCGGGCTCGACGAAGGTGGCCGCGCCCACCAGCTTCAGCTGCAGGGTCCGGCTCACGCTGCGCGTGCGCGGCAGCGCGTTGACCTGGTCGCGCACGCGCTCCCAGACGGCAAGGGGATACAGATAGAGGGAGCCGGACTCGAACGGGTTGTAGGTCAGCACCAGGCGATTGCCGCACTCGGCCGCCACGACGTCCCGGTAGCCGGTGGGGATCGCCAGCCGGCCCTTGTCGTCGATGGTGATGGCGGTCTCGCCCTGGAACACAACAACCCTGCCCTGTATGCCCGTCTGCGGCGAGCTTCAACCGCGGAAAACCACTAAACACCAGGTCTTCCCACGTGTCGCCACCTTAGGAGCGACCCCGGGGGTTGTCAACAGCTTTCAACAGTCAATTTCATCAATCCCGTCAAGGACTTGCGCCACTCTTGAGAGACTTGTTCAAGCTTTATCCACAACCTCCTGTTTCGTCTCAAATTTTGAGATCGAGTCGTCAGAACCGAAGTCAGTCATCGGGCGCGCGCCGGAGCACACAGCGACAACCGGACCGTTCGCAAGTGCGCCACGCATGATTGCGGTGACCCAAATCGCCGGCATGACGTTGGCCTTGAGCACGTGCGGCGGGACGCGAGACAGAGCCCGCGGGCGCATCGGCCAGCCGCTCGCGAGCACACGCCTGCCCCAGCCCCCTTTAGCAAAGGGGGCGCCGCGACAGCGGCGGGGAATTGGAAGCACGGCCGGGGGCCCAAAGTTTGCAGCGCAAGCTTTGGGGCTTTGGTTCGAAGCGAGGCTTCGAACCAAAGCGGCGGAGCCGGCCGATAAGCCGGGTTCTGTCGTGGACAGTCATTCCTCTAGGCGCAGCGTCACCGCTACGCTCGAGCAACCTACCCGGACCCGACGCGGGCCACGTCATGAGGTCCCTATTTGGTCTTGCTCCCGGTGGGGTTTGCCGTGCCGGCCTGTTGCCAGGCTCGCGGTGCGCTCTTACCGCACCATTTCACCCTTGCCTGATCCGATGCACCCGAAGGTAACCGGCCATCGGCGGTATCTTTCTGTTGCACTTTCCGTCGGCTCGCGCCGCCCAGGGGTTACCTGGCACCGTGCCCTGTGGAGCCCGGACTTTCCTCGGCATCCGCCCCGCCGAAACAGGATGGATGACGCGACTGCCTGGCCGACTCCGCCACCGCCATTGTCGCACGCGGCGCCCTCGGCCGGCGCCGCGAGTCCCGATTGAACGAAGCTGTGCCATCCGCACGCTGCGGGCGCAGCCCCGTGCGGGCTGTGGCCAGCGCACATGGATGTGCGCGGTAGGCGAGTCGGCCATGGATGGCCGACCGAGCCGGGCCGCAGCCTGCACGGGGCAGCGCCTCCGGCCGAAGCCCGGGCTTTTCGCTTTTCGCCCCGACAGTCGCTCGCGCCACACGGGAACTAGTTCGCCTTGGCGCCGTACAGCGCCTTACGCGGCGCCCCCGTGATCTCCGCCGCCAGCTTCGCCGCCACCGACGGCGGCAGCTGCGCCGCCAGGATCGCGTGCACCCGCCGGCCTTCCGCCAGCACCGCATCCGCGTCCTCGCCCACACCTTCCACTACCACCACGAACTCCCCCCGCCGCTGGTTCGCGTCCGCCGCGACCGCCGCGCACAGCGCCCCCAGGCTCCCGTCCAGCACCGTCTCGAACACCTTCGTGAGCTCCCGCGCCACCACCGCTCGCCGCTCCGGCCCGAACACCGCCGCCATGTCCGCCAGCGCCTCCCCGATCCGGTGCGACGACTCGTAGAACAGCAGCGTCCGCCGCTCCCCCGCCAGCGCCGACAAGCGCTCCCGCCGCGCCCCCGCCTTCGCCGGCAGGAACCCTTCGAACGCAAAACGGTCGCTGGCCAGGCCTGCCACGCTCAACGCCGCCACCAGCGCGCTCGGCCCCGGCACCGGGCTCACCCGCACCCCGGCCGCGCGCGCCGCCCGCACCAGCCGGAACCCCGGGTCGCTCACCAGCGGCGTGCCCGCATCGCTCACCAGCGCCAGCGACTCCCCGCCGGCGAGGCGCGCCACGAGCCGCTCCGCCATCTCCGACTCGTTGTGCTCGTGCAACGCCAGCAGCGGCCGCTCGAGGCCGAAGTGCGACAGCAGCTGGCGCGTATGCCGCGTGTCCTCCGCACAGATGGCCGAGACCGAGCGCAGGATCTCCAGCGCGCGCGGCGACAGGTCGCCGAGGTTGCCGATGGGCGTGGCGACGACGTGCAGCGTTCCGGGGCCGGCGGCGCCGGCGGGCTTGGGCGACGTCATCGTCACTCCGGGGACGGGGCGGTAGAATCCTAGCCGTTCTCGCACCCCGGGCCGGCATCGATGCGTCATTCGTGGAAGAAGTCTCTTGCTGTCGCACTGGGCGGGCTGCTGCTCGCGGGCTGCGCCACCGTCGAGGTGACGCGCCCTGCGCCGACGCCCGGCGACGTGCCGCAGGAGGTCCCGACGCACCGCGAACACTGGCAGTTCGACGCCGGCAGCCGTCCGGCCGCGGAGCGCGACGGCTACCGTCCGCCGACGAAGCTCGCGGTGCTGCTGCCGCTTACCGGCAGCCTGGCCACCGCCGCGGCACCGGTGCGCGACGGCCTGCTCGCCGGGTACTACGGCGAATCCCGCCGCCGCCCGGAGCTGCAGTTCTACGACACCGCGGGCACCGCCGGCGGCGCAGTCGCCGCGTACGCACGCGCGGTGGCCGAGGGTGCCGACCAGGTGGTCGGGCCGCTCGGCCGCGACGAGGTGGAGGCGGTCTTCCGCCAGACCCAGCCCGAGGTCCCGGTGGTGGCCCTGAACCGACCCGACGCCCCGCCGCCGCGCAACAGCGCCAGCTACGCACTCGCACCCGAGGACGAAGGCCTGGCCGCCGCCGACTACCTGGCCGCGCGCAACGCGTTGCGCGTGCTGGTGCTGAGCTCCGGCGACGACAATGCCCGCCGCAGCATCGACGCCTTCCAGGCGCGGCTGCAGGAGCTCGGCGGCAGCATCGTCCAGACCTTTGCCGTCGTCGGCGAGGCGCCCGCGGACATGACCGTGCTGCTGCAGGGCGCCGCGCAGCGCGAAGGTGGCATCGATGCCGTCTTCCTCGCCGTGCGCGGGCCGCAGGCGCGGCTGGTCGCGCCGCAACTGTCGGCGGCGGGGCTTGCCGGCAAGCCGCGGGTGGCGACCTCGCAGCTGGTGTCCGGCACCGGCAAGGCCGCCGAGGACAGCGCGCTCGACGGCATCGCCTTCCCCACCGACGCCTGGAGCGCCGGCGGCGTCCCCGGGTTGCCCGGGGCGGCGGCCACAGGCTCGCGCCTGCCGACCGCGCGCGGGCCGGCGGCGCGCCTGTTCGCGTTCGGCTACGACGCCTGGCTGATCAGCGCCTACCTCGACCGCCTTGCAACCGCCGACGGCCGGATCCAGGGCGCCGGCGGCACCCTGCGCATCGACGACGAAGGCCATGTACTCCGCGCGCCCGCGTGGTCCACCTTCAGCAGCGGCTACGTCGTGCCGCTGGCCGGCAGCGGCGGGTGACCGGAACCCGCCAGCGCGGTGCGCTGGTGGAAGCGGCAGCGCGCACGCACCTGCTGCGCGCAGGCCTCGCGGACGTGGCGGCCAACGCCAGCTATCGCCTCGGCGAGCTGGACCTGGTGATGCGCGACGGCGACACGCTGGTGTTCGTGGAAGTGCGCTACCGCCGCGCAAGCGGTTTCGGCGGCGGCGCCGCATCCGTGGATGCGGGAAAGCGCCAGCGCATCGCCCGCGCCGCGGGAATGTTCCTGGCCCGGCACCCCCAGTACGCGCAGTGGCCCTGCCGTTTCGACGTGGTCGCCGCCAGCGGCGACCCGGAGGCCCCGACGCTCGACTGGATCCGCGACGCCTTCCGCCTCGGCGATTGAGCTGTCGCCCACGGGCTCGGACCAGAGCTCAACCCGGACGGAAGTGCTCGTGGCCACTGCCGGCCGGACGCCAGGGCCCACCCGCGGCATCGGCGGCGCGCACGCCGGGCGTGGCGACGATGCGCCCGATGCAGGCGATGGCGACGCCGGTCGCTTCGGCCACGCCGGCCACCCTGTCGCGCGCGGTTGGCGCGGTGGTGAAGCAGAGCTCGTAATCGTCACCGCCCGCGCCCTGCAGCGCGCGCCGCGCGTCTCCCATGGCGTACAGGGCGAGCGCCTGCGAACAGGGCAAGGCGTCGACATCCACCTCTGCGCCGACACCACTGGCCGTACAGACGTGGCCGAGATCGGCAAGCAGGCCATCGGACACGTCGACGCAGGCGTGCGCCACGCCGCGCAGCGCGCGCCCGGCGGCCAGCCGCGGCGTCGGCCGGTCCAGGCGACCGCGCAGCACCGGATCGACGTCCGTTCCCGAGCGCCACTGCGCCAGCGCGCCGGCGGCGTCGCCGAGGGTGCCCGTCACCCACACCAGGTCACCGGCGCGGGCGGCGTCGCGGCGCAATGCCGCGCCCGGCTCCACCAGGCCATGCGCGGTCACGCATATCGACAGCGGGCCGCGCGTGGTGTCGCCGCCGACGAGGGCCACGCCGCAGTCGCCGGCCAGCGCCAGGAACCCGTCGAGGAAGCCCTGCACCCACGCCGGGTCGGCCTCCGGCAGCGACAGCGAGAGCGTGCACCAGGCCGGCTCCGCGCCCATCGCCGCGAGGTCGGACAGGTTGACCGCGAGCGCCTTCCAGCCGATGTCGGCCGGTGACGTCTCCACCGGGAAATGGACGCCGGCGTTCAACGTATCCATCGCCACCACCAGCTGCCGCCCGGGCGGCGGCTGCAGCAGAGCGGCATCGTCGCCGATACCGAGCACCACGTCGCCGCGCGTCGGCGCGCGCGCGCGGACCAGGGCGACGAGATCGAATTCGGCGGCCATGCGCGTGGTCCGCGTGCGCGGGCTCAGCCCTGCCGCGCGCCCTGGATCTCCACCGCGCGCCACTGCGCGGCGGCGCGGTCGAGCACGCCGTTGACGAAGGTGTGGCCATGCTCGGAGCCGAAGCGCTTGACCGTGCGCAGGGCCTCGTCGATCACCACCCGGTACGGCACGTCGGGGCGGTGCTGGAGTTCGTACGCCGAGATCCGCAGCATCGCGCGCTCGATGGCGTCGACCTCCTCCATCGTGCGATCGAGGAACGGCTGCAGCGCGACGTCGAGTTCGCGGTAGTGGCGGGAGACGCCTTCCACCAGGTCCTCGAAGTAGGCGAGGTCCGCGGGCTCGTGCAACTGCTCGTGGGCGAACTGCGCAATGATGTCCTTCACCGGCGCGCGCGAGATCTGCATGGCATACACCGCCTGCAGCGCGCGGCGGCGCGAACGCGATCGCGCCACCGGATCGACGCCATCCCGGCGCGGGCCGCGCGGCCCGGTCATGGCAACGCCTCCATCAGGCTCGCCATCTCGATCGCCACCAGCGCGCACTCCTCGCCCTTGTTGCCGTGGCTGCCGCCGGCGCGGTGCTCGGCGTCGACCTGCTGGTCGACCGCGAGCACGCCGTTGGCCACCGGCACGCCGCTGTCCAGCGCCACCCGCATCAGCGCATCTGCGCAGCAGTCGGCGACATGTTCGAAGTGGCGGGTGTCGCCGCGCACCACGCAGCCGAGCGCGACGATGGCATCGTGGGCGTTGCCGGCGGCGATGCGGGCCGCGGCCACCGGGATCTCCCAGGCGCCGGGCACCCGGACCACGTCGATGGCGGCTTCGGCGACGCCGTTGTCGGCAAAGGTGCGGCGCGCGCCGGCGACCAGCGCATCCGTGATGCGCGGGTTCCAGCGGCTGGCAATGATCGCGAAGCGGGCGCCGGCGGGCGCGCGCAGTGCGCCTTCGTGAAGTGTCATGCGGTCCTATGCGGCAATGCGTGCGTTGAGTGGGATGGGCGGTGCGTCCGACAGGCCGAGGCCGGGCACGTCCTGGTGCCTGCGGTGCATCCAGTACGCCCCGGACTCCGGCACCAGGGTCACGTCCTGGGCGATGCAGTCCTCTTCGGAGTAGTAGTGGAACACCACGCTCTTGCGCGTCTTCGACGCGTCCGCGATCGGACTGCCTCCGTGCAGCAGGTAGGCGCTCCAGATGAAGACATCGCCCTTGCGCGCAGCGAACGTCTCGGGCTGCAGTCCGCGCGCGGCGCATTCGCGCTGCATGTAGTCGGCCCACTGGCCCATTTCTTCCTGTACGAAATGGTTGCTGCCGGTGCTGAACACGTGAGGCGGGATCCTGTGGCTGCCGGGGAAATAGCGCAACGGTCCGGCGTCCACGTGGCAATCCTCGAGCGCCACCCAGATCGCGATCAGGTGGTGCTGGCTGCGCGGCGTCATGTAGAGCGCATCGACGTGGTCGATCTGGCCACTGCCCTGCTCGAAGCTCAGCGAGTTGCAGAGCACCGGCGTGTGCCCGAGAAGTGCGGCCAGGATCGGCGTGATGCGATCGTTGAGCGCGAGCGCGCGCACTGAAGCGCTCTCGAGGTAGAGGTCGTTGGTCTTGAATCGGTGCTGGCGACGCGCCTGTTCGTCGACATCGCACAGGCGCAGGCGCTGGTTGGTCACCAGGTCGTCGACCACGATACGCGGGGCCTTGTCGTCCCAAGCGTTGCGTACCTCGGCTTCCGCGGGCTCGAGTTCCGCAGCGCCATAGAACGCCGGGAGCACCACGAAACCCTGCGCGTCCCATTCGCCACGCAGCCTGGCCAGTGCATCGCCGGTGTCCACGGCCGGCGCCGTGGCGGCTTCGCCGGCGCGCTGCCAGGGCCATCTCAGCCTGAGTCCCATGTCGCCCTGCCTCGTCTCTTCCGGTCGCCTAGTCTAGCTGCCGCGACCCCGGATCGCCGAGGTGCCGGTGGCGGATGCGCAGCGCAAGGCGCGCGCGCCCATCAGCCGCGCGGTGGCAGCTCGCCCTCGCCGTCGCCGACCGGCTGATGCCTGCGATGCAGCCAGAAGCCGCCCTCGTACGGCACCAGGTCGAAGCCGACGCTGCGGCTGTCGGACTCGGTGAAGTAGTGGAACACGATGCTGCGGCGGGTCCTGGAGCGATCGATGATCTCGCTGCCGCCGTGCATCAGGTACGCGCTCCAGATGAACACGTCGCCCTTGCGCGCGGCGAACGACTCCGCGCGCAGGCCACGCAGGCCGGACTGTTCGTACATGTACGCCGTCCACGCGGGCATTTCGTCCTGGATCGCGCGGGTGTCTCCGTTGGAGAAGCGGTACTGATCGATCCTGTGGCTGCCCGGGTAGTAGCGCAGCGGTCCTGCCTCCGGGTGGCAATCCTCGAGCGCCACCCAGATGGCGACGAGCTTCCCGGGCGTGATCGGCGCCATGTACAGCGCGTCGACGTGGTCGGGCTGGCCGCTGCCCTGCTCGAAGTTGAGCGAATTGCAGATCACCGGGGCCTCGCCGAGCAGGGCCGCGAGGATCGGCGTCAGCCGGGGGTTGAGCGCGAGGCGGCGGACCGCATCCAGCTCCATGTACAGGTCGTTGACCTTGAAGCGGTGCTCGCGCGCATGCTCGGCGGGGACGTCAGACAGGCGCAGGCGCTGGTTGGTGATGAGATCGTCGACCACGATGCGCGGCGCGCGCGTGCGCCAGGCCTCCTGGACCACCTCGCGGGCGGCGTCGATCTCGGCATCGTCATAGAACCCGGGCAGCACGAGGTAGCCGTCGCGCTCCCAGGCCTCCAGCTGCCCGCTGGCGATGCCGGCCACCGCTTCCGGCGGCGCGGCCGGAACCGGGGTGGCCGGAACCGGGGCGTCCTGTATCGGGCCACCGCCCTGCGCGCCCAGCATCGAACGCAGCCTCTGCATCAGGCCCATGACACGACTCCTTTCCGATGGCCCGCCGGCCGGCGGCGCGATTATCGCACCGGTGGTGCCGGTCCAGCGCCCGACCGCGCACGCGCGGCGGATTCGGCACCGGGGAAGGCCACGTGTTCGACCACCTCCAGGCCGAAGCCCGCCAGCCCCACCTGCTTGCGCGGCGTCCCCAGCACGCGCAGGCGGCCGAGGCCGAGGTCGGCCAGGATCTGGCTGCCGGCGCCGTTGCGCCGCCACTCGGCCAGGCCGCCGCCCCGGCGCGGGCGGGTCTCGGGCTGCTCGCGGATGCGCGCCAGCAGGGTGTCGGGATCGACCGCTTCGCCCAGCAGCACCAGGGCACCGCTGCCGTCGGCGGCGATGGCCTGCAGCACGTCGGCCACGGCGGGGCCGAAATCGGCCCGCCGCCACTGCAGCGCATCGGCCAGCGGGTTCTGCATCGCCACGCGCACCAGCGTCGGCCGCGCTGGATCCGGCGCGCCGCGGAGCAGCGCGAAGTGCAGCGAATGGCTGACGCGGTCGCGGTAGGTGAACAGGCGGAAGGGGCCGTGGTCGGTCTCGATGTCGCGCTCGTCCACGCGTTCGACGGTGTGCTCGGTGTCCAGGCGGTGGCGGATCAGGTCCTCGATCGAGCCGATCTTCAGTCCGTGCTCGCGCGCGAACACCTCGAGCTCCGGCCGCCGCGCCATGCTGCCGTCGGGGTTGAGGATCTCCACCAGCACGCCCGCGGGTTCGAGCCCCGCCAGCAGCGCCAGGTCCGCTGCCGCCTCGGTGTGGCCGGCGCGGTTGAGCACGCCGCCGGGCTGCGCCTGCAGCGGGAAGATGTGGCCGGGCTGCGACAGGTCCGCGGGCGTGGCATCGGGGCGCACCGCGGTGCGGATGGTGTGCGCGCGGTCGTAGGCGGAGATGCCGGTGGTGACGCCTTCGGCGGCCTCGATGCTCACGGTGAAGTTGGTGCCGTGCGACGAGGTGTTGTCGCGCACCATCGGCGGCAGCCCGAGCTGGCGGCAGCGCTCTCGGGTCAGCGACAGGCAGACGAGCCCTCGGGCGTGGGTGACCATGAAGTTGATGTCGGTCGGCTTCACCAGCTCGGCCGCCATGATCAGGTCGCCCTCGTTCTCGCGGTCCTCGTCATCGACGATGACCACCATGCGCCCGGCGCGCAGTTCTTCCAGCAGTTCGGGGATCGGGGCGAAGGGCATGTCGGAGTCCTGGAAGAATGCGGCTCAGCCGCCGCGTGCCGACAGCAGGCGCTCGACGTAGCGCGCCACCATGTCGACCTCGAGGTTGACGGCATCGCCCTCGCGCGTGGAAGCGAACGCGGTGTGGGCGATCGTGTGCGGGACCAGCGCGACGCCGAATCCGGCGTCGTCGACCTCGTTGACGGTGAGGCTCACGCCGTCCACGCAGATCGAGCCCTTGGGCGCCACGTAGCGCGCGAGCGCCGGCGGCATCGCGAAGCGCCAGCGCTGCGCGCGACCGTCGTCGGCGACCGACAGCACGCGGCCGACGCCGTCCACATGGCCGCTGACGAGGTGTCCGCCAAGGCGGTCGCCGGCGCGGGTGGCGCGTTCGAGGTTGACCGCGGACCCCACGCCGAGGCCGCCGAGCGTGGTCAGCGCCAGGGTCTCGTTGGAGGCATCGGCCTCGAAACCGTCGTCATCGAAGGCGACGACCGTCAGGCAGACGCCGTTGACCGCGATGCTCTCGCCGAGCGTGATCGGGTCGCCGTCGCCGCGGAAGCCGCGGAGCGTGCCGGCGGCGATGGCCAGGCGTGCGTCGCCGCCGCGCAGCTCGCGTGCGGCGAGCGCGCCGACGCCTTCGATGAGACCTGTGAACATGGCAACCGTCCTGCGCGTGGAAAGCGGAGGACGCCCACGGGCGGGCATCGCGCGGCGAGGCCGCGCAGTGCCGTCTTCTTCCATCCGGACTTTCCGGCGGCTCGCGCCACCGACCGTCGGCCCCGGAGTCCGACCGGGTCTGCTGACCTCCAGCGCCGGCCCTCGCGGGTGGCACCGAAGCGCTCGCGGGCTCGTGCGGGGCGCCGTGGCGCCGCACCTACCGCCGGTGGGGAATCGCACCCCGCCCTGAAGACGTCTCGTGTTGCCGGCGAACCGGCGCGCGCAGCTTACCACCCGCCCGGCTTGCGCCGGGCGTGCACGAACAGCGGCCAGCGCAGACGCTGCGTTGCAGCGGCGTCGCCCCAGGCGGCGGCGATCGCGGGGGCGAAGCGGGCGACGGGGTCGTCGCCGGTGCGCACGCGGTGGCGCCGGGTGGCCGAGTAGCTGGACAGGTAGCCGAGCAGCCGCGCCAGCGGCCAGTCCGCCTCCAGCGCCAGTGCCGGCGGGGCGAGCGGCTCGAATGGCCAGGCGTATCCCGCGTAGCCGGCATCGACGTCAGCCCGTTCGGGTGGCCAGTCGCAGGCAATGGCGGCATGGAATGCGGCGAAGGCGTCCTCCAGGCCTGGCGGCGGCCGGATGTCCTGGTAGCCCCATGCAATCAGCACGCCACCCGGCGCCAGCACGCGCTCGCACTCGGCGAACCAGGCCGCACGGTCGAACCAGTGCAGCGCCTGGGCCACGCAGGCGGCATCGGCCGTCGCGTCGCCGAGGCTGCAGCGTTCGCCGGGTTCCACCGCGAAGGCGACGTTGGCGGGCGCGGTCGCGGCGGCCACCTGCGCCGCACTGGGGTCGGTGGCGAAGACGCGGTCGAAGTGCGCGGCGAGGGCGCGGCTGGCCTGCCCGCTGCCACATCCGGCTTCCCAGGCCAGCCGGCGCGCCGGCGCGACCGAGGCGATCCAGTCGAACAGGTCCGCCGGGTACTCCGGCCGCGCCTGGGCGTAGTCGGCGGCGACTGCCGAGAAATGGTCCTTGAAGACCGGCGCGTGGTCCGCTGTCATGGCGCTTCCCTCCCCGCCGTCACCGCAACGCGGCCCGGCTTCCCGTCAGCCCGGTTTGCCGTCAGCCCGGATTCCCCGTTGCGACCCTGGCGTCCACCGCGCCGGGCCGCAGCAGGACGCGCAGGTCGTCGCCCACGCGCAGGCTCTCCACGATCCGCAGCTGCAGCCGTTGCGCCATGTCGCTGATGCCGAGCCCGCCGAACAGGGGGCGCGACAGGTCGCCGAGCAGGACCGGGGCCACGTACAGCAGCAGCTCGTCGACCAGCCCCGCGCGCAGGAAGGCGCCGGCGAGCGTGGCACCGGTTTCCACCTGCACCTCGCCAATGCCGCGCGCGGCCAGAAGCCGCAGCACCGCGTCAAGGTCGAGCTGGCCGTTGCTGGTCGCCACCGCGACGTGCTCCAGCTCGAGGCCACGCGGCGGCTTGACGTCGGGCGCGTGCAGGTACAGCGTGGGTGCATCGCCTTCGCGGATGCGGCCGCGGGCCACGGTGGCGAGCCCCGGGTCGAGCACCACGCGCAGGGGCGGCACGAAGTCCGCCGCCTCGTCCATCCGCACGGTGAGCTGCGGGTCGTCGGCCAGCACGGTGCCGGAGCCGGTCAGCAGCGCGCCGCTGCGCGCGCGCCAGCGCATCACGTCGGCGCGCGCGGCAATGCCGGTGATCCACTTCGACTCGCCGCTGGCGAGCGCGGTGCGGCCATCGATGCTCATGCCCAGCTTCACCCGCAGCCACGGCCGGCCGCGTTCGACGCGCGACAGGAAGCCGCGGTTGAGATCGCGCGCCTGGGCTTCCATCAGTCCCGAAGCCACCTCGATGCCGGCGGCTGCCAGGCGATCGAAGCCGCGGCCGTCGACCTCGGGGAACGGATCGCGCATCGCCGCCACCACGCGCGCGACGCCGGCGGCAATGAGGGCGTCGGCGCAGGGCCCGGTGTGGCCGGTGTGGGCGCAGGGCTCGAGGGTGACGTAGGCCGTCGCACCACGGGCGCGGTCCCCGGCCGCGGCAAGCGCCAGCACCTCCGCATGCGCCTCGCCCTGGCGCCGGTGCCAGCCCTCGCCGACGATGGCGTCGCCGTGGGCGAGGACGCAGCCGACCATCGGGTTGGGCCTGGTGGTGTAGGTGCCAAGGGCCGCCAGCTGCAGGGCGCGCGCCATCATGGCGTGGTCGGTGGCGCTGGATTCACTCATCGCGGTTCCTTCATTGGGGGCCGGGCCGGATGCCGGCCGCGCGCCCCACGCCGACGGCGGGATCGCGTCGCCGGTCCATCCGCCTACCGCTTGCGACCCTTGCCGGTGGTGGCTTCGTCGCCGCCGAGCAGGGGCAGCTGGCCTTCGCCGGGCAGTTCGCGCTCGAGCCGGTCGAGTTCCTCGCGGAAATCGGCGACATCCTCGAACGAGCGGTACACCGATGCGTAACGCACGTAGCCGACGTGGTCGAGCTTGCGCAGCTCGGCCATCACGAACTCGCCCACGCGCCGCGACGCCACTTCACGCTCGGTCGTCATGCGCAGCTGGTGGATCACCGCACGCACCGCCGACTCGATCTGCTCTTCGGACACCGGGCGCTTGTTGAGCGCGCGGTCGAACCCCGCCCGCAGCTTGCGCGCGTCGAAGGTGTCCCGGCGGCCGTCGGACTTGATGATCGCGGGCAGCTTGAGTTCGATCGTCTCGATGGTCGAGAAGCGCTCGCCGCAGGCCTCGCACACCCGGCGCCGGCGGATGGTGGCGCCGTCGTCGCTCACCCGTGAATCGATGACCCGGGTGTCCTGGTGCTGGCAGAAAGGACAGTGCAAAGGTGCAGCCGGGTCAGATGTCGTAGTTGAAGGGCAGCATGAAGGCGCTTCGCGCCGGCGTACCGGCGCAGGTCGAGGGGGCATAGCCGATGGCGCGGGCGGTCGCCTCGGCGGCCTCGGCGAAGCGCTCGTCCGTGGCGCACACCGCATGCGCCGCGTGCACCGCCCCATCCCGGTCCATGAGCACCAGCACGTGCGCCGCTCCGGACACGCGCCGTGCCTGCAGCAGTGCGGGATAGTCCGCACTGGGCGGAACCTCCAGTTTGCGCGGGTCGGTACAGCCCGGCGCGTGCTCCGACCACCCGTCCTTCAGGCGGTCCAGTTCGTCTTTCGACAGCAATTGGCGGGAGCCCGCGGCGCATTGGCCGGTCTTTCCGTCGTACCGGGCCGCGAAGTGTGCCGTGTCGAAACGCTCCGGGCTGCGGAGTGGCGCCTCGCCTGCAATTGGCCTGTGGCCACCGGCCCGTTCCCCTGTGCCGGGCGTGCCGGCGCAGCCCGCCACCAGCGCCGCCGAGACCGCCAGGGCCGCCCCGGCGCGGCACGCGCCACGGGCAGCCATCAGCCGTACACCGGCAGGCGCCGGCACTGCGCCTCGACCTTTTCGCCCACCGAGGCGATCACGCCCTCGTCGGCAGGCGCGTCGAGCACGTCGCAGATCCAGTTCGCCAGGTCGATGCAGTCCTGCTCGACGTAGCCGCGCGTGGTCACCGCCGGCGTGCCCAGGCGCAGGCCCGAGGTCACGAACGGCTTCTGCGGATCGTTGGGCACCGCGTTCTTGTTGACGGTGATGTGGGCGCGACCGAGTGCGGCTTCGGCGTCCTTGCCGGTGATGCCCTTGCCGATCATGTCGACCAGCATCAGGTGGTTCTCGGTGCCGCCGGAGACGATCCGGTAGCCGCGCGCCATGATCGTGTTCGCCATCGCCTGTGCGTTCTTCACCACCTGCTGCTGGTAGGCCTTGAACTCCGGCTCCAGCGCCTCCTTGAACGCGACCGCCTTGGCCGCGATCACGTGCATCAGCGGGCCGCCCTGGATGCCGGGGAACACGATCGACTGCAGCTTCTTCTCGAGGTCGGGATTGCCGCCGCGGGCGACGATGATGCCGCCACGCGGGCCGCGCAGGGTCTTGTGCGTGGTCGAGGTGCAGACATCGGCGTGCGGCACCGGGTTCGGATAGACGCCCGCGGCCACGAGGCCCGCGATGTGCGCCATGTCGACGAAGAAGATCGCGCCGACCGACTTCGCGATCTCCGCCATCCGTGCCCAGTCGACGACCCGCGAGTAGGCGCTGAAGCCGGCGACCAGCATCTTCGGCTTGTGTTCGTCGGCCAGGCGCTGGACCTCGTCGTAGTCGATGAGGCCGTCGCCGTCGACACCGTACTGCACGGCCTCGAACAGCTTGCCGCTGATGTTGACCTTGGCGCCGTGGGTGAGGTGTCCGCCGTGGGCCAGCGACATGCCGAGGATGGTGTCGCCGGGCTGCAGCAGCGCGAAGTACACCGCCTGGTTGGCCTGCGACCCCGAGTGCGGCTGCACGTTCGCATACGCCGCGCCGAACAGCTGCTTCGCGCGCTCGATCGCCAGCGCCTCGGCGACGTCGACGTGCTCGCAGCCACCGTAGTAGCGCTTGCCCGGGTAACCCTCGGCGTACTTGTTGGTCAGCACGCTGCCCTGGGCTTCCATCACCCGCGGGCTGCAGTAGTTCTCCGAGGCGATCAGCTCGACATGGTCTTCCTGCCGGCGCTGCTCGGCGGCGATGGCCTGGGCGAGCTCGTCGTCATAGCCGGCGATCGCGGCGTCCTTGGGGAACATGGTGGCCTCGTTGCTGCGCGGGGACGGCCAGTGTAAGTCCGGACCCCGGGCAGGTCACGGAAACCCGCTTCTGTAGGAGCGGCCCATGGCTGCGACCGGATGTCCCGGCCCCAGCGGTCGCGGCCATGGGCCGCTCCTGCAGGGAGGCGTCGGCGTCCGGCGGTCAGCGGCCGCCGTGCAGGATCAGGTCGGCGATGATGCCGGTCGCCGCGGCCACCAGCAGGAAGTCACCGGCGTCGCTGCGCCGCCAGTAGTGGCCACGCGGCGGGGCACGCAAGCCGTACGGGCGGTAGTCGTGGACCACGTAGGTCGGGTAACGCTCGTAGTGATGGTAGGCACGGCCGCGGGCCCACGGCGGCGGGCCGGGGCGGTACGCAGGCACGTGGTAGACGACGCGCGGCGGCGGGCGGTGATGCACGACGCGGACCGGACGGTCATAGCGGTCATAGCGGTCGTAGCGGTCATGCCGGGCGTGGCGACGGTCGTCGCGGCGGTCGTCGCGGCGATGCTCGCGCGGGTCGCGGCGGTCGTCCCAGCCGCCACGGCGGCCCCGGTCGACGTGCCAAGCACGGTCGTTGCCGCCGCGGTCGTGGCCGCGGCCGCGGTCGTGGTCGCGCGCCATCGCAGGCGTGGCCAGCACCGCCGACAACGCCAGCACCAGCGCACCCAGGCCCAAAGCCCTGCTCTTGTCCATGTCGATCCTCCTCGGGGGTGGCGCCACTATCCGACGCCGTGACTGAATCGTGACGGTCCCGGGGCCGTGCCCCCGGCGCCCGTTCACCCACCGGCCAGCCTGCGGCCGGGGCCACGCCCCCGGTATAATCGCCCTATCCCCGCCTTTCGATTCCGCCCGCGTTCCCGCGGGCGGCGGCGGCGTCCATTGGAGCCCCCATGTCCCAGTACATCTTCACCATGAACGGCGTCAGCAAGACCGTGCCGCCGAAGCGCCAGATCATCAAGGACATCTCGCTGTCGTTCTACCCGGGCGCCAAGATCGGCCTGCTGGGCCTGAATGGCGCCGGCAAGTCGACGGTGCTGAAGATCATGGCCGGCGTCGACACCGACTACAACGGCGAGGCGCGTGCGCAGCCGGGCACCAAGATCGGCTACCTGGCGCAGGAACCGCAGCTCGACCCCGCGCACACGGTGCGCGAGGCGGTGGAAGTGGGCGTCGGCGACGTACTCAGTGCGCAGGCCGCGCTCGACCGGATCTACGATGCCTATGCCGAGGAAGGCGCCGACTTCGACAAGCTCGCCGCCGAGCAGCAGCGCCTGGAGGCGATCCTGGCCAGCGGCGACGCGCACACCCTCGAGCACCAGCTGGAAGTGGCCGCCGACGCGCTGCGCCTGCCGCCGTGGGAGGCGATCATCGGCAACCTGTCCGGCGGCGAGAAGCGCCGCGTCGCGCTGTGCCAACTGCTGCTGCAGAAGCCCGACATGCTGTTGCTCGACGAACCGACCAACCACCTGGACGCCGAATCCGTCGAGTGGCTGGAGCAGTTCCTCGCGCGCTACTCCGGCACCGTGGTCGCCGTCACCCATGACCGCTACTTCCTTGACAACGCCGCCGAGTGGATCCTCGAACTCGACCGCGGCCGCGGCATCCCGTGGAAGGGCAACTACACCGACTGGCTCACGCAGAAGGACGCGCGCCTGAAGCAGGAGGAGTCGCAGGAGAAGTCGCGCCAGAAGGCGATCCAGCGCGAGCTCGAGTGGGCGCGCAGCAACGCCAAGGGCGGCCGCAGCAAGGGCAAGGCGCGCCTGGCGCGCATCGAGGAGCTGCAGGCGGTCGACTACCAGAAGCGCAACGAGACCAACGAGATCTTCATCCCGCCGGGCGAGCGCCTGGGCCAGTCGGTGGTGGAGTTCAAGGGCGTGTCGAAGAGTTTCGGCGACCGCCTGCTGATCGACGACCTCAGCCTCATCATCCCGTCGGGCGCCATCGTCGGCATCATCGGCCCCAACGGCGCCGGCAAGTCGACGCTGTTCAAGATGATCACGGGCCAGGAGAAGCCCGACAAGGGCGAGATCGTCATGGGCCCGACGGTGAAGCTGGCCTACGTCGACCAGAGCCGCGACAAGCTGGAGGGCAACCACAACGTCTTCCAGGAGATTTCCGGCGGCGCCGACATCCTCAACATCAACGGCACCGAGATCCAGTCGCGCGCGTACATCGGACGCTTCAACTTCAAGGGCCAGGACCAGCAGAAGATGGTCGGCTCGCTGTCGGGCGGCGAACGCGGCCGGCTGCACCTGGCCAAGACGCTGCTGCAGGGCGGCAACGTGCTGCTGCTCGACGAACCCTCCAACGACCTCGACATCGAAACCCTGCGCGCACTGGAGGACGCCATCCTCGAGTTCCCGGGCAACGTGTTCGTGATCTCGCACGACCGCTGGTTCCTCGACCGCATCGCGACCCACATCCTCGCCTTCGAGGGCAACAGCCACGTCGAGTTCTTCCAGGGCAACTACCGCGAGTACGAGGAAGACAAGAAGCGCCGGCTCGGCGCCGAGGGCGCGCAGCCGCACCGGCTGCGTTTCAAGGCGCTGAAGTGACGGCGGCCCGCTGATGGCCGCGGCCGGCGCAGGCGTGGCACCCGGCTTCATGGCGCGCCTGCGGGCGCGCTGGCAGGCAGCGGATTCGCTGGTCTGCGTCGGGCTCGATCCCGAGCCGGCGAAGTTCCCGGCGCGTTTCGCCGGCGATCCCGATGCGGTCTTCGCCTTCTGCCGCGACATCGCCGACGCCACCGCCGCGCACGCCTGCTGCTTCAAGCCGCAGTTCGCGCATTTCGCGGCCCTCGGTGCCGAGGGCGCGCTGGCGCGGCTGGTGCGGCACCTGCGCACGCACCATCCGGCGGTACCGGTGATCCTCGACGCCAAGCGCGGCGACATCGGCAGTACGGCGGTGCAGTACGCGGCGGAAGCCTTCGACCGCCACGAGGCCGATGCGGTCACGCTCAACCCCTACCTCGGGCGCGACTCGCTGCAACCGTTCCTCGATCGCGGGGACCGTGGCGCGGTGATCCTCTGCCGCACGTCGAACCCCGGTGCCGCCGACCTGCAGGACCTCGCGGTCGCCAGTGCCGACGGCCGCACGCGGCCGCTGTACCAGCACGTCGCCGCCACCGTGGCCGCGGAGTGGAACGGCAACGGCAACTGCGCGCTGGTCGTCGGGGCGACGTGGCCGGCGCAGCTGCGCGAGGTGCGCGCGATCGTCGGCGACGACATGCCGTTGCTGGTGCCTGGCGTCGGTGCCCAGGGCGGCGACGTCGCGGCCGTGGTCCGCAACGCGGCCTCGGTCGACGGTACCGGCCTGATCGTCAGTTCCTCGCGCGCGATCCTCTATGCATCGGCGGGCGACGACTATGCCGACGCCGCGGCGGCCGCCGCGAAGGCGCTGCGCGACGCGATCAACCGCTGCCGCTGAGCCCGAACACCTGCCGCAGGTAGGCCAGGTACCCGGGGTCGTCGCACATCCCCTTCCCCGGCGAGTCGCTGACCTTGGCGACCGGCTGGCCGTTGCAGCGGACCATCTTGATCACGATCTGCAGCGGCGTGGGGCCGAGGTCGTTGGTGAGGTTGGTGCCGACGCCGAAGGCGACCCTGGCGCGGCCACTGAAGCGCGCATGCAGCGCCAGCACGCGCTCGACGTCGAGGCTGTCGCTGAACACCAGGGTCTTGGTGCAGGGGTCGATCCGCCTCGCCTGCAGGTGGCCGATGATGCGTTCGCCCCAGTCGAACGGGTCGCCGGAATCATGGCGGATGCCGTCGAACAGCTTGCAGAAGTACAGGTCGAAGTCGCGCAGGAAGGCCTCCAGCCCGACCACGTCCGACAGCGCCACGCCGAGGTCCCCCCGGTATTCGTGCGCCCAGGCCTCGAACGCCGCCTTCTGCGAGTCCACCAGGCGCGGGCCCAGGGCCTGGAAGGCCTGCAGGAACTCGTGCGCCATGGTGCCGTGCGGGGTCATGCCGAAGTCGCGCGCGAAGCCGACGTTGCTGGTGCCGGAGAACTGCGCGCCCAGTGCGTCGCGCAACCGCGGCAGGATCCGCGCGTGCCAGTCGCGCGAGTAGCGCCGGCGCGTACCGAAGTCGGACACGACGCACTCCGGCACCTCGCGCAGGCGCGCGATTTTCGCGTCGAGGCGGCGCAGCCCCTCGCCCTCGTCGGCAGGCGGCTGGTTGCGGAACCAGACCTCGTTGATGATCGCCAGCAGCGGCACTTCGAACAGGATCGTGTGCAGCCATGGGCCTTCGATCCCGAGCAGCAGCTCGCCGGGCACGTCCGGCGACGGGCGGAGGTCCAGGTAGCGCGCGTCCATGTGGAACAGGCCAAGGAAGTCGACGAAATCGGGCTTCATGTAGCGCAGGCCACGCAGCCACTCGAGCTCCTCCGGCCGGAAGCGGAGCGCGCACAGCGATGCGATCTCGTCGCGGATCTCGTCGATGTGCCGCGCGAGGTCGATGCCCGGCGTGCGGCACCTGAAGCGGTACGTCACCTGCGCCGCGGGGTGCTGGTGCAGCACCGCCTGCATCATCGTGAACTTGTAGAGGTCGGTGTCGAGCAGCGACTGGATGATCATGCAGGGCCGGCCTGCGCGCGGTGGCGGGCCGCCAGTATGGAGGCACGTGGCCGGAGGCGGCCGTGAGCGATCTCGGTCAGCGCAGCGCGCGGATCGCGTCGACCAGGAAATGTGCGGCCACCGCGGCCAGCACCGCGGCATGGGCGACCGGACCATGGCGATGGCCATCAAACCTGCGGAAGTAGCGCCACAGGCCGCGATGCTTGTGCCAGGCGACGAACAGCGGCCGCGCACGGCTGGACACGCCGCGCAGGTGCACCACGCGCACGTCGTTGGCGACCGCGACACTGGCCCCGGCCGCGCGCGCGCGACGGCACAGGTCGAGGTCCTCCGCGTGCAGCCGGTACTTCTCGTCGAAGCCGCCGATGCGCACGAACAGGGCGCGCGGCATCAGCACCAGCGCGCCGGAGATCGCATCGACCTGCTGCAGTGGCGCGGCCTCGTCCACGGGGATGCCCAGCTGGCGCGCCGCGGGCGATGCCAGCATGGCGACGAAGTCGGGGTCGCGCCGCCGCGCGGCGGCATCGCGCAGCCCGTCTTCGTCCACGAGGTCTGCACCGATGACGGGCTCTGCCCCGGTGGCGGCAAGGGCCACGGCGTGCCCGCGCAGCGCCGCGAGCGCGTCGGGCTCCAGCAGGCAATCCGGATTCACGAACGCAAGCCACGGCGCGCGCGATTCCGCCGCGCCACGGTTGCAGGCGACGGAGAAGCCGGGGTTGCCCGGCTCGGCCACGAAGCGCAGGCGCGGGTCGGCCAGTGCATGGCGCTGGACGATCTGGACCGTCGCGTCGCGCGAGCCGTTGTCGACCACCCGGATCTCGGCGACGCCGTCGCAGGCACGCAGCCGCGAGAGGCAGTCGTCGATGGTGGCGGCGCTCTCGTGGCTGACCACGATCGCGGCGATGCCGGCATCGCCGGCAGCCACGGCCGCACCGTGTGCGTCAGTGGCCAAGTGCCGGAGCCTCCTCCGCGCCGGCGCCGGACGCCTCCGCCGGGAGCGCCCCGGGCGCCTCCGCCGCCGGGAACAGGTCGCGTTGCGGTGGCAGCGCGGCGTCGCGCGCGAGCCGGCGCGCGAGGTCCGCGCGCAGGTCCGCGAGCGGATCGTCCATCAGGAACGTCGCCAGCCGCGCGTGCCAGGTGGGCCAGCGGCCCGCGAGCGCCTCCATGTCGCCGTCGAGCGGGCCGCCCTCGCCGCCCCGGGCCACGAACGCGGTCCCGCACAGCGCGTTGCGCCAGCCGAGCCCGGACAGGCGCAGCGACAGGTCGATGAGCGCCGCGTACCAGGAGTCGAAGCTCGCGGCATCGAGGCCACCGGCGCGGCGGCGTGCGCTGCCGCGCAGGAGCACGGCATGGTCCACGGCGGAGGGCAACTCCGGGTGCACCGGGGCCATGCCGGCGGCGGCACGGGCGAGGCTGTCGAGATCCTGCGGGATCGGCGCGATCTCGCCCGGACGTGGCCACGACGCCGCCTCGCCTGCATTGCACCAGGGCGTGGCGGTGGCGATGGCCGCGTCGCGCTCGAAGCAGGCGCAGAGCTGCGCGAACCACCCCGGCGCGGGGATGGCGTCCGGCGCGAGCACGACGACATCGCCGCCATCGCAGGCACGGAGCATGTCGTCGAGGTGCGCGACCTGCCCCACCGGGCGCGGGCGCCGCGTGTAGTCGGCCTGCAGCCGCGTCGACGCCAGCCAGCGTTCGATGATCGCAAGGCCCCGCGGACCAGCCTGGGCGTCGTCGCCCAGCCACACCCGCGTTCCCGGCGGCGTCCCCCGCTCCAGCGCCGCGAGGCAGGCGTCGAGGGCGTCGTCGTCGACCCCTACCGGGAGCAGCACGACCGGCGCGTCAGCCATGCGCGCGCTCCCGCGCCGGGATCATTCCGGCGTCCGGTTCAACGGCTCCAGGGCGCGGAAGCGGCGGCCGTATTCGTCGGTGAGGTCGCGCGATTCCTGCGGGTTGCGCACGAGCGTCGGGGTGATCAGCACGATGATCTCGCTGCGCATGGTGTTCGACGTCTGGGTCCCGAACAGTCCGCCGATCACCGGGATCCGGCTCAGACCCGGCAGGCCGCGCGAACCGCGCTCGACGCCGTCGGTGATGAGGCCGGCCAGCATCACCGTGTCCCCGCTCTGGACGATGGCGTTGGTCTTCATTCGGTTGGTGTTGATGCGCACGTTGCCGCGCTCGTCCGGCGTTCCCGCGGGGCTGCTGACTTCCTGGACGATGTCGAGGAACACGGTGCCATCGCGGGTCACGCGGGGTCGCACCTTGAGGATGGTGCCGGTGTCCAGGTACTGCACCTGGCCGATGGTGCCCGAGTCGCCGAAGCCGGGGTTGAAGGAGACCGAGTTGATCGGGATGCGGTCGCCGACGTTGAGCGTGGCCTCGTAGTTGTTGCGCACCATGATCGAAGGCGTCTGCAGCATCTGGACGTCGGACACCTCGTCGAGGGCCCGGACGACGGCCACCGCATCGTTGCGCGCCAGCGACCAGACGGCTCCCGGACCGCCGACGCCGCCGATGCTGCCGGCGAGGGTGCTCCAGGCACTCGGTCCGCCTGCGCCGGGCGCGGGGAAGACCGGGAAGCCGTTGTCGGTGATGGCGCGCTCGAGGAACCAGTTCACGCCGTAGTTCAGGTCGCCGCTCAGGTCGACCCGCACCACCTGCGCCTCGATGTGCACCTGCAGCGGCATCACGTCCAGGCGCTCGATCACGTCGCGGATGGAGCGCCAGGCCTGCGCACTGGAGCGCACCAGCAGGGTGTTGCTCTCGTCGACCGCGGACACGCCGACACGGGTGCCGTCGACCTCGAGCGTCAGCGAGGCGTTGCCGCCCTGGCGCTCGCCGAGCGACAGCGAGCCACCGCCCATGCCGCTGCCGCTTCCGCTACGGCTTCCGCCGCCGAGGCCATCGCTGGACCCACCCAGGCTGTCGCCACCGCCCACCTGCGCCGAGCTGATGCCGCCGCCATCCATCCCGCCGTCCTTGATCTCCGTCGAGTTCAGCCCCGGCATCAGCGACGCACCGCCACCGGTCTGGCCACCGCTGCGGCCGGCGCCGTAGACCTCGGCCAGGCGCTCGGCCAGGTCCTTGGCGGTCACGTACTTGAGCTCGTACGAGAACAGCTGCACGCCTTCGCCGGCGCCGTCGATGCGGTCGATCCACTGCTGGATGTCGTCCAGGTACGACGGCTGCGCGGTGATCACCAGCACCGCGTTGGCACCCTCCAGCGGCATGAAGCGGAACATGCCGGCGACCGGCGATTCGCTGCCGGCGCCGAACACCTGCTCCAGGCTGCCGACGATGTCGCTGGCCTTGCCCGACTTCAGCGGGAACACGCCCACCGACATCCCGGCCAGCCAGTCGACGTCGAAGATCTCGATCGTGCGCAGGTAGTTCTCGAGTTCCTGGCGGGTCCCGGCGATCGTGATGATGTTGCGGCCGTTGTCGACGCTGACGATGGCGTTCGGGCGCGCATACGGCTTCAGCAGCTTCTCCATCTCGGTGGCCGAGATGTAGCGCAGCGGAACCACCCGCGATTCGAAGCCGCGCGCGGCCGTGGCGCCGCCGGTGCGCGGGGCGACGGCGCCGGTGGCCATGGCCTGGTCGCCGGGGACGATGTTGTAGCGTCCATCGGCCCAGATCATGCGGGCGTTGTTCCAGCCCAGCACCATCTCCAGCAGGCTGAGCGCCTGCGCCGGGCTCACGGTCTTCGGCGTCGCCAGGGTCACCGTGCCCTGCACCCCGGGCGCGATCACGTAGTTCTGGCCGAGCATGTCGCCGAGGATCGCCTTGACCACGGCGTGCAGCGCCTCGCCTTCGAAATTGAACGTGGCCTCGCCGGTGCTCCCGGCGAGGTTGGGCGGCGGCGAGGACGCCGCACCCTGGTTGATCACCTGGCCGCTGCCGCGACGGATGTGCGGGACCGGCCCATCGGGCGGCTCCGTACCCAGCGGCTGGGCGGTGACGCCGCCGGCGTTGGTCGCGGGGCCGGCGGCCTGCGCGCGCTCGTCCGCCGGGGCGACGCCGTCGCGCCGCACCGACGGCGGCGGCATGGCCGCGCAGGCGACGAGGGTGGTGAGCAGGCACGCGGACAGCGCCGCCTTCAGGAATCGGGGAAGGGTCATCGCATGCATTCTAGGGATTCTCGTCCGGCGGGGCCGCCGGCGGTTGCTGGGCCTGCTGGCGCTGTTGCGCGCGCCGCGCCTCGATGCGCCTGCGGATGGCCTCGACCTGGGCCTCCGGCGTGCGCACCTCTTCCGCATCGCTGGCGGCGTCGGCGGCATCGGCCGCGTCGCCCTCGCCAGGTTCCGCCACGGTCACCTGCACCGGCGCGGGCGAGCTCGAGGTGGTGACGGGGATCACCGCACCCGCCTCGCGCGCACCCGGGCGTGGCGTGGGCTGGCGGCGCACGCGCGACCCGTCCGGCCGCGCGCGCGGGGTGTCCGCCGGCGCTGCCGCGACCGGCGTCGGCGGCTCGCCACCAACGCCGTCGAACACCCGGAGTTCCAGCGTGGTTTCGCCCTTGGGACCGTCGAAGACCACCGAACGTGGCGCGATCGAGGCCAGCCGCCAGCCGGAGGCGCCCGCGGGCGACTCCCCGACCCGCAGCCGCACCGGCTCGCCGCCCTCCTGCGGATGCAGGATCGCCATCTCCAGCCCCGGCACAAGCAGCACGCTGGTGAGCACGTACTCGAAGGTTTCCGGCTCCTCGCCCTCGCCCTGCGGGTTGATGAAGAACGGCTGCGGGCGGCGGTCGCTGGTGAACAGCGGACGGTCGCCGATCTCGGCGTACTGCGGCAGCGGGCCGAGCCGCTCGTCGACCGCCGGCACGCCCCGCGGCAGGGACTGCAGCAGCGAAGGATCCTCGGCCAGGCGCTCGATGCGCCCGCCCAGGCCGAACAGGCCCAGCGCCCACACCACCAGCGCCCACAGCGCCACGGCGCCGAGCAGCCAGGTCTTCGCACCCGCGGAGTCAGCGCGCATCGGCGGCGGCTCCCGGCTGCGGCTGCAGGTAGCCGTAAAGGTTGAAGGTCACCTGCAGGCCGCCGCCGCCCTGGGTGGCGCCGAAGAACTGCTTCTGGACCAGCACGTCGAGGTTGTCGACGAACAGCCGCGGCGTGCCGCTCTCGAGCGAATGCAGCACCGCGGCGAGTTCCGGGTTGCCGCAGCGCAGCCGCACCTGCACCACCGCGCGCGGGAATCGCTCCTGGCGCGGGTCGGTCATCGGCGAGCGGTTGTCGATCGCGCAGCTGGCATTGCCGGGGCTGGCCTCGAGCACCGCCGTTTCCAGGCGCTGCACCAGGGCCGCGGTCGCGAGTTCGAGGCTGCGCTCGTCCATGAAGCCCGGCACGCGCGCGACCTGGCGCTGCACCTCCTCGAGGCGCTCGCGGACCTGCGGCGCCTGGCGGAGCTCCATGCGCACCCGGAGGTCGCGCGCCTGCAGGGTCTCGATACGGTCGTCGAGCGCCAGCATCGGCGCCGTCCACCACGGATGCACCAGCACCAGGTAGGCCACCAGCACCACGCCGGCGAGCACGCCGAGCGCAAGCCAGCGGTCGCGGTCAGGGCGCGCTGCGCGCATCGGCGTCCTCCGCTGCGGTCGCCGCGGGCGCGGCCACCGCCAGTTCCGCGGTGAGCGTGAAGCGGTCGCGGCCGCTGCGCTTGTCGGGCTGCAGGGCTCCGGCGAGCGCGGGCGAGCGCCACAGGGGCGAGCCTTCCATGCGCCGCACCAGCGACGAGGCTTCGTTGCTCAGCCCGATCAGCAGGATGCGGTCGTCCTCGATCGAGAGCTTTTCGACGTAGGTGCTGTCGGGGAGCCGGCGCGCCAGTTCGTCCAGCACCTCGACCGTGGTCGGGCGGCCGCTGCGCGCGGCCTGCAGGAAGGCCATGCCCTCCACGAGGTCGAGCAGCTGCTTCTTCTCCGCCGACACCGCGCGGGCCTCGACGGCGCGCCGCGCGACCTCCGCCTCGAAGGCGTCGGCGGCAGCGGCGCGGTTGGCGAGCACCTGCCACAGGCCGGCTGCGAACGCGATCGCCGCCACGGCGAGCAGGGCGATGTTCCAGCCCATCCAGGGATCGCTGCGGCGATGGCGACGCGCACCCGGGAGGAGATTGAGCCCGAGGGTGCGGGCGTCGTCGCCGGCGACGTCGACGCCGGCAAGGGTGCGTGCGAGCGGTCCCAGCGCGGCCAGGCGTGCGTCCAGCACCGTCCGCGGCACCACCACCAGCTCGGCGTCGATCTGCCCGTCGCCGCGGCGGCCGGTCACGCGGGCGTCGTACTCGACGCCGGTGGCGGCGAACGGCGTCTGCCGCTCGATCTCGAAGGCGAGCACCTCGCGCAGGCGGTCGGCCGCCGCCGCGGGCAGCTGCATCCGGCGGCGCAGCGCGGCGGCGGCCGGAAGCACCAGCCAGCGCGGCAGCTCCGCGACGCGTTGCACGAGCAGCGGCGCCAGCGGGTCGTCCAGGCCGGTTTCGCCAGCGCCCCAGGGCAGCTGACCGAGTTCGCGCGAAGCGTCGCCCCGCTCCAGCGACAGCCGCAGGCTGTCGCCGTCGACCTGAAGCAGCACGCGCTCGCGCGCAAGGCCGAGCAGTTCGCGCACGCGCAGCGGCAGCCAGCTCGCCAACGCGTGCGTCCACCACGCCCAGAAGCCGGCGAACCCGGGGCGCAGGCGTCCGCCGGCGCGGCCAAGGCGCTGGCGGATCGGTTGATCGGCCATGGTGTCTCCGACGGCGGGCATTATCGCGGTGTCGCTCCTTCTTCCCAACGCAGCGTCGTGTAGGCCGTGCCCGGCACGCCACTGCCCCCCGCGCGAACCACCGCCCGCAGGACCGCCTGGCGGCCATCGGAGAGCCGCGCGCGGCTGTCGATACTATACGTGCCGCTGCCGCCCCCCACGAGGGCGGAGTCCGGCTGCGTCCCCTGCGCGCGCTGCGCCAGGATCGGTTCCGGGTCGATGCCCGAGGCCTGGAGCACGGGGCCGCTTGCAAACAGCTGGTCCGGCTGCGACTGGCCGCTGTGCACGGTGAGGTGCTCCGCCGCGGCCCGGAACAGCGCCGGGGTCATCCCCAGGACCTGCTCCACCTCGGCGACGGTCTCGAAGGGCGCATCCTTGGCGCCGTAGGGCAGCCCCGCCTGCGCGTAGTCCGGATCCTCGGCACCGCCCGACGGCTGGGTCAGCGGGTCTTCGTCGCGCCAGTCGACGATGGCGGCCGCGACCTGGCGGGCGGCCTCCGGCTCCGCGCCCACCACCTGGAACAGCGCCTCGAGCAGCGCCGGGTCGGCCGCGTTGAGGTCGACCTTTGCCGCTTCGTCGACGATGCGAACCTCCACCTGGGCCGGGCCGAAGCGCCAGGCGTAGGGACGCCCGTCGGCCAGCCACTGCAGGTCCGGTTGCGGGTCGGCCAGCCGCGTCAGGGCGTATTCGAGGCCGGCGCGGGCGGCCTGTTCGGCCGAGAGCCCACGGCTGATCACGCGGCCCTGCATGTGCTCGACGCGCGCGGTCATCGCGTAGGCCCCGACCAGCGCCGTGAGCAACGCCACCAGCCACATCACCAGCACCAGCGCCGCGCCGCGGGCGGACCTCACGGCCGCCGGCTCCGCAGCCGGTTGCGGCCGCTGCCGCTGTTCCCCGGAGCGGTGCGCGAGCCGCGCAGCAGGCCTCGCCCGCCGCGCAACTTGTTTCCGCCGCGGTCGATGCGGCCGGTTCCCAGCGCGTCGTCGCCGCTGGCCTGGGGCAGCGCCACCACCAGCGGGGGCCAGGCCGAGCCGTCGCCTTCGATCTCGATCGACACCTGCAGCGGCAACTGGTCGACCACGTCCCACTGGTCGGTCCATTCGCCCAGGACGTTGTCGGCGTCGAGGCCGCGGTAGCGGAACCGCGCCTGCGCCAGGTCGCGCACCAGCGGTTCGGGCGGCCGCGGCTGTGCCTCCTCGAACGTCTCGCCGGCGACCACGGTGGCGAACGACACCGCCAGCATCGGTCCCCCGGCGCCATCGACGACCGCGATGTCGTGCAGGTGCGGCCCGCCACGCCCCAGATAGTCCGGGAGGTCGGCGACGAATCGCATGCGGCCGGGCTCGCCGAAGAACCGCAGCGGGTCCCCGGTTTCGGGAACGGTGGCGAAGGCGACCGGCACGGCGGATGCCAGGCGCCGGCGCAGGAAGGTCTGCACCGCGCGCATGCGTTCGCTGCGGGCGGCGAGGGTCTCGCCGCGGTCGACGGTGGCGGTGGACGCACGCAGGGTTGCGAAGGCGAGCGCCAGGCCCGAGGCGAGCAGCACCGTGGCCAGCAGGACCTCGATCAGGGTGAAGCCGGCCTCGGGCCGCCGGGGCGCGCGCGCGGTCATGGCGGCGCCTGCTGCGTCGGGTCGGGCTGCACCAGGCGCAGCGTGTCGACCTGCATGCGCTGCGCAGGCCCGGCCTCGCCCCAGGTCACCGCCAGCCGCACCTGGAGCAGTTGCGCCGCGAACGGGTCGTCGAGCACCTCCGGCGGACGCAGGGGGTCGACGTAGGGCGCCACCTCCAGCTGCCAGCGGTAGCGGCCGTCGTCGAACTCGCCTTCGGCCTGCCCAGGCTGCAGGGCCTCGCCGACGCCGAGTTCCGACAGCAGCGATTGCGCGTACAGCGAGGCCCGTCCGGCATCGGCCGCCCAGCGCACCTGGCGCGTGGCGCCCGACAGCGTGCCGAGCAGAAGGGTCAGGGCCATCGCCAGCACCGCGAATGCGACCAGCACCTCGATCAGGGTGTAGCCGCGCTGGCGGCCCGCGCTCACCTCGCCACCTCGGCGCGGTGCAGGCTGACCTCGCCGGTGAGCCAGGCGACGTCGACGTTCCAGGCGGCGGTGCGGTAGTTCACCTGCACCCGGCCGCCGGTCGAGGCGCCGTCGCCGAAGAACAGGATGGCGCCCTCGCCTTCGCCCGGCTGGACCTCGCGGGCACCGGTGAAGACGATGCCCAGGCGCTCCGGGACGTCGCCGTCACGGCCATTGGCGCCGCGCCAGGCGTGCGCCGCGGGATCGATGACGAACGATTGCGGGACGCCCGTCGACAGCGCATGCGCCCGGGCGTACCGCAGTTCGGAAGCGATCTCCTTCGCGCTCGACCGCAGTTGCATGCGCTCGAGGCCACCGGCCAGCACGCCCGCAGCCAGCAGCCCGGTGGCCGCGATCAGCGACACCACCAGCAGCATCTCGAGCAGCGAGAAGCCGCGCGCCCGGCGCGGCCCGCGATGGCCGGCAGCGGCGCGCACGTCCTTACTCGTACGCGATGTCCGCGTCGACGCTCTCGCCGCCCGACTTGCGGTCGGCGCCCAGGCTCATGATGTCGAAGCGCTGGCTGTCGCCGGGGACGCGGTACTCGAACGGGGTGTTCCAGGGGTCGTTGAGTTCGGCGGCCTTCGCGTACGGGCCGAGCCAGCCGCTGGCGTTGCCCGGCTGCGTCACCAGCGCGTCCAGCGAATCGGGCAGGGTTCCGGTGTCCATCTCGTACTGCTGCACCTTCTCGGCCAGGGTCTGCACCTGGGCCTTGGCCAGGTTGACCCGGGCACGGTCGCCGCCGCCGAGGATGCGGGTGGCCGCGAACGCGACGATGCCGCCGATCAGCACCACGACCAGGATGATCTCGATCAGGCTGAAGCCGCCCTGGGCCGCCCGCATCGGGGCACGGAATGTTCGCTTGCTGCGCATCGGGGGGTGGTCCTCTCGGGTTCGGTTCTGGTTCGGGCAATTCTAGGGGCGGGTGCCGGAGCCTGCCGGCCTGCGGCGGGTCGCGGTTCAGCCGATCACGTTGGTGAGGTCGTAGATCGGGATCAGGACCGCCAGGATGACGACCATCACCACGCCCGCCAGCAGCATGGTGATCACCGGCACCAGCGCCGCCAGCATCCGGTCCAGCGCCTGCCCTGTTTCCTGCTCGAAGGTGTCCGCGGTCTTCAGCAGCATGGTGTCGAGCGCGCCGGACTCCTCGCCCACCTGCACCATCTGCAGCGCCAGCCTCGGGAAGCGCTTGCCCCGGGCCAGTGCCGTCGACAGCCCGACGCCGTTCTTGACCTCTTCCGCCGCGGCTTCGACATCGGCGGCGAGCGCGCGGTTCCCCAGCACGTTGCGGGCGATGCCGAGCGCGACCAGCATCGGCACGCCGTTCTTCAGCAGCGTGCCCAGGGTGCGCATCAGCCGGGCCGTCTCCAGCCGTGCCACCAGCACGCCCGCGATCTTCTGCCGCAGCAGCCAGTCGTCGAACGCGGCGCGGAACGCCGGATCGCGCAGCCTGCGGTCGAACCACCACAGCCCGAGCGCCGGCACCACGATCAGCAACGGCCACCAGTCGCGCACGAACAGGCCGATGCCGAGCACGATGCGGGTGAAGAACGGCAGCGTCGCATCCAGGCTCTCGTACATCACCGCGAACTGCGGCACCACGTAGCCGAGCAGGAACAGCAGCGACAGGCCCACCATCACCAGCAGGATCGCGGGGTAGATCAGCGCGTTGATCACGCGGCCGCGCAGGGCGCGGGTGCGTTCGAGGTAGTCGCCCAGGCGCTGCAGGGTGTCCTGCATGCTGCCGCCGGCCTCGCCGGCGCGGACCATGTTGATGTACAGGCGGGAGAACGTCCCGTGCTGGCGCTCCAGCGCCGTCGACAGGGCGGTACCGCCGCGCACGGCGTCGCGGACGTCGGTGACGATGCGCCGCGCGGCCTCGTCCTCCGGCAGTTCCAGGAGGATGGTCAGCGCGCGGTCGAGCGGCTGGCCGGCGCCGAGCAGGGTCGCCAGCTGCTGCGTGAAGCGGACCAGGCGTTCGCCGGCGAATGGCTTGGGCTTGAACAGCGCCTTCCAGGCGCCATCGCCGCCACCCTCGCTCGCCAGCCGCGCCTCGACCGGCAGGTGGCCCTGCTCCTGCAGGCGGAGCACGACCTCGCCGTCGCTGGCGGCCTCCATCTGGCCGTCCAGCGTCTCGCCACGGGAGTTGAGGGCCTTGTACCGGTAGAGCGGCATCGTTCGCCTGCAGGCGCGCATCGCGGGGCCGCCACGTTACCGCAGGTCGCGGTGCCGCTGGGTGCCGCTGGGTGCCGCTGGGTGCCGTCGGGTACGGCGCGCGGGCGCGGGCGCGAGCCGACGCCTTCGCGTGCCGGCGAAACGCCGCCGCCGCAAAGGCGGCGGCGTGTCGGCTTCAGCCGATGACTTCGGAGTAGTACAGCCAGAAGTCGTTCAGGCCTGTACCCGGGGCCAGGTTGCACGACAGCGCGATGTAGCTGCTCGGGAAGACGTCGACGCTCTGGAAGTCCTCGGCCTCCCACACCAGGCCGGTCCAGTCGCCGTCAGCGCTGGTGACCACGGTCTGCGGCACGTAGAGGTTGGTGCCGCCCTTGTAGCCGGTGACCGCGGTGCAGGTGACCTCGGACGCACTGCCGTCGTGCGAGGACGCGTACATCTCCAGCGCCTCGACGCGGCCCTGGGTCGGGATCGCACACGTTACGTAGGCGCTGGTGGCGCCTTCGTTCTGCAGCGCCAGCGGGCGCTTGCGCAGCGATCCCTCGAAGTTCGGCAGCGCACCCTGGCAGTGCGCGGGTGCGTTGAAATACTGGGTGCGGTTGGCGGTGACGACTTCGCCGGCCTGGGCGATGCCCGAGGCGAGCAGGGCCGAGCCCAGCACGGAGCTGATCAGAAGCTTCATCAAGATGTTCCCCCTGGTGCCAGCGGATCAATGGCGCGCCGGCTTCGCCACGTGCGTTTTACCATGAATCCACCATGAACCGTGTGTGCGGTCACAATCCGCGCATCCGGAAAGGCGTCGGTCAGGCGTCCTCGGTGACGCGGAGGACTTCCTCGATCGTAGTCATGCCGTCGAGCGCCTTGATGATGCCGTCCTCGTACATGGTGCGCATGCCGGCGTCGCGGGCCAGCTGCTCGAGTTCGCCCATGCCGGCGTGGCGCATGACCGCGCGGCGGAGCGCGTCGTTCATGACCAGGAACTCCATGATCGTGGTGCGCCCGAGGTATCCCGTCGGGGCGATCGCAGACCCGCGCGGCCGGTACAGGAAGATCTCGCCCTCGGGCTGGTACTTGCGCAGCGTGAATTTCTCGATTTCCTCCGGCGACGCCGGGTACTTCTCCGCGTGCGTGGGCTCCAGCCTGCGCACCAGGCGCTGGGCGAGGATGCCGTTGATGGTGGAGGTGAGGAGGTAGTCCTCGACGCCCATGTCGAGCATGCGGGTGATGCCGCCGGCGGCGTTGTTGGTGTGCAGCGTCGACAGCACGAGATGCCCGGTGAGTGCCGACTGGATCGCGATGCGCGCGGTCTCCAGGTCGCGCATCTCGCCGATCATGATGATGTCCGGGTCCTGGCGCACGATCGAGCGCAGCGCGTGCGAGAAGTCCAGGCCGATCTGCGGCTTGGCCTGGATCTGGTTGATGCCCTCGATCTGGTATTCGACCGGGTCCTCGACGGTGATGATCTTGACGTCGGCGGTGTTGAGCTTGGACAGCGCCGTGTACAGCGTCGTGGTCTTGCCCGAGCCGGTGGGCCCCGTGACCAGCAGGATGCCGTGCGGCTGCTGCAGCACGGCCTCGAACTGCGGCAGGAAGTTGTCGGTGAAGCCCAGCCTGTGGAAGTCGAACACCACGGTCTCGCGGTCGAGCAGGCGCATCACCACGCTCTCGCCGTGCGCGGTGGGCACGGTGCTGACGCGCAGGTCCAGCTCCTTGCCCTGCACGCGCAGCATGATGCGGCCGTCCTGCGGCAGGCGGCGCTCGGCGATGTTGAGCTTGGCCATGATCTTGATGCGGCTGATCACCGCGGCGGTGAGGTTGGTGGGCGGGCTCTCGCCCTCCTCCAGCACGCCGTCGACGCGGTAGCGGACCTTCAGGCGATTCTCGAACGGCTCGACGTGGATGTCCGACGCGCGCAGTTCGACCGCGCGCTGGATCACCAGGTTCACCAGCCGGATCACCGGCGCTTCGGACGCCAGGTCGCGCAGGTGCTCGACGTCGTCGACGTCGCCGCTGCCCTCGCCGTCCGCGGTCTCGACGATCGCGCCCATCGCGCTGCGGCCCTGGCCGTACCAGCGCTCGATCAGGTCGCCGATCTCCGAGCGCAGGGCGACGCTCGCGCGCACCTCGCGGCCCGTCGCCAGCGCGACCGCGTCGCGTGCGTAGGTGTCCTGCGGGTCGGCGACCAGCACCTGCACCGTGGTCTCGTCCTCGGCCACGGGCACCACGTCGAACTGCTTCATGAACTTGAGCGTCAGCAGCACGCCCTCGGGCGGAAGCTCAGGTGCGTCCTTCACGCTCACCAGCGGCAGCCCGAGCACCTCGGCCGCGGTCTCGGCGTGGTCGCGCTCGGACACCAGGCCGAGGCGGGTCAGCAGCGACAGCAGGCTGCCGCCGGTCTCTTCCTGCAGCCGGCGCGCGCGCGCGAGGTCGGTCTCCTTGAGCCGCGACTTGGCCAGCAACGCGGCGACGATGCGCTCGTCCGCCGACGCCTCGACGGCGCCGGATCCTGCGGGTTCCAGTACTGCTGCGTCCACGTCTGCCGCCTCGCTTTCCTCGCCCGACTTCACAGGGTACCCCGGGACCGCCGGCGTCAGCCGACCGCCACGCGCGCGTTGCGGAACATGCGCAGCCACGGGGAATCCTCGCCCCAGGCGTCCGGTGCCCAGCTGAAGTTGTCGCGCCGGAGCGTGCGCTCCGGGTGCGGCATCAGCAGGGTCACGCGGCCGTCGTCGCTGCAGAGGCCGGCGACGGCGTGGTCGGAGCCGTTCGGGTTGGCCGGGAACGCCGCGGCCGGGGCCCCATCGGGCGCCACGTAACGCAACGCAACCCGTGCCGACGTCGGGTCCCCGGCGTCGTCGAAGCAGGCCCGGCCCTCGCCGTGCGCGACCACGGCCGGGATGCGTGATCCCGCCATGCCGGCCAAGAACAGCGACGGCGATTCCAGCACCTCCAGCATGCCCAGGCGGGCCTCGTACTGCTCGCTGCGGTTGCGCAGGAAGCGCGGCCAGTGCGTGGCACCGGGCACGATGTCCTTGAGCTGCGACAGCATCTGGCAGCCGTTGCACACGCCCAGGGCGAAGGTACCGTCGCGGTCGAAGAAGGCCGCGAACTGTTCGCGCAGCGCCGGGCGCTCGAGGATCGAGGTCGCCCAGCCACGGCCGGCACCGAGCACGTCGCCGTAGCTGAAGCCGCCGCAGGCGGCGAATCCGTCGAAACCATCGAGGCGCAGCCGGCCCGCGACCAGGTCGCTCATGTGCACGTCGACCGCCTCGAACCCCGCGCGGTGGAAGCCCCAGGCCATCTCCACCTGGCCGTTGACGCCCTGCTCGCGGAGGATGGCCACGCGCGGCCGCGCGCCGGTGGCGACGTACGGAGCGGCGATGTCCTCCGACGGGTCGAACGCCAGCACCGGCTGCAGCGGAGCCGCGTCGAAGCGGCTCACAGCGGCGCGCTCGGCGTCGGCGCTCTCCGGGTTGTCGCGCAGGCGCTGCATGGCGTGGCTCACCGACCACCAGGCCTCGAACAGCTCATGCCAGCGCCATTCGGCCAGGACCTCGTCGCGGCCCAGCACGCGCACGGCGGCGGCGGAGGTCGGGCGCGCGATGCGCTGCGCGCACTCGACCAGGCCATGGCGCGCGACCAGGTCCGCGAATTCCACGCGGTCGGCGGCGTCGATCTGCACGATGGCGCCGAGTTCTTCGTTGAACAGGGTGCGGAAGACGTCCTCGGCGCGGTCGTCGCCCCAGCCGTCGAGGTCGATGTCCAGGCCCAGGTGGGAGCAGAAGGCCATCTCGCACAGCGCGGCGAACGCGCCACCGTCGGAACGGTCGTGGTAGGCGCGCAGGAGGCCTGCCGCGCGCGCGTCCCGCACCAGCTCGAAGAAGCCGCGCAACCGCTCCGGGTCGTCCAGATCCGGGCAGGCGCCACCGAAGGCCCCGTGGCACTGGCCGAGGATCGACCCGCCCAGCCGCTGCCGGCCGCCGCCCAGGCCGATGAGCCAGAGCTCGGTGTCCGGCTCCCGCGACAGCAGCGGCGTCAGTTGCGCGCGCACGTCGGACACCGGTGCGAACGCGCTGACCACCAGCGACACCGGCGACACCGAACGCTGCGGGCCATCCTCGCCCTGCCACTGCGCCTGCATCGACAGCGAGTCCTTGCCGACCGGGATCGACAGCTCGAGCTCCGGGCACAGCTCCATGCCCACCGCGCGCACCGCGTCGTAGAGTTTCGCGTCCTCGCCGGGATGGCCTGCGGCCGCCATCCAGTTGGCCGACAGCTTCACCTGGCGCAGGTCCTCCACCGGCGCCGCGCACAGGTTGGTGATGGCCTCGCCGACCGCCATGCGCGCGGCGGCGGCCGAGTCCAGCAGCGCCAGCGGCGTGCGCTCGCCGATCGCCATCGCCTCGCCGGCGTGGCCTTCGAAGCCCGCGAGCGTGATCGCACAGTCGGCCACCGGCAGCTGCCATGGCCCGACCATCTGGTCGCGCGCGCTCAGGCCGCCGACGGTGCGGTCGCCGATCGTGACCAGGAAGTTCTTGGAGGCGACCGTCGGATGCGCCAGCACGCGCAGGCCGGCGTCGTGCAGGTCGACCGCCGCGCCGTCGAAAAGCGGCCAGCGCGACGCCTGCTCGCGGTTGGCATCGCGATGCAGCTTCGGCGCCTTGCCGAACAGCACGTCCATGGGCAGGTCGATGGGCCAGGGCGATGCCGGCGCGCCCGCTGCCACCGCGTCGGGCGTCGCGCCATGCCCCACCACCAACCGCTCCTCGGCGGTGGCGATACCGACCACCGCGAACGGGCAGCGTTCGCGCTCGCAGAGGGCGGCGAACTCCGCCACCCGCGCCTGCGCGATGCCGAGCACGTAACGCTCCTGCGATTCGTTGCACCACAGCTGCATCGGCGACAGCGACGGGTCGTCGCTGGGCACGCGGTCGAGGTCGATGATCCCGCCGACGCCGGAGTCGTGGAGCAGCTCCGGGATCGCGTTCGACAGACCGCCGGCGCCGACGTCGTGGCACCACAGGATCGGGTTGCCATCCGCGAGCGCGACACAGCCGTCGATCACCTCCTGGCAGCGGCGCTCCATCTCCGGGTTGTCGCGCTGCACGCTGGCGAAGTCGAGTTCCGCCGCGCTCTCGCCCGATGCGACCGAGCTGGCGGCACCGCCGCCGAGGCCGATCAGCATCGCCGGGCCACCCAGCACCACCACCGCGTCGCCCGCGGACAGGGTCTTCTTCTCGACCATGCCGCGGTCGATCGCGCCGAGGCCACCGGCGAGCATGATCGGCTTGTCGTAGGCGCGCACGAGCGCCGGGCCGCCGGCGATCCCCGGCTCCTCGATTTCGAAGGCGCGGAAGTAGCCGGTGAGGTTGGGCCGGCCGAACTCGTTGTTGAACGCCGCCGCGCCGAGCGGCCCGTCGAGCATGATCTCCAGCGCCGGCGCCATGCGCGGGTTCAGCGCGCGCGGGCGCTCCCAGGGCTGGGGCAGGCCCGGGATGCGCAGGTCGGACACGCTGAAGCCGACCAGGCCGGCCTTGGGGCGGCCGCCGCGGCCCGTGGCGCCCTCGTCGCGGATCTCGCCGCCGGCGCCGGTGCTGGCGCCGGCGAACGGCGAGATCGCCGTGGGGTGGTTGTGGGTCTCGACCTTGATGCAGAACGCGCTGTCGACCTCGTCCTCGGCACGCCAGGTGCGGCTGCCGGGGTCGGGCCGGAAGCGGCGCGACGGCCGTCCCTCCACCACCGCGGCGTTGTCGCTGTACGCCGACAGCGTGTGCGCGGGCGTGGTGGCATGGGTATGGCGGATCATCGCGAACAGCGAGCGCGGCTGCGATTCGCCGTCGACGCTCCAGCTGGCGTTGAAGATCTTGTGCCGGCAGTGCTCGGAATTGGCCTGCGCGAACATCATCAGCTCGACGTCCGACGGGTCGCGGCCGAGCGCGCCGAAGCGCGTGCGCAGGTAGTCGATCTCGTCCGGGGCGAGGGCGAGCCCCAGGCGCGCGTTCGCCGACTCGAGCGCGTCGACGGGCACGCGCTCCAGCACGACCCGGGCGGGCACGTCGAACAGCGCCCGGGCCTCGGCGTGCGAGGCCAGCAACGACTGGGTCATGGGATCGTGCAGGAGGCCCGCGAGCGCGGCCTGTGTCGCCGGATCCGCCGGCCAGCCGGCCAGGTCCAGGCGCAGCCCGCGCTCCACCCGGTGCACCGGCAGGGCGGCGCCGTGGAGCAGTTCGGTCGCCTTGCTCGCCCATGGCGAGATCGTCCCCAGGCGCGGCGACACGTAGCGCGTGGCCGTACCTTCCGCCGCCGGACTGGCGTCGTCGCCTGCCTGGAGGATGCGATGCAGCGCCGCGCGGTCGGGCGTGGCACCGGGCGTCGGATCGACCCAGTAGACGTGCCACGCCCCGGCGATGCGCAGGGCGGGCGTAACGGTGCGGAGGCGGCGTTCGAGCCGTTCGCGACGGAACGGCGACAGGGCCGGCAGGCCCTCGAGGACGATCATGTCCGGGGTTGACCGTGGAACGGGCCCGCCATTGTAGCGAAGCCGGCGCGGGCGGGCCCTGCCGGGGTCAGCGCGCCCCGGCCGCTGCCGCGGCACCTGCCGGGGCGCGCTCGGCCGCCAGCGTGTCCAGCGCCGCGCGCAGGGCACTGGGCGGCATGTAGCCGGGCATCTGGATGCCCTCGGCGGTGATGATCATCGGCGTGCCGGTCAGGCCGGCGCGCTGGCCGATGTCGTAGTGCATCGACACCGGGTTGGTGCAGGCCTTCGTCGGCACCGGGCGACCGGACTTGGCCGCGGTCAGCGCCGCGCGGCGGTCGGCCGCGCACCACACCGACACCATCTTCTCGTGATCCGGGCTCCCGGGGCCCATGCGCGGGAACGCCAGGTACTCGATCGCGATCCCCAGGCGGTTGTACTCGGCGATGTCCTCGTGGAGCTTGCGGCAGTAGCCGCACTCGACGTCGGTGAACACGCTCACGGTGTACTCGGGGTCCGCCGGCGCGAACACGATGCGGTCCTTCTTCGGCACCGTCGCCAGCAGTTCGCGGCGCACCTCGGCCAGGCCCGCCTGGCTCAGGTCCTTCTTCCGGACCACGTCGAACAGCGCGCCCTGCAGCAGGTAGCGGCCGTCGTCGCTGACGTAGATGACCTGGCCGCCGACCACGACCTCGCGGAACCCGGGCAGCGGTGCCTCGACGATGCGATCCACCTGGACCTGTGCGTTCAGCGACCGGATCGCCGCCAGCGCGCGCTCTTCGGGCGTCCCGGGCGCCACGGCCGGGGCCTCCCCCGCCGGCGGGACGGCGGCCTGGTCCGAGGCAGGTGCCGTCGGCTGGGCACAGGCGGACAGGCTGGTGAGGCAGAGCAGCATCGGCAACAGGCAGGACTTCATCCGGATCCTCTGGAGGGCAGGCGCGGGGGCGCGGCAGCCGGGGGGCATGTGCGGATTCTCGCATGCCACGCGTGGCCGCCCGGGCACCCTCGCCGACGCCGCGGCGACTGGTTCAGGCGCGGGGATGATGCGCGGCATGCAGCCGCTTGAGTTGCTCGCGCGCCACGAGGGTGTAGATCTGGGTGGTGGACAGCGAGCTGTGGCCGAGCAGCATCTGCAGGGCACGCAGGTCGGCGCCGTGGTTGAGCAGATGGGTGGCGAAACTGTGGCGCAGGCCATGGGGGCTCACCCGCGCCGGGGGGATGCCGGCGGCGGCCGCGTGCCGCTTGACCAGCCGCCAGAACGCCTGCCGGCTCAGCGGCTCCCCGCCTGGCGCGAGGAAGAGCGGCGCGACGGCGCGTCGCCCCGCGAGCTGCGGGCGCGCACTGGCGAGGTAGGACTCGAGCCAGTGCCGCGCCTCGTCGCCCAGCGGCACCAGCCGCTCCCGTCCGCCCTTGCCGGTCACCCGCAGCACGCCCTGGCGCAGGTTGACCGCCGTGGCCACGAGGCCCACGAGTTCGCTCACGCGCAGCCCGCAGGCGTACATGAGCTCCAGCATCGCGCGGTCGCGCAGGCCCTCGGTGGCGGCGGTGTCCGGCGCCGCGAGCAGGGCCTCGATCTCGCGCTCGGACAGTGCCTTGGGCAGCAGCCTCGGCAGGCTGGGTGGGTCGAGGAGCGCCGTCGGGTCGTCGTCGCGCACGCCGCGGCGCACCAGGTGGGCGTGGAAGGCGCGCAGCGCCGACAGCAGGCGCGCGTTGCTGCGTGCCGAATAGCCTTCGCGCGTGCGCCACGCCAGGTAGTCGAAGAGGCCGGCGCGGTCGGCATGGACCAGGCCGCCGTCGCGCCCGTCGCGCCAGCGCGCCAGGCCCTCGAGGTCGCGCCGGTAGCCGTCCAGCGTCTGCCGCGCGACGCCGGCTTCCGCCCACCAGGCGTCAAGGAAGGCATCGATGGCGGCGCGGTCGGCCTCGGCCAGCGGCGGCATGCCCATGGCGCGGATGCGGCGTTCGGCAGGGCTCGTGGATGGCATCGGGGCAGCTTAGCGACGCGCCGCGGCCGCGACTATGCTCTGCCGATGCCAGAGGACACTCCCGCCCCGCCCAGCCCCCATCGCGCCCTCGTCGGCTGGCGCATGCTGGCGCTGTTCTACGACCTGTGGCCGGCGCTGGCGCTGTGCTTCGCGCTCGGTTTCGCATTCGCGCTTGCGCACATGGCGGCCGGGCACGCGCCGCGGGAGAACATCGAGCCGTTCAGTGCGCTGCAGTGGCTGCTCTGGCTGGCCTGCTGGCTGGCTGCCGGCCTCTATGCCACCGCCAGCTGGCGACGCGGCGGCCAGACGCTGGGCATGCGTCCCTGGCGGCTGCGGCTGGTGGCCGCGGATGGCGGCGCGGTGAGCGCACGCGCGGCCTGGCTGCGCTACGCGGTGGGCACGCTGTCCCTGCTGGCCGCCGGCGCCGGGTTCTGGTGGGCGTGGATCGACGCCGGGCGCCTGTCCTGGCACGACCGCGCCAGCGGCACCCGCCTGGTGCGCGAGCCGAAGCGGGCGTGAGCGCCCGGTCCCGCCGTCAGCCGCTGCGGCGGCGGAACAGCAACCAGGACACGGTGAGCATCAGCGCCGGCGGCACCAGGTAGGCGAGGCGGTAGTCGAACCTGTACACCGCCGCGAGCTTCACCACCTGGGTCTGCAGCAGCCAGAACCCCAGTGCGAACACGATGCCGACGAACAGCCGTCGCCCGAGGCCGCCGCTGCGCAGCGAGCCGAACGCGAACGGGATCGCCGCCAGGCACAGCGCGAGCACGTTCACCGGGTAGAACCAGCGCCCCCAGAAGTGCTCCTCGAATTCGCTGGCGTCCAGGCCATTGCGGCGCCGGTACTGGATCCCCTCCTGGAGCTCCGCCGCGGACATGTAGCGCGGGCGCCAGACATTGCTCGCGTTGGCGGCGAGCGCCGCGGCGTCGAGCTGCGACTGCCAGCGCTCCTCCAGCACCTCGGTCTGCGTGACCGAGCGCGCCTCGAAGTAGCTGCGACGCACGTCGCGCAGCAGCCAGCCGCTCTCGCGATGCTCGGCGATGCCGACGTGCGCGATCGATTCCAGGCGTCCGGCGTCGTCGAACTCGAACAGGCGCACGTCGTCCAGCTCCAGCCACGCCTCGCCGCCCTCGCTGCGCTCGCGGCCGTTGCGGGCGTTGAGGAAGGTGTTGCCCTCGCGCGCCCACAGCCCCGAATAGCGGGCCACGATCATGTCGTTGGAGCGCGCCGCGGCCTTCATGCCGTCGGCGGCCTTCTGCGCCACCGGACCCAGCGTCTCGCCGTTGGCCATCATCGCCAGCGTCAGCAGCGCAAGCGGCGCCGCGACCGACAGCGCCAGCCGTCGCCGCGACAACCCCAGCGCGCGCAGCGCGGTCAGTTCCGAGCTCGCCGCAAGCTGCCCCAGGCCCATCAGCGAACCGATCACCGCGGCAGTCGGGAACATCGTGTAGGCGCGGCGCGGCAGGGTGTAGACGATGTAGTTGACGACGTTGAAGAAGCCGTAGCTGCCCTCGCCGATGTCGCCGATCTCGTCGACGCCGGCCAGCACCGCGTCGAGGCCCACCAGCACCATCCAGGTGAGCAGCACCGTGCCGGTGACCACGCGCGCCGCGTACAGGTCGTGGATCTTCGGGAACGGCATCATCCCGTCGCCCTCGCCTTGCGCAGCCGCGGCGCCGCAACCCGGCCGTCGTCGAAATACATCCAGGCACCCACCGCCAGTACCGGCAGCACCAGCCACCACAGGCCCAGGACCTGCGGGATCTTGCCGTCGGCCAGCCATTCGGTGCCGAGCAGCATCAGGTTAGTGCCGACGACGTAGGCCAGGAACCCCAGCACGATGCGGCCGTAGCGCGCCTGCCTCGGCGGGCTTCGCGCCAGCGGCACGGCCAGGAGCGCGAACGCCAGCGCCAGCAACGGCGGCGCGAACCGGGCATGCAGCTCCGCGTTGGCCTCGGGCCGGGGATCACCGAACAGCGCCAGCGTGGTCGCGAGCTCGGGATCGTCCTCGCGCGCCCGTTCGACGCCGTCGGGCAGGCGCAGCTCGTTGCTGTCGTAGCGCATCAGGCGGAAGTCCAGCCCTTCCTCGAGCGGCCCTTCGACCCGGAAGCCTTCGTCGAGGGTCAGGTAGCGCTCCGTCCCCTCCACCCTGAGCGCGCCGCCCCGGGCGGTGGTGACGTCCAGGCGCTCCTCGTCCTGCTGGTACACGAACACCCGACCCAGCCGGGTGCCGTCGTTCGACATCGCACCGACATAGACCACCCCGCCACCGCCCGGCAGCTCCACGAAGCGCCCGGCCTCGAGGCCCGCCACCAGCAGGCTGCGGTTGCCCTCGTCGATCATCCGCTGCGAGAAGTCGCGCGCCCAGGGGCCCAGCCACAGGGAGCACAGCGCGATCACCCCGACCACGGGCACCACGATCATCATCAGCGGCCGCAGCAGGCGCCGCGGGCCGACGCCGGTGGCGATCAGCACCGGCATCTCGGAGTCGCGGTACAGCCGCCCCACCGCCAGCAACAGGCCCAGCATCAGCCCCAGCGGCAGGATCAACGGCAGGTAGTTCAGCACCTGCAGGCCCAGCTGCGACAGCATCATCCCCGCCGGCACCCGGCCGCGGGCGATGTCGCCCAGCACGTCGGCGAACACGCCGCCCAGGCTCACGATCATCAGGATCACCAGCGCGGCGAACGTCGACTGGGCGAATTCCCCGAACAGGTAACGGTCGAGCTTCGGCATCCGGCGGCCTTGCATTAGAATCGGGGGTCCTTCCATTCCTGCATCGGCCGCGCAGGCGCCGCGCGTGCGACGCCCCGTGGCGTGCGTGCCGCGCATTGTGGATCGCCGATTGTAAGGAACACTTCACGGAATCTGTTTGATGACCCTCGAATTCGCCCTGAACCAGGCTTCCCCCGCCACCGCCACCGTCGACTGCGTCGTGGTAGGCGCCTTCGCCGACCGCACGCTGCCGCCCCCGGCACAGGCGCTCGACGAGGCCAGCGGCGGCCGGCTGGCCGCGTTGCTGGCCCGGGGCGACATCGATGGCGCCACCGGCAAGACCACCTTCCTGTCCGATGTCGCCGGCGTGGCCGCGCCGCGGGTGCTGGTGGTGGGCCTGGGCGAGCGCGCCAAGTTCGGGGTGCCGCAGTACCTCAAGGCCGTGGGCGACGCCGCGCGTGCGCTGCGCACCGGCCCCAGCCGCTCGGCGCTGCTGACCCTGCCGGAGATCGAGGTCGCCGGCCGCGACGCGGCCTGGACCCTGCGCCAGGCGGTGGTCGCGGCCAGCCACGCCCTCTACCGCTACACCGCGACCCTGGGCGAGAAGAACAAGAAGCGCAACGAAAAGGGCGTGGAGACGCTGTCTTTCTCCGGCGGCGACGCCACCGCGCTCGCCCAGGGGAAGGCCATCGCCGCCGGCGTCGCCTTCGCCCGCGAGCTCGGCCACCTGCCGCCGAACATCTGCAACCCGGCCTACCTCGCCGAGCAGGCGGTGGCGTTCACGTCCCGGTTCGACCGCGCCGAGGTCGAGATCCTCGAGCGCGAGGACATGGAGGCACTGGGCATGGGCTCGCTGCTGGCGGTCGCCCGCGGCTCGGCCAACGCCCCCAAGCTGGTGGTCATGAAGTGGAACAACGGCGGCGACGCGCGGCCGTACGTGCTGGTGGGCAAGGGCATCACCTTCGACACCGGCGGCGTCAACCTGAAGACCCAGGGCGGCATCGAGGAGATGAAGTACGACATGTGCGGCGCCGCCGGCGTCATGGGCACCTTCGTCGCCGCCGTGGGCCTGGAGCTTCCGATCAACCTGGTGGTGGTGGTGCCCGCGGTGGAGAACGCCATCGACGGCAACGCGTATCGTCCGTCCGACGTCATCACCTCGATGTCGGGCAAGACCATCGAGGTCGGCAACACCGACGCCGAAGGCCGCCTGATCCTGTGCGACGCGCTCACCTACGCGCAGAAGTTCTCGCCGCAGGCGCTGGTCGACGTCGCCACGCTCACCGGTGCCTGCATGGTGGCGCTGGGACGCTTCGCAAGCGGCCTGATGAGCAAGCACGACGACCTGTCCGAGGAACTGCTGGCGGCCGGTGAGCAGACCTTCGACCGCGCCTGGCGCCTGCCGCTGTGGGACGAGTACCAGGGGATGATCGATTCCAGTTTCGCCGACGTTTACAACATCGGTGGCCGCTGGGCCGGCGCCATCACCGCGGGCTGCTTCCTGTCGCGCTTCACCGAAGGCCAGCGCTGGGCGCACATCGACATCGCGGGCTCCGCCAGCGGCGACGGCAAGAACGGCCTCGCCACCGGGCGTCCGGTCGGCCTGCTGTCGCAGTGGCTGATGGACCAGGCCGCACGGGCCTGACAGCCGCACGATGCCGCGCGCCGACTTCTATCTGATCGCGAAGGACCGCTTCAGGGCCGAGCCGCTGCGCCTGGTCTGCGAGCTGGTGCGCAAGGCGCACGACGCGGGGCTGTGGACGCTGGTGCTGGCGCGCGACGCCGCGCAGGCCGAGGCGCTGGACGACATGCTGTGGGACATGGGCGACGACGCCTACATCCCGCACCAGCTCGCCGGCGACGACGAGGACGAGCTGACGCCGGTGCTCATCGCCACGCCGGACATGGACATCCCGCTGCGCCCGCTGGTGGTGAACCTGCGCGACGCCGCGGTCGAGGGCGCGTTCGACCGCGTGCTCGAGGTCGTCCCCGACGACGAGGCGGCGCGCGCGCCGCTGCGCGAGCGCTGGAAGCAGTACAAGGCCCGCGGCCTGGCGCTCGCCAAGCACGACATGTAGGCGCGCACCGCGCCGGCACCCGACCGCCCCACCCCCACTGCAGGGCCCCGCACACGCCATGACCAGCACGCTCCCTTCCGGCTACGACCCCACCCAGTTCGAGTCGCGCCTGTACGCGCAGTGGGAGTCGGGCGGCATGTTCGCGCCCCGTGGCGAGGGCCCGGCGTACACGATCCTGCTGCCGCCGCCGAACGTCACCGGCACCCTGCACATGGGCCACGCGTTCCAGCACACGCTGCAGGACGCGCTGGTGCGCTACCACCGCATGCTGGGTGACCGCACGCTGTGGCAGATGGGGACCGACCATGCCGGCATCGCCACCGAGATGGTGGTGTCGCGCAACCTCGCGCTCGAAGGCACGGGCGAAACCCGCGACTCGCTGGGCCGCGATGGCTTCATCGACAAGGTCTGGGAGTGGAAGGGCCGCTCCGGCGACACCATCGAGCGCCAGATGCGCCGCCTGGGCACCTCGGGCGACTGGTCGCGCACGGTGTTCACGATGGATGCGGCGCCGTCGGCGGCCGTCGTCGAGGCGTTCGTGCGCCTGCACGAGGCCGGACTCATCTATCGCGGCCAGCGACTGGTCAACTGGGACCCGGTACTGAAGACCGCGATCTCCGACCTGGAGGTGGTGAACGAGGAGGAGGACGGCTTCCTGTGGTCGATCGCCTACCCGCTCACCGACGGCAGCGGCCAGCTGGTGGTCGCCACCACGCGCCCTGAAACCATGCTCGGTGACACCGCGGTGATGGTGCATCCGGACGACGAACGCTACGCGCACCTGGTGGGCGGCACGGTGACGCTGCCCTTGACCGGGCGCGAGGTGCCGGTGATCGCCGACGCGCATGTCGACCGCGAGTTCGGCACCGGCGTGGTCAAGGTGACGCCCGCGCACGACTTCAACGACTACGCCGTGGGCCAGCGCCACGGCCTGCCGATGATCAACCTGTTCACGCCGGACGCGGCGCTCAACGACAACGCACCGGCGAAGTACCGCGGCCTCGACCGTTACGCGGCACGGACGGCGGTGCTGGAGGACCTCGACGCGCTCGGCCTGCTGGTGGAGACGAAGCCGCACAAGCTCCAGGTGCCGCGCGGCGACCGCACCGGGCAGGCGATCGAGCCCTACCTCACCGACCAGTGGTTCGTGCGCATGGACGACCTGGCCGCGCGCGGGCTGGAGCGCTTCGAGGGCGGCGACGCCGGGATCCGCTTCGTGCCGCCGAACTGGATCAACACCTACCGCCACTGGATGCAGAACATCCAGGACTGGTGCATCAGCCGCCAGCTCTGGTGGGGCCACCGGATCCCGGCGTGGTACGACGACGCCGGCACCGTCCACGTCGGCCGCGACGAGGCGGACGCGCGCGCCCGCGCCGGCCTCGGCGCCGATGTCCCGCTGCGCCAGGACCCGGACGTGCTGGAAACATGGTTCTCGTCGGGCATCTGGCCGATCAGCACCATGGGCTGGCCCGACCCGGAGGCGATGCGGACCCGCGGCTACGACGCCTTCATGCCGTCCAGCGTGCTGGTGACCGGCTTCGACATCATCTTCTTCTGGGTGGCGCGCATGGTCATGATGACCGACCGCCTCACCGGGCAGGTGCCGTTCCGCGACGTCTACATCACCGGCCTTGTCCGCGACAAGGACGGCCAGAAGATGTCCAAGTCCAAGGGCAACATCCTCGATCCGATCGACATCATCGACGGCATCGATCTGGAAGCCCTTGTCGCCAAGCGCACCACCGGGCTGATGAAGCCGAAGGACGCCGCGCGCATCGAGAAGGCCACGCGCAAGGAGTTCCCGGAGGGCATCCCGGCCTTCGGCGCCGACGCCCTGCGCTTCACCATGGCCGCCCTCGCCGGTCCCGGGCGCGACATCAAGTTCGACCTCGGCCGGGCCGAGGGCTACAAGAACTTCTGCAACAAGCTGTGGAACGCCACCCGCTTCGTGTTGATGAACACCGAAGGCCAGGCGGCGCCCGCGGGCGGCGCTCCCGCGCCGGTGACCGATGCCGAACGCTGGATCCTCGCGCGCCTGGATGCGGTGAGTGCGCAGGCCGCCGGACACTTCGACAGCTACCGCTTCGACCTGCTCGCACAGGCGCTGTACGAGTTCGCGTGGAACGATGTCTGCGACTGGTTCGTGGAGCTCGCCAAGCCGGCGCTCAACGGCGACGACGCCGATGCCGCCGCCAGCACCCGGCGTACCCTGCTGCACGTGCTCGAGGCGCTGCTGCGCCTGCTGCATCCGCTGGTGCCGTTCGTGACCGAGGAACTGTGGCAGCAGGTCGCCCCGCGCCTGGGCATCGAGGGCGGGTCGATCATGCTGCAGCCCTATCCGCGTGCGGGCGACGTCGACGTCGCCGGCTTCGGGCAGGCCGCGACCGACGTCGAGTGGCTGAAGCAGATGGTGTCGGCGGTGCGGCGCGTGCGCAGCGAACTGCAGGTCGCGCCGATGAAGACGGTGACGCTGCTGGTGCAGGGCGGCAGCGACGACGACCAGGCGCGGCTGCGGCGTTTCGACTCGCAGCTGCGATTCCTCAACCGGCTGGAGCGCATCGCCCCAATCGAGGGCGAGCCGCCGCCGGCGGCCGCGGCGCTGGTCGGCGAGCTCCGGCTGTTCGTGCCGCTCGCGGGCCTGGTCGACCTCGACGCCGAACGCGCGCGCCTGGACAAGGAACTGCGCCGTGTGGAGGGCGAACTGGCGAAGTCGCAGGGCAAGCTCGGCAACGCCACCTTCGTGCAGAACGCGCCCGAAGCGGTGGTGGCCCAGGAGCGCCAGCGCCTGCTCGACTGGACCGCGCAACGCGACGCGCTCGCCGCGCAGCGCGCCCGCCTGTAGTCAGTCCACCAGCTCCATCGCCATCACGATCGCGTCTTCGCGACCGTTGCGCGCCGGGTAGTAGCGCGGGCGGCGCCCGATCTCGTTGAAGCCCTCGTCGTGGTACAGGGCGATGGCGTTCGGGTTGGACGGCCGCACCTCGAGGTAGACGCGCCGCGCGCCGTTGCCGCGGGCGATGTCGACCAGCGCGCGCAGCAGGCGCCGGCCATGGCCGCGCCCGTGCAGCATCGGTTCGATGCAGATGTTGAGCACGTGCGCCTCCTCGGCGGCGATGCTCACCACGCCATAGCCCATGATCCGGCCTCCGTCGTGCATCACCCAGGCCGGATAGCCGGCACGGAGGCAGTCGCGGAAGATGCCGGGCGTCCACGGGTAGGGATACGCCCGGCGCTCGATCGCCATCACGGTGTCGAGATCGTCCTCGCGCATTGCCCTCAGCGCGGCCCGCGGGGGGCCCACGGCGTCGGCGGGCAGCGCCGTCATCGTGGCTCCGGCGCCCGCCTGCGCAGGGTCCGCAGCCGCGGCCACAGCGCGCGCTTGGCAGCCGCGTCGCCGCGCAGCGCGGCAACGGGTGGCCACGTGCGGTGCAGGTCCCAGGCGTCGCCGTCGTCGGCCGTGCGTCCGGCCGCGCGCAGCAGCGCATGCAGCAACGGGTCGTCGGGGAGCACCGGACGCATCGGCGCGGCCCGCTCCAGGACCACGTGCCCCAGCGCCTCCAGGACTACGCGCTGCAGCGGATCCCAGTTCACGCGGCCCCGTCCTCCGTCCGCGCGCGGCGGCGCCACAGCCACTGTGCCGGCCCGGACAGCGCATACAGCACCGACACCGCCAGCAGCGTCTTCGGCGGATCGATCCACAACGCGATCAGCGCCGCCACCGCGATCAGCAGCGCCACGAACGGCACCCGGTCGGAACGCGGACCGGTGCCGCTGCCCTTGAAGCTGGTGTAGCGGATGCGGCTGACCATGAGCAGCCCGCAGGCGATGGTGATCGCCAGGGCAACGTAGCGCAGGGAGCTGCCGCCGAGCCCCAGCTGGTGCAGGGTCCAGACCGAGCTGGCCATGACGCCGGCGGCGGCGGGGCTCGCCAGCCCGATGAACCAGCGCTTGTCGACGCTGCCGACCTGGCTGTTGAACCGCGCCAGCCGCAGCGCCGCGCATGCGGCGTAGAGGAATGCCGCCAGCCAGCCCACCTTGCCCATGGTGTTGCCGTCGAGCTTCATCGCCACCAGCGACCAGTGGTACATGACCAGCGCCGGCGCCATGCCGAAGCTCACCAGGTCGGCCAGCGAGTCGTACTGGACGCCGAACTCGCTCTGGGTATTGGTGAGCCGCGCCACGCGCCCGTCGAGGCCGTCGAGGATGCCGGCGACGAAGATGGCGATGCAGGCGGCGTCGAAGCGGCCCTGCGACGCCGCGATGATGGCGAAGAACCCCGCGAACAGGCCGCCGGTGGTGAACAGGTTCGGCAGCAGGTAGATGCCGCGACCACGGGTCGTCGGCGGGCGGGGTGCGTCCATCGGCGCAGTGTAGCCGCTCGTCCGCGGCGTCCGCACGGCCGCCATGGCGTGCGGTCACGGATCCGGGCGGGGGCGCTTGCGCCGCCGGGGCGCGGGTGCTGCAATCGCCGCCTCGCATCCCGCTGGAGTGGTTCCCATGCAACGCATCCTCTTCGGCGCCCTTCTCGCCGCCGCCGGCCTCGGCGCCGCGCACGCGCAACAGCCGGCCGCCGAGGTCTACCAGTGGCAGGACGCGAACGGTGTCACCCATTTCTCGCAGACGCCACCGGCGAAGGGTGCGTACCAGCAGCGTGCGATCACCAACACCGGCAGCGCCGCGCCGGTCGCGCAGGCGACGACGGCGGCGGCCGCCGAGAGCAGCCAATGCACCACCGCACGCGGCAACATCGAGGCGCTGCAGGGCGACACCGCGGTGCAGCAGGACACCGACGGCGACGGCACCCCGGACAAGGTCCTGGATCCCGCCGAGCGCGCCGCGCAGCTCGAGTTCGCGCAGGCGGCGGTCAAGGCCTTCTGCGCCAGCTGATCCCGGGAGATCGCCCGCGTGCGCCTGGGCTGGGCCATCGCCGCCGGACTCGCCGCCGGCATCGCGGTCGCATGGTGGCTGTCGCGGGAATCGCCTGAAGCGGCCGCCGAAAAACGCCTGCGCGCCGAACAGGCCGCCTCCGCCGGAGCCGCCGACGCACGACCCGTACTCTACCGCTGGACCGACGCCGGCGGCGTCGTCCAGGTCACCGACACCCCACCGCCCGGCGGCCAGCGCTACGACACCGTCGACCTTTACCCCCGCGACGGCATCGAAGTCCACGGCGGTCGCGAAGCGTCGGCCCTGCCGGACTGACCGCCCCGCTGGCAGAGGCGCTGGCGGCACGCCTCCGCGCCATCGGAGGCGCAACTGCAGGGTGACTCCGCGCTCCAAGGCTCGCGCGATCGGAGGCGGACCTGCGGGGTGACTCCGCCGACTGGTCCCTTCGGGCCCTTTATGTCGGCTGCGCACCCCGCAGCCCCGCCTCCTCGACGAGACAGCGCGGCACATGCTGTTTTCAACTGCCCGGACCCGTCGGCGGGCGGGTGGTGTGTTCCGCAGCGGACATAAAGGTCCCGAAGGGGCCAGTCCGCGGAGGAATTCACCACTCGCCAGCCCGCGCCGCGCCCGCTACAGGCTGTTGACACCGGGTGCGTCATTTCACGTGACGTTTGCCGCATCGGCGGCACCCTCGCCACGGGCGCAGGCGCGCGGAGCCACGACATCGCCAGGATCGTCCCCACTGTGACCGGCGGCGCGACCGCTGGCCCTGCGGTGGCCATTTCGGCCGCGCTGCTGCTGTGTGCGTGCGGAGGCAACCAGTCCGCGCTGCTGCCGGCCGGTAGCGAAGCGACCGCGGTCGCGCGGCTGTTCTGGGTCATGGCCGCGGGCGCGGGCCTGGTCTGGCTGGTCGTAATCGCGCTGGCGCTCTACGCCTCGCGCAGCCGCGCCCACGCGCCTGCGGCCGGCCGACGCCTGATCGTCATCGGCGGCGTCATCGTCCCCACCGTCGTCCTTGGCACGCTGCTGGTGTACGGCCTGCGGCTGATGCCACCGCTGCGTGAGCCCGGCGCCGCCGACGGCCTGGTGGTCGAGGTGTCCGGCGAGCAATGGTGGTGGCGCGTGCGCTACGTCGACCCGCGGAACCGCACGGGTGCTGTCGACGCGGCCAACGAGGTCCGCCTGCCGGTCGGCGAGCGCACGACGTTCCGCCTGTCCAGCCCGGACGTGATCCATTCGTTCTGGATCCCCGCGCTGGGCGGGAAGATGGACATGATCCCCGGCCGGGTGACCACCCTGGTGCTGGAGCCGGACCGCGTGGGGCGCTGGCGCGGCGTGTGTGCGGAGTTCTGCGGCGCATCGCATGCGCTGATGGCGTTCGACGTCGAGGTCATGGCGCGGGCCGATTTCGATCGCTGGCTCGCCGCGCAGGCGGCCCCGGCCGCCGTGCCAGCCGATGACCTCGCCGCGCATGGGCGCACGCGTTTCATCGCGAGCGGCTGCGGCGCCTGCCATGCCGTCCGCGGCGATCCTGGCGTCGGCCGCGGCCGCTACGGCCCCGACCTCACCCACGTCGGCAGCCGTCCGAGCCTGGCCGCGGGCACCCTCCCCAACGACGCACGCGCCTTCCGCACCTGGATCGAGCGCACCCACCGCATCAAGCCGGAGGCGCTGATGCCGGCGTTCGACATGCTCCCCGCGGACGAACTCGATGCCATGGCGGCCTACCTGGAGTCGCTGCAATGAGCGCCGGAGCCGAACTCGCCCCGCCCGCCCCGCCTGCCGAAAGCCCGGAGGCACGGCGGCTGATGGCGGCATGGGAGACGCCCACCGGCTGGCGCTACCTGTCCGCGGTGAACAACAGCGAGGTCGGGCGCTGGTACACCGCGATGTCGTTCGTGTTCTTCCTGTTCGCGGGCGTGCTCGCGCTGCTGATGCGGGTACAGCTCGCGGTGCCCGACAACGACTTCGTCGACGCCGACACCTACAACCAGCTCTTCACCCTGCATGGCTCGGCGATGATGTTCCTGTTCGCGGTGCCGGTGTTCGAGGCGTTCTCGATCCTGATCCTTCCGCAGCTGCTCGGCGCGCGGGAACTGCCGTTCCCGAGGCTGTCGGCGTTCGGCTTCTGGTGCTTCTTCATCGGCGGCATCTTCGTGTGCGGCTCGATCTTCTTCGGCGCCGCGCCCAAGGGCGGCTGGTTCATGTACCCGCCGCTGGCCACGGACTACCAGGACGGCCTCGGCGCCGACATCTGGCTGCTCGGCCTGTCGTTCATCGAGATCGCGTCGATCGCGGCCGCGGTCGAGCTGATCGTGGGCGTGCTGAAGACGCGGCCGCCGGGCATGCGCATCAACCTGATGCCGCTGTATGCGTGGTACATCCTGGTGGTGGCGGCGATGATCCTGTTCGCGTTCCCGCCGCTGATCGCCGGCGACATCCTGTTCGAGCTGCAGCGCGCGCTGGACTGGCCGTTCTTCGACCCGGCGCGCGGCGGCGACCCGGTGCTGTGGCAGCACCTGTTCTGGATCTTCGGCCACCCCGAGGTCTACATCGTGTTCCTGCCGTCGATCGCGCTGGTGGCGATGATCGTGCCCACCTTCGCGCGCCGCCCGATGATCGGCTACAGCTGGATCGTGCTGGCGGCCGTGGGGACCGGCTTCCTCAGCTTCGGCCTGTGGGTGCACCACATGTTCACCACCGGGCTGCCGAACATCTCGCTGGCCTTCTTCTCCGCGGCGTCCGAAGCGGTGGCGCTGCCCACCGGGGTGCAGATCTTCGCCCTGCTGGCGACGGTCCTCGCCGGTCGCGTGGTGCGCTCGGTGCCGATGCTGTTCGTGATGGGTGCGCTGGCGATCTTCGTCCTCGGCGGCCTCACCGGGGTGATGGTCGCGGTGGCACCGTTCGACTTCCAGGCGCACGACACCTACTTCGTCGTCGCCCACCTGCATTACGTGCTGGTCGGCGGCATGCTGTTCCCCGTCATCGCGGGCACCTACTACTACTTCCCCGTCGCCACCGGGCGGCAGCTCTCCGAACGCGCCGGTCGCTGGGCGTTCTGGCTGATGTTCGCCGGCTTCAACGTCGCCTTCCTGCCCATGCACCTCACCGGGCTGCACGGCATGCCGCGCCGCGTGTACACCTATGGCGCCAGCCAGGGCTTCGACGTGCTCAACATGGTGTCGACCGTCGGCGCCTTCGTGCTCGCGGCGGGCGTGGTCGTGATCGTCGTGGATGCCGTGCGCGCCGCGCGCAGCCGCACGCTGTCGCCGCGCAATCCCTGGGGCGCGGGGACGCTCGAATGGCTCACCGAGATCCCGGGCCGGCCATGGGGCGTGCGCTCGATCCCGATCGTGCGCAGCCGCTACCCGCTGTGGGACCAGCCGGGGTTCGTGCGCGACGTCGACGCCGGGCGCTACTACCTGCCCGATGCCGCCGAGGGCCTGCGTGAAACGCTGGTCACGAGCACCATCGACGCGCATCCGATCCAGTGCCTGCGCGTCCCCGGCCCCACCTTCCTGACCCTGTGGGCGGCTGCCTTCACCGGCGGGGCCTTCATCTTCCCGGTGTTCCAGATGTACGGCGCGGCGGCGGTGAGCGGGGTACTCGCCCTGGTGGCGATCACCGCATGGACGTGGACCGGCACCGCGCTGCAGCCGGAGAAGCCGGAGAAGGACGTCGGCCTCGGCCTCACCCTGCCGCTGTACGCGTCGGGCCCGGTGTCGGTGGGCTGGTGGGCGATGTTCATCACCATGATCGGCGACATGACCGCGTTCGCCAGCCTCGTGTTCGGTTACTTCTTCTTCTGGACGATCCACGACGATTTCCCGCCGGGCCCGGCCATGGGCCCGGGCCTCGCGTGGCCGCTGCTGGCGCTTTCCCTGCTGCTGGCGTCGTGGCTCCTCACGTGGCTGGCGCGCGGGCTCAACCGTCGCGACGCGGGCACGGGCTTCCACCTCGCGACCGCGCTCGCGGCGCTGTCCGCGCTCGGGGGTGCCACGGCGCTGCTCGCCGGGCCCTGGAGCCACGGGATGGACCCGACGGCGCACGTCTATCCGGCAACGGTCTGGGTGCTGTCGGGCTGGGCGGCACTGCATGCGGTGGCCGGCGCGCTGATGCAGCTGTATTGCATCGCTCGCCGCATCGCCGGGCGGATGACGGCAGCGCACGACATCGACATCCACAACGTGACGCTGTACTGGCACTTCGTGGCGATCACGGCGCTGGTGACGGTCGGCGTCACCGCCGGGTTCCCGAGGGTCGCCTGAGATGGCGCGGGCACAGACGCCGCGGCAGGACGCCGAGCAGCTCCGGCATCGCGACCCGGCGCTGCCCGAAGGCGACGCCAGCCTGTGGCGGCTGACGACGGGCCCCGTGATCTGGGCGCTGCATTTCCTCGCCTGCTACGTCATCGCCGCCGTGTACTGCGCGAAGGCGGCGTCCGCGGCCACGCCGCTGGACGACATCCGCCTGCAGCTCGGCGCGGCCACGGTGCTCGCGCTGGCGGCCATCGCATGGTCCGGCTGGCGCGGCTGGCGCCAGCACCGCCGGGGCGCCGAGCCCGCGCCACACGACGCCCCCACCGCGGGCGACCGCCACCGGTTCCTGGGGTTCGCCACCATGCTGCTGTGCGGGCTGTCGTTCGTGGCCGTGGTGTACTCGGGCTTCGTGCTCCTGGTCATCGGGACCTGCCGGTGAGCCGCCGCGTCCCGGCACGGAGGGTCCATGGGCGGCAGGCGTCGCTGGCTGCAGGCATGGCGATCCTGCTGCTGGCGTGGCTGGGGCCGTTGCCGGCGATGGCGCGGCATGCGTTTGCCGCGCACATGGGGATGCACCTGCTGGTCGTGGCGGTGGCGGCGCCCCTGCTCGCGGTCGGCGTGGCGCGGAGCGGCCTCGATCCGGTGCACCGCTGGCCCGCCGCCTTCCCGGCACTGCCGGCGACGGTGGTTGAGTTCGTGGTGGTGTGGGCATGGCATGCGCCGGCGCTGCACCACGCGGCACGGCAGTCGTGGGCGATGCAGGCGCTGGAACAGGGCAGCTTCCTCGTCGCCGGCCTGCTGGTCTGGCTGTCGGCCTTCGGCGGCCGCGGCGACGAGCGCGCGGCAACCGGCGTCGCCGCGCTGCTGGTGACCTCCATGCACATGACGCTCCTGGGTGTGCTGCTCGCCGGCGCGTCGCGGCCGCTGTATGCCCACCACGGCCCGCAGCCGCTGGCCGTGGCATTGCAGGACCAGCAGGCTGGGGGAGTACTGATGCTGGCCGTCGGCGGCGTGGCCTATCTGGCGGGCGCGCTGGTGCTGCTGGCCGGCCTGCTGCGCGACCGGGGACGTGTCGATGCCTGACCTGTCCAACCTGCCCCCGGCACGCTGGCTGCGCCGCGGCCTGCGCTGGCTGAAGCCGCTGCGATGGAAGGCCACCCTCGCCCGCGTGGGCGTGCTGGCCGCACTCGCTGGCATCGGCGCCTTCGGCTTCATCACGCTCGGACTCACCCCCATCGCCGCCGACGACGGCCATTGGCGCGCCACCCGCGCCTTCCTCGAGTACACCATGACCCGCACCGTGCGCCGGCGGTCGGCCGGCGTAGAGGTGCCCGCGCTGGACGATCCCGACCTCGTGCTGCGGGGCGCGGGCCACTACGCCGGCGGCTGCGTGCCCTGCCACGGGGCGCCGGGGGAGCCGCGCTCGCGCGTGGTCCGGCACATGGTGCCGGAGCCGCCCTACCTGCCCGAAGAAGTCGCCGACTGGAACGCCGCGGAGATGTTCTGGATCGTCCGCCACGGCCTCAAGTACACGGCGATGCCGGCGTGGCCCTCGCGGGTGCGCGACGACGAAGTCTGGGCGATGGTTGCGTTCCTGGAGCGGCTGCCCGCGCTCGAGCCCGACGGATACCGCGCGCTGGCATTCGGCGATGCCGCCGATGGCGGCCGCAGCGGGCTGCCGCACGCGGGGCTCGCGAGCGCGAACCTGCCGGTCCTTGCCGACTGCACGCGCTGCCACGGCCGCGACGGGCGCGGCCGTGGCAGCGGCGCGGCGCCGCGGCTTGCGGGGCAGGACCGTGCTTACCTGCTCGACAGCCTTCGCGCCTATGCCGGCGGCGGGCGCCACAGCGGCATCATGCAGCCGGTTGCCGGCGCCCTGGATGCGCGCCAGATCGCCCGCCTCGCCGATCACTACGCAGGCCTGCCCGCGACCGCGGCGCCCCCGCCGGGGACATCCGACCCGGCCCTGCTGGCGCGTGGTGCGGCGCTTGCGCGCGAGGGCTCGGGGCCCCGCCGCATTCCGGCCTGCACCCATTGCCACCGTCCCGACGGCGCCTCCGTGCGCCCGGGGTATCCGGTCCTGGCCGGCCAGCACGGCGATTACCTGGCACTGCAGCTGCGCCTGTTCCGCGATGGCCACCGCGGCGGTGGCCCCTACGCCGAACTCATGCGACATGCCGCGGCGAACCTGGCCGACGACGACATCGAAGCGCTCTCGGCGTACTACGCCTCGAGGCCTTCGAAGCCGGCCGCGGCGCAGGGCGCCGTGCCGCCCGTCGCGGCCCCGGGCGGGTAGGACGCGGGACAGCACCCTCCGCGTGGCAAAATGTGCTTCTTTGTCGCGAAGAAGCCCGCATGCGCCTGTCGCAGTTCCACCTCCGCACGGTCAAGGAAACGCCCGCCGACGCGGAACTCGCCAGCCACAAGCTGATGCTGAAGGCCGGCATGATCCGCAAGCTCGCCAGCGGCATCTACACCTGGTCGCCGCTGGGCCTGCGCGTGCTGCGCAAGGTCGAGGCGGTGGTGCGCGAGGAGATGAATGCCGCGGGCGCGATCGAACTGCTGATGCCGTCGGTCCAGCCGCGCGAGTTGTGGGAGGAAACCGGGCGCTGGGAGAAGTTCGGCGGCCAGCTGCTGAAGATCCGCGACCGCAAGGAGGCGGAGTACGCCTACGGCCCCACCCACGAGGAAGTGATCACCGACTTCGCGCGCCAGGAGCTGGCCAGTTACAAGCAGCTGCCGGTGACCTTCTACCAGGTCCAGACCAAGTTCCGCGACGAGATCCGGCCGCGCTTCGGCGTCATGCGCGCGCGCGAGTTCCTGATGAAGGATGCCTACTCCTTCCACCTCGACGACGAGGACCTGGTGCGCGAGTACCAGAACATGCACGCCGCCTACAGCCGCATCTTCACCCGCCTGGGGCTGCGCTTCCGCGCGGTGCAGGCGGATTCGGGCGCGATCGGCGGCGATGCGTCGCAGGAGTTCCACGTGCTCGCCGACTCCGGCGAGGACGCGATCGCGTTCTCCGACGCCTCGACCTATGCCGCCAACGTGGAGACCGCGCGCGCGGCCGAGCCGCCTCCGCGCCCCGCGCCGGGCGAGGAGATGCGCCGCGTCGACACCCCGACCCAGCGCACCTGCGAGGACGTGGCGGCATTGCTCGGGCTGCCGCTGGCGCGCACCGCGAAGTCGGTGGCGCTGATGACCGACGGCGGCTTCGTGCTGGCACTGGTGCGCGGCGACCACGCGGTGAACGCCATCAAGCTCGCCAAGCTGCCGGGACTCGACGGCTACCGCATGGCCAACGACGCCGAGATCCTCGAACACCTCGGCAGCGAACCCGGCTTCCTGGGCCCGGTGGCGCCGGCGCGGCCGATCCGCGTGGTCGCCGACCGCGAGGTCGATGCGCTGGCGGATTTCGTCGTCGGTGCCAATGCCGCCGGCGTCCACCTCGCCGGCGTCAACTGGGGCCGCGACCTGCCCGAAGCCGACATCGTCGCCGACATCCGCGACGTGATCGATGGCGATCGCGCCCAGGACGGCGGCACCCTGCGCATCGCCCGCGGCATCGAGGTCGGGCACGTGTTCCAGCTCGGCCGCGCCTACGCCGAGGCGATGTCGTTCACCGTGCTCGACGAAACCGGCAAGGCCGCGATCCCGGCGATGGGCTGCTACGGCATCGGCGTCTCGCGCATCGTCGCCGCGGCGATCGAGCAGAACCACGACGACGCCGGGATCCTCTGGCCCGAGGCGATGGCGCCGTGGCGGGTGGCGGTGTGCGTCATCAACCCGAAGCACGACCCGGCGGTGGCCGAGGCGGCGGAAGCGCTTCATTCGGAGCTGCTGGCGGCGGGCGTCGAATCGGTGCTGGACGACCGCGGCCTGCGCGCCGGCGCGATGTTCGCCGACATCGAGCTGGTCGGCATCCCGCACCGCGTGGTGGTGTCCGGCCGCGGGCTCGAGGCAGGCACCTTCGAATATCGTGCGCGCCATGCCGCCGACAGCGAACAGCTCGGCCGCGAGGCGCTCCTGGAACGGCTGCGCGGCTGAGCGCACCGGCCGGCGGAAGATACTCGCGGCGTCCCGTGGGTTTGTTTTCCACGCATTAACCCGACTATCATCGCGATAACGCCGGCGCCGCCGGCACCATTTCCCGCCGATAATCGGAGTTATTGATGTCGATCGACCTGAACACGCTGTCGCCGAAAGAGCTCGACGCCCTGATCAGCAAGGCGAAGAAGCGCCAGAGCACGTTGAAGAAGCGCAAGCCGCTGGCCACCGTCCGCGCCCGCCTGCGCGCCGCCGCGGCGGCCGAGGGATATTCGATCGCCGAACTGTTCGGCGGCACCGCCGCGAAGTCCGCGGGTCCCGCCGCGCCGCGCAAGGCGCCCAGGGCCGGCAAGGCCGGGCGCAAGCTGGGCAAGGTGGCGCCGAAATACCGCAACCCGGAAAACGAATCCGAGACCTGGACCGGCCGTGGCAAACAGCCGCGCTGGATGGCGGAGCGCGTCGCCCAGGGCAAGACCCCCGAGGATTTCCTGATCGCGAAGTAATTCCGGGCCGTGCATGCGGTGCCGGCCACGCCGGCGCCGCATGCACCCGGCACGCCGGTTCCCGGGCTACAGGTTGCGCCGCGGTGGCAGCAGCAGGTTGCCGAACAGCAGCCCGGCGATCAGCGACAGCAGGATATTCAGCACCGCCATCGCCGCGTCCGCGCCGGCTACCAGGTCCTGCTGCTGCATGGAGGTGATCAGCGTGCGCACGCTGGCGCTGCCGGGCACCATGAGGATGATCCCGGGCACGCGCACCACGGCACCTGGCCGGTGTGCCCAGCGCGCATAGCCGTTGCCCGCCGCGGTCAGCACCAGCGCCGCCAGGAAGATCCCGACCGGGCTGCCCCAGTTGAGGCCGGCCATGCGCGAGATCACGTACCCCGACGCCGCGGCCAGCATCACCACCGGATAATCCCGGCGCGCGGCGCGGAACAGCACCGCGAACGCCAGCGCGGCGAGCGCGAGGGCGCCCCACTCCACCCAGTCCGGCTGCGGCCGCCAGGCGCGGACCTGTGGCTGGATCCCTGCAAGGTCCGCGGCGGTCAGCGCGATCATGGTGCCGACGGTCAGCTTGAGCATCGTGCTCACCGCGCCGGCGAAGCGCGCGGTGCCCGACACCAGGTGCTGGCTGGTGAGTTCGTTGACCGCGTTGGTCAGCGCCATGCCGGGCATCAGCACGATCAGCGAGGCGATGACCACGGTATTGAGGTTGATCGGCGCCACCCACGCCGCGACCAGGATCGCGATCGTCGCCGACACCATCGCCGCGATCGCATCGCCGGATTCGCGCAGGCGCGGCCGGTCCTGCGCGGCGAGCACCAGCAGGCCGATCAGCAGCCCGGTGGCGCCGGCCACCGCGATCTCGAGCCACGGCAGGCGGATCAGCCCCGCCACGCTGGCCCCGGCCAGCCCGAAGCCGAACACCTGCAGCGCGTTCCCGCGCCAGCCGCCCGGACGCGCCAGGGCGCGCAGGCCCGCGTGCCCCTCCGCCAGCCCCAGCCGCCCCGCGATCACCTCCTCGGCGATCCGGTCGACCTCGCAGAGCTTGCTGAGGTCGGTGTCGCCGGGCGGCAGCCGGATGACGCGCGTGGTGTCGCTGTCGCCGGGCGGGCGCAGCGGATCGTTGAAGGCCAGCACCATGCCCGTCGGGTTGATCCAGGGCTCGCAGTGCAGGCCCAGCTGCTGCGCGACCGACACCAGCGCGCCTTCCAGGCGCTGCGCGGTGGTGCCATAGGCATGCAGGTGCACGGCCAACTCGACCACGAAGGCGATGCGGGCGGCGTAGGCTTCCTGGGGGAACGGGCGTGGCATCCGGACAGGATCGCATGCGTCCGCGGCGCGTGTGCGGCGCATGCACGGCGAAGATGCGAATCTGTATGCTCGCCGTCGCGGTGCCCCGCGCCGCCAGGAGCCTGCGCCGCATGACCGCACCCGCCACCACCGCACCCAGCCTCGACGCCGACGCCGGCGACGACGGCGCGCTGCGGCTGCGCGGGCGCTGGACGCTGCAGTACGCGACGCAGTTGACCGAGGCACTGCGTGCCGCGCCGGACGCCGTCACCCGTGTCGACGCCACCGCCGTGGAGCGGCTGGATTCGGTGGGCGTGCTCCAGCTGCTGCGCTTCGCCAAGCGACGCGGCCTGGCCCTCGACACCATGTCCTTCCACCACGACCACGTGGCGCTGGTGTCCGCGATCGAGGACGTCGCCGACGACCGCCCGAAGAAGAAGCGCGAGTACGGCTTCGCCGCGGCGATCGGCCGCCTCGGCTATGCGGTGTCGGACAACTGGAAGGAAATCGTCGCGCTGGTCAGCTTCCTTGGCGAGAACCTCGCCAAGCTGCTGCGCATGGTGCGCGAGCCACGCCGCTTCCGGTTGACCTCCACCGTCCACCACATGGAGCAGGCCGGCCTCGACGCGGTGCCGCTGGTGATGCTGCTGTCGTTCCTGGTGGGCGCCGTGATCGCCTTCCTCGGCGCCACCATCCTCGCCGACTTCGGCGCCACCATCTTCGTCGTCGAACTGGTCAACATCGCCTTCCTGCGCGAGTTCGGGGTGCTGCTCACCGCCATCCTGCTCGCCGGCCGCACCGCCAGCGCCTACACCGCGCAGATCGGCGCGATGGTGAGCCGCGAGGAAGTCGACGCGATCCGCACCCTCGGCCTCGACCCGGTGGACCTGCTGGTGATCCCGAGGCTGCTCGCCTTGCTGGTAATGCTGCCGCTGCTCACCTTCATCGCCATGATCTCCGGCCTGCTCGGCGGCATGACCGTCGGCGCCTTCGACCTCGGCATCCCGCCGCAGGCCTACCTGGCGCGGATGCAGGACACCATCGAGCTGCGCCACGTGCTGGTGGGGCTCTCCAAGGCGCCGCTGTTCGCGCTGGTCATCGGCCTGATCGGCTGCCTGGAAGGCCTGCAGGTGAAGGGCACGGCGCAGTCGGTCGGCGAGCGCACCACCTCCAGCGTGGTGCAGACGATCTCGCTGGTCATCATCATCGACGCACTGATGGCGATCTGGTTCACGCAGGTGGGCTGGTGAGCGCGGACGGCGCGGCCACGCGCGCCGCGGCCTGCGAGGCCGCGGGCGCCGACGAACCCATCATCCGCGTCCGTGGCGTGGTCAACCGCTTCGGCGACCAGGTCGTGCATGACGGGCTCGACCTCGACGTGCGACGCGGCGAGATCCTGGGGGTGGTCGGCGGATCGGGCACGGGCAAGTCGGTGCTCATGCGATCGATCATCGGCCTGCGCCGGCCCAACGAGGGCGCGATCGACGTGCTCGGCGTCGACGCGCGCTCCCGCGACCCGGAAGACCGCCTGCACATCGAGCGCAACACCGGCGTGCTGTTCCAGGATGGCGCCCTGTTCTCCTCGCTCACCGTGGGCGAGAACGTGCAGGTCCCGCTCAAGGAGCACCACGCCGAGCTGCCGGACTCGCTGCGCTACGAGCTCGCGCTGCTCAAGGTGAAGCTCGCCGGGCTGCCGGCGGATGCGATCAACAAGCTGCCCTCCCAGCTGTCCGGCGGCATGCGCAAGCGCGCGGGCCTGGCGCGCGCGCTCGCGCTCGACCCGCCGCTGCTGTTCCTGGACGAGCCCACCGCGGGCCTGGACCCGATCGGCGCCGCCGCATTCGACGACCTCACCCGCACCCTGCAGCAGGCGCTGGGCCTGACGGTGTTCCTCATCACCCACGATCTCGACACCCTGTACGCTATCTGCGACCGGGTCGCGGTGCTGGCCGACCGCAAGGTGGTCGCTGTGGGACCGCTGGACGAGATCGAGTCGCTCGACCACGCCTGGGTCCAGGAATACTTCAACGGGCCGCGTGGCCGCGCCGCACGCGCGGCGCGGGCACGCGCCACCGAGGAACGCTGAGATGGAAACCAAGGCCAACTACGTCCTCATCGGCGCGTTCACCATCGCCGTGACGCTGTTCCTGCTGCTGTTCGGGCTGTGGGCCGCCAAGTACTCGTCGGACCGCAGCTGGCAGCACTACCGGGTGGTGTTCAACGAACCCGTCACCGGCCTCACCGAGGGCAGCGTGGTGCAGTACAACGGCATCGCCGTGGGCACGGTGGAGGAACTGTCGCTGGCGCCCCAGGACCCGCGCCGGGTGATCGCGCGCATCCAGGTCGAAGCCGCCGCGCCGGTGAAGGTCGACACCCGCGCCAAGCTGTCGGTCACCGGCCTCACCGGCTCCACCTTCATCCAGCTCACCGGCGGCAGCCCCGAGGCGCCACGCCTGCTGCCGACCGAGCGCGGCGGCATCCCGGTGATCCAGGCCGAGGCGTCGGCGCTGCAGAACATCGCCGACACCGCGAACCGGCTGGTGGCGCGCCTGGACCAGGTGCTCAGCGACGACAACGTGCGCCGCATCGCGCAGACGCTGGAGAACATCGAGGGCATGACCGGCGCCATCGCCGACCAGCGCGAGGATCTCGCCGCCATCGTCATCAACGCGCGCGAGGTCAGCGAGCAGCTGAAGGTCACCGTGGATACCACCCAGCGGGCCGTCGCCAGCGTCGACCGCGAGCTGGTGCAGAAACTGCCCGGGCTGGTGTCCGACCTCGAGGGCGCACTGGGCAAGCTCGACTCCGCCGCCGGCGGCGCCGACACCATCCTCAGCGAGAACCGCCAGGCCATCAACAGCTTCGCCAACGACGGCCTGGCCCAGCTCGGGCCGACGCTGGGCGAGCTGCGCACGCTGATCCGCGACCTGCGCCGCATCAGCGACCGGCTCGACGACAATCCCGCGCAGTACCTGCTCGGCCGCGACGCACCGAAGGAGTTCGACCCGCAATGAACCAGTCGAGATTGCGCGCGCCTGCGCGTGCCGCCGCGGCCCTCCTGCTGGCGTGCTCCCTGGGCGCCTGCGCCCTGCTGGGCGGTGGCGGCGGCGAGCAGGCCACGATCTTCGCGCCCGAGCCGCGGGTGGTGCTGGATCCCGCCGCGCCCACGGTCGACTGGCAACTGACGCTCAGCCCGCCGTCGGCCGCGCGCGTGTTCGACAGCTTCCGCATGGCGGTGCGCCCGGCGCCGGGCGAGCTGCAGGTCTACAGCGGCGTCGGCTGGGCCAAGCGCCCCACCGACATGCTGCAGGACGCCGTGCTGCAGGCGCTGGAGGACTCCGGCAAGATCCGCGGCGCCTCGCGCCAGGGCTCCGGTGCCGCCGGCGACTACCGCCTGCTGACCGACCTGCGCCGGTTCGAATCCGACTACGCCGGCAACGCCGTGCCGGCGGCGACGATCGAGGTCAATGCCAAGCTGCTGCACGCGATCGACCGCGACATCGTCGCCTCCCGCACCTTCCGCCAGGCCGTGCCCGCCGCCGGCACCGACCCGCGGCAGGTGAGCGAGGCGTTCTCGCAGGCGCTCGGCACCGTCGCCGGCGACATCGGCAGCTGGGTGCTGGTCACCGGCGACGCCCACGACGGCGTCGAGCATCCGATCGCCGCGCCCTGAGCGCGGTGGTGATTTGCCGGGGTCGCTCCGGAACCGCGACAATCGGGGCACGCCAGCCGGACCCCGACGCATGAACGAGCCAGCCGACCAGATCGCCGCCACCGAAGTCGAGATCCCCGTGGAGGTCGAACGCGACGTCATGGAATACGACGTCGTCACCGTCGGCGCCGGCCCGGCCGGGCTCGCGCTCGCGATCCGGCTCAAGCAGCTGGACCCGGAGATCTCGGTCTGCGTGATCGAGAAGTCGAGCACCATCGGCGCGCACGTGCTGTCGGGCGCGGTGATCGAGCCGGGGCCGCTGGATGCGTTGCTGCCCGGGTGGCGCGACAACCCGCCGCCGGTGTGCGTGCCGGCGACCGAGGACGAGTTCTGGTATTTCACGAAGACCGGCGGCCGCAGGTTCCCGGTGGTGCCGCCGGGCATGCGCAACCACGGCAACTTCATCGTCAGCCTGGGCGCGATGTGCGCGTGGCTGGCGCCGCAGGCGGAAGCGCTCGGCGTCGAGATCTACCCGGGCTTCGCCGCCGTCGAAACGCTGCACGCGGCAGACGGCACCGTCACCGGCGTGCGTATCGGTGACATGGGCGTGGCGCGCGACGGCGCGCACAAGCCCGGCTACACCGCCGGCATCGACATCCGCGCCAAGGTCACCGTGCTCGCCGAAGGCGCGCGCGGCCACCTCACCAAGCGCCTGGTGAAGCGCTTCGCGCTCGACGCCGACTCGGACCCGCAGGCGTATTCCATCGGGATCAAGGAGCTCTGGCAGCTGCCCGAGGGGCGCGGCACGCCGGGGAAGATCGTGCACTCGCTGGGCTGGCCGCTGGATCCGTCCACCTATGGCGGCAGCTTCCTGTACCACCTGGACGGCGACCGCGTCGCCATCGGCCTGGTCAGCGGGCTCGACTACCGCGACCCGGGCTACGCGCCCTACGAAGCGTTCCAGCAGTGGAAGCACCACCCCAACATCCGTCCGCTGCTCGAGGGCGGCAGCATCCTGTCGGCCGGCGCGCGCGCCATCGTCACCGGCGGCTGGCAGTCGTTGCCGAAGGTGGAGATGCCCGGCGCGCTTCTGATCGGCGACGGCGCCGGGCTGCTCAACGTGCCGAAGATCAAGGGCACGCACCAGGCCATCCGCTCCGGCATGCTCGCGGCCGAACACCTGGCCGCCGGCGGCCTCGCCACCACCGGCTTCGATGCGCGCCTGCGCGGTTCCGAGGCGGTGGCGGAGCTGCGCAGCGTGCGCAACATCAAGCCGGGCTTCAAGAAGGGCCTGTGGTTCGGGCTCGCGAATGCGGCATGGGAAACCGCCACCGGCGGCCGCTCGCCATGGACGCTCGAGGTGAAGCCGGACTGGTGCTCGCTGGACAAGGTGGGCGAGCACGAGCAGCCGAAGCGCGACTACGTGCAGCGCGACCTCGCGCCGCGCGACCGCCTGGCCGGCGTCTACTTCGCCGCCACCGAGCACGACGAGGACCAGCCGGTGCACCTGATCGTGCACGACACCACGGTGTGCGTGACCCGCTGCGCCGAGGAATACGGCAACCCCTGCACCCGCTTCTGCCCGGCCGGCGTCTACGAGATCGTCGACGATCCCGACGGCCCCGCGGACACCGGCAAGCGGCTGCAGATCAACGCCGCCAACTGCGTGCACTGCAAGACCTGCGACATCAAGGACCCGTACGAGATCATCACCTGGGTCACGCCGGAAGGCGGCTCGGGGCCGAACTACCAGAACCTCTAGCGCGTCAGCGGCCGGTGGCGCGCTCGACCGCCGCCCGGTGCTCGGGATGGCGGCGCGCGTATTGCGGCGAGAACAGGCTGAGGCGGTGGTCGCGCAGCAGCCGCACCAGTTCGACGCGGCGTTCCGGCGGCAGCACGCACAGGTCGAGCGCGCCGGTGCACGGATTCGGCGGATGCAGTGGATCACGCCCCAGCGCCGCCATGTCCATCGCCATCTGCAGATTGTGCCGGCTGATGCCCGGCTCGCGCTCCAGTGCGAGCCGGGTCACCGGCACCTGCAACAGCAGCAGCGCCAGGGCCAGCGTGGCGAGGCCGCGGCGTGCGGCTCTGCTTTCCGGGCGCTGCAGCACCCACGTCATCGCCATCAGCAGCAGCGCCACCACGCCGAACTGGTAGAAGCTCACGTAGCGTTCCTGCTCCAGGTAGCCGGTGCCGCGCGCGAACACCCGTGCCAGCAGGATCGCGGCGACGTGGGCATAGAACATCAGCATCAGCGTCGTGGCCGCGAGCCACGCCGCGCCGGCGCGCAGACGCGTCGCCGACCACCAGAACCAGGCATGCGCGCCCAGCATCGCCACCGCCAGCACGTCGCGCAGCACGGGCGCGTGCCCGCCGGCGAGCCCCGGCAACGACTGCTTTCCGAGCAGGCCGTAGACCGACGGGATCGCCCAGGCGTCCCATGCATCGCGCCATTGCGATGCCAGGCCCGCGAGGCGGGCGGAAAGGGGCTGGTTGAACACCGCCTGGGTGGTGCCGCTGGTCTCGCCGAATGCCCAGTACAGCCCGCGGCTCGCGAGCAGCCCCGCGGCGAGTGCCGCGATCACCGGCCATGCGCTCGGCGCGGGCCCGGCGCCAGCCGCACGGCGTCGCCAGGCGAACAGGCCTACCGCGATCGCCACCGCGGCGGTGTCGAGAGCCGCGGAGTCGTCCGCGACCACGCCCAGCAGGAACGTGGCCACGGCCACTGGCCACACGCGTCCGCCCGACAGCGCGCGCCAGGCTGCCAGCAGCACCACGAACGCGAGGAAGTACAGCGCGAACCACATCGTCACCATCGAGTAGGTGTAGATGAAGGAGCTGTTGAGCGAGAAGAACACCGCCGCCACCGCGGCGAAGCCAAGCCGGACGACCGTTGGCCGCCACGACGCGGTCTCGGCTCCCACCAGCCTGTACAGCACCAGCAGCATCGCCACGCCGAACGCGAGGCCGAGGAATCCCTCGAGCATGAAATCGAGGCCGAACCAGCGCGCGTTGGCCCACATCACCAGCTTGTTCAGCGGCTGGGCGTGGTCGACACCGGCGCGCTGGACGAGGAAGTTGCCGAGGTCGAGCCGGCCCTCGAACGTGTCGCGCAACAGCGGATGCACGTGGTTCCAGTTGTCGGAGGCGATCAGCGACCAGCACACCGTGCGCAGGTGCGACGCGGCGTTGGCGACCACGACCGCGACCAGCGCCCACATTGCCAGCGCGGCGGTGGTTGCCGACCCCGCCGGCACCGGCGCGCGGTGCGATGCCGCGGTCACGGGCCCGCCTCCGCGCAGAGGTCACGGCCACGCGCCAGGCGGCCACTGCCGTCGGCCTCGAACACGAGCACCGGCAGCGGCTCCATCGCGCAGGCGCGCGCCGGCGGCACCACCGACACTCCGAGTTCGTACCTCGGCTTGCGTCCACCCGGCCGTGGCGTCTGGTAGCAGGCCGATTCCGCGTTCGCGAACACGATCCAGCGTTGCCCGAAACCCCGTTTCCGGGCGAGGTAGAGCGGGCCGTTGCCGCACCACGGCGACGGACCGTCGAGGCCGTGCAGGCCGATCACCGGCTCGTCCCAGAGTTCGGGGCGGTGGCGCTCGAGCAGTTCGAGCATGCGCCGGTTCACCGACTCGCCGGCCGCGTACCTGGCTGCCAGCGCCATCCGCGCCTCGTGGTGGGGCGAAGCCGCCAGCGCCGAAGCGTTGAGCACGAAGTCGCTGGTCGCAGCACCGAACGCGGCGACCACGAAGATGATGTTGGCCGAGACCGGGCGCTTCCAGTCCCAGCCGAGGTCCTGCAGCCCCATGCCGAGGAAGGCGAAGTCGTCGGGCGAGAACGGAAACGGGGTGTTCGGCGTCAGCGCGAAGTTGAGCGCGAGGTGGACGGCCGCCAGCACGGCCAGCATGGCCAGCATGGCCAGCGCAGGCAGAGTGCTCCGACGATCGGCGCGCCGCGTCCCCGCCACCTTCACCGGGCGCACGTGCAGGCGCCTTGCCCCCGGCAGTCCGCGGGCACCACCGCGCCTGCATGCTTCCGGTGCTCGGTCATCGACGGCATCCCCTGCGGTGGTCCGGCCGCGCGGAATCATAACGCGGGCCGCCGGGGTCGCCGACGCGCCCGGTATCATCGTCCGATGCCACAGCCGCTCGGGGGACTGACGACGACGACCACGGCCCATGGCCGGCTGCGCCACGCGTCCGCACGTGCGCTTCTCGTCGAATCGTCTGTCACGCTGCTGGTGCTGGCCGGCGTGCTGGCCATCGCATGGATCCATTACGCGGGCCAGACGCTGGCCCGTGGGCCCGACCAGGCCGACATGCTGCTCGCCTTCTTCCACGAGGCCAGCCATGCGGTCGCCGAGGAAGGCCTGCTCGCGGCGATGTACACGCCCGGCGTCCGCGCCGGCGTGTCCAACTGGTCCAACCCGAACTTCAACCCGCTCTACCCGTTGTACTTCAACTGGATCGGTGCCGACGCGTCGGCCGAGGCCACGCTCGACCGGCTCAACGCGATCATCCACCTTCATCTGGCGATCCTCGGTGCCGGCGGCTTCCTGCTGGCGCGCGCGCTCGGCGTGCGCATGCTGCCCGCGCTCGGCGTGGGACTGCTGCTGCCGTGGTTCCCGGCGGTGCGTGCCGCCGCCGGCTGGCCGCACATCATCGCCGGGCTGTCCTGGCTGCCCTGGGCCTTCGCGTTCCAGCTGCGCGCCCACGCGGCGGCGACCCTGCGCGCGGCGCTGCCGTGGCTTGCCGCGCTCGCCGTGGTGGCCACGCTGCTGGTGTATGCCCAGCCGTCGCAGAGCCTGGTGCTCGCGGTCGCGGGGTCCGCCGTCATGTGGGGGCTGGTCGTGTCCGGGGCGCTGCTGCGGCGCGATGCGGCGGCCCTGCGCAGGCTCGCGACCACCGCCGGCCGGCTGTCGATTGCCGCGGTGCTGGTCGCATTGGCGACCGGCGGCTACCTGCTCGAGATCCTCCGGTTCCAGGCCGTGTCGATCCGCTGGCTCGGCGCCTACGGCGGCTACGTGCTCGGAAACGAGGCACTGCCGGCAGGCGCGTTGCGCTTCCACGCGCTGCCGGCCTCCGACGCCGGCCTCGTGCTCGCGTTCGAGTACCGGCGCGGAATCGGCAACGCCTACCTCGGCTGCGTGGTGCTGCTCGCGGCACTGGCCACGTTCAGGCGCGGGCCGTCTGACGACACCACGCGCCTCGCGCGCGCGATGGCGGGCTGCGGTGTCATCGCAACGGTCGCGTGCTTCGGCTTCATGGCGCCGGTGCTAGCGGCGGTCCCGCTGGCCGGGAAGATCCGCGAGCTGACCTGGTGGTCGTGCCTGGCGGTGGTGGTGCTGGTGCCGGTCGCCGCCCTCGGGATGCAGGTGCTGCGTGCGCGCCAGGGCGCTTATCCGCGCTGGCGCGATGATCCGTGGGCCTGGCTCGGCGTGCTGGCCGGCGCCGCCGGCGGCATCGCCACCGCCAGTGCCGATGTGCCGTACCGGGTGGCGGGGATGGTCGCGCTGGCCTGCGGGCTCGGCGCGCTGGCATGGCTGCGCTTCGGGCGCGGCGGCACCACCGCTGCAACCGCGTCGATGGCCGTGGTGGCGCTGGCCTCCGCCGTCTGGACGCCGTTCCACCACAACATCGAGTTCGCACGTGGCGACGCGACGCTGTTCGAACCGGACCGGGTGCAGGCCCGCGCCGATGCGACGGCGCTGCGCGACGCGCTCGACGACGAGGACAGCTACCGGATCGTGCTGCAGGATGTCCCCAACGCGCACCTGCTCACGCATGCCTACTCGGCACTGGGCTTCCGCGCCCTGCACGGCGGCATCGGCCCGGCGATCCATGCCAAGGAACGACTGCTGGCCTCGCCGCACGCGACCGTGCGCCGGCTGTACGGAGTCCGGTACACCCTGTTGCCGGAAGCGTCCGCGGCGCCCGGCGACCGCGTGCTGCGCCCGGGCCTGGCCTTGCGCACCGACGAGGCCGCGCTCCCGCGCCTGTTCCAGGTGACCGGCGGTGCGCGCGTCGTCGCCGATCCCGCGGCCATGCTGGCAGCCGGCGGGGCCGGGGCGGCGACGCCTGTCCTCGTTGCCGCCGACGACCTCCCGCAGGGCCTCGACATCGCCAGCTTCGCGCAGGGCGTCGCGGCCGTGGCGACGCCGGCCGTGGTCGAGAATCGCCGCACCCGCCTGCGTGCCATCGTCGATGTCGACGCCCCCACGCTCCTCGTGCTCAACGAGGACCCCGACGCCCGCTGGTGCGCGCGGGCCGACGGCATGCCGCTGCCGGCCTTCCGCATCAACGGCTTCCAGACCGCGTTCGCACTCGCCGCGCCCGGACGCCACGCGGTGGTGATCGAGCGACCCGCGCGCCTCGGTGCCCCGGGTTGCCAGGGGTGATCTGGCAGAATGCGGGCCACGCCCGCCAGCCACCGCGCATGGACGTTCCACGCATCCCACTCAATTCGCTGGCACGCCACGTGGCGCCGCTGCGCGGACGCCTCGCCACGGTCCTGGCCGAGGTGGCCGACAGCGGGCACTACGTGCTGGGGCCGGGCGTGGCCGCGTTCGAGGCGGAGTTCGCCGCCTATTGCGGGGTCGGCCACTGCATCGGCGTCGGCAACGGCACCGATGCGCTGGAAATCGCACTCAAGGCAGCCGGGGTCGCGCCCGGGCACCGGGTGGCCGTGGTCGCCAACGCGGCGATGTACGCCGCCACCGCGGTGCTGGCCTGCGCGGCGGAACCGGTGTTCGTCGACGTCCTCGAGGATGCGACGCTGGACCCGCGGGCGCTGGAGCAGGCCTGCGATGCCGATCCGGGCATCCGCGCCGTCGTCGCCACCCACCTCTACGGCCGCCTCGCGCGCATCGAGGCGGTTGCCGACCTGTGCCGGGCGCGCGGCCTGGCGCTGGTCGAGGACTGCGCGCAGGCGCATGGCGCACGCGCGGGCGACGGCCGCCGCGCCGGCGCCTTCGGCGACGCGGCCGCTTTCAGCTTCTATCCGACCAAGAACCTCGGC
>JAYRUX010000015.1:0-31439 GCA_041918855.1 Luteimonas sp.
GCACCACGGACATCACCGGTGCGGTGGAGCTGCCGGAAGGCGTCGAGATGGTGATGCCGGGCGACAACGTGAAGATGGTGGTGACGCTGATCAACCCGGTGGCGATGGACGACGGCCTGCGCTTCGCCATCCGTGAGGGTGGCCGGACGGTCGGCGCCGGCGTGGTGGCGAAGATCATCAAGTAGTCGTATCGCCGGCGGCTGCGCCGCCGTGATACGTGCCGCCGCTGATCCGACCTGCCTTCGGCAGGACGGATAGCGCCGGCGGGCCCATCGGCTTGCGCCGACGGGCTCTGGGGGCGGTGCCTGGGGAGTCCGGGGGGAAAATCTTCCGGAACCCCTTGCAACATCTGCCTCCAGTCGTTAAAGTGTTCGACTACTTCACGGGCCCATGACACACCGGGGCCGTGACAGCGAAATGAGGTGCAGGATGCGCCTCGTCTTCGCCAGACAGGGACATGTCGCGTGGCTTCGCTCTCCCCGCCCCGAAGGTCTTCGGGGCACACAGGGAAGAGCAGGTTTTCGCGTCTGCGATTCTCACGTCTGGCGGGCCGGGAAACCGGCCTGCTTTTTTTTGCCCGGGGCAGGGCGGGGTGGCGGCATCGCCCCGGCAGCCGCGGGATCCAAGGGGTTCCGCGCACCCAGCCGCGGGCCCGTCGCTCTTTCAACGAAGGAACCTCCGTCATGGCGGACCAGAAAATCCGGATCCGGCTCAAGGCGTTCGATCATCGACTGATCGACCGTTCGGCCAGTGAGATCGTCGAGACGGCCAAGCGGACCGGCGCGCAGGTGCGCGGCCCGATCCCGCTGCCGACCAAGATCGAACGCTACACCATCCTTACTTCGCCGCACGTCGACAAGGACGCGCGCGACCAGTACGAGACCCGCACGCACAAGCGCGTGCTCGACATCGTCGACCCGAACGACAAGACCGTGGACGCGCTGATGAAGCTCGAGCTCGCGGCTGGCGTCGACGTCCAGATCAAGCTGACCTGAGGCAGAAGACCATGACCGCGAAGCGATATTCGTTGGGCATCGTCGGCCGCAAGGCCGGCATGAGCCGGGTGTTCACCGAGGACGGCCAGTCCGTGCCGGTGACCCTGATCGAAGCCACCCCCAACCGCATCACCCAGGTGAAGACCACCGAGACCGACGGCTACAGCGCCGTGCAGGTCGCGGTCGGCAGCAAGCGCGCCGTGCTGGTGAACAAGCCGGAGTCGGGCCACCTCGCCAAGGCGAAGGTCGAGGCCGGGCGTGGGCTGTGGGAATTCCGCGTGGCCGACGAGAAGGTCGGTGACTTCAGTGTCGGCGGCGAGATCAAGGCCGACATCTTCGAGGTCGGGCAGATCGTCGACGTCACCGGCGTGACCAAGGGCAAGGGCTTCCAGGGCACGATCAAGCGCTGGAACTTCAAGATGGGCGACGCGACGCACGGCAACTCGCTGTCGCACCGCTCGCCGGGCTCGATCGGCCAGCGCCAGACGCCGGGCCGCGTGTTCCCGGGCAAGAAGATGTCCGGTCACATGGGTGCGGTGCGCCAGACCACGCAGAACCTCGAAGTGATCCGGGTCGACGCCGAGCGCGGCCTGATCGCGGTCAAGGGCGCCGTGCCGGGCGCGCCGGGTGGCGACGTCATCGTCCGTCCGACGAACAAGGCATAAGGGAGAGATGACGATGGAACTCGCCATCACCACAAGCAACGGGACCGCGGGCAGCAACACGCTGTCGGTGTCCGACGAGGTCTTCGGCCGTGAATTCAGCCGGGACCTCGTGCACCAGGTCGTCGTCGCGTACCGCAATGCGGGCCGCAGCGGCACCAAGGCGCAGAAGACGCGCTCGGAAGTCAACGGCACCACCAAGAAGTCGAAGAAGCAGAAGGGTGGTGGCGCACGCCACGGCGCCCTGACCGCTCCGATCTTCGTCGGTGGCGGCGTGACCTTCGCGGCCAAGCCGCGCAGCTTCGAGCAGAAGGTCAACCGCAAGATGTACCGCGCCGCGATGGCGTCGATCCTGTCGGAGCTCAACCGCCAGGGCCGGCTCAAGGTCGTCGACGCGTTCGACGTCGACGCCACCAAGACCAGCGGCCTCGTCGCCAAGCTCAAGGATTTCGACCTCGGCCGCAAGCCGCTGATCGTGACCGAGGAAGCGTCCGAGCACCTGTACCTGTCGGCGCGCAACCTGCCGTACGTCCAGGTCCGCGACGTCCAGGGCCTCGACCCGGTGTCGCTGGTCGGCGCCGACAGCGTGCTGATCACCGCCGACGCCATCAAGAAGATCGAGGAGTGGCTGGCATGAACGACGCCAAGCTCTACGCACTGATCCGCGCGCCGCGCGTGTCCGAGAAGACCGCGCGCCTGCAGGAACTGTCCAACCAGTACGCGTTCGAAGTCGCCACCGACGCCACCAAGGCCGACATCAAGGTGGCGGTGGAGAAGCTCTTCGCCGTCAAGGTCGAGGCCGTCAACGTGGTCAACGTGAAAGGCAAGAACAAGGCCTTCCGCAACCGCAACGGCCGCCGCGGCGACTGGCGCAAGGCCTACGTGACCCTGGCCGAAGGCCAGTCGATCGACGTCATGAACGCCAAGGCCTGAGGAAGCTCCCATGCCATTGATGAAATTCAAGCCCACCTCGCCCGGCCGCCGTTCCGCCGTCCGCGTGGTCACCCCGGAACTGCACAAGGGTGCGCCGTACGCGCCGCTGCTCGAGCCCCAGGGCAAGACCGGTGGCCGCAACCACCATGGCCGCATCACCACGCGGCACATGGGTGGCGGCCACAAGCAGCACTACCGCATCATCGACTTCAAGCGCGACAAGGAAGGCATCCCGGCGCGCGTGGAGCGGATCGAGTACGACCCCAACCGCACCGCGCACATCGCGCTGCTGTGCTACGTCGACGGCGAGCGCCGCTACATCATCGCGCCGAAGGGCCTGAAGGCCGGCGACCAGGTGATCGCGGGCGTCGACGCCCCGATCAAGACCGGCAACACCCTGCCGCTGCGCAACATCCCGGTCGGCTCCACGGTGCACTGCATCGAGATGAAGCCCGGCAAGGGCGCGCAGATCGCCCGTGCCGCCGGCGCCGGCGTGCAGCTGGTGGCCCGCGAGGGCGTGTACGCGACGCTCCGCCTGCGTTCGGGCGAGATGCGCCGCGTGCCGTCGGAATGCCGCGCGACCATCGGCGAGGTCGGCAACGTCGAGCACAACCTCGAGAAGCTGGGCAAGGCCGGCGCCAGCCGCTGGCGCGGCATCAAGCCGACCGTCCGCGGCGCGGCGATGAACCCGGTCGACCACCCGCACGGTGGCGGCGAGGCCAAGGCCGGCCAGGGCAACCCGCACCCGGTCACGCCGTGGGGCGTGCCGACCAAGGGTTACAAGACACGCCATAACAAGCGTACGCAGCAGTTCATCGTTCGCGATCGCAGGAGCTGATAGACCATGGCACGTTCACTCAAGAAGGGCCCGTTCGTCGACCACCACCTCATCAAGAAGGTGGAAGCGGCCGGCAACACCAAGCGTCCGATCAAGACCTGGTCGCGTCGTTCGATGATCCTGCCGGAGATGGTGGGCTTCACCATCGCCGTGCACAACGGCAAGAACCACGTTCCGGTGCTCGTCAACGAGAACATGGTCGGCCACAAGCTCGGCGAGTTCGCCCTGACCAGGACCTTCAAGGGTCACGGCGGCGACAAGAAGTCGGGCAGGTAAGGACATGACCATGGAAGCGAAAGCAATCCTGCGCAGTGCGCGCATCTCCGCCCAGAAGGCCCGGCTGGTTGCCGACCAGGTGCGCGGCCTGTCGGCCGAGCGCGCGGTCAACCTGCTGAAGTTCTCGGACAAGAAGGCCGCGGGCATGATCCGCAAGGTCGTCGAGTCCGCCATCGCCAACGCCGAGAACAACCAGGGCGCGGACGTGGACGAGCTCAAGGTCACGTCGATCATGGTCGACGAGGGCCCGACGCTGAAGCGTTTCATGGCCCGCGCCAAGGGCCGTGGCACCCGGATCCTCAAGCGCACCAGCCACATCACCGTCGTCGTCGGCGAGGGCAAATAACTCATGGGTCATAAAGTCCACCCCACCGGTATCCGCCTTGGCATCTCCAAGGACTGGAACTCCAAGTGGTACGCCGGCAAGAAGGAATACGCCGGCTACCTGATCGCCGATATCAAGGTCCGCGACATGCTGCGCAAGAAGCTGGCCGCGGCCGGCATCAGCCGCATCATGATCGAGCGCCCCTCGAAGTCCGCGCGCGTGACCATCCACACCGCCCGCCCGGGCGTGGTGATCGGCAAGCGCGGCGAGGACATCGAGAAGCTGCGCCGCGAGGTGAGCGAGCTGATGGGCGTCCCGGCGCACATCAACGTCACCGAGGTGCGCAAGCCCGAACTCGACGCGCAGCTGGTCGCGGAGTCGATCGCGCAGCAGCTGGAGCGCCGCATCATGTTCCGCCGCGCGATGAAGCGCGCCGTGGGCAACGCGATCCGCCTCGGCGCGCTCGGCATCAAGGTCAACGTCGCCGGCCGCCTGAACGGCGCCGAGATCGCGCGCTCGGAGTGGTACCGCGAAGGCCGCGTGCCGCTGCACACGCTGCGCGCCGACGTGGACTATGGTTTCGCCGAGGCGAAGACCACCTACGGGATCATCGGCATCAAGACCTGGATCTACAAGGGCGAGATCTTCGATTTCTCCCAGGTGGGCCAGGAGAAGCAGGACGACACGCCGCGCTCCGACCGCGGTGACCGTGGCGATCGCGACCGCCCGCGCGGGCCGCGTCGTGACCGCGAGGCGAGGGACTAATCATGCTGCAACCGAAGCGAACCAAATACCGCAAGCAACACAAGGGCCGCAACGACGGCCTGGCCTGGAACGGCAACCTCGTCAGCTTTGGCGAGTACGGCCTGAAGGCGACCGCGACCGGGCAGCTGACGTCGCGGCAGATCGAGGCGGCGCGCCGTTCGATCAGCCGCTACGTCAAGCGCGGCGGCAAGATGTGGATCCGCGTGTTCCCGGACAAGCCGATCACCAAGAAGCCGATCGAGGTCCGCATGGGCTCGGGCAAGGGCAACGTGGAATTCTGGGTCGCCCAGATCCAGCCCGGCCGCATGATCTACGAGATCGAGGGCGTCGACGAGGCGACCGCGCGCGAGGCGTTCCGCCTGGCCGCCGCCAAGCTCTCGGTCACCACCACTTTCGTGACCCGGACGGTGCGCTGATGGAACTCAAACAACTCCGTGAGAAGTCGGCGGACGAGCTCAGGGCCCACCTGCTCGAGCTGCAGAAGGAGTCGTTCTCGCTCCGCATGCAGAAGGCCACCGGCCAGCTCGCCAAGACCCACGATGCCCGCCGGGTGCGCCGCGAGATCGCGCGCGTCAACACCCTGCTCGGCGCGAAGCAGTAAGGACGAGCTGACATGACCGAAACAATCGAAAAGAAGCTGCGCACGGTCGAAGGCCGCGTCGTCAGCAACAAGATGGACAAGACCGTCACCGTGCTCGTCGAGCGCCAGGTCAAGCACGCGCTGTACGGCAAGTACATCCGCCGCTCGACCAAGCTCCACGCCCACGATGCCGAGAATTCCTGCAACGAGGGCGACACCGTCCGCGTGGTCGAGATCGCGCCGATGTCGAAGACCAAGAACTGGCGCGTCGTCGAGATCGTCTCGCGCGCTGCCGAATAAGAGGAGGCTGAACCATGATCCAGATGCAGAGCCACCTCGCGGTGGCCGACAACTCGGGTGCCAAGGAAGTCATGTGCATCAAGGTGCTCGGCGGCTCCAAGCGCCGTTACGCCGGCATCGGCGACATCATCAAGGTGTCGATCAAGGATGCGATCCCGCGCGGCAAGGTCAAGAAGGGCGAGGTCTACGACGCCGTCGTGGTCCGCACCCGCAAGGGCGTCCGCCGTCCGGACGGGTCGCTGATCCGCTTCGACGGCAACGCGGCCGTGCTGCTCAACAACAAGCAGGAGCCGATCGGCACCCGCATCTTCGGGCCCGTGACCCGTGAACTGCGTTCCGAGAAGTTCATGAAGATCGTCTCGCTCGCGCCTGAAGTGCTCTGAGCGGAGGACACAGACATGAACCGAATCAAGAAGGGTGACCAGGTAATCGTCACCGCCGGCAAGGACAAGGGCAAGCAGGGCGAAGTGGTGCGCGTGATGGGCGGCAAGGTCGTCGTCTCGAACGTCAACATCGTCAAGCGCCACACCAAGCCGAACCCCCAGGCCAACCAGCCTGGCGGCGTGATCGAGCGCGAAGCGCCGATCGACGCTTCGAACGTGATGCTGTTCAACCCTGCCACCGGCAAGGGCGAACGCGTCGGTACAAAGGTGCTCGAGGATGGACGCCGCCTGCGCGTGTTCCGCTCGAGTGGCGAGGCCATCTGATCAGGCGCGCCTGATGCCCGAGGAATGACGAAATGACCAGGCTTGAAAAGTTCTACAAGGAAGAAGTGGTGCCGAAGCTCATGGAGCAGTTCGGCTACACCAATCCGATGCAGGTGCCGCGGCTGAACAAGATCACGCTGAACATGGGCGTGGGCGAGGCCGCCACCAACAAGAAGATCCTCGAGAACGCCGTCGCCGACATGGCCAAGATCTCCGGCCAGAAGCCGCAGGTGACCAAGTCGCGCGTCTCGGTGGCCTCGTTCAAGATCCGCGACGGCTGGCCGATCGGCTGCAAGGTGACGCTGCGCCGCGCGAAGATGTACGAGTTCCTCGACCGGCTGGTCAACGTCTCGCTGCCGCGCGTGCGCGACTTCCGTGGCGTCTCGGCGAAGTCGTTCGACGGCCGTGGCAACTTCAACATGGGCGTGAAGGAACAGATCATCTTCCCGGAGATCGACTACGACCAGGTGGACGCGGTCCGCGGCATGGACATCGCGATCACCACCACGGCGAAGACCAACGAAGAGGCCAAGGCGCTCCTCGAGGCCTTCCGCTTCCCCTTCCGCTGATCGCGGTCGCACTGTCCAAGAGGCAAGAGACACATGGCAAAGACATCGATGATCAACCGCGACCTCAAGCGCGTGAAGCTGGCGAAGAAGTTCGCGGCGAAGCGCGAGGCGCTGAAGAAGGTCGTCAGCAGCCCGTCGTCCAGCTACGACGAGCGCATGGAAGCCGCGGTCAAGCTGCAGAAGCTGCCGCGCGATTCCTCGCCGGCGCGCCAGACGACCCGTTGCGCGCTCAGCGGCCGCCCGCGCGCCGTGTACAGCAAGTTCGGCCTCGGCCGCAACATGCTGCGCCAGGCGACCATGCGCGGCGACGTCCCCGGCCTTCGCAAGGCGTCCTGGTAACACCCACGCGCCGCGGGTCCGCCCGCGGTCGCCCGGCATGCCCGGGCACTCCACTCAACCAATTCGCGAAAGCGGATATCGGTGCTACTCAAAGGTGACATCAAATGAGCATGACTGATCCCATCGCCGACATGCTGGTCCGCATCCGCAATGCGGCCGCGGTCGGCAAGCCGACGGTGAAGATGCCGTCCTCCAAGACCAAGGTGGCCATCGCCAAGGTGCTGCAGGACGAAGGCTACATCGGCTCCTCGCGCGTGACCGAGAACGGCGCCAAGGCCGAGCTCGAGATCGAGCTGAAGTACTTCGAGGGCCGCCCGGTCATCGAGACCCTGAAGCGCGTGTCGCGCTCGGGCCTGCGCAACTACCGTGGCAAGGACGAGCTGCCGCGCGTGCTCAACGGCCTCGGCATCGCCATCATTTCCACGTCGAAGGGCATCATGACCGACTCGCAGGCACGCCATAACGGCGTCGGCGGTGAAGTCCTGTGCATCGTGGCCTGAGGAAGGAACGAACATGTCCCGTGTAGCCAAGAGGCCGATCGCCCTGCCCAAGGGCGTCGAACTGACCATCCAGCCGCTGAACGTGTCCGTCAAGGGCCCGAAGGGCAACCTGTCGATCGCGAAGCCCGAAGGCATCGACGTGCGCGTCGAGGGCGGCGAGGCGCTGCTGTCGGCGAACGACGCGTCGCTGGTGCCGCTGACCGGCACCCTGCGCGCGATCATCGCGAACATGGTCCACGGCGTTTCCGAAGGCTTCGAGCGCAAGCTCGAGCTGGTCGGCGTCGGGTACCGCGCCGCGATGGCCGGCAAGGACCTCAACCTGTCGCTCGGGTTCTCCCACCCGGTGCTGTTCAACACCCCGGAAGGGATCACCATCACCACGCCGACGCAGACCGAGATCGTGGTCACCGGCTCCGACAAGCAGCGCGTCGGTGAAGTGGCCGCCAAGATCCGTTCGTTCCGTCCGCCGGAGCCGTACAAGGGCAAGGGCGTCAAGTACGCCGGCGAGAACATCATTCGCAAGGAAGCCAAGAAGGCGTAAGGCCCCCCAGGGGATCCGCTCGCGCCTTCAGCTTTCGAGGACCAGACCATGCTCAAGAAAATCGCCCGCCTGCGCCGCGCCAAGTCGACGCGCGCACACATCCGCAACCTCGGCGTGCCGCGCCTGTCGGTGCTGCGCACCGGCCAGCACCTGTACGCGCAGCTCTTCACTGCCGACGGCTCCAAGGTCCTGGCTTCGGCCAGCACCACCCAGGCCGACGTGCGCGAAGGCCTGAAGAACGGCAAGAATGCCGAAGCCGCCGCCAAGGTCGGCCGCGCGATCGCCGAGAAGGCGCGTGCCGCCGGGATCGAGCGGGTCGCCTTCGACCGCTCCGGCTACCGCTACCATGGCCGCGTCAAGGCGCTGGCCGATGCCGCCCGCGAAGGTGGCCTGCAGTTCTAGGCGTCGCGGGAACGTGTTGAAAGGGTGGCGCAGCGTCCCCACCCATGCCCGACCTGCCGATGCGGGCTGCATCGGTCGCCCTCCGCCTTCTGCGCGGTCCGGCGGTCCACCGTACCGACCCACAACCATAAGCGGCCACGAGCCGTACATCCCTTGAATCTACAGAGGCAACAACGAAATGGCAGAGGAACGTGGACCGCGTGGTCGTGATCGCGACCGCAACCGCGAGGAAGTCGATGACGGCATGGTCGAGAAGCTGATCGCGGTCAACCGCGTCAGCAAGACCGTCAAGGGTGGCCGCCAGTTCACCTTCACCGCGCTGACGGTGGTGGGCGACGGCAACGGCAAGGTCGGCTTCGGCTATGGCAAGGCGCGCGAAGTGCCGGTCGCCATCCAGAAGTCGATGGAATATGCACGCCGCAACATGTCCAACGTCGAACTCAACGGCGCGACCCTGTGGCATACGGTAAAGGCCGGCCACGGCGCGGCTCGCGTGTTCATGCAGCCGGCGTCCGAGGGTACCGGCGTGATCGCCGGTGGCGCGATGCGCGCCGTGCTCGAGGCGGTGGGCGTCAAGGACGTGCTGGCCAAGGCAGTGGGTTCGCGCAACCCGATCAACCTGGTGCGCGCGACGGTCAAGGGCCTGGAGTCGATGCATTCGCCCGCGAACATCGCCGCCAAGCGCGGCAAGAAGCTGGAGGACATCGTCCATGGCTAAGAAGCCGGTCAACGAAGGCGGCACCGTCAAGGTGCGCCTGGTCAAGGGGCTGCGCGGCTCGCAGTCGCGCCACCGTCTTTCGGTCAAGGCGCTGGGCCTGAACAAGCTCAACGACGTCCGCGAGCTGAAGGACAGCCCGCAGGTGCGTGGCCTGATCAACACCGTGCACTACCTGGTCCGGGTCGAGGAGTAAGAACATGCATCTCAATACACTCAAGCCGAACAACGGCGCGCGCGAAGAGCGCAAGCGCGTTGGCCGCGGCATCGGCTCGGGCCTCGGCAAGACTGCAGGCCGCGGCCACAAGGGCTCGTTCGCGCGCTCGGGCAAGGGCAAGATCAAGGCCGGGTTCGAAGGCGGCCAGATGCCGCTGCGCAAGCGCCTGCCGAAGGTCGGCTTCCGCTCCAAGCTCAAGCTCGATACCGCCGAGGTCATGCTGTACCAGCTCGAGAAGCTGGACGGCGACATCGACTTCGCCGCCCTGCGCGCCGCCAAGCTGGTGCCGAGCACCGCGAAGCGCGCCAAGATCGTCAAGAAGGGCGAAGTCTCGAAGAAGCTGGTGCTGAAGGGCCTGCTGGCCACGGCCGGTGCGCGGGCGGCGATCGAGGCCGCCGGCGGAACGGTCGGGGAGTAACGGCGGAATGGCACAAGGCAACGCGGTGGGCGGCATCGGCGGCGGGCTCGGGAAGTTCACCGAGCTTCGCCAGCGCCTGCTGTTCGTGGTCGGTGCGCTGATCGTCTACCGCATCGGCTGCTACATCCCGGTCCCGGGCGTGAACCCGGACGCGATGCTGGCACTGATGGAGCAGCAGGAAGGCACCATCGTGGACATGTTCAACATGTTCTCCGGTGGTGCGCTGTCGCGCTTCAGCCTGTTCGCGCTCAACGTCATCCCCTACATCTCGGCCTCGATCATCATCCAGCTCCTGGTGCAGATCCTGCCGAGCCTGAAGGCGATCCAGAAGGAAGGCGAGTCGGGCCGGCGCCGCATCACCCAGTGGTCGCGCATCGGCGCGATCCCGCTGGCGGTGTTCCAGGCGGCCGGCATCGCCACCGCGCTGCAGAGCTCGGGTGCCAGCAACGGCATCCCGGTGGTCTACGCGCCCGGCATCGGCTTCGTGCTGACGGCGGTGGTGGCGCTGACCGCGGGCACGATGTTCCTGGTCTGGCTCGGCGAGCAGGTGACCGAGCGCGGCGTCGGCAACGGCGTGTCGCTCATCATCTTCGCCGGCATCGTCGCGGGCCTCCCGGCGGCGGTCATCGGCACGTTCGAAGCCGCCCGCAACGGCGACATGAGCCCGATCGCGGTGATCGCCATCGCGGTGATCGTGGCCGCGTTCACTTATTTCGTGGTGTTCGTGGAGCGCGGCCAGCGGCGGATCACGGTGAACTACGCGCGCCGCCAGGGTGGCCGCAACGCGTACATGAACCAGAGCTCGTTCCTGCCGCTGAAGCTCAACATGGCGGGCGTGATCCCGGCGATCTTCGCCTCGTCGATCATCATGTTCCCGGCCACGGCGTCGACCTGGTTCAGCCAGGCCGGCTCGGCCACGTGGCTGCAGCGGGTGAGCCAGGCGATCTCGCCCGGCGAGCCGCTGTACATCCTGCTCTACGCTGGGTTGATCGCGGGCTTCACGTTCTTCTACACCGCGCTGGTCTTCAACTCGCAGGAGACCGCGGACAACCTCAAGAAGTCGGGCGCGCTGATCCCGGGCATCCGGCCGGGCAAGGCCACCGCCGACTACGTCGACGGCGTCCTGACCCGCCTCACGGCGGCCGGTGCGGCCTACCTGGTGCTGGTCTGCCTGCTGCCGGAGTTCATGCGCACGGAGCTGAACGCGTCGTTCTACTTCGGCGGCACCTCGCTCCTGATCGTGGTGGTGGTGGTCATGGACTTCATCGCCCAGATCCAGTCGCACCTGATGTCGCACCAGTACGAAAGCCTGTTGAAGAAGGCGAACCTCAAGGGCGGCTCGCGCGGCATGTCGCGCAGCTGACAAGAACGAACGACCGCCGGGGTCCGATCGGACACGGCGGCAGATGGGCGACTCGCGCGGCGGTTCCGGGCGCGGGTGGGCCGATGCCAGTCCCGGCGCAAGAGTAGCGCCGGGCAGCCGACCCCGGGTCATCGGGGGAGGCGGGCAGGGGTCCGTCGCCGGAGCATGGGCACACTCCCCATGCCGGGTCCAGGCCGCGTGCGGCCCGGGCTTCCTGCATAGCCGGAATCCTGTTAGAATTTCGTGTTCACTGCGCCGGGTCGACAGATCCGGCCGCCAAACCAGTTGGAGATCCGCGCATGGCGCGTCTTGCAGGTGTCAACCTGCCTGCCCAGAAACACGTCTGGGTCGGGCTTCAGAGCATCTACGGCATCGGCCGTACCCGTTCCAAGCAGGTCTGCGAAGCGGCCGGCGTCGCGCCGACCACGAAGGTCCGCGACCTGTCCGAGCCCGACGTCGAGCGCCTGCGCTCGGAAATCGGCAAGATCGTCGTCGAGGGCGACCTGCGTCGCGAGGTCGGCATGGCGATCAAGCGCCTGATGGACCTGGCCTGCTACCGCGGCCTGCGCCATCGCCGTGGCCTCCCGCTGCGCGGCCAGCGTACCCGGACCAATGCCCGCACCCGCAAGGGTCCGCGCAAGGCCATCAGGAAGTAAGGGATAAATCATGGCCAAGCCAGCTGCTGCGAAACCCAAGAAGAAGATCAAGCGCGTCATCACCGATGGCGTCGCCCACGTCCACGCTTCGTTCAACAACACGATCATCACGATCACCGACCGCCAGGGCAACGCGCTCTCGTGGGCGACCTCGGGCGGCGCGGGCTTCCGCGGCTCGCGCAAGTCGACCCCGTTCGCAGCCCAGGTCGCCGCCGAGAAGGCCGGCAAGGCCGCGCTCGACTACGGCGTGAAGTCGCTCGAAGTGCGCATCAAGGGCCCGGGCCCGGGCCGCGAGTCGGCGGTGCGTTCGTTGAACAACGTCGGCTACAAGATCACCAACATCATCGATGTGACGCCAATCCCGCACAACGGTTGCCGTCCGCCCAAAAAGCGTCGCGTCTGAGGAGCTGAAGAGAAATGGCTCGTTATATCGGTCCCACCTGCAAGCTCGCCCGTCGCGAAGGCGCCGACCTCTCCCTCAAGAGCCCGACGCGCGCGTTGGACTCCAAGTGCAAGCTGGAGCAGAAGCCCGGCCAGCACGGCGCCGGCACCGGCGCGCGTCGCAGCAAGCTGTCCGACTACGCCGTCCAGCTGCGCGAGAAGCAGAAGGTCAAGCGCATCTACGGCCTGCTCGAGCGCCAGTTCCGCAACTACTACAAGAAGGCGTCGACCAAGAAGGGCAACACGGGTGAAAACCTGCTGCAGCTCCTCGAGACCCGCCTCGACAACGTCGTCTACCGCATGGGCTTCGCGGTCACCCGCCCGGCCGCGCGCCAGCTGGTGTCGCACCGCGGCGTCACGGTGAACGGCAAGCCCGTCAACCTGCCGTCGTACCAGGTCAAGGCCGGCGACGCGATCGCGCTGTCGGAAAAGGCGCAGAAGCAGCTCCGCGTCCAGGAAGCGCTGACCGTCTCCTCGACGATGGACCTGTCGCCGTCCTGGGTCGAAGTGGACTCCGGCAAGTTCAGCGGCGTGTTCAAGGCGGTCCCGGACCGCGGCGACCTGCCGGCGGACATCAACGAGGCGCTGATCGTCGAGCTCTACTCCAAGTAATTCTGCAAAGCATTTCATCCGGCGTCGCCGACCCCTCCGGCGAGCCCCAGGAGACACCAAACATGACGGTTACCGCCAACCAGGTCCTGCGTCCGCGCGGTCCCCAGATCGAACGCCTCGCGGGCAACCGCGCGAAGGTCGTGATCGAGCCGCTCGAGCGCGGCTACGGCCACACCCTCGGCAACGCGCTGCGCCGCGTGCTGCTGTCGTCGATCCCCGGCTTCGCGATCACGGAAGTCGAGATCGACGGCGTGCTGCACGAGTACAGCACCATCGAAGGCCTGCAGGAAGACGTGCTCGAGGTCCTGCTCAACCTGAAGGACGTCGCCATCCGCATGGGCACCGGCGATGCGTCCACGCTGTCGCTGTCGAAGTCGGGCCCCGGCGTCGTCACCGCCGCCGACATCAAGACCGACCACAACGTCGAGATCCTCAACGGCGACCACGTGATCTGCCACCTGACCAAGGACGCATCGATCAACATGCGCCTGAAGATCGAGCGCGGCTTCGGCTACCAGCCGGCGTCGGCCCGTCGTCGTCCCGACGAGGAGACCCGCGCCATCGGTCGCCTGATGCTGGACGCGTCGTTCTCGCCGGTGCGTCGCGTGGCCTACGAAGTCGAGTCCGCCCGCGTCGAGCAGCGCACCGACCTCGACAAGCTGGTGCTGGACATCGAGACCAACGGCACGATCGACGCCGAGGAAGCCGTGCGCACGGCCGCCGACATCCTCACCGACCAGCTCAGCGTGTTCGGCGACTTCACCCACCGCGACCGCGGTGCGCCGAAGGCTGCCACGGCGGGCGTCGACCCGGTGCTGCTGCGCCCGATCGACGACCTCGAGCTGACGGTGCGTTCGGCCAACTGCCTCAAGGCCGAGAGCATCTACTACATCGGCGACCTGATCCAGAAGACCGAAGTGGAGCTGCTGAAGACCCCGAACCTCGGCAAGAAGTCGCTCACCGAGATCAAGGAAGTGCTGGCCCAGCGTGGCCTGTCGCTCGGCATGAAGCTCGAGAACTGGCCGCCGGCCGGCGTCTCCGCCCACGGCATGCTGGGCTGATCCATCGCGACACACGCGCCGAAGGGCCACAGGCCCTCGGCGCCGCCAGGTCAGGACGACCGGGCAAGGGCCATCCGCAGTCCGAGTTACAACGCCGGGACGGCGACAACGACATCCAGCAGCAGCAACATTCACCAGGAACCTAGACCATGCGCCACCAGAAAGCAGGCCGCAAGTTCAGCCGCACCAGCGCCCACCGCGATGCCATGTTCACCAACATGGCCGCGTCGCTGATCAAGCACGAGCTGATCAAGACCACGCTCCCGAAGGCCAAGGAGCTCCGCCGCGTCGCCGAGCCGCTGATCACCATGGGCAAGACCGACGGCGTCGCCAACCGCCGCCTCGCCTTCTCGCGCCTGCGCGACAAGGAAGCAGTGGGCAAGCTGTTCGTCGAACTCGGCCCGCGCTACCAGGCGCGCCCGGGCGGCTACCTGCGCATCCTCAAGTGCGGCTTCCGCGCCGGCGACAACGCGCCGATGGCGTACGTCGAGCTGGTGGACCGCCCCGAGGCCGCCGCTGCCGCGGAGTAATCCCCGGCCGCCGCACGCGATACGAGAACCCCGGCCCGGTGCCGGGGTTTTTGCTATGTTGGCGCCGCTTTTTCATCCATGGACCCCGCATGCCGCTGGCCAACCCGTTCCGCTGGTCGTTCCGTTCGCAATGCATGGCCGGCGCCGCCGCCTGTTTCGCGCTGATCGGCTTCGCCATCTACACCCAGCTGCAGTGGGGGCTCGAGCCCTGCCCGCTGTGCATCTTCCAGCGCATCGCCTTCGCCACGCTCGGCGTCGTGTTCCTGGTGGCCGGGCTGCATGCCCCGCGCCGCGCCGGAGGCCGCGCCGCCTATGGCGTGCTCGGGTTCCTGGCGGCCGCCGTGGGCATGGGCATCGCCGGGCGCCACACGTGGATGCAGCTGTTCCCGCCGCCGATGCCGGTCTGCGGCCCGCCGCTCGACTTCCTGCGCGAGACGATGTCCACCACCAGCGTTATCCGCCGCGTGCTCACCGGCACCGGCGAGTGCGGGAACATCGACTGGACCTTCCTCGGCCTGTCGATGCCGGCCTGGAGCCTGGTGTGGTTCGTGCTGCTCGCGGCGTGGTTCACGTGGGCGGCGTTCCGCCGCCGCTGAACCGCCCCGGCCGAAACCGTTGCGATAGGGCGGCATGAGGCCGATGATGGCTTCGCTGCATCGCACAATGGCCTGACATGTCCCGAACCGACCGCTCGCTCCAGCCCGTTTCCCTCGCCCCCGGCTGGAGCCCATCCAGCTGGCGTGCGCGCACAGCGCTGCAACTGCCGACCTATCCCGACGCCGCCGCCCTGGCCGGCGTCCAGGACGAACTGCGCGCGTTGCCGCCGCTGGTCACCTCGTGGGAGATCCTCGCGCTCAAGCAGCAGCTGGCCGAGGCGCAGGAGGGCAGGCGGTTCGTACTGCAGGGGGGCGACTGCGCGGAGAACTTCAGCGACTGCTCGCCGGCGCTGATCTCCAACAGGCTCAAGGTGCTGCTGCAGATGAGCCTGGTGCTCGTGCATGGCATGCGCGTGCCGGTGGTGCGCGTCGGCCGCTTTGCCGGCCAGTACGCCAAGCCGCGCTCGGCCGACGCCGAGACCCGTGACGGCGTGACCTTGCCGAGCTATCGCGGCGACATGGTCAACGGGCCGGAGTTCACCCCCGAAGCGCGCATCCCCGATCCGCGGAGGATGGTCAAGGCGCACGCGCGCTCGGCGATGACGATGAACTTCGTGCGCTCGCTGATCGAGGGCGGCTTCGCCGACCTGCACCACCCGGAATACTGGGACCTCGGGTGGGTGACGCACTCGCCGCTGGCCGACGAGTACCACCGCATGGTGTCCGGCATCGGCGACGCCGTGCGCTTCATGGAGACCCTGTCCGGCTCCGAGGTCCACAACCTCAATCGCGTCGATTTCTACACCTCGCACGAAGCCTTGCTGCTGCCCTACGAGGAGTCCATGACGCGCGAGGTGCCGCGGCAATGGGGCTGGTTCAACCTCAGCACGCATTACCCGTGGATCGGCATGCGCACGGCCGCGATCGACGGTGCGCATGCCGAATACTTCCGTGGCATCCGCAACCCGATCGCGGTCAAGGTGGGGCCGTCGGTCACCCCCGACCAGCTGCTGCGGCTGGTGGACATGCTCAACCCGGACGACGAACCCGGGCGCCTCAGCCTGATCCACCGCATGGGTGCACGCGCCGTCGGTTCGGCGCTGCCGCCGCTGCTGGACGCGATGCGGCGCGACGGCCGCCGCGTGCTGTGGATCTGCGACCCGATGCACGGCAATACCGAGGCCACCGCCAACGGCTACAAGACCCGGCGTTTCGACAACATCCGCAGCGAGATCGAGCAGTCGTTCGACCTGCACGCGGCCGCCGGCACGCGCCTGGGCGGGGTGCACCTGGAGCTCACCGGGGAGGACGTCACCGAATGCACGGGCGGCGCACGGGAGCTCACCGACACCGACCTCGAGCGCGCCTATCGTTCCAGCGTGGACCCGCGGCTCAATTACGAGCAGGCGCTGGAGATTGCCATGGCGATCGTTCGCAAGCAGGGGCAGATCGCGCGGCCGTCGGTCGCCTGAGTCCGCGCGGGGTCGACAAGAAAAAGGGCCGGATCATCCGGCCCTTTTTCGTTGCCGCAGCGTCCCGCGCGATGCGCGGGACGCTGGCGTCACGCCGCGCGGCTGGCCCGCTTGCGGTCGCTTTCGGTCAGGTGCTTCTTGCGCAGGCGGATCTCCTTCGGCGTCACCTCGACCAGCTCGTCGTCCTCGATGAAGTCGAGCGCCTGCTCCAGCGAATACTTGATCGCTGGGGTCAGCTTGATCGCGTCGTCCTTGCCCGAGGCGCGCATGTTGGTCAGCGGCTTGGACTTGATGGCGTTGACGGTGAGGTCTTTGTCCTTGGAGTGGATGCCGATCAGCTGGCCCTCGTAGACGTAGTCGCCTTCGGCGGCGAACAGCTTGCCGCGCTCTTCCAGCGGGCCCAGCGAGTACGCCGGCGTCACGCCCGCGGCGTTGGCGATCATCACGCCGTTCTGGCGCTTGGCGATCGCGCCCTGCTCCTTGGGGCCGTAGTGGTCGAAGACGTGGAACAGCAGGCCCGAGCCCTGGGTGAGGGTGCGGAATTCGTTCTGGAATCCGATGAGCCCGCGCGCCGGGATCATGTAGTCGAGGCGCACGCGGCCCTTGCCGTCGGACTCCATGTTCTTCAGCTGGCCCTTGCGCATGCCCAGCTTCTCCATCACGCCGCCCTGGTGCACTTCCTCGATGTCCACCACCAGCTGCTCGACCGGTTCCATCTGCTTGCCGTCGATCTCCTTGATGATGACCTCCGGGCGCGACACGGCGAGCTCGAAACCCTCGCGGCGCATGGTCTCGATCAGCACCGACAGGTGCAGCTCGCCGCGGCCCGACACCAGGAACTTGTCCGGGTCCGAGCCTTCCTCGACCTTGAGCGCGACGTTGTGCAACGTCTCGCGCTCCAGGCGCTCGCGCAGCTGGCGGCTGGTGATGAACTTGCCGCCGCTGTGCTCCTTGTTGCCCGCCAGCGGGGAGTTGTTGACCTGGAAGGTCATGCTGATGGTCGGCTCGTCGACGGTCAGCGCCGGCAGCGCCTCGGGCGTGTCGAGCGCGCAGATGGTGTCGGAGATCGACAGGTCGGCGATGCCGGAGATCGCGACGATGTCGCCGGCGCCGGCTTCATCGACCTCGACCCGCTCCAGGCCCAGGAAGCCCAGCACCTGCAGCACCTTGCCCTGGCGCTTCTTGCCGTGGCGGTCGACCACGCTCACCGGCATGTTGGTGCGCACCTTGCCGCGCTGGATGCGGCCGACGCCGATCAGGCCGACGAAGTTGTTGTAGTCGAGCTGGCTGATGCGCATCTGGAACGGGCCGTCCTCGTCCACGGTCGGCGGCGGCACGTGCTTCATGATCGCCTCGTACAGCGGCGTCATGTCGCCCGAGCGCGCGGCGTCGTCGAGGCTGGCGTATCCGTGCAGAGCGGAGGCGTACACGATCGGGAAGTCGAGCTGCTCGTTGGTGGCGCCGAGCTTGTCGAACAGGTCGAACACCTGGTCGATCACCCAGTCGGGCCGCGCGCCGGGGCGGTCGATCTTGTTGACCACCACGATCGGGTGGAAGCCCATCGCGAACGCCTTCTGGGTGACGAAGCGCGTCTGCGGCATCGGGCCGTCCATGGCGTCGACCAGGATCAGCACCGAGTCGACCATCGACAGCACGCGCTCGACCTCGCCGCCGAAGTCGGCGTGCCCGGGGGTGTCGACGATGTTGATGCGGTTGCCGTTCCAGTTGATGGCGGTGTTCTTGGACAGGATCGTGATGCCACGTTCCTTTTCCTGGTCGTTGCTGTCCATCATCCGCTCGGTGGTGACCGCGCGGTCGCTGAAGGTCCCCGACTGCTTGAGCAGGCAATCGACGAGGGTGGTCTTGCCATGGTCGACGTGGGCGACGATGGCGATGTTGCGGAGGCGTTCGATTGGCATCGGGAATGGCGCGCCGGGCCGGAACCGGCAGGGCACGTAATGGGCAGTGGAGGAAGCCGGGTATTATAGCGTTGTTGCGGTGCCGCATCCGGCCGCCGTGAAATCCACCGCCGCGGCCCCCGGGCCGGGCCGCCTTCCCCCGACACAAGGACCCCCATGACCCTCCATGCCGTATTCGACACCGACCGTGGCCAGATCAAGGTCGAGCTGTTCGCCGACAAGGCGCCGCTGACCGTGGCCAATTTCGTCAACCTGGCCCGCCGCGGCTTCTACGACGGGCTCAACTTCCATCGCGTGATCCCGGACTTCATGATCCAGGGCGGCTGCCCCCAGGGCACCGGCACCGGCGGCCCCGGCTACAAGTTCGAGGACGAGGCCAACAACGGCGTCGGCCACGAGCGTGGCGTGCTGTCCATGGCCAACGCCGGCCCCAACACCAACGGCAGCCAGTTCTTCATCACCCACGTCGCCACGCCGTGGCTCAACGGCAAGCACACCGTCTTCGGCAAGGTCGTCGAGGGCCTGGACGCGGTCGACGCGGTGAAGCAGGGCGACGCCATCAAGTCGGTGAAGATCGAGGGCGACGCCGATGCGGCCGTTGCCGCGCGCGCCGACCGCGTCGCGGAGTGGGACCGCATCCTCGGCGCCTGAGCCGCGCCCGCAGCGCCCGCCCCCGACCCGGGGGCGGGCGACCCACGTGCTAAAATGGCGCGCTGCAGCAGGCCCGCCGGCTGCCTTCCCCACGATCTCCGGAGTCCCGCAATGCCCCAGCTCGCCGCGCGCATGGGTCGCGCCAAGCCCAGTGCGATCATGGTGGTGGCCGAGAAGGCCAGGACGCTCAAGGCCGCAGGCCGCGACATCATCAGCTTCTCGATCGGGGTACCGAACTTCCTCCCCGGCGCGCACGTGTACGACGCCGCGCGCGCCGCGCTCGACACCGACTCCGGCCAGTACGGCAGCAACCGCGGCGCGGACGTGCTGCTGGACGCCTTCATCGCGCACATGGCCGCCATCGGCCTCGACGGCTACACGCGCGCCAACTGCGCCACCGGCGTCGGCGCCAAGCACGTCATCTACAACATCGCCGAGGCGCTGCTGGATCCGGGCGACGGCTTCGCGTTCGCCACCCCGTACTGGACCAGCTACGTCGACATCGGCGAGATCCTGGAAGCCGACATCCAGCTGCTGCCGTGCCCGCCGGAGCAGGACTACAAGCTCACGCCGGCCCAGCTCGACGCGGCGCTGGCGCGCAAGCCCAAGGTGTTCCTGTTCAACAATCCGTCGAACCCGACCGGCATGGTCTACACCCGCGACGAGATCGCGGCGCTGGCCGACGTGATCGCCCGGCATCCCGACACCTGGGTGATCACCGACGACATCTACAACCGCATGGTGTTCGACCGCGTCGGGTACCACAACTTCGTGCACGCGCGGCCCGAGCTGCGCGACCGGGTGATCTTCATCGACTCGCTGTCCAAGACCTACGGCATGCCGGGCTGGCGCGTGGGCTTCATGGCCGGGCCGGAGGTGGTCGCGAAGGCGGTCACCATCATGAATTCGAACCACATCACCAACATCCCGGAGATCACCACCGCCGCGGCGGTCGCCGCGCTGTCGGGGCCGCAGGACGTGCCCGACGGCAAGCGCGCCGAGTTCCAGGCCAAGCGCGACCAGGTGATGGCGGTGCTGGATGCGATCCCCGGCGTGGTCTGCCCCCGGCCGCAGGGCGCGTTCTACGCCTTCCCGGACATCTCGTGCGCGTTCGGCAGGTCGCATGGCGGCAAGGTGCTGGCCAACGACGTCGACGTCTGCAACGCGCTGCTCGACGCCAAGGGCGTCGCCTGCGTCCCGGGCTCCGCGTTCGGCGAGCCGCGCGCGCTGCGCATCAGCTACACCTGCCCGACGGCGCAGCTCGCGCCCGGGCTGGAACGCATCCGCGAGTTCTTCGCCGAGCTCGCCTGAGCGGCGGGCCCTGCGCGGCCCTCCCGCCGACCGCGCCGCACGCCCACGGCGCCACCCCGTCCAATTGCCTCCGAGGATCCCCACATGAAGACCCCCGTCCGAGTTGCCGTCACCGGCGCCGCCGGCCAGATCGGCTACGCGCTGCTGTTCCGCATCGCCTCCGGCGAAATGCTGGGCCGTGACCAGCCCGTCATCCTGCAGATGCTCGAGCTGCCGATGGAGAAGGCACAGGCCGCGCTCAAGGGCGTGATGATGGAGCTCGAGGACTGTGCGTTCCCGCTGCTGGCCGGCATGGTGGGGACCGACGATCCGGAAGTGGCCTTCAAGGATGCCGACGTGGCGCTGCTGGTCGGCGCGCGTCCGCGCGGGCCGGGCATGGAGCGCAAGGACCTGCTGCTGGAGAACGCCAAGATCTTCACCGCCCAGGGTGCGGCCTTGAACAAGGTCGCCAGCCGCGACGTCAAGGTGCTTGTGGTGGGCAATCCCGCCAACACCAATGCCTACATCGCGATGAAGTCGGCGCCGGACCTGGATCCCGCGAACTTCACCGCCATGCTGCGCCTGGACCACAACCGCGCGCTGAGCCAGCTGGCGACGAAGCTCGGCAAGCCGGTCGGTGGCATCGAGAAGCTGGTGGTGTGGGGCAACCACAGCCCGACGATGTATCCGGACTACCGCTTCGCCACCGCCGATGGCGCGTCGATCGGCGATGCGATCAACGACCAGGCATGGAACGCGGACACCTTCATCCCCACCGTCGGCAAGCGCGGCGCAGCCATCATCGAGGCCCGCGGCCTGTCGTCGGCCGCCTCCGCCGCCAATGCCGCCATCGACCACGTGCGCGACTGGGTGCTGGGCTCGGATGGCAAGTGGGTGACCATGGGAGTGCCGTCGGACGGCAGCTACGGCATCCCGGAAGGCGTGATGTTCGGCTTCCCGGTCACCACCGAGGGCGGCCGCTACACGATCGTGAAGGACCTGCCGATCGACGACTTCAGCCGCACCTACATCGACAAGACCCTGGCCGAACTCGAGGAAGAGCGCAGCGGCGTCGCCCACCTGCTGGGCTGACCGGTCCGCGGGCACGAGCGTGGGAAACGCCGGGCACTGCCCGGCGTTTTCCGTTCGGCGCCCAAAAGACCCTGGGGGCCTTCGACAAAGGTCGTAACGCAGCCCTACCGCCACAGGACTAGCCTCGGGCGATCCCACGCTGTCGAGGCAGCCATGCGCTACGAAGACTTCCATCGCCGCTCCATCGAGGACCCCGAGCGCTTCTGGGCGGAACAGGCGCAGGCGATCGACTGGCACACGCCGCCCCAGCGGATCCTCGACTACGACCGGCCACCGTTCCGGAAGTGGTTCGCCGGCGGCGAGACCAACCTCTGCCACAACGCGGTCGACCGCCACCTCGCCGCCCGCGGCGACCAGCTCGCGCTGGTCGCGATCTCGACCGAGACCGGGGAGACGCGGGAACTCACCTACCGCCAGCTCCACCACGAGGTCAACACCTTCGCCGCGGTGCTGAAGTCGCTGGATGTCGGTCGCGGCGACCGCGTGGTGATCTACATGTCGAACATGGCCGAGGCCGTGGTGGCGATGCTCGCCTGCGCCCGGCTGGGGGCCGTGCACTCGGTGGTGTTCGGCGGCTTCGCCGCGCACAACCTCGCGCTCCGCATCGACGACGCCACGCCGAAGCTTCTGATCGCCGCCGACGCCGGCAGCCGTGGCGGCAAGGTGATCCCGTACAAGCCGCTGGTCGATGCCGCGTGCGCGGAAGCCGCCGCGCCGCCGCCGCACGTGCTGGTGGTCAACCGCGGGCTGGACCCGTCCTGCAGCATGCGCGAGGGCAGGGACCACGACTACGCGACCCTGCGCGCCCGCCACGAGGGCGAGGAGGTCGCGGTCGAGTGGCTGGAGTCCAATGAACCCAGCTACCTGCTGTACACCTCGGGGACCACCGGCAAGCCCAAGGGCGTGCAGCGCGACGTCGGCGGATACGCCGTGGCGATGGCGATGTCGATGTGGGCGATCTACGACATCCAGCCGGGGCAGGCGATGTTCACCACGTCCGACGTCGGCTGGGCGGTCGGCCACTCCTACAACGTCTACGGGCCGCTCATCGCCGGCGCCACCGCGATTCTCTACGAAGGCCTGCCCACGGCCCCGGACGCCGGCGTCTGGTGGCGGATCTGCGAGCAGTACGGCGTGCGCACGATGTTCTCCTCGCCGACCGCGATCCGGGTGCTGAAGAAGCAGGACCCGGCATGGCTCGCGAAGTACGACCTGTCGAAGCTCAAGTGGCTGTTCCTGGCGGGCGAGCCGCTCGACGAGCCCACCGCGCAGTGGATCACCGACGGCATCGGCAAGACCGTCATCGACAACTACTGGCAGACCGAGACCGGCTGGCCGGTGCTGTCGCTGATGCCGGGGCTGGACATGAAGCCGGTGAAGCTGGGCTCCCCGGGCCTGCCCACGCCGGGCTACGCGTTGCGGGTGATCGACGAGAACACCGGCGACGAGGTGGTGGCGGGCGAGAAGGGCGTGCTCGTGATCCAGCCGCCGTTGCCGCCCGGCTGCATGACCACGGTGTGGAACGACGACGAGCGCTTCCTGCAGAGCTACTTCTCGCACTTCCGGGAGCTGGTCTACAGCTCGCTCGACTGGGCGATCCGCGATGCCGATGGTTACACGTACATCCTGGGCCGCACCGACGACGTCATCAACGTCGCCGGCCACCGCCTGGGCACCCGCGAGATCGAGGAGTCGGTGTCCAGCCACGCCGGCGTCGCCGAGGTCGCCGTGATCGGCGTGCGCGACGCGCTCAAGGGGCAGGTGCCGGTGGTGTTCGCGACCCTGAAGCAGGCGCAGGACCCCGCCGCGGCCGGCGATGTCGCGCGCGAAATGCAGCAGCGCGTGGTCGAGCAACTCGGCGCGGTGGCGCGCCCGGCGCGGGTCTACGTGGTGGGTGCGCTGCCCAAGACCCGCTCCGGCAAGCTGCTGCGGCGCTCGATCCAGGCCCTGGCCGAGGAGCGCGACGCCGGCGACCTGTCGACGCTCGACGACCCGCAGTCGCTCGACGAGATCCGCCGCGCGCTGGCGCGTGGCTCCGACACCGGCGGCGGCTGAGGGCGCGTGCGACCCCTCGGCTAGAATGGCGGTCCCCCACAGCACGCAGGTCGCCATGGCACCGCAACCCTCCGCTGGCGCACGGTTCCGCGCCGCCATCGCCGAAGAACAGCCGCTACAGGTCATGGGCGCGATCACCGCCTACGCCGGCCTGATGGCGCGTCGCGTCGGCTACAAGGCGCTGTACCTGTCAGGGGGCGGCGTCGCCGCGAACTCGCTGGGCATCCCCGACCTCGGCATCTCGACGATGGAGGACGTGCTCACCGACGCGCGCCGCATCGTGGATGCCACCGGGATGCCACTCCTGGTCGACATCGACACCGGCTGGGGCGGCGCCTTCAACATCGCGCGCACCATCCGTTCCTTCGAGCGCGTCGGCGTTGCCGCCGTGCACATGGAGGACCAGGTGGGGCAGAAGCGCTGCGGCCACCGCCCCGGCAAGGAAGTGGTGCCGGCGGCGGAGATGGTGGACCGGGTCAAGGCCGCGGTGGATGCGCGCACGGACGATTCGTTCGTGCTGATGGCGCGCACCGATGCCGCGGCCGTCGAAGGCCTGGACGCCGCCATCGAGCGCGCCGTGGCCTATGTCGAGGCGGGCGCGGACATGATCTTCCCCGAGGCGATGAAGTCGCTCGAGGACTACCGCCGCTTCAAGGCCGCGGTGAAGGTGCCGATCCTCGCCAACCTCACCGAATTCGGCTCGACCCCCTTCTTCACCACCGACGAGCTGCGCGAGGCTGGCGTTGACATCGCGCTCTACTGCTGCGGCGCCTACCGTGCGATGAACAAGGCCGCGCTCCATTTCTACGAAACCGTGCGCCGCGACGGCACCCAGAAGCACATCGTCGACACCCTGCAGACGCGCGCGGAGCTGTACGACTTCCTGGGCTACCACGCCTACGAGGACAAGCTCGACGCACTGTTCGCGGCACCGAAGGACTGACCGGATGGTCGGCCGGCGCGCCGGGCATGGCGGCTGCCACGCCCGGACGCGACCGGCACGTCGGGCCGGCGGCGAGCGGAGTTTCCGCCGGCCGCCTTCCACTCTTGCAACGCGCAGGCCGCGCGGACCCGGACAGCCCGCAGCAGGCCGCCGGTAAACTGATGATTCCAACCGGGGAGACCCCATGACCGAACAGACCACCACCCCGAAGCCGAAGAAGTCCGTCGCCCTCAGCGGCACGCCCGCGGGCAACACCGCCCTGTGCACGGTGGGCCGCTCCGGCAACGACCTGCACTACCGTGGCTACGACATCCTCGACTTCGCGGCGACCGCCGAGTTCGAGGAGATCGCGCACCTGCTGGTGCATGGCAAGCTGCCGAACGTGGCCGAGCTTTCCGCCTACAAGGCGAAGCTGAAGTCGCTGCGCGGCATTCCGGCGTCGGTGAAGGCCGCCCTCGAGGAACTGCCGCCATCGGCGCACCCCATGGACGTGATGCGCACGGGCGTGTCGGTGCTCGGCTGCGTGCAGCCGGAGAAGGACGACCACAACCATCCCGGCGCGCGCGACATCGCCGACAAGCTGATGGCGTCGCTGGGTTCGATGCTGCTGTACTGGTACCACTTCAGCCACAACGGCCGGGTCATCGACGTCGAGACCGACGACGACTCGATCGGAGGCCACTTCCTGCACCTGCTGCACGGCGAGCCGCCGCGGGAAAGCTGGGTGCGCGCGATGCACACCTCGCTGATCCTGTACGCCGAGCACGAGTTCAATGCCTCGACCTTCACCGCGCGCGTGATCGCCGGTACCGGCAGCGACATGCATTCCTGCATCACCGGTGCCATCGGCGCCCTGCGCGGGCCCAAGCACGGCGGCGCCAACGAGGTCGCGTTCGAGGTCCAGAAGCGATACGACACCCCCGACGAGGCCGAGGCCGACATCCGCGAGCGCGTGGCGCGCAAGGAAGTGGTCATCGGCTTCGGGCACCCGGTGTACACCGTCGGCGACCCGCGCAACGGGATCATCAAGCAGGTGGCGAAGGAGCTGTCGGAAGAGCGCGGCGACATGCGCATGTACGACATCGCCGAGCGCCTGGAGACGGTGATGTGGGACATCAAGAAGATGTTCCCCAACCTCGACTGGTTCAGCGCGGTGAGCTACCACATGATGGGCGTGCCGACGGCGATGTTCACCCCGCTGTTCGTGGTCGCGCGCACCAGCGGCTGGAGCGCGCACGTCGTCGAGCAGCGCATCGACGGCAAGATCATCCGCCCGAGCGCGACCTATACAGGTCCCGAGAACCGGGAGTACGTACCGATCGACCGGCGCTGATTCCGGCAGCCCCGACGCACGAAGGCCGCGCATCGCGCGGCCTTCGTCGTCTGCCCGGGCGCCCGGCTCAGGTGCGGGGCTTGAGCGACTGCACCCTGAGGAACGTGTGGTCGCCGATCGTCGCCACCTGGTAGGCGTTGCGCCAGCTCGGGCTGGCGATGGCATGGGCCATGAAATGGCTGGCGCCGGGGACCACTTCCTCGCGCTCGCCCGGCGGCAGCGCCCAGTTGCGTTGCGATTCGATCGCGACGGTGACCGCCTGCGCCCAGGCCTCGGTGTTGCGGAGGCGGGTGCGCGGCGACACGATGGTGGGCGCGAACTGGCTGCGTGCGGTGACCACGTCGCAGACCGAATCGCCCCAGAGGCCGCTGTCGGTGCGGCGAAGGGCGACCTCGGCCACGGCCTGCTGGCCGAGGGCGGGCTGGTCGCGCGCCTCCAGGTACAGGGTGGTGCTGAGGCACAGGGAATCCGCGGCTTGTGGCGGCAGGACGGATGCCAGCCACAGGATCCAGGCGAGCTTCATGACGACTCCTTGCTCCGTTGCGCCGGTCCACATCCCCTGCCCGTACATCAACGGGAAAGGGGGCGCGGAGCGACATGGCGTACTGGGGAGGGCGGCGGCACTCTCTGGCGCACTTGCTGCCCGAGCGCGGGCGGGCAGGACGCCCGATCGCACCGGCCCCGCCAATTCAGCTGGCGGGGAAGTGCGCGCACGGTAAGTGCGCAAACGGCAACGCCACGTGAACGGGCGGCCTTGACATGAATGCGCGGGTGCGCTGGCGTGAAGGCCTCAAAGCATGGCGGCCACGCGGCTGGCCTGGGCGATGGCGCGCTTGGCATCGAGCTCTGCCGCGGCATCCGCCCCGCCAACCACGTGCACCTCCATGCCGGCCGCGCGTAGCGGATCCAGCAGGTCGCGGCGGGATTCCTGGCCCGCGCACACCACGACATGGTCCACCACGAGCACCTGCGGCGTCCCGTCCACGCGCAGGTGCAGCCCGTCGTCGTCGATGCGCTCGTACTCGACCCCGCCGAGCATGCGCACGCCCTTGGCCTTGAGCGTGGCGCGATGGATCCAGCCCGTGGTCTTGCCCAGGCGCGCCCCGGGCTTGCCGGTGCTGCGCTGGAGCAGCCAGACCTGGCGCAGGGGCTGGGCCACCCGCGGCGGCGCGAGCCCGCCTGCGGACTCGAACGAGGGGTCCACCCCCCATTCCTGCATCCACGCGCCCGGCTCGAGCGTCGGCGAGGGTGCAGGCTGCACCAGGAACTCCGCGACATCGAATCCGATGCCGCCGGCGCCGATGATCGCCACCCGCGGCCCGGGCACCACCTGGCCGCGGAGCACGTCGGCATACCCGGCCACGCAGGGATGGTCGGCGCCTTCGATATCGACCTGCCGTGGCACGACGCCGCTGGCCAGCACCACGACGTCGAAGCCGGCGAGGGTGGCGCGGTCAGCGCGGGTGGACAGCCGCACGTCCACGCCGGCCTCGCCGAGCGCGTGGCGGAAGTAGCGCAGCGTTTCGTCGAACTCCTCCTTGCCCGGCACGCGACGGGCGAGGTCGAACTGGCCGCCGATCGCGTCCGCCGCCTCGAACAGGGTGACGCGGTGTCCACGCCCGGCCGCCACCGTCGCGCACGCGAGCCCTGCCGGCCCGGCGCCGACCACGGCGATGCGGCGCGGCGCCGTCGTCGGCAGGTACCGCAATTCGGTTTCCGCGCAGGCCCGCGGGTTGACGAGGCAGCTCGCGCGGCGGTTCTGGAACACGTGGTCGAGGCAGGCCTGGTTGCAGGCGATGCAGGTGTTGATCGCCCCGGCCCGGCCGGCCCGCGCCTTCGCCACCCACTGCGGGTCGGCAAGGAAGGGCCGTGCCATCGAGACCAGGTCGGCGCCGCCGCCGGCCAGGATCGACTCGGCGACATCCGGCATGTTGATGCGGTTGGTCGCCACCAGCGGCAGTCCCACGTGCGGGCGCAGCTTGGCGGTGACGCCGGCGAACGCCGCGCGCGGCACCGAGGTGGCGATGGTCGGCACCCGCGACTCGTGCCAGCCGATGCCGGTGTTGAGGATGGTCGCGCCGGCGGCTTCGATCGCGCGCGCCTGGGCCACGATCGCGTCCCAGTCCGAGCCATCCGGCACCAGTTCCAGCATCGACAGCCGGTACACCAGGATGAAGTCGGGGCCACAGGCTTCGCGGATGCGCTGGACGATCTCGACCGCGAAGCGCATCCGCCGCGCCGGCGTGCCACCCCAGGCGTCCTCGCGGCGATTGGTGCGCGCACTGAGGAATTCGTTGACCAGGTAGCCTTCGGAGCCCATGACCTCCACCCCGTCGTAGCCGGCGTCGCGGGCCAGTCGCGCGGCGCGCGCGTAGTCGGCGACGTGCCGGTCGACCGCGCGCGTCGACAGCGCGCGCGGCGTGAACGGGTTGATCGGCGCCTTCAGCCGCGACGGCGCCACCGACAGCGGGTGGTAGGCATAGCGGCCGGAATGCAGCAGCTGCAGGCAGATGCGGGCATCGTGGCCGTGCACTGCATCGGTCACCTGCCGGTGCCGGCGCGCTTCCCAGCCCCACCCCAGCTTGCTCGCGAACGGTTTCAGCCAGCCGGCAACGTTCGGCGAGAAGCCTCCGGTCACGATCAGCCCGACGCCACCGGCAGCGCGCTCGGCGAAATACGCCGCGAGCTTCGGGAAGTCGCGCGCGCGGTCCTCCAGGCCGGTGTGCATCGAACCCATCAGCACCCGGTTGCGCAGGCGGGTGAATCCCAGGTCGAGCGGGGCGAACAGGTGGGGGTAGGGCTCGGGCATCACGGTACGCCGGCGTACGGAGCGCCCACAGTGCCGCGATCCCGCGCGCCGCTCAAGCCCGGCGCGGCGCGTCATCCAAGGCGGCAGTGGGCGGCTCTGGCAAACTAGCGGGCTCCCCACCGCGAGCGATCCGATCCGATGAGCCATTCCGACACGCGTTCCGCCGTCCGTCCCGACCCCGACCAGCCCATGGTCGACATCGCCGACTACGTCATCGATGCCCGGATCGAATCGACCGAGGCCTACGACACCGCGCGCTACATGCTCATCGACTCGATGGCGTGCGCGATGCTGGCGATGAAGTTCCCGGATTGCGTGAAGCACCTCGGGCCGCTGGTCCCCGGCGCCGAGCTCCCCGGCGGCGCCCGCGTGCCCGGCACCGGCTTCGAGCTCGACCCGGTGCAGGCCGCCTTCAACATCGGCACCCTGGTCCGCTGGCTGGACTTCAACGACACCTGGCTCGCAGCCGAGTGGGGACACCCGTCGGACAACCTCGGCGCCATCCTGGCCGTCGCCGACTACCTCGCACGCAAGGAAGGCCGTGAGATCACCGTGCGCGACGTGCTCGGCTGGGCGATCAAGGCCCACGAGATCCAGGGCGTGTACGCGCTGCAGAACTCGTTCAACCGGGTCGGACTCGACCACGTGATCCTGGTGCGGCTGGCGTCGACCGCGGTGGCCACCGCGATGCTCGGCGGCGGCAAGGACGAGGTGGTGACCGCCGTGTCGCACTCGTGGATCGACAACGGCGTGCTCCGCACCTACCGCCACGCCCCCAATACCGGCCCGCGCAAGAGCTGGGCGGCGGGCGATGCCTGCCGCCGCGCCGTGACCCACGCCCTGAATGCGGTCCGCAAGCAGGTGGTCGGCTACCCGAGCGCGCTGAGCGCGAAGACCTGGGGCTTCTACGACGTCGCCTTCGGTGGCAAGCCGTTCCAGTTCGAGCGCCCGTTCGGCAGCTACGTGATGGAGAACGTGCTGTTCAAGATCAGCTACCCGGCGGAGTTCCATGCGCAGACGGCGGTGGAATGCGCGATGCAGCTGCACGCAGACGTCCGCGACCGCGTGGACCAGGTCGAGCGCATCGTGATCGAGACCCAGGAGGCGGGGGTGCGGATCATCGACAAGACCGGGCCGTTGTCGAACTACGCCGACCGCGACCATTGCATCCAGTACATGGTCGCCGTGCCGCTGATCTTCGGCCGCCTCACCGCTTCGGACTACAACGACGACGTCGCGGCGGATCCGCGCATCGACGCCCTGCGCGGCTGCATGGAAGTCCGCGAGAACCCGCAGTTCACCCGCGACTACTTCGATGCCGACAAGCGCTACATCGGCAACTCCGTGCAGGTCTTCTTCAAGGACGGAAGCTCGACGGAGAAGGTGTCGATCGATTATCCGATCGGCCATCGCCGGCGGCGCGAAGAGGGCATCCCGGTGCTCATGCAGAAGGCCGAGAACGCGTTCAGCGAACACCTGCCCGCCGACCGGGTGCGGTCGCTCATGGACGTGGCGCGGGATCCGGCCCGCTTCGATGCGCTGCGCATCGAGGAGCTGATGGCCATGCTGGCCACCTGAACGGGGGATCTGCGTATGATGCCGGGTTGGGGAACCTTCGCAATTGTTAGTCGGGCGTTAACACCGCCTTCACAACGGCGAACCTAACCTGCGCGGGATGGCGTCCCTCACGGCGGCCGTCCGACATAGACGGAACCACGGAATCCCGGTTTCTCTTCATTTGATCCAAGGAGCTGAACGCATGAACAAGAAACTCCTCTGTGCGGCCCTGCTGGGCGGCCTGGGCGTGGTCCCGATGGCCCACGCGCAAGAGTTCGACGACCGCTGGTACATCACCGGCTCGGTCGGCTTCAACCTGCAGGACAACGACCGCCGGACGAACGATGCGCCCTTCGGCACCATCGGCTTCGGCAAGTTCATCAACCCGAACTGGTCGTTCGATGCGGAGCTGAACTACCAGAACCCGAACCACGACGACAACCAGGACCTCAACTGGAGCCAGTACGGCATCTCGTTCGACGCCCGCCGTCATTTCGTGCAGGAAGGCCGCAACTGGAATCCCTACCTGCTGGCAGGCCTGGGTTACCAGCGTGAAGAGATCGAAACCGACAACTTCCCGAGCCCGGACTCGCCGTACGAGGAAGAGGAAGGCGGGATCGCCGGCAAGTTCGGTTTCGGTGCGCAGGGCGACATGGGCCGGGTGAAGATCCGGACCGAGCTCGCCTACCGTGCCGTCGCCATCGACGACACCCGCGCCCAGCTGCTGAACGACGATCCGCCGCCGGAGCGCAACGATGGCGAAGACTGGTTCGGCGACGTCCTGGCCTCCGTTGGCGTGGTGATCCCGCTGGGTCCGGAGCCGACCGCCCCGGTGGCCCCGGCGCCGGTGGCCCCGAGCTGCGCCGACCAGGACAGCGACGGCGACGGCGTGAACGATTGCGACGACAAGTGCCCCGGTTCGCAGGCTGGCCAGACCATCGGTCCGGACGGCTGCCCGGTGCCGGTGTCGATCGACC
>JAYRUX010000015.1:31539-79541 GCA_041918855.1 Luteimonas sp.
ACGACTACCTGACCTCGAACGGCATCGATGCCGGCCGTCTGCAGGGTCCGACCGGCTACGGCGAGAGCCGTCCGATCGCGCCGAACACCAACGACGACGGTTCGGACAACCCGGAAGGCCGCGCGCGCAACCGCCGCACCGAGCTGAACGTCCAGAACTGACCGGACGCCAGCTGCACCACCCGAAGCCCGGCCTTGTGCCGGGCTTCTTTTTTAATGACTGGTTAACATTAAGCTGAATGTGTATGATCCGGCCGCGACTGGCGGGCCCCCGGGCCGGTGCCGGGCGCTGGCTGCGGGTCACGCCACGCACCATCCCCCATTTGAATCGGGACTCAAGGAGTCTGTACATGAAGATCCGTCTGTTGAGCACTGCCCTGCTGGCAGGGCTGGCGTTCTCGCACGCCGCCGCCGCGCAGGAATTCGACGACCGCTGGTACCTCACCGGCTCGGTCGGCTTCAACCTGCAGGACAACGATCGCGGCACCAACGATGCCCCGTTCGCCACGCTGGGCGCCGGCAAGTTCATCAGCCCCGAGTGGTCCATCGACGGCGAGCTGAACTACCAGAACCCGAACCACGACGCCAACCAGGACCTCAACTGGAGCCAGTACGGGATCTCCCTGGACCTGCGTCGCCACTTCATCACCGAGGGTCGCAACTGGAACCCGTACGCCCTCCTGGGCCTGGGCTACCAGCGCTCCGAGGAAGAGTACGACGCGTTCCCGAGCCCGGACTCCCCGGGTGAGCGCGAGGACGGCAACTTCGCCGCCAAGGTCGGCGTCGGCCTGCAGGGTGACCTCGGCCGCGTCGGCATGCGAACCGAACTCGCCTACCGCGCGGACTTCGACGACAGCAGCATCAACGCCTCGCAGGAAGACTGGTTCGGCGATGTGCTGGCCTCGGTTGGCGTGGTGATCCCGCTGGGTCCGGAGCCGACCGCCCCGGTGGCCCCGGCGCCGGTGGCCGCCCCGAGCTGCGCCGACCAGGACAGCGACGGCGACGGCGTGAACGATTGCGACGACAAGTGCCCCGGTTCGCAGGCTGGCCAGACCATCGGTCCGGACGGCTGCCCGGTGCCGGTGTCGATCGACCTGAAGGGCGTCAACTTCGACTTCGACCGCTCGACCCTGCGTCCGGACGCGGTGTCGATCCTCAACGAGGCGATCGAGATCCTGAAGCGTTACCCGGAGCTGCGCGTTGAAGTCGCCGGCCACACCGACTCGGTGGGTACCGACGCCTACAACCAGGGCCTGTCCGAGCGCCGTGCGACCGCGGTGTACGACTACCTGACCTCGAACGGCATCGATGCCGGCCGTCTGCAGGGTCCGACCGGCTACGGCGAGAGCCGTCCGATCGCGCCGAACACCAACGACGACGGTTCGGACAACCCGGAAGGCCGCGCGCGTAACCGCCGCACCGAGCTGAACGTCCAGAACTGACCGGACGCCAGCTGCTCCACCCGAAGCCCGGCCTTGCGCCGGGCTTCTTTTTTGGCGCGCCGCGCATGGCGCGCCGCCTTGTCGCATGGAGGTGCGCCACCTACACTCGCGGCACCTGCCGGGAGAGAGATCCGAATGCGCGCCACACTGTTGTTGATCGCCAGCCTCGCCGCACCGGGAACGGTGGCGGCCATGGACTGTTCCACCCTCGCCACGCAGCAGGGGCGCCCGGCGCGCGCGACGCTGCTGGCGCCGGTTGCCCCCGAGTTCGCGTCGCCGTCGCAGCTGCTGGGTGCCCAGGGTGGCGTGCTGGCCCACGCCTACGACGAATCGCAGTCGGTGGACGAGGTCCTGCTCCGCCTGCGCATCGAAGGCTGCCAGGCGGTCGCGAAGGCGCTGCCAGCGCCGAGCGCCATCGATCCCAACGATCCGTCGGTGTACAAGCCGAAGACCGAGTTCGACAACACCCCGTGGCGGTTCGACATGAACCAGAACGGCAAGCGCATGACGGCCGACGAGTTCGATGCCTGGATGAAGACCCGCGGCGTACGCGTGGCGCGTGGCGCGGCGCCGGCTGCGGCTCCGGCTGCGGTTCCCGCCGTGGACGGCGCGGTGGTCCCTGCACCGGCGATACCCGTCGACGCGGCCCCTGCCGAGGAGCCTGCGCAGGGCGTCCCGCCCGGCGCAGTGCCGGCTCCCGCGGTGCCGGTGACCGCACCCGCCCAGGACGGCGGCCAGGGCTGACGTCCCCGCCGGTCGCGCAGGTGCGGTGGCGGTGAGCGCCAGGCACAGCCTGGCGCGCGCCCTGTCCAAGCGCGGCCTCTGTTCGCGCACCCAGGGCGCGGCCTGGATCCGTTCCGGCCGTGTACGCGTCGACGGCCGCGTCGTGACCGATCCCGAGCATCCCGTCGTGGCCGCCACGGCGCGCATCGAGGTCGACGGCGTGGTCCATGCGCCGTCGCGCCTTTACCTCATGCTCAACAAGCCGCGTGGCCTGGTCACCACCGCCGCCGACGAGCAGGGGAGGGACACGGTCTACCGCTGCTTCGACGGCGCCGGCATGGGCTGGATCGCGCCCGTCGGGCGCCTCGACAAGGCCAGCGAAGGCCTCCTCCTGTTCACCAACGATCCCGCCTGGGCGGCAGGGATCACCGACCCGGGCACCGGGCCGGCCAAGACCTATCACGTGCAGGTCGACCGGCTGCCGGAGTCGTCACTGCTGGAACGCGTGGTGGCGGGCATCGAGATCGACGGCACGGTGCTGCGGGCGGCATCGGCACGCCTGCTGCGCTCGGGCGGGCGCACGGCGTGGCTCGAGATCGTGCTCGACGAGGGACGCAACCGCCAGATCCGCCGCCTGCTCGCGGCGGTCGAGCTGGACGTGCTGCGCCTGGTGCGGGTCGCCATCGGCGGGCTCGCGCTGGGCACGCTCGGCAAGGGCCAGTGGCGCGAACTCGACGCCGCGGACCTCGAGCGCCTGCGCGCCGGTGGCACGCCCGGCTGACGCCGGGCGTCGGGCCTCAGGCCTCGAGCACGCCCAGTTCGCGGCCGATGCGGGTGAAAGCATCGATGGCCTGGTCCAGGTGCTCGCGCGTGTGCGCAGCGCTGAGCTGGGTACGGATGCGTGCTTGGCCCTTCGCCACCACGGGGAAGAAGAAGCCGATCGCGTAGATGCCTTCCTCGAGCAGGCGCTCGGCGAAGCGCTGCGCGAGCGGCGCGTCGTACAGCATCACCGGGCAGATCGGGTGCGTGCCGGGTTTGATGTCGAATCCGGCCGCGCCCATGCGCTCGCGGAAATACCGCGTGTTGTCGACCAGGCGCGAACGCAGGTCCGCGGCCGCATCCAGCATCCCGAACGCCTTCGTGCCCGCGGCCACCACGTGCGGCGGCAGCGAATTGGAGAAAAGATAGGGGCGCGAGCGCTGGCGCAGCAGTTCGATCACTTCCGTCTTCGCCGTGGTGAAGCCTCCGAGCGCGCCGCCCATGGCCTTGCCCAGCGTGCCGGTGATGATGTCGATCCGGTCGAGCACGCCCTTGACCTCCGCCGAGCCGCGGCCGGTGGCGCCGAGGAAGCCGGTGGCGTGGCATTCGTCGATGTGCACCAGCGCACCGTACTTCGCCGCCAGCGCCGTGATCTCGTCGAGCGGCGCGATGAAGCCGTCCATCGAGAACACGCCGTCGGTGGTGATGAGCTTGGTGCGCGCGCCGGCGGCGTCGGCAGCCTGCAGCTGCGCTTCCAGGTCCGCCATGTCGCAGTTGGCATATCGGAAGCGCCTTGCCTTGCACAGGCGCACGCCGTCGATGATGGACGCGTGGTTGAGCGCGTCGGAGATCACCGCGTCGTTCTCGTCGAGCAGAGGTTCGAACAGGCCCCCGTTGGCGTCGAAGCACGCGGCGTAGAGGATCGTGTCCTCCTTGCCGAAGAACGCCGATATCGTGCGCTCGAGCTCCTTGTGCAGGTCCTGGGTGCCGCAGATGAAGCGCACCGAGGCCATGCCGAAGCCGTGCGTTTCCAGCGCCTCGCGCGCGGCCGCGATGATGTCGGGGTGGTCGGCGAGGCCCAGGTAGTTGTTGGCGCAGAAATTCAGCACCGTGCGCCCGTCGGCCAGGGTGATTTCGGCCGACTGCGGGCTGGTGATGATGCGCTCCGACTTGTACAGCCCGTCGGCGCGGATGGTCTCGATGGTGTCGACGTAGCGTTCGGTCAGGGACATGGCGTCAGCTCACCCAGTTCAGGACGACCTTGCCGGACTTGCCGGATTCCATCAGGTCGAATCCCTTCTGGAAGTCCTCCGCCGGCAGCTGGTGGCTCAGCACCTTGCCGAGCGGGAAGCCGGACAGCACCAGCTGCGTCATCTTGTACCAGGTCTCGTACATGCGCCGTCCATAGATGCCCTGGACCGTCAGGCCCTTGAAGATGATGCGGTCCCAGTCGATGCCGGCGCCCTTGGGCAGCAGGCCGAGCAGGGCGACCTTGCCGCCGTGGTACATGCAGTCGAGCATGTCGTTGAACGCGACCGGGTTGCCGCTCATCTCCAGCCCGACGTCGAAGCCTTCCATGTGCAGGTCGGCCATCACGTCCTTGAGCGAGGTGTTGGTGACGTTGACCACGCGCGTCGCACCCATGTCGGCGGCGAGCTTCAGGCGGTAGTCGTTGACGTCGGTCACGACCACGTTGCGCGCGCCGATGTGCTTGCAGATGCCCGCGGCCATGACCCCGATCGGGCCGGCGCCGGTGATCAGCACGTCCTCGCCGACCACGTCGAACTCCAGCGCGCAGTGCGCGGCGTTGCCGAAGGGGTCGAAGAACGCGGCCAGCTCGCTCGGGATCTGGTCCGGGATCGGCCACAGGTTGCTGGCCGGCATCACGATGTACTCGGCGAACGCGCCATCGCGATTGACGCCGATGCCCACGGTGTTCGGGCACAGGTGCTGCTTGCCGGCACGGCAGTTGCGGCAGTGGCCGCAGACGATGTGGCCCTCGGCCGAGACACGCTGGCCGATGGTGTAGCCGGCGGCACCGGGGCCGAGTTCGGCCACGCGGCCGACGAACTCGTGGCCGATGACCAGCCCGGGCCGGATCGTGCGCTGGCTCCACTCGTCCCACAGGTAGATATGGAGGTCGGTGCCGCAGATCGCGGTCTTCTCGAGCTTCACCAGGACTTCGTTCGGGCCCGGCACCGGCACCGGGACGTCCTCCATCCAGATGCCCTTCGTGGCTTCGCGCTTGACCAGCGCCTTCATCATGCGACCCATTCGATACGCCCGTGGTGGTGCTGGAAAGCCCGGAATTATACGCCGCCGCAGGTCGCGGCCCGGGGCGCGGTTTGCGCCGCGAGGCGGGCTTCGCCTATCGTCGGCGGCCATTCCAGAGGGGACATCGCGATGCGACGAGTACTGGCCGCGCTGCTGTGCGCCGTCGCCGGCGCGGCCCAGGCCGACGAGGGCATGTGGCTGCCGTCGCAGCTCCCGGACATCGCGGAGGAGCTGGCGGCAGCCGGCTTCCGCGGGCGCCCGGCGGACCTGGCGGACCTGGCCCGCCCGCCGATGAATGCGGTGGTGTCGCTGGGCGGCTGCACCGGGAGCTTCGTCTCCCCGCGCGGCCTGGTGCTGACCAACCACCACTGCGCCTACGGCGCCATCCAGCTCAATTCCACGCCGCAACGGAACCTGATGGCCCAAGGCTTCAATGCCGCGACGCCGGCGGCGGAAGTGTCCGCGGGGCCGGCGGCGCGCGTCTTCGTCACCGTCGCCTTCGACCGCATCACCGACCGCATCCTGGGCGAGGCGCGCGGGAAGGCCGGGCGCGCCTATTTCGATGCCGTCGACGCCGCCAGCAAGCGTGCGGTCGCCGAATGCGAGCGCGACCCCGGCCACCGCTGCAGCGTCGCCAACATGGACCAGGGCCGCGACTTCCACCTGGTCAAGCAGCTGGAGCTGCGCGACATCCGGCTGGTGTACGCGCCGCCGGAGGCGATCGGAAACTACGGCGACGACATCGACAACTTCGTCTGGCCGCGCCACGTCGGCGATTTCGCCTTCTACCGTGCCTATGTCGGCCCGGACGGCAGGCCTGCGGCGTTCGATGCCGCCAACATCCCCTACGTCCCGCCAGCGCATCTCGAGGTGTCGCTGGACCCGGTGGCCGAGGGCGACTTCGCCATGCTTGCCGGCTACCCGGGACGCACCTTCCGCCACCGCTCGGCGGCCGAGTTCGCCGACCAGGTGGGCTGGCAGCTGCCGGCCCGCGTGGAGGCGACGCAGGGTGTGATCGCGGCGATCGAGGCCGAGGTCGGTGACGACGCCGGGCGTGCCGTCCTCTATGCGTCCTCGCTTGCGGGACTGAAGAACACCCTGAAGCGCGCGCAAGGCGAGCTCGACGGCCTGCGCCGCAGCGATGCGGTGCGCGTGCGCGGCGACGACGAGGCCGCGATGCTCGCGTGGCTCGCCACGCAGCCGGAGGCCGCCGCGACGCGCGCCGACATCGATGCGCTCGCGTCGTTGCTGGCGCAGGCCCGCGCGACGCGCGAGCGCGAGCACTGGCTGGCCGCGCCGAAGCCGGCACTGCTGTCGTCGGCGCTGGTCCTGCAACGGCTGGCGGTCGAACGGCGCAAGCCCGATACGGACCGGCAGGCGGGCTACCAGCAGCGCGACGAGGCGATGATCGAGGGCAACCTGCGGCAGGTGCAGCGCCGTTACGACCCCGGTGTCGAGAAGGCCTGGTGGCGGCACCTGCTGGCGCGCCACCGCGCGCTTCCCGCGTCGCAGCGCATCCCCGAGGTCGAGGCGGCGTTTGGTTCCGATGCCGCTGCAGCCGACGCCGTGCTGGACCGCATCTACGCCGCCACCCGCCTCGGCGACGAGGCCGAGCGCATGCGCTGGCTGGCCGCGACGCCCGACGCCGTGGCCGCGTCCGCAGATCCGCTCCTGCAGGCGGCCGCGACCCTGCTGCCGGCGCTGCTCCGCCAGGACGACGAGGCCAGGGCGCGCGACGGCGAGCTGCTGCGCCTGCGGCCGGCGTACATGCGCGCGCTGGCCGGCTACCGCGCGTCGCAGGGCAGGGCGATGTATCCCGATGCCAATTCCACCCTGCGCGTGAGCTATGGCCGGGTGTCGACGCTGGCGCCGCGCGATGCGGTGCACTACGACGCGCTCACCACCGTGCGCGGGATCGTCGAGAAGCACACCGGGGTGGCGCCATTCGAGGCGCCGGCTCCGCTGCTGGCGGCCATCGCCACTGGCGATTTCGGCAGCACCGCCGACCCGGTGCTGGGCACGCAGACGGTCGACTTCCTGACCAACCTCGACACCACCGGCGGCAACTCCGGCTCCCCCGTGCTCGACGCGCATGGCCGCCTGATCGGCCTGAACTTCGACAGCAACTGGGAGGCGGTCAGCGCCAGCTGGATGTTCGACCCCCGTTACAAGCGCGCGATCCACGTCGACCTGCGCTACCTGCGCTGGCTGCTGGCCAAGGTGTATCCGGCGCCGGCGCTGCTCCAGGAAATGGGGCTGCCCGCGGAGTGACCGCGGTAACGCCCGACGCCGCGGCGGCCGCCGGCCACCGCGCACCCACGCCATACCCTGCAAGGAACCTCCACATGCGCAAGACCCTCCTCGCCGCCGCCATCGTCGCCACCGCCGCAAGCCCCGGCCTCGCCATCGGCGCCGAAGGCATGTGGGTGCCCCAGCAATTGCCCGAGATCGCGAAGCCGCTGAAGAAGGCCGGGCTGAAGCTCGACCCGGCGCAGCTGGCCGATCTCACCGGCGATCCGCTCGGCGCGGTGGTGTCGCTCGGCGGATGCACCGCCAGTTTCGTCTCGCCGCAGGGCCTGGTGGTGACCAACCACCACTGCGCCTATGGCGCGATCCAGCTGAACTCGACCCCGGAAAAGAACCTCATGCGCGACGGTTTCAATGCCGCCGCGATCGGCGACGAAATCACCGCCGGCCCGAACGCGCGCGTGTATGCGCTCGAATCGATCGAGGACGTGACCGAGCGGGTGCAGGCGGCGATCGCCGCGGCTCCCGACGCACTCGGCAGGACCCGCGCGCTGGACGCGATCGAGAAGTCGCTGGTCGGGGCCTGCGAAGCCGATGCCGGCTACCGCTGCCGGCTGTACAGCTTTTCCGGCGGCAACACCTACCGCCTGTTCAAGAACCTCGAGATCCGCGACGTGCGCCTGGTGTACGCGCCGCCGGGCAGCATCGGCAACTACGGTGGCGAGATCGACAACTGGATGTGGCCGCGGCACACCGGCGATTTCGCCTTCTACCGTGCCTATGTCGCACGCGACGGCAAACCGGCTGCGTTCGCCGCGGACAACGTGCCGTACCAGCCGAAGCGCTGGCTGAAGCTGGCCGACCGCCCGCTGGGCGCGGGCGACTTCGTGATGGTGGCGGGCTACCCGGGCCGCACCAGCCGCTACGCGCTGGCGTCCGAGTTCCAGGACACCGAGCAGTGGACCTATCCCACCATCAGCCGCCACTACAAGGCGCTGACCGCGCTGGTGGATGCGGAAGGGCGCAAGGACCCGGACATCGAGGTGAAGTACGCCAGCACCATGCGTGGCTGGGAGAACGTGCACAAGAACTACGACGGCCAGCTCGCAGGCTTCGCGCGCACCCGCGCGGGCGAAGCCAAGCAGGCCCAGGAGGCGGCGGTGCTGGCCTGGCTCCAGGCGCAGGGCGACGCGGGCAGGCCGGCGCTGGACGCGCATGCGAAGCTGGTGGCGTTGAACGACGCCCAGCGCGCCACCCGCGAACGCGACCTTGTCGCCGGCCAGTTCGGCAATACCGGCATCGTCTCCACCGCGACCACGCTCTACCGGCTCGCGATCGAGCGCGGGAAGCCCGATGCGGAGCGCGAGCAGGGCTACCAGGAGCGCGACCTGCCGACGATCGAGGGCAGCCTGGCGCAGATGGAGCGCCGCTTCGTGCCGGCGATGGACCGCGAGCTGCAGCGCTACTGGCTGGAGGAGTACGTGAAGCTGCCGAAGGCGCAGCGCGTGGCCGCGATCGACAGCTGGCTCGGCGGCGACGACCAGGCCGCGATCAAGCGTGCGCTCGACACCCTTGGCCGCAGCGAACTCACCGCCGCCGCCGCGCGCCAGAAGTGGCTGGGCGCCGACCGCAAGGCGTTCGAGTCCAGCCGGGACCCGGCGATCCGTTATGCCGTGGCGGTCATGCCGACGCTGCTCGAGCTCGAGGAGCAGCGCAAGATGCGCGCGGGCGAGGACCTGGCCGCGCGCCCGCTGTACCTGCAGGCGGTCGCCGACTACAAGGCCAGCCGCGGCGAGGCGGTGTACCCGGACGCGAATTCGTCGCTGCGGCTCACCTTCGGCAACGTCAAGCCCTACACCAAGCTCGACGGCACGCCGCAGCAGCCGTTCACCACGCTCGAAGGCGTCGCCGCCAAGGCCACCGGCGAGGATCCGTTCGACGCGCCGCAGGCGCTCCTCGACGCGGTTGCGGAGAAGCGCCACGGCGGCCTCGCCGACCGGCGCCTGAAGTCCGTGCCCGTGAACTTCCTCTCCGACCTCGACATCACCGGCGGCAACTCCGGCTCGCCGGTGCTGGATGCGCGCGGGCGCCTGGTCGGGCTGGCGTTCGACGGCAACTGGGAGTCGGTGAGCTCGAACTGGGTGTTCGACCCGGTGATGACGCGGATGATCTCGGTCGACCAGCGCTACATGCGCTGGATCATGCAGGAGGTCTTCCCGGCGCCGCGCGTGCTCCAGGAACTCGGCGCCGCGCCGCGCCGCTGAGGCGGCCGCGCATGCCTCTGCTACGCTGCCCCGCCGACCAGCGAACGCGCCGATGAGAATCCTGCTCGCCCGCCACGGTGAAACCGCGTGGAATGCCGAAGGCCGCTACCAGGGCCAGGAGGACATTCCGCTGTCGGAGACCGGCGTGCGGCAGGCGCGGCTGCTCGGCGAGCGCCTGCGCGACCTGCGCATCGACCGCGCGGTGTGCTCGCCGCTGTCCCGGGCGTACCACACCGCGCAGTTCGCGCTGGGCGAGGTGCGCGCACCGATGCTGTCGCTGGACAACGGGCTGATGGAGATCGACCACGGCAGCTGGGAGGGCAAGCTCGCCGCGGAAATCGCGGCCGTGGACGGCGACCGCTTCCAGACCTGGCGCGACGCGCCGGACAAGGTGCAGATGCCGGGCGGCGAATCGCTGAAGCAGGTGCTGGAACGCGCATGGCCGGCCTTCGCCGGCGCCTGCGAGGGACTGGGGCCGGAGGGCACGCTGCTGGTGGTGGCCCACGACGCGGTCAATCGCGTGCTGTTGTGCCGCATCCTGGGGCTGCCGCTGTTCCGGTTGTGGACGTTCCGCCAGGCGCCGACCACGCTCAACCTGGTCGAGGGTCCGGACCCAGCGCACCTCGAGGTGGTCCGCCTCAACGATTGCGGGCACCACACACTGTTCTTCGGCGAAGCGGTGCACCGCGCGCTGTGACTCCGCGGCGTACGCTGGCCGGGTGGCTGGCCTGGATCGAGGCGCAGCACCCGCAGGCGATCGCCCTCGGCCTCGACCGCGTCCGTGCGGTCGCCGCGCGCATGGCGCTGGGCCGGCCGGCGCGGCACGTGGTGGTGGTCGCGGGCACCAACGGCAAGGGTTCGACGGTGGCCTTCATCGAAGCCATCGCGCGCGCGGCCGGCCTGCGCACCGGCGCCTACACCTCGCCGCACCTGCTCGCCTACAACGAGCGCGTCCGGGTCGATGGCGCGGAGGTCGGTGACGACGCACTGGTCGAGGCGTTCGAGGCGGTCGAGACGGCGCGCGCGGGGACGGACGGACCGGTGGCGCTCACCTATTTCGAGTACGGCACGCTGGCGGCGCTGCGCCTGTTCGAACAGGCGTCGCTGGACCTCGTGGTGCTGGAGGTGGGGCTGGGCGGGCGGCTGGATGCGGTCAACATCGTCGATGCCGACGTCGCCGTGGTGACCACCGTCGACCTCGACCACCAGGCCTGGCTCGGCACGGACCGCGAAGCGATCGGAGTCGAGAAGGCCGGGATCGCGCGTGCCTGGCGGCCGCTGGTGCTGGGCGAGGACGACCCCCCGGCCAGCGTGCTGCGCCACGCCTACGCCATCGGTGCCGCCGCCGTGCGCGCCGGCAGCGACTTCCTGGTCGAACCGGTCGATGACGGTCGCTGGCGCTGGCGCGAGCCAGGTTGCGTGCTCGAGCTGCCGCGCCCGGCGCTGGCGGGACAGGTGCAACTGCGCAATGCCGCCACCGCGATCGCGGCGCTGCGCGCGCTCGATGTCGCGATCGACGACGGCGCCTGGGCACGCGGCGTGGCGGCGGCACGGGTGCCGGGACGGCTCCAGCGCGAGGACATCCGTGGCGTCGAGGTGCGGGTGGACGTGGGCCACAACCCGCAGGCAGCGGCGGCCCTGGCGGACTGGCTGCGCGGGGTGGGTGGTCGCACCCTGGCCGTGTACGGGGCGCTGGCCGACAAGGACGCGGCCGCCGTGGTGGCCGCACTCGCCCCGGTGGTGGATGGCTGGCACCTGGCGGGGCTGGCCGATGCCGAGCCGCGCGGCGAGGGTGTCGACGCACTGGCGGGGCGGCTGCAGGGCACGGCCGCGGCAGACGGCGTCCGCCATCCCGACGTCGCCACCGCGCTGGCGGCGGCGGTTGCCCGGGCGCAACCGGGGGAGCGGGTGCTGGCCTTCGGTTCGTTCCACGTCGCGGCCGCGGCGTTGCGCTGGCTGCGCGCCCACGGTTCAGAAGCCGACGCGGGCCGCGGCGTATAATTCCGCGGCCCCCGCTGCCCCCGAGCCCGATGGATCCCGGATTGAAACAGCGCCTGATCGGCGCCGCCGTGCTGATCGCGCTCGCGGTGATCTTCCTGCCCATGCTGGTGCAGGGCCCGGCCCCCGACAGCGGCGTGTCCGACCTGTCGATGCAGATGCCGGCGGCGCCGGAGGGCGGCTACGTGACCCGCGACCTGCCCCTGGTGGCGCCCGCAGAGGGTGGCACCGGTGGCCTGCTGCGCGACGACGGTGCCGAGCTTGCGACGGTGGACACCGCCACCGCCCCCGCGGCCGGTGATGTCGGCCCCGATGCGTCCGGTGCCTCCGCGGCGGCGGCGCTTCCCCCGGGGGCGGACCCTGCCGTGGCCGAACCGCTTGCGGACTCCGGACCGGCGGCCCCCGCAGCCACCCCGGACATCGCGGCACCACGCCTGCCGGCGACGGTCGCCGGCGGCGACCACGCCGTGAGCTTCGGCGCCTATGCCACGCGCGCCAGCGCCGATGTGGTGATCTCGCGCCTGCGTACTGCGAAGCTCCCCGCGTACCGCGACGAGGCCACGGTGGCGGGCAAGCAGGCATGGCGCGTGCTCATCGGGCCGTACGGATCGCGCGCGGATGCGGAAGCCGCGCGCGTGGCCGCCGGCCGCGTCGCGGGCGACGTGCAGGCCCGCGTGCTCGCGCTCGACGCCCGGGAGCCGCAGGCACCCGCGGCAGTGGCGACGGCGCCCGCGCCGGCCACGCCCCCGGCGCCGACGCCGGCCCCGGCTCCGGCACCAACCCCGGCGGCTGCCCCGGCGGCGGCGACGGCGGACACCGGATTCGCCGTCCAGCTCGGCGCCTTCAGCAAGCCCGCCGATGCCGAAGCGCTGCGCGAGCGCCTGCGCGCCGGCGGCGTCACCGCGTTCACCGAGTCGGTGCGTACCGACAAGGGCACCCTCACGCGCGTCAAGGCCGGCCCGGTGCTGGGCCGCGCCGATGCCGAGCGCCTGCGGGCGCAGGTCAGCGCCAAGTTCGGGATCGACGGCCTCGTCCGTTCGCATCCATAGCCAACAGACACGGGATCGAAGACACCATGTGCGGCATCGTCGGCATCGTCGGAACCACGGAAGTCGCAGCGGCGCTGTATGACGGTCTGACCGTGCTGCAGCATCGCGGGCAGGATGCCGCGGGCATCGCCACCACCAACGGCACCCAGCTGCGCGTGCAGAAGGGCAACGGCCTCGTGCGCGACGTGTTCGACGCCAAGGCGATGTCGCTGCTCGAAGGCCGCGTGGGCATCGCCCACTGCCGCTACCCGACCGCGGGCAGCGAGGGCAGCGACGAGGCGCAGCCGTTCTACGTCAACTCGCCGTTCGGGATCGCGCTCGCGCACAACGGCAACCTGGTCAACACCGACGCGCTGCGGCGCGAGGTGTTCGAGCAGGATCGGCGGAACATCAACACCGAGTCCGATTCCGAAGTCCTGCTCAACGTCTTCGCGCACGAGCTCGACCGCCAGAAGGCGCTGACGCCGGAGGCCGCGTTCAACGCGATCGAGGGCGTGAACCGCCGCGCCAAGGGTGGCTACGCCGCGGTGGCGACCGTGCTCGGCCTGGGCCTGGTGGGCTTCCGCGACCCGCACGGTATCCGCCCGCTGGTGCTCGGCCGCCGCGTCACCGAGGCCGGCACCGAGTACGCGATCGCCTCCGAATCGGTGGCGCTGGACATCCTCGGCTTCGAGCACCTGCGGGACGTCGCCCCGGGCGAGGGCATCGTGGTCACCGCGCGCGGCGAGCTGCACCACCGGCCCTGCGCCGAGCCCGCGGCGAGCGCGCCGTGCATCTTCGAGTACGTGTACTTCGCGCGCCCGGACTCGATGATCGAGAACATCTCGGTGCACAAGGCGCGGATGCGCATGGGCGTGACCCTCGGCGAGAAGATCCTGCGCCTGCGCCCGGACCACGACATCGACGTGGTGATCCCGATCCCCGACACCTCGCGCGACGCCGCGCTCGAGATCGCCAACGTGCTCGGCGTGAAGTACCGCGAGGGCTTCATCAAGAACCGCTACGTCGGCCGCACCTTCATCATGCCGGGGCAGGGCGAACGCGCGAAGTCGGTGAAGCGCAAGTTGAACCCGATCCCCCTGGAGTTCCGCAACCGCGTGGTGCTGCTGGTCGACGACTCCATCGTCCGCGGCACCACGTCCAAGCAGATCGTGCAGATGGCGCGCGATGCCGGTGCGCGCAAGGTCTACCTGGCGTCCGCGGCGCCGCCGGTGCGCTATCCGAACATCTACGGCATCGACATGCCGTCGGTGGAGGAGCTGGTGGCCAACGGCCGCAGCGAGCGCGAGATCGAGGCCTTCCTCGGGTGCGACTGGCTGGTCTACCAGGACCTCGCCGACCTCGAGGCCGCGGTGGCGGGGCCCAAGTTCCCCGGGCGCCATTTCGACACCTCGTGCTTCAGCGGCGAGTATGTCACCGGCATCGAGCCGGCCTACCTCGAGCGTATCCAGCAGCTGCGCTCCGACGAGGCCAAGCGCAAGCGCCGCGTGGCGTCCTGACGGTGCCGCGGGCGTGGTGAGCGCGTCGCTGTTCGCCGGCGCGCGCGACTGCCTCGCCGCCGCGACGCCGGAAGACAAGGTCCGTCGCACGTTCGAGGTCGCCGACGCGTTCGCGGCCGGACGGCTGCAGCTGGACCATGACGCGGTGGCGGTCGAACCGATCGCCATGCCGGGCAGGCCCGGCGTGCCGCGGCTCGTACATCCGCGCGACCTGCCCAGGCGCGGGTTCGGCAACATCGCCGGGCGCGCGGCCTTCGTGCACGCGATCGCGCACATCGAGTTCAACGCCATCGACCTGGGCTGGGACGCGGTGTACCGGTTCCGCGGGATGCCCGACGCGTTCTATGCCGACTGGGTGGGCGTGGCGCGCGACGAGGCGCGGCATTTCGCGATGCTGCGCGCGCGCCTGCAGGCGCTGGGCCACGACTACGGCGACTTCGACGCCCACAACGGCCTGTGGGAAATGGCGGAGAAGACCGCGCACGACTGCCTGTCGCGGATGGCCCTGGTGCCGCGGGTGCTGGAGGCGCGCGGCCTGGACGTGACCCCGGGCATGATCGTGAAGCTGCGCGCGCTGGGCGACGACGCCACCGCGGACATCCTCGAAACGATCCTGCGCGAGGAGGTGGCCCACGTGGCCGCCGGCAGCCACTGGTTCCGCTGGTGCTGCGGGCGCGCCGGCATCGACCCGGAGCCACGCTTTCGCGAGCTGCTGTCCGAGTACGCGCGCGGCGTGCTGCACGGGCCGTTCAACCTCGAGGCCCGCAGCGCCGCGGGCTTCGGTGCCGACGAGCTGGCCGCGCTGCAGCAGCTGGCGGGCTGACGCCTACAGCGGCAGGCCCTCCAGCCGCATGCCGGTGGAATCGAAACGCAGGACCGAGCCCTGGTCGTACCAGTCCCCCAGCACCACGCGCGTGCGGCCGCCGTCGTGGTGGATGGCGGGCCGGTGGGTGTGGCCGTGGATCAGCACGTCGACATCGTGCGCGGCAAAGGTCTCCGCCACCGCCACCGGCGAGACGTCGGTGATCGCGTCCATCGTCCCTGCGTCCCGCAACTCGCCCTGGCGCGCCTGGCTCGCCGCGCGCGCCTGTTCCGCGAACGCCAGCCGCGCGGCCAGCGGCTGCGCCAGGAACGCCGCCTGCCACGCGGGGTCGCGGGTCTGCGCGCGGAACTGCTGGTAGGCGACGTCGTCGGTGCACAGGGTGTCGCCGTGCATCAGCAGCAGCGACCGGCCGTGGAGGTGCATCCGGAACGGGTCGCGGAGCAGGGTCATGCCGGTCCGCGCGGCAAAGGCCTCGCCGACGAGGAAGTCACGGTTGCCGTGCATGAAGAACACCGGGACGCCGTAGGCGGTCAGTGCCGCCAGGCGATCGGCGACCACGGCGGCCGTCTCCGACGGATCGTCGTCGCCGACCCAGGCCTCGAACAGGTCGCCCAGGATGTACAGCGCGACGGCCTTGCGGGCTTCGCCGTCGAGGAAGTCGCAGAACAGCCGGGTGCAGGCCGGGCGCGTGGCGTCGAGGTGCAGGTCGGAGATGAAGAGGGTGGGCATGCCGGGTCCTGTGGCGCGCAAAGCACGGGTGCAGATGGATCCCCGCCGCGACGGTAGCGCAGGCGACGGCGCCCATGGAAGCGCTGCCGGCGGGTGCCGATGGCGAAACGCCCGGCCGGATTCCGTCCTTTCCGGCGGCGGCGGCCGGGTCCGGTAAAATCGCCGGTCGCTTCTCCATATCGAGCCACGCATGGCCTGCCGCACCCGCTTCGCCCCCAGCCCCACCGGTTACCTGCACATCGGCGGCGCGCGCACCGCCCTGTACTGCTGGGGGGCGGCCCCCCGCCGCGGCGGCGAGTTCATCCTGCGCATCGAGGACACCGACCGCGAGCGCAGCACGCAGGCGGCGATCGACGCGATCCTGGAGGCGATGGACTGGCTCGGGCTCGGCTACGACGAGGGCCCGGTGTACCAGACGCAGCGCGTGGAGCGGTATCGCGCGGTCGCGGAGCAGCTGGTCGCCTCCGGGCACGCCTATTACGCCTACGAATCGAAGGACGAGCTCGACGCGATGCGGGAGGCGGCGATGGCCGCGGGCGGGAAGCCGCGCTACAACGGCGCCTACCGCGAGCAGGGCGCGCCGTACCGCGACGACCCCAACCGCGTCATCCGCCTGAAGAACCCGCTCGATGGCGTCGTGGCCTGGGACGACAAGGTCAAGGGCCGCATCGAGATCGCCAACGCCGAGCTCGACGACCTGGTGATCTTCCGCCCCGACGGCTACCCGACGTACAACTTCGCGGTGGTGGTCGACGACCTCGACATGCGCATCACCGACGTGGTGCGCGGCGACGACCACGTCAACAACACCCCGCGGCAGATCAACATCTACCGCGCGCTCGGCGCCGAGCCGCCGGCGTTCTCGCACCTGCCGATGATCCTCGACGAGACCGGCGCGAAGCTCAGCAAACGCACCGGCGCCGCGGACGTCATGCAGTACCGCGACGCCGGCTACCTGCCGCATGCGCTGCTGAACTACCTGGTGCGCCTGGGCTGGTCGCACGGCGACCAGGAGATCTTCTCGGTCGAGGAGATGACCCGGCTGTTCGACCTGAAGGACGTCAACGCGAAAGCCGCGCGACTGGACGCCGCCAAGCTCGGCTGGCTCAACCAGCAGTACCTGAAGAACGACGACCCGGCAGACGTCGCGCGCTACCTGCAGTGGCACCTGGAGGCCAGCGGGCTCGACGTCGCCGCCGGCCCGTCGCCGGCGGACGTGGTGGTGGCGCTGCGCGACCGCGTGCAGACGCTGAAGGACATGGCCGAGCGCGCCGCCGTCTGGTACCGGCCGCTCGAGGATTACGACGCGGCGGCGGTCGCGAAGCACCTCAATTCCTCGGCCAGGGTGCCGCTGTTCGAGGCCCGCGCGCGCCTGGCGGCGCTGCCGCACTGGTCGGCGGAATCGGTCTCCGGCGCCCTGCATGCCACGGCCGAGGCCCTGGGCCTGGGCATGGGGAAGGTGGCACAGCCGCTGCGGGTCGCGATCACCGGCACGCAGGTGTCGCCCGATATCGCCCACACCGTCTATCTGGCCGGGCAGGCGCAGGCGCTGGCGCGGATCGACGCCGCGGTGGCGCGCATCGCCTGAGCGGGCGGCGCGCGCGCCCGGTTGAGTCCGCCGCGCGCAGCCACCATCATCCGGTCATGCCCGCGCATTCCTGCACCGACCCGTCCCACCACGTCCACGATGCCGGCGGCTTCGTGGCCGCGGTGGAGCGCGCCTGCCGTGACCGCGGCCTGCGGCTGACGCCCATCCGCGCCCGCGTGCTGGGCCTGATCGCCGACGGCGGCCGGCCGCTCAAGGCCTACGACCTGCTCGACCAGGTGCGCGAGGGCGAAGGCCCCGGCGCCGCGGCGCCGCCGACGGTCTACCGCGCGCTGGATTTCCTTCTCGCCAACGGCTTCATCCACAAGCTGCAGTCGGTCAACGCCTTCGTCGCCTGCCACCACCCCAGCACCGCGCAGCATTCGGTGCCGTTCCTGATCTGCGACCGCTGCCACGACGCGGTCGAGCTCGAGGACCGCGAGGTGGTCGCCGCCCTCGAATCGCGCGCCCGCGCCCTGGGCTTCAGCCCGCAGACGCAGACGCTGGAAGTACACGGCCTCTGCGCGGCCTGCAGCCGGGCCTGATCAGAAGAACAGGCGTACGCCCGCGCTGACCCCGCGCCCGGGCAGTGGCGCCAGCTCGCGCAGGAACGAGGTGTGCGGCCGTGCGTCCTCGTCGAGCAGGTTGGTCCCGTCGATGAACAGTTCCAGCGCGTTGCCGCCCGCGGTGTCGAGGTGCCAGGCGAGGTTGGCGTGCACCAGGGTGTAGCCCTCGCTCGCCTCCTCGAACGCGGCGACGTCGTCCTGCGCATCGCTGCGCACCGCGCCGACGCCAGCGCGCCACCGGTTGCCGTGCCAGCGCAGGTCGGTGCCGACGCGCGCGGGGACGATGCGCGGCAGGTTGCCCGACTGGACGATTTCGGCGGTGTAATCGTGGGCGTGGTCGCCGTGGGGCACCGAGAACGCGACCGTGCGGGTGTCGTCGCCGGTGAGCCGGCCGCGCACCACGTCGCCGAACACGCGCACGCTCCAGGCGCCGGTGCCGTTCTCGAGGAAGGTCCACTCCGCATCCACTTCGCCGCCGGTGAAGCGGGCGTCGGACTGGCTCCACACCCGCGCCGGGGTCCCCGCGTCCTCGATGCCGGTATCGGCGAGGTAGACGAAATCGTCGTAGCGCACCTGGTACAGCGAGGCGCCCAGGCGCAGGGGGCCGTTGTGCCAGTGCAGGCCCAGCTCGGCACGGTTGGCGGTCTCGACGTCGAGATCCGGGTTGCCGAACTCGAAGCTCTGCGTGGCCACGTGCAGGCCGCTGGAGTACAGCTCCTCGGCGGTCGGCGAGCGCTGTGCACGGTCGAGGCCGGCCGACAGGTGCAGCGCCTCGCTGAAGTTCCAGCGTGCCGAGGCCGAAATGCTGCCGGCGTCGAAGCTGCGCGACGGGCCGATCGCGGTGTCGCGCTCGACGTCGATGTCGTTGCGGTCGTAGCGTGCGCCGAACTCGAGGTCGAGCGCGCCGAAGGTCCTCTCGCCGATCCAGAACACGCCCAGGTCGCGTGACTCCGAATCCGGGACGAACGCCTCGTCGCCGACGGCGCTGAAGTCGCGCCGCGAGCCCTGCAGGCCGAACGCGCCCTGCCACCCGGCCCAGGCACGGTGCACCAGCTCCACGCGCCCTTCGACGCTCTCGTTGTCGAAGACGGTGCCCACCGCGTCGCCTTCGTACTCGGTGTGGGTGTAGTCGGTGCGGGCGAGCTTGACGCGCAGCGTCTCGAAGGCGCCGACGTCGTCGAGGCCGCCGCGGATCTCGTGGCGGCGCTGGTCCATCACGATATGCACGCCATCGTCCCCGTGCTCCTCTTCCTCGTGATCGTGTGCGTCCTCGTCGCCGTGGTCGTGGGCGTCCCCGTGCGCATGCCCCGGTACCCCGTAGCGGGTGTTGAACAGGCTCGCGCCGACGCCGATGAAGCCGCGCTCGCCCACGTAGGACACCCCGAGCGCACCGCTGTCGGTACGCAGGAAGCTGTTCGGAAGCGTGCCGCGTGCTCCGGCGTCCTCCTCGTGTCCGTCCTCATGGTCGTGGCCGGCGTGCTCTTCCTCGCGCAGGTGCGCGCTCTCCGCGAAGCCCGGGATGTCGTAATCCCCCGTTTCACGGTGCAGCGCGTCGGCATGGAACACCAGGTTGCCCGACGCACTGGTGCCGTCGACGCGGACCATGCCGGTGCGTCCGTCGTTGACGCTGCCCGCGCGCAGCTCGGCGCGGCCTTCGAAAGGCTGCGCGGTCGCCTGTTCCGGGACGCGCCCGTCGACCACGTTGACCGCGCCACCGATGGCGCCGCTACCGTACAACAGCGTGGCGGGGCCCTTCAGCACCTCGATCTGGTTGGCGAGGAACGGCTCGATCGAGACCGCGTGGTCGACGCTGACGGTGGACACGTCGCCGGCGCTCAGCCCGTCGCTCAGGACCTGCACCCGCGCGCCCTCCAGGCCACGGATGATCGGGCGGCCAACGCCCGGACCGAAGTAGGACGACTGCACGCCGGGGAGCCGCGATACGGTCTCGCCCAGCGAACTGGCCTTGGCCTCGTCCAGCCGTTCGCCGGCGAGCACCTCGACCGGGCGGGTCAGGTCCTCGGCGGTGCGCGCGAGCGGCGTCGCGCGGACGACCACGCCCGTCAGGTCCCTCACCTCCTCGTCGTGCCGCGGGTCGTCCTGGGCCGCGGCGGGCAATGCCGCGATGGCGAGGGCGAGGAACAGCGGGGTGCGGCGCGCGGACTTCGGACTCATGGGCGTTGGGTTAGACTGGCGGGGACGAACGGAATGTTATAATGTTTCGAAACAGATCGACCGCCCCAAAGGTCATGGCCAACGACACCGTCCTCCGCGATGCCGACCGCATCGGCTTCGCCGCGTCCTTCCTCTGCGCCATCCATTGCGCGCTGCTGCCATTGGCGCTCGCGCTGTTGCCGGCGCTGGGGCTGGGCGTGGGCGGCTGGATCGACATCGACCAGGGTTTCGTGGTGTTCGCGACGCTGCTGGGCGCGACCACGCTGACGCTCGGCTACCGGCGGCACCGCGCCTACCGGGCGTGGGCGCTGCTGGTGCCCGGCCTGCTGCTGGTGTGGGCAGGCGCGTTCACGCGGCTGCACGACCACACCGCCAGCCATGCCGCGGTCATGACCGTCGGCGGGCTGCTGCTGGCCGCGGCGCATTTCGTCAACCTGCGCCTGACCCACAAGGCGGCCGCGACGCGGCGGTAAACCCGCGCCCGTGCTAGGATTCGCGGCCTGCGCGGGCCACTGCGCCGCACGCGAAACCACACTCAGGAGCACCACGATGGGCAAGGGCGACCGCAAGACCGCCAAGGGCAAGCGCTACAACTCCAGCTACGGCAACGCGCGTACGCAGGTCACGAAGAAGGCTGCCGGCGACTACGCCGCGCCGGTCGCGAAGAAGACCGCGGCACGCACCTCCGCCAGCGGCACCCCGGGCACCGCCACGCGGGCGCCGGCGAAGAAGGTCGTGGCGAAGAAGACCGTCGCCAAGGACTGACCCGCCCCGGCGGGAGAGAAAAAGCCCGCGCAAGCGGGCTTTTTCGTTGCTGCGGCCCGGGTGGCCGGATTGTCGCCCGCCCCGCCGTGGCGTCAGCGCGCGGCGCCGGCCTCCACCTGAGACCACACCCGCAGCAGGTTGGCGCCCAGGATCTTGCGGATGTCGGCGTCGGAATGGCCGCGCGCCTGCAGGCCGGCGACGAGGTTGGGGAAATCGGCGACGCTGCGCAGGGTGCCCGGCAGGTGTCCGCCGACGCCGTCGAAGTCCGAACCGATGCCGACGTGGTCGGCGCCCACCAGCTTCACCGCATGGTCCACCTGGTCCAGCACGGCGTCGATGCCGGTGGCCGGCGTCGGGTGCGCGGCGTCCCACTCGGCATCGAACGCGGCTTCGTCCGCGGGCGGTTCACCCGCGGCGACCCGTCGCGCGTTGTCGCGCACGAAGGCGTCCTTCGCGCGGAAGTAGGCCTGGGTGTCGGCGGCGGCCTGCGGGCTGACGAACTGGACGCCGAAGGGGATCTGGACCACGCCGCCGGCGTCGGCGATCGCGCGCACCAGGTCGTCGCTGAGGTTGCGCTCGAAGCCGGGGGTGAAGTGGCGCAGCGCGGAGTGGCTGGCGATCACCGGCACGCGGCTGGTCGCGAGCACGTCGCGAACCGCGGCGTCCGACAGGTGCGACACGTCGACCATGATCCCGAGCCGGTTCATCTCGCGCACCACCTCGCGCCCGAACGGGCTGAGGCCGTTCCAGCGCTTCTCCAGGGTGTAGGACGAATCGCTGATGCGGTTGTTGCTGCTGTGGGCGAGGGTGATGTAGCGGACGCCGCGGTCGAAGAAGAACGCCAGGCGCGACAGGTCGTCGCCGATCGGCGCGCCATTTTCCATCCCCAGCGGCAGCAGCACGCGCCCGCCTGCGCGCAGGCGCTCGACGTCCTTCGGCGACGTCAGCACCGCGAACTTCTCCGGATGCCGTGCCTCCAGCGCCTCCACCGCGTCGATCATGGTGTTGGCGACCTGCCAGGCGCTGCCGTCCTCGTCCTGGCCGGCCGAGGTGTAGATCGACATGAAGGCGACATCGAGGCCGCCGTCGCGTGCGCGGGGATAGTCGAATTCGCGGTCCGGCGCCGCCTCGCCCAGGTCCGCCCAGCGCTCGAGCAGGATGCCGGGCGCGTCGATGTGGGTGTCGACGATGACCGCGTCGCGGGCGAGCGTGCGCGCGGCGTCCGTCGCCTGCGCGGTTGCGGGCGAGGGGAGCGCAAGGCCCAGCGCCAACGCCAGCGCGCACAGGGGAAGGGGTGGGATCATCGCGGTCTCCAGTCCGGTCGTGGGGCCATGGTGTCGCACAGGGTCCGGGCGCCGGGTCACGCCACGCGCACCCCGGCGGCATGTACCGATTCCGCCAGCTGCCCGCCCAGCCAGTAGCAGAGTTCGGCCGGCTGCCGCACGCGCCAGCGCACGAAGTCCGCGCGCAGGCCGGCGCGCAGGATGCCGCGGTCGGACAGGCCCAGCGCGCGCGCGCCGTTGACGGTGGCGCCGCGCAGCGCTTCTTCCGGGGTGAGGCGGAAATGCGTGCACGCCAGCTGCATCGCCTGGCGCAAGGACAGCAGCGGGGAGGTCCCGGGGTTGCAGTCGGTGGCGACGGCCATCGCCACGCCGTTGTCGCGGAAGGCTTCGATCGGCGGCAGGCGCGTCTCGCGCAGCACGTGGAACGCACCCGGAAGCAGCACCGCGACCGTGCCCGCGGCGGCCATCGCGCGTACGCCCGCATAGGAGGTGTGTTCGACGTGGTCCGCCGACAGACCGCCGAACTCGGCGACCAGCGCCGCACCGGCGCCGTCGCTCAGCTGGTCGGCGTGCAGCTTCACCGGCAGCCGCAGTGCGCGCGCGGCCTCGAACACGCGCCGCGTCTGCGCATGGCTGAAGCCGATCCGCTCGCAGAAGGCATCGACCGCATCCACCAGGCCTTCCGCGCGCAGTTCCGGCAGCCAGGCGCAGACGATGTCGATGTAGGCGTCGGCGCGGTCGGCGAACTCCGCGGGCAGGGCGTGGGCGCCGAGGAAGGTGGTGAGCACGTCGATGCCGAGTTCGTGGCCCACGCGCCGCGCCACGCGCAGCATCTTGCGCTCGTTCTGGAAGTCCAGGCCGTAGCCGGACTTGATCTCCACCGTGGTCACGCCATCGGCGCGAAGCGAACGCACGCGCGGCAGCGATTGCGCCAGCAGGCCGTCCTCGCTTGCGGCACGGGTGTGGCCGACGGTGGACAGGATGCCGCCGCCGGCGCGTGCGATGGACTCGTAGTCCGCGCCCTCGAGGCGCAGCTCGAACTCGGCGGCGCGGTCGCCGGCGAACACGGCATGGGTGTGGCAGTCGACCAGCCCCGGCGTGATGCAGTCGCCGCCGGCCTCGATCACCTCGCGCGCCAGCGATTCCGGCGGCCCCGGCAGCGCGGTGCGCGGGCCCGCGAACACCAGCACGCCGTCGCGCCAGCCCAGCGCGCCGTCCGCGACCAGGCCGTAGCCGGCCTCGACGTCGAGCGTGGCGAGGGTCGCGCCGACGACGACGCCGTCCCAGGGTGCGTTGCTGTCCAAGCGATGTCGTCCTGTGCGCGTTGGTGGCGACGCGGTAGCCTATCGCATCCATGGCGAGGTCCCATCCGATGCAGCAGTCCCCCGGCACGTCCGTGCGCGCGCCCACCGTGGTGCGGGAGGGCGCCGGGCACTGGACCGTCGCCGGCGTCGCCAACCTGCATTCGCACGCCTTCCAGCGCGCCATGGCGGGCATGGCGGAGCGGCGATCGCCGCCGGCCGCGGATGCGGCGCGCGATTCGTTCTGGACCTGGCGCGAGACGATGTACCGCATGGCGGCACGCTTCGATCCGGAACTGCTGGAAGCCGTGGCTGCGCAGCTGTACGTGGAGATGCTGGAGGCCGGCTATACCTCCGTCTGCGAATTCCACTACCTCCACCATCGCCCCGACGGTGGCCGCTACGACGATCCCGCGGCGATGTCGCAGGCCCTGCTTGCCGCGGCGCGCGCCACCGGCATCCGCCTGACCCTGCTGCCCGTCCTGTACATGGCGGGTGGCTTCGACGGCCGCCCGCTCGGTGCGCGGCAGCAGCGCTTCGGCCACGACGTCGACGGTTACCTGCGCCTGTTCGAATCGCTGCATGCGCTGCAGGACGCGCGCCTTCGGGTGGGCTGCGCGCTGCACAGCCTGCGCGCGGTGCCTGCGGACGCCATGGACGAGGTGGTCGCGGCACTTCCGGCGGACGCGCGCATCCACATCCACATCGCCGAGCAGCTGGGCGAAGTCCAGGACTGCCTGGCGGTACGCGATGCGCGCCCGGTGGAGTGGCTGCTCGACCACGCGCCCGTCGATGCGCGCTGGACCCTGGTGCACGCGACCCACCTGGCGAAGCACGAAGTCGCCGGCATCGCCGCCAGCGGCGCGACCGTGGCGCTGTGCCCGACCACCGAGGCCAACCTCGGCGACGGCCTGTTCCGCCTGCGCGACTACCTCGACGCCGGTGGCGCCTGGGGCATCGGCTCGGATTCGCATATCTCGGTGTCGCCGGTGGAGGAACTGCGCTGGCTGGAATACGGCCAGCGCCTCGCCAGTCACCACCGCAACATCGCAGTCGGCGAGGACTCGCCTAGCGTCGGCGAGACGCTGCTGGCCGGAGTGCGCGGCAGTGCCGCCAACGCCAGCGGGTTCGGCGCCGTCGACCGGGTGCTGCTGGATGCCGATGCGCCCCAGTTCGTCGGTGCGACCGAGATGGATGCCGCCGATCGCTGGATCTTCGCCGGCAACCGCAACGCGGTGCGCGAGGTGGTCGTCGATGGCGAGCGCGTGGTCGAAGCAGGCCGGCATCGCGACCGCGACGGGGTCGCGTCTCGCTTCCGGCAGGCGATGGGGACGCTGCTCGCGGCGATGGACTGACCGTCATCCCGTCGTCGCTCCACGCCCGGGCCCGAGCCGGCACGGGAACAGCCGAAGGTGAACGGCCCTGAAGGGCCGACATGAACGCCATTGGCGAAATCCGGTCCATACGCCGGCGCACGCATTGCCCCGGCCCGGTGTCAACCCGACAATGCGGGCTCATCCTTCGAGTCAACCCCCCTTGGACATCGCCGCGCAGGTTCCGCCTTCCGCCCCGAACCTGCGCCAGCTGTGCGCCCCGTTCGCGAAGCCGCACGACCGCCGCGCCGCCTGGCAGTTGGCCAACACGCTGCTGCCGTTCGCGGCACTGTGGGGCTTGATGGCCTGGAGCGCCGTGTCCGGATGGGGTTATGGCTGGACCCTGTTGCTGGTCCTGCCGGCGGCCGGACTGTACGTGCGCACCTTCATCATCCAGCACGACTGCGGCCACGGCTCGTTCTTCAGCAGCACGCGGCTGAACGACATCGTCGGGCGCTGCCTCGGCCTGGTGACGCTGTTCCCCTACGGCTACTGGAAGAAGACCCACGCCGTGCACCACGGCACCTCCGGCAACCTCGACCGCCGCGAGATGGGCGACATCGACACGCTGACGGTCGCCGAGTACCGCGCGCTGCCGGCGTTCCGCCGCTTCTGCTACCGCTTCTACCGCAGTGCGCCGGTGCTGCTCGGCATCGGCCCGGCGTACCAGTTCGTGGTCAAGCACCGCTTCCCGTTCGACCTGCCGCTGGCGTGGAAGAAGGAGTGGGCGAGCGTGCTGCTCAACAACCTGATGCTGGTGCTGGTGGGCGGCGCGATGGGCTTCGTGATCGGCTGGCACACGGTGCTGCTGGTGCACCTGCCGATCGTGCTGGTCGCGGGAGCCCTGGGCGTGTGGCTGTTCTACGTGCAGCACACCTTCGAAGGCGCGTACTGGACCCGCAAGGAAGACTGGAACGCGCACCAGGCGGCGATCGCCGGCAGCTCCTTCTACGACCTGCCGCGGGTGCTGCACTGGTTCACCGGCAACATCGGCTACCACCACCTGCACCATCTCTCCACGCGCATTCCCAACTACCGCCTGCGCGAGTGCTACGAGTCGAGCCCGCTGCTGCAGCAGGCGCCGAAGCTCAGCATCCGCGAGAGCCTGAAGAGCATGCGCATGAAGCTCTGGGACGAGGACCTGGGGCGCATGGTCGGTTTCCCGCGGCGCGCCGCCGGCTGACCGGCCGCGGCTGGCAGGCCCGTCAGAGGCCCGAGGGCCAGGTGTCGGGGACGCCCGTGCGCGGATGCAGGTCGCCCAGCGGCGTGACCGCCGTGGTCTGGTCGAACCACACCCAGGCATCGAACTGCCCCGGGAGCGACACGTCCGCGTAGTGGCTCTGCAGTTCCGTCCCGGGCCGGTAGATCACGCCGATGAAGCGCTCCAGCCGCGGTGCCAGCAGGCGCCGCTGCAGCACCTCGTGGCGGCCGCGGCGCAGGTCGAGCAGGAAGCGCGGGATGCCGGTGTCGTGGCACAGCCGCTCGATGCTGTCGCGGTGCGAGGGCCGCACCTGCTTGACCTCCATGTCGCCGTCCCAGTCGGTGGCGGCGGCCACGGTGCCGGCATGGGTGCCGAAGCCGACCAGCGCCGCGTCGTCGCCGAAGCGCTCCCGGCACAGCTGGCCGATGTTGATCTCGTCGCGGGCCTTGCCCATCTCGGTGTGACGGGCGTCGCCGATGTGCGAGTTGTGCGCCCACACCACCGCGCGCGCACCGTCGCCGTGCGCGTCGAGCAGGTGCTCGAGTGTCTCGAACATGTGCGTGTCGCGCAGGTTCCAGCTGTCCGCGCCGCCGTAGTACATCACCCGGTAGTAGCGTTCCGCTGACGCCACCAGGCGCGCGTTCTGGGCGGCGTCGAGGAAGTCCTCGCCGTCTTCGCTGCCGGCGTACTCGAAGCGCCGTGACAGCAGCTCGCGACACTGCCGCGCCACCGCGTCCTCGCAGGTGGCGAAGCCGCGGCTGAGCGCGACGCGGCCGTAGGTGGCCGGGTCGCGCTGCCACGGGGTGAGGCAGCCATAGCGTTCGCGCGCCACCGCCGCGGCCTCGGGGTCGACCTCGTCGAGGTAGCCCAGCACCGCCGCGATCGAGCTGCCCATGCTGTACATGTCGAGGCCGTAGAAGCCGGCGCGCCGGTCAGGCTCGAGGCCGGCGTTGTGCCCGCGCAGCCAGCCGACGAAGGCGTCGACATCGGTGTTGCGCCACATCCAGGTGGGGAAGCGCTGGAATGTCGGGCCGGTGTCGCGCGGGGGCAAGTGGCGGACGTGGCGGTTGAGGGTGGCGGCATCCGGCCAGTCGGCCTCGACCGCGACGAAGGCGAAGCCATGGCGTTCGATGAGCCGGCGCGTGATCGCGGCGCGCGCGCGGTAGAACTCCGAGGTGCCGTGGCTGGCCTCGCCCAGCAGTACCACGCGGCGGTCGGCGTAGCGGTCGAAGAACGTGGCGAAGGCCGGGTCGTCGATGCCGGGCAGCGGCTCCGCGGCTTCCACCAGCAGTTCCGGCAGCGTGCGTCCGTGCGCATTGCCGGGCACATGGTTGCTTGCGGCGCGCTGGCCGTCCTCGGTCCAGCCCTGGGCGCCGACCAGGGGCACGAAGCGCACGCCGCCGAGGTCGCTGTCCTCGAAGGTGTCGGCGCCGGTGCGCACGATGCAGTGCAGGCGCTGCTCGCCGCCGTCCGTGCCGACGGGAACCACCAGGCGGCCGCCGATGGCGAGCTGCGCGCGCAGCGGCGGCGGCGGTTCCGGGGCGCCTGCGGCGACAAGGATGGCGTCGAAGGGGGCGGCTTCCGGCCAGCCTTCGCTGCCGTCGCCCGTGCGCAGCTGGATGTTGTCGTAGCCGAGCGCGTCGAAGCGCTGCTGCGCCAGGCGGGCCAGCGCGGCGTGGCGCTCGATGGCGTGCACGTGCCCGGCGATGCGCGACATCACCGCGGCCGCGTAGCCGGAGCCGGCGCCGACCTCGAGCACGCGGTCGCCGGCGTCGAGTTCGGCCGCCTGCAGCATCAGCGCGACGATGTACGGCTGCGAGATGGTCTGTCCTTCGCCGATCGGCAGCGGGCTGTCCTCGTAGGCGAACTCCTGCATGCCGGTGTCGACGAAGGCCTCGCGCGGCACGGTGTGCATGGCGTCGAGCACGCGGCGGTCGCGGATGTCGCGGCCGGCCAGGTGCACCTCGACCATGCGGTCGCGGGCGCGGGCCAGGGTGGCGGAATCGATGGGCATGCGGGGTCGCTGCGTGCGCGGGACGGGGCACTGGTAGCACCGGCGGCGTCGACCGGGCGTGGTCCCGGCGCGCGCGCGCCTGCACCGTCGTCGCACACCGGCGTGTCAGGCCCCGGTGCGACGCAGATGGCGCACCGGGTGGCTGGATCGGCCTGCCTGAACGCATCGATGTGCAACGCCAACTCCTGTCGGCAAGTCCTTGATGGCCAACCGGTCTCGCCTGGTGAGAGCGGGGCAGGCTGGAATCGGGCCACATCCCGGGCTTGCCCATGCCCCCTCAGGTAAATAGATTTTTACCCATGCCCATCGCGCCGACCCCACCGATGCACCCCCGGCCCCCGTACCCCGGAGCCTTGCGCTGATGGCCACGCCTGCCCCTGCCGTGGGTCTCGACGCCATGCTCTCCGCGCAGACGGTGTGGCGGGCCGGGCGCTCGCCACACGTCGCCAGCGGCGGCGTGGCCACCGGCCATGCAGCGCTCGATGCGCTGCTGCCGCAGGGCGGCTGGCCACGCGGCGCGCTCACCGAGCTGCTGCTGCCGGCCGACGGCGTCGGCGAGGTGGCGCTGCTGCTGCCCACGCTGGCGCGGCTGACGCAGGCGGGCGACATGGTGGTGCTGGTGGCGCCGCCGTACCTGCCGTACGCACCGGCCTGGCAGGCCGCGGGCGTCGACCTGCGCCGGCTCGAGATCGTCGATGCCGATCCCCGTGGCGCACTGTGGGCGTTCGAGCAGTGCCTGCGCAGCGCCGCCTGCGGGGCGGTGCTGGGCTGGCCACTGCAGGCCGACGGGCCGTCGCTGCGGCGGCTGCAGGTGGCGGCCGACAGCGGCGATTGCCTGGGCTTCGCGTTCCGCGACCGCAAGCACGCCGCCAATCCGTCGCCGGCGGCGTTGCGGCTGGAGCACGTGGCCATGGCGCGGGACGCGGGCGGCGCCTGGCACGTGCGCAAGTGCCGCGGCGGCCATCTGCCCTCGCGGCCGTTCCTGCCACCCGCGGCGCCCGCGCAGCCGTTCGCCGTGCCCGCCGCGCACGCCGGCGCGTCGGCGCATTGAGCGGCCGCCATGCTCTGGGCCTGCATCGTGCTGCCGCAGCTGGCGCTGGACGCCGTCCTCCGCCGCCTGCCGGATCCCGCCCGGCCGCTGGCGCTGGTGTCCGGCCCGGCGCAGCTGCGCAGCCTGCATGCGGTCAATCCCGGCGCGGCCCAGGCCGGGCTCAAGCCCGGCATGCGGCTGTCGGCGGCGCATGCGCTGCTGGCCGACGTCGCCACCGTCGAGCACGACCCCGCGGCGGAAGCGCGCAGCCAGCGTTTCCTCGCCGCCTGGGCGTACCGGCACAGCTCGGTGGTCGGCATGCAGTGGCCGGGCGCGATCGTGCTGGAGGCGCGCGCCAGCTTCAAACTGTTCGGGCCGTGGCCGGTGTTCGAGGCGCGGCTGCGCCATGAGCTCGACCAGCTCGGCTTCCGCCACCGCATCGCGCTCGCGCCCACGCCGCGCGCGGCGCGCGTGTTCGCCGGCCTGCGCGACGGCTTCGCGGTGACCGCGCTGCCGGCGCTGCACGACGCCCTGGCCCGCGTGCCGGTGCGCGGCGCGGTGCTGCCGGGCGATGCCGGAGAGCGCCTGCAGCACATGGGCGTTCGCACCCTGGGCGCGCTGCGCGCGCTGCCGCGCGACGGGCTGCGCCGGCGTTTCGGGGTGGAGCTGCTCGACCATCTCGACCGCCTGCACGGCGATGCCGACGACCCGCTCGAGGCCTATGCGCCGCCGGACCATTTCGATGCCCGCGTCGAACTCGGCTACGAAGTGGAAAGCACCCAGGCGCTGCTGTTCCCGCTGCGGCGGTTGATCGGCGACCTGGCGACGTACCTGTCGATCCGCGACGGCGGCGTGCAGCGCTTCACCCTGCGCCTGGAGCACGACGCGCGCCATGCGTTGCCGTCGCATGCCGCCGACACCGTGCACGTGCCGCACGCGTCGCATACCGATGTTCCCGTGGGCCTGCTCGCCGCCGAGCGCGATGCCGCCTTGCTGTTCGAACTCACGCGCAGCCGCCTGGAGCAGGCCGCGCTGCCGGCGCCGGTGATCGCGGTGCGCCTGCTGGCGCGCGAACTGCCGCCGTTCGTGCCCGCCGCGCGCGACCTGTTCGACACCCGTCCGGCGCAGGCCGTGCCCTGGCCGCAGCTGCGCGAACGCCTGCGCGCGCGCCTGGGCGACACGGCCGTGTACCGCATCGCGCCGTCAGGCGATCCGCGCCCCGAACGCGCCTGGCGCCGCGCCGGCGTCGACGACGATGCGCTGTGCGCGACATCCGCGCCCGCACGCCCGCCGCGCCCGGCCTGGTTGCTGCCAAGGCCGGTGCCCCTGCACGACCACGCCCTGCGCATCGTCTCCGGCCCCGAACGCCTGGAAAGCGGCTGGTGGGACGGCGACGACGCCCGCCGCGACTACTACGTGCTCGAAACCTCCCAGGGCCAGCGCGCCTGGGCGTTCGCGCCGCCGGGGGAGCAGGGCGGCTGGATGCTGCACGGCTGGTTCGCCTAGCAGCACGGCCGGAATCGCTCGCGCCCATGGTCGCGAGCGCTTCCGTACGCCTCCCTCAACGCGGCGCCAGCACCGGCTTGCGCGGCATCCGCTCCTCGCGCATCGCGGCGTGGTACGCGAAGGATGCGGCGATGGCCGCTGCCTGCTTCAGGTCCTCCGCTTCGGCGTGGTCCCAGGTGTCCAGGTGGCTGTGGTGGACGTTGGTGAAGTAGTCCAGCCGGTCCTGGATGAACTGGAAGCCGGGCAGGCCGATGCGGTCGAACGAGACGTGGTCGGTGCTGCCGGTGTTGCGGGTGGCGACCGTGGTGGCGCCGACGTCGTGGAACGGCGCAAGCCAGGCCTCGAAGATCGGCACCGCGGCCAGGTTCTCCTGCGCATAGATGCCTCGGAAGCGGCCCGAGCCGTTGTCCATGTTGAAGTAGGCGGAGAAGCGCTCGTAGTCGCGCGTCCTGCGCAGCGCGCCGGTGGGCTCGCGCATCGACGCCGGCAGCGCCTTCTGCGCCGGGTCGGTCGGCTCCGGATACGAGGCGAACTCGCGCGACACGTACTCCTGCGAGCCCACCAGCCCCTGCTCCTCGCCGCTCCACAGCGCCACGCGGATGGTGCGCTCCGGCCGCGCGCCGACGGCCTTGAGGATGCGCATGGCCTCCATCATCACCGCCACGCCGGCGGCGTTGTCGGCGGCGCCGGTGCCGGTGTGCCAGGAATCCATGTGCGCGCCGAGCATCACGATCTCGTCGGCCCTGGCGCCGCGGCCGGGAATCTCGGCGATGGTGTTGTAGCCGGGCTGGTCCTCTTCGTCGGTGAAGCGCGCATCCACCTGCACGCGCAGGCGCACCGTGTCGCCACGTTCGACCGCGCGCACCAGCGGGTTGTAGTGCTCGGCCGCCATCGCCAGCTCCGGGATGCCCACGGGCTCGCCTGCCTTGCGCGAGCCGCCGCCGCCGACGCGGATGATGCCGTTGTCCCAGCCGCTGATCGACAGCGCCGCCAGCGCGCCTTCGGCCACGAAGAATTCATTGGTGGCCTTGGCCAGCCCGATGCGCTCGGTGTACTTCTTCGCGCGCTCGGCGCGGGTCTCCTTCTCGTCCTTCGGCACCGAGAACGCCTGCAGCTCGGCAAGCCCGGCATCGTCGTGGCGGTGCGAGTCGGCCTTCTCGCCGCGCGCGTACTCGCGCGCCTCGCTCAGCAGCAGGATCTTTCCTTCCAGCTTGCCCTTGTACGTGTCCAGGTCCGCGAGCTTCTCGACCTTGACCACGATCGCCTCGCCCTCCACCGGGCCGTCGGTGCCCGGCGTCCACGCCTTGGGCAGCGCATGCAGCGGCGAACTGCGCGGCCCGATCATCTGCACGCTGGCGTGGGTGAACTCCCAGCCGCGGCCGAAGCCGTCGAAGCCGTCGTCGTGCACGTTCGACAGTCCCCAGTCCTGGAACTTGCCGCGCGTCCAGGCATTGGCTTCCGCCATCTGCGGCGAGTTGGTCAGCCGCGGCCCGATGGCCTCGGTGAGGTGGCTGAAGGTGGCCATCACCTGCGAGTTGTGGAATGCCTCCTGGCGGATGCGGCTCACCATGTCCAGGTCCACGGGCTCCTGGCCCCAGGCCACACCACTGACCGCCACGCAGGCCGCCATCACGCAACGCTTCAACATCCGGGATTCCCTCTCGCGCCGCGGGCGGGCGCATGCAGCCCGCGACTGTAGCGGGGCCAGCGGGCGGGGGCGTCCGTCTTTAGTCACGGAACGTGGCGGCGCACCGGGCACCGTATGCTCGCGGTTCGCCAAAGGGGAGAACCGTCCATGCACCGCATCCTGCTCGCCTCCGCCGTCAGCCTCGCCCTGTCCGCCTGCGCCGGCACGCCCGGAGCTTCGCGCGACACCGCGCGCGAAGGCGCCACCGCCGCGCCCGCGACCATCGACGAGGTGCCGCTGATCCCGCGCGACGCGCTGTTCGGCAACCCCGAGCGCGCCAACGTGCAGCTCAGCCCCGACGGCAGGACGCTCAGCTGGATCGCGCCGGTCGACGGCACGCTCAACGTGTGGGTGGCGCCAGTGGACGCCCCCGCCGATGCGCGCCCGGTGACCAGCGACACCGCGCGCGGCATCCGCAGCTATTTCTGGTCCTACCAGCCGGGCGTGCTGCTTTACCTGCGCGATGCCGGCGGCGACGAGGATTTCCACCTCTACGCGGTCGACATCGCCAGCGGCAAGAGCCGCGACCTCACCCCGTTCGAGAAGACCACGGCCAGCGTCGTCGGCGTCAGCGACCTCCACCCCGGCGCGATCCTGGTGGGCATGAACGACCGCGATCCCGCCTGGCACGACCTCTACCGCGTGGACCTCGTCAGCGGTACGCGGACGCTGGTGGAGAAGAACGACCAGCAGGTCGCCGGCTACGTGGTCGACGCCGACTATCGCCTGCGCTTCGCGTCGCGTTCGCTGCCCGATGGCGGCGTCGACCTCCTGCGCCGCGAGGGCGACGCCTGGGTGGCGTACGACCGCATCCCGTTCGAGGACGGCATGACCACCGACATGGCCGGCCTGAGCAAGGACGGCGGCACGCTGTACATGCGCGACTCGCGCGGCCGCGACACCGCCGCGCTGTTCGCCATCGACGCGGCCAGCGGCACGCGCAGCCTGGTGCACGAGGATCCGCGCGCGGATGTCGGCGGCGGCCTCGCCGACCCGCGCACCGGCAAGGTGCAGGCGGTCTCGGTGAACTACCTGCGCGAGGAATGGGCGGTGGTGGACGAGGGCATCCGCGCAGACCTCGACAGGCTCGCGGCCATTGGCCCGGGCGAAGCCTCCATCAACACCCGCACCCTCGACGACCGCACCTGGATCGTGGCGTATTCGGCGGCGGAATCGCCGGTGCAGTACTACCGCTACGATCGCGGCAACGGCGGCACGCTGACGCACCTGTTCTCCGGCCGCCCGGCGCTGGCCAACCAGCCGCTGGTGCCGAAGTGGCCGCTGGAACTGCGCTCGCGCGATGGCAAGACCCTGGTGAGCTACCTGACGCTGCCCGCGCACGCCGACCCGGACGGCGACGGCCAGGCCGACCGCCCGGTGCCGCTGGTGCTGCTGGTGCACGGCGGGCCGTGGGCGCGCGATGCCTACGGCTACAGCAGTTACGACCAGTGGCTGGCCAACCGCGGCTACGCCGTGCTCAGCGTCAACTTCCGCGGCTCCACCGGCTTCGGCAAGGCGTTCACCAACGCCGGCGACGGCGAGTGGGCCGGGAAGATGCACGACGACCTGGTCGATGCCGTCGAGTGGGCGGTGGCCGAAGGCGTCACCACCCAGGACAAGGTCGCCATCATGGGCGGCAGCTACGGCGGCTACGCGACGCTCGTGGGCCTCACCTTCACGCCGGACACCTTTGCCTGCGGCGTCGACATCGTCGGCCCGGCCAACCTCAACACCCTGCTGTCCACCGTGCCGCCGTACTGGGCCAGTTTCTACCAGCAGCTGGTGCGGCGCATGGGCGACCCGCAGACGGAAGAGGGCAAGGCCTGGCTCACCGAACGCTCGCCCTTGTCGCGCGTGGATGCGATCAGCAAGCCGCTGCTGATCGGCCAGGGCGCCAACGACCCGCGCGTGAAGCAGGCCGAGAGCGACCAGATCGTCGACGCCATGACCGCGAAGGACATCCCGGTGACCTACGTGCTGTTCCCCGACGAAGGCCACGGCTTCGCGCGCCCGGAGAACAACAAGGCGTTCAACGCGGTGACCGAAGGCTTCCTGGCCGAGTGCCTCGGCGGCCGCGCGCAGCCGATCGGCGCGGACTTCGCGGGCTCCAGCATCACCGTGCCCACCGGTGCCGACGGCGTGCCGGGCCTGGCCGAGGCGCTGCGGACGCATACGCAGGACGTGCGGAAGTAGCTTTGCCGACATCCTCCAGAGGAACCTGCCATGCCCTACGACCTGACCCAGCTCCGCATCTTTAGTGCGCCGGCCGAGCGCGTCTACCGCGCACTCCTCGACCCGGCCGCGATCGCCAAGTGGAATGCACCCGACGGCTTCACCGCCATCGTCCACGAGCTCGACGCGCGCGTGGGCGGCCGCTTCCGCATCTCCTTCGTCAACTTCGGCACCGGCCAGCGGCACACCTTCGGCGGCGAGTACCGGGAGCTGGTGGAGAACGAGCGCATCGTCGCCACCGACCGTTTCGAGGGCATCGAGGGCGAGATGATCGTCATCTACGGCCTGCGCCAGGTCGCCTCGGGCACCGAGCTGACGGTCGAGCAGCAGGGGCTGCCGAATTTCATCCCCGCCGACGGCTGCCGGCTGGGCTGGCAGCAGTCGTTCGAGCTGCTCGCGCGCCTGGTGGAGGCGGAGATTCCGGCGGAGTGAGTGCTGCCGAGCCCCGGGCGACGGTGCGTCGGCATGGCCGGGGATGTAGCATGGCGCGCCACGCGCATCCGGCACCGCGATGAACGACTGGCGCTCCCTCGTCCGCGATGTCCCGGACTTCCCGAAGCCGGGCATCCTGTTCAAGGACATCACGCCGGTGCTTGCCGATGCAGGCGCCTTCGCCGCGGCCGTCGCGCAGATGTGCGAGCCCTGGCGCGACATCCGGCTGGACGCGGTGGTGGGCATCGAATCCCGCGGCTTCATCCTGGGCGCGGCCATGGCGCAGGCGCTGGGCACCGGCTTCGTGCCGGTGCGCAAGCCCGGCCGCCTGCCCGCCGACACGCTGTCGCAGGACTACGCGCTGGAGTACGGCAGCAACCAGCTGCAGATCCACGTCGACGCCCTCCCTCCGGGCGCGCGCGCGCTGGTGGTCGATGACGTGCTGGCCACCGGCGGCACGATCGAGGCAGCGCTGATGCTGCTGCGCCGGCAGGGGGCAGAGGTGGCGGGGGCGGCGGTGCTGTTCGAGATCCGCGGGCTGGGCGGGCGCGAGCGGTGGCGCGATGCATCGCCGCTGGTGGCGGCCACGGCGTACTGAGCCATGTGCTACTCCGCCCTCGTCTACGCCGAACTCCGCGCCCTCGAGCGCAAGCTCGGCATCCGCATCGATCCCGACTGGTACATCGAGGAGTTCTGGACCAGACGCGGCAAGGATCCGTCGAAGCGCCCCCGCGCGCCGCGCGCGCTGGAGCTCGACGTCATCGCCCATGCGCCGCCCGGCATCGCCACCGCGGTGGCCGAAGCCGACCAGGGCGAGATCGACCAGCTCACGCAGCTGGTCTTCGCCCAGCGCAAGCGCGTGGCCGATGCGCAGCGTGCGCTGCAGGCGCGCGAGACCAGGAAGGCGCGCGAGGACGTCCGCATCGGCAACAACAAGATCGCTTCCGCCATGGCGCGCCTGGACGAGCTGCGCAAGCCGCCGGCCGCTGCCGGGGTGGGTCGCATCTATCCAGGCTACTGGTGCCCGGTGCTGGTGCGCGAGGGCGGGCGCTACGTGATGCGGCCGATGCGCTACCAGTGCCGGATGCCGGGGTGGACGGAAGCGGTGGAGCGCAAGTATCCCGGCACCTACAACGCGCGGCGCGACCGGCTGGAGGCGTCGTGGGGGCAGGTGTTCGGGCAGTCGCACGGGGTGGTGCTGGCGCGGGCCTTCTACGAGCACGTGGACCGCGACGGGCGCGACCAGGTGCTGGAGTTTTCGCCCGGCGATGGCCGCGACATGATCGCGGCCTGCCTGTGGACGCGCACTGTCGAACGCGACGGGTCGTCGCTGTATTCCTTCGCCGTGGTCACCGACGATCCGCCGCCGGAAGTGGCCGCGGCCGGTCACGACCGCTGCATCGTGCCGATCAGGCGCGAGCACCTGGACACGTGGCTGCAGCCGGATCCGTCCAATCTGGTGGCGCAGCACGCGGTGCTGGACGATCGGGAGCGGCCGTATTTCGAGCACCGCGAAGCCGCCTGAGCGCCAGTGGCGGCGTTGGTGCGGATGGACGCCGCGCAGCCGGCACGCATCGGGGCGCCGGCCGCGCGCGAATCCCCGCAGCGCGCCTGATCAGGACCAACGGCAGGGTCATCGCCCGCCTCGCGGTGGCACGATGCGGCCAAGACCCCAATGGAGGTGCGCCATGCGGCCGACGAACACCATCCTCTCCGCTGCGGTGCTCGCGATCACGCTTGGAGGCTGCGCCACCACCGAGACGGCCTTCTCCGTGCCGCAGGATTGCCAGCAGGCGCCGATGCCGTCACCGGCGGATTCGCCGTGGGAGGTGCCGTCCGGGCGCACCATGTCCGCCGACTGCATGAAGCGGATCGAGGATTCGCGGAGCAGCGACGCGCCTCGCTAGACCTTCGTTACGACCCGTGCGAATCGGCGGGCGCCTGGATCAGTGCGACGTCGGCGGGACCCGCGGCCGGTCCGCGCGCGTGCCGACGCCCCCTTGCGTCGCATCCACGTCCCGCAGGTCCTGGTGCAGGATCCGCCTGATCTCCAGGATCGCCGGCGCGGTCTCCTGCACGCTGTGCCCGGAGACGATGACCTTCTCCGACAGCGCGCTGTCGAGGTGCGCGCTGCGGTAGGGCACCAGGCCGTCGTCGGATTCCGCCAGCGGCACGTCCGGCTTACGGTGGGCGATGATCGAGTGGTGGCGCACGCGCGGCGAGATCGGCAGCGTGGCGGCGGCCTGCATGAAGGGGTCGTCCTGGCTGAGGCTGTCGATGCTGTTGGGCACGCGCGGCGGCCCGTGGTCGGCATCGGCGGGGCCGGGTTCGGCCAGGTCCTCGAGCACGTCGGCGAAGCCTTCCAGCACGGTCAGCGGCAGCCGCACCAGGCGCGAGACCCAGCGCCCCAGCCGGTTGCCGGCGACCGCGGTGCCGCGGTGCGGGGTGGCGATGAAGATCGCGCGTTCGATGGCCGGCACCGGCTCGAAGCGCAGCACCGGGCCCAGCCGCCGCTCGACGCGCTGCAGGCGGCCGTCGTCGAGCTGGCGCGGCTCGATCAGCTGCTCCCACAGCGTGTCGCCGGATGAGGAGACCAGCAGCCGCGCGATCACGCCGCCCATGCTGTGGCCGATCACCACCACGTCGCTCGAGGCGGTGGCGGTGCCGTCGGGGTCGAAGTGCTGCTGGGCGTCCGCGAGGATCCTGCGGATCGCGAAGTGGTTGAGCGCGATCGGGGCGTTGGTGGGGTAGTAGACCTGCCACACCTGGAAGTTGCGGCGCAGGGTCTCGTCGCCCATCACTTCGTTGGCCACGTTCACCCAGGCTTCGGGGCTGCTGGCCAGGCCGTGGATCATCAGGATGATCCGGCGGTCGGGGTCGTAGGGCTGCATCATGTAGAGGTGCGGGCGGTCGATGCCCTGCGCCCTGCCCAGGAAGGTGCGCAGCGACTGCGTCGCGAAGCCCGAGTCCGCCAGCCAGAGCCCGTAGCCGGCGGTGAAGTTGGCGACCAGCGGCACGCGCTGGCCGTGCAGTTCGATGTCGGTGTCCTGGTAGGGGTCGTGCGCGCTCACCAGCACGTCGCGCGTGGACAGCACCTGCGACAGGTCGCCGCCGCGGAAGCGGAGCAGCGCCGTCACGCTGGGCGACGGCATCTCGCTCCAGCCGGGCGGGCGTGTCCTGCGTGGGCGGCTGCCGTCGCCGTCGTCCGCGCCGGGGTCGACGTCCACGGGTCGTGCGGCGGCCACGGCGTCCTCGCCCATGATCGCGACCAGTTCGGCACCGAAGCCGTCGCGGCGATAGGTGCTGCGCAGGCCTTCGAACGACAGCGACGCGGCCGGCACCAGTGCCTTCGGCGCCTCCACGCCCTCGGGCATGCGCACGCTGCCCAGGGTCACCTGGATGTTCCAGCCCTGGTACCGCAGTTCGGTCCCCGCCGAGCGCCCGGTGGCCGCGCGCTGCGACGACATCGCCTCGAACAGCAGCGTGCTGGCCTGCCGGGTGGCGTAGTTGTAGTAGTCGCGCACCTGGATCTGGCGATCCTCGAATGCGCGCTGGCCGGGGCTGCGCTCGCTGAAGAACAGGTAGGCGTAGGCATGCCGCGCGGTCTCCAGCCACGGGCCGATGGCCGGGGCACCGGTGGCTGCGGTCGGCGCGGCCATGGCCTGCTGCAGCCAGAGTTCGGACAGCGCCGCGAGCCGGCGTTCGTCGCTGATGCCCTCGGTCGCAGCCAGTGCATCGATGCAGGAGATCGACGGCGCGGCGCAGGCGGCCTCCTCGAGCCCCGCGACGCGGATGGTTTCGGCCGTGGCCGGGCCCAGTTCGCCGGTGGTCAGCAGGTCACCGCGCCGGGCGGCGATGTATTCGCCCGGGGCCAGCGGCTTGACCTCGACCATCGCGCAGCCGCCGGGGCCCAGCATGGCCAGTGCCAGCAACAGCCCGGCGGCATGGCGAAGACGGCTACTCACGATCCTGGTCCACCTCCGGGATGCCGGGCACGCCGCGCCTGATCGCGCGGGAGAAGGCCGCAGGGTCGTCGGCCTCGGCGTCGCTGGCAAGGGCGCGTGCGTTGATGTGGCCCAGCGCCTGCAGCTGCGCAAACGCGTACCCCGGGGTCAGGCCCTTCTGGTCGTACACGTATTCCGCGAAATGACCCGACAGCAGCAGGCGGTAGTCGAGCGGCAGCGTGGGCGCGATGTGCCGCGCCAGGCGGAAGATGATGGTGGTGCAGTTGCTGGTCAGCGAGTTGTAGAACTGTGGCTCGTGGCGCAGGTCGACGCTGCTTGCGATGTAGCCCAGGAACAGCGCACGCAGCTGCTCCGGGCGCATCCGCAGGCGGTAGAGGTAGACATCTTCGCCGCGGGCGTTGCTGCGCGTGCGCACGATGTCGCGCTCGTCGGCGGCGATCATCACCTGTTCGAACTCGCGGAAGAAGCCGCCGATGGCCGAGAAGCTCTCGTGGCGCTCCTTGCGGATCTCCAGCGAGAACACCAGCTGGCGGCCGTCGTCGAAGCCGAACGACACCAGCGTGTGCGCGATCTGCGGGCCCATCCAGTAGGACAGGATGAGGTCGGCCGACACGAGCCCGTCGAGGTCGTAGCTGCGCGTTTCCCAACGCGGGGTGTAGTCGGTCTCGGTGCGCCACTCGAAGTTGCGCACGTTGCGCAGGGTCACGCGGCTGCCGTCGACCTCGGCTTCGAGCAGGCGGGCGACGTCGTCGGCCCACTCGCGCTCATGCGAGGGGGTGAGCGTGCTCCACCATGCGAGCAGCACGAAGAGGGCGATGGCGAACGCGATGCCCGGCACGCGGCGCCCGAAGCGCGCGGGCCGGAGGATCGCGACCAGGCCCAGCGCGCACCAGCTCGCGATGACCAGCCCACGCCAGGGCCATGGCCCGGGCATCTGGAACCACAGCGCCAGCGCGCCCCAGATGGCCACGGCGGCCACAAGGCTTCCGCGAAGCGCGCTCCACAGGCGCGCACCGGCCGTTCCGCTCGGGCGCGTGCGCCGCGCGGTCTGCATGTCCGTCCTTCCCTTGCCACGAAACGGCCGATGATGCCGTCGGCCGGGTGAGCGTGGCGGCCAGGTGGCCTCAGGGCCGGGCCGCTGCGCTGGCCATGGCCCGGATCGCATCCGCCACCGCACCCGGATCGTCCCGGTGGATGTTGTGCCCGCTGGCGAAATAGCGGTGCGTGCCGCGCGAGACGCCGGCGAACAGCGCGGCGTGCTGGGCCTTCCACAGCGCCTTGCCCTGTGAGGTTTCCTCGAACACGAACGGTTCGTCCGCGACCTGCGTCGAGGTCAGCAATGCCATCGGCAGGTCGGGGATCGGGGCGGGGGATGCAGCGGCCGCGCTGTCGAGCTGCGCGATGAGCGCGGCGTAGTCGGCGCCCATGGCGGGCGGCAGCATCGACAGCAGCGCCTTGTCGTCGGCCAGGACGCGGTCGCGGTCGGCGGCCTTGAACGCGTGCCGCTGCTGCAGCGTGGCCGGGTCCACGAGCACCAGCGCCTGCAGGCGCCCGGGGTGGGCGCGTGCGAACTCCGTGGCGAGCAGGCCGCCGTAGGAGTGGCCGACCAGCACCACCTTGCGGTCCGGCGCCAGCGTATCCATCACCGCGGCCAAGTCCTGCAGGTGCGCCTCGATCGTCTTCGGCGTGCCGTCGGTGCCGGACGCGCCGAGGCCGGCACGGCCGTACGCGATGCAGCGGCAGTCGGCGCCAAGGTCGGCGATCACCTCCTGCCACACGGCGGGCCCCTGCCCGAAGCCGGACTCGAAGACGACCGTGGTCGCGCCGTCGCCGTGCTGCTCGGCCTGCAGCGTGTAGCCCGTGCGCTGCACGTCGATGCCTCCGGCCGATGCCGCCGCCGTGGCCAGCAGGCCGGCCAGCAGCAGGGGTGCGCGTGTCGCGAGTGCCTTCAACATTCTGGTTGTGCTCCGGTGTGCGGGCGGACCTGGGTCCTGCGCGCTGGGGTGGGTGGCTGCGCGGGGCTCAGTTGACGCGGAAGTAGCCGGGGGCGCGGCCGCTGGCGTAGGGCGCGGCGGCGGCGTAGCCACTGCTCGAGCCGTAGCCGGTGCCGAAGCCGCGTTCGCGCCGCACCGGGCGGGCTGCCGCCGCGACCACGGCGCCATGGTTCTGCGGGCGCGGGACCTCGGTGGAGAACGGGCTGGTGGTGAGCAGGCTGGTGGAAAGCAGGGAGGTGAGGACGTTCATGGCGCTACTCCGGGGTGAGTGATTTGGTGTGTTGGTAAGGTACCACACCACCCGACTACCGCAATAGGCCGAAAGTCACTTCTCCCGGAAAAAATGCGGGTGCCGCCCAGCGAACGCTTGCCTTGGCGGGCGAAGGTACATACATTTTTACCCATGACCGTCGACCTCACCCCGCGCCAGCGCGACATCCTCGGCTTCATCCAGACGCACGCCGGGGCCGAGGGTGCGCCGCCCACGCTGCAGCAGATCGCCGATGCCTTCGGCTTCCGCCAGGCGTGCGCGGCGCACAAGCACGTGCGCCGGCTGCAGGAGGCGGGCTACCTGGAGGTGCGGCCGAACCAGGCGCGGGGGATCCGGCTGGTGCCGGGAATGACGCAGGCCGCGCCGGTGCGGTCAGGCCGCCGGCGCACGGTGCCAGGCACGCGGCTCAAGGTGCGCGACGACCGCCTGGAGCTGCCGGTGCTGGGCCGGGTGGCGGCGGGCGTGCCGATCGGAGCCGATGCCGGCGTCGAGCGCATGCTGCTGCTGGACCGCACGCTGTTCGCCAGCAAGCCGGATTACCTGCTGCGCGTGCGCGGCGACTCGATGCGCGACGACGGCATCTTCGATGGCGACCTGGTCGCCGTGCAGCGCGCCAGCGACGCCCACAACGGCCAGGTGGTGGTGGCGCGCCTCGACGGCGAGATCACCATCAAGCGCCTGGAGCGCACGCCGACGCGGCTGCGGTTGCTGCCGCGCAACCCGGACTATGCCCCGATCGAGGTGCCGCCGGGCAGCGACTTCGCGATCGAGGGGTTGTACTGCGGGCTGGTGCGCACGGAATGAGCGTGGTGGATGCCCGTATGGCACCAGTGTTGCCGGCGCCCGCCATGCAGCGGGGCGCCGCCCGTGCAACACAGGCGGGCCACGGTGGCGCGCCTGCGGTGACGGGATGACCCGCGGGCTGCGATGAGCTGGGACGACCCCTGGGACGCGATCGGCCGCGACGCGCCCGGCGGCCAGCCGCCGCGTGCGCTGGTGTTGGCCGAGCGCCTGCGCGGCGCCGCCAACGACGACGCCGTGTCGCGCCAGCGCGGCCTGTTCGAGGGCGCCGCGCCTGCCGCGCACGCCGACGACGCGCTGCCGGCATACGCGGAACTGCATTGCCTGTCGGACTTCTCGTTCCTGCGCGGCGCGTCGAGCGCGGAAGAGCTGTTCACGCGCGCGGTGCGCTGCGGCTACGAGGCCCTGGCGATCACCGACGAGTGCTCGCTCGCCGGCATCGTGCGTGCATTCGAGGCTTCGCGCGTGACCGGGCTGAAGCTCGTCGTCGGCAGCGAGTTCCGCCTCGACGACGGCCTGCGCATGGTGCTGCTGGTGGAGACCGCGGCCGGCTATGCGCAGCTGTGCGAGCTGATCACCCGGGCGCGGCGTGCCGCGGACAAGGGCAGCTACCGGCTGTCGCGGGGCGATGTCGAAGCCCTGTGCGGGGACGCCGCGCACGACGCGGGGCTCGGTCTCTTCGCGCTGTGGCTGCCCACGCACGAGCCCGACGCAGGCGAGGGTGCATGGCTGCGCGAGGTGTTCGGCGACCGCGCCTTCCTCGCCATCGAGGTGCACCGCGAGGTCGACGATGCCGCGCGCTGCGACACCCTGCGCGCGCTGTCGCGGCAACTGGGCCTGCCGGCGCTCGCCAGCGGCGACGTGCACATGGCCGAGCGCCGCCAGCGCGTGCTGCAGGACACCATGACCGCGATCCGCCACGGCCTGCCGCTGGCCGAGTGCGGCGCGCACCTGTTCCGCAACGGCGAGCGCCACCTGCGCACGCGCCGCGCGCTGGGCAACATCCATGCCTCGGTCGACGGCGGCCACGCGCTGCTGCAGGCCGCGGTGGAGCTTGCCCGGCGCTGCAGCTTCACCCTCGAACAGATCGAGTACCGATACCCGGCCGAACTGGTGCCGCCGGGCGAGACGCTGGCAAGCCACCTGCGCGCGCTGACGCTGGCCGGCCTGCAGCGGCGCTGGCCCGATGGCGTGCCGCTGAAGGTCGCCACGCAGGTGGAGGACGAACTCGCGCTGATCGCGAAGAAGAACTACGAGGCGTTCTTCCTCACCGTCGAGGACATCGTGCGCTTCGCCCGCGACCGCGGGATCCTGTGCCAGGGCCGCGGCTCGGCGGCCAACTCCGCGGTCTGCTACGCGCTGGGCATCACCGCGGTGAACCCGGCCGAAAGCCGGCTGCTGATGGCGCGCTTCATTTCGGAAGAACGCGACGAGCCGCCCGACATCGACGTCGACTTCGAGCACGAGCGCCGCGAGGAGGTGCTGCAGTACGTCTACGCCAAGTATGGCCGCGACCGCGCCGCCCTCGCCGCCACCGTGATCCGCTACCGCGGCAAGAGCGCGGTGCGCGACGTGGCCAAGGCCTTCGGGCTGCCGCTGGACCAGGTGGCGCTGCTGTCCACCTGCTACGGCTGGGGCAATGGCGACACGCCGATGGACCAGCGCCTGCGCGAGTCCGGCTTCGATGTCGACAACCCGCTGGTCGCGCGGGTGATGGCGGTGACCGAGGCGCTCAACGGCCACCCGCGGCACCTGTCGCAGCACGTCGGCGGCTTCGTGATCTCCGATGCGCCGTTGTCGACGGTGGTGCCGGTGGAGAACGCGGCCATGGACGACCGCACCATCATCCAGTGGGACAAGGACGACCTGGAGACGATGAAGCTGCTCAAGGTCGACTGCCTGGCGCTGGGCATGCTCACCTGCATCCGCAAGGCGGTGGAGCTGGTGTCGCGGCACCGCGGTTACGACATCGACATCGCCACGCTGCCCAACGACGACCCCGAGACCTTCGCGATGATCCAGGCCGCCGACACCGTCGGCGTGTTCCAGATCGAATCGCGCGCGCAGATGACGATGCTGCCGCGGCTGAAACCGAAATGCTTCTACGACCTCGTGGTCGAGGTCGCCATCGTGCGCCCGGGCCCGATCCAGGGTGGCATGGTGCATCCATACCTCGCGCGCCGGATGGGCAAGGAACCGGTGAGCTATCCGTCGGCGGCGATGGAGGAGATCCTCGGCCCCACGCTCGGCGTGCCGCTGTTCCAGGAACAGGTGATGGAGCTGGTGATGCACGCCGCGGACTATTCGCCGGGCGATGCCGACAGGCTGCGGCGTTCGATGGCGGCGTGGCGCTCGGGCGGCGACATGGAACCGCACCGCCTGCGCATCCGCGAGAAGATGACGGAGAAGGGCTACGCGCCCGAGTTCATCGAACAGATCTTCGAGCAGATCAAGGGTTTCGGCTCCTACGGGTTTCCGCAGAGCCATGCCGCGTCGTTCGCCAAGCTGGTGCTGGTCAGCTGCTGGCTGAAGCGCCACGAGCCGGCCGCGTTCGCCTGCGGCCTGCTGAACGCACAGCCGATGGGCTTTTATTCGCCCAGCCAGATCGTGCAGGACGCGCGCCGCGGCCGCGGTGGCCGCACCGGCATCGAGTTCCATCCGATCGACGTGGTGTACAGCGACTGGGACAACACCCTGGTGGATCGTCCGGGTGTCGATGGCCACGAACAACCGGCGATCCGCCTCGGCCTGCGCGAGGTGCGCGGGCTGTCGGAGGCGGTGGCGAAGGCCATCGTCACCGCGCGTGCGCAGCGGCCGTTCCGCGACGTCGCCGACCTCTGCCTGCGCGCGAACCTCGACGAGAAGTCGCGCCGGGTGCTGGCCGAGGCCGGCGCGCTGAAGACGCTCGCCGGCCACCGCCACGACGCGCGCTGGCTGGTCGCCGGCATCGAGCGCCAGCGCCCGCTGCTGCCGGGCAGCCCCGACGAGGATCCCATCGCGCTGCCGGCGCCCAGCGCGGGCCAGGACATGCTGTCGGACTACCGCGCCACCGGCCTCACCCTCGGTGCGCATCCGCTGGCCCTGCTGCGCGACCAGCTGCGCGCACGTCGCGTGCTCGGCTCGCGCGAGCTGCACGGCCGCCGCCACGGCAGCAGCGTGCACGCCGCCGGCATCGTCACCCAGCGCCAGCGCCCGCAGACCGCCAGCGGCACCATCTTCGTGACGCTGGAGGACGAGGACGGCATGGTCAACGTGATCGTCTGGCCGCACGTCGCCATGCGCCGCCGCCAGGCCCTGCTCGGCGCGCGCCTGCTGGCGGTGCGCGGCCGCTGGGAACGCGTCGACGGCGTCGAACACCTGATCGCCCGCGACCTCGAGGACATGAGCAGCCTCCTCGGCGGCCTCCACACCCCCTCCCGCGACTTCCACTAGCCAGCCTTCCAGCTCCTGCAGGAGCGGCTTGGCGCGAGTTTTTCAGGAAGCGGTGACGGACGGAGACCTGCGCGGGCTGGCAGGTGGTGCATTCCTCCGCGGACTGGCCCCTGCGGGGCCTTTATGTCCGCTGCGGAACACACCACCCGCCCGCCGAAAGGTCCGGGCTCTTGAAGAGCAAAAACAGTCTCGTGAGGAGGGGGCCTGCGGGGTGCGCAGCCGACATAAAGGCCCCGCAGGGGCCAGTCGGCGGAGTCACCCTGCAGGTCCTCCTCCGATGCGAAGAGCCCGACGCTGCGTCCACCACGGCCGCTCATCCCCGCCGTTCGCGTTCCTTCCGCGAGTCCGGAGATCCGCCATGCAGACCAGCACCCTCGGCCGCGCCACGCCACGCCCTGCCCCCTGGGGCAGCCGCTCCTGGCCCTGGGTCGCCGCCATCCTCGCACTCGGGGTGTTCGGCTTCTGGACGCCGTACTTCTCGCGGCTGGGCACGGCCGACCCGCTGGCCCACCTGCACACCGGGCTGATGCTGGCCTGGTTCGCACTGCTGCTGGTGCAGCCGGTGCTCGTGCGTTCGCGGCGGCTTGCGTTGCACCGGCGGCTGGGGCGGGTGTCGTGGGTGCTGGTGCCGGCCATCGTGGTCACCATGCTCGCGTTCGCGCGCCAGCGGCTGCAGGCGGCGCCGGAGGAGGCGTTCGCGTTCCAGGCCTACGTGCTCTACCTCGGCTTGACCGGCGCCGGGATGTTCGCCACTGCCTGGGCGCTGGCGATGTGGCACCGGCGCGAGCCGGCGCTGCATGCGCGCTACATGGCCGGCACGGCGCTGGTGATGCTGGACCCGGCGATCGTGCGCGTCATGATCTTCTGGCTGCCGCCCCCGGGCGTGCAGAACCTGCAGTGGATCACCTACGGCATCGTCTACGCGATCCTGGGCACGCTGATGTTCCTGGAGCGCAGGCAGCCCCGCGGCCGGCGCGCGTTCCCGGTGCTGCTGGGCATGTTCGTGGTCGTGCACGTGCTGTCGCTGACGCTCGCGCACAGCGATGGCTGGCTCGCGTTCGCGCGCTGGTACGCCGGCTGACGCTCCTACAATGGCCGCGGACCGACCCCGAGGACGCGCCATGGCCGACGACACCCTGTTCCACAAGATCATCCGCCGCGAAATTCCCGCCGACATCGTCCACGAGGACGACCATGTCATCGCCTTCCGCGACATCGCGCCGCAGGCGCCGGTGCACGTCCTGTTCGTGCCCAAGGCGACGGTGGCGACCCTGAACGACGTGCCGGAGGAGCAGCCGGAACTCGTCGGCCGCCTGGCCGTGGCCGCGGCACGGTACGCCAAGGCCGAGGGCCTGGCTGCAGACGGCTACCGCGTGGTCATCAACTGCAACCGCAATGGCGGGCAGACCGTCTACCAGCTCCACCTGCACCTGCTGGCGGGCGCGCCCCTGGGGCATTTCGGGACCTGAGCACCGGCGGCGGAACGCAGGGTTCTCCGTGCCGGCATTCGGAAACAGGCGCGCGCCCCGATCCATCCGGTTCCCATCGCTCCCAGGAGTCCGACATGATCCAGCACCGCCCCTTCGCCAGCCTCGGCGGCGCCGACCACGGCTGGCTCGACGCGAAGCACCACTTCTCGTTCGCGAGCTACCACGACCCCGAGCGCATGGGCTGGGGTGCGCTGCGGGTGTGGAACGACGACACCATCCAGCCGCGCACCGGCTTCCCGCCGCATTCGCACGCGGACATGGAGATCATCACCTACGTGCGCGAGGGCGCCATCAGCCACAAGGACAGCCTCGGCAACAGCGGCCGTACGGGCCCGGGCGACGTGCAGGTGATGAGCGCGGGCTCCGGCATCCAGCACGCCGAATACAACCTGGAAGGCGAGACCACGCGGATCTTCCAGATCTGGATCCTGCCCGACCGCAAGGGCGAGGCCCCGGCGTGGGGGGCGAAGCCGTTCCCGAAGTCGGACCGCTCCGGCGGGTTCGTCGCGCTGGCGAGTGGTTCGCCGGGTGATGGCGATGCGCTGCCGATCCGTGCCGACGCGCGGGTGCTGGGCGCAACGCTCAAGGCCGGCGACAGCACCGTCTACACCTTCGCCGACGCCCGCCGCCACGGCTACCTCGTCCCCGCCACCGGCGCGATCGAAGTCAACGGCCTGCGCCTCGACGCCCGCGACGGCGCCGCCATCCGCGACGAGGCGAGCTTGACCATCACCGCCCTCGAAGACAGCGAACTGGTCCTGGTCGATACCGCGCCCTGACTCGGACTCTCCAGCTGGAAGCCGAAGCCGAAGACCAAGCCGAAGCGAATGCACGAGCTTCGGCCGGAGCGTGGGGACAGGCGGGGGGTGCTCCACCCTTCGGTCAGGCCATCCATGGCCTGACTCAGGGCCGTGGGCCATCCATGGCCCACTTTCCGCACCCCCCACCTATCCCCCCGCACGCACCGCGTGCGGATTCGCCAGTTCGGCCAGCAAACAGCCGGTACTGACGGTGCCGCTGGTGCTTCCGGCACGGGCACCGCTGCGAATGATCGGGCGTGAGGCGGTGGGTGGGGTGGTCTGCGACAAGCAGG
>JAYRUX010000016.1:0-74858 GCA_041918855.1 Luteimonas sp.
CGTCGAAGCCGAACGCGTCGAAGCCGAGCGCGTCGAAGCCGAGCGCGTCGAAGCCGAGCGCGTCGAAGCCGAGCGCGTCGAAGCCGAGCGCGTCGAAGCCGAGCGCGTCGAAGCCGAGCGCATCGAAGCCGAGCGCATCGAAGCCGAGCGCATCGAAGCCGAGCGCGTCGAAGCCGAGCGCGTCGAAGCCGAGCGCGTCGAAGCCGAGCGCGTCGAAGCCGAGCGCGTCGAAGCCGAGCGCCTCGAAGCCGAGCGTGTCGAAGCCGAACGGCTCGAGGCCGAACGGCTCGAGGCCGAGCGCCTTGAAGCCGAGCGCCTTGAAGCAGAACGTCTCGAAGCAGAACGTCTCGAAGCAGAACGTCTCGACGCCGAGCGCATCGAGGCAGACCGCCTCGAAGCCGAGCGGGTCGAAGCGGAGCGTCTTGCTGCACAGGCGATGGAAACCGAGCAGACGCAGGCCGAACGCCTCGAAGCCGAGCGTCTCGAAGCAGAACGTCTCGAAGCCGAGCGTCTCGAAGCCGAACGTCTCGAAGCAGACCGTCTCGAAGCCGAACGTGTCGAGGTTGAACGTCTCGAAGCCGAGCGTCTCGAAGCAGAACGTGTCGAAGCCGAGCGTCTCGAGGTTGAACGTCTCGAAGCCGAACGTGTGGAGGTTGAACGTCTCGAAGCCGAGCGCCTCGAAGCAGAACGCCTGGAAGCAGAGCGCGTCGAGGCCGAACGCGTGGAAGCCGAGCGGCTGGCGGCAGAGGAAGAGGCGGAATACGCACGACTGGAGGCGGAATACGCCGAGCAGGCACGCCAGGAGGCCGTCGGCAACGACGCGCCGGCCGAAGTGGATGCCGTCGGCAGCACCGGAGCCATCGCGGCGGCGGACGCCGACGAAGCCGACACCGACGCAGTTGACGATGCCGCCGACGCGCCGGGCACGGCACACGAGGCAGCCGTCAGCGCGATCATCGCGCAGGCGCTGGCCTCGGGCGAGGATCCGGACGAGCCGCTCGACCTCACCGGGCTGGACCCCGAGCTCGTCGACATCTTCGTCGAGGAAGCGGGGGACCTGCTGGACCACTCTGATGGCGTGCTGGCGCAACTGCGCGATGCGCCGGGCGAGCGCGAGCCGCTGATCGGCCTGCAGCGCGATCTGCACACGATCAAGGGCGGCGCGCGGATGGCCGGCATCATGGCCATCGGCGAGCTGGGCCATGCGATGGAGTCGCTGCTCGAGGCAGTGGTGGAACAGCGCAGCGAGCTCGGGCTCGACGGCATCCCGCTGCTGGAGCGTGGCTTCGACCGCCTGCACGCCATGGTCACCCGCGTCGGCGAGCGCCGCGCGATCGGCGCTTCGCAGGCGCTGGTGGACGAGTTCGATGCCCGCGCCCGCGGCCAGGCACGGCCTGCGCGCGAAGACATGGCCGACGCGCCCGTGCGCCTGCCGGCGCCCCGGGTCAAGCCGGCGGTCGAGCTCAAGCCGCTCTCGGCGCCGATGGACCAGGGCGTGGCCGGCGACGACGACGATGTCGGCGTGCGCGCCCCGCAGGAGCAGGTGCGCATCCGCGCCGACCTGCTCGACCGCCTGGTCAACTACGCCGGCGAGGTCGCGATCTACCGTGCGCGGCTGGAGCAGCAGCTTGGCGCGTTCCGCAGCGCCATGGGCGAGATGGAGCAGACCAACATGCGTCTGCGCGACCAGCTGCGACGGCTGGACATCGAGACCGAGGCCCAGATCATCGCGCGCTACCAGCGCGAGGGCGACAGCAACGATGGCAAGTTCGATCCGCTCGAGCTCGACCGGTTCTCCACCCTGCAGCAGCTCTCGCGCGGTCTCGGCGAGTCGGCGGCCGACATGGCCAGCCTGCAGGGCACGCTCGACGACCTGACCCGTCAGTACGAAACCCTGCTGCTGCAGCAGTCGCGCGTGAGCTCGGAGCTGCAGGAAGGCCTCATGCGCACGCGCATGGTGCCGTTCGACGCGCTGGTGCCACGGCTGCGGCGCGTGGTCCGCCAGGCGGCCGGCGACACCGGCAAGCAGGTCCAGCTCAAGCTGGACGGCGCGCAGGGCGAGCTCGACCGCAACGTGCTCGAGCGCATGACCGCGCCCCTGGAGCACATGCTGCGCAACGCGGTCGCGCACGGGCTGGAAACGCCGGAGGCCCGTCGCGGCGCCGGCAAGGCCGAGGAAGGCACCGTGCGCATCGCGGTCCGCCGCGAAGGCTCGGAAGTGGTGCTCGAGGTCGGTGACGACGGCGCCGGTCTGGACCGCGAGGCGATCCGCCGCCGCGGCGAACAGCGCGGCCTCGTGCGCCCGGATGCCGTGCTCGCAGACGGCGACCTGGACATGCTGATCTTCGAGCCGGGGTTCTCGACCGTCGACGAGGTCAGCCGCCTGGCCGGCCGCGGCGTCGGCATGGACGTGGTCGCCAGCGAAGTCCGCCAGCTCGGCGGCACGCTCGACATCGCGACACGGCGTGGCGAAGGCACCAACTTCGTGCTGCGCCTGCCGCAGACGCTCGCGGTCACCCAGGCGGTGTTCGTGCGCATCGGCGAGACCAGCTTCGCGGTCCCGATCGCCTCGGTCCGAGGCGTCGGCCGCATCGCCCGCGACGAGGCCGAAAAGCCCGGGGCGAGCTACGCCTACGGCGGCGAGGACTACGCGGTCCACGACCTCGGCAGCCTCGTCGGCCAGCCGCCGGCGCGTGCCGAAGGCGCGCTGCAGATGCCCGTGCTCCTGATCCGTTCGGGCGAGCTGCGCGCCGCGGTGGTCGTCGACCAGATCGTCGGCAACCGGGAGATCGTGGTGAAGCCGGTGGGGCCGCAGGTGGCGTCGGTGCCGGGCATATTCGGCGCCACGATCATGGGCGACGGCAGCGTCGTGGTGATCCTCGACGTCGCGCCGCTGGTGCGCCGCCAGGTGGCCGCGCCGCGCGACGTGGTGCCGGTGGCGCCGATCGATCCGCGTCCGGTGCCGCTGGTGATGGTGGTCGACGACTCGGTGACCATGCGCAAGGTCACCGGCCGCGTGCTCGAGCGCCATAACTTCGAGGTCGCGACCGCGAAGGACGGCATCGATGCGCTGGAGCGCATGGCCGACCGCGTGCCCGACCTGATGCTGCTGGACATCGAGATGCCGCGCATGGATGGCTACGAGCTCGCGACGCAGATGAAGGCCGACCCGCGGCTGCGCGAGGTGCCGATCGTGATGATCACCTCGCGCACCGGCGAGAAGCATCGCCAGCGCGCGTTCGAACTCGGCGTCGAGCGCTACCTCGGCAAGCCGTACCAGGAAAACGAGCTGATGCGGAACGTCCACGAGCTGTTGAAGACCGGCCGCGACGATGAGTGAGCCGACGCGGGTGATCCTGCTGGCACGCCCGGGCGAGGCGTGCACGCGGCTGGAATCGGCACTTCGCGAGGCGGGTGCCGACATCGCGCTGGTCGCGGATCCGACCTCGGCGACGCTGGACGAGGCGCGCGCGGCCAAGGCCAGCGCGGTGCTGGTCGCGCTCGAGCCGATGGTGGAGGACGCGCTCGACCGCTTCGAGTCGCTGCTCGCGGACCCGTCGATGACGGTGATCTTCGACGAGGCGGAGCTCGCGGCGCAGCGCGAAGGCTGGGACGCGGCCCGCTGGGTGCGGCACCTCGCCGCCAAGCTCAACCGCCACGACGACGTGCTGCCGCCGGGCTGGGAGGTCGAAACCGACTGGCAGCCGGCCCCCGGCCCGCTGCCGCCTCCGGGCGCCGACGCGCACGGCCTCGACATCGCGCCGTTCACCGGCGAGGCCTCCGAACTCGCCGGCAGCGTGCCGCGCGACGAGGGCTTCGAGATCGTCGTCGATGCCGACGGCATGCTGACGCTTGACGCGGGCGACGACGAGCCGGAGGAGCCGACGACGGTCGTCGGCGGCATCAGCGCCGATGGCATCCTGGCCGCGGAAGACATGGACTGGTCGTCGTCGGGCGGCTTCTCCGACACGCCGCTGCAGGACAACGATTTCGCGGACCTGGATCCGGATGCGCTGTCCGTCGCGCTCGATTCCGGCGCGCGCCGGGACGAGACGCCGGGCGAGGAGCCGCTGGGCGATCCGCCACCGGCGTCCGCGCTGGGCGCGACCCTGTCGCTCGTCGATGACGACGCGCCGATCGCGGCCGTGCCGGCAGGTGGCCAGCGCGTCGAGGTGGACCTCGACGCACTCGAAGCGCGCGTCTCCGGGCTGCAGCTTGCCGACGCCGACAGCTACGGCCACGGCCCGCTGCGCGGTGCGGTCCTGGTCGAAGCCGGCCTCGGTGGCCCCGACGCGGTGCGCCAGTTGCTGGCCGCGCTGCCGGAGGGCTTCCCGCGCGCGGTGCTGGTGCGCCTGCAGCTCGACGGTGGCCGCTACGACCGCCTGGTGAAGCAGATGGAGCGCGCCTCGACGCTGCCCGTGGCGCTGGCCGAGGCGGGACAGGTGGCCGAGCCGTCGACCGTGTACTTCCTGTCGCCGGCGCTCGGCCTCGTCCGTGACCGGGCACGCCTGGTGTTCAGCGACGACGCGGGCGCGCCGGACGCGCTGTACGCGGCCCTGCCGGGGTCGGACAGCGCCATGCTGTTCCTCAGCGGGAGCAGCGCGCCGCTGGTGGCACAGGCGATGAACCACCATGCCGAGGGTGCGCTGGTGGCTGCGCAGTCGCCCGACAGCTGCTACGACGCGACCGCGGCCAGCCTGCTGATCGGGCAGGGCGGTGCCGCCGGCACGCCGGCGGAACTCGCCGAACGCCTGGCCGCGCGCTGGCCGTCCTGAGGAACGAAGAATGCACACCCCCGCCAACGACATCCGCGGCGTCCTGATCCAGGTGGCGGGCGCGCGCCTGTTGCTGCCCAATGCCACCATCGCCGAGGTGCTGTCCTACGCCGATCCGGAACCGGTGGAGGACGCTCCCTCGTGGTTGCTGGGCCGCATCCGCTGGCGCGGCTGGCAGGTGCCGCTGGTGTCGTTCGCCCGCTTCAGCGGCACCGCCGCCGACGAGGCCGGCGGCCTCGGCAGCAAGGTGCTGGTGCTCAAGGCGCTCGACGGCGACCCGGCGTTGCCGCACTTCGCGCTGCTGACCCAGGGCTTCCCGCGCCTGGTGACGGTGTCGCGACAGGGGCTGGTCGCAGGCGGCGCCCTCGGCGAAGACGGGCCGGGTGCGCTGCCGCCCGGCGTCCAGGTACGCGTCCTGCTCAACGACGACGCCGCGTTCATCCCGGACATCGGCGCCGTCGAAGGCGCCGTCCGCGGCGTCCTCGCCAGCGCCGCCTGACGCCGGTCAGCCGCCGAGGTCGCCGAAGCGCGCCTGCAGCGCCGCGATCGCGGCGATGCCGGCGGTCTCGGTGCGCAGGATGCGCGGCCCCAGGCGCACGCCGCGGAAGCCGGCGTCGGCGAGCCGCGTGCGGTCGCGTGGCGACCAGCCGCCTTCCGGCCCGATCGCCACCACCACGCCGTCGGGCGCGGGCGCCGGCAAAGCGCCGACCCCCACGTCTGCCGTCGGATCCAGGAGCAGCCGCAGGCCGCCCGGGGCCAGCGACGCCACCGCGCCGGCGAGCGCGTCAGGGGCGGCCACCGGAGGTATCCGGGCGCGTCCGCTCTGCTCGCAGGCGGCCACCACGACGCTGCACCAGTGGGCATGGCGCCTGGTCGCGCGCGCGGGGTCCAGGCGCACCTCGCTGCGGTCGCTGGTGGCAGGCATGAACGCCGCCACGCCCAGTTCGGTCGCTTTCTGCAGGATCCAGTCCATCTTCTCGCCGCGGGCGATGCCCTGCAGCAGCACGATGCGCAGCGGTGGCTCGTTGTCGACCGCGCGCGCCTCCAGCAGCTCGACCTCGCCGCCGCGACGGTCAGTGGCGACGATCCGCGCACCGACGTCGCGGCCGTCGCCGTTGAACAGCACGCAGGCGTCGCCCGTGCCGAGGCGCAGCACCCGCAGCAGGTGCGCCGCGGCGCCTTCGGGCAGCGCCACGCGCGTGCCCGGGACCAGCGGCATGTCGACGAAGGCACGGTTCACGCGCATCGGGTCGCCTCGTCGATCGCGTCGGCGGTGACCGATGCCAGCAGCTCGAGCTGGGCGTCGTCGATGCAGTAGGGCGGCATCCAGTACAGCACGTCGCCCAGTGGGCGCAGCAGCACGCCGCGCGCGAGCGCCGCGGTGTACGCCCGAAGCCCCACGCGTGCGGTGGCGTCGAAGCCGGCGCCGCGGACGCCATCGCGTCCGAGCTCGAGCGCGAGGATCATGCCGGCCTGGCGCACCTCGGCGACATGCGGGTGCGCGGCCAGCGGGGCGGCGAGGGCGGCCATGCGCGCCGCCGTGCGCCGGTTCCGGGCCAGCACGTCGTCGCTGGCGAAGATGTCCAGCGACGCCAGCGCCGCCGCGCACGCCAGCGGGTTGCCGGTGTAGCTGTGCGAGTGCAGGAACGCGCGCTCCCGCGAGTCGTCGAGGAAGCCGTCGTAGATGTCCTGCGTCGCGAGCACCGCGGCCAGCGGCAGGAATCCGCCGGTAAGCCCCTTCGACAGGCACATCAGGTCGGGCATGATCCCCGCCTGCTCGCAGGCGAACATGGAGCCGGTACGGCCGAAGCCGACCGCGATCTCGTCCGCGATCAGGAACACGCCGTGCACGTCGCACAGCTCGCGCGCGCGGCGCAGGAACAGCGGGTCGTGCATGCGCATGCCGCCGGCGCACTGCACGCGCGGCTCCAGGATCAGCGCGCAGATCTCGCCCGGGTGGTCGTCGAACAGGCGTGCCAGCGCGTCGGCCGCGTCCTCGGCGCGGCCGGCGGCGGTCTGCCCCTCGCGCGCCAGGGTGCCGTCCGGCGACGGCGCGAACAGCGCCTCCATCAGCAGCGGCGCGTACGTGCGCCGGTACAGCGGGATGTCGCCGACCGACAGCGCGCCGATGGTCTCGCCGTGGTAGCCGTTCTCGAGCGCCACGAACTTCGTCCGCCGTGGCTCGTCGCCGCGGTTGCGGAACCAGTGGAAAGCCATCTTGAGCGCGACCTCGACCCCGGCGGAGCCGTTGTCGGCGTAGAACACCTTGGCCAGCGGCGTGCGTCCGGCCTGCCGCGGCGCGATCGCCAGCAGGCGCTCGGCGAGCTCGACCGCGGGCGGATGGGTGGCCCCGGCCAGGATCACCTGCTCCAGCGTGCGCGCCTGGCGCGCGATCGCCTCGGCGATGCGCGGCTCGGCGTGCCCGTGCAGGTTGGTCCACCAGCTGCTGATCGCGTCCAGCGTGCGGTGGCCGTCGTGGTCCACCAGCCAGGCCCCATCGCCGCGCGCGACTGCCAGCAGCGGCAGCACGTCGGGGTGTTCGCGCATCTGCGTGCACGGGTGCCACAGCACCTCGAGGTCCCGGGACCGCCAGGCATCGCCCTCGGCTAGAATGGCGCCATCGTGAGAGGTCTTCGTCATCCCCGCATTATCCCCGCGTGCGGGGCCCGGATGGGCCCCGGGCGGTGGCGCGTGCCGGCCGCGTTCGGCGGCGCGCGATGACGCCGCGGCTGCCGACCATCCACGGCATCACCGAGCACGACGCCGGCCCGTACCGGATGGAGCGGCTCGACCTCGAGTTCTCCAACGGCGAGCGTCGCCGCTACGAGCGCCTGCACGGGCGTGGCCACGGCGCGGTGGCGGTGGTGCCGATGCTCGACGACGACACCGTGCTGCTGGTGCGCGAGTACGCCGCCGGGGTGCACCGCTACGAGCTGGGGCTGGTGAAGGGCCGCATCGATGCCGGCGAGACGCCGCTGGAAGCTGCCGACCGCGAGCTCAAGGAGGAGGCCGGGTACGGCGCGCGCGATCTCCGCGTGCTGCGTTCGCTGAGCCTGGCCCCCACGTACATGAGCCACCAGACGCACCTGGTGCTGGCGCGCGACCTGTACCCCGAGCGCCTGCCCGGGGACGAGCCGGAAGAGCTCGAGGTGGTGCCGTGGAAGCTCGACGCGCTGCACGAGCTGATCCTGCGGGACGATTTCTCCGAGGGCCGCTCGATCGCCGCGATCTTCATCGTCCGTGACTGGCTCCGGCACCATGGCGCTCGATGAGGCGCTGCGCGAAGGCGTCATCGCCATCGCGCGCGACGCCGCCGCCGAGATCCTGGCCGTGTACGCCGGCGACTTCGATGTCGCGCGCAAGGCCGATGCCAGCCCGCTGACCGCGGCCGACCTCGCCGCGCACCGCGCCATCGTCGCCGGGCTCGCGGTCCTCACGCCGGAGATCCCGGTGCTTTCGGAGGAGGCGGGCGAGGTGGTCCCGCCCGCGGTGCGCCGCGGCTGGCCGCGGCTGTGGATCGTCGACCCGCTCGACGGCACCCGCGAGTTCGTGAAGCGCAACGGCGAGTTCACGGTCAACATCGCCCTCGTCGAGGGCGGCGAGGCGGTGTTCGGCGTGATCCAGGCGCCGGTGCGGGGCACCGTCTGGCATGGCGGGCGCGGCCTGGGCGCCTGGCGCCGGGACGGCGAACTGGACGTGCCACTGCAGGCCCGTCACGGGGCGGTGGGCGCCCTGCGGGTGGCGGCCAGCCGGTCCCACCTCGACCCGCGCACGGCTGCCCTGATGGGCCGGATCGGCCGCACGGAGCCGGTGTCCATGGGCTCGTCGCTGAAGTTCTGCATGCTCGCCGAGGGCGGCATGGACGTGTACCCGCGCTTCGGCCCGACCTGCGAGTGGGACACGGCCGCGGGCCAGGCGATCCTGGAGGCCGCGGGCGGCTCTGTGTTCGCCGCGGACGGCCGGCCGTTCCGCTACAACCAGCGCGAGACCCTGCTCAACGGCGACTTCATCGCGCTGGCGGACCCCGCGCTGCCCTGGCGGACGTGGCTGCATGACTGAGGGCCGCGACCCGCCTCCCGCCGCGGGCGATGCCACCGCTGGCGACCCCGCCGGCGGGCTGATGCGCCTGCTGTCGATCATGGCGCGCCTGCGCGACCCGGCGCGCGGCTGTCCCTGGGATCTCGCGCAGGACTTCGCCACCATCGCGCCGTACACGATCGAGGAAGCGTACGAAGTCGCCGACGCCATCGACCGCGGCGACCTGGCGGCGCTGCGCGACGAACTCGGCGACCTGCTGCTGCAGGTCGTCTTCCACGCCCGGCTGGCGGAGGAGCAGGGCGCGTTCGCGTTCGCCGACGTTGCCGCCGCGATCAACGACAAGATGGTGCGTCGCCACCCGCACGTGTTCGCCGCCGATGGTGGCGACGAGCCGGTGGACGCGTCCGGCGCACTGCGCAGCTGGAACGAGATCAAGCGCGCCGAACGCGCGGATGCCGGCGTCGAAGATCGCTCCGCGCTCGCCGGGATCGCCCGCGGGATGCCGGAATGGCAGCGCGCGGCGAAGCTGCAGGACCGCGCCGCCGCCGTCGGCTTCGACTGGCCGGGCCCGGCGCCGGTGATCGCCAAGCTGCACGAGGAGGCCGCGGAGGTCCAGGCCGAGTTCGAGGCCGCGGCGCGCGCGCCCGGCGATGCCGCGGTGCGGGCGCGGCTCGAGGATGAGATCGGCGACCTCCTGTTCGTGGCGGCCAACCTGGCCCGCCATGCGCGCGTCGACGTTGGCACCGCCATGCGCCGCGCCAACGCCAAGTTCGAACGCCGGTTCCGCGCCATGGAGGCGCTGGCGGATGGCGATGGAGTCGCCCTTGCCGACCTGCCGCTGGACGCGCAGGATCGCTACTGGGACCGCGCCAAGGCCGCCGAGCGCGCGCGCGGCGACGGCGCGGCGTAGCACCGGGAGGGCCGGCGATGGCGCGCTTTTCGAGTTTCCGCGAGTTCTATCCGCACTACCTCGCCGAGCACGGCAACCGCGTCTCGCGCCGCCTGCACTTCATCGGCAGCTGTGGCGTGCTGGTCCTGGCCGGGCTCGCCATCGCCCGCGGCAACCCCTGGTGGCTGCTGGCCGCGCTGGTGTGCGGCTACGGCTTCGCGTGGGTGGGGCACTTCTTCTTCGAGAAGAATCGCCCCGCCACCTTCCGCCACCCCGTGTACTCGTTCCTCGGCGACTGGGTGATGTTCCGCGACATCCTGACCGGACGCATCCGCTTCTGATCGAGGCCGCTGCATGGCCATGGGGTCGGCCTTCACGGACCCTGCACGACGCCCATAGCACCCTTCACAAAGCTGAAGACAGCCTATGGGAGCGAAGTGAGCATGCGCGGATCGCAGGAACCGGGTGGCCTCGTACTGATCGTCGAGGACAACCGCAACATCTCTGAAATGGTGGGCGAATACCTCGAAGGCCGCGGCTTCGAGGTCGATTACGCCTCCGATGGCCTCGATGGCTACCGGCTGGCGTCGGAGAACAGTTACGACGTGGTGGTGCTGGACCTGATGCTGCCGCGCCTGGACGGCATCGAAGTCTGCAAGCGGCTGCGTGAAGAAGCGCGCAAGTCGACGCCGGTGCTGATGCTGACCGCGCGCGACACGCTGGACGAGAAGCTGACCGGCCTCGGCGTCGGTGCCGACGACTACCTCACCAAGCCGTTCGCGATCCAGGAACTGGAAGCCCGCCTGCGGGCCCTGATCCGCCGCGAACGCCGCCAGGTCGGGTCCGAGGTGCTCAAGGTCGCCGACCTGGTGCTCGATCCGGCCAGCCTGCGCGCCACCCGCGGCGGCGTGGAACTGCAGCTGTCGCCGATTGGCCTGAAGCTGCTGACGATCCTCATGCGCGAGTCGCCGCGCGTGGTGAACCGCCAGGAGATCGAGCGCGAGATCTGGGGCAACAGCCTGCCGGACTCGGACACCCTGCGCAGCCATCTCTACAACCTGCGCAAGACCATCGACAAGCCGTACGACAAGCCGCTGCTGCACACCGTGCAGAGCGCGGGCTACCGGATCGCCGACATCGAGCAGCCGCCGGCCTGACCGCGGCTGCGCCCGATGCCGAAGAGCCTCCCGCGGAAGCTCAGGCTCGTCTTCACCCTGCAAGCGGTGACGGCGAGCCTTGCCGTGTTCCTGGGCCTGTATTTCGCCGGGGCGGTGGTGAAGAACGTGCTCGGCGCCGAGCGCATGCGGCTGGAGGCCGAGAGCTGGTGGGCCGGGCACGCGCGCGATCCCGACCACCCGCTGCCGCGGACCAGCACCGTCAACGGCTACTTCGCGCCCGCGGGTGTGGCCGGCGACCAGGTGCCGGTGGAGATCCGGCACCTGCCCGTGGGCATCCACGACGTCGAAGTGCCGGACCGGGCGCACCGGGTGCTCGTCGACGAGCGGCCGGAAGGCCGCCTGTACCTGCGGATGTCCTTCCGCCTGGTCGAGAACGTGGTCTGGTGGACCAACCTGGTGTCGATGGTGCTGGCGCTGCTCGCGATCGTGTCGGTCAGCTGGCTCAGCTATCGCAGCTCCAAGCGGCTGGTGACGCCGGTCAACCGGCTCGCGCGCGAAGTGTCGCGGTGGGATCCGCTGGCGCCCGACGTGGACGCGCTGGTGCCCGAGGCGCAGGAGGCGGGCACGGAGGTGGCACAGCTCGGTGGCGCGCTGCGTGACCTGGCGCTGCGCACGCAGCAGTTCGTGCAGCGCGAGCGCGACTTCACCCGCGACGCGAGCCACGAGCTGCGCACGCCGCTGACCGTGATCCGGGTGGCCACGGACATGATGCGCTCCGATGCGGAAACGCCTGAGCGCATGCAGCGCTCTTTGCAGCGGATCCAGCGCGCCGGGCAGGACATGGAGGCGGTGATCGACGCCTTCCTGATCCTCGCGCGCGAAAGCGAGGTCGCGCCGCAGGTCGAGGACTTCGAGGTCGCCGACCTGGTCTACGAGGCCGTGGACAAGGCGCGACCGCTGCTCAAGGGCAAGCCGGTGGTGCTCGAGGTGGTGGAGAACGCGCGGCCCCGCCTGCGCGCCGCGCCCCGCGTGCTCACGGTGATGCTCGACAACCTGCTGAGCAACGCCTGCACCTTCACCGAGGAAGGCCGGATCGAGGTCCGCGTGGAACGCGACCGGGTGGTCGTCCACGACACCGGGATCGGAATGGACGCGGACACGCTCCAGCGCGTGTACGACCCGTTCTACCGGGCCGACCAGTTCGCTGCCAGCGGCAAGGGCATGGGGCTGTCGATCGTGCGCAGGCTCGGCGACCGCTTCGGCTGGCCAGTGGCGCTGCAGAGCGCACCCGGCACGGGCACCACCGCCACCATCCACTTCGACCGGTTCGCCGCGCTGGGCTGAACCCGCGTCGCGGCGGCGTCAACCGCGGCGGTGCCGGCGCGTTAGCCTGTCGACCGCCACCGACTGGAACTCCCCCGCGCATGAGCACACGACCCCGGACCGCGCCGCGCGCGCTGCCCCGCCTCGCGATCGTGGCCGCCGTCGTGCTGTTCGCGGGGATCGCCGCCTGGGCCTGGAGCCAGCGCGGCGAGGACAGCGGTGAATCGCGCTGGCGCACCACGCCCGTGGAGCGCGGCGACATCCGCGTCGCCATCTCGGCCACCGGCACGCTCAGCGCGATCTCGACGGTCGTGATCGGCAGCCAGGTGTCCGGACAGGTCACCGAGGTGCTCGTGGACTTCAACGACCCCGTCGAGCAAGGGCAGGTGATCGCGCGCATCGACCCGAGCACGTACGAGGCGCAGATCGCACAGGGCAACGCCCAGGTCGCTGCCGCGGAAGCCGCGCTGCGCCAGGCGCAGGCGTCGCTGCGCAATGCCGAACTCGACTACCGCCGCAAGGCCGACCTGGGCGCGCGGCAGCTGGTGGCGCGCAGCGACATCGACCTCGCGCGTGCCGCGCGCGACCAGGCCCAGGCGCAGGTCGCCTCGGCGCGCGCGCAGATCGCGCAGCAGGGGGCGAGCACCGAGGCCACGCGCATCAACCTGGGCCGGACGGTGATCCGGTCGCCGGTCGATGGCGTGGTCCTCACCCGCACCATCGAGCCCGGCCAGACCGTCGCCGCCAGCCTGCAGGCCCCCGAGCTGTTCACCATCGCCGAGGACCTCGGGCAGATGAAGATCGAGCTCGCCGTCGACGAGGCGGACATCGGCCAGGTGAGCGCCGGGCAGGGCGTGGCCTTCACCGTCGACGCGTTTCCCGACCGCCAGTTCCGGGGCACGGTGGAACAGGTGCGGCTGTCGGCGACCAACACCAGCAACGTGGTGACCTACCCGGTGGTGGTGACGGTGGACAACAGCGACGGCACGCTGCTGCCCGGGCTCACCGTCAACGCCGAGATCGAAGTCAGCCGGCGCGACGACGTGCTCAAGGTGTCGAATGCGGCGTTGCGCTACAAGCCCACCGACGCCGCGGTGGCGGCGCCCGCGTCCGCGCCGCCGCGCGGTGCGGGCGCGGTGGTCGATGAGCTGGCGAGGAAGGTGGCCACGCTCGACGTGGACGCCACGCAGCAGGCGGCCTTCGACGCGGCGGTGGCGGAGGTGCGGGCGCGCCAGGCGGCACGGGAGGCGGCACCCGGGGACGCGTCGCCCGGTGGCGGCATGTTCGGCGGCCGTGGTGGCGGCCCGCGCAATGCCGGGGGCGGCGGCAACGTCCCGCCGCAGATGCGCCAGCGCATGCTGCAGCGCTACCAGCAGGATTTCGCCGCGTTCCGCGACACGCTCGACGCCCGCCAGCGCCAGGCGTGGGATGCCACGCTCGGCGCCCTGGTCGGTGCCACGCGCACCACCCTCTACGCGCTCGTCGACGGCACGCCGCGGCCGGTCTCGGTGCGCGTGGGTGCGAGTGACGGCAGCGACACCGAGATCGCCGGCGACCTCGCCGAAGGCGACCTGGTGGTGACCGGCGAGCGCGCGGCACCATGACGGGCGTGGCACGCGCGCCGGCGATCGAGACCCACGGCCTCGGCAAGGTGTATTCCGCCGGGACCGAGGCCGAGGTGGTGGCGCTGAAGGACGTGAGCCTGCGTATCGACCGCGGCGACTTCGTGGCGATCATGGGTCCCTCGGGCTCCGGCAAGTCGACGCTGATGAACCTGGTGGGCTGCCTCGACACGCCCAGTTCCGGCCGCTACGCCTGCGACGGCATCGATGTCTCGACCCTCGATGCGGAAGGGTTGGCGGTGCTGCGCCGGGACAAGATCGGATTCGTGTTCCAGGGCTTCAACCTGTTGCCGCGGATGAGCGCGCTGGACAACGTTGCCATGCCGCTCGGCTACGCGCGCGTGCCGCATGTCGAGCGCCAGCAGCGGGCCCGCGCTGCGCTGGAGGCGGTCGGCCTCGGCGCGCGCGTCGGCCACCGGCCGAGCGAACTTTCCGGCGGCCAGCAGCAGCGGGTGGCGATCGCCCGCGCCCTGATCAACCAGCCGCCGATCCTGCTGGCCGACGAGCCGACCGGCGCGCTCGACTCGAAGACCGGCGAGGAGATCCTGGCGCTGTTCAAGCGCCTGCGCGACGACGACCACACGGTGGTGCTGATCACCCATGACGCCGAGGTCGCCGCGCATGCCGACCGGGTATTCGTGATGCGCGATGGCGAGCTGCACGAGGAGCGCGAGGGCGCCGCGCCATGACCTTCCTGGACATCCTGCGCACCGCCGTCTTCGCCCTGCGCGGCAACTGGATGCGCAGCGCGCTCACCTCGCTCGGCGTCATCATCGGCATCGCCGCGGTGATCGTGATGGTGTCGGTGGGGCAGGGGACGCAGGCCGAGATCGACAAGCTGGTGTCCGGGCTGGGCTCGCAACGGCTCGACATCTCCCCGGGTGCCGGCCGTGGCGGCGGAGGCGTGCGCATGGGCTCGGGCAGCTTCTTCACCCTCGACGAGGACGACGTCGAGGCCATCCGCGACCAGGTCCCCGAGGTGCAGTACGTCGCCGGCGCGCTCCGCGGCAGCACCCAGGTGGTGCAGGCCGAGAACAACTGGTCGGGCAACTGGCAGGGCGTGCAGCCGGACTATTTCGAGATCAATGGCTGGACCCTGGCCGCCGGCGAAGGCTTCGACGCGCAGGACTATGGCAGCGCGGCGAAGGAGGTCATCCTGGGCGAGACGGTGCGCCGCGAGCTGTTCGGCGACGACAGCGGCATCGGCCAGACGGTGCGGCTCGGGCGGGTGCCGTTCGTGGTCGTCGGTACCCTGGAACCGAAAGGCCAGGGCGGCTTCGGCCAGGACCAGGACGACGTGATGATGGTCCCGCTGCAGACGGCGCGCCGGCGGCTCATGGGCGCCATGGGCCTGCCGCCCGGCGCGGTGATGCAGATCGCGCTGACCGTCGCCGACGCCCGCGACCTCGGCTACGTGCAGGGCGAGGTGGAGGCCCTGCTGCGCCAGCGCCATGGCATCGGCCCCGGCGAGGACGACGACTTCAACGTGCGCAACATCTCCGAGATCGTCGCCACCCGCACCGCGACGACGCGGCTGATGTCGCTGCTGCTGGGCGCCGTGGCGACCATCTCGCTGATCGTCGGCGGCATCGGGATCATGAACATCATGCTGGTATCGGTGACCGAGCGCATCCGCGAGATCGGGCTGCGGATGGCGGTGGGGGCAGGGCCGTCGGACGTGCGCCGCCAGTTCCTCGCCGAGGCGATGCTGCTGTCGCTCGTGGGCGGCGCGCTGGGCATCGTGATCGGCATCGCGGGTGCGCTGCTGGTGGGAAAGCTCGGGCAGTTGCCGGTGGCGCTGAACGGGCAGGTGATCGCGCTGGCGGCCGGTTTCTCCGTCGCCACCGGGCTGTTCTTCGGCTACTACCCCGCGCGGAAGGCCTCGCAGCTGGATCCGATCGAAGCCCTGCGCCAGCAGTAGCCGTGCCGGCCCGTGGGGCGAGCGCGGCAGCCGGCGCGTCCACGTCCGAGCCGCTATCCTGTCGCCTTCGACGAAGGAGGCCGCCCATGCGCCTGCTCGCCCTTTGCTTCCTGCTGATGGCCACGATGACCGCACACGCCGAAGACACGCCACGCCATCCCGTCGCCCTCGTGATCCACGGCGGCGCGGGAGTCATCGAGCGCGCCAGCCTGGGCGCCGACGACGAGCGCGCGATCCGCGCCGAGCTCGACCGCGCCCTCGATGCCGGCCATGGCGTGCTCGCCGCGGGCGGCAGCGCGCTGGACGCCGCGGTCGCCGCGGTGCTGGTGCTCGAGGACTCGCCGCGTTTCAACGCCGGCAGGGGTGCGGTGTTCAACGCCGACGGCCGGCACGAACTCGACGCCTCGCTGATGCAGGGCCACGACCGCGGCGCGGGCGCGGTAGCCGGCGTGACCACGGTGCGCAACCCGATCCTGCTCGCACGCGCGGTGATGGAGCGCTCGCCGCACGTGATGCTGGCCGGCGCCGGCGCCGAAGCGTTCGCCGACGAGCAGGACGACATCGCGCGCGTCGCCAACACCTGGTTCGACACCGACGAGCGCCGCCGCCAGCTCGAGATCGCGCAGGAGCGCGACGCCCAGGCGCTGGACGAACTGCCGACCGTGGGCGCGTACTTCGGGACCGTCGGCGCGGTGGCGCTGGACGCGCAGGGGCGCATCGCTGCCGCCACCTCCACCGGCGGCATGACCAACAAGAAGTGGTCGCGCGTCGGCGACTCGCCGCTGATCGGTGCCGGGACCTGGGCCGACGAGCACTGCGGCGTGTCCGGCACCGGCTGGGGCGAATACTTCATCCGCAACGCCGTGGCCCACGACATCTGTGCCCGCGTCGCCTACCGCGGCGACACCCTGCAGGCCGCGGCCGACGAGGTGCTGCTGCGGCGCGTGCCCGCGCACGGCGGGGACGGTGGCGCGATCGCGCTCGACGCCCACGGCAACATCGCGATGCCATTCAACACCTCGGGCATGTACCGCGGCTGGGTGCGCCCGGACGGCTCGCGCGGCACCGCGATCTTCCGCGACGGCGAGTAGCACCCGGCTAGGGTCGGCCCCGGGTTGCCGGGCGCCGGACCCGCCTCGACACTGGGCCCCGAACCGGCGCCCGCGATGCGGCCGCCGCCCTGCCGCGGGCCGCCGCGGCGCGAACGGAGCCGGCCCCATGACCGCGATTGGCACCCACAACATCGTCCGCGGCGACACCCTGTCCGAGATCGCGCAGCGCTACGGCACCAGCGTCGACGCTTTGATGGCGCGCAATTCGCAGATCAGGGACGCCGACCTGATCTACGCCGGCGACACGCTGGACATCGGCGGCCCGGTGAACCGCGGCGGTGGCGGTGGCGGTGCCACGGGCGTGGAGGGCGTGGGGCCGTCGAACCGGGTCGGCGGCAACAATGCCGCCGCCATCGCCGAGCAGTTCATCGGACGCAATGCCGGCGAGCTGAAGTACAGCGACGACCTGCCGATGGCGGACTGGGTGCCCAACAACGTCAACTGCGCCAACTTCGTGTCGGCCTGCCTGCAGAAGGCGGGACTGATCGACGCCAGCCAGGCCAGTGCGTCGGTCGACCAGCTCGCCAGCAACCTCCGCTCCGACGGCTGGAGCACGGTGTCGCTGCGCGACGCGCGCCCCGGCGACGTGGTGCTGATGCAGCGCGACGGCCAGTCGCACGTGGTGCTCTTCGCGGGGTTCGAGGGCGGGCAGCCGCGTTTCATCGGCTCCAACAACATCAACCCGGACGGCTCGCAGCAGGTCAGCTGGGGCGGCGCGTCGGGCAACTACGAGATCATCACCCCGCGCGGCTGATCCGCGGTCCGGGATGCGGGTTGCGGGGGGCGCCATTGGCGCCCCTGTTCACTTCCGGCACCTCCCGCACCCGGGTCGGGCAGCGCGGCGCCGGACACCTGCGCGGTCAGAACCCGAACAGCGCCCGCGGCGCCGCGTGGCGCTCCGGCCACGCCAGCCACGCCACGTCCCCGGGCCCGATCGCATGCTCCAGCAACACCCAGTGCCCGTCCGCGGTGTCGGCGTCGCCGCTGTCAGCCGGCGGGGCGCCGGCCGGCTCCCGCTTCAGCAGGGCCACGTAGACGTCGGACATGCTGCCGCTGGCCCTGCGCGCCTCGTAGCGGGTGCCCTCCACCGGCAGCGCGCCACCGCCGGCGCCGCGCATGGTGCCGAGCAGGAAGGCCCAGTCGCCGATGCGGTCGAGGCGCTCCACGTCCACCGTTGCCGCGCCGCCGAAAGCCTCGGCCAGTGGCGCGGTGGCAGCGGCGAGGAGCACGTCGTGCCCGGCGTCCGCCGGCTGCACCGGACGCGGCGTGGACTGGGCGAAGGCAGCGTGCATGGCGGCTCCCGAGGTGGCGACGAGGATGGCGCCGAGGATAGCAGCGTGCTTGGACATGGACGGGGCGCCTGCCGGAGGAGGGATCAGCCTGCCACCCGGGGCCGCAGGTGGGCGTCAAGCCGCAGGGCGGGTGCCGGCCGCGTTCATCGTGCGCGCCCGGTGCGCGGCGGCCACTGTGGCAAAATGGCGGGTCCGCGGCCCCCGGGTCGGCGCCCTGAAGATCCCATGACGGCAGCGAACGATCCAGTTCCCATCCGCGCCGCCGGCGCGCGCCGGCGCGCGTGCCGGATGGCGCGCTGACGCGGCGATGGCGGACGAGACCGGCAACCTGCCGCGGCGCCCCGCGCGGATCCTGAAGGCGACGCTGTGGTCGCTGCAGGGGCTGCGCGCGGCATGGCGGCATGAATCGTCGTTCCGGCTCGAGGTCTACCTCTTCGCCGTCGCCGCGCCGCTCGGATGGTGGCTCGGCCAGGACGGTGTCGAGCGCGCGCTGCTGGTCGGCAGTTGCCTCCTGGTATTGACCGTGGAGCTCCTGAATTCGGCCGTCGAGGCGGTGGTCGACCGCGAGGGCGGGTTCCACGAACTGGCCGGCCGCGCCAAGGACATGGGCTCGGCCGCGGTGATGCTGTCGATGCTCAACGTGGCCCTCGTGTGGGCCGCCCTGCTCCTGCCGCGCCTGCCCTGACCTGCGCCGGGCGCGCCACATGACTTTCCCGAGGATGTCGTCGAGATGATGGAACTGCTGTCCGATCCGCAGGTGTGGATCCTCCTGGTGACCCTGAGCACGATCGAGATCGTGCTGGGCATCGACAACCTGGTGTTCATCTCGATCGCGGTGAGCAAGCTGCCCGCCGAACGCCGCGAGTTCGCGCGCAAGTTCGGCATCGCCGTCGCGTGCATCACCCGCATCGGCCTGCTGCTGACCCTCGCCTGGCTGGCGGGGTTGACCAGCGACCTGTTCACGGTGTTCGGGCAAGGCATTTCGGTGCGCGACCTGGTGCTGATCCTGGGCGGCGTGTTCCTGGTGGTGAAGGGCATCCTCGAGATCCGCGAGCTGGTGATGGGCGACCACGACGCCGGCGACCCGGCGGGGAAGGCCGCCACCTCGTTCGCGATGGTGATCGCGCAGATCGCGGTGATCGACATCGTGTTCTCGCTGGATTCGGTGATCGCCGCGGTCGGCATGGCCGGCGCCTATGTTCCGGTGATGGTGGCCGCGATCCTGGTCGCGGTGGGCGTGATGCTGCTGGCCGCGCAGCCGCTCGGCCATTTCATCGACAACAACCCCACCATCAAGATGCTGGCACTGGCCTTCATCATCCTCATCGGTGCGTACCTGATGGCGGAAGGCTTCGCGCTGCACATCCCGCGCGGCTACATCTACGGGGCGATGGGCTTCTCCGGCCTGGTGGAGGGCCTGAACCTGTGGGCCAAGCGGCGCGCGCTGCGCAAGGTCGCGCCCTGATGGTGGGCGGGCATCGGGCGCCGGCGCCGTACCTGCCGGCGGCTCGGGCACAATGGGGGCCTGCACCGGGGGCCCGCCGCACCGCATGACCTACCTGCACCTGATCGACCCGATCGCGCTCCAGGCGCCCGCCTTCGAACTCCTCGGGCGGACGTTCCAGCCGGCGGTCCACTGGTACGGGCTGATGTACGCGCTGGCGTTCCTGGCCGCGTGGCTGCTGGGCCGGCGGCGCATCCTCGCCGGCCGCCTCCCCGGCGTCGACGTCGAGGGCTTCGGCGACCTGATGTTCTACGGCATGCTAGGCGTCGTGCTCGGTGGCCGCGTCGGCTACGTGCTCTTCTACGCCTTCGGCGATTTCCTCGCCGACCCGCTGATGCTGTTCAAGGTCTGGGACGGGGGCATGAGCTTCCACGGCGGCCTGCTCGGCGTGCTCGCGGCGACGTGGTGGTGGGCGCGTGCGCAGGGCCAGCACTTCTTCGACGTCATGGATTTCATCGCGCCCTGGGTGCCGCCGGGCCTGGGCTTCGGCCGCATCGGCAACTGGATCGGCGGCGAGCTCTGGGGCAAGCCGACGGGCGAACCCTGGGGGGTGGTGTTCGTGCGCAGCCTGCCGCCGGAGCTCCAGGCGCTGGACGTGGCGACACTGCGCGCGCGCTTCCACGCGGGTCTGCTCGACGAGTACGCCCGCCACCCGTCCCAGCTCTACCAGGCGTTCCTCGAGGGGTTGGTGATGTTCGCGGTGCTGTGGTGGTTCTCGCGGACGCCGCGGCGCCGTTACGCGGTGTCGGGCCTGTTCGCGCTGCTGTACGGGGTGTTCCGGTTCCTGGTCGAGTTCGTCCGCGCGCCCGACGTGCAGATCGGCTACCTCGCGTTCGGCTGGCTCACCATGGGGCAGGTGCTCAGCCTGCCGCTGATCGCACTCGGCCTGTTCCTGCTTTGGCGCTCGCGCCGGGCGCCGCTGCTGCAGCCGCGCGTTCCCGCGCCGACGCCCCCTGCCTCCGGGAGTGCCACGCGATGAAGCAGTACCTCGACCTGCTGCGCCACGTGCTGGAGCACGGCACGGAGAAGGCCGACCGCACCGGCACCGGCACGCGCAGCGTGTTCGGATGGCAGATGCGGTTCGACCTGCGCGAGGGTTTCCCGCTGGTCACCACCAAGAAGCTGCACCTGCGCTCGATCGTGCACGAGCTGCTGTGGTTCCTGAAGGGCGAGACCAACATCGGCTACCTGAAGGACAACAAGGTGGGGATCTGGGACGAATGGGCCGATGCCGACGGCGAGCTCGGCCCGGTCTACGGCAAGCAGTGGCGGCGCTGGGCCGGGCCCGACGGACGCGAGATCGACCAGATCCGCTGGGTGGTGGACGAGATCCGGCGCAACCCGGATTCGCGCCGGCTGGTGGTGAGCGCCTGGAACGTGGCCGACCTGCCCGACATGGCGCTGATGCCGTGCCACGTCATGTTCCAGTTCTACGTGGCCGACGGGCGGCTCAGCTGCCAGCTGTACCAGCGCAGCGGCGACATCTTCCTCGGCGTGCCGTTCAACATCGCGAGCTATGCCCTGCTGACGCACATGGTCGCGCGGGCCACCGGCCTCGGGGTGGGCGACTTCGTGCATACGCTGGGTGATGCGCACCTGTATTCGAACCACTACGACCAGGCGCGCGAACAGCTGGCGCGCGCGCCGCGCCCGCTGCCGACGCTGGAACTGGCCGCGGGCATCGACGACCTGTTCGCGTTCGGCTACGACGACATCCGCTTCCACGGGTACGACCCGCTGCCGGCGATCAAGGCGCCGGTGGCGGTCTGAGCCCATGGCCGCGGACGGCATCGCGCTGCTCGCCGCGCTGGACCGGCGCCACGCGATCGGACGCGGCAACGCGCTGCCCTGGCACCTGCCGGATGACCTCAGGCGGTTCAAGGCGCTGACCCTGGACGGCACCGTGGTGATGGGCCGGCGCACCGCGGAATCGCTCGGGCGCGCGCTGCCGCGCCGGCGCAACGTGGTCATGACGCGCAGCGGTCGCGCCCCGTTCGCCGGCATGGAGACGATCGCCTCGGCCGCGGAACTCCGCGCGCTCGCGGACGCGGACGGGGGGCCGCTCTGGGTGATCGGCGGGGGCGACATCTTCGCGCTGGCGCTGCCGTGGGCGCGCACGCTGCTGCTGACCTGGGTCGACACCGAGGTCGAGGGCGCGGATGCATTCTTCCCGCCGGTCGACTTCGCGCAGTGGCGCGAACTGTCGCGCGAGCACCATCCTGCCGATGCGCGGCACGCGCACGCCTTCGACTTCGTCGACTACGCCCGCGCCTGACCGGCGGCCACGTCCCGCCCCGGGACCTGCACCACGCGCAGCTCCTCGCTGTCGAGCTGCAGCGCCGTCAGCCGGCCGCCCCACACCGCGCCGGTGTCGAGGGCGTGGACGCCATTGCCGATGAACAGCCCCAGCGACGACCAGTGCCCGCAGGCGATCTTCAGGTCGCGCTCGGCGCGGCCGGGGACCGAGAACCACGGGTACAGGCCCGGCTGCTGGGTGCCCGGCGCGCCCTTCTCCTCGAACGCGATGCGGCCGCGCGGCGAGCAGTAGCGCATGCGGGTGAAGATGTTGATCAGGGCGCGGATCCGGTCGAGCCCGGCGAGTCCGGACGACCAGATGGGCCGGTCGCCATACATGTTCTTCAGCAGCTTGCGGAAATCCGGCCCCTGCAGATGCCCCTCGACCTCGCGCGCATGCGCCTGCGCCTGCTCCGTCGTCCACTTCGGCGCGAGCCCGGCGTGCACCATCATCCAGCCGAGTTCGCGGTCGACGTGCACGAGTGGCTGCGTGCGCAGCCAGCCCAGCAGTGCGTCGCGGTCTTCCGCGAAGAGCACGCGCTGCAGGTCCGCGTTGACCTTGCGCTGGTCCTCCTCGCGGCGTTCGCCGATCGCGAGCAGGGACAGGTCGTGGTTGCCGAGCACGGTCACCGCGTTCGCGCGCAGCGCATGCACCAGCCGCAGCGTCTCCAGCGACTCACCGCCGCGGTTGACCAGGTCGCCGCAGAACCACAGGCGGTCGCGCGCGGGATCGAAGCCGATGCGGTCGAGCAGGCGTCGCGTCGGGTCGTAGCAGCCCTGCAGGTCTCCGATCGCCCAGACAGCCATCAGTGGAGCGTGCGCGGGACGGAGAGGGTGAAGGGCGGGATCGGCGCGTCGAAGTGGGTGCCGTCGTCGCCGACCATGTCGTAGCTGCCTTCCATGGTCCCGACCGCCGTCTCCAGCACCGCGCCCGAGGTGTAGGTGAACTGCTCGCCGGGCTCGAGCCGCGGCTGCTCGCCGACCACGCCCTCGCCGCGGACTTCCTCCACCTTGCCATTGGCGTCGGTGATCACCCAGCGTCGCGACACCAGCTGCGCGGCGAGCCTGCCCAGGTTGCGGATGCGGATGGTGTAGGCGAAGACGTAGCGGTCGTCGTCGGGCTCTGATTCCTCGTCGAGGAAGCGCGTCGCGATCTGGATTTCCAGCGTGTAGTCGGATGTCTCGTCCATGGCCGCAGTTTAGTCGCGCGGCGTGAACGCGTGGGCTATGGCGTCGCCACGCGGTTGGCAAGGCGGATGAAATCCGCCACGGCAAGCTGTTCCGCGCGCAGGCCAGGCTCGATGCCGGCGGCGGAGATCGTGGCCGCGTCGCAGCAGTCCTGCAAGGCGTTGCGCAGGGTCTTGCGACGCTGGCCGAACGCCGCGCGGACGACGTTGGCGAACACCGCCGGTGCCTGGATGCCGATGGTGTCGGGCGCGCGCGGCACCAGGCGAACCACGGCGGAGTCGACTTTCGGCGGTGGCCTGAACGCACCGGGGCCGACCGTGAACAGCGCCGTCACGCGGCAGTAAGCCTGCAGCATCACGCTGAGCCGGCCATACACCTTGCTGCCGGGCCCCGCCGCCATGCGGTCGACGACCTCCTTCTGCAGCATGAAGTGCATGTCGCGGATGGCGGCGGCGTGATCGAGGGCGTGGAACAGGATGGGCGACGACAGGTTGTAGGGCAGGTTGCCCACCAGCCGCAGCGGAGCGCCGGCGGCGAGCGCCGACAGGTCGACGGCGAGGACGTCGGCGTGGACGAGGTGGAGCGTGCCGCGCGCGCGCGCGGCTGCCGCGAGCGGGACCAGCAGGTCGCGGTCGAACTCCACCGCGGTCACCTCGCCGTGACGGTCCAGCAACGGAAGCGTGAGCGCGCCCTGTCCGGGTCCGATCTCGACCACGCGATCGCCAGGCTGCAGGTCGAGCGCGAGCAGGATCCTGTCGACCACGCCGCGCTCGTGCAGGAAGTGCTGCCCGAGCTGCTTCTTGGCCTGGGTCGCGAAGCCGGCGGCATCGCGGCGCATGCCCCCGTGGCGGCTCACGCCTGCACGTCCCGGCGCAGCCGCGCCAGGCGCGTGCAGGTTTCGATGGCCGCGAACAGGCTCGACGGGTCGGCGGTGCCGCGGCCGGCGAGGTCCAGCGCAGTGCCGTGGTCGACGGCGACCCGCGGGTAGGGCAAGCCCAGGGTCAGGTTCACCGCACGTTCGAAGCCGCTGAACTTGAGCACCGGGAGCCCCTGGTCGTGGTACATGGCGAGGACCGCATCGACGCCCGCCAGGCGGTGCGGCAGGAACGCGGTGTCGGCCGGCAACGGGCCTTCGAGGCGCAGCCCCTGGTCGCGGAGGCGCGCCAGCAGCGGGGCGATGAGATCGATCTCCTCGCGGCCCAGGTGCCCGTCCTCGCCGGCGTGCGGGTTGAGGCCGAGTACCGCCACCACGGGTTCCGCGATGCCGAAGTCGCGACGCAGCGCGGCATCGAGGATGCGCAGGGTACGTTCCAGTGCGTCCGCCGTCAGCGCGTCGGCAACCTGCCGCAACGGCAGGTGGGTCGTGGCCAGCGCCACCCGCAGCACGTCGTTGGCCAGCATCATCACCACCTCGCAGCCGGCGTCCGCGGCGAGCAGTTCGGTGGTGCCGGTGTAGGCGATGCCGCCGGCGTTGATCGTGGCCTTGTGCACGGGACCGGTGACCAGGCCGTCGTAGGTGCCGTCGCGGCAACCGCGGGCGGCATGACGGAGCGCGGCGATCACCGACGCGGCGTTGTGCGCGGACGGATGGCCGGGTTCCGTCGCCAGCGGGTGCGGGATGTCCACGAATGCCGCCGCGCCGGCGGCGGGGTAGAGGCGCCGGTCGCCGACGATGGTGAGGTCGGCATCCCAGTCGCGCTGCAGGGCAAGCCTGCAGAGCTCGGGCCCGACGCCGGCCGGTTCGCCCGGGACCAGCGCGAGCCGCGGGCGGCCCATGTCAGCTGCCGCTGTCGGCGGGCTCGGCGGCGGCGCCGGTGCGGACGTCGACGAACGCCTCGCCGCGCAGTTCACGCAGGTAGCGGTTCCACTCGTCCTCCAGCTTGCGCTGGCCGATGGTCTCGCGGACCTGCGCGCGCCGGTTCTCGTCGCCGACCTCGGCCTGGCGCGTGCCGACCCGCTGCACGATGTGCCAGCCGGCCTGGGTCTTGAACGCGGGCGACACTTCGCCGTCCTGCAAGGCCGCGACCTGCGCCCCGAACTCCGGGCCGAACTGGTCCTGCGTGAACCAGCCGAGGTCGCCGCCGCGCTCCGCGCTGCTGGCATCCTGCGAGTGCTCCATCGCGAGCGCCTCGAAGTCGGCGCCGCCGGCCGCGCGTGCGCGCAGCGTGTCGATGCGTGCCTTGGCCTCGGCATCGGCCGGGCCTTCGCCGCCGCGGACCAGGATGTGGCGCGCCTGGTACTGGGTGACGGACGCGGTGGCGCCGGCGGTGCCCTCGCGTGACTCCACCATCTGCAGCAGCTGGAAACCGCTCGGGCCGCGCAACGGGCCGATGACGTCGCCCGGCTGCATGGTGCGGATGGCGCTGGCGAAGGCGGTCGGGATCTCGTCGGCGCTGCGCCAGCCGAGGTCGCCGCCTTCCAGCGCGTTCGGGCTGTCGGAATAGCGCACGGCAGCGGCGGTGAATGTCAGCTCGCCGCGGTCCAGGAGGCCCTTGACGCCATCGATCTTCGCCTGCGCCGTCGCGATCTGCTCCGGCGTCGCCCCCTGGGGCACCCCCACCAGGATGTGCGCGAGCCGGAACTGGGCGTTGCTGGCCTGCGCCTCCAGGGCGGCATCGACTTCGCTGTCGCTGACGCTGATCCGGCTCTGCGCGAACCGCTGGCGGAGCCGCTGGATCAGCAGCTCGTCGCGCACGGTATTGCGGAACTCCGTGAATGAACTGCCCTCGGCGGCGATCTGTTGGCGGAGCTGGTCCGGGGTGATGTTGTTCTGCTGGGCGATGCTGGACACCGCGGCGTCGACCTCCTGGTCGCTCACGCGCACGCCGGTCTGCGCGGCGCGGGCCGTCTGCAGGCGGACCAGGACCAGGCGCTCCATGACCTGCCGCTCGAGCACGTCGCGCGGCGGCAGCTGTCCGGCGCGGTTGGCGTACTGGGCGAGGATGTTCTGCACCGCACGATCGAGTTCGCTGCGGAGGATGACATCCTCGTCGACCACCGCCGCGATGCCGTCCAGCGGTTGGGTGGCTTGTGCATGCAGCGCCCCGCCCGGGAGCAGCGCCCCCGCGATCAGCGACGCCAGCAGCACGGAATGCAGGGACACGGGAGATTTCGTCATGGAATCGCGTCTGGGATCGCGTCGGGGAGGGTGTCGCCATCGCCGCTGCGGACTTCCGGCGGCGGCACGAGGTAGAGGTCCTCGCGGTAATAGCCGAGGATAGCACGGCGCAGCCGGTCCCGCGTGTCGGGGCCCGCCGAGCCCAGGCCCTTCAGCTCGATCTCGACCTGCACCGCATTGTTCATCTCGGGCTCGACCTGGCGCCCGCGCAGGTAGCGCCTGCCCACGACCCTGACGGCGAGGCAGCAGCTGTCCCACTGCACGCCGGCGATGGCCTCGAGCAACTGGTGGTCGAGCAGCGAATGGTAGTACCGGCCGACGATGCTCCACGAGGCGTTGATCGGATACAGGAACGAGAAATCGACCTGCTTCAGGATGTCATCGCGGGTCGAGGGATTGCGACGGTAGCGGTACGAGAGGTTGGCGATGCCGTCGTCGCCGATCAGGTAGCGCGTCCGCAGGCTGGCGAGGTTCTCGCTGCGGTACGCCGGATCCCACTGGTAGGTGGTGCTGACCGACCAGCGGTCATTGATCGCGTAGCTGGTATCGGCGACCCATGCCGATTCGCCCTTCTCCACCGGAGGCGAATTGGGGTTGAGGCCTACGTTGGAGTCCTCGAAATAGCGGATCTGGCCGATGCTTGCCGAAAGCTTCTCGCGCCCGTCGTCCTCGCTGATGAGGCGCGTGGTCAGCGCAAGCGTCAGCTGGTTGGCGTCGGCCTGCCTGTCGGCACCGGTGAACCGGTTGTCGCGGAACAGTTGGCCCCAGCTGAAGGTCATCTCGCGGGTGTCGAACAGGGGCAGGTTGTCCTGCTCCCGGTACGGGGAATTCAGGTAGAACAGGCGCGGTTCGAGCGTATGCAGGTACCGCTCGCCGCGGAACAGGGCCTGCCTGTCGAAGAAGAGGCCTGCATCCAGGGTGGAGATCGGCTGGCTGCGCGACGGTGTCGCGTCGAGGGGCAGGCCGCTGCCTGCCGCCGCCCGCTCCGCGAGTTCGTCGCTGAGGTCGTAGCCCGTATAGCGCCAGGCGACCTGGGGTCGCAGGAACCAGCTCGCGCCCTCCAGCGGCATCGACACGTAGGGCTTCAGGTCGACACGCGAACCGGAGGGGCGTCGGCCGGTGTCGTCGATGTGGTCGAAGCGCGTCAGCTCGCTGTTGACGCCGGCCCTGAACCACTGGCCGACCGGCCGCTCCCAGTTCGCGTACAGCCGGGGCATCCTGTTGTAGGGCAGGTTGAACTCCCTCAACGTGTAGTCGCCGAGCTGCCAGTAGTCGGCCTGCGCGCCGGCATCCCACGTGCGCCCGCGCCCGTAGATCCCGATGTCGCTGCGGATGGAATAGCTCGTCTGCCCGTAGAGGCTGTTGCTGAAGTCCTCGACGTAGCGGGGGTCGCTGGTCCAGGCCAGGTTGGCGCGGGCCTGCCAGGCGCGGTTGATGTTCTGGATGCCGTTGAAGCGGAACATGCCGCGGTCGTCCCTGCGGCGGTTCTCCTCCGGGATCCCGAGATCGATTTCCTCCTGCCGCTCCTCGTCGGCCAGCCCGTCCGAAGGCAGCACTTCGACGTTCAAGGTGCCCTTGCCGCCCGGGCGCAGGTAGCGGAATTCCGTCCCGAGCAGCAGGCCGCGGTTGCTCATGTACCGCGGCTCGAGCGTCATGTCGTAGTTCGGCGCGAGGTTGAGGTAGATCGGCTGCCGCCAGTCGAAGCCGTTGCGGCTGGACAGTCCGATGGCGGGGTACAGCAGCCCGGTCTTGCGCCGGCTGTCGGTCGGGAAGGCGAAGATCGGCACGTACAGGACCGGTACCTTGCCGACCCGCAGCACCGCCCCGCGGGCGACGCCCATGCCTTCGTCGTTGTCGATGTCGATGCGGCGGGCACGCAGTTCCCACCAGCGGTCGCTGGGCGGGCAGGTCGAATAGGTGGAACCGTAGAGCGCGCCCACGGCGCCCTTCATCTCGATGCGCTCGGCGCCGCCGTTGCCGCGGCGCTCGGTGAGCTGGTAGCGGACGTTTTCGACCCGGTGGGTATCGGCGCTCTGGTCGCCCTCGAGGCGTTCCGCCTCCAGCCGCATGCCCGAGTCCTGGTAGCGGACGCGGCCACTGGCGACGTAGGTGCTGGTGGCGTTGTCGTACTCCAGGCTGTCGGTGCCCAGGAACTGGTCGCCGCGGCGCAGGGTGACGTTGCCGCTGTACTGCAGGTTCTCGCCGTCCACGCCCGCCAACGTGTCGCCGGTGATGTCGGTGGGCTGCTCCGCGCGCGCTTCGGGGCTGCCGACGGGCGCCTGCGCGTCGGCGAAGACCGGCACGGCGTCCTCGATCGGGCACAGCCCCCAGTCCGGCTCCGGGTCATCGGCCGCCGCGGCCGGGGTGGCGTGCAGCGCCAGGGCCATGGCGATGCAGAGCGGCAACGGAAGCAGTCGGGGGCTGGGGCGCACGCGTGGATCCGTCGGCGAAAGCGGCGGCTAGCTTGCCGCATCCCCCGGGCAGCGGCAATGCGAGCGCCGGAGGCGTTCACCGCGCGTGCGGGCCGGCTCCTGCCTCGTCGGGTGCGAGCAGCGCCTCGACGTGGGCCAGGCTGCACGCGGCCAGAGCCTCGAGGTCGTACCCGCCTTCCAGCATCGACACCATCCGGTCTCGGCAATGGCGCGCCGCCAGCACGCGCAGCTGCGCGGTGAGCCAGGCGTAGTCGCCGGCCTGCAGGCGGAGGTCGGCGAGCGGGTCGCGCGCGTGGCCGTCGAACCCGGCCGACACCAGCAGCAGGTTCGGCGCGAAGGCATCGATCGCCGGCAGCAGGCGGTCCTGCCAGAGCGCGCGGAACGCATCGCCGGCGCTGCCCGGCGCGAGCCCGGCGTTGAAGATGTTCCCCACCCCGCGCTCGCGCCCGCTGCCGGAGTCCGGGAACAGCGGCACCTGGTGCGAGCTCACGTACTGCACGCGGGCATCGGCCTCGAAGATGGCCTGGGTGCCGTTGCCATGGTGGACGTCGAAATCGACGATGCTGACCCGCGCGAGGCCGTGGCGCTCGAGCGCCTGTGCCGCCGCGACGGCGACGTTGTTGAAGAGGCAGAACCCCATGGCCTCGGACGCGGTGGCGTGGTGGCCGGGCGGGCGCACCGCACAGAATGCGGCCGGCGCCTCCCCGAGCAGGACGCAGTCCACGGCCGCGACCGCGGCGCCCGCGGCGCGCAGTGCCGCTTCCGCGGAACCGGGCGACACCACCGTGTCCGGATCCAGCATCGCGTGGCCTTCCACCGGCGCAAGCACCGCCTCGAGAAGGCGCGGCGCATGCACGCGCAGCAGCTGGCCGCGGGTGGCGCGGGGCGCTTCGCGCCAGTCGAGGTCGTCGCCCAGGCCGTCGCCCAGCGCCTGTACCACCGCGCCCAGGCGTTCCGGGCGCTCGGGGTGGCCTGGCCCAGGTTCGTGGCCGAGGCAGGCGGAGTGGGTATAGACCGGGAGAGGCGTGCGCTTCACGTGCCGCTCCGCCGCGCGCCAGGCGCAGCAGGGCGACGCAGGCCGTTCAGCGGCGACGCCGCTCGTTGTGCCACAGCACTTCACCGTGGCCGCTGTCGCGGGCGAGCACGCGCGCGAGCACGAACAGCAGGTCGGACAGGCGGTTGAGGTAGCGGATCGCCTGCGGCCGCACGGCCTCGTCGCGTGCCAGCGTCACCGCTTCGCGCTCGGCCCGGCGAACCACGGTGCGGGCGATGTGGCAGCGCGAGGCGGCCTCGCCGCCGCCGGGCAGGATGAAATCCTTCAGCGGCGGCAGTGCCTCGTTGTAGGCGTCGAGGTGCTGCTCGAGGCGCGCGATGTCCTCGTCGTCGATGGCGGCGTGCCCGGGAATGCAGAGCTCGCCGCCGAGGTCGAACAGCTGGTGCTGCACCGCAGTGAGCAGGTCGCGCATCGGCGCCGGCACGTCGGCAGCCAGGAGCAGGCCGATGGTGCTGTTCGCTTCGTCGACCGTGCCGTAGGCGCGGACGCGGGCGGAATCCTTGGCGGTGCGGGTGCCGTCACCCAGCCCGGTGCTGCCGTCGTCGCCGGTGCGGGTGTAGATCCTGCTGAGCCGGTTGCCCATGGAAGCGCGGCCCGCTGGTCGTCAGACCGTCTGTGCGCGGAGCGCCGGCAGCTGGCCGCGCAACAGCGCGAACCCGCCGAACAGCAGCGCCGAATAGGCGAGGGTGCCCAGCACCGTCCACTTGAAGAAGGGCCATGCCGCCACATAGCACGTCACCAGGCCGGCATTGCAGGCCGGATGGCCGGGCACGACGTGCGCCGTCAGCCAGACCGCCAGGTTGCTGACGAGGAAGAACAGGGCCGACGCGGCCAGGCCGTAGCCGAGGACGCGGCCGCCGTTGGCCTTCCCGCGCAGGCCGAACGCCATCGCGACGGTGAGGCCCAGGCAGGCGTAGTTGGCGAGGAGACCGGGCAGGTAGGCGCTGGTCGTGAAATAGTCCATGTACGAGCCGCCGCGGAGCGCGCCGAGCACCAGATCCGACGCCACCATCGCCGCCAGTGGAACCAGGAAGGCCCAGCGCTTCGACGCGAAGCAGGCGCCGCCGAACAGCGCGATCGCCGCCAGGGGCGAAAAGTTGGGCGGATGCGGAAGCAGGCGGCTCATCGCCGCGAGGACGATCATCGCGGCCAACACCAGCGGGCCTGTGGCGAACAGCGTGCGTGCGTCGGGTCGGGTCATGCGTCGTCTGTCTGGGAACTGCAGAACCGGTAGCATAACGCAATGTCCGAGCCTCCCTCGCGCCGGGATACCGCGTCGTTGCACGCGTCCGGGCCTGTCCATGACGTGCTGGTCGTCGGCGGCGGGCTCGTCGGCGCCAGCCTCGCGATCGCCCTCGACCGTGCCGGGCTCGACGTCGCCCTGGTCGAGAACGCCGCGGCGGGGGCGCTGCCGGCGGTGTTCGACGAGCGCAACCTGAGTCTCGGCGAGGCCACGGTCCATGCCCTCGAGGCGCTCGGGGTGATGGCGAAACTGCGCGGGGCGGCGTCGCCGATCCGACGCATCCACGCCAGCCGCCGCGGCGACTTCGGCAGGTTGCGGCTCGAGGCGTCGCGCTACGGGCGCGAGATGTTCGGGCAGGTGGTGGTCGCGCGCGACTTCGGCCAGGCACTGGAGACGCGGCTCCGGGAGCTCACGGGGCTCGTCCATTACCGTCCGGTGCGCTTCGACGCACTCGAACCGATGGATCCTGCCGACCGCCATCGCTGCGTGCGCATCGTCGACGCCGCGGGCGAACGCACGCTGCGGGCGCGGCTGCTGGTGGCCGCCGACGGCACGTCGAGCGCGGTGCGCGAGGCACTGGGGATCGCCAGCACCATCCGCGACTTCGGCCAGGCGCTGTTCGTCGCGCGCGTGCGCGCGCAGCGTGCACCCGACGGCACCGCGTACGAGCGGCTCGGCGATTCTGGTCCCACCGCGCTGCTCCCGCGTGCCGACCGCCAGTACGGGCTGGTGCATGCGGTGCCGCTGGCGGACGCGGACGCGGTGGCGGCACTCGGTGACGCGGCGTTCCTCGCCCGGGTGCAGGACGCGTTCGGCTGGCGGGTGGGGCGCCTGCTGGCCGTCGGCGAACGCAGCATGTACCGCCCGGTCCAGCGGATCGCGGCGAGGACGGTGGCGCCGCGCGCGGTGCTGGTCGGGAACGCGGCCCAGACGCTGCACCCGGTCGGGGCGCAGGGCTTCAACCTCGGCCTGCGCGACGCCATGACCCTGGCCGAAATGCTGCAGGCCGCGCCCGCGGACGCCGGCGATCCGGCGCTGCTGGCGGCCTACGCCGCGCGGCGCGACGAGGACCGGCGCCGCAGCATCGCCTTCAGCGAGGGGCTCGCCGGCTTCACCGCCAACCCGTCGGGATTCGCGTCGGCATTGCGCAGCATCGGCCTGCTCGCCCTCGACCACGGCGGGGTCGCGCAGTCGCGACTGGTCGGGGGCGCCATGGGCTACCGCGGCGAGGTGCCGGCACTGTGCCGCGGCCCGGCATGAGGCGGCGCGGGCGCGCCGATGCCGTGGTCGTGGGCGCCGGCGTGGTCGGGGCTGCCTGCGCCGCCGGCCTGGCGCAGCAGGGCCTGGAGGTGGTGCTGGTGGAAGGCTCCCCGCCCACGCCGTGGTCGCCCGCGGCGCCGGACCTGCGCGTGTACGCCTTCGCGCACGACAACGCCCGCCTGCTCGGACGGCTCGGCGCCTGGGATCCGGTGCTGGCCAGCGACGCGGTGCAGCCGTACCGGCGCATGCGCGTCTGGGACGCCGGCGGCGGTGGCGAACTCGTCTTCGACGCCGACGCCTTCGGCCGCCGCGAACTCGGCTGGATCCTCGAGCAGGCCCTGCTGGTGGACCGGCTGTGGACGGCCGTGGCGGCCTCCCGGCTGGACGTGCGCTGCCCGGCACGGGTGGAGTCTCTGGTCCAGGATGACGAGGGCGTCGAGCTGCGCCTGGACGATGGCAGCCGCGTCGCCGCGCGCGTGGCCATCGCCGCCGACGGCGCCGGCTCCACCCTGCGCGGGCTGGCCGGCATCGACGTCGACAGCCACGACTACGGCCAGGCCGGCGTGGTCGCCTACGTGGCCACGGAACGGCCGCACGAGGCGACGGCCTGGCAGCGCTTCCTCCCTGGCGGCCCGCTCGCCTTCCTGCCCTGCGCCGACGGCAGCAGTTCGATCGTGTGGAGCCTGCCCGCCGCCGAGGCCGGGGCGCTGCTGGCGTTGGACGACGCCGGCTTCGGCGACCGCCTGACCCGCGCGTTTGGCGGCCGTCTGGGGCGCGTCGATCCACGGTCGCGCCGCGTGGCGTTCCCGCTGCGCCGCCAGTTGGCGCGCAGCCACCTCGGCGGCCGCGTGCTGCTGGCGGGCGACGCTGCGCACGTGGTCCATCCACTGGCGGGCCAGGGGGTCAACCTGGGGCTGCGCGACGTCGATGCGCTGCTGTCGGGCGTGGCGGACGCGCGTGCGCGCGGCGCGGCGTGGGACGCACCGCAGCGCCTCGCACGCTGGGCACGGTCGCAGCGCAGCGAGAACGCGGTCGCCGCGGCCGCGTTCGAGGGCATCAACCGCCTGTTCTCCAACGACGCCCTGCTGCCCACGCTGCTGCGCGGCCAGATGCTGGGAATGGCGGGACGCCTGCCGCCGCTGGCGGCGACCCTGTGGCGCCGGGCCGCCGGGACCTGAGGCTCAGGCCTCGGCCATCGCCAGGACGGTGATCTCTTCACGGTCGTGGTAGAGCTGGCGGGCGCGCAATGCGACCGGCCGTCCGGCCTCGGCCGCGAAGCCGTCCAGGCAGAGGCGGGTTTCGTGCCAGCGCTTCTTCATCGGCAGCTTGAGGTTGAAGATCGCCCGCGTGCACCAGCCTTCGCGGAACCAGTCGGCCATGCGCGACGCCACCCGCCGCGGCTGCTCGACCATGTCGCACACCATCCAGTCCAGCGGCTGCCGCGGCTGCCAGCGGAAGCCGTCGGCGCGGACGTGCTCGACCAGGCCGCTGTCGAGCACGTGCTGCCGCAGCGGCCCGTTGTCGATCGCGCTCACGTGCAGGCCATGCCGCAGCAGGACCCAGGTCCAGCCGCCGGGCGCGGCGCCGAGGTCGGCGGCGCGCATGCCCGGTCGCAGCAGCCGCGCGCGCTCGTCGTCGGCCAGCAGCGTCATCAGCGCCTCGTCCAGCTTCAGTGCCGAGCGCGACGGCGCGTCGCGGTGCAGGCGCAGGCGCGGCACGCCCATCGACCAGGGCGCGCTGTCCCGGGTGTCGGCGGTGGCGACGAAGAGATGGTCGCCGGCGACGAAGCAGACGTGCAGGCGCGGCGCGGCGGGGTCGTCCGACGTCGACAGCAGCCCCGCCTTGCGCATCGCGGGCCGCAGCGCGTTGGCGAAGGCCCGCGCCAACCCGGCGAGGGGCTTGGCGTCGTCGCTGTCGGGGTGCTCCACGAGCAGCGCGCCGAACCGGCGGGCGCCGGCCGCGCGCAGTGCGTCGAGAATCGGGGTGACCCGGTCGCGCGGGTCGATCGCACGGAGTTCGGCCAGCAGGACGAGCTTCTGCCGGGCGAACACCAGCGAGCGCCAGGGCAGGGCCCGCGACAGTGCGGCGGCGTCCTCGGCCATGAACACGACGTGGCCACTGCCACGCGCGGCGCGCGGGTATCCGGCAATGCCGGCCGACGCGGCGCGGTCGGCCAGTTCCGCGGCGAGTTCCGGTTCGAACCCGGCGCGGCAGTAGCACAGCAGCCCGCCGCCGGCGGGCGCCTGGCCGGGGTCAGTAACGGCGGCCACCGCGGGCGCCGTAGGCGGCCAGCACCTCGCGCGCCTGGTCGCGGGCGATGTCACGGACCACCTCGATGCCGCGGCGGCCGAGTTCGCCGACCCAGTCCGCCGGCAGCGGACCCTCGTCGAACTCGGTCAATGCCTCGACGTCCTCGGCGCGCGCGCCGATCAGCAGGCGGTCGATCCCCGCCCACACGGTGGCGCCGAAGCACTGGCAGCAGGGCTGCGCCGAGGTGGCGAGCACGTAGCGGCCGTCGCGCGCGCCGTCGGCGTCCTCGTTGAGGCGCGGCCGCTGCAGGCGCTGCTGCGCGAGCATGTAGGCCATCGCTTCGGCGTGCGCGAGCGACGTGCTCTGCGGCAGCACCACGTTGACGCCGACCGATACGATCCGGTCGTCCCGGTTGAAGACCGCGGCACCGAACGGGCCGCCGGTGCCGGCCTCCACGTTGCGCCGCGACAGCTCGATCGCCAGCGCCACCTTGGCTTCGTCGCCCGGATACGCGCGCATCGCGTCCACGGCGTCGTGCACCCAGGCCGGCAGCACCAGGTGGACCTGCGCGTACAGCATCAGCCGGCGCTCCCGGGCCCCATGGCCTCGCGGATCCATCCGCTGGTGGCCGCGCCCTGGTCGCGGCAGGTGCCGTCGTCGCAGCTGCAGGCGACGACGTCGACGAACCCGCAGGTCGAGGCCATGCCGTCGCGGGCGCAGGCGGCGGCGACCGCGGCCGGGTCGGGCCGGCTGTCGCGATGGACGCATGCCGGGCGTACGCCGCAGCAACTGCCGACATCCTTGACCACGCAGTCGGCGTCGACGCGGCAGCTGCGGACGGGGTCGTCAGCGGGCACCGGGGCCACGGTCGCGGCCGGCAGCGCGGCCGGGGCCCCGGTGCCCGGCGCGGCGCAGGCCGCCAGCAGCACCGTCAACCCCAGGGCACGCATCGCGCCCACCATGCGCCTGCGCAGCGGACAGGGGGCCGATGCGGCGGCGCGCAACGGCTCCATCACGCACCACCCCGTGCGCCGAATGTGTCGCGCAGCGTCACGCTCCGGTTGAACACCGGTGCATCGGCGCGATGCTCGCGGCGGTCGGCGACGAAATAGCCCAGGCGCTCGAACTGCAACGGCGCCTCGGGCTCCACCGCGGCAGCCGACGGTTCGAGCCAGGCGTGCAGGCTGCGCTTGGAGGCGGGGTCGATGTGGTCGCGGTAGGTCCGGCCTCCGCTTTCGTCGTCGGGGTCGGCGACCGAGAACAGCCGCTCGTAGAGCCGGACCTCCGCCTCGACCGCGTGCGCGGCGGACACCCAGTGGATCGTGCCCTTCACCTTGCGGTTGGCGCCCTCCATGCCCGGGCGCGACCCGGGATCGAGCCAGCAGCGCAGTTCGACCACCGCGCCGTCGGCGTCCTTGACCACCTCGTCGCAACGGAGGATGCCGGCGCCGCGCAGGCGCACCTCGCCACCCGGCACCAGGCGCTTCCACCCCTTCGGCGGCACTTCGGCGAAGTCGTCGCGCTCGATCCACAACGTGCGCGAGAACGGCACCTGGCGCATGCCGAAAGCCTCGTCCTTCGGGTGGTTCGGGAACGGCAGCGACTCCTCGTGGCCCTCCGGCAGGTTGTACAGCACCACCTTCAGCGGCTCGAGCACCGCCATCCGCCGAGGCGCTCGGGAGTCCAGGTCGTCACGCAGGCAGCCTTCGAGCACGCTGTAGTCGATGACCGAGTTCTGCTTGCTGATGCCGACCCGGTCCACCAGCAGCCGCAGCGAGGCGGGGGTGTAGCCGCGCCGGCGCAGGCCCTGCAGCGTGGGCATGCGCGGGTCGTCCCAGCCGTCGACGAGCCCGTCGGCCACCAGCGCGACCAGCTTGCGCTTGCTCATCACCGTGTAGTTGATGTTGAGCCGCGAGAACTCGATCTGCCGCGGCTTGCCGGCTTCGTTCGCCAGCCCGCGGGCCAGCAGCGGCGCCAGGAGCTCCGGCGAGCCGGCCAGGTCGACCCGGTCCACGCACCAGTCGTACAGGGGCCGGTGGTCCTCGAACTCCAGCGTGCAGAGCGAATGGGTGACGCCCTCGATGGCGTCGCCCAGCGCATGCGCGAAGTCGTACATGGGATAGATCGGCCAGGCATCGCCGGTGTTCTGGTGCGCGACCTTGCGGATCCGGTAGAGCGCCGGGTCGCGCAGGTTGATGTTGCCGCTGGCCATGTCGATCTTCGCGCGCAGGGTGTGCGCGCCGTCGGCGAACTCGCCGGCGCGCATGCGCCGGAACAGGTCGAGGTTCTCGTCGACGCCGCGGTCGCGGAACGGCGACGGGCGGCCGGGCTCGGTGAGGGTGCCTCGGTACTCGCGCACCTGCTCCGCGGAGAGGTCGCAGACGAACGCGTCGCCCTGGCGGATCAGCTTCTCGGCGGCCAGGTAGAACACCTCGAAATAGTCGGAGGCATGGCGCAGCTCGGCCCATTCGAAGCCCAGCCAACGCACGTCGTCCTGGATGGCACGGACGAACTCCGGGTCCTCCTTCGCCGGGTTGGTGTCGTCGAGGCGCAGGTTGCAGCGGCCGCCGAACTCGGCGGCGATGCCGAAGTCCAGGCAGATCGCCTTGGCGTGGCCGATGTGCAGGTAGCCGTTGGGTTCCGGCGGGAACCGGGTGCGGATCGCGCGATGGCGACCGCTGGCGACGTCGTCGCGCACGATCTGGCGGATGAAGTCCTGCTTCTCCGGCGTGGGCGGGGTGCCTGCGGCAGGCGGTGGCGTCGCTGGGGTCATGGCTGCGTCTGGCGGGCGTACGGCGAGCCGGTCAGTCTAGCGGAGTGCCGCGGGACCGACGGGCGCGGCCGGGGGATCGGCGGCGGCCGCGGCCGCGCAAAGCGTGACGCTGGTTGGCAGTCAGTGGCACGATTGTTGCGTGACGTCGACCCAGGGAGGGGTCCAATGCTGTCAGCAGTCCACATGCACGGCGGGCGCCCGCGGCTGGCGCAACTGCCGCGGCGGCGCCTCGTCGCGCCGGACGGCGTGTGCGTGGCCGGTGGCACGCCGGGCGGCCCATGGGCCGCTGTTTCCCGGCCATGATGACCAGCCCCGACCGGCCGCACCGCGAGTGGCCATTCGCCGCGGGACTCGCGCTGCTGCTGTGCCTGTTCGTCGCTTCGGTGGGCGGTGCCGTGCGCCATGACGACCATGCGGTCCCCGTCAGGCTGGAAGCACGGCCCGGACCCGACGGTCATGCCTCGAGGATCGGCGCGGACGCGCAGGCTCTGCTCCTGGGCGGCGGTCGCGCGCGGGAGCATGCTGCCCGGATCCGCTTCCAGCTGCCGCACGACGGCGCCGATGGACGCTGGGTGGTCTGGGTCGGACGGACCCCGGTCGATGCGATCGCGCTGTCCGGTTCCGGCTGGCGCAGCGGCGCGCGCGACTTCTTCGCCCCCACCGCCGACGAGGGCATCCTGCCGTCCGGGTTCCAGTTCCCGCTGCCGGCGGGGCTGTCGGGCGATGTGGTCCTGGAGCTGCGGGTCCGCGGCACCATGCGCGGCGCGCTGCGGGTGAAAGTGGTGCGGGAGAGCGCCGCGATGCGCGTGGAGCAGGCAGGCGCGGCCATGAGCGCGGCCATCTACGCGGCGCTGTTCACGCTTGCCCTCATCACGCTGGCGCTGTACGGCGCCGCGCGCGATCGCATCTACCTGCTGTTCTTCGGCGCCAACACCGCCGCCATGCTGCTGCTCGCGGCACAGAACGGCCACCTCTACCAGTTGCCCTTCTTCGGCCTGCTGTCGGTCTGGCGCGGGCAGGGCATCTGGGCGATCGGGCTGCTGTTCGTGGCACTGACCCTGCAGTTGCTGCAGCGCTACGCGCAGACGCACCGGGTCCGGCCGCAACTGGCGGCATGGGTGGACCGCTACTGCCTGGCGCTGTCGGCGATGGCGGCGGCCTGCCTGCTGCGCCTGGAGATCATGGACGCGTGGCTGCCGGTACTGGGGACGCTGGCCTGGGTCGTGGCGGCACTGGCCGGGCTGGCGCTGATCATCGATGGCGTGCGCCGGCGGGTGCAGATGGCGCTGCCGGTGGCGGTGCTGGCAGGGCTCACGCTCACCGCGGCCCTGGTCACCGAGGTGCTGACGCGTGGGCGCTGGCTGGACCCGGTGTGGCTGCGCTACGGCTACCAGCTGGTGCTCGTGGCCGCCGCGTCCGTGCTCGCGGTCGGGCTGGTCAGCCGCATCAGCGAATACCGCAACCAGCGCGACCGCGACCGGCTCGCGCGCGCGGATTCCGAAAAGCGCATGCGTCGCGAAGCCGCGCGTGCCGACCTCAATACCGCCCTGCAGACCAAGCTTCGGGCGCTGCCGCCCGGCGACGTCGAATGGGCGGCGTTCCGCCTGTTGCTGGACCACCTGGTGCCGCAGGTGCCGGTGGAGTTCGCCACGGTCATGGCCTACGGGTTCCAGGGGCAGGACATCACCGTGGTGGTGCCGCAGACGCAGAAGCCCACGGTCGATGACATCGCGGCGCGCCGGCTGCTGCCGCTCAAGCGCCACGCGGCCAACGGCATGCCGCTGCAGCAGCCGGTCACGGTGCCCACGCAGCAGAGCGTGGTGGCCATGGAGGCGGTGGTGCCACTGCCGATACGCGCCCCTGCGTGGGGCGTCCTGCTGCTGCACCGCACCGGTGGCGAGGGCTTCTCCACCGAAGAGCTCGCGCTCGCGGGCGAGTTCGCGCGTCTGGCCCTGCTCAACATCGAACAGGCGCTGTCGGCGATCAACCTCCGGCGCTCGGCCGAACTCGACGCCCTCACCGGCACCTTCAACCGGCGCACGACGGACCAGTGGCTGGCACGCACCTTCGCCGATGCCGATCGCGACGGGCAGCCGGTTTCGGTGCTGTTCGTGGACATGGACCACTTCAAGTCGATCAACGACCGTCATGGCCATGCCTGCGGCGACCAGTGCCTGCGCGAGGTCGCGGCGACGCTGCGCGGGGCGCTGTCGGATGGCGACCTGCTCGGCCGCTATGGCGGCGAGGAATTCATCGCGGTCCTGCCCGGGCGCGGGGGGGCCGCGGCGCGCGTCGTGGGCGAGGCGCTGCGCGCGGCGGTCGAGCGTATGGCCTTCGAGTGGGAGGGCAGCCGGTTGCCGCTGACGGTGAGCGTGGGGGTGGCGACGCGCCTGCACCACGAGGGCACCGCGCCGGAGGCGGTCGACCGCGCCGACAAGGCGCTCTACGCGGCAAAGCGCGGCGGCCGCAACCGCGTCCACGTGGCGCCGGCGGTGTTTTCCTGAGCCCACCGCGCCGGGATAACGGCGACGGCGCCGTCACTCGCGGCGGTTCACCGAGCAAACCAGCACCACCTCGCAGGCGCCATCTCCGGTGTCCGCGCGCGAGGTGGAGCTGCGCCAGCGCCAGCCGTCGCGGGCGCGCACCTCCACCAGCCAGCCATCGATGAGGACGTCGTCGCCGGCGTCGACGCGCGCCAGGGCGGCCGCCGCGGCCGCGTTGGCCGGGATCATGTGCATGTTCGCGCTGCTGCGGACGATCTCGTCGGGCGGCAGCGGGGGCTGGTCCTGCCAGCGGTAGCGGTACCACCGCGACGATTGCGAGATGCTGAGCCGCGACAGCACCGCGTGGTCGCGCATGTTCTGCCAGCCGAGGGCGAGATCGGTGGGCGAGAACTCCGCCTCCCGGCCGCTGCGGTAGTCCCTGCGCGACAGGATGCGGGCGTCGACGCTGAAGCCGGCGAGCGGGTGCAGCGTCGCCGAGGCCAGCGCGATGGGCCCCACGCTGTCGGGGACGCCCGACTGCAGCGGCGGCGCCCCGGGTGCCACCGTCGGTGGCGGCGGACATTCGAGCGCGCCTCCGGTCGCGGTCCCGGCCACGGCGGGCACGCGAGGCGAAGCAGGCGAAAACCACCAGCCGGCGACGCCGAGGACTGTCGTCGCCAGCAGCAGTCGCCGGCTCATCGGGTCGCGGTGTCCTGGCAGTCCATGCCGACAGCATAGGGCGATCGCCCGGCCGTCGGAATGCACCGCAAGTGCCCGCCAGTGCCTTGCAAACCGCGGCCGCTTGCAGCATAACCCTTGGGTGACAGCGCACAGCTTGCGGGCCGCATTTCGGCCATGGCTTCCGCGTGCTGACTCCCTCCCTCACGCATGCGGAATCCGAAGGTGGCTCCGGCCACCTTCTTTTTTGCCGCGTCGCCCGTGGCCGGCGGTGCCGCTAGCATGCCGGCATGGAAGCGCCCGGAACACGTCGCCTCGATGCCGTCATGCGCGCGGCGCGCGTGCGCGTGGGTGCCGTCGACGCCGACCTGCTGGTCGCGCACGTCCTGCAGCGGCCGCCCGCCTGGCTCTTCGCCCACGGCGACGCCGACCTGGCGCCGGGCGACCATGCGCGCATCGTGGCGCTGGTGGACCGTCGCGCAAGCGGCGAGCCCGTCGCCTACCTCACCGGGCGTCGCGGCTTCTGGACCCTCGACCTGGAGGTATCGCCGGCCACCTTGATCCCTCGGCCGGACACGGAGGTGCTGGTCGAGCAGGCGCTCGCCCGGCTGCCCCGGCAGGCGCCGTCCGGGGTCGCCGATCTGGGCACCGGCACCGGCGCCGTGGCGCTGGCGATCGCACGCGAGCGGCCGCGGGCGCAGGTGGCCGCGACCGATGCCAGTCACGAGGCGCTGGCGGTCGCCCGGCGAAACGCGGCGGTGCACGGCATCGGCAATGTCACCTTCCATGCCGGAGACTGGTTCGGCGCGCTCGCCGGCCGGCGGTTCGACCTGGTCGCCAGCAATCCACCGTACATCGCCGACGGCGACCCGCACCTGGGCCAGGGCGACCTGCGACACGAGCCGCGGGCGGCACTGGCGGCCGGCGTCGACGGCCTGGACGACATCCGCCGGATCGTGGCCGCCGCGCCGCTCCACCTGGAACCCCGCGGCTGGCTGTTGCTCGAGCACGGACACGACCAGGGCGGGGCGGTGCGTGCGCTGCTGTCGCGCGCGGGGTTCGTCGAGGTCCAGACCGTGCCGGACCTCGAGGGCCGCGACCGCGTCAGCTTGGGGCGGCTCGGCGACGCGGGCTAGACTCGGCCCCTGCTTCCACGGAACACCGCCGATGCGCACCCTGTATCCCCCGATCGAGCCCTTCGACACCGGCATGCTGCGGGTCGACGACCGCCACACCCTCTACTACGAGCAGAGCGGCAACCCGGATGGCAAGCCGGTGGTGCTGCTGCATGGCGGCCCCGGGGGCGGTTCCAGCCCCAAGATGCGGCGCTTCCACGACCCGTCGAAATATCGCATCGTGCTGTTCGACCAGCGCGGCGCCGGCCGCTCGACGCCGCACGCGGACCTTGTCGACAACACCACCTGGCATCTCGTCGCCGACATCGAGGCGCTGCGCGAACACCTGGGCATCGATACCTGGCAGGTCTTCGGCGGCTCCTGGGGTTCCACCCTGGCACTCGCCTATGCCGAGAGCCACGCCCGGCGCGTGACCGAGCTGGTGCTGCGGGGCATCTTCATGCTCCGGCGCTGGGAGCTCGAGTGGTTCTACCAGGAGGGCGCGTCGCGGATGTTCCCGGACGCCTGGCAGCACTACGTCGGCGCCATCCCCGAAGCCGAACGTGGCGACCTCATCGGCGCGTTCCATCGCCGGCTCACCTCGGACGACGAAGCGACACGGCTGGCGGCCGCGCGCGCGTGGAGCGTGTGGGAAGGCGCGACAAGCTTCCTGCGCGTGGACGAGGACTTCGTCAGCGGCCATGAGGACGCGGCGTTCGCGCTGGCGTTCGCGCGCATCGAGAACCACTTCTTCGTCAACGGCGGTTTCTTCGAGGCCGAGGACCAGCTGCTGCGCGACGCGTACCGCATCGTCGACATCCCCGGGGTGATCGTGCAGGGCCGCTACGACGTCGTGTGCCCGGCGCAGAGTGCATGGGAGCTGCACCAGGTGTGGCCGAAGGCCGAGTTCACCATCACGCCGACCTCGGGACACTCGGCGTTCGAGGCCGAGAACGTCGACGCCCTGGTGCGGGCCACCGACCGCTTCGCCTGAGGCGATTCAGCGGGCGGGGGAGCCGTCAGGGTCGTGGTCGACCATCCACAGGCCGGCCCACAGCTTGAGGTCGAGCTCGTAGCCCTCGGCGTAGCGGGCCATCAGCCACGCCGGCGCGCTGGCCCGCGGGACTTCGTGGACCACGATGTCCTCGCCGCCGACCCCGCCGCCGTCGCCGACGCGCACCAGGCCGGTGGCGCGCACGAAGGCGATGCGCTCGTTGCTCATGCCCGACGTGGTGGGGCCGACCAGCAGCAGCTTCACCCTGTCTGCGGCCCAGCCGGTCTCCTCGATCAACTCGCGCCGCGCCGCGGATTCCAGGGTGTCGTCGCTGATCTCGTCGCCGACCAGGCCTGCGGGCATCTCGATGGTCCGCGCCCCGACCGGCACCCGGAACTGCTCGACGAACAGCACGCAGTCCTGCGGCGTCACCGCGATCACCAGCACCGCCATGCCGTCCTTGCCGTGGGTGCGCTCGCACGATTCCCAGGTGCCGCGCCTCACCAGCCGCAGCCATTCCCCCTCGTGGAGCACTTCGCGCGCATCGTCCATCGCGTGATCCTACCCGAGCCCGTGCGCGCGGCGGTGCCGCATCAGGTGCCGGGGGCGAATTCGAGGCCCGCGACGCCGTGGATGCGCCGGCGCGTCATTGGCCCGAACCGCATCGCCTCGCTCAGCGCGGCAAGGGTCGTGGCGTCGGCGTCCCCGCGCAGGAACGGCGGCTCGACGTCCTCCAGCGGCGCATCGAGCACGATCGTCGACAGCCTCCGGCAGAGCAGGGCCTGCGCCTGGTGCAGCTTGAGCCGTGCGCCCGCCTGTGCCGCGCCGCGAAAGCGCAGGAACCCGATCTCCTCGACGCGCGCCAGCATCGCGTCGAGACTGCCGAAGTGCGCGAGCAGCACCGCGGCGGTCTTGGCACCGATGCCGGGCACCCCCGGGATGTTGTCGACCGCATCGCCGGACAGCGCCAGGAAGTCCGCGATCTGGTGGGCATCGACCCCCAGGCGCGCCTTGACTCCGCCCCGGCCCCAGCGCTGGCCGCGGGCGAAATCCCACTGTTCGTCGTCCTCGCCGAGCAGCTGCGAGAGATCCTTGTCCGCCGATACGATGACGCCGCGATAGCCGTCGCCGCGCACCCGGTGCAGGGCGCTGCCGATGAGGTCGTCGGCCTCGTACTGGCGATGCGCGAGCACCGGCAGCCCCAGCGCCGAGCAGAAGGCCTTGCAGTACGCGAACTGGCGTTTGAGTTCCTGCGGCGCCGGGTCGCGGTTGGCCTTGTAGGCGGGGTACACCTGGTTGCGGAAGCAGGAGTCCAGGGCCTCGTCGAACGCCACCGCCACCCGCGCGGGGCGCTCGCGTTCCAGGAGCTCGAGCAGGAAGCGGGCGAACCCGTGCACGGCGTTGGTGGGCCAGCCCTCGGCATCGTGGAACTCGTCGGGCATGGAATGCCAGGCGCGGAACACGTACAGGCTGGCGTCGACCAGGTAGACGGCGGGCAGCCGGGGGCGGCCGCCGGCACCGGTGGCGCCCGCGTCCGGCGCGGCCTGGGCAGGCGCCGTCACCGGCTCCAGTCGCGCAGCAGCGATGCCGGGTCCGGCCGCTCGCGCTCCGGCGCGTCGAGCGCCGGCGTGCCGATGTGGATGAAGCCGGCGACGCGCTCCTGCGGCCCCAGCCCGAGGAGCTGCAGCACCTGCGGGTCGTAGGCCGGCCAGCCGGTGAGCCAGGAGGCGCCGAAGCCCATTGCCTGCGCCGCCTGCAGCAGCGCGAAGCAGGCGCAGCCCGCGGTCAGGAGGCGCTCCTGCGCCGGGATCCTGGCGTCGTCGTCGTCCAGCACGGCGACCACCACCACCACCAGCGGCGCATGCGCGAAGCGCCTGCGCTCCTTGTCGAGTGCAGCGTCGCCCGCATCCGGTTCGCGCTCCCGCAGGCGCCCGGCAAGCGCTTCGCCGATCGCGAGACGATCGTCGCCGGCGATGCGCAGGAAGCGGAACGGCACCCGTTTGCCATGGTCCGGCACCCGCACCGCGGAGGCCAGCATGCGCAGCAGCGTGGCGTCGTCGGGTCCCGGGGCGCGCAGTTGCTTCGCGGGCACGGAGCGGCGGCCGTCGAGGGCCGCCAGGGGGTCGGACGGTCTATTTGCGATTGCAGTCACAGACGTTTGATGTCCTTTCGGTGATCTTGTCGATGGGTGCCCTCGTGCCCCGCCATTGTCCCCCGGAATGACCTACCTAAACGACCCCGGTACGCCTTCGCACGACGCGCGTGGCGCGATCCGCGACCCTGCGCGCGTGTTCGACGCCATCCGCCGCGACGCCATCACCGCGTTGGGCGGCGTGCTGTCCGGGTTCTGGGGGTCGATCGAGGAGCAGGTCCGGCTGGCGGCGCTTGCCGGCCACGACTACAGCGCCGCCCAGGATGACCGCATGGCGGTCACCGCGCTCAGCCACCGCGCGCTGGAACTGGCCACCCGCTACCGCGATGCGCTGGAGAAGGAATTCGTGCGCTGGCGCGAAGGCGCGGAAGAAGCGCCAGGCAGCAAGGCACTCAGCCTGATGTCCGAGGGCGAGCTCGAGGTCCACCTCGCCGGGCAGCAGACCGCCGAATTGCTCGACCACCAGTTGCTGCACCCCCTGGAGATGCTCGAGGAGCGGCTGCAGGCGCTCGCGGCGGCGCTCGGCCTGCAGGGCAGGCGGCCGGTCCCGGTGCGGCCGCAGGCCGCGGTCGCGGCGTTCGTGGGCCTGTTCGGCCCGGACGACCTGACCCCCGGGCTGCGTCCGCTGGTGTTCAACCAGTTCGACAAGCGGCTGCCGCATATCCTGGGCGAGCTCTACGCCCGGCTGAACTCGATGCTCGAGGCTGCGGGCCTGGGCTACACGCTTCCCAGCGAGGCGCCGCGGCGCCCGGTCCCGTTGCGTGCACCGGGTGCTCCGGACGCCGGCAGCGCCGGCGCGGGGCAGGCTGCGGGGCATGACGGGCTGTGGGTCCCCGACGGCGGCGTCGTGGAGCACAGCGACGGCCGCGGGCAGGGTGCCGGTGGGGCGGCAGGATATGCCGGCGACGGCGGCAGCCATGCGCCGGGACAGGGGCAGGCGTCGGTCACCTCCATTGCCGAGAGCGCGCGGCGGGCGGCGCAGGCGCTGGCGGAAGGGCGGCCGCCGCGCTACCGCGACGTCGTGCGCGAGCAGCTTCGCAACTGGCGCGAGTCCGGCCGCCACGCGCGCGCGCAGGACGCCAACGGCATTGGCCCGCTCGATGCGGCGCCCGGGCCGCACGTGCTCAAGACCGAAGATTTGCTCAACGTCGCCCAGCTCCTGCAGGGCGACGACACCGCGGCCTTCGCCAAGGCGCTGGCCGCCGACGACGCGCGGGCATTGTCGCGGGTCATCCGCGAGGAGATCCTGGGCGGCGTCAAGCAGATGGGCTTCGATCCGGACGCCACCCACTTCAGCGCGGACGAGGAAGACGCGATCGACCTGGTCGGGATCCTGTTCCAGTCGCTGTTCGAGGCCAACGAACTGCTGCAGCGCGCACGCACGATGTACGGCCGCCTGGTGGTGCCGTACCTGAAGGTGGCGCTGACCGACGATTCCATGTTCAACCGCCGCAGCCATCCGGCGCGGCAGTTGCTGGATGTCCTCACCGAGGCCTGCGACGGCAACGCCGGCGATACGCCGCAGGACCGGGAAACCCTCGAGCGCGCGGAGCAGGCCGTGGACCGCGTGGTCGAGGAATACGAGGACGACCAGGCGATCTTCGAGCTTGCCGCGAGCGAATTGCGCGACCAGCTTGAACAGCAGCGGCGTCGCACCGAACTCGCGGAGAAGCGCGCGGCCGAAGCCATCCACGGCCGCGAGCGCCTGCAGCAGGCCCGCAGCGACGCCGACGGCCTGGTGGCGTCGCGCCTCGCCGACCGCCGGCTGACGGCCGCCGTCGCGCGTTTCCTCGACCAGCACTGGCGCCACCACCTGGCGCAGACCTGGCTCCGCGAGGGACCCGACAGCCCGCGCCACCGGGAGGCGATCGGCCTGGGCGACGCCATGATCCAGGTCGACACCGATGCCGCCGCGGCACGTGGGCGCGCCGTGGCCGACCAGCTCCTCGCGTTGCAGGTGCCCCTGGGCGAGTGCTACGCGAGCTGCGGCATGGACGCCACCGGCGCCCGCGAGGCGATGGCGCGGATTATCGCCGCACTGGCCACGCCCGACACCTCGCGCACTGTCCACCTTCCCGAGGGTGGCGTCGAGGAGCCCGAGGCCGCGGCGCCGACCACGCTGTCGGGGCTCCGCCTCGCCGGCGGCAAGGCCACGCTCGACTACGACGAAGCCGTCGCTGCGCGCATGCGGCGGCTGCGCGTCGGCCAGGGGCTGCGCCTGATGGACGACGCCGGCCACGAGTCGGCGGCGCGCATCGCGTGGATCAGCCCGCTCACCGGGCGCTTCCTCATCGTCAATCGCCGTGGCATCCGGAAGCTGGTGGCGTCGCCAGAGGAGCTGGCCGCACTGGTCGCCAATGGCCGGGCCGTGGTGCGTTCGGTGGATGCGCCCTTCGACGAAGCCATGAAGCAGGTCTGGCAACACCTGAACGAGGCAGCGCCCGCGGAACCGCCCGTCGTCGCCGTCTCCTGAACCGGACGCGGGTACGTGCACGGGCCGTGACGGCAGCCGGCCCGGCTGCGCTTACGCTATCGTGGATTCCCTCGACGATCCGCGCAGCCCCGCCGCCGAATGCAAAACCCCCATCCCACCGGCGCTTCCGCCGGCGCAGGCCGGAGTGCGCGCGGCGCCGCACCGCCGCCCTCGCAGTTTTTCGACGGACTACGCCGTGCATTCATCGCGCGTACGCTGCCGATCGTCGTGGACATGCAGGCTGCAGCGGAGGCGGAGCTGCGCCGGCAGGCGGGCGGCGACGACGGCGCCCGCCAGGACGACTCCCTCACCAACCTCGACATCCTGCGCCGCGACGCGGTGCGTTACGAGCGTCGCTGGCAGGAACGCGTGGACGCGGCCTTTTCCCAGTGGCCGCGTGGCGTTGCCGCGAGTGCCAGGCTCGACGGCTACAGCCTGGTGTCCGAAGGCGAGCTGCAGGCGCAGCTGATCGGGCAGCCGGTCATCGAAGCGCTGGAGCGGCGCTTCTCCGATGTCCTCGACACCATCGACAGCCGGCTCTGGTCGCTCGCTGCCAGCATGGGTGGAACTTCCCGCCCGGCCAATCCGTTCGCGCCCCGCGTGCTGGTGGAGGCCACGCTGGCGACGTTCCCGGTCGAGGATTGCGACCCGGCCCTCCGCCAGCTGATGCTGCGCCAGTACGAGCGTCTGTGCGGCGAGCAGCTGGGTGACATCTACGCCTGGATCAACGTCCAGCTCGCCGAAGCCGGCCATGCGCTGTCCGGGGCGAACGACTACACGCTGCTGGTGGCGCCGCCGGCCGAAGCCGGCCATGGTCCGCAGGCCGGATGGGGCGCGGGCAACGCACTGCAGCCGCGGGAATCGTCCTGGCGGGGCGCTGCCGAAGCGCCCATCGCGCAGGATCGCGAGGCTGTCCGCGGCAAGGCGCTGCGCGAGCGCATGCGCGCCCTCCGCCGGAGCCCGGTGGATGCGGCCGGCAGCCCGCGGCGGGAACTCGCGGAACAGGAATTCCTGTCGGTGCTCTCGCTGCTGCAGGGCAACGAAACACCGCGCCGGCCGGAGCCGGCGCCGGCGAGCATCCTGCGCCATCTGCGGGCGTCGCTGGTCCAGGGCGCGGCCAGTCTGGGCATGGGTCCCGATACGACTACGCTTGCGGCAGTCCAGGAAGACGCCATCGACGTCGTCGGCCGGCTGTTCGACCTGCTGCGCTCGGAGGTGCTTCTTTCGCCGCAGGCCGACGCGCGCCTGGCGCGGCTCGCCTATCCCTACCTGCGTCTCGCGCTCCAGGACCCCGGCCTGTTCGACGCGCCAGGGCACCCCGCGCTTGCGGTGCTGGACGAACTGGTCGGGCTCTGGGACGGCAACGACGCTGCGGGCGGCGTGGATGCGGAGCTGGCCGCACTGGCGGACGCCGTCGCCGACGACGTCGCGAACGACTTCCACGGCGACGCCCGTACCTTCGAGCGGGCGCTGGCGACGCTGTCCTCCCGCCTCGAGCCACTGCGCCGGAGGGCGGAGATCGCCGAGCGCCGCGCATGGCAGTCCATCCTCGGGCGCGAGCGACTGCACGCGGCGCGCACCTGCGCCGACGCGGCACTCGCCGCGCGCACGCAGGGCCGCCGGCTGCTAGAGGCCGTGGCCGGCTTCCTCGGCGACCAGTGGCGCCAGTCGCTCGTGCATGCGTGGCTGCGCGAAGGGCCCGATTCGCCGCGGTTCGAGGCGGCGCTGGCGGTGGGTGACGCCATGCTGGCGATCGACGCCGCGGCCGAGGAGGCACGCGGGCACGCGGTGGCCGACGGGCTCATCGCGCTCGAGCAGCCGCTCAGGGACTGCTATGTCGCGTGCGGGCTCGACGACTCCGGGGCCAATGCGCTGCTGGCCGGACTGGTGGCCGAGCTGGCCAGGCCCGATGCGCGGCGGGCCGTTGCAACGTTCACGCCCCTCGCCGCGGAATCCGCGGCGCCGGTGGCGCAGGCGCCGGCCGGACCCGGGCCTCGGGGGCTGCCGCCGGGGCAGGTGCTGATGCAGCGGGATGGCGACGGGGTGCAATGGCTGCGCGTGGCATGGGTCAGCCCGCTCAGCGGGCAGCACCTGCTCGTAAACCGGCAGGGGGCGCGCCAGCGCGTGCTCGATGCCGCCGCCCTCGACGACGCGATCGACGCCGGCACGCTGGTGCTCCGCCCGGTGCCGTCGCCGGTGCAGGCCGCGCTGTCGACGTTGCTGGACGTGCCCGCCCGCTAGCGGAGACCCGGCGCGGACGATTCGCTTAGGATGGCCGCCGACGACCCGCCGGAGTGCGCCATGGCATTGAAGATCGGTGTTGCCCGAGAAACCGTGCCCGGCGAGCGGCGCGTCGCGTTGACGCCGGAAACCTGCCGCAAGCTGGTCGCGCTCGGCGCCGAGGTGGCCGTGCAGCGGGGACTGGGCCGCGGTGCGTCGTTCGCGGACGACGCCTATGCCGAGGCCGGCGCGTCACTGGTGGAGGACACGGCGGACGCGGTCGCCGACGCCGACATCGTTCTCTGCGTGCAGCCGCCCGCGGTCGACGCGCTGGCGCGATTGAAGCCGGGGGCGACCCTGGTCGGAAGCCTCCAGCCGCTGGCGGATCCGGCGCGCGCGGAAGCGATCCAGGCCCGCGGCCTGGTCGCCTTCCCGCTGGAGCGCCTGCCCCGCACCACCCGGGCGCAGGCCATGGACATCCTCAGCTCGCAGGCCGGGATGGCCGGCTACAAGGCGGTGCTGATCGGCGCGCAGCTCGCGCCGCGATTCTTCCCGATGCTGACCACCGCGGCGGGCACGATCCGGCCGTCGAAGGTGCTGATCGTCGGCGCCGGCGTCGCCGGCCTCCAGGCCGTTGCGACCGCGCGGCGCCTGGGAGCGCAGGTGGAGTGCTTCGACGTGCGCCCGGAGACCCGCGAGCAGATCGAGTCGCTCGGGGCGAAGTTCCTCGACCTGGGCGTGAGCGCCGCCGGCGAAGGCGGCTACGCGCGCCAGCTCACCGAAGACGAACGCGCCGAACAGCAGCGCCGGCTCGGCGAACACCTGCGCGGCATCGACGTCATCGTCTGCACCGCGGCGGTGCCCGGCCGCCCCGCGCCGCGCATCATCAGCGCCGGCATGGTCGCGGGCATGAAGCCGGGGAGCGTGATCGTCGACCTGGCGGCCGAGACCGGCGGCAACTGCGAACTCACGCGGCCGGGCGAGACCATCGAGCACGGCGGCGTGGTCATTGCCGGGCCACTCAACCTCGCCAGCAGCGGCGCGCTGCACGCGAGCGAGATGTACGCCCGCAACGTGTTCAATTTCGTCTCGCTGCTGTTGCGCGACGGCGCGCTCGCCTTCGACTGGGACGACGAACTCCTGGCGAAGACCGTGTGGCCGGACCGGGCCGCCGCCGCGGCCTGAGCCGCGCAGTACCCGCCCGCCGCCCCGCTCACGGCCTCCCGCGCGCAGGCGCCGCATCGGCGGGCGGCGGATTGGCATCCACCCAGCGGCGGCGCTGCTCCGGGTCCATCGCCTTCCAGCGTTCGCGCAGCGCCTGCCGCTCCGCGTCGGGCAGCGTGCGCAGCCGGCCATAGAGCGCACGCATCTGTTCGCGCTTCTCGGGGCTCATGTGCTGCCAGCGCTTGACGCCATGGCGCGCGCGCTCGCGCTCGCGGGGCGTCATCGCCCGCCAGCGCTCGGCACGTTCGAGCATGCGTGCACGCTGGTCCGGATTCGCGTCCCAGCGCTCGCGCAGCGGCGCCACCAGCGCCTCGCGCTGGGCGGGCGCGAGGCGCTCCCACTCGGGAAGTGCGGGCGCGGCATCCGCCGTCTGCGCCCTGGCAGGGGCTGCCAGCGCGATGCCGAGCAGGAGTGGATACAGGACGAGGGTCAGGCGCATCGGGAATTACTCCATGGCCAGCGGCTGCGCGTCGGCCGACGCCAGCCAGAGGTAGAGATCGGGGTCTTCTTCGAGCGCGAGGAAGGCATCCTGCAGGCCGTCCGTGGCCCCGGCCTCGCCGGCGGCCACCGCCGGGTCCGCCGCCGCGACCGCGGTGGTCGGGGGCGCGGTCACCTGCGCGCCAGGCCGCAGACCCACGGCGATGGCGAACATGGCCGCGAGGGCAGCGCCCAGGCCCCAGGCAAGATTCCGCGGTCGCGCAACGGCATGTCCGGCGCGGGTGCGGCGCGCCTGCAACTGCAGCAGCGTCCGGCCCTGCACCTGCGCGAGGGCCTCGGCGTGCAGCGCGCGTGCGCGCCGGTCGATCCGCTCCCCGGCGTCGAGGTCGATGGTCATCGGAATTCCTCCAGTCGTTTCGTCAATGCGTCGCGGGCACGCGACAGGTGCGTCTTCACCGAGCCCTCGCTGCAGCCCATCACCGCCGCGGTGGTCGCCACGTCCAGCTCTTCCAGCACCCGCAGCGAGAACGCCTCGCGCTGGCGCCGCGGGAGCTCGCGCAGGGCCGCGACCAGCCGCGCGTACGCCTCGCGGCTGTCGTGCGCGCGCGACGGGCCGGGCGCGGCGTCGGCCCACTCGATCGTTTCGGGTTGCGTCTGGGCATCGGTGGGCAACATCCATCCGAGGCGGAACGTCCGCCGGCGCTGGGTGTCGACGATCCGGCTGCGCAGGATGGTCCAGAACAGCGGCGTCCACTCGGCCGGCGGGCGGTCGCCGTAGCCGAGCATCCTCACCATCGCGTCCTGCACCGCGTCCATGGCGTCGTCGCGGTGGCGCAGGCCGGCTTCGGCGAAGCGGAAGGCGCGCGCGGCGATGCCGTCCAGGAACGCCGGCAGCGTGGCCGGCACGTCCGCCGCCGGGGCGGTGGACGCGGCGGACGGCCCGTCGGATGCATCGCTCATGCCGGGCAGCATAGCGAGGGTGTCGCCGTGGAGCGGTGGGATCCTGTTGCCATCCATCGCGCGTGCCGGGGGGAAGTGCAGGGTCAACGCGCGCCGGCGCCCGCGGTTGACAGCGGCCACCCCGGTTATGATCCAGCGAGACACCCGGGGAGCAGGCGCATGATCGACGGTTTCGTGGCCTTGTACATCTTCATGCTGGCGGCGATCGCCGGCCACGTGATCATTTCGCGGGTGCCGGTGATCCTGCACACGCCGCTGATGTCGGGCTCCAACTTCATCCACGGCATCGTGCTGATCGGCGCGATGGTGGTGCTGGGCCACGCCGACACCACGCTCGAGAAGGCGATCGGCTTCGTCGCGGTGCTCATGGGCGCCGGCAACGCCGCAGGCGGCTACGTGGTCACCGAGCGCATGCTCGACATGTTCAAGTCGAGCCGCAAGCCGGGCGCCGGCAAGCCCGGGCAGGCCGGGTCGAAGGCGGAGACGGTGAAGGCGGGCGGCGCATGAGCGGCGTCGAACTGCTGACCCTGGTCATCAAGGCCAGCTACCTGGTCGCCGCCACCCTGTTCCTGCTCGGCCTGCAGCGCATGGCTTCGCCGATGACCGCGCGCAGCGGCATCCGCTGGGCCGGTGCCGGCATGCTCATCGCCACCATCGCCACGTTCTTCCTCCCGGGCCTCGACAACATCGCGCTGATGCTCGTGGCCATCGCCATCGGCACGGCCGCGGCGTGGATCTCCGGCAAGAAGGTCGCGATCACCGACATGCCGCAGATGGTGGCGCTCTACAACGGGCTCGGTGGCGGCTCGGCAGCGGCGATCGGCGCGGTGGAACTGCTGCGCTGGTCTGCGGCGGGCGCCGCGCCGGGTGGAGTGACGCTGGTGCTCGCGGTGCTCGGCGCGCTGATCGGCGCGGTCGCGCTCTCGGGGTCGGTGATCGCATGGGCCAAGCTCGACGGGCGCATGGACAGGCGCTACACCTTCCGCGGGCAGCAGGCGTTCAACGCCCTGGTGTTCGCCGCGGCGCTCGTGCTCGGCGGCCTCGCGATGTACTCGCTGGGCGTTCCGGCGATCGTGGCGTTCTTCGTGGTCGCGCTGGCGCTGGGCGTGCTGATGACGCTGCCCATCGGTGGCGCCGACATGCCGGTGGTGATCTCGCTCTACAACGCGTTCACCGGGCTCGCGGTGGCGTTCGAGGGCTACGTGCTCGGCAACGAGGCGCTGATCATCGCCGGCATGATGGTCGGTGCCGCCGGCATGCTGCTGACGCGGTTGATGGCCAAGGCGATGAACCGCTCGATCGGCAGCGTGCTGTTCTCCAATTTCGGCGGCGGGGGCGAGGCGGCCGCGATCAGCGGGGCGCAGAAGCCGATCGAGGCCGGCGACGTCGCCGCGATGATGGCCTTCGCCGAACGCGTGGTGATCGTGCCGGGTTACGGCATGGCCGTGGCCCAGGCGCAGCACAAGATCTGGGAGCTCGCGCAGAAGCTGATCGAGCGCGGGGTCAAGGTGAAGTTCGCCATCCACCCCGTGGCAGGCCGCATGCCGGGGCACATGAACGTGCTGCTGGCGGAAGCCGGCGTGCCGTACGAGCTGATCGTCGACATGGAGGACATCAACCCGGAGTTCGCGAACACCGACGTGTCGCTGGTGATCGGTGCCAACGACGTGGTCAACCCGGTGGCGAAGACCGACCCCGGCTCGGTCATCTACGGCATGCCGATCCTCGACGTGGTCGATTCGAAGAACACCATCGTCATCAAGCGCGGCAAGGGCACGGGCTTCGCCGGCATCGAGAACGCGCTGTTCTACGCCGACAACACGCGCATGCTCTACGGCGACGGCAGCGACGTGGCCAACGCCCTGGTCAGCGAGCTGAAGGCGCTCGACGGCGGGCACTAGCCCCGCCGCGTGCTCAGCGCGAGACGACCGCCGCGATCACGAGAGCGGCGGCGAGCCAGGCGAGGTCGACGACATCGTTGGCCAGCTGCAGCAGCGTCCACGCGTGCCCGGACCCGAGCCGCAGCGCGGAGTCCCAGGGCAGCAGGCCCATGGCCTTGCCGATATGGGTGGCGGCGATGCCCCAGTTCGCGATCGCGATGGCCGCCGCGGTGGCGATCACACCCCACGCCGCGCGCGTCCATCCGGGGCGGGCACGACACAGGCGCAGCAACAGCGCGGCGTCGAGCGCCCCCAGGACGGCCATCCAGCTGCACTGGCTTCCCAGCGCCGTCGCCAGCAGGATCCACGCGGCGGCGAAGCAGCTGCTCCCCGCGACGGCGATGACCGGGGCGAGCCGTCGGGCAGGGAAGGGCATGGGCAGCGGGGGCCGGGCAGGGCGGGACAGGATACCGTCGCCGAGGCGGTAGAATGGACGCCTTGCGGCGCGTGGCCGCCGCCCCCATCCCGACACCATGTATTCCCGCAACAGCGAACCCGTGCGCTTCGAGCGCGACTGCAGTGCCGTGCTGGTCCCCCAGGGCGACACCGTCACCCTGCCCGCGGGCAGCGTCGGCTACATCACGCAGGCCCTGGGCGGGAGCTGGACGGTGTTCGTCGAAGGCAACCTGTTCCGGATCGCCGGCGGCGACGCCGATGCCATCGGCAAGGATCCGCCGGAGCCGCTGACCCTGCCGGCCGGCGCCGACGACGCCGCGGTCGAGCAGCTGGTCTGGAAGCAGCTGCGGACGTGCTTCGATCCCGAGATCCCGATCAACGTGGTCGACCTCGGCCTCGTGTACGAGGCCGTGGTGTTGCACGTGGAAGACGGCAGCCGGCGCGTGGACGTGCGCATGACGCTGACCGCACCGGGCTGCGGCATGGGCGACGTGCTGGTCGACGACGTGCGCAGCAAGCTCGAGATGATCCCCACCGTCTCGGAGGCCGACGTGGAGCTGGTCTTCGACCCGCCGTGGAACCGCACGATGATGTCCGAGGCGGCGCGACTCGAGACCGGGATGCTCTGACGTCCCTGCGGCGGCGGCGACGGTGCGCCGCGTCTCGCTGCCGGTGGCCGGGGGGCGGACGTGAGCGGCACCGCGGCGGCGACGCCCCCGGCATGTTGCAGCAATATGACGTTCTGTGACCGGGAGCGCTTTCTTGCCCCGTATTTAGGATGAACCCCAGCTTGCTGGTGCGGGCGACTGTCGCGTAGCGTCAGTTTGCGGACAGGTTGGTCACGTCCGCTGCCAGCCCTGCCGGCGCCGCCGTCCCTCTCTCTGCGGTGGCGCCCCAGTTCCGCCGCCTTTCGGGGCGGCATTTTTCACTGTCCCGGGGACATCCATGACCGATCGACCGATCCGCCGCACGCAGCTGCACGCACTGGCCGCCGCCACTGCGCTGGCACTGGCCTCGATGGCCGGCACCGCCGCCATCGCCGCCGAACGCATCAACCTCGGGGGCCTCGAGGCCTCCGCGACCCATGACCGTTTCATCGTCAAGTACCGCGACGGCAGCAGCGAGCGCACGAGCGCCGCGGCGCGCGACGCAGCCCTGCAGGCTGCCGTGGGCGCGGTGCCCGCCAGCCGGTCCCGCGGCGCCCTGGTGCTGCGCCATGTCCGCAGCATGGCGGTCGGGGCCGATGTGGTCCGGACCAGCCGCAAGCTCGACCAGGCGGACGCCGAGAGCCTGATGCGCCAGATCGCGGCGAACCCCAACGTCGAGTACGTCGAGGTCGACAAGCTCAACAAGCCGGTGTTCACCCCCAATGATCCGAACTTCGGCCAGCAGTTCGGCTTCGGCACCGGCGCCGGCGGCATCCGCGCCACCGAGGCCTGGGACATCACCAGCGGTTCCGGCGCGGTGGTGGCGGTGCTCGACACCGGCATCACCAACCACAGCGACCTCAACGCCAACATCCTCCCCGGCTACGATTTCATCATCGACACCGCCGTGGCCGCCGACGGCAACGGCCGCGATTCCGACCCGAGCGACCCGGGCGATGCCAGCGGCGGTTATTCCTCCAGCTGGCACGGCACCCACGTCACCGGCACCGTGGCCGCGGTCACCAACAACGGCAAGGGCGTGGCGGGCACCGCGTTCAGTGCCAAGGTCGTGCCGGTGCGCGTGCTCGGCAAGGGCGGCGGCTACGATTCCGACATCGCCGATGCGGTCATCTGGGCATCGGGCGGCAGCGTCAGCGGCGTCCCCGCGAACGCCAACCCGGCCGAGGCGATCAACCTGAGCCTCGGCGGCACCGGCTCCTGCGGCAGCGCGATGCAGAGCGCGATCAATGGCGCCGTCGGCCGCGGCAGCACCCTGGTCATCGCCGCCGGCAACAGCAATGCCAATACCTCCGGCTTCTCGCCGGCCAACTGCGCCAACGTGATCGCGGTGGGTTCGGTGACCAGCACCGGCGCGCGCTCGAGCTTCTCCAACTATGGCTCCGTGGTCGACATCGCCGCCCCGGGCTCGAGCATCATGTCGACGCTGAACTCGGGCTCCAATGGCCCCGGCAGCGAGAGCTACGCAAGCTACAGCGGCACCTCGATGGCGGCGCCGCACGTCGCCGGCGTGGTCGCGCTGATCCAGTCGGTGTCCAATCCCGCGAAGACGCCTGCGCAGGTGGAGGCGCTCATCAAGAGCACCGCGCGCGCATTCCCGTCGACGCCCTCGCAGCCCATCGGCGCCGGCATCGTCAATGCGAAGGCGGCGGTGGACGCCGCGGGTGGCGGTGGCGGCGGCACCAACACGCCGCCGACGGCCAACTTCACCGTCAGCACCAGCGGGCTGACCGCGACCTTCACCAACACCTCCACCGACAGCGACGGCACCATCGCCTCGCGCAGCTGGAACTTCGGCGACGGCACCACCTCGACCGCGGCCAGCCCCTCCAGGACCTACGCATCGGCGGGCACCTACACGGTCACCCTCACCGTGACCGACGACGACGGCGCCAGCAGCACCAAGTCGTCCCAGGTCACCGTCAGCGCGGGCGGCGGTGGCGGCAGCGTGCTGACCAACGGCGTGCCGGTGACGGGGCTGTCGGCCAGTGCCGGGAACTCGCTGTACTACACGATCAATGTCCCCGCAGGCGCCACCAACCTCGTGTTCACGAGTTCCGGCGGCAGCGGCGATGCAGACATGTACGTCCGTTTCGGCTCGCAGCCGACCGACAGTACCTACACCTGCCGTCCGTACCTGTCGGGCAACAACGAGACCTGCTCGATCCCGGCGCCCTCGGCGGGCACCTACCACGTGCGCCTGAAGGCATACCAGGCGTTCTCGGGCGTGAGCCTGGTGGCGAGCTACGGCGCCGGTGGCGGTGGCGGGTCGCAGACGTACAGCAACAACGGCGACTACGCGATCAACGACCGGGCCACGGTGGAGAGTCCGATCACGGTATCCGGCCGCACCGGCAACGCCCCGGCATCGACACCGGTGGCGGTCAACATCGTCCACACCTACCGCGGCGACCTGAAGGTCGACCTGGTGGCACCGGACGGCAGCGTCTACGTGCTGCACAACCGCAGCGGCGGCAGTGCCGACAACATCGTCGGTACGTACAACGTCAACCTCTCCGGCGAGCCGCGCAACGGCACCTGGCGGCTGCGGGTCAACGACGGGTACAACGGCGACACCGGGTACATCAACGCCTGGAGCATCACGTTCTGAGACACCGGCGGCACGCCCGGCGTGCCGCCACCCGCCGTATCGCGACCCGTCCCGGCCCGTGCCGGGGCGGGTCGTTCCGTTTCGGGGATGGGGGTTGCCGCGTGCAGGGGCGACGGTCGCCGGGGAAGGGCGCTACCCTGTGGCTCCGGGCATCGCGCCGCGATCGCCATCGCGCCCATGGGGACCGACATGCAGCATAGAATCCGACCGCGCCACCTGGCGCTCGCCGCCGCCCTCGGCCTCGCGTCCACGGCCGCCGCCGCGGCTCCCGGGCAAGCGCCGCACGCACATGCCGCGCCCGCCGCGGCGGATCCCATGCAGCGGGTGTACGTGGTCACGGCGCAGGCGACCTTCGACGCGGGCCTGGCCGCGCTCGCATCCGCGCCGACGCGGATGGCCGACGGCATGGGCCGCCCGGTCGTGGTCGCCGAACTGCGCGCCCACCACCTGGACGACCTTGCCCGCCACGTGCATGTCGAGGAGCACCGCTGCGGCGGCTACTTCGCCTTCGACAGCCGTGCCGAGGCCGAAGCCTTCGTGCGCGGCGACCGCAGCGCCATCGCGCACAGCGCGCAGCTGGTGGACTACACGATCGACAACCAGGCGGCCGTCGACCGCTGGCTGCCGGCGGTGCGCGAGACGCGCATCCGCGGCGACATCGAGCACCTGTCGACGGCGTGGCCCAACCGCCACTACGCCAGCACCAGCGGCCGCGACGCGGCACTGTGGATCCGCGACCACTGGCGCGACATCGCCGGGAACCGGAGCGACGTCAGCGTGGAGCTGTTCACCGACTGCGACAACTGCGGCACGCAGCCGTCGGTGATCCTCACCATCCAGGGCAACGAGCTGGCGGACGAGATCGTGGTGCTGGGCGGCCACCTGGATTCGATCTCGAGTTCGGGCAGCGGCGGGGTGATGGACGCGCCCGGTGCCGACGACGACGCATCCGGCATCGCCACGCTGTCGGAAGTGCTGCGCGTGGCCATGGCCTACCGCTACCGGCCACAGCGCACGGTCATGTTCATGGCCTACGCCGCCGAGGAGGTGGGACTGCGCGGCTCGCGCGCGATCGCGCAGTCGTTCGCCGCGGAGCAGCGCAACGTCGTCGGCGTGCTGCAGATGGACATGACCAACTACCGCGCGGCCGGCGCCACCACCGACGTCAGGCTGATGACCGACAACTCGAATGCCGCCCAGGTGGGCTTCATGGGCGAGCTCTTCGACGAATACCTCGCGCCGCTGGGCTACACGCTGGGGTCGTCCAGCTGCGGCTATGCCTGCTCCGACCACGCCTCCTGGACCCAGGCCGGGTTCCCCGCGGGGATGTACGACGAAGGCCCGTTCTTCCCGCTGCTGCACACCCCGGCGGACACGCTCGCCAACATGGGCGGCGACGCCGAGCACGCCACGATCATCGCGCGCCTCGGCCTGGCCTTCGTCGGCGAACTCGCGAAGAGCTCGCGCACGTCCGGCAAGCGCACGCCGCCCGGCGGCGGCGACGATGGCGACGGTGGTGGCCGGATGAAGCCGCGCCCGGCGGGCGCGCCCGTCAGGTAGCTTCGAAACGGTTGGCGGCGACGTTCTTGCGGACCCTGAGCGGGTCCCAGATGCGGCCGTTCATCGCGATGTAGACCCCGGGCGGCAGCGACTGCACCGCCCCGACCGCGGCACCGATGTTGAACTCGGCATCGGAGCCGCGGAATCCGGCGGGGTTGAGCGCGCCGGTCAGCACGATGGTCTTGTCCTCGAGCGACGCCAGCGCGCGCGCGGTCTCGACCATGGTGTCTGTGCCGTGGGTGATCAGCACGTGGCGCGCAGGCTGCGCCGCGATCGTCGCCCGGATGAGGGCGCGGTCGTCGTCGTCGATGTGCAGCGAATCCTTGCGGATGATCGGGATCACCCGGAACCGGAACGCGACCCCGAGGTCCTCCAGGATGCGCCCGATCTGCGGCTCGCCGACCTGGTAGTCCGACTTGTCGTCGAAATACACCTTGTCGATCGTGCCGCCGGTGGTGACGATCAGGAGCTCTTGCATCGGGTCGTATCCTCGGGCGCTGGCGCGGGCGACGATTCTAGTCGTTCGCGCGATCGCGCCCGAACCGGGCGCGCAGGCCGGGCAGGCTCGACAGGACCACGATCGCCAGCGCCAGCACGATCTCGGCGACGGCCCAGCCGCGTTCGGCCGGCCGGTCGTAGGCCAGCATGACGCCGTGGCAGAACCAGAACAGCGCCAGCACGCCGCTCCAGAACGAGGCCGCGCGCCTGGCCCGCAGCACCCCGATGCACAGCAGCAATGGCGGCAGAGCGAACAGCGCCCACGCGGCCAGTGGCTGCGCGTCGCCGCGGAACCACGCCACGAACACGCCCGCCAGCGCCAGCAACGCCGCGGCCAGGGCGAGACGGCCGGCGCGTGCGCTCACGTGCCCAGCGCCCGGGCGAGTGTCGCCACCCGGCGCCCGAGTGCCCGGGCGAGCGCGGCTTCGTCAGGACTCGGCTCCGGGTCGTCGCCGGCCCCGGCCACGTGGCTGGCCCCGTACGGGGTGCCGCCGCCGGTGGTGGAATGCAGCGCCGGTTCCGTGTACGGGATCCCCGCGACGACGCAGCCGTGGTGGAGCAGGGGCAGCAGCATGGTGAGAAGGGTCGATTCCTGGCCCCCGTGCTGGGTCGCGGTCGAGGTGAAGACCGCAGCCGGCTTGCCCACCAGCGTGCCCGAGGCCCATTGCGCGCCCAGGCCGTCGAGGAAGTGCTTGAGCGGCGCCGCCATGTTGCCGAAGCGCGTCGGGCTGCCGAGGAGGAGGCCGGCACATTCGTCGAGATCGCGAGCGTCGACGTAAGGGGCGCCTTCGTCCGGCACCGGCGGTTCCGCGACCCGCGTCACCGCGGCCACCGGCGGTACCGTGCGCAGCCGCGCGGCCATGCCGTCGACCTCGCCGACGCCACGGGCCACCTGGCGCGCAAGCCGCGCCACCGATCCGCCGCGGCTGTAGTAGAGCACCAGGATCTCGGGCATCGCGTCCTCCGTTCTCGCGACAGGATACCGGCAGCACGCCGGCACCGGCGTCGCCGCGCCCGCGCGGGGCGCACGCCGCGATCGGTTACCCTCGCCGCGATGGAGCCGCTGGATTCCCTCTACCGATGGCGCGAACGCGTGGGCGACCGCGCACGCGCGTCGTCGTTCGCGCGCTTCCTGTGGCAGCGCTTCATCGACGACCGGCTGTTCGAGGCCGCCGGCGCGCTCGCCTTCACCACCGTATTCGCGATCGTGCCGCTGTCGATGGTCGTGTTCGGGGTGCTGTCGGCGTTCCCGGTGTTCGACGAGTGGAGCCAGCGCCTCAGCCACTACATCTTCTCCAACTTCGTCCCGACCTCGGCACGCGCCATCGAAGGCGTGCTGATGGGCTTCACCCGCAACACCGGGCAACTCACGACCATCGGCGTCATCGCCCTCGTGGTCTCCGTGCTCGTCACGCTGTTCAGCGTCGAGACCACCTTCAACCGCATCTGGCGGGTCAAGACCGCCCGGCCGCAGCTCAGCCGGTTCCTCGTCTACTGGACGGTGCTGACGCTGGGCGCGCTGGTGGCGGCCGCGAGCCTGGCGGTGTCGGCACGTTTCTTCGCGCTCGGCATCTTCGACAGCGTGTCCGGGCGCTGGCTGGAGAACACCCTGGTGCGGATGGCGCCGATGGCGATCGAACTGGTCGCGTTCACCGCGATCTACCGCGTGGTCCCGCACCGCACCGTCAAGTGGCGCCATGCGCTGGCCGGCGGCGTGCTGGCGATCGTGCTGCTGGAACTGGTGAAGGGCGCCATCGGCCTCTACCTCGGCAGCTTCGACGCCTACCAGAAGATCTACGGCCAGCTCTCGATCGCGCCGATCTTCCTGCTGTGGGTCTACTTCGGCTGGGTGTCGATCCTGCTCGGCGCCTCGCTCGCGTCCTCGATCTCCGCGTTCCGCTACCAGCCGGCCGGCATGCGGCTGCCGGAAGGCTACGAGATGTACGGGATCCTGCGCATGCTGGGGCGTTTCGCCGAGGCGCGCCGCGCCGGCCGCGGCCTGCACAGCGACGAGATCCAGGGGCTGGAGCCGATGCTCACCGACACCCTGGTCCAGCAGTTGCTGGCACAGCTGGACGAGATCGGCCTCCTGCGCCGCGCGGAGGCCGGGGAGTGGCTGCTCTCGCGCGACCTCGAAGACCTCACCCTCGCCGAGCTGTACGAGGCCTGCCGCCTGCGCATCCCGGTGAACGAGGCGTTCCTGCCCTGCCGCGACGACGCGCTGGGCCGCGCCTCGATCGCCGCCCTCGACGACCTGCGCATCCCGCTGCGCGAACTGCTCAAGCGGCGCGTGGGTTCCCTCTACGACCTGCCCAGGGACTGACCATGCGCCTTCGCCCGCCCGCCATCCTGCTCGTGCTCCTGCTCGCCGGCCTGGGCGCATGCGATCGCGAGGCCGCTGCGCCAGCCGCGCCGGCACCGGCCGCCACGGACCCGACCCCCGCCCCGCCACGTGTGGATGCGCCGGCGCCGGAGGGGGGCGGGACCAGCGGGGAGCCGGAGTACCCGGGGCTGCGCCTGGCGACGCTCGATGGCGGCGAGTTCGACCTCGCGGCACGGCGCGGCAAGTGGGTGGTGGTCAACTTCTGGGCGACGTGGTGCTCGCCGTGCCTGGAAGAGATGCCGGAGCTGTCGGCGCTGGACGCGATGCGCGAGCATGTCGACGTGGTCGGGCTTGCCTACGAGGACATCGCGCCGGACGACCTGCGCAGCTTCCTGCGCGACCACCCGGTGGTCTACCCGATCGCGCTGGTGGACGTGTATGCGCCACCCGCCGACTTCGCCACGCCGCGCGGGCTGCCGATGACCTACCTCATCGCCCCCGACGGGCGCGTGGCGGACCGGTTCCTGGGCCCGGTGACCGCCGCCCAGCTGGAAGCCGCGATCGCGGCGGCCGGCGGGCCGGCGCCGGCGGACGCGCCGTCCTCCTGAACCCGCTACCGCGGCGCGTCCCGTTCCTTCAGGCGCGGCCGCAGCGTGGCCAGGTTGCAGGGCCGGGTGCGCGCGTCGAGCTGGTCGCGGATGATGCGCTCCCACGCGGTGCGGCAGGCGGACGTCGATCCCGGCAGGCAGAACACGAACGTGCCGTTGGCCAGGCCCGCGAACGCCCGCGACTGCAGCGATGCCGTGCCGATCTCCTCGAAGCTGAGCGCGCGGAAGATCTCGCCGAAGCCGGGCATCTCCTTGTCGAGCAGCGGCAGCAGCGCCTCCGGCGTGGCGTCGCGACCGGTGAAACCGGTGCCGCCGGTCACCAGGATGCCGTCGACGCGGTCGTCGGCGATCCACTGCGACACCAGCGCGCGCAACAGGTAGCGGTCGTCGGGCAGCAGGCCGCGCGCGAACAGCGCGTGGCCCGCGGCCTCCAGCGCGCCTGCGAGGTAGTCGCCGGAACTGTCGTCGTGGGTGCCGCGGGTGTCGGACACGGTGAGCACGCAGAGGCGCAGCGGGTGCAGGGCGTCGGTCGCGGTCATGGGCTGCCTTGTGCGGGGAGGAGGGGGTCGGCCAGTCCGGCCATCGCGTGCGAGGCCGTGGCGAAATCGCGCGCGAAGCCCTGCATGTCGAACAGGCCGGACGCGGCGCGTCGATCGGCAAGGTGCAGGCGCAGCCCGGCCAGCCGCTCGCGGTCGTTGCCGAGCGCGGTGGCGGTCGCTATGTATGCCGCGTCGTCGGGCGCGTTGAGCAGGTCCAGGCCGAGGTGGTGGTTGAGGCTGCCGGCGACGCGCGCGGCGAAGGTGTCGCCGGGGCGGGTGAGCACCGGGCAGCCCGCCCAGATCGCGTCGGACGCCGTGGTGTGGGCGTTGTACGGATTGCTGTCGAGGAACAGGTCCGCCAGTTGCAGACGCTCGAGATACGGCTGGTGCGGCTGCTTGGGCATGAAGACCAGGCGCGCCGGGTCGATCCCGGCGGCGCGGGCGGCGGCGCGCAGCCGGGCGTCGGCCTGCCCGGGTCCCGAGAGCAGCCACAGCACGCTGCGCGGAACCCCGCGCAGCACCGCCATCGCACGGCCGAAGCTCCGCGGGTTGGTCTTGTAGCTGTTGTTGAAGCAGCAGAACACCACGGCGTCGTCCGGCAGCCCGCATGCCGCGCGCGCCGGGGGCGGCCCCGGCACGCGCCGGGTGTCGGATGGCTGGAAGCACCGGGGCAGGTAATGCACCACTTCGGAGAAATGCGGCTGGAGGTCCGGCGGCAGCACGTAGCGGTCGGCGAGGACCCGGTCGATCCACGGCGCGCCGGAGGTGCCGGGGTAGGCGAGCCAGTTCACCTGCACCGGGGCCGGCCGCATCGCCAGCACCGCCGGGGCGCCGCCGCCGCCCCAGCCGCGCAGGTCGTACAGCACGTCGATGCCGGCGCCGCGGATGCGCGTGGCCACGGCATGGTGGGGCTGCCGCGACACGTCGTGCAGGATGGTCGCGGCCTGCAGCCGGCGCCGCACCGGGCTGCCATCGTCGGGGTCCAGGGCGAACGCGTGCACCGCCACCGACGGGTCCACGGCCAGCGCCTCCAGCATCGCCACCACGAGGAGTCCGGTGGGGTGCGCGCCGAAGCCGTTCGACAGCAGCCCGATGCGCAGCGGGGCGGCACCGGTCTCGCGCGGCGGCGGTGGCGGCAGCGGGCGCACCTGGCGCGCCACCTGCGCCGCGCTCAGGCGCGCGCAACGCAGTTGCTCCGCGGGTGTGGTGTCTTCGCTCAGGAACGAGAAGGGTTCGACGGCGGCGTCGCCGCCAGCCACGGCGGCGCGTACCTGCGCCGACAGCGCATCGAGGCCGCGCCAGTCGCACAGGCGCCGCCGCCATGCCAGCAGGTGGGCCGCGATGCGAGGCTCCCCCGGGGCGAGCGCGTGGGCGCGGGAATAGGCGTCGCTGGCGGCCTCGGCCTCCCCGAGGTCCTCGAGCACGTGCCCCAGCCACAGCGCCATCCCCGGGTGCCCGGGTGCCGCGGCCGCCGCGCACCGCAGGCTGTCGGCGGCCGCCTGCAGCTGTCCCGCGGCCCACTGCGCCCGGCCCAGCCGCGCCAGGGCCTCGGGATGGCCGGGCAGCAACGCGAGGGCCCGGCGCGCCGCCTGTTCGCCGGCGGCGATGTCGCCGGCGTCGAGTTCCGCGTCCGCCCGCAGCAGCCAGGCCATGGCATCGGCCGGGTCGCGTTCGGTCGCGCGGCGCGTCTCGGTGCGGGGATCCGACACCCGTCAGCGCGCCTGGCAGGCGGACGCCGCGCGCGACCGGGGAGTGGCGGACGGCCGGGGTCGGCGGGCGACCGCCGCGCTCATGCCGCCTCCGTCAGCCGGCCGAGTTCGTCGGCCTGGTGCTCGCGCGACAGGCGCTCGACCAGTGGATCCAGGGCGCCTTCCAGGACCGCCGGCAGGTCGTACAGGGTCAGGCCCTCGACGCGGTGGTCGGTGATCCGCCCCTGGGGATAGTTGTAGGTGCGGATCCGCTGGCTGCGGTCGCCGCTGCCGACCTGCAGCCGGCGGGTCTCGGCCGTGGCCGCGGCCTGGCGCGCGGCCTCGGCGTCCACCAGCATCGCCTTCAGCCGCTTCATCGCCTTGTCGCGGTTGGCGTGCTGCGAGCGCTCGGTCTGCGACTCCACCACGATCCCGCTCGGGGCGTGGGTGATGCGGATGGCGGAATCGGTCTTGTTCACGTGCTGGCCGCCGGCGCCGGACGAGCGGAAGGTGTCGATGCGCAGGTCCGCCGGGTTGATCTCGATCGGCTCGGCCTCCTCGGCGATCGGGATGATCGCGACCGTCGCCGCCGAGGTGTGGATGCGCCCCTGCGATTCGGTCTCGGGCACGCGCTGCACGCGATGGGTGCCGGATTCGAACTTGAGCCGTGCATAGGCCCCGCGGCCTTCCACCCGCGCGATCACCTCGCGGAACCCGCCGTGCTCGCCCGGGTTCGCCGACTCCACCTCCACCCTCCAGCCCTGGCGCTCGGCGTAGCGCGCATACATGCGGAACAGGTCGCCGGCGAAGATCGCGGCCTCGTCGCCGCCGGTGCCGGCGCGGATCTCCAGGTACAGGTCGCCGTCGTCGCGGGCGTCGCGCGGCACCAGCAGTGCCATGAGCGTTGCCTCGAGCCCGGCCAGGCGGGCGCGGGTATCGGCGACCTCCTCTTCGGCGAGCGCGCCCAGCTCCGGGTCGTCGCGCATCGCCTCGGCGGCGGCAAGCGCATCGCGCGCGAGGCGCTCCTCCGCAAGCGCGCTGGCCACCGGCTCCAGCTGCGCGAACTCCCGCGACAGCGCGCGGAAGCGCGACTGGTCGGCGGCGAGGCCGGGATCCGCGAGCAGGCGCTCGAGCTCCTCGCGGCGCTCTGCGAGCGCCTCGAGCTTATGGCGCAGGGTCGGCAGCATCATCGGTCCCGGTGGGCGGCGGCAGCATGCGTTCGACCGCGCGCAGCAGTTCGGCGTCGCCGGCCACCGCGGCCTCGCGCAGCGCCGCGGTCGGCGCGTGCAGCAGGCGGTTGGTGAGGGTGTGGGCGAGGTATTCCAGCGCGGCCTCCGGCGACTGGCCGGACGCCAGCTGTTGCCGGGCGCGCGCGAGGACGTCGGCGCGCGTGGCTTCGCCGTGCGCGCGCAGGCGCCTCAGCGGCTCATGCCGCGCACCGGCGGCGACGTGCTCCGCGTAGCGCGAGACCTGGAGGTCGATGATCGCCTCCGCCGCCTCCGCGGCCTCGCGCCGGCCGCGGCGGTTGTCCTCGACCGCGCGCTCGAGGTCGTCGACGGTGTAGAGGTAGGCATCCTTCAGCTCGCGCACCCCCGGGTCGATGTCGCGCGGGACCGCCAGGTCCAGCAACAGCATCGGGCGGTGCCGGCGCGCCGCCAGCGCCGCTTCCACCTGCGGGCGCCGGATCACCGGCTCGCGGCTGGCAGTGGCGGAGAACACGATGTCGGCGAGGAACAGGTGTCGCTCGAGTTCGTCGAGCGGCAGGGCGACGCCCCCGTAACGGGAGGCGAGGTCCTGCGCGTGCTGCAGGGTGCGGTTGGCCACCAGCAGGCGCTTCACGTTCGCCTGCGCCAGGTGGCGCGCGGCCAGTTCGATCGTCTCCCCGGCCCCCACCAGCAGCACCACCGAATCCTGCGGCCGCGCGAACGAGTCCTGCGCCAGGCGCACCGCCATCGATGCCATCGAGACCGGGCTGTTGCCGATGCGGGTCTCGGTGCGCGCGCGCTTGGCGGTGACGAAGGCGTGCTGGAACAGCCGGTCGAGGCGCCCGCCGAGGGTGCCGGCCGTGCGCGCCGCGGCCCAGGCCTGCTTCACCTGTCCCAGGATCTGCGGCTCGCCCAGGACCAGGGAGTCGAGGCCCGTGGCCACGCGGAACAGGTGCCGCGCCGCGTCGGCCTCCCGGTGCACATAAAGGTAGGCGTGCAGGTCGGCGATGTCGTCCCGGGCGCGCGATTCGCCGTCGTGGTAGGTGGCAAGCCACTCCGCAAGGGCGCGCCCTTCGTCGTCGACCACCGCGTACAGCTCGGTGCGGTTGCAGGTCGACAGCAGCGCGACCTCGCGCACCTGCGGCAGGCCGCGCAGCGACGCGAGTGCGGCGTCCAGGTTTCCTCCGGCAAACGCCACCCGTTCGCGCAGGTCGACCGGCGCGGTCTGGTGGTTGAGGCCGATGGCGAACAGGCTCATCCGTTCAGGGGCTTGCGATAAGCTGCGGGCATGACTGGACGCCATTTTACGTCGCGGCCGCCCGCGCTGCCTGCCCGCGCCCGGCGCGCCTTCGCGGCTGCCTGCGCTGTGCTGCTCTGCGTCGGCCCGGCACTGCCGGCCACCGCCGCCGGGGACGTCGCGCGCACGATGCCCGGGCAGGTGCTGGAGGCGACGCTCGCCGGCGAATACGCCCTCCAGGGTGGCCGCCTCGACGAGGCGGCGGACTGGTACCTGCAGGCAGCGCGCGCGGCCGAGGGCGACGCCGGCCTGGCCGAACGCGCCACCCGCATCGCCCTGCTCGCCAGCGACGACGCCCGCAGCGCCGCGGCGCTCGCGCTGTGGCGCGCGCGCGCGCCGCGATCGCTGGCGATGCGCGCGGCCGAGGCGACCCTGTCCCTGCGCCGGCAGGACCGCCCCGCGGTGCGGCGCGAGCTGGACGCGATGCTGCGCGAGCGCGACCCCCGCGGCTGGCGCCATGCCCTGAACGTGCTCGCCACTGGCGGGCGCGATCCGGCCTTCGCCGCCGAGGTCCTCGACGACCTCGTGACGGCGGACGCCATCCCGGGCCAGCTGCAGCCGTGGCTGGCATTCGGCGGGCTTGCGCAGCAGCTCGATGCGCCAGAGCTTGCGCGCCGCGTGGTCGACGAAGTGGTGCGGCGGTTCCCGTCCGAGCCGAGGGTGGCACTGCTGCGCGCCAGCCAGCTGCGCGAGGCCGGGCAGGAACAGGCGGCCCGCGACGCGCTCGCCACCGTCGAGGCTGAAGCCGGGGCGCAACCGGGGCTGCGCGTGGCCGTCGCGCTCGAGTACGAGGCCCTCGGCGACGCCGACGCGGGGGCGGCGGTGATGGCGCGCGGGCCGCAGGACGAGCGCAGCTACGCGTTGCGTGCGGCCCTCCTGGCGCAGGCCGAGGACACCACGGCGCTGCGCGCCCTGTACGACGAACTGCGCCGCGATTCCGCCGATCCCGACCCCGGCCGTCGTCTCCTGCTCGGGCAGACGGCCGAGTTCCTGGAGCTGCACGCCGAGGCGCTCGAGTGGTACCGCAGCGTTCCCGGGGGCGACGAGCGCTGGCAGGCGCGCCTGCGCGCGAGCAAGGTGCTGCACGACCTCGGGCGTCGCGACGATGCCTTCGCCGACCTCAATCGCCTGCAGCAGGATGCCGCTGCCAGCGAGGAGACGCGGCGCGACGCCTACCTGCTCGAGGCCGAGCTGCATGCCGCCGACGACGCCATGGAGGCGGAACTCGACACCTACGCCCGCGGACTCGCCGCCTACCCGGATGACGGCGCGCTCCTGTACTCGCGCGCACTCATGTGGGAACGGCGCGACGACATTCCCCGCGCCGAAGCCGACCTGCGCCGGGTGCTGGTGGCCGACCCGGAGAACGTCGCGGCACTCAATGCGCTGGGCTACACCCTGGCCGACCGCACCACCCGCTACGACGAGGCGCTGGAGCTGATCGACCGCGCCCGCGTCGCCGAGCCCGGCAACGCCGCGATCATCGACAGCTACGGCTGGGTGCTCTACCGCCTGGGCCGGCTGGACGATGCCCTGGCCGAGCTCCGGCGCGCCTATGCCTTGCAGAAGGATCCCGAAATCGGTGCCCACCTGGGCGAAGTGCTGTGGGTGATGGGACGCCACGACGAGGCCCGCCGTTATTTCGACGAGGCACGCCGGCTCGATCCGGACAACCGCGCGCTGCAGCGTGCACTGCAGAAGGTCGGCGCATGACCGTCGCGTGGCGGCAGGCGCGGCGGCTGGCGGCGCTCTGCGGATGCCTTGTACTGGCGGGCTGCGTGTCGGTGCCGGAACGGACGCCGGCGGCGACGCTCTCCGGCCCGGCGCATGCCGCCGCGCTGGCGGCGCAGGCAGCGCGCGAACATGCGCTTGCGGCGGCTCCCGACTGGACCCTGGAGGGACGCGTCGCCATTGCCCGCGGCAAGGACGGCGGCAGCGGGCGCATCGAGTGGCGGCAGCAGGGCGATCGCTATGCGGTGTCGCTCGGCGCACCGGTGACCCGGCAGAGCTGGCGCCTGTCGGGCGACGCGGCGGGCGCGCGGCTCGAGGGTGTCGAGGGCGGGCCGCGCGAGGGTCCCGACGCCTCCCTGCTCCTGCTCGAGGCGACCCGGCTCGAGGTGCCGGTCGCCGCGCTGGCGTCCTGGGTACGCGGGGCCCGCGCCGACACGGGGCGTTTCGGGCCGGCCGAGGCCGGGTTCGATGCCGGTGGCCGGCTCGTGCGGCTGGTCCAGGGGGGCTGGACCATCGATTACCTCGCCTGGGCGCCACCCGCTGGCGACGCGCCGGCGCTGCCGTCGCGCCTGGCGGCCGAGCGCGACGACGCCCGCGTGCGCCTGGTGATCGACGCCTGGGGCGTCGCGCCGGCACCATGACCGTTGCCGAGGGCGACGGCTGGTCGGCATGGCCGGCGCCGGCCAAGCTGAACCTGTTCCTGCGCATCACCGGCCGCCGTGCGGATGGCCACCACGCCCTGCAGACGGTGTTCCGCCTGCTCGACTGGGGCGACACGGTGCACCTGCGGCTGCGCGAGGACGGCCGCGTCGTGCGTCACGGGTCGGCGCTGGCCGCGGTGCCCGAGGCTGCCGACCTGTCCGTGCGGGCGGCGAACCTGCTCCGTTCAGGGTTCAACGTCGCCCAAGGTGTCGACATCCTCGTCGAAAAGAGGATTCCAAGCGGCGCCGGCCTTGGCGGGGGGTCGTCGGACGCCGCGACCGTGCTGCGCGCGATGGCGCGGTTGCTGGGCCTCGACGTCGCACCCCGGGTCCTGGCCCGACTGGGGCGCGAGCTCGGTGCCGACGTGCCGGTCTTCGTCCTGGGGGACAACGCCTGGGCGGAGGGTGTCGGCGACGTGCTGACCCCGCTGGCATTGCCGCCGGCCTGGTACCTGGTCGCCGATCCCGGGGTGCACGCCGCCACCGCGGCCCTGTTCCAAGCGCCTGAATTGACGAGGAATGCCGCTGCCGTGACAATAGCCGACTTCGTTTCGGGAGCTCCGCTCGGCAATGCCTTCGAGCCGGTGCTGCGTCGGCGCGAGCCGGCCGTCGAGGCCGCGTTCGCGGCCCTGTCGCAGGCCGGTCCGGCGCGGTTGACCGGGTCGGGCAGCGGTTGTTTCGTCGAGTTCGCCGGTCGCGAACCCGCCGAGGCGGCGCTCGCGACGTTGCCGCCGGGTCTCCAGGCCCGGGTGGTGGCGGGCGCGGTGCGCTCGCCGCTGCTGGATGCCCTCGAGGCGTTTTGACTGCAGGGGCGTCGCCAAGTGGCCCAAGGCACCAGGTTTTGATCCTGGCATTCGCAGGTTCGAATCCTGCCGCCCCTGCCAACACCCATGACCGTCGCGCGGTGCGCCGGTCCCACCACACGCGACGCGACCAGGGCTGCGGATACACCATGAAAGAAGGTCGCAACCTGCTGATCTTTTCCGGCAATGCCAACAAGCCGCTGGCGCAGGCGGTCTGTCGCGAACTCGGCGTGCGCCCGGGCAAGGCCCAGGTCTCCACGTTCTCCGATGGCGAGGTGCAGGTCGAGATCGAGGAGAACGTGCGCCGCCAGGACGTGTTCGTGGTGCAGTCGACCTGCGCGCCGACGGCCGAGCACTTCATGGAGCTGATGGCGCTGATCGACGCGCTCAAGCGCGCCTCCACCGCCAGCATCACCGCCGTGGTCCCGTACTTCGGCTACGCCCGCCAGGACCGCCGCATGCGCTCCTCGCGGGTGCCGATCACCGCCAAGCTCGCCGCCAAGATGTTCACCGTCGCCGGCGCCGACGGCCTGCTCACGATCGACCTCCACGCCGACCAGATCCAGGGCTTCTTCGACATCCCGGTCGACAACGTCTACGCCTCGCCGCTGCTGCTGGCCGACATCTGGCGCGCGCACGGCACCGACAACCTGATCGTGGTGTCCCCCGACGTCGGCGGCGTGGTCCGCGCCCGCGCCATCGCCAAGCGCCTGGACGACGCCGACCTCGCGATCATCGACAAGCGCCGGCCGAAGGCCAACGTGGCCACGGTGATGAACATCATCGGCGACGTGCGCGGCAAGACCTGCGTCCTGGTCGACGACATCGTCGACACCGCCGGCACGCTGTGCGCGGCGGCCGCCGCGCTCAAGGCCGAGGGCGCCACCAAGGTCGTCGCCTACTGCACCCATCCGGTGCTGTCGGGCGCGGCGATCGAGAACCTCGACCGCTCGCAGCTGGACGAGCTGGTCGTCACCGATACCATCCCGCTCACCGACGCCGCCAGGGGCTGCAGCCGCATCCGCCAGCTCAGCGTCGCCGAGATGCTGGCGGAGACCATCCGCCGCATCGCCTTCGGCGAGTCGGTGAGCTCGCTCTACGTCGACTGATTCCGGGGCGGCCGCAGGGCCGCTCCCGCACCATCCTGTCGCCGGAATCCTCCGGCGCGAGGCGGGCCACCGGCCCAACCCACTCGCCTGGTCGCGGACGAGTGTCATCGCCACCGCGAGGTGGCCCCATGCAGACAAAGTGAGCAATCGAAATGTCCGAACACAAGATCACGGCCGCCAGCCGCAACGACGAGGGGAAGGGTGCGAGCCGCCGCCTGCGTCGCCAGGGCAAGGTGCCGGCCATCATCTACGGCGGCCACGCCGAGCCGAAGAGCATCCAGCTCGAGCAGGAGAAGACCTGGGTCGCCAGCCAGAACGAGTGGTTCTACTCGTCCATCCTGTCGCTCGACGTCGACGGCACCGTCGAGCGCGTGCTGCTGCGTGACATGCAGCGCCACCCGTACAAGCAGCTGATCATGCACCTGGATTTCCAGCGCGTGAGCGAGGGCGAGGCGATCCGCTTCAACGTGCCCGTGCACCTGGTCAATGCCGACGCGTCGCCGGCCGGCAAGACCGCCGACGTGGTGATCACCCAGGAGATGAACGAGATCGAAGTCACCTGCCTTCCGGCCAACCTGCCGGAGTTCATCGAGGTCGACCTGGCCGACATGAAGGTCGGCGACACCGTGCATCTCTCGGACGTCAAGTTCCCGGAAGGCGTCGAGGCGGCCGTGAAGATCGACACCGAGCACAACCCCGCGGTGGCCGTGGCGCGCTTCTCGCGCGTGGGTGCCGAGACCGATGCCGACGCCGGGGCCGAGGGCGCCGAGGTGCCGGCGGCCAAGCAGGACGACGCGGGCTGATCGAAGGCGCCACCGCCGGCGCCCCCCGGGGCGTCGGCGGATGCCATTGCGATGGATGGACTGCGGCTCATCGCCGGCCTGGGCAACCCCGGGCCGGAACATGCGCGGACCCGGCACAACGCCGGGTTCCGCTTCGTGGACGCGCTCGCGACGGCGTCGGGTGCCCGGTTCGGGCTGGAGCCGAAGCTGTTCGGCGAAACGGCGCGGGTCGAGGTGGCGGGGCAGCCGGTCTGGCTCCTCAAGCCGGCGACGTTCATGAACCTGAGTGGCAAGTCGGTCACCGCCGCCCTGCGGTTCTGGAAGATCGAGTCGGAACAGGCGCTCCTCGTGCACGACGAGCTCGACCTGCCGCCGGGCACGGCGCGGCTGAAATTCGACGGTGGCCATGGTGGCCAGAACGGCCTGCGGGACACGATGCGGCTGCTGGGGCACGGGCGCTTCCACCGCCTGCGCGTCGGCATCGGCCATCCGGGGCACAAGGACCGGGTGACGTCCTGGGTGCTGGGACGGCCTTCGGCCGACGACGACATCCTGATCGGGCGGGCAGTGGACGACGCGCTCGCGGTCCTGCCGCTTGCGGTGGCGGGCGATTTCAACGAGGCGATGAAGCGGTTGCACACCCCGGCATCCTGATCCCGGCGACGGCGCCGAGGACCAACGGCAAAGCGTCGCCGCGGCGGCGCTTTGCCTTTCGTCTTCACCAGTGGCGGGTCATTCCATGGGCATCAAGTGCGGCATCGTCGGGCTGCCGAACGTCGGCAAGTCGACCCTCTTCAACGCATTGACCAAGGCGGGCATCGCCGCGGCGAACTTCCCGTTCTGCACCATCGAGCCCAACGTCGGCATCGTGCCGGTGCCGGATCCGCGGCTGAATGCGCTGGCGGAGATCGTCAAGCCGCAGAAGGTCCTGCCGACCGCGGTCGAGTTCGTCGACATCGCCGGCCTGGTGGCGGGCGCGGCCAGCGGCGAGGGCCTGGGCAACAAGTTCCTGGCCCACATCCGCGAGGTCGATGCCATCACCCACGTGGTGCGCTGCTTCGAGAACCCGGACGTGATCCACGTCAACAACAAGGTCGACCCGATCGCCGACATCGAGACCATCGACACCGAGCTCGCGCTGGCGGACCTCGAGTCGGTGGACAAGGCGCTGCAGCGGGCCGAGCGGGCGGCCAAGACCGGCGACAAGGACGCGAAGGCGCGGGTCGAGGTGCTGGCGCGGGTGCGCGCCGCCCTGGACGCCGGCACGCCGGCCCGGGCGATGGCGCTGGACGACGACGATCGCGCCCAGCTGCGCGACCTGTTCCTGCTGACGCTGAAGCCGGTGATGTACATCGCCAACGTCCTCGAGGACGGCTTCGAAGACAACCCACACCTGGACGCGGTGCGGGCCCGGGCGGCGGGCGAGGGCGCCGAGGTGGTGCCGGTGTCGGCGGCGATCGAGGAGGAGTTCTCGCAGCTCGACGACGCCGACCGCGATGAGTTCCTGGCCAGCCTGGGGCTCGACGAGCCCGGGCTGAACCGCGTCATCCGCGCCGCCTACACGCTGCTCGGGCTGCAGACCTATTTCACCGCGGGGGTCAAGGAAGTGCGGGCCTGGACCGTGAAGGGCGGCTCGACCGCGCCGCAGGCCGCGGGCGTCATCCACACCGATTTCGAGAAGGGCTTCATCCGCGCGGAGACCATCGGCTACGACGACTTCATCCGCTACCGCGGCGAGGCGGGGGCCCGCGAAGCCGGGCGGCTGCGCCTGGAAGGCAAGGAGTACCGGGTGCAGGAAGGCGACGTCCTGCACTTCCGCTTCAATGTTTGATCTCACGACGCGTTGACAGGAGCGTCCGGGGGGGTCAAAATCGCGGGCTGTTTCAGGCTTCGTTCGACCGGAGGGATACCCAAGCGGCCAACGGGGGCAGACTGTAAATCTGCTGGCTTACGCCTTCGGTGGTTCGAATCCACCTCCCTCCACCAGTTGAAAGGGCCGCGCGGCACCCGTGCCGCGGGCCGGGAATGCACCGCAGTTCGCGGGAGTAGTTCAATGGTAGAACCTCAGCCTTCCAAGCTGATGGTGCGGGTTCGATCCCCGTCTCCCGCTCCATTGATTCCACCCTGACGGCACCACAACGCATCACGCTCACGTAGCTCAGTCGGTAGAGCACCTCCTTGGTAAGGAGGAGGTCGAAGGTTCGATTCCTTTCGTGAGCACCATCTTCCAGCGACCCGCCCACCCGCGGTCCAACAACACGTTCAGCGAGAAGCACAGCCATGGCAAAGGGAAAGTTCGAGCGCACCAAGCCCCACGTGAACGTGGGCACAATCGGCCACGTCGACCACGGCAAGACGACGCTGACGGCGGCGCTGACCAAGATCGGCGCGGAGCGGTTCGGCGGTGAGTTCAAGGGGTACGACCAGATCGACGCGGCGCCGGAAGAGAAGGCGCGCG
>JAYRUX010000017.1:0-71541 GCA_041918855.1 Luteimonas sp.
GTGCGGGGGTGCTGCGTAAAGCGCACATGGATGTGCGCGGCGGCGAGTCAGCCATGGATGGCTGACCGAGCCGCTAGCAGCACCCCCGCATGCCGGCGCTCCGTCCGGAGCCCCGGAATGCTTGTAGCTTCTGGCTTCTGGCTTCTGGCTTCTGGCTTCTGGCTTCTGGCTTCTGGCTTCTGGCTTCTGGTTTCTGGTTTCTGGTTTGCGGTTTCCGGTTTCCGGTTTCCGGTTTCTGCGGTTTCTATCTCGCGACACGCCAAAAGGAAACGCCGGCGCGAGGCCGGCGTTTCTGGAAACACGGTGACGCCAGGGCGTTACGAGGCGGACCACTTGCCCATGGCGGCCATGCCGTTGTCGCGGGCGCGGGCGTAGACGGTTTCCTGGGCCTTGGCGACGTTGCCGGACAGGTCCTTGGACCACAGCGAGAGCGCGGCGGACTGCATCGCGCGGCCGTAGGAGAAGGTGAGCGGCCACGGGTTCGGGCCCATCCGGTTCATCGCATCGAGGTGGGCGGTCGCGTCCTCGTCGGACTGGCCGCCGGACAGGAACACGATGCCCGGGAGGATGGCCGGCACCGCCGACTTCAGGCACATCAGCGTGGATTCGGCGACTTCCTCGACGCTCGCGCCCTCGCCGCTGTCCTTGCCCGGCAGCACCATCGACGCCTTGAGGATGGTGCCCTCGAGGGCCACGTTCTGCTGGTACAGCGCGTCGAACAGCGAGCGCAGCGTGACCTCGGTGACTTCGTAGCAGGTCTCGATGTCGTGGCGGCCGTCCATCAGCACCTCCGGCTCCACCATCGGCACCAGGCCCGCCTCCTGGCACAGCGCCGCGTAGCGCGCCAGCGCATGGCTGTTGGCCTCGATGCAGCTGCCCGACGGGATGTCCTCGCCGATGTTGATGACCGCGCGCCACTTCGCGAAGCGCGCGCCGAGCTTGTAGTACTCCTCCAGGCGGCCGCGCAGGCCGTCGAGGCCCTCGGTCACCAGCTCGCCCGGGAAACCGGCCAGCGGGGTCGTGCCCTTGTCGACCTTGATGCCCGGGATGATGCCGTTCTCGGTCATCACGTCGGTGAAGCGGCGGCCGTCCTTCGTGGACTGGCGGATGGTCTCGTCGAACAGGATCGCGCCCGAGATGTACTCGTTGAGCTTCGGCGTGGTGAGCAGCAGCTCGCGGTACGCGCGGCGGTTCTCCTCGCTGTTCGGGATCCCGACGCCGTCGAAGCGCTTGGCGATCGTGGCGTTGGATTCGTCGATCGCGATGATGCCCTTGCCCGCGGCGACCATGGCCAGGGCGGTTTCGGCGAGGTGTTCGATGCTCATTGTCGGCGGCGTCCAGGCTCGTGGAGGAGCCCTTGATTATAGCGCCGGAGCGGCCCGCGCACGCGACGCGGGCCCCTGGCGCAGCGCACGCGCCGGCTCGCGGGGTCAGGGTTCCAGCGCCCCGACATCCTCGTCGAAGTAGATGAACGTCGCGGTCAGCCCCGTGTCCACCGGGAGGTTGCAGCTGACGTTGGTGGTGTAGTTGTCGAAGTTCTCCCCGCCGTTGTCTGCGGCATCCCAGAAGAACAGGTTGGTCGGTGTGTTGGCCGGGATGGTGAGGGTCTTCGCGTAGTACGCCGCGCCCACGCCCGACGCTCCGGTCACGAGGGTGCACGTGATGTCGACTTCCGCAGCGGAGTTGTTGTCGGCGTACAGGTAGATGTCGGTGATGCCGGCGTCCGTCCGGTCGGTGCCCATGAACGAACACGTGACGTAGGCCGAAGCGGTACCTTCGTTCTGGATCGCCAGCGGGCGCTTGCGGATCTGACCGTCGAAGACCGGCAGCGCGGCCTGGCATGCGCCGGTGGCGTTCTGCACGAAGCTGCGCTGCAGGGTCGCTGCCGATGCGTCGAAACCTGCCAACGCCAGGACGGTGAAGCAGGACAAGCCAAGGGTGGTTGCTGTGATGCGCATGTGTTTCTCCAGATGTGGCCAATGCCACTCCTGGAACAAACGCGCGAACTCCACGGTTGCGGCCAGATCCCGGCGCTAGAGCTCGCCCAGTCCTTCGGCGCGGCCGTCGGGCCCGATCTGCAGCAACCGCAGGGTATTGGTTGCCCCGTGCTGCTCCATGTGCTCGCCGCTGGTGAACACCACGCGCTGGCCCGCCGACAGCCGGCCCGCCTCCACCAGCTTGCGGATGCTGCCGCGGGCGGCTTCGCGCGGGGTCTGGCCGCGGCTGTCGTAGTCCATCGGGAACACGTCGCGCATGAGCGACATCCGCCGCCGGGCGCCATCGTGGCGCGAGAAGGCGAAGATCGGCGCGCTCGAGCGGAAGCGCGACAGGTAGCGCGCGGTGCCGCCGGATTCGGTCATCGCCACGATGGCGCCGACGCCGATGTGCTCGGACAGGAACATCGCCGCCATCGCGATCGCGTGGTCGGCGCGTTCGAGGCCGCGCTGGGCCTTCTCGAAATCGGTGTCGGACTCGAACTGCTTCTCGGCGCCCACGCACACCCGCGCCATCGCTTCCACCGCGCGCACGGGGTGGCTGCCGGCCGCGGTCTCCTGCGACAGCATCACCACGTCGGTACCGTCGATGACGGCGTTGGCCACGTCGAGCACCTCGGCGCGGGTCGGGATCGGGCTTTCGACCATCGACTGCAGCATCTGCGTGGCGGTGATCACCACCCGGTTCTGCGCCAGCGACTCGCGGATGATCTTCTTCTGCAGGCCCGGCAACTCGGCATCGCCGATCTCGACGCCGAGGTCGCCGCGGGCCACCATCACCACGTCGCTGGCCTCGACGATCTCGCTCAGGTTCTCGATCGCCTCCGCGCGCTCGATCTTCGACACCATCGCCGCCTCGCTGCCGTGCTCGCGCGCGATCCGCCGGGCGCGGTGCATGTCGTCGGCATTGCGGCAGAACGACACCGCGATGAAGTCGGCGCCCATGCCCGCGGCAACCGCGATCAGCTCCTCGTCGCGTTCGGTGAGCGCGCCAAGGGACAGGCCGCCGCCGAGCTTGTTGAGCCCCTTGCGGTTGGACAGCACGCTGTCGTTGAGCACGCGGGTGACGATGCGCTCGCCCTCCACCGCCGTCACCTGCAGCTGCACCATGCCGTCGTCGAGCATCAGCACGTCGCCGGGCGCGACGTCGCCGGGCAGCCCGAGGTAGCTGACGCCGACCTGGTGCACGTCGCCCACCGGCGCGTCCGCGCTGGCGATGAGGTCGAAGCGCTCGCCGGTCACCAGCTGCACTCTCCCTTCGGCGAAGGTCTCGATGCGGATCTTCGGGCCCGGCAGGTCGGCGAGGATGCCGACCTCGACGCCGACCCGGTGCGCGGCCTCGCGCACGGCCTGCGCGCGCGCGACCTGGGACGCGGGATCGCCGTGCGAGAAGTTGAGCCGGACCGCGTCGACCCCGGCGCGCAGCAGCGCATCGAGCACGCCGGGCGGATCGGTTGCGGGGCCGAGCGTGGCGAGGATGCGGGTGCGGCGAAGGTGGTCGGGCATTGGCGGACCTTGCAGGTTGGTCGCGGCGGGCGGATGCTCGCCGCAGGCGCTGGCTATCCTAGCCCAGCGGCGCGACCGTGGTCCGTCCATGGCAATCGACCTCAACGCGGTGCTCCGCGACCTGCCCGGGTTCCCGCGGCTGCGGGGCGCACGCACCTGCCTGCGCGCCCCGCACGAAGACGATGCCCCTGCCCTGTTCGCCGTGTTCTCCGACCCGGCGGTCATGCGTTACTGGAGCCGCGCGCCGATGCTCGAGCCATCGGAGGCCGCGGGCATGGTGGTCGAGATCGCCGACCGCTTCGCACGCCGCGAGATGCTCAACTGGATGGTGGCCGACGTGCGCACCGATGCCGTCATCGGCACCTGCACCCTGTTCCACTTCGACGGCCGCCATCGCCGCGCCGAGATCGGCTACGCGCTCCGCTCGGACCTCTGGGGCCGGGGCCTCGCATCGGAGGCGGTGTCGCAGGTGCTCGACTGGGGCTTCCGCGCGCTCGGCCTGCACCGGATCGAAGCCGACATCGACCCGCGCAACGCCGCCTCGCGGCGCCTGCTCGCGCGCCTGGGGTTCACCAGCGAAGGCACGTTGCGCGAACGCTTCTTCATCGGCGACGAGGCGACGGACTCTGAGATCTTCGGCCTGCTCGCAGGCGACTGGCGGCACGCCGGCGGCGGCCGCAGGGGACGTTGACAGCCGGGAGCATCGCCACGGTCCCGGCTGCCCCCCGCTGTCAGCTGGAAGCGCGACAGCCCTGCACGAACCGGCGGTTCTCGGTCGCCACGCCCCAGCGGCCATCGGCGTCGCCGCAGCCCGCCGTCCAGGCGCCGACGAGCACGCCTTCATCGCTGAAATAGTAGAACGTGCCCTGCCAGCTGGCCGTCGCGCCCTGCGAGAACAGGGCCGACGCCGCGATCACCAATACAGCCAGTCCCTTGCGCACCATGGTGGATCTCCTCGGGAAGTGGATGGTCCGTTCCCCCCGCCGCCACCATAGGTCGTCGCCACCCGTGGAGCGTAAAGCCGGCGTCAAGACCGGCATGCGCTGCGTCCCACTTCAGGAGGCGCGCGCCTCGAGCGCCGCCACCGCCGGCAGCGTCTTGCCCTCGAGGAACTCGAGGAAGGCGCCGCCGCCCGTGGAGATATAGGAGATGTCGCCGGCGATGCCGTACTTGTCCACGGCGGCCAGCGTGTCGCCGCCGCCGGCGATGGAGAACGCATCGGATGCGGCGATCGCACGGGCGAGGGTTTCGGTGCCGCGGCCGAAGGCGTCGAACTCGAAGACGCCGACGGGGCCGTTCCAGACCACCGTCCCCGCATCGGCGATCAACGCGGCATAGCGCGCGGCGGTGTCGGGGCCGATGTCGAGGATCATCTCGCCCTCGCCTACCGCGTCGACCGGCTTCACCGTGGCCGGTGCGTCGGCCGCGAACCGCGGTGCCACCACCACGTCCACCGGCAGCGGGATGTCGGCGCCGCGCGCGTGCGCGTCGGCAATGATCCGCCGCGCGGTCTCGAGCAGGTCCGGCTCGACCAGCGACGCGCCCACCGCGTGGCCCTGCGCGGCGATGAAGGTGTTGGCGATGCCGCCGCCGACGATCAGCTGGTCCACCTTGCCGACCAGCGACGACAGCAGCTCGAGCTTGGTCGAGACCTTGCTGCCGGCGACGATCGCCAGCAGCGGGCGCGCCGGCGCGTCGAGCGCCTTGGCCAGCGCGTCCAGCTCGGCCATCAGCAGCGGCCCGCCCGCGGCAACGGGTGCGTGGCGGATGACGCCGTGGGTGGATGCCTGGGCGCGATGCGCGGTGCCGAAGGCATCCATGACGAACACGTCGCACAGTGCGGCATACGTCCGCGACAGCGCCTCGTCGTCGCTCTTCTCGCCCACGTTCATGCGGCAGTTCTCGAGCAGCACGAGCTGGCCGGGTGCGACCTCGACGCCGTCGGTCCAGTCCCGGATGAGGGGCACCTCGCGGCCCAGGAGTTCGCCCAGCCGCGCGGCGACCGGCGCCAGCGAATCGGCTTGCGTCCACGTGCCTTCCTTCGGCCGCCCCAGGTGCGAGGTGACCATCACCGCGGCGCCGGCGTCGAGCGCCTGGCGCAGCGTCGGCAGAGAGGCGCGGATGCGCTGGTCGGAGGTGACGCGGCCCGCATCCACCGGCACGTTGAGGTCCTGGCGGATCAGCACGCGCTTGCCGCGCAGGTCGAGGTCGGTCATGCGGAGGATGGGCATGGAAGGCGGCCGTGTCGTTGCGGGCCGCCATTGTCCTCCGCGGCGCGCATGCGGTTCAACGCGCGCCGCGTGCCGGAACCGGAAAGGCCCCGCGTGCGCGGGGCCCCTGCTGCCTCGCTACCGCTTCAGCGGTAGCCGGAATCGTCCTTGTTGTGGATGATCCAGATGAGGTTGCCGCCGGTGCCCATGCGCTCGCCGGCGAAGACCAGCCGGCCCTGGCCCTTGTAGGCCATCTCGTAGCGGTGCGCGTCGCTGCCGAAGAAGAACGGGATGAACGCCTTGCCTGTGACGTAGCCGCCCTGGTCGGTGGGCTCGCCGATGAGGTCGGTGACCTGCTTCATCGGCATGCCGATCTGGAGCTGGGTGAACGTACTGTCGGGTGCCGGCTTGCCGGTGATCTCGCCTTCCCAGTCACCGAGGCCGGTGACGGTCTCGCCGTAGCCCGCCTCGACGGCCTTGGAATCGATGACCTCGCCTTCTGCGTTCATCCACGCTGGCGGCGACTTGGCCTTCCGTGCCTGGGCGTCGCCCGCGATGCCTGCGAATGCCACCGCCACGGCAAGCGCCGCCGGCAGGATCCGTGTCCTGTTCAACATGTGGTTCTCCTTCAATGGATGGTCGCTCCCGGTCCTTCTTCGACGTCCCCGTCCCATGGGCGTGGGAGCCGCCGCCCCGGGCCGTCGGCGGAATGTGTACCCCGTGGATGCGCACGCTGCAAGCGCGACGGGCTACTTCGACCTCACCGGGCGCAGCGGATCCAGGTCCAGGCCGTAGCGGAGGCTGCGGCCGATGCGCGTGGCGTGTCCGACGAAGACCGCCGCCTGCGCCGCGGGGAGCACCTCGTGCGCGACTTCGCGCCACAGCGCCAGCCAGTGGTCGAAATGCGCGGCTTCGATCGGGTGCGGCCGGTGCGCGGCCATGGGATTGCCACGGTAGCTGCCCTCGCGCAGCGCCACCGACGCCCAGAACGACGTGAGCAGGCGCTTGTGCCCCGGCCAGTCGTCGACGGCGGCATTGAAGACGGGGCCGAGCACGGCATCCGCGCGCACCCGCTCGTAGAAGCGGTCGACGAGGCGGGCGATGTCGTCTCGGTGGAGGTCTGGCTGGCAGTCCATGGGCATCCCCGGAGCGAGGCCGCCATTGTCGCGCCTGCGACAGGGCATGCCCTGATCCATGTCAGCCCTCATGGCACCTCGCCGGGCCCGGCCTGCCGGACGCCGCCCGCCCCACGCAGCAGGGCCACCGCCAGCCCGGCAACGAGCAGCGCCCCGAGCGCGAGCGCGGACCACAGCAGCCAGGCCTTCCAGTCGCGCGCCGGACGCAGCGCCGCGTCGGCGGCGAGCGCACGCGCGGCACCCAGGCGCGCATCGGCCGGTCGCCATCCCGGCGAAGCGGTCTCCAGCGCCCTGATCGTGGCAGCCACCGGCGCCGCCGGGCGCCGCGCGCGCGCGCTCCCCGCCGCGAGCGTGTAGGGCGCGGTGCCGCTTGCCACGAACACGATGGTCTCCGGCCGGTACCCCAGGCGCAGCACGGGTGCTTCGGCGACAGGACTTGCCGGCGTCAGGCGCCAGTAGCGGTCGCGCACCTGCGAGGACAACGCATGCGGCGGCGTGCGCGCACCCGCGGCGTCGCCGAGCCGGTACGACAGCCAGGGCCCGGAGCGCTGGCGCCACGGCCCGTCCCGGCGGTCGCGGGTCGAGAGGCGCCACTCGCGCGCATCGTTGCCCGGCGCGACGACGTCGACGCGCGTCACCGGAAAGCGGCCGTCCAGCTCGATCTCGTAGTGGACGCGCCCCTGCTCGTGCACGGCAGTGGTCAAATATTCGCGCCAGCGCCAGTCCGGGTCGACCGCCGCGCCGGCGATCTCCGCATCCACGCGCGCCAACGCCGGCACCGCATCGCCCTGCAGGGGGAGCAACCGGAGGAAGCGCGCGGGTCGCGGCAACGGGATCCGCGCCTGCCGGAGCACCTGGCCGTCGCGCGCCAGGGACAGCAGGTTCACTTGTGGCACCAGGGTCTGCCAGGCCTGGAGGTCGTCGCTGCCGTCGACGCGATATGCAGCTTCGAACGGCGGCGCGTCGTCGGGCCAGTGCAGCACCAGTGCAGCGGCATGCACGCGCCGGGCGTCGACGAGCCATGCGTCCGCCCCGGCATCGGGGGCGCGGGGAGCGGCCTGCAGCCTCGCCTCCAGGCGGTGCATCCGGCCAGCCGCGTCGCGCTCCGCAACCATCGCCAGTTCGCGTTCGCGCGCCGCGGCGGGGCGCGGCAGGGCGAACCATGGCAGCGACTGCAGCACGGTGGGCGCCTGGACGGCGTCGCCTGCGAACAGGGCGGCGGGGACAGGCACCCCGAGCGCATCGAGCACGCTCACGTCGTCCAGGGAGGCGAGGTGGGCGCTGCGATAGACCTCGGGTGCGAGCACGACGCGATGGACGCCCGCCGGCTCGCCCGCGAGCTGCAGCGGCCATTCGCGCGCGTAGGCGGCGCGATCGTCCGCAGCGGCACCCAGCGGCAGCAGTGACGCAAGCAACAGCAAGCGCGCGCGGATCACGCGGATGCCCCGGCGGCTGCCACCCCCGTCGCGCGCGGCGGCGCCGGCGCGAACCAGCCGACCAGCGTGCACAGCAGCCCATAGGCGATGAAGGAGGCGATGCCGAGCAGGTTGCCGAGGTGCTGGCGGTCCACCAGCACCAGCTTGGCCAGCACGACCGCCATCAGCACCGCGCCCGACAACCACAGCGCACGGCGCGCGAGACGCGAGCCGGCGAGCCACGCCGCCACCCCGAGCACGCTCCACAGCAGGGTCAGGGTGGTCTGCGCCAGGCTGGTGGGCAGCAGCGCACTGTCCCAGGGCACGCCTCCCCAGTGGTGCACGCCACGAAGGGCCACGCACGTTGCCAGCGCGACGCCCGCCAGCGGCAGCACCGTGGCGCGAACCTGCGACGGCACGGCCGGAACCTGCCGCGACCACAGCCAGCGCACGGCAAGCACGAGCGCCGCGAGTTGCGCGAGGTCCAGCGGGTTCAGCAGCGGCATCCATGGCAGGGGGGCTGCGTTGCCCGCGTCGAACAGCGCACGCGTCCATCCCACTGCGAGCACCGCGAACACGATCGACTGCAGCGGCGTGCGCATCCCGGTGAAGCGCTTGCCGAGCGGGACCGCGAGCCAGGACCAGCGGAACTGTGCGGTCGCCGCGAGTGCCAGCCACGGCAGGCCCGCCAGTGCATACGCCCAGCCGCCACCCAGCCCCGACACGCGCACGACATGGAGCCCCAGCAACGCCAGCACGGTCGGCCACGCCAGCCACCATGCCAGCTGCACCAGGGGCGCGAGCGGATCGTCGGCGGCGCGGAGGCACGCGAGGGCGCGGACCCCGAGTACGGCGAAGGCCATCCACGCCCACGTCCCGTCGCCACCGAAGGGATGGCCATGCGCCGCCACCTGCGCCAACGCCAGCGGGAACGCCGCCACGATCGCGGCGAGGCTGGTCAGCACGAATGCCGGCGCGGGCCGCCGCCGGTGTACCTCGGCCGCGAGCCAACCGGTGAACGCGGCGAACGCCAGCAGCACGTCGGCACGGCTGGTGGCCACCACGTAGCCGTTGGTCTCGGCGATGGCGTTGCCGCACCACCATGCGAGCGCCCACGCGTACCAGGCGGTCGCCGCGCGGGGCATGCCGCCGCGCCAAGTCACCCACGCGCTCGCGAAGCCCGCCACGGCGACGAGCAACGCGCCCATGAACAGCGGATTGGCGATCGCCGGCGCATCGCCATGCCAGTCGCCACGGCCGATCGCGAAGGCCACCGCCGCCGCCAGCTGCAGGCCCAGGCCCGTCCAGCGCGGCAGGCGCCGCCCCTGGGCGAATCCGAGCCACACCAGCGCCGCGCCCTCGAGCGCGAACACGCTCGCAGTGGCTTCCGCCGACAGCGCGAGCGGCACCGCGAGGGTGGCGAAACCCACCGCCAGCAAGGCGTGCGCGCGTGCCAGGACGGCGTACCGCGGCGATCGCACCAGCGCCCATGCCAGCGCCGCGTACACCGCGGCGACGCCCAGCGCCCACAGCGCCAGCGGCATGCGCGCGCCATCGAGCAGGGCCGCCTGCAGCGAGAACGCCACGAGTGGCGTGCCGAACAGCAGGCAGCCGTCGATCCGGTCGCCGCGCGACGCCGGCTGCCTGCGCGCATGCAGCACCGGCAGCAGCAGGTAGAAGGCGAAGAACAGGAGCAGGAACGGCTGCGTGCTGGCGTAGTGCTCCGGCCGATAGGCCAGCACGCCCCAGGCGATGCCGATGCCCCAGGTGAAGGCGAAACCGAGCAGGTTGAGCACGCGCCACGGCCGCATCCACGCGATCGCGAAGATCGCCGCGTTGAGCACCGCGTAGTAGGCGAACAGTGCCACGTGGTTTCCGCTGCCGGTGGACAGCCAGACCGGTGCCAGGAACCCCGCCAGGATGCCCAGCACCGCCAGCGTCCGTGCGTCCTGGAGCACCGCCAGCACGCCCAGCCCGGCCACCAGCACGATGCTGAGGGCGAATGCGATGCCGCCCGGCAACAGCGCGTGCAGCTTGAACGCCGCGAACACCACCAGCAGCAGGACGCCGATCGCGCCGCCCTGCACGGCCACCGCGAACGCAGGCTTGCGGACCCTGGCGCGCCAGGCGAAGACCAGCCCCGCCGTCGCCGCGAGCGAGATCGCGGCCAGGCGCAGTTCGACCGGCACCTGCAGCCAACCCTGGTCGCTGGCGTACTTGAGCAGTGCGGCAACGCCCGCGAGCAGGACGAGCATGCCCACCTTCACCGGGACGTTGCCGACCGTGAACCAGCGGCGCGCGGCGCGGAGCGCGCGTTCCACGACGCCCGGCGCGCGAGGTTCGTCGGGGAACATGCGCCGTGGTGCACTGTCGACCGGCGCGTCGGGCCCACTCGGCCAACGCGGCGGATGCGGGGATTCCGCCGCTGCCGACACCGCGCGAGGCGGCGGGGACGGCGCAGGCGCGCGCGACGCGACATCGGCGGCTGGCACGGACGGCCGCCCGGGCGCCACGCTAGGCGCGACCGCTGGCGCGGCAGCGGGCTGTGCCGCCATCGCCAGTGCGTGCTCCAGTGCCGCCACGCGGTGCTTGAGCTGCGAGACCGAGGTCAGCGCGACCACCAGCAGGACCGGCACCGCGAGCACCGCGAGGCCGAGCAGGACCAGGAACGACTCCATCGCGATGTCCCCTCGCCGGCGGACGCCGGCGCACCGGCGCCCACAGTAGCGGCCCCGCGGCCAAAAACAAGAAGCCCCGCTCGCGCGGGGCCTCCGGTCAGCAGCGGCGCGCGCGACCTACTTCGCCGCGACCACCCGCACCATCTCCAGGCACTTGTTGGAGTAGCCCCACTCGTTGTCGTACCAGCTGACCAGCTTGACGAAGGTGGGATCCAGCGCGATGCCGGCATCGGCGTCAAACACGGAGGTGCAGGTCTCGCCGCGGAAATCCGTGGCCACGACCTTGTCCTCGGTGTAGCCCAGCACGCCCTTCAGCGCGCCCTCGCTCTGCGCCTTCATCTCGGCGCAGATCTCGGCGTACGTTGCCGGCTTCTCCAGCTCGACCACCAGGTCCACGACCGACACGTCGGATGTCGGCACGCGGAAACTCATGCCCGTCAGCTTCTTGTTGAGCTCGGGGATCACCACGCCGACGGCCTTGGCCGCGCCGGTGGACGACGGAATGATGTTCTCGAGGATGCCGCGGCCGCCGCGCCAGTCCTTGTTCGACGGCCCGTCGACGGTCTTCTGGGTGGCGGTCGCCGCGTGCACCGTGGTCATCAGGCCGCGCTTGATGCCCCACTTGTCGTGCAGCACCTTGGCGATCGGCGCCAGGCAGTTGGTGGTGCAGGAGGCGTTGGAAACGATCGCCTCGCCCTTGTAGCTGGCGTCGTTGACGCCGAAGACGAACATCGGCGTGTCGTCCTTCGACGGCGCGGACAGGATCACCTTCCTCGCGCCGGCGTCGATATGCTTCTGGCCCGTCTCCTTGGTGAGGAACAGGCCGGTGGACTCGATCACCACCTCCGCACCGACGTCGCCCCACTTCAGCGCGGCCGGATCGCGCTCCTGGGTCAGGCGGATCTTCCGTCCGTTGACCACCAGGTCGCTGCCGTCGACCGAGACTTCGCCCTTGAAGCGGCCGTGCACCGAATCGTACTGAAGCATGTAGGCGAGGTAGTCCGGCTCGAGCAGGTCGTTGATGGCCACGATCTCGATGTCGTCGCCAAAATTCTCGATCGCCGAACGCAGCACGTTGCGGCCGATGCGGCCGAAGCCGTTGATGCCTACCTTGATCGCCATGGAGTCGCTCCGGTCGGCCGCGCGCGGCGCGGCGTGGGTCTGGGGATGGAACGCGCATTTTAGCAGGCGGGGCGCCGACGGGTCGGTCCGGCGGCTGCGCGGAGCCGTCGCCAACGCGCCGCGGCCACGCGCACCAGACTTGCGTCGCCCGCCGTTAGACTTGCGCCATGAGCACACGACTGCGCCACCTGCGTTGCATCCTCCTGGTCGCCGGCGCGCTCTGCGCCGGCAACGCCTTCGCCTGGAGCGCGGAGGGCCACCGCATCGTGGCCCGCCTGGCCGCGGCGGGGCTGACGCCAGAGGCACGCGTGGCCGTGGCCGAGCTCCTTGCCGGCGAGCCCGACCCCACCCTCGCCGGCATCGCCGACTGGGCGGACCGGCTGCGCGACGAGGATCCGGAGCGCGGCAAGGCGACCAGCCGCTGGCACTACATCAACTTCGACGGCCGCTGCGAATACGAGGCCGCGCGCGACTGCCCCGGCGGCGACTGCGTGGTCGGTGCCATCAACAAGAGCTTCCTGGCGCTCGCCGATCGCAAGCGCCCGCTGGCGGAGCGCCGGGAGGCGCTCAAGTTCCTGGTGCACTTCGTCGGCGACGCGCACCAGCCGCTGCACGCGAGCATGCGCGACGACCTCGGCGGCAACCGCCACCAGGTCAACGTCGGCGGCAAGGGCAGCAACATGCACCGGCTCTGGGACGGCACCATCCTCGAACGCCGCGGCCTCGACGCCGCCGCGCATGCCTCGCTGCTGCAGGCGGCCGCGCCGCCGTCGCACGACGGCACGCTCGGCTCCGACCGTCCGGCGCTCGACTGGGCGCTGGAGTCATGCCGGCTGGTCGAGGCCGGCGATCTCTACCCCGCCTCGCGCGTGGTCGACGAGGCCTTCCTCGACCGCCAGCTGCCGGTGGCCGAGGAGCGCCTGCGCCGCGCAGGCAGCCGGCTTGCGGCGATGCTCAACCACGCCCTCGACTGACGCGGCGCCGCCGTCGCGTTCACTGCGCCGTGGGCGCGACGTCCTGCTCCACCGCCAGCAGGGCCAGCGAGCGCGCGGTCGCTTCCCAGGTACCGCCGGCGCGGGTGCTTCCGGCGCCTCGCACGTCGGCGGTGTCGACCAGCAGGCGCCAGCGCTCGCCGGCGACGTCCGGCAGCTGGAACGTGACCGGCTCGGATGCGGCGTTCACCAGCAGCAACAGGGTCACGTCGCTGCCCGGCTGGCGCATGCCCGACGTCGGCGAGCGCCCGTCCAGGCGCATCATCAGCGCGCGCGCCGCCGGGTCGTTCCAGCGCGCGTCGTCGTGCTCGCTGCCGTCGGGCGCGAGCCAGGTCACGTCGCGGAGCCCGAGCTCCTCGTCGTAGCTGCCGGTGAAGAAGCGCCCGCGGCGAAGCAGGTGGTAGCGCTCGCGCACCGTCGCCAGCTGGCGCACGAAGCCCAGCAGCTCCTCGTCGTGGTGTTCCCAGTCGAGCCAGGTGAGTTCGTTGTCCTGGCAATAGGCGTTGTTGTTGCCCTGCTGGGTGCGGCCCATCTCGTCGCCGGCGACCAGCATCGGCGTGCCCTGCGACAGGAACAGGGTGGCGAGCAGGTTGCGCTGCTGGCGCAGCCTGGCGGTGCGGATCGCCGCGTCGTCGGTTTCGCCCTCGGCCCCGTGGTTGTCGGAGATGTTGTTGTCGGTGCCGTCGCGGTTGTCCTCGCCGTTGGCGGCGTTGTGCTTGTGTGCGTACGACACCAGGTCGCGCAGGGTGAAGCCGTCGTGCGCGGTGATGAAATTGACCGATGACTGGGGGCGGCGCCCGCCGTGGTCGAACAGGTCGGCGGAGCCGGTGATGCGGGTGGCGAACTCCGCCATCTGGCCCTCGTCGCCGCGCCAGAACGCGCGCACGTTGTCGCGGTAGCGATCGTTCCACTCCGCCCAGCCCGGCGGGAAGCCGCCCACCTGGTAGCCGCCGGGGCCGACATCCCAGGGCTCGGCGATGAGCTTGACGCGGTTCAGCACGGGATCCTGGCGGCAGGCATCGAGGAAGCCGCCGCGCGGGTCGAAGCCGTGGCGCTCGCGGCCGAGGATGGTGGCGAGGTCGAAGCGGAAGCCGTCGACGTGCATCTCCTCCACCCAGTACCGCAGGGAGTCGTTGACCATGCGCATGGCGCCGGGATTGGTCAGGTCGAAGGTGTTGCCGGTGCCGGTGTCGTTGACGTAGTGGCGCCGGTTGTCGGCGAGACGGTAGTAGCTGACGTTGTCGATGCCGCGGAACGACAGCGTGGGCCCGAGCTCGTTGCCCTCGGCGGTGTGGTTGTAGACGACGTCGAGGATCACCTCCAGGCCTGCCGCGTGCAGGCGCGCGACCATCTGCTTGAATTCGTTGACGTCATCGGTCGCCATGTAGCGGCCCTGCGGCGCGAAGAAGCCGATGGTGTTGTAGCCCCAGTAGTTGCGCAGGCCGCGGTCGAGCAGGTGCTGGTCGTCGACGTAGGCGTGCACCGGGAGCAGCTCCACTGCGGTCATCCCGATCGAGCGGATGTGCTCGACGACCTCGTCCACCTGCAGCCCCAGGAAGGTCCCCCGCCACGCCTCCGGCACCGCCGGGTGGCGCATGGTCATGCCGCGCACGTGTGCCTCGTAGATCATCGTCCGCGGCCACGGGTGTTGCGGCCGGCGGTCGTCGCCCCAGGTGAACGCCGGGTCGACCACCGCGCACTTGGGCATGTGCAGGGCGCTGTCGCGTCGGTCGAAGCTCAAGTCCGCGTCGCGATGGCCCAGCGTGTAGCCGAAGAGCGCCGGCGACCAGCGCAGCTGGCCCACGATGCGCTTGGCATAGGGATCCAGCAGCAGCTTGTTCGGGTTGAAGCGATGCCCGGCGTCCGGCTCGTACGGGCCGTGCACGCGGTAGCCGTAGAGCTGGCCCGGCCGCGCATCGGGCAGGTAGCCATGCCAGACCTCGTCGGTGTACTCCGGCAGTTCGATGCGCTCGGTCTCGCGACCGCGGTTGTCGAACAGGCACAGCTCCACCTTGGTGGCGTGCGCCGAGTAGAGCGCGAAGTTGACCCCGAGGCCGTCCCAGGTGGCACCCACCGGGAATGGAGAGCCCTCGCGCACGCGCGAGGTGCGGGTCAGGTGGCGGCGTGGCATGGGTTCGGAATCCTCGTGATGTGTGGCGGGGCGGCGGGGGGCATCAACCCGACCAGCTGCCGGAGTGTTGCTCGCGTGCGTAACGGTCCTCGGCTTCGACCAGCCGCTCGGCCATGCCCCAGTGGCGCAGCGATTGGCCCTCGGGCCGGCCCTCGGCTTCCCAGATCTCGTGGGCGAGCTGGGTGACGCGCTGGCGGCGGTCGGCCTCGACCGCGTCGGAGTCGGTGTCGGTCATGGCGGACTTGTGGCGGTGGCGAGGACGGCAACGGGACAGTCGGCAAGCAGGTCGGACAGCGCAACCGCACCCTGGTGCTGGCGGCCCGCGCCCAGTACATCCTGCCACGCGCCTTCCGGCAGCCCGACCCGGGCCTGGTGCCAGTCGTCGGCGGCGGGCAGCGGCACGGGGGCGTCCGCGAGCGCCACGCCTGTCAGTCGCGGGACGACGACGACGATGCCGGTGCCGGCGTGGCGTCGCTCGAAGGCCACCAGGTCCACCCCGTCGCCCGCCAGCGCCAGCGGGCGGTAACCGCCCTGCGCGAACAGCGCCGGCTGTTCGCGGCGCAAGGCGAGGAGCCTGTGCAGGATGCGCATCTTCAGCCGGCCGTCGCGCCACGACGCAACGAGGGCCGGGAGGTCTGCGTCGTCGTCCAGCCAACGCTCGCGCGTGGCGTAGTCGACCGGACGGCGGTTGTCCGGATCCACCAGCGACAGGTCCCAGTCCTCTGTGCCCTGGTAGAGGTCGGGGATGCCGGGCACGGTCAGGCGCAGCACCAGCTGCGCGAGGCCTTTGGCGGCGCCCGCGGCTCCGATCGATCCTGCCGCGGCGCACAGTGCATCGCGCGCCGCGCGACCCCCGGGCGAGACCAGGACGGCCTCGACGAGTGCCGAGCATGCGGACTCGTAGGCATCGTCGGGATCGGTCCACGACGTACGCAGCTTGGCCTCGCGGATTGCCTTGGTCAGCCACGCGTCGACGCGCCCGGCGAAGGCGCGCAGGCCGTCGTCGTCGCCGGGCTGGAGCTGCAGCGGCCAGGCGGCCGCCAGCGTCTGCCAGAGCATCAGGCGATCCCCGGGCGAAGGGGCATCGTCCGCGGCCAGCAACGGGGTGGCCAGCGTCTCGAATTCCCCCACCTGTACCTGCCACCAGTCGGCACGCGCGGACAGGACCGCCAGGCGCGCACGCACGTCCTCGCCACGCTTGTGGTCATGGCTCGCCGTGATCAGGAGCGCACGCGGATGGAGCGCGGCGCGGTGCGTGCAGGCGGCGTGGAAGGCGTCGACGTCGAGCGCGAAGCGCCCCGGGTCGGAGCCCACCTCGTTGCGCGAAAGAAGCACGCCGTGGCGGTAGAACGCGGTGTCCTCCACCGACTTGGCGTTGAGCGGCGCCGACAGCTGCTCGATGCGCTGGCGCAGGCGGCGCCGGCGCAGGCGCGCGCGCGGCGACAGGCCCGGCGCGTCGACCATGCGTGCCTCGAGCGCGTCCAGGCACGCGTGCACCTCGGGCTCCGTGGAGGCGCGTGCGCGGGCGACCGCGGCGGCGAACAGTTCGCGGTCGCGACCGTCGAGGCCGTCGCGCCCGGCATAGGTGCGGTACACCGGGAACACGCGCATCACCGCGGCCAGTGCCGCCGCAACATGCTTCGCCGGCACGCCGGTGCCCACGTCCGCCACCAGGCCGCGCACCGCGCGCTCGAACTCGGGCTGCAGCGATCCGGCGAGGATCTCGTCGCGCGCCGCGCGTTCCTCCGCGGCGAAGTCGCCGCTGCGTCCGCTGGCGTCCTGCCACAGGCAGCGCAGGACGGGCTCGCCGGCCGGGTCGTGCAGGAGCCCGCCGACCTGGTCCATGAAGTCGTAGCCGGTGGTGCCGTCACAGGCCCAGTCCGCCGGCAATGCCTCGTCGTGGGCGAGGATCTTCTCGACCACCAGCAGCGGGCGCCCGCGGCCTGGCCCACGCCGGCGGCCGGCGCGATCCAGCCGCGTGCGCAGGCGACGCAGGTAGCCGCGCGGGTCGGCCAGGCCGTCGACGTGGTCGATGCGTAGCCCGTCGAGGATGCCGGCTTCGACCAGCCGCAACGGCAGTGCGTGCACCGCGGCGAACGCCGCCGGCTCTTCCATGCGCAGGGCCGCAAGGGAATTGATGTCGAAGAAGCGCCGGTAGTTGATGACCTCCGGCGCGTGCCGCCACCAGGCCAACCGGTATGGCTGGGCCTCGAGCAAGCGGTGCAGGCGATCGTCGCCCGCCTGCGCGGCCTGCACGATGGCCTGCATCTCACCAAGGCGCGCGTCCGCCTCCGCGGTGAGGCCGGCGGACTCCTCCAGCTGCAGCGGGAAGCGCTGCCCGTTGTGCTCGAGGATGCATCCGCCGTCGCCATCGATGCCCGGCACGAGCGTGCCGGCGGCGACGACCTCGTCGAGGTCCCGGTCGAGCACCGGCAGCCAGAGCCTGCCGTGGCGTCCAGGCGCGTCCCAGTCGACGTCGAACCAGCGCGCATGCCTGCTGTGCCGGCCGTGCCGCAGCACGTGCCACCACCACGGGTTGTCGTGGTGCGCGGCGACGTGGTTGGGGACGATGTCGAGCACCAGGCCCATGCCGTGCGCTCGGGCGCGTTCGCCCAGGTCCCACAGCGCCGGCTCGCCCCCGAGCGCGGGGTTCACGCGGCCGGGGTCGACGGCGTCGTAGCCGTGGGTGGAGCCCGGCACCGCAACGCCCACTGGCGACAGGTACAGGTGGCTCACGCCGAGGGCAGCGTAGTAGGGCACGCGGTCGGCCGCGTCGTGCAGGGTGAAGCCGGCATGCAGTTGCAGTCGGGCCGTTGCGCGCACCGGGATCATGCCGCGTCCTCCCGCTGCGCGTTGCCGGCCGCGCGGCGGCGGCCTTCCGAGAACGCGCGCAACCTGGCGGCCAGCGTGTCCTCCGGCAACGGGTCCGGCAGGCGCCGGCGCCAGTTGGGATGGCCGTCCGTGGTCCCGGGCAGGTTGGGCTGTTCGCGCAACCCCAGTGCGTCCTCCAGCGGCAGCAGCGCCAGGGGCGACGGCGACGCCGACACGAACTGCAGCCAGTCTTCGGTCGCCGCCCCGGTCCCGCCCTGCTCCGCCGCGACGCAGGCCTGCAGCCGTTGCACGTCCTCGCAGCGTGCGGCGCGGGCGTCCGCCGACGGCGACGCAGCGTCGCCGTCGTCCAGGCGCGCGCGCCACTCGAGGTCGCGGCAGGCGCGCCAGCCGGCCAGCGTCGGCAGGTCGTGGGTGGTGGTGGTGGCGATGGCGTCGCGACGCCAGGCGCCGGGGGGGAGGAACTCGCCCTCGCGGTCGCGCGTGAACATGAGCACGTCGATCCCGAGCACGCCACGTTGCGCCATGCGGTCGCGGAAGCCTTCCGGCACCACGCCCAGGTCTTCGCCGATGACCACCGCCCGCTGCCGCCAGGACTCCAGTGCCAGCAGCCGCAGCAGGTCGTCGAACGGTTGCCGCAGGTAGACGCCATCGGCCGAGTCGCCACCGGCCGGCACCACCCACAGGCGAAGCAGGCCGAGGATATGGTCGATGCGCACGCCACCACGGTCGCGCATCACCGCGCGCAGCAGCTCGATCCAGGGTGCGTAGCCGCTGTCGCGCAGGCCTTGCGGCGCATAGCCGCCGATGCCCCAGACCTGGCCGTCGGCGTTGAACGCGTCCGGTGGCGCGCCGAGCACGAGGTCGCGCAGGATCGCGTCCGGCCACGCGGCGGCCTCCGCACCCGCGGGGTCGAAGCCCACGGCGAGGTCTGCGACCAGCCCCACCGACATGCCGTGGCCACGTGCACGCTCCTGCACGCCGGCCCAGCTCCGCGCCGCCAGCCACTGCGAAAAGCGCTGCAGGTCCACGGGGTCTGGCACGCCGTTGCCTTGGTCGCTGCCTTCGTAGGCGCTGCGCGCGAATTCGCCCGCGGCATGCGCGGCATAGCGCTCGAGCGCCTCCCCGCCTTCGCGGACGAAGCCACGGAAGTCCTCCTGCAACCGGTCCGGCAACTGCGGCGCGCGTGCGTGCAGCGCGCGCAGCCATGCCCAGCGCAGCCGTGCCGCCCGCGGCCAGTCCACCAGATCGCCCTCGTCGGCAGCTGCGAACGCGCCCGCGAGTCCTGCTGCCTCGAGCGCGGCCACCGCCTCGTTCTCGCCGACCGCCAGCGCCGGAGCCGCGTGCAGCGGCTCGAGGAAGCGGCGGTCGCCCGGCGCATAGGGGCTGAAGTCGCCGCTGTCGATGCGACGTGCGTGCAGCGGGCTGAGCGCGATGGCGTCTCCACCGAAACGCGCGATGCGATCCACCCACGAGGCCGCACCGGCCGAATCACCGAGACCGCCGTCGCCGGGGGCATGCGCCGAGTACGCCTGCAGGCCGACGCCCCAGCGCCGCGGCTCCGGTTCGCCACAGGCATCGGCCATGCCGAAGCAGCGCGCCGGTGCGACCGCCACGGTCGTCGTCGCATCGCCCCAGCCGAGGCTGTAATACCCGATGCCATCGGGCGCCTGCAGCGAACCGTCCGCGTCCAGCTGCCCCGCATGCACGCGGCCCCCGCTGTCGCGCAGCTCGAAGGCCATGCCTGGCGCGCCGGCGAGCGCCAGCCGTTGGCCGGCGTCGACGGTCAGCATCGGCGGCACCGCAGTCCGCGCGCGCAGCCGTTCCAGGCTGTCGTCGCAGGCGCGGTCGCTCCCGGCGGGCAGGCCCAGCGATTCGAGCACCGCGCGCAGCGTGGGCGGCGCCACCCGGCGCGGCTGGTCGCTGGCGTCGACCCAGTCCACGCACAGGCCCGCAGCCTCGGCCAGGCGGTGCAGTGCCGCGTCCGCGGAGGCGGTGTCAGCCGGCACGGCCAGGCTCGAGCTGGGCGACGAACGCCGCCGGCGGCAGCTGCCGCGGATCGTCCCCCCGGTGTTCGACGTGGATCTCGCGCCCTTGCGGCCAGCCCTCGCCCAGCGCCACCGGCGCGTCGCCGAAGTTCACCACGATGCGCAGCACGTGGCCGCCGAGGCGCCAGGCCGCGGTCACCGCCTTCGGCCCGAGCACATCGGCACCGAGCGCGCGCGCATCGTCCAGCGCCGGTTGCACGTGCTCGCGGCGCACGGCGAGCAGCGCGCTGAACCACCGGCTCCACTCGGCGCCCTCCCCGGTGTCGGCCTCGGCGATGTCGGCGACCGACGCGGCGAAGGTCGCCGGTTCGTTGGGGTCGGGGATGGTCTCGCGCGTCGCGGGGTCGGCGAAGGCCGCGAACGCCGCGAACTCCTTGCGCCGGCCTTCGCGCACCTGCGCATCCAGCGGCGGGCCGAAGTCCGTGAAGAACAGGAACGGCGCGCGGCTGCCCCAGGGCTCGCCCATGAAGAACAGCGGGATCGACGGCGCCAGCGCCACCAGTGCCAGCGCCGCGCGCAGCCGCCGGTCGTCGACCAGCAGGCGCAGGCGATCGCCACGGGCACGGTTGCCGACCTGGTCGTGGTTCTGCGCGAACGCAACGAACTTCGTCGGCGGCAGCGCCGCGCTCGGCTCGCCACGGGCGCGGCCGTCGCGCATGGGCTCGCCCTGGAAGGCGAAGCCCTCGCCCAGCACGCGCGCGAGCTTGCCCGCGGGGTCGTCCGCGAAATCGGCGTAGTAGCCCTCGTCTTCCCCTGTCAGCAACACGTGCAGTGCATTGTGGAAGTCGTCGTTCCACTGTGCGGTGTAGCCACGCGCCAGCAGCGAGGCACTGTTGTGTTCGTTCTCGAGCACGAGGTGCACGTGGCGGTGGCCGGGCACGGCGGCGGCGACCGTTTCGCGCAGCTCGTCGAGGAAGTCCTCCGGCTCGATCGCGTGCACGGCGTCCAGGCGCAGGCCGTCGAAGCGGTACTCCTGCAGCCACATCAGCGCGTTGTCGATGAAGTAACGGCGCACCGGCATGCGCCGGAAGTCGATCATCTGCCCCCACGGCGACGCGCGGTCGTCGCGGAAGAAGCCACCGGCGTAGCGGCCGAGGTAATTGCCGTCGGGGCCGAAGTGGTTGTAGACGACGTCCAGGAACACCATCAGGCCCAGTCCGTGGGCCTCGTCGACCAGCGCCTTGAGCTCGTCCGGCGTGCCGTAGCAGGCCGCGGGCGCGTACGGCAGCACGCCGTCGTAGCCCCAGTTGCGCTCGCCGGCGAAGGCGTTCACCGGCATCAGTTCGACCGCGGTGATGCCCATCGCGGCGAGCCTTGGCAGTTGCGCGCGCACGCCGGCATAGCCGCCGCAGGTGCCGACGTGGAGCTCGTACAGCACGGTGTCGCGCCAGGGACGGCCCGCCCACTGCGGGTGGCGCCACCGGTAGGTATCGACGTCGACGAGGGCGCTGGGGCCGTGGACGCCATCCGGTTGCCAGCGCGAGGCCGGATCCGGGACGAGGTCCGCTCCGTCGATGCGATACCGGTAGCGGGCGCCCGGCGCACAGCGCGCGGACGCGAGGAAGCTGCCGTCGTCTCCGCGCTCCATCGGCAGCGGTGTTGCACCCTCGACCTCGAGCGCGACCGCATCGGCATCCGGCGCCCACAACCGGAAACGGACCCGGCCATCTGCGAGCCGTGCCGTGCCGTGCCAGCCACCGGTGCCGGCGGCGTCGACGCGTGCGGTCACGCGGCCGCCGCGGCGCGGGTGGCCGGTGCGCGCGCGATGGCGTCGTACTGCGCGACGTACCGGCGCGCCGCGGCGTCCCAGCCGCAAGGCGCCTGCATCGCCGCGCGCCGCATGGCCTCCAGCAGCCGCGGCAGGCGGAACACGCGGAAGGCGCGCTCGACCGCACGCCGCAGGGCATCGGCGGAGGCGGCGGCGCACTGGAACCCCGTGACCCCGTCCTCGACCGTGTCGGCAAGGCCACCGGTCGCGTGCACGATCGGCAGGCATCCGAAGCGCTGCGCATACATCTGGCTGAGCCCGCAGGGCTCGAACCGCGACGGCATCAGCAGGAAATCCGCGCCCGCGAACATGCGCCTGGCAAGCGGCTCCTCGAACCCGATGTACGCGCCCACATGCGACGGGAAGCGTCGCGCCAGGGTCTGCACCGCGCGCTCGATGTGCGGCTCGCCGTTGCCGATCACCACCACCTGGCCGCCGGCCGCGGCGATCTGCGGCACCACCTCGCACACCAGGTCGATGCCCTTCTGGTGCACCAGGCGCGAGACCACGGCGAACAGCGGACCGGTGCTGTCGGGAAGGCCCAGTTCGCGCCGCACCTGCCGCGCGTTGGCACGCTTGCCGGCCCAGTCGCCGACGCCGAAATGCGTCTGAAGGAAACGCGCTGAGCGCGGATCCCATGCGGCGTCGATGCCATTGAGGATGCCGCTGAGCCGGCCGGCGGCGGCGCGCCTGGCCAGCAGCCGGTCGAGGCCGCAGCCATGGGCAGGCGTGGTGATCTCGCGGGCGTACGTCGCGCTCACGGTGTTGATGTGTGTCGCATGCGCCAAGCCTGCAAGCAGGAACGACAGCTGGCCATAGAATTCGACGTCGGGCGTCGCGGTGACGGGGACGCCTAGCAGCGCCGCGGTGGCATGCGCGAACAGCCCCTGGTAGGCGAGGTTGTGCACCGTGAGCAACGACGGCGTGTCGTCGCCATGCCAGTGGGCGTAGGCGGCCGCCATCGCGCTGGGCCAGTCGTTGAGATGGAGCAGGCCCGGGCGCCAGGCCATCCCGGCGCGACCGCCGGCGATCTCCGCGGCCGCATGCGACAGGGTCGCGAAGCGGATCGCGTTGTCCGCCCAGTCGTTGCCATGCGCGTCGACGTAGGGCGAGCCCTCGCGCTCGTACAGCGACGCGTTGAGCAGCACGTGCACGACGAGCCCGTCCGCGAGCACCGCCTCCGCCACCGTGCACTCGGGCAGCGCGGCATGGGCCCGCACCCGGCCGACGATCTCCATCGCCGCCACGTGCCGGAGCACAGCCGGGTAACCGGGGATCAGGACACGTACGTCGCAGGTCGCGTGCAGCGCCCGCGGCAGCGCCGCAGCGACATCGCCAAGCCCGCCCGCCTTGACGAAATCGGCCATTTCCGAGGTCACGAACAACACCCGATGGCCATTGCCACCGGGCTGGCGGATCGGCGTGGCGGTGGCGAAGCGGCCGCGCGCATCGCGGCGCGCACCGCGCAGGCTCGCACTCGCGGCGCGGGGGCCGCGGCGGGTGGATGTATCGAAGCGTTCGGAGAAACCCATGGATGTTCCGTGAGGTGGCGTGCGCCGCCGGATGCAGGACGGACACGCGTACGCCGGCCGACAGGGCGGCGCCGGGTCTGCGGCCGGAAGGGAGCTGGGAAGCAAGACGCGCAACGCCTTGTTGAAGGCAAATCTAGGAGTGGCGGAATCAAGGCGTCGTGAACCTGCGACTGCAGTTTTTCTACGGACCGGACGCAATCGCCGCGATGATGTGGCGGCGGCAACGGCGCGTGCAATTGCTGCACGACGCGCGCACTTCCTGCCGCGAACAGGGTCCGATGCCGCCGCCCGAGCTGCCACCGAACAGGCCGCGCCGCAAGCCTGGCGTGAGGCGAAAAATTCGGCGATCAGGCAGCGAACGCTCGGCGGCGCTCGCAGCTGACCGCACACGCTATGGTCCTGTGACGGCCCGGCGTGCAGAACTTTCGCACTGCCATGCGGCAGCACGACGTCTCCGGAGGATCCGGCGTCCCACAACATGTTCAGGCTGGATGGGGCGCGACAGCAGGTGCACGCCTGCCTTGCAAGGTCGATCGGCTTCCTGCGTGCGCGCCGACGGTGCACGCTGGTGCGCCACCTACCGGATCCGCCATGAGAACCGTTCTCGCGACGACCGCCCTCGCCTGCCTTGCCGCCTGCACCTCGGCGCCGCCTGCGGCATCCGCGCACGCTCCCGGCACTGCCGTGCAGCAGATGGGCCCCCGGCTCCGTGCATCGTCACCACGCGCCGCGTCGCCGCATGTCGTGCCGCTGGACGACGGCGCGCTGGCACGGGCGCGAACGACGGACGTGCAGGTCGCCTTTGGCGGTCGCCCGGTGGCCTGCCGCGCCGTCCCGGTCGACGCGCTGCTCCAGGACGCGGGGGTGTTGCCCGCCGGGTCCGGCGGCGCGCGCTACGTGCTGGCGACCGCGCGGGACGGACGCCGGGTGCTGTTCTCGCTGGGCGAGCTCGACCCGCGCGGTGGCGGGCGCCGCGTGGTCGTCACCCGCGACTGCGACGATGGCGGGAACGGGGCCGGGACCGGACGCCGGCGCGTGCTGCTCGCGCTGGACGACGCCACGCCCGCCCGGCGCCTGGATGGCGTCGACGCGCTGGTGGTGGTCGCTGCCCCATGAGCGCCACCGACATCGTCCTCGCGCTCCTGTTCTTCGGCATCGCCGCCCTCTACGCCTCGGTCGGCCATGCCGGCGCCAGCGGCTACATCGCCGCGATGGCGCTGCTGGGGCTTGCGCCGGAGCAGGTGCGCCCGACCGCCCTCGCGCTCAACCTGCTGGTGGGCGGGATCGGCCTGTACCGGTTCGCACGCGGGGGCCACGTCCGCTGGCGCAACGTGCTGCCGCTGGTCCTGGCGTCGGCACCGGCGGCGTTCCTGGCGGCCCAGGTGCGCCTGCCGGACGCCGGCTATTCCATGCTTCTCGGCCTGGTCCTGCTGGTTGCAGCAGCCGGGGTGTTCCGCACTGCCGCGCAGGCGGAGGCCAGCGACCGGATCGATGCCGGCCGCCGGGTGCCGTGGCCATGGGGCCTGGCGCTGGGCGGCGTTGTCGGCGTGCTCTCCGGCCTGACCGGGACAGGCGGCGCCATCTTCCTGACCCCCGTCCTGCTGTTTGCACACTGGATGCCGACGCGCGAGGCCAGTGGGACCTCGGTGGCCTTCGTCTGGATCAACTCGCTCACCGCGCTCGCGGGCCTGATGCACGCGAGCGCCGCCCTCCCCCGCACGTTGCCGCTGTGGCTCGCGGCGGTCGCGCGGGGCGCCCGGCGGGGCCCCCCGCGCGGGCTGGCGGGGGTGCCGGCGAAGCGGGTCCGGCAGGCGCTGGGCGTGGTCCTGCTGGTCGCGGCAGGCAAGCTGCTCGTCGCCTGATCCGTCAGCCGCCTGCAGCAGGCGCGGTGGGCGGACCGTCTGGCGCGAAGTCGATCGGCACCCGGACCCAGCCGGCCACCGGCGAGCCATCCTTCATCGCAGGAGCCAGCGTCCATTTCCGTGCCGCTTCGAGCGACACCGCGTCGAAGACCCCCGGGGGAGTCGACTCCTCGACCACGGCGTCGGCGACACTGCCGTCGGTCGCGACCAGGAGCCTGAGCACGACCCGGCCGCCGGTGCCGCTGGCGATGGCCTCCGGCGGATACGCGGGCGCAGGCGTGGTGGTCGGTGCCGGCGGCGGCGGTGCGGGCGGCGCCGGCAGGTCCGACTGCGGCGGCGCGGGGGGTGCCGGCGGCGCCGGCAGGGTGGCTTCGGACGGCGCCGGCGGAGGCGCGGGTGGCGCCGGCGGCTGGGGATGCACCCCCGACACCGTGACCACGGCTGTCGTGGCGGGAAGGGCGGGCTGCAGGGCCCAGGCGCCATAGCTGCTGCAGGCGACGAGGGTCGACAGCGCGACCGCGCCGAGATGGCGGCGACGGGCGGCGGGTGGCGGGCGTTTCAACATGGTGATGCGCTCCTTCAGAGATTGGCTGGACTGCCAGTGGCAACCGACCGGCAGTCCAGGGTCGACCAGTTGCGCGTTGAGGATGGCGTCGGCGTAGCTCCGGCGCAGGTGCGGATGGGCGGCGACCACGGCGGCGTCGCAGGCCAGCTCCTGGTCGTCGCGGAAGCGGCCGGCGGCGGCGTGCACGAGCGGGTTGAACCACTGCAGGCAGCGCAGCGCGGCGGCGACCAGGTGCGCCGGGACGTCGCCACGGCGCAGGTGCGCGCGCTCGTGCGCCAGCACCAGCGCCCCCTGCGGACCGGGGTAGCGGGCGTCGAAATCGATCGGCAGGACGATCCGCGGCCGCAGGACGCCGACCACCACGGGTCCATCGCACGCGTCCGCCACCACCGTGCCGTCGCCGCGCGGGCGCAGGGCACCCAGGGTGCGCAGGAAGCCGTACTGGCGCCATGCGAACAGTGCCGTCATGGCTGCTGCACCGCCCGCCCAGGCCACCACGGCAGCCAGGCCAAGGTCGGGCGGCACAGTGCCACCCGTCGCCTGCCCGCCATCGGCGAGTACCGGCAGCAGCGTTGGCAGCCATTCGACGGTCGCCGTCGCCTGCCGCGGTCGCGGCAGCGATACCGCGACCAGGGCGGCCGGGACCAGCCCCCACGCCAGGTACGCCAGGCGGGCACCGAACGCCTGCCGCAGTGGGCGGCGCAGCGCGAGCACGAGGCATGCGGCCGCGCTCGTGGCGAGGGTCGCTTCGAGCAGCCAGCCGGCGAGGGCATCAACGCTCATCGTCGATCTCCCGGATCAGGCGGCGCAGCTCGTCGACGTCGGCCGGGCTGAGCTTGCCGCGCTCGCTGAAGTGCGCCACCAGCGGCGCGACGCGACCGCCGAAGACGCGATCGACGATGCTCTGGCTCTGCTGCGCGACCCAGGTGTCCCGCTCGAGCACGGGCGAGTACAGGTAACGGCGTCCGTCGCGCTCGGCGCGGATCGCGCCCTTGTTCAGCAGCCGGTTGAGCAGCGTCTTCACGGTGGGCTCCGCCCACTCGCTACGGCCCGCCAGCGCCGCGACCACCTCTTCCGCGGACGCAGGGTGCCGCTGCCAGAGCACCTCCATCACCACTGCCTCGGAATCCGTCACCTGCATCACGATTACACCTGTAATTTTTTTCGATTACATGCGTAAACGGATCGTCTGTCAAGTGAATCGAAGGTTCCCATGCTCCCAACGCACGTCATGCTTGCCAGGAATCGGAGGCGGAACTGCAGGGTGACTCCGCCGACTGGTCCCTTCGGGCCCTTTATGTCGGCTGCGCACCCCGCAGCCCCGCCTCCTCGACAGGATGCTCGGCACTTGCTGTTCCAACAGCCCGGACATGTCGGCGGGCGGGTGGTGTGTTCCGCAGCGGACATAAAGGCCCCGCAGGGGCCAGTCCGCGGAGGAATTCACCACCTGCCAGCCCGCGCCCGATCCGCCGTTGCCTTTGAAAACCCGGACCCGTCAGCCTGCGCCACATCCCGCCCTTGCCCACAAACAGCAAACGAGCACCGGCGCCTTCGTGGCGCGATTCTGCGGAACTCAGCCGAGCGAGCGCGCCACGTCGACCACGTTGTCGACGGTGAAGCCGAAGTGCGGCATCAGCGCCTCGATCGGACCACTGGCGCCGAAGGTGTCGATGCCGACGACGGCGCCGTCGAGGCCGACGTACTTGCGCCAGAAGTCGCCGACGCCCGCTTCGATCGCCACCCGCCGGCGGCAGTCGCGCGGCAGCACCGATTCGCGGTACTCCGCCGGCTGGCGGTCGAACACCGTGGTCGAGGGCATCGACACCACGCGCACGCCCGCGCCAAGGCGCGCTGCGGCGTCCATGGCCAGGCCGACCTCGGACCCGGTCGCGATCAGGATGATGTCCGGCGCGCCCTCGCTGTCCTTCAGCACGTAGCCGCCGCGCGCGATCGCCGCCAGCTGCGACGCATCGCGCGCCTGGTGCGGCAGCGCCTGGCGCGAGAACACCAGGCAGCTGGGGCCGTCGCGGCGCTCGATCGCCGCGCGCCAGGCGACCGCCGATTCCACGGCGTCGCAGGGGCGCCAGACGTCATTGCGCGGGATGTAGCGCAGCGAGGCCAGGTGCTCGATCGGCTGGTGCGTGGGGCCGTCCTCGCCGAGGCCGATGGAGTCGTGGGTGTAGACGTGGATCGCGCCCGCGCCCATCAGCGCGCTCATGCGCACGCCGTTGCGCGCGTAGTCGCTGAAGACGAGGAAGGTCGCGTCGAACGGGATGAAGCCGCCGTGCAGCGACAGCCCGTTGCTGATCGCGGTCATGCCGAACTCGCGCACGCCGTAGTAGACGTAGTTGGCGTCGGCATCGTCGCTCGCGACCGACTTGCTGCCCTTCCACAGCGTGAGGTTGGAGTGCGCGAGGTCGGCGGAGCCGCCGACCATCTCCGGCAGTAGCGGCGCGAACGCCTCGATCGCCATCTGCGACGCCTTGCGCGACGCGATCGACGGGCCTTCTTCCTGCAGCCTGGCGATGTAGGCGTCGGCGGCGTCGAGGAACCCGGCCGGCAGCTCGCCGTGCGAGCGCCGCGTCAGCTCCGCGGCCTGCTCCGGATAGCGCTGCGCATAGGCGTCGAACAGCTGGTTCCACTGCTCCTCGCGGACGGTGCCGGCGTTGTTCGCGCGCCAGCCGTCGTAGATCTCCTGCGGCAGCTCGAACGCCTGGTGGTTCCAGGACAGCCCGGTGCGCGTGAGCAGGATCTCGTCGGCGCCCAGCGGCGCGCCGTGCGCGGATTCCTTGCCGGCGCGGTTGGGCGAGCCGTGGCCGATGACGGTGCGGCAGCAGAGCAGCGTCGGCTTGCCGTCGTCGTGCATGGCGCTTTCGAGCGCGCCGCGGATCGCCACCGGGTCGTGGCCGTCGATGCCGCGGATCACGCGCCAGCCGTAGGCCTCGAAGCGCGCCGCGGTGTCGTCGGTGAACCAGCCGGCGGTGTTGCCGTCGATCGAGATGCGGTTGTCGTCCCAGATCGCGACCAGCTTGCCCAGGCCCCAGGTGCCGGCCAGCGACGCGGCCTCGTGTGAGATGCCTTCCATCAGGCAGCCGTCGCCCATGAACACCCAGGTGCGGTGGTCGACGATGTTGAACTCGGGGCGGTTGAAGCGCTGCGCGAGCAGCTTTTCGGCGAGCGCGAAGCCGACGGCGTTGGCAAAGCCCTGGCCGAGCGGACCCGTCGTGGTTTCCACGCCCGGCGTCATGAAGTTTTCGGGGTGGCCTGGGGTGCGAGACTCGAGCTGCCGGAACTGGCGCAGGTCGTCCATCGTCAGGTCGTAGCCCGACAGGTGCAGCAGCGCGTACTGCAGCATCGAGCCGTGGCCGTTGGACAGCACGAAGCGGTCGCGGTTGAACCAGCCGGGATTGTTCGGGCTGTGGCTCAGGAAGTCGTTCCAGAGCACCTCGGCGATGTCGGCCATGCCCATGGGCATGCCGGGGTGGCCGGAGTTCGCCGCCTGTACGGCGTCGACGGCGAGGAAACGGATGGCGTTGGCGAGGTCGCGACGGGTCGGCTTGGGCATGGCGGCTGCGGTGGCGGGCGAAGCGGGCATTGTCCCATCCCCCGCCCGCCGCGTCTTGCCGCGGCTCAGGTGGCGTGGCGGGAAGGCACCGCCGCCGGCTCCACGACCTCCCCCTTCGCGACCAGCGTCGCGATGCCGAGGTCGCCGGTGACGTTCACCGTGGTCCGGCACATGTCGAGGAAGTGGTTCACGCCCAGCACCAGGCCGATGCCTTCCGGCGGCACGCCGACCATCGCGCAGATCATCGCGACCACGGGCAGCGAGCCCGACGGCACGCCGGCGGTGCCGATGCCGCCCAGGATGCACACCAGCATCACCATCACCTGCTGCACCAGCGTGAGCTCGATGCCGAAGAACTGCGCCAGGAAGATGACGGTGACGCCCTCGAACAGCGCGGTGCCGTTCTGGTTGGCGGTGGCGCCGATGGTGAGCACGAAGCGCGACACCTTGCGCGGAAGGCCCAGCGACTCGTCCGCGACGCGCAACGCCGTCGGCAGGGTGGCGTTGCTGGAGGCGGTGGAGAACGCCATCAGCATCGCCTCCTGCGAGCCGCGGAAGAACTTCGCCGGCGAGTAGCCGCCAATCAGCTTCAACGCCAGCGAGTAGACCACCACCATGTGGATCACGAGCGCCCCGACGACCACCAGCACGAACGCGCCCAGCCGCAGCAGCAGGTCCCAGCCGAACAGGACCGCGAGGTTGAACATGAAGCAGAACACCGCGTAGGGCGCCAGCCGGATCACCAGGCCGATCAGGGTCATCGAAACGTCGAACAGCCCCTCGATGCCGCGCTTGAGCGTGGCGATGCCTTCCGATGCAGGGCTCAGCACGATGCCGATGCCGAACATCAGCGCGAAGAACATCAGCGACAGGATGCTGGCGTTGCTGGAGGCCGCGCCGATGATGTTCTGCGGCACGATCTCCAGCAGCGTCGCCATGCCCTTCGGCTGTTCGGTGCTGTCGCGGACGATGGCCTGGGTGCGGTCGGCGCTCTCGACCAGCAGCTGCTGCGCGAGCGCCGGGTCGACGCCGGATCCCGGCTTGAACACGTTGACCATCACCAGGCCCAGCACCACCGCGATCGCCGACAGCGCCACCGTGTATCCCAGCGTGCGCCAGCCGATGCGCCCGAGCGAGCGGATGTCGCCCATCTCCGCCACCCCGACCACCAGCGCCGAGAACAGCAGCGGCACGATCAGCATGAAGATCAGGCTGAGGAACAGGGTCGAGAACGGCTGGGTGACGTAGCCCGTGAGTGCCTGGACCCACGCGGTGTCGCTGCCCACGCCGTAGTGTACGAACAGCCCGAACACGAGCCCGGCGACGAAGCCGATGGCGATCTTCCAGTGCAGCGGCATGCGCTGCCTGGCGCGCGCGGTCGGTCCGGTCATGCGTGATCCCTGTTTCGTGGAGGCCGGAGCTTAGCAAAGGCGCCGCGCCGTCCATCCCGCGCGGTCACGCCGGCGGCGCGCGTCCGGGATAGAGCGGTGGCAGCAAGGGTGCCTCCGCGTGTGCGTCCTCGCGCCAACGGGGCCCGTCGCGGAATGCCGCACGAACCGCGGCCCGGGCTTCGCCCGCGTCGCCACCTGCCCAGCGTGCACGCTGCAGTGCCGCCACCGCCTCCCGTTGCGCGGGATCGACGAGGCGGGCCAGCAGCGCGTCGGCATCGGCGGCCGGTGGCGACGCCGAGGCGCACAGCGCCGCAAGCACCTCGCCGAGGTCGCCGGTGTCGAGCACCTGGCGCAGCGCGCGCCGCCGTGCCGTGCCCGGCATCGGCGCGGCCGGCGCGGCCGCGCCCGACGCGGCCGGGATCCGTCGCTCGCGATGCCCCAGCGCCCACATCAGGGTTCCGAGCCAGAGCAGTGCGAAAACCACGGTGGCCAGCGCCCAGGGACGCACCTCGCCCTGGACACCGGGTACGCGCACCCAGCGTTCGTCGGCGTCGGCGGATTCCCCGCCCGGGGGCGCCACTGCGTCGACGGCGGGCGCCGCCGGGGCAGCCGCGCCGCTCCCGGCAGCGACGTCGAGCACCAGTGGCTCGACACGGGCGGTGCGTGCGCGTCCCGCGCCGACGTCCCACCACTGCAGCTCCGGACCTTCGATGCGCAGGGTGCCCGCGCGCGCCGGCACCACCGAGAAGCGGCGGACCACGCGCACCTGCGGACGCCCTGCATCGAAGGTCTCGTCCACCTCCGGCGGCTCGGCGAAGACCTGTGCGCCGTCTCCGGCACGCAGTTCGAGCTCCGGCAGCTGGGTCGCGTTGGCGCCGTCCGCGGTGGCCTGCACCACGACCTCGACCGCGTCGCCGGCGCGCGCGCGCGTGGGTCGCGACACGTAGGACAGCTCCAGCCCGCGCAGCGGCAGCCAGGGTTGCGGCGCCGCGTCGGGTACCGCGCGTACGTCGAGCGATCGCTGCGGACCGACCGCCGACAGCGCGCGCTGGCCGTCGCCGAAAAAGTCGTCGAGGAAGCCGCCGAGGCCGCGTCCCTGGAAGCGCGCCGCGGGGATGTCGAGCGTCCCGCTGCGCTCCGGGATCAGCAGGTAGCGTCTCTCGACCACGGTGTAGCGGCGGCCGCCGATCTCTCGCGTGTACTGCAGGTCGCCGCCGACGCGCTGCAACGCCGCCCCGTCCGGGGTCGGCTGGTCGAGCTGCCCGGAGATCAGCTGCGTGGCGTAGTAGAGGCGCACGACGTAACCCACCGCCTGCTGGACATAGGGCGACGGATGGTCGGCCTCGGTCTCGATGAACACCGTGCCGCGGGCGCGGACGGGGGCCGCCGCGGTCACCGCCAGCGTCAACGGCGCCGTGCGTGCCTGTCCCACGCGCAGCGGCGGGACCCCCAGCACACCCTCCCGACGTGGCTGCAGCGCCACCGCGAACAGCGTCGTCGAGCGCGCGCCGCCGCTGCCGAGGGCGTACTGCTGGCGGCTGCTGTGCGCGCTGAGGATGAAGTCGGCTTCCAGCGGCGACCAGTCCGGCGCGTCGGCGCCCGCCTGGTCGGTCTCGATGTTGAGCGTCGCGGTCTCGTCGAGCGCGATCCGGTCGCGGTCGAGCCAGGCACGGGTCTGCGCCGACAGCGTCGCCGGAAGGAGCATCGCCAGCAGCAACAGCAGGCACGCGAGGGGTCGGATTCGGGTCATGGCGCGGAGTCTGCCCCGGCACGCTGCCGGCGCTCGTGTTCGAGCAGGAACTTGGCCCGCAGCAGGCCGCCGGGATCATCCGGGACCCGGCGCAACCAGGCCTCGTTCGCCTGGCGCTTCTCGCGCTCGGCAGCGCTGTCGCCGGGCACGGGGCGGCCACTCTCGCGGTCGCCCGTGTCGCCGGGCGCGTCGCCCTCCAGCGCGCGTTGCATCCGGTCGCGCTGCGCGGCATCGGCCTCCTGCTGCCGGCCGGCATCCTGCGCCGGCGCGGCGCCCGTGTTGCGCGCCGGTGCGTCCGGCGGCGAGGCCTTGTCGGGTGGCGGCGGCGACCCTTCGGACGCCGACTCCGCACCGTCGGCACCGTCGGCCCCCGGTTCGCCCTCCCCCGGTTCGGGGCGTCCGCTGTCGGGCGTGCCCTCGGCCTTGCCGCGGCTGCCATCGGCCGGTCCGGGCGGTGGCGTGCGCGCCATGGCGGCGGCCACGGCGGCCCGGTTGGCGATCGCGTCCGCCATGCCGGGACGCAGCCGCAGCGCCTCGTCGTAGGCCGACAGGGCGTCCTCGTAGCGGCCCGCGCGGGCCAGCGCGTTGCCGCGGTTGTAGGCGGCGTCTGCACCGGGGACCCGCTGCCAGGCATGGGCGGCGGCGGCGTATTCGCCGCGCCGGTAGGCGGCCTCGGCCTCCACGCTGCGCTGGTGCGCCGCCTGGTCGGCGCGGCGGAAGGCGCTGCCAGCCGGTGTGTCCTGCGCGTGCTGCGCGCGCAGGGGCGCCATCGGGAGCGCCAGGCAGACCAGCACCACGGCGAACGCGCTGCCACGGCGGAAGGCGAGCAGCGCAAGCAGCATCACCAGGGGCAGCAACCAGAAGCCGCCATCGCTCGGCACGAGGACGGTGCCCCCGGCAGGTGCCTCGTCGCCCCCCGGGCGCGCCGACAGCGCGCCGACCGCGGCGAGGTCGGTCCCGCCCCTGGCCCAGTCGCTGTAGGTGCCGCCACCCGCGGCAGCGACGGCGCGCAGGGAGGCCCCGTCCAGCGCGGTGCGCGCGATGGCGCCGTCGGCGCGCCGGTACGCGGCCCCGGTGGCCGTGCCCATGCCGATCACGGAGACGCGGTAGCCGCTGTCCCGCGCGCGCGCCGCGGCTGCCGCGGTCGACGGCGCGGCGTCGCTGGCGAGCAGGAGGATGTCGCCGCGCGCGGCCTGCGCCTGCTGCAGCAGGCGCGCGGCGGCATCGATGGCGCGATCCGGACGGCTGCCATCCACCGGCATGATCCCGGGCGCCAGCGCGTCCAGGAACAGCGCGACGTTGCCGGCGTCGTCGGTCAGGGGCGCCACGGTGAACGCGTCGTCGGCGTACACCAGGAGCCCGACCTCCCCGCCGGTGCGCTCGCGGAGGAGATGCGCCAGCTTGGCGCGCGCCTGCAGCAGCCGCGACGGGGGCAGGTCGTTGGCAAGCGTCGCCGTCGAGAGCTCGAGCGCCACCACCAGTGGCGCCTCGCCCGTGTGCAGCGGCTGCGGTACCGAGCGCCAGCTGGGGCCTGCGAGGGCGCACGCCAGCAGCGCCCACGCCAGCAGACCCAGCCACAGGTTGTCCTGCCCGCGTCGGCCGCGTTCGACTTCGATCAGGTGCGGGAGGAGGTGCGGGTCCACCACCTCCTGCCAGATCCCGTGGCGCCGCTGCCGCCAGTACCACCAGGCGAGGACGACCGGGATCGCCAGCAGCGCGAACAGCCAGGCGGGGCGCAGGAACTGCAGCGCGGACAGGTCCGGGCCGCTCACCGCAGACGCCTCCTGCCCGCGCCCAGCGACAGCAGGGCCACCGCGAACGCCGCGGCCAGGGGCCAGTGGTAGCGCTCGCCGCGCGGTCGCACGCTCTGCCCCGGCCGGCGGACCGGCTCCAGGCGGTCGATCTCGGCATAGATGCCGGCGAGCGACTCGGTGTCGCGCGCGCGGAAGCTGCGACCGCCGGTCATGGTCGCGATCCGCTCCAGGGTGCCTTCGTCGATCTCGCTGCCGCCGCCCGGCAGGCGGAAGCCGAACATCGACGCGCCGCCATCGCCACCGAAGGCGATGGTGTGCACGCGCACGCCGGCATCGCGCGCCAGCTCCGCGGCCTTCAACGGCTCGAGGAGCCCGGCGGTGTTGACGCCGTCGGTGAGCAGCACCAGGACCTGCGGGTCACGCGGTCCGTCCGCTTCCGAAGACGCACGCATCCGCTTGACCGCGAGCCCGATGGCGTCGCCGATCGCGGTTTCGCGGCCGGCAAGGCCGACCACGCTGTCGGCCAGCTGGCTGCGCACGCTCTCGCGGTCGAGCGTCAGTGGCGTCAGCGCGTAGGCCTTCTCGCCGAACACGAGCAACGCGACGCGATCGCCGGAACGTCGGTCGAGGAAGTCCGCGATCACCGCCTTCGCCGCGGTGAGGCGGTCGACGACGCGATCGCCCAGGACCATGTCCTCCTCGCCCATGCTGCCCGAGAGGTCGACCGCGACCATGAGGTCGCGACCGGCCTGCGGCGGCTGCACCGCCTCGCCCCATTGCTGCGGCCGCGCGGCGGCGACGCAGAGCAGGCACCACGCGATCCACAGCAGCAATGGCATCCGCACGCCACCGGTACCCGGCCCTGCGCCACCGATGCCGGCCAGCCGTGCGCCGAACGGCACCCGCAGCGCCGCAGCAGCGGAGCGCATCGGCGGCAGCAGGCGCCAGGCGAGCCACGGCAACGGCAGGGCAAGCAGGAACCACGGCCAGGCGAAGCCGGCGAAGCCCGGCCAGAGCGCCGCCACGGCGTCGTGCAGTGCGTTCACTGCACCATCCATTCGAGGAAGCGCGTGCGCGCAGCGACGCGCAGCTGCTCGACGCCCGTCGCGTCGACATCGCGACGGTAGCCGCCTTCCAGCAGCAGGCGACCGGGCTCGCCTTCGAAGAGGGGCGTGCCGCGGGCATCGAGGAACGCAAGCCATTCACTGCCGTCCAGGCGGTCGGCCGCCGGATCGCGCCGTCGCGCGGCCCGTCGCAGCAGTTCGGAGATCGCCGCCACCCGCGCCGCGGGCGTGGTCGCGGCGCCGACGGTGTCGTCGAACAACCGCTCGATCCGGTGCCGGCGCCGCGCGCGCAGCACGCGCCATGCCACGACCGCCGCCAGCGCAAGGGCCAGCGCCACCGCCAGCCACCACCATCCCGGGGCCGGTGGCCACCAGCCGGGCGCGACCGAGGCGTGGATGTCGCGCAGCACCAGCCCGTCGGCCTGTTGCATCACGCCGCCCCCGCACGGACGAACACGTCCAGCCAGGCATCGCTGGGGACGTCGGCCGACAGCGCGACCGCGTGGATGCCGCGCGCCTTCAGCGTGGCGACGGCGGCCTCGGCCGGCTCCACGAATGCCGCCCGCCAGCGCGCGCGTGCGGCGGCACGCGCGAGATCCACCTCCACCCGGCCCGCGGCTGCGCCCACGGTGGCGAATGGAAGCAGCGCGCGCGGCGGATCGCGCTCGAGCGGGTCCTGGAGCAACAGGACGACCACCTCGTGGTGCAGGGACAGCGCCGGCCACCGCCGCGCCGGCACCGCCTGGACCGCCAGCGGATCCGCCAGCAGCAGGAGCCGCGAGCCGGGCCGAAGCAGGCGCTGGGCGTGGTCCAGCGCGACTTCAAGCCCGGCGTCGTCGGCAGGCGGCTGCGCATACCAGCGCGCCAGCGCGTCGAGCACGCGCAGTGCCCCGCGCGGCCCCGACGCCGGCGGCACCGGTGGCTCGCGGGTGCTGCCACGCAACGCGGCCACGCGGTCGCCATCGCGCACTGCCGCCCAGGCCGCGACCGCGCCCGCCCGCGCCGCCTGTACCGACTTGAAGCGCACGCGCGTGCCGAAGTACAGCGCCGGGGCCGTGTCCGCGACGATCAGCGTCAGGCGCTCGCGCTCGGCCTGGAACAGCTTGGTGTGCGGCTTGCCAGAACGCGCGGTCAGCCGCCAGTCGATGTGCCGCGCGTCGTCGCCGAGCGCGTAGCCCCGCGATTCGGCGTATTCCATCCCGCGCCCGCGCAACGGCGAGGGCGCCTGGCCACTCACGCCGATGCGTCCACGCCGCGCAGGCCGGCGCGCCTGCGCGCTCGCCCGCAGCGCGACCAGTTCCGCCAGCGTCGGCACGACCCCGTCGCTCACGCGCGGCGGCCGCTCCATCGCACCAGACCTGCGCGGCGGGTACCGCTCACGGCAGCGGCACCTTGTCGAGCAGCGCGGCGACGAGTCGGTCGCCGTCCCAGCCCTCGGCAGTGGCTTCGTAACTCGGGAGCACGCGGTGGCGCAGAACGTCGGGCGCGATCGCGCGCACGTCCTCGGGGGTGACGAAATCGCGGCCGGCCAGCCAGGCGCGCGCGCGGGCGCAGCGCTCGAGGGCGATCGAACCACGCGGGCTCGCCCCCCACGCGATGCGCCGCGCGAGTTCCGGGTCGTATCGGCCGGCATCGCGCGACGCCAGCACGATCTCGATCAGATAGCGCTCGAGCGAGGGCGCGACATGCAGGTCGAGGACCGCGCTGCGCGCGGCGAAGACATCCTCCGCTCCGATCCGCGGCGCTTCGCTTGCCGCGCGTTGCCCGCCGGGCCGCCTTGCGCGCTCGCGCGCAAGACGCAGGATCTCGGCCTCCGCGTCCGCCTCCGGATAGCCGATGCGCACGTACATCAGGAAGCGGTCGAGCTGCGCCTCGGGCAGGGGGAACGTGCCCTCCTGCTCGATCGGGTTCTGCGTCGCCATCACCAGGAACAGCGCCGGCAGGGCATAGGTCTGGCGGCCCACCGTCACCTGGCGCTCGCCCATCGCCTCGAGCAGCGCCGACTGCACCTTCGCCGGCGCGCGGTTGATCTCGTCGGCGAGCAGCACCTGGTGGAACACGGGCCCGGGCTGGAACTCGAAGCGGCCGTCCTGCGGCCGCCAGACCTCGGTCCCGGTGAGGTCCGCCGGCAGCAGGTCCGGGGTGAACTGCATGCGCGCGAAGTCCGCCTCGAGGCGGTCGGCGAGCGCGCGGATCGCGGTCGTCTTGGCGAGGCCGGGCGCCCCCTCGACCAGCAGGTGGCCGTCGGCCAGCAGCGCGATCAGCAGGCGCTCGACCAGTGCGGCCTGGCCGACGATCTCGCACGAGAGATCCTCGCGCAGGGTGGCGAAGATGCCGTGCAGGCGGGCGGTGTCGTCGCTGTGGGCGTCCATCGGGTCCGGGGGCATCGACGCGGTGCGCGCCGGGGCCAGTTTGACCGGTTCCGCAGCCGATGGTTCACCGGCGCCGCCAACGCGAACGGGGCCTCGCGGCCCCGTTGCGTGTCGCGCCTCGTGTCGCCGGCGGTCAGTCGACGCGCTGGGCGACCCGCAGGACCTTCGGGGTCACGAACAGCAGCAGCTCGGCCTTGGCCTTGGAACGGCCCTTGGTCTTGAACAGGTTGCCGAGGATCGGGATGTCGCCGAGGAAGGGGACCTTCGACAGCGAGTTGCGGTCGCTGAACTCGTAGACGCCGCCGATGACCACGGTCTGGCCGTCCTCGATCAGCACCGCGGTGGTCACTTCGCGCTTGGCCAGGTTCGGTACCGAACCGTAGGCCCCAAGATCGGTGAAGTCCTCGATCTCGTCCTTCTTGATCGCGAGGTTCAGGAACACGCGGCCGTCGGCGGTGATGGTCGGCGTGACCTTGAGCTCGAGCAGCGCTTCCTTGAACTGCACGGTCGGCACGTTGTTGCTCTGGCCGCCGGTGACCGTCAGGTAGCCGACCTCGCGGCCCTGGCGGATGATCGCCTCGCGCTGGTTGCTGGTGACCACCCGCGGGTTGGACACCACTTCGCCACGCTGTTCCTGCTGCAGGGCCTGGAGCTCGAGGTCCCAGTCGATGGTGTTGCCGAGGATGGTGAATGCGATGGAGCCGGCGTTGAGGTTGGAGAGGCCGAAGTCGACGTTGAGGTCGTCTCCGCCCCATTCGGGTGTAACCGTCGGATCAGTGATGGATTCGATCGTGGACTCGATCAGGCCGCGGTTGGCGCCGATCGACCCCGAGCCGATGACACGGTCCTTGACGCCACGCACGCCGAACCGCGCACCGAGGTCACGCGCGAACGACTCGTTCGCGATCACGATGCGGGCTTCGATCACCACCTGGTCGACCGGCTTGTCGAGCATCTGCACCAGGCGCTGGATCTCGCCCACGCGCTGCGGGATGTCGATGACCAGGAGCGTATTGGTGCGGCGGTCGAAGCTCAGGCTGCCACGCGAGGACAGGAAGCCACGGCTGCTCGTCTGGCCACCGGCGCCGCCGCCGCCCTGGCTGTTCTTGCTTTCGTCGGTGAGCAGCTTGGCGATGTCTTCAGCGTTGCCGTAGCTGATCGGGATGTACTCGGTGACCATCTCCGCGCGCTCTTCCAGCGCCAGGCGGTTGTTCGCGGTGTCCTGCTCGAACTTGGCGATTTCCGCCTGCGGCGCGACCCACACCACGTTGCCGCTGCGGCGCTTGTCGAGAGATTTGGCCTGCAGGATGATGTCCAGCGCCTGGTCCCACGGCACGTTGATCAGGCGCAGGGTGACGTTGCCCTGCACGGTGTCGCTGGCGACGATGTTGAGGTCGGACAGCTCCGCGATCAGCTGCAGCACGGTGCGCACCGGCACGTCCTGGAAGTTGAACGTCACCGGGCGGCCGCGGTAGGTGCGCGTCTCGGCCTCGGACGAGGCCGCCTGCGCGGTGGCGGCGACCGCAGTGCTGGCACCGACGGCACGCTGGGCGGCGGCGGCGCGCGGCACGATCTCGACGATGTAGTCGCGGCCGGTCTGGTAGGCGAGCGATTCGAAGTCGCCGCTGGTGCTCAGCACCACGCGGGCGCCGGAGGCACCCTGGTTGGCGTCGATGCGCTGCACCGGGGTGGCGAAGTCGGTGACGTTGAGGGGGCGCTGCAGTGCCGCCGGCAGGCTGGCATTGCCGACGTCGACGACGACGTTCGAGCCCTGGGTCTGCAGGTCCGGCATGGCGCCGTCGCCGCTGAACTGCAGGATCAGCTTGCCGGCGCCGCCTTCGCCGCGCTTGAAGTCGATCTTGGAGATCGAGACCTCGGCCGGCGCCTGCTTGGCCGGGTCGACGACGGCTGCGCCGGACTGCGCGATGACGAGCGCGGGCCCGACAGGCGACGCAGGCGCCGCGTTGACGGCGGTGAAGGCCGAAGCCAGGCCCGCGACGAGTCCAATGGCCAGAGCCCGGAGGGGCAGGTGGCGCTTGGTCGACGGCAGGCGGTGCGCGGTGGTGACGGTCATCTGGCTTCCCCTAATCAATTATCTTCGAGCGCAACCGACGCCGGCCTTTCCAGCCAGCCGCCCGCGCCATCCGGCACAAGTTCGACAAGTTCGATGCGGTCTTCGTGGACGCTGGTGACGCGGCCATCGTTCTGCCCCATGTAGACGCCCGGCTGCACGCGGTAGGTCACCTTGTCGGGCGCCATCACCAGCGCGACGAGGCCGCCGCCGCTGCCGAGCGTGCCCACCATGTCCAGGCTGTCGAGCGGGAACTGCTCGAGCGTCTGCTTGCGACGGTCGGAGTCCGGGCGCGGGCCGCTGCCACCGCCTTCGGAGGTGAACGCGTCGCTGAAGGGATCACGCAGGCCCTGGGCCGCATATTCGAAGGTCTCGAACTGCTGCATCACCGGCAGCGGGTCGAGCGGCGGCGCCGGGCGGGCGCGCACGTTCGCGGCCCACTCCTCGAGATTGGGGGCATCGCCCGGCTCGCTGGTGATGCCGCGGCCGCAACCGGCGACCGTCGCGACCAGTGCGAGGGCGAGCAGCGTGCGCATGCGCGGCGACAACGTGGTCAATGACAGTGCCATCTCAGCGCCCTCCCCCGGCGGCAGCCGTCTGCGCGGCGGCGGCGGCTTCCTGCTCCGCGGCCTCCTCTTCGTCGAGGTAGCGGTAGGTCTTGACCGTGCCCGCGAGTTCCAGCGCCGAGTTCGGCCGGATGCCCGCGGCGGGATTGTTGTCGGCGCCACGCGGACGCAGCTGGATGTCGTGCATGGTCATGATGACCACGCGCGGCAGCGAGGCGACGCCACTGACGAAGGCGCCGAACTGGTGGTAGGTCCCCAGCATGCGCAGCTCGATCGGCTTCTCCGCGTAGAACTCCTTCGGCGTCTCCGGACCGGGCTTGAACAGCTCGTTCTGGATGCCGGTGGCGAGCGCGGTCTGCGAGATGTCGACGATGAGGTCGGGCATCTCGGTGCGGCTCGGGAGCTGGCGCAACATCTGCTGCAACTGCTGCTCCATCTGCGCGAGCTGCTGCTTGAGCGGCTCGAGGTTGGATGCACGACCCTGCTTGGTCTCGAAGTCCGCACGCAGTTCGCTCTCGCGCGCCTCGAGGCCCTTGAGCTCGTCGCCCTTGTCGCGGGTGAGCACCCACCACAGCAGGCCGAAGATCAGCAGGCCGAGCAAGACGCAGAACCCGATCTTGAATTCCTGCGGCCAGGCGCCGGTATTGTTGAAGTCGAGTTCCTTCAACGACATCTTTCTCTTCTGGCTCACGACGCGGCTCCTTCGGCAGCGGCGGCGGCCGGCGTGGCGGCGTCCCCTTCAGCGGGCGCGGCGTCACCGGCAGCCGGGGCCGCGATCGGCGCAGGGCTGGTGGTGTCGGCAGGCGGGGTGTCGACCGGCGGCACCGGATCGGGGATGCCGTCGCCGTCCTCGTCCTTCGGCGCGTTCGGGTTCGCCAGCAGCACGGCGAGGGTGAACTGGTACGGCAGCCCGGCGACGCCGTCGGCGGCCTCGATGATCGAGAGATCGGGCTTGGTCATCCAGCCGGACCCTTCGAGGTTGCGCATGTAGGTGCTGACGCGCGCGTTCGACTGCGAGCGCCCCTGCAGCGTCAGCTTCTCGCCTTCCTGCTGGATCGATGTCAGGACCACGCCGTCGGGGATCGTGCGCACGAGCGAATCGAACAGGTGCACCATCTGCGAGCGGTTCGCCTGCAGCTGCTCGATGACTTCCTTGCGCGCCAGCAGCCGGGCCTTCTGCCGGTCCAGCTCCTCGATCTCGGTGATGCTCGACTCGACCTGCCGGATCTGTTCCTCGAGGTATGCGTTGCGCTCGTTCTGGCCGTCGATCTGGCTGTTGTAGTAGCTGTTGACCAGGAACCACAGCAGCACGCCGGCCAGCGCCGCCAGGCCGAGCATGACGCCGAATTCCTTCTGGCGCTGCTTGCGGCGCTCGGCGCGCCACGGGAGGAGGTTGATGCGTGCCATCAGTCGAAGCTCCTCAGGGCCAGGCCACAGGCGATCATCAGCGCCGGGGCGTCCTGCGCCAGCGCATGCGCCTGCACCCGCGAACCGAGCGTCATCTGCGCCAGCGGATTGGCGACCACGGTCTGCACGCCAAGCTGTTCCTCGACCATCTCGGCGACGCCGGGGATGGAGGCGCAGCCGCCGGCGAGCACGATCTGGTCGACGCGGTTGAACTCGCTGCCGGCGTAGAAGAACTGCAGCAGGCGGCTGATCTGCTGGACCAGCGCCTCCTTGAACGGCTCCAGCACTTCGATCTCGTAGCTCTCGGGCAGGCCGCCCTGGCGCTTGGCGAGCCCGGCCTCCTCGTAGGACAGGCCGTAGCGGCGCATGACCTCGTCGGTGAGCTGCTTGCCGCCGAACACCTGCTCGCGGCTGTAGAGGCTGCGGCCGTTGCGCAGGATGTTGAGCGTGGTCATGGTCGCGCCGACGTCGACCATCGCGACGATGCCGTCGCGCGGGATGTTGAGCGTGCCCGACAGCAGCGCGAAGGCGTTCTCGATCGCGAAGGCCTCGACGTCCATGACGCGGGCGGTCAGGCCGCCGAGCTCCAGCGCGGACGCGCGCATCTCGACGTTCTCGGACCGCGACGCCGCCAGCAGCACCTGCACCATCTCGGCATTGCCCGGCATGGCGCCCAGCACCTCGAAGTCGAGGTTCACTTCCTCGATCGGGTACGGGATGTAGTTGACCGCCTCGAGTTCGACCTGCGACTCCATGTCGTCGTCGTCGAGGTCGGCGGGCATCGGGATGATCTTGGTGATCACCGCGGAGCCGGCCACCGCGGCAGCGGCGTACTTCGCCTTGCTGCCCGAGCGCGACAGGGCGCGGCGGATCGCCTCGCCGACGGCCTCGACCTCGACGATGTTCTTCTCGACCACCGCGTTGGGTGGCAGGGGTTCGACGGCGTAATGCTCGACGCGATAGCGGTCGCCCGAGCGCGAGAGCTGCAGCAGCTTCACGGCAGTCGAGCTGATATCGACGCCGACGAGCGGCGCCTGGCTTTTTGTGATGAGCCCCACGTTTTCTCCCCTTGTCACGGGCGCTTACGCGCGCTTCGTGCCCCGGAGCATTAGATAACGGAGTTTTCACCGGTTGGCAACAGTTGGTTCGCCGGATCGTGCCGCAGTGCGCCCTTCGTGGCGCACGCACCCTCCCCGCGGAGCCCATCCCCACCCGCCGGTGCGCGGGTCGGCCTCCTCTATACTGCGCGGCCACTCCCGGCCGCACCCGCCGAAACAGGAACCTGCACCCGATGCCCCGCTTCCGTCGTCTGTTGCGCTGGACGCTGATCGTCTTCGCCGGCGTGGCCCTGCTCGGCCTGCTCGCCGCGGGCACGCTTTATTACGTGGTGTCGTCGCGCCTGCCGGACGTGCAGAGCCTGCGCGACGTCGAACTGCAGGAGCCCCTGTACGTCTACGCCCGTGACGGCCGCCTGATGGCGCTGTTCGGCGAGACCCGCCGCTATCCGGTCGACATCGCCGAGGTGCCGGAGGCGATCAAGCAGGCGTTCGTGGCGATCGAGGACAACCGCTTCTACGAGCACCACGGCGTCGACTACAAGGGCGTGGCCCGCGCCGTCTGGCTGCTGGCGACCACCGACGACAAGCGCGTGCCGGGCGGATCCACCATCACCCAGCAGGTCGCGCGCCAGTTCTTCCTGAGTTCCGAATACAGCTACACGCGCAAGTTCGCCGAGATGCTGCTGGCGATGAAGATGGAGCGCGAGCTGTCCAAGGACGAGATCTTCGAGCTGTACCTCAACAAGAGCTTCTTCGGAAACCGTGCCTACGGCATCGCCGCGGCCGCCGAATTCTACTACGGCAAGCCGTTGTCGGAGCTCGCGCTGGACGAGGTCGCCACGCTGGCGTCGATCCCGAAGTTCCCGTCGAGCGGCAACCCGGTCACCAATCCCGAGCGCGCGCGCATCCGCCGCGACTACGTGCTGCAGCGGATGGCGGAACTCGGCTTCATCACGACCGCCCAGGCACAGGCCGCACAGCGCGTCGAGATGCACGCGTCGCCGCATGAGCGCCCCGTCGAGGTCTACGCGCCGTACGTGGCGGAGATGGTGCGCCAGGAGATGGTCGCGCGCTTCGGCGGCGACGTGCTGACCCGCGGGTACCATGTCACCACCACCATCGACCCCACGATGCAGGCCGCCGCCGACCAGGCGGTGCGCGACGGACTCGCGATCTACGACCACCGCCATGGCTGGAACAAGGTCGAGCAGACGTTCGAGCTGGGGGAGGACGAGGACGCCGTGGCCGCCGGTGCGCGCCTGCGCGGCATTCCGGCCCAGTCGGGACTGGTGCCGGTCGTGGTCGTGCGCAGCGGCAACGGCACCGCCGACATCGCGTTCGTCGACGGCACCACCATCACCCTCGACGCGTCCTCCAGCCGTTGGACCGGCAAGGCGCCGTCGGCCCTGCTCAAGCGCGGCGACCTCACCCGCGTGCGCCGCATCGAGCCGGCGATGAAGGACGGCGAGCAGGTCGATCCCAACGCCAGGCCCACCTGGCGCCTCGAGCAGCTCCCGCGCGCGCAGGCGACGCTGGTGTCGCTCGAACCCGAGACCGGCGCCCTGCGGGCCCTGATCGGCGGCTTCAGCTACGCCGGGCAGAAGTTCAACCGCGCCACCCAGGCGCGGCGCCAGCCGGGATCGAGCTTCAAGCCCTTCATCTACGCGGCGGCGTTCGAGCGCGGGTTCAACCCGGCGTCCATCGTGCTCGACGCGCCGGTGGTGTTCCGCATGCGCGTCGGCCAGGACTGGCGCCCGCAGAACGACGACGGCCGCTTCCTCGGCCCGATGCGCCTGCGCGAGGCGTTGGTGCGCTCGCGCAACCTGGTGTCGGTGCGCCTGCTGGACGCGATCGGGGTGGACTATGCGCGCCGCTACATCAGCCACATGGGGTTCAAGGAAGAGGAACTGCCGCCGAACCTGTCGATCGCCCTGGGGACCCCGTCGCTGGCGCCGCTGGACGTGGCCCGCGGTTATGCCGTCTTCGCCAACGGCGGTTTCCGGGTCACGCCGTGGTTCATCGACGAGGTCAGGGACCGCGACGGGACGGTGGTGTTCAAGGAGAACCCGCCGCTTGCCTGCCGCCACTGCACCACGCGCGGTGGCCAGGAACGCACGCGCAGCAACGTCGTCGACGGCTTCAACCTCGGGCCCGGTGCCGCGGCGCAGGCCCCGGCTGGCGACAACCCAGGCTCCGGCGACGAAACACCCGAGGTCGCCGTGGAACCCCCCGCCGATGCGGTGATGGCGCCGCGCGCGATCGACGAGCGCGTCGCCTACCAGCTCGTGTCGATGATGCGCGACGTGGTCCAGCGCGGCACCGGCACCCAGGCCAAGGTGCTCGGGCGGGAGGACGTCGGCGGCAAGACGGGGTCCACGAACGACCACCGCGATGCCTGGTTCTCCGGCTTCGGCGGCAACCTCGCCACGACGGTGTGGGTGGGTCGCGACGACAACCGCTCGCTGGGCTACCGCGAATATGGCGGCAAGGCGGCGCTCCCGATCTGGATCGACTTCATGCGCGTGGCGCTCGAGGGCGTGCCGATCGCGCGCAACGATCCGCCGGATGGCATGGTCAAGGTCTCCGTGAGCGCCAGCGGCCGCCTGCTGCCGACAACGTCCGACGGCGGCATCGTCGAATACGTCAAGGTGGAGGACCTCGAGCGGATGGAAAGCTACGTCGACTACACCGATGACGAGGTTCCCGCCGAAGAGGCCTTCGACATCTTCTGAACGGCTGCCATCGGCGCGGCGCCGGCGCGCCGGCCGGCCCCCGTCGGTGCCTACACAAGTCCAGGGGCGGGCTGTAGAGTCGGGGCAGGCTTGGACAGGGGAGCCGTCGATGCATCGCGCCCGCCAGCATGCCGAGACCCGCATCCGGGAACGGCGCCACCGCCTCGCGCACGAGGCCGCCCGGCTGATGGCCGAAGGCGGCTACCGCGACTACCACCAGGCGAAACTCAAGGCCGCGCAGCGCCTGGGCATCCGCGACGACGCCTCGCTGCCTCGCAACAGCGAGATCGAGGACGCGCTGCGCCAGTACCAGCGGCTGTTTGTCGGCGACGCCCATGCCGCCGGCCTCCAGGCCCGGCGCGAGGCGGCGGTGCGCGCTCTCGAGTTCTTCGCACGGTTCGACCCCCGCCTCGTCGGTCCGGTGCTGGACGGCACCGCCGATGCCAACGCGCCCGTCGCCCTGCACCTGCACGTCGACGATCCCGACGAGGTACCGCGCTTCCTCGAGGACGCCGGGATCCCTGCCGAGGGACGCAGCCGCCACCTGCGCCTGGACCGCAACCGCGAGGCGGAGGCACCGGTGTGGATGTTCAGCGCGGAGGACCTGACCTTCGACCTCACCGTGCTGCCGCACGACGCACTGCGCCAGGCGCCGCTGTCGGCGATCGATGCGAAGCCGATGAAGCGCGCCTCGGCCAGCCAGTTGCGGCAGTTGCTCGCGGATGCCGAGATCGAAGGCTATACGTCGCGCGGAAGTACGCCCTGAGCGGGCCGCCGGCCTTGCCGGCTGCAGGTGCGCGAACGCCCCGCGATGCGGGGCGTCCGGGTGCCGCGACCGGGTTCAGCGACGGCCGGTGGGAATGTAGTCGCGGACGTCGGAGCCGGTGTAGATCTGACGCGGGCGGCCGATCTTGAACTCCGGGTCGGTCTGCTGCTCGAGCCAGTGCGCGACCCAGCCGGCGGTGCGCGCGATGGCGAACATCACCGTGAACATCTCGGTCGGGATCTTCAGCGCCTTGTAGATCAGGCCGCTGTAGAAATCGACGTTCGGGTACAGCTTGCGCTGCACGAAGTAGTCGTCCTTGAGCGCCGCCTCCTCGAGCCGCAGCGCGACCTCCAGCAGCGGGTCGTCGACGCCGAGCTCGCCCAGCACCTTGTGGCACATCTCGCGGATGATCTTCGCGCGCGGGTCGAAGTTCTTGTAGACCCGGTGGCCGAAGCCCATGAGGCGGAAGCCGGAGTCGCGGTCCTTGGCCTTGTCGACGGCCGACTGCACGTTCTTGGGATCGCCGATGTCGGCGAGCATCCGCAGCACGGCCTCGTTGGCGCCGCCGTGCGCCGGACCCCACAGCGCGGCGACGCCGGAGGCGACGCAGACGTAGGGGTTGGCACCGGTGGAGCCGACCAGGCGCACGGTCGAGGTCGACGCGTTCTGCTCGTGGTCCGCATGCAGGATGAACAGCAGGTCCAGCGCCTTGGCGGCCACCGGCGGCAGCTCGAGCGGCTCGCTCGGCACCTCGAACATCATGTGCAGGAAGCGCTCGACGTACTCGAGGTTGTTGCGCGGGAAGCGCACCGGCCAGCCGATGGAGTAGCGGTAGCACGCGGCCGCGATCGACGGCATCTTCGCGATCAGGCGGATCGCGGCCAGGCGGCGCTGCTCCGGATCGTCGTAGTCGAGGTTGTTGTGGTAGAAGCTCGCCATCGAGCCGAGCATGCCGACCAGCATCGCCATCGGGTGCGCGTCGTGGCGGAAGCCACCGAGGAAGTTCTTGAACGCCTCGTGCATCATCGTGTGGTGCGCAACTTCGTGCTCGAACGCGGCCGACTGCCCGGCGTCGGGCAGTTCGCCGTTCATCAGCAGGTACGCGACCTCGAGGAAGTTCGACTCCGCCGCGAGCTGCTCGATCGGGTAGCCGCGGTACAGCAGCACGCCGGCATCGCCGTCGATGTAGGTGATGGCGGACTTGCAGCTGGCGGTCGCGGTGAAGCCGGAGTCGTAGGTGAACAGACCCGTCTCTTTCGGCAGCCGCGCGATGTCGACGCAGTCGTTGCCGAGGGTCGGCTTGAGCACGGGAAGCGCGACCGACTTGCCGGCGGCCTCCACCGTGATTTCGGTCATGCCCGCGTTGGCGGCGTTATCGGCTGGGTTCTTTGGACCGGACACTCTCGCACTCCTCTGACCTGCGGCCCGTGCACTGCACCGGTTCGGCGCAGGGGGCGTGCTGACTGGAAATCGCCGGCCGCGGACGGGTGCCGCCGCGCCTGGCGCGATGCGACGATTATCGCATAGCGCCCCGGCACCGGCCCCCGCGTGGCGCAACGCGCCGTCGCGCGCGCGAAACGCCGACGGCCGCCCTGCGGCGGCCGTCGTGACGAACCCGTTGCCGGGCGCGGCGGATTACTTGGCGTAGCGGCGGCGGAACTTGTCCACGCGGCCGCTGGTATCCATGATCTTGTTCTGCCCGGTGTAGAACGGGTGCGAAGCCGACGAGACCTCGATCTTGATCAGCGGATATTCCTTGCCGTCGTCCCACTTCACGGTCTCCTTGCTGGAGAGCGTGGAACGGGTGAGGATCTTGAAATCCGACGTGACGTCCTGGAAAACGACGTCGCGGTATTCGGGATGGATGTCGGCCTTCATGGCGGCGGGCACCGGTTTGTGCGGGGAAAGAGCGGCATTTTAGCCCGCTGCCGGCAGGCGGCGCAAGTCACGCCTTCCGGCCGCCCAGGCCGGCGCGGATCATGGCTTCGAACCTGGCCTGGTCGTAGCGCTGCAGGATGCGCGCGTTGTCCCCGCGACCGCCCTCGCGGCCCCAGTCCACGATCGTCATGCCCCGGCTCGGCGGGCCACCGAAGGCCACCTCCACAGGCCGCTCCGCCACGTCCAGCGCAGCGTCCGGTGCGAGTGCGAACGCCATCGCCAGGCCGTCGGCGGAGTGCCAGAAGTCGCCCCGGCGGTCGGCCGACCAGAGCCGCGTGCGCCGCGAGATGCGTTCGTAGAACGCCGCCACGGGCCCCGATGCCCGCAACCAGTCCCCGACCACCCGGTGGTGCAGCCCGTGCGCGACCACCGCCTCCCAGTCGCACAGGTCGAAGCGCGGGAAGCCTTCGAACACGATGTGCGCGGCCTCCGGATCGAAATAGATGTTGAACTCGGCCGCCGGGGTGATGTTGCCGTGGCCGGTGACCGCGCCCCCCATCACCACCAGCCGCGCGATGCGCCCCGGGAGCGTCGGGTCGAGCCGGAGCGCAAGCGCGAGGTTGGTGAGCGGGCCCAGCGCGACCAGCAGCAGCCGGCCGGCATGCGCGTGCGACATGGCGATGATCGCCTCGGCGGCGTGGCCGGGCGCGACCGCACCGGACGACGGTTCGTAACCGACATCGCCGAAGCCGTCCTCGCCGTGCACGTACGCCGCATCCGGCGCCGGATGCAGCAGCGGGTGCGGGCAGCCGGCGTACACCGGGACCTCGCTGGCGCCCGCGACGTCGCGGAGCTTCAGTGCGTTGGCGACCGTGTGCCGGAGCCCGACGTTGCCCGCGGTGACGGTGAGGCCGACCACCTGGTGGCGCGGGTCGGCGAACGCCATCAGCAGCGCGAGGGCGTCGTCGACGCCGGGGTCGGTGTCGATCAGCAGGGGAATGCGGCTGTCCATGCGGGCTCCGTGGGTTCGCAGTCAGGTGGGTCGGGTCAGGCCGCGGCGTAGCGGGCGGCGCCGCCGATCCAGCGGTCGACCAGGCGGTCGGCGACGTCCGGGGCGTCGCGCAGCAGCAGTTCGCCGATGCGGTGGACCTCGGGCAACAGGTCGGCATCGCGGCCGAGATCGGCGACGCGGAAGCCGGCGAGTCCGGTCTGGCGGGTGCCGAGCAGTTCGCCCGGGCCGCGCAGCTCGAGGTCCTTCTCGGCGATGACGAAGCCGTCGCCGGTCTCGCGCATGGTCTCCAGGCGCTCGCGTGCCATGGCCGACAGCGGCGGCTGGTACAGCAGCACGCAACTCGACGCCGCCGAGCCCCGACCCACCCGGCCGCGCAGCTGGTGCAGCTGGGCCAGGCCGAGGCGCTCGGCGTTCTCGATGATCATCAGCGAGGCATTGGGGACATCGACGCCGACCTCGATCACCGTGGTCGCGACCAGCAGGTCGAGTTCGCCTGCCTTGAAGCCGCGCATCGCGGCCTGCTTTTCCGCGCCCTTCATCCTGCCGTGCACGAACCCCACGCGCAGGCCCGGCAGCGCAGCGCCCAGTGATTCGTAGGTGCTCTGGGCCGCCTGGGCCACGATCTCGTCGCTGTCGTCGATGAGGGTGCAGACCCAGTACGCCTGCCGGCCTTCCGCGCACGCGGCGCGGATGCGCTCCACCAGCTCCGGCCGCCGCGCGGCATTGAGCACCACGGTCTGCACCGGCGTGCGTCCGGGTGGCAACTCGTCGATCGCGGAGACGTCAAGGTCGGCGTAGGCGGCCATGGCCAGCGTGCGCGGGATCGGGGTCGCGGTCATCACCAGCTGGTGCGGAACGCATCCGGGCTCCATGGTGCCGTCCGCCGCGGCCAACCGGGCACCCTTGTCGCGCAGCGCCAGCCGCTGGTGGACGCCGAAGCGGTGCTGCTCGTCGACGATCGCGAGCGCGAGGTCGTGGAAGTCCACGCCCTCCTGCATCAGCGCGTGCGTGCCCACCACCACCTGGGCCGCGCCACTGGCGACGTCCGCGCGTGCCGCGGTGCGCGCGCGGCCGGTGACCTTGCCCGCGAGCCAGGCCACGCGCACGCCCAGCGGCTCCAGCCAGGCGCGGAGGTTGGCGAGGTGCTGCTCCGCAAGCAGCTCGGTCGGCGCCATCAGCGCGGCCTGGCGGCCCTCGGCGACGGCGAGCATCGCGGCAAGCGCGGCCACCACCGTCTTGCCGCTGCCGACGTCGCCCTGCACCAGCCGCAGCATCGGCACCGGGCGCGCCATGTCCGCCGCGATGTCCGACCACACGCGGGCCTGTGCACCGGTGAGTGCGAACGGCAACGCGGCCTGCAGCCGCCTGGCCAGCGCGCCGTCGCGCAGCGGCCGCGCCGCGTGCGCCTGCAGCGCGATCCGCTGCCGGCGCAGGCTGAGGTGGTGGGCCAGCAGTTCCTCGAGCGCCAGCCGCCGTTGCGCCGGATGGGTACCGGCCTGCAGCGCGGCGAGATCCGCCTCGCGCGGCGGCCGGTGCATGCACAGCAGCGATTCGCGCAGGCCCGGCAGCGCGCTGTCGTGCAACAGGTGCCGCGGCACCAGCTCCAGGCTGCCATCGTCGGGGAGCGCGTCGAGCGCCTGCGCGACCAGCCGGCGCAGCAGCGCGGGGCCGACGCCCTCGATCGCCGGATAGACCGGGTCCAGCTGTTCGCCGAGCACGGCATGGTCGTCGTCGCCGAGGACGCGGTAGCTCGGGTGCACGATTTCCAGCCCGTGCTGCCCCGGACGCGGGGTGCCGAAGCAGCGGATGCGCGTGCCCGGGACGAACTGCGCCGCCTGCACGCCCCGGAAGTGGAAGAAGCGCAGCACCAGCGTCGCCTGCGACGCGTCGCGGATCGCGACGCGCAGCATCGGCCGGAAACGGAACCCCCGCTCCACAGCCTCGACACGCCCCTCCACCTGCGTCGGCACGCCCGGGCGAAGTTCGCGGATCATGGACAACCGGGTGCGGTCCTCGTACCCGCGCGGCAACTGCAGCCACAGGTCCCGCAGCGTCGACAGGCCACGCGCGGCGAGCTTTTCGGCGACGCGCGGGCCAACACCGGTGAGCCGCGCCAGCGGCATGTCCCCCGCCGGGGCGAGCGAGGGCGCCGCAACCGCCTGGCGCCGCGCCTTCGCCACCGGCTAGTCGAGCACCATCACGGCGTCGACTTCGAAGCTTGCCCCCTTGGGCAGCGCCGACACCTCGATGGTGGAGCGTGCCGGGTACGGCGCGGCGAAATACTCGGCCATCACCGCGTTGACGGCGGCGAAGTCGCCGAGGTCGGTGAGGTACAGCCCGACGCGCACCACGTGCCCGAGCGAGCCGCCGCCGGCGGCGCAGACCGCGCGCAGGTTGTCGAAGGCGCGTCGTGCCTGGGCGGCGATGTCGCCTTCGACGAGGGCGCCGGTGGCGGGGTCCAGCGGGATCTGCCCCGACAGGAACACTATCGAGCCGTGGCGCACGGCCTGCGAATAGGGGCCGATCGCGGCGGGTGCGTCATCGCTGTGGACGGGTTGGCGCGGCATCTCGGGCTCCATCGGTCGGGTGGCGCGGCCCGTGATTATGGCCCTGCGCGTCGCCGACCGGAATGCGTCGCGACGACGACTGCCTTCAGAAGCGCTGCACGCCGTGGACCACGCCGAGCCTGCGCGTGCGGCGGATGACGTCGGCGAGGTGCTTGCGGTCGCGCACCTCGATGGAGAAGCGGATCGCGGCCACGCTGGTGTCGCGCTCGAGGTATTCCACGCCGTCGATGTTGGAATCGGCCTGCGCGATCGCCGCGGCGACCTGCGCCAGCACGCCCGGCCGGTTCTCGACCTCGATGCGCAACGCGACGTTGTAGTCGCCGACGACGTCGCGGTCCCAGCCGATGGCCACCCAGCGTTCGGGCGACTTGCGGTATTCGGCGACGTTCGGGCAGTCGAGCCGGTGGACGACGATGCCCCTGCCGGTGGTGTGGTAACCCATGATCTCGTCGCCCGGAATCGGCATGCAGCACTGGGCGAAGGCGACCACGCCGCGTTCGTTGCCGGTGATCAGGATGGTGCTGCCGGGCGCCAGCGCGCGCGGCGCGTCCTCGTTCCCGGGCTCGCGCGCGGCCAGCGAGCCCGCCACCTGCGCCGGCATGCGGTTGCCCAGCGCGATGTCGGCGAGCAACGCTTCCAGCCGCGGATAGCGGTGGTCGGCGAGGTAGGCCTCGAGCTGCGCCAGCGGCAGGCGTTCGAGCGAGCTGTCGAGGTCCTCGAGCGCGCGGTCCAGCATGCGGTGGCCGAGCTGCACCGCGTCCTCGTGCTCCAGGTGCTTGAGCTGCTGGCGGATCGCCGTGCGCGCCTTGCCGGTGACCACGAACTCGAGCCACTGCGGCTTGGGCAGCGAGGACCTGGCGGTGACGATCTCCACCTTCTGTCCGCTGACCAGCTTGGTCCGGAGCGGCACCAGCTTGCGGTCCACGCGCGCGGCGACGGCCTGGTTGCCGACGTCGGTGTGCACCGCGTAGGCGAAATCCAGCGCGGTGGAATTGCGCGGCAACGACAGGATGTCGCCCTTGGGCGTGAACAGGTAGACCTCGTCCGGGAACAGGTCGACCTTGACGTTCTCGAGGAACTCCAGCGACGAGCCGGTCGCGCGCTGCGACTCGAGCAGGCCGGCGATCCAGGAATGCGCGCGCGTCTGCGCGCTCGTCGGCGTGCCGACGCCGTGCTTGTACGCCCAGTGCGCGGCGATCCCGCGCTCGGCGATCAGGTCCATTTCCTCGGTGCGGATCTGCACCTCGATCGGCGAGCCGTACGGGCCGAACAGCACCGTATGCAGGGACTGGTAGCCGTTGGCCTTGGGGATCGCGATGAAGTCGCGGAAGCGGCCGTCGAGCGGCTTGAACACCGAATGCGCCACGCCCATGGCGTGGTAGCACTCGGGCACGGTGCCGACGATGACGCGGAAGCCGAAGACGTCGATCACCTGGCTGAAGGTCTTCCCCTCCGCCTGCATCTTGCTGTAGATGCTCCAGGGCGACTTCACCCGGCTCACCAGGCGGTAATTCAGGCCCTCGTTGGTGAGCCGCTGGGCCAGTTGCGCCTCGATCTTGGCCAGCGCCTCGCGCCGCACCAGCGGCTGGGTGCGGATGCGCTTCTCGAGGACCATGTGCCGCAGCGGGTGCAGGGCGTGGAAGCCCAGGTCCTGCAGCTCGGCCTTGATCAGGTTCATGCCCAGCCGCTGCGCGATCGGCGCGTAGATCTCCAGGGTCTCGCGCGCGATGCGCTCGCGCGCCTCGGCGGACTGCGCGCCGAGGGTGCGCATGTTGTGCAGGCGGTCGGCGAGCTTGATCAGGATCACCCGCAGGTCGCGGGCCATCGCCAGCATCATCTTGCGGAAGCTCTCGGCGGCGGCCTGCTCGCGGTCCTCGAACTGCAGCTTGTCGAGCTTGGTCACCCCGTCGACCAGCTCCGCCACCGTCTCGCCGAACTCGCTGGCCAGCGCCTCGCGCGTGAGCGGCGTGTCCTCGATGGTGTCGTGCAGGATCGCCGCGATCAGGCTCTCGACATCGACCTTCTGCTCGGCGAGCACGCGCGCGACCGCGACCGGGTGCGTGATGTAGGGCTCGCCCGACTTGCGCGTCTGCCCGGCATGGGCCTCGGCACCCACCACCCACGCCCTGCGCAGTTGCCGGCGCTGGGCCTCCGGCAGGTAGGCGGCGGTGTCCTCGAGCGCGCGGACGTAGTCCGGCAACCCGGTATCGGGCACCTCCGGGGACAACAGCTGGGGCTCCGCGGGCGTCATCCTTCGAGCCTACGCGGGGAGCCCGCGAGCGGCAATCCACTGCCGCCGCCTCACGCCCCAACGCAAACGGCCCCGTCGAGACGGGGCCGCTGTCGGGACCAGCGCCACAGGGCGCCGTCGTGAGCCGCCTGGGCTCAGTCGTCGCCCTTCGACAGGTCGTCGTCGGCGACGACCTCGGCGGCGGCCCACTCCAGTGCCTCGCGTTCCTTGCGCTCGCGCTCGGACTTCTCGACCGCGTCGATGAACGGCTGGTCGATACGGCGGGCGGCGATCTCGCGCAGGGCGAGGACGGTGGGCTTGTCGTCGTTCTCGCTGTTGTCGAGCTGCGGCTCGACCCCATTGGCGAGCTGGCGCGCGCGCTTGGCGGCCATCATCACGAGTTCGAAGCGGTTGTCCACCACTTCCAGGCAATCTTCAACGGTAATGCGGGCCATAACTCTCCCGGCGGCCGGCGGGCCGTCGATGCTCAGGATCAGGGACCGCAAAGGATAGCCCGCTGCCGTCGCCTCCGCAAGCGCAACCTTTTGAATCAGTCACTTGCAGGCGGCGCTGCGGGATCCGGCCCCTGCGCCCCGCCGAGCAGGGCCTCGATCAGCCCCGCATGGCGCTCGGTCTGCGCCTCGCGCCGCAGGCGGCTGGCGATGAAGATCGCGCACATCTCGTCCACCGCGGTGGCGAATTCCTCGTTGACGATGACGTAGTCGAACTCACCGTAGTGCGACATTTCCTCGCGTGCGGCGGCCAGGCGGCGGGCGATCACCTCGTCGCTGTCCTGGCCGCGCTTGCGCATGCGCTCCTCCAGCGCGTCGCGCGACGGCGGCAGGATGAACACGCTGACCGCCTCCGGCACCTGCGCCCGCACCTGGCGCGCGCCCTGCCAGTCGATCTCCAGCAGCACGTCGCGGCCGGCCTCGAGCTGCGGCTCGACCGACTGCCGCGCCGTGCCCTTCCAGTCGCCGTGCACCAGCGCATGCTCGAAGAAGTCGCCGGCATCGATCATCCGCTGGAACTCGTCGCGGCCGATGAAGTGGTAGTGCTCGGCGTGGCGCTCGCCCGGGCGTGGCGCCCGCGACGTGAACGAGATCGACAGGCAGATCTGCGGATCGCGCGCCAGGCAGGCGTTGACGATGCTCGACTTGCCCGCCCCGGAGGGGGCCGCGACGATGTAGAGGGTGCCGCGCCTGGTCATTCGATGTTCTGCACCTGTTCGCGGACCTGGTCGATCAGCACCTTCAGCTCCACCGCGATGTTGGTGGTGCGGGCGTCGACCGACTTCGAGCCCAGTGTATTGGCTTCGCGGTTGAACTCCTGCAGCAGGAAGTCCAGGCGCCGGCCCACCGGCTCGCGCCGGGCGAGGATGCTGCGGATCTCGACCACGTGGCTGTCCAGCCGGTCGAGCTCCTCGTCGACGTCCAGCTTCTGCAGCCAGAGCACCAGCTCCTGCTCCAGGCGCCCCGGATCGGCCGACTGTGCAAGATCGGCAAGGCGCGTGGCGAGCTTGGCGCGCTGGCCCTCGCGGATCGCCGGCATCAGCGAGCGCGCTTCGGCGGCACGCGCGGCGATGCCGTCGACCCGCTCGCGCATCGTCGCCACCAGCTTGCCGCCCTCGCGCTCGCGCGCGGCCACGAATGTCGACAGCACGCCGTCGAGCAGCGCCAGTGCCTCGGCGTGCAGCGATTCGGGGTCGGGGGCACCCGACTGCAGGACGCCGGGGAACTGCAGCAGGTCGGTGAAGCCGGTCTGCAGCGCGGGGAAGCGCGCCTGCAGGTCGGTCGCAAGCGTCGCCATGCGCTGCAGCAGGGCATCGTTCAACTTCAGCGATTCCGCACCTTCCGCCGGCCGCAGGCGCAGGACCAGGTCGACCTTGCCGCGCGAGACCCGCGCCGCCACGGCCTCGCGCAGGGCGGGCTCCAGCGCGCGCAGTTCGTCGGGGGTGCGGATGCCCAGCTCCAGGAAGCGGTGGTTGACCGCGCGCAGCTCGCAACCGAGCGTTCCCCAGGAGGTGCAGCGCTCGCCGGAAGCGAACGCGGTCATGCTGCGGATCATGCGGACATCCGGTGGGATCGGGTGCCGATGGTAAACTCGCACGCCATTCCTGCGGTAATTCCCATGTCCGGATCGATCCGACCCAGCGGCCGCGCGCCGGACCAGCTGCGCGAGGTCCGCATCGAGCGCGGCTTCACCCGCCACGCCGAGGGTTCGGTGCTGGTGGCGTTCGGCGAGACCCGGGTGCTGTGCACCGCCAGCGTCGAGAACCGGGTGCCGGGATTCCTGCGCGGCAAGGGCCAGGGCTGGGTCACGGCGGAGTACGGGATGCTGCCGCGCGCCACCCACACCCGCAACGACCGCGAGGCCGCGCGCGGCAAGCAGGGCGGCCGGACGCTGGAGATCCAGCGCCTGATCGGCCGCACCCTGCGCGCCTGCGTCGACCGGACCGCGCTGGGCGAGCGCACCATCACCCTCGACTGCGACGTGCTGCTGGCCGACGGCGGCACCCGCACCGCGGCCATCACCGGAGCCTACGTGGCGCTGGTCGATGCGGTGCGCTGGATGCAGGCGCGGCGCGACATTCCCTCCGGGCCGCACGCGCGCGACCCGGTCCATGGTGCCGTCGCCGCGGTCTCGGTCGGGGTCTACCGCGGCGTCCCGGTCCTGGACCTCGATTACGCCGAGGACAGCGACTGCGACACCGACATGAACGTGGTGATGAACGACGGCGGCGGCTTCATCGAGCTGCAGGGCACGGCCGAGGGCCACGCCTTCCGCCGCGACGAGATGGACGCGATGCTGGCGCTGGCCGAGCGCGGCATCGGCGAGCTCCTCGCGGCGCAGGCGGCCGCGCTCGCGCGATGAAGTGGGTCCTCGCCAGCGGCAACGCCGGCAAGCTGCGGGAGTTCGACGAGATCCTCGGCGGCAGCGGCATCGAGGCCGTGCCGCAATCGGCGTTCGGCGTCGACGATGTCGAGGAAACCGGCCTGACCTTCGTCGAGAACGCCCTGCTGAAGGCCCGCAATGCCGCGCGCGCGACCGGGCTGCCGGCGCTGGGGGATGATTCCGGGCTCTGCGTGGATGCCCTCGGCGGCGCACCCGGGCTCTATTCCGCCCGGTATGCCGGCGGCCACGGCGATGCCCGCGCCAACATCGCCAGACTCCTCGACGCGCTGCGCGACGTGGCCGGACCCGACCGTACCGCCCACTTCCACGCGGTCATCGTCCTGCTCCGCCATGCGGACGACCCCCAGCCGGTGATCGCCGAGGGCTCCTGGCACGGCCTGATCCTCGACGCGCCACGCGGCGACGGAGGCTTCGGCTACGACCCGGTCTTCCTGGACCCTGCGTCAGGTCGCACGGCCGCCGAACTCGATGCCGCCGCCAAGCACGGCATCAGCCACCGCGGACGCGCACTGGCCGCGCTCCGTGCGCGGCTGCCAGCGCTGCGCTGACCATGCTCGTCCCGCCGCCGCTGTCGCTGTACGTCCACCTGCCGTGGTGCGTGCGCAAGTGTCCCTACTGCGACTTCAACTCGCACCAGCAGCGCGGTCCGCTGCCGTTCGCCGCCTACGTCGATGCCCTGGTCGCCGACCTGGACCAGGACCTGCCGCTCGCTTGGGGACGGACGGTGCACAGCGTGTTCTTCGGCGGCGGCACGCCCAGCCTGTTCCCGGCGGACGCCATCGATGCGTTCCTGCAGGCCGCGAGCGCGCGCCTGCGTTTCGCGCCGGGGCTGGAAATCACCATGGAGTGCAACCCTGGCACCGCCGAACACGGCCGTTTCGAGGAGTACCGCGCGGCGGGCGTCAACCGCCTGAGCTTCGGCATCCAGACCTTCGACGACGATGTCCTGCGCACCCTCGGGCGCATCCACGATGCATCCGAGGCCGAGGCGGCGGTTCGCCTGGCCCAGGACGCCGGCTTCGACAATCTCAACCTCGACCTGATGTACGCACTGCCCGGGCAGGACGCGGACATGGCCGCGCACGACATCGACCGCGCACTGGCGCTGGAGCCGGCGCACGTGTCGCACTACCAGCTCACGCTGGAGCCGAACACGGTGTTCGCGGCGCGACCGCCGGAGGCGCTGCCGGACGAGGATCTCGCCTGGGACATGCAGCTGCGCTGCCAGGCGATGCTCGCCGCGGCGGGATTCGCCCAGTACGAGGTCAGCGCCTATGCGCGCCCGGGCCGCCAGTGCGCCCACAACCTCAATTACTGGCGCTTCGGCGACTACCTGGGGGTGGGCGCCGGTGCGCACGGCAAGCTCACGCTCGGGTCCGAGCAGGCCGTGTTGCGGCGCTGGAAGACAAAGCACCCGTCGGCGTGGCTCGCCACCGCGGGCACCCCGGCCTCGCTCGGCGGCGACGAGCGCATCGCCCCGGAACAGCTGCCATTCGAGTACATGCTCAATGCGCTGCGTCTGGAGGACGGCTTCGCCCTGGCCGACTTCAGCGCGCGCACCGGCCTCGGGCCCGACGCCATCGCCGCCCCGGTGGCCGATGCGGTGGCGCGGAACTGGCTCGAGGTGGAGGGCGACCGCGTGCGGCCCACGCCACTCGGCAGGCGCTTCGGCAACGACGTCATCGGGCTCTTCCTCTGATGCCGGCTGCCTTCGCCTGCCAATGGCCGGTCATGCGCCTGCAACACGTGTCTGGCCGTGAGCTGCCGCGCGTGTTAAAGAACCTGCCGCAGGGGAGCCAGTCCAGCCGATGCCGGTGACACCAACCACGCCCGAAGCCGCCCCACCCCGGACCCTCGCCACCGCGGGGCTGCCACGGCGCGTGCGCAAGACGCTGGAGCGGGCGCTGGCCCTCGTGTCCGAGGAGCTCGACCCGGCGCTGGGCGTGCTGCTGAACGAATTCGAGCAGGAGCTGTTCCGCCTCGCCGACCTCGCGCGCAACCCGGGCAGCGAGTCCGGCTATATGCAGACGCTGCGCACCTTCCGCATGAACCGCGCCGACCTCGTGCCGCAGTTCATGCTCGAGCTCGAGGGGATGCTCGCCTCGATCCGCCGCCCCGGGGGGACTGCCGCGGCGGCACCCGCCGCGTCGTCCGGCTTCCATACCCTGAGCCTGGTCGAGGACGCGGTGATGGACGAAGGCACCGTGCTGCGCGAGATCGCGTCGCGCCAGGAAGGGCGTGCCAACCTTGCACTCCACCTCCTCGGCCAGCGTTTCGGCGTCCTCGCCGGCGCCCCCGCGTTCGATGCCGAGCGCATCCCGCTGGGGCCGCAGGCGCTGTGCCGGGCCATGCGCGAGGCCAGCCGCACGCTGCAGGTGTCCCACGACGCACGCCTGCTGCTGTACCGGCTGTTCGACCGCCACGTCATGGGGCAGTACGCGCGCGTGCTGGCCAAGCTGGACGAAGCCGTCGCCGCCGAGGGCATCCTGCCGGGACTCACCTACGTGCCGATGCGCACGCGGACGCCGGCGCCGGTCGCCCCCGCGCCGCCTCCGGCCGACGGTGCCGCCGCGCCGGCGCGCACGGGCGCGCGCGACGGAGCACCCGCCGATGGCGATGCCGCGGCCGTCACGCCCGCTCCGCGCACGCGCCAGGGCGACCAGCACCGCCCGCACACCAGCTGGATGGGCGAGACCACCAGCGTGTTCGAGGATGGCGACGAGGAAGCCGCCTACGCGATGCTGCAGCAGCTGATGTCCGGCCGGCGCGAGCTGATCGGCAAGCTGCGCCCGGAGCGGCCCGGCGACACCCGCGCGCACATGACCACCGGCGAGGTGGTGAAGGCGCTCGCCTCCCTGCAGGCGCAGACGCATTCGCCGACCGGCTCGCCGCGCACGCTGATGGAGGTCAAGCAGACGCTGCTGGCCCAGGCCAGGCAGCAGCGCGGCAAGGGCGCGACGCTGTCGCAGCGGGACAGCGACACCTTCGAACTGCTGCACATGCTGTACGGCCAGCTGGAAGGCGAGATCCGGCCCGACGCGCCGGCGTCGGCGCTGATCCGCCGCCTGCAACTGCCGTTGCTGCGCGTCGCGCTGCAGGACCGCACGTTCTTCGTCCGCGGCCGCCACCCGGCCCGGCAGTTGCTGAACACGGTGGCCGAGACCGCCGCCAAGTGGCTCGACGCCGAAGACTTCGACCCGCAACTGCTGCCGCCGCTGCAGCAGGCCGTCACCCATGTCGTCGAAAACTACGACGGCGACAACGCGGTGTTCGAGGCCAGCAACGAGAAGCTGCAGGCCCACCTGCAGGCACAGGTGCGCAAGGCGGAGATGCTCGAGCGCCGGCACGTGGAGGCGGCGCGCGGCAAGGAGAAGCTGGAGGTCGCCAAGCTGCGTGCGTCGCGCACCCTGGCGGAGCTCATCGGCGACCAGCGGCTGCCGAAGTTCTCGCGCGCGCTGCTCAACCAGGCCTGGGCCGATGTCCTCACGCTGACCCTGCTGCGCCAGGGCGAGGATTCCGAGGACTGGCGCCGGCAGATCGACGCCACGCGCAGGATCATCTTCGCCTGCAGCCACGCCGACGCGCAGGTGGAGCCGGCGCTCACCGCGCACATCGAGGCCGCGCTGTCGCAGGTGGGGTACCACGCCGAGGAAGCCGCCGTCATCGCGCAGCGGCTCGGCAGCAGCACCAGCGACGACGAGGAGGATCCGGCGTCGCGCACCGAACTTGCGATGAAGCTCAAGGCGCGCACGCGTCTGGGCGAGGACGCGGCGAAGGCGCGGCGCCCTGAGCTGCCGCCGCGCACGCCGGAGGAGCAGGCGCGCTACGAACACCTGCGGGTGATGCCGTTCGGCACCTGGATCGAGTTCGTGACCAACCAGCAGGGCGACGTGGTGCGCCGGCGCCTGTCGTGGTTCAGTCCGGTCACCGACAACGCCCTGTTCGTGAACCAGCGTGGGCAGCGCGTCGGCGAGTACACCCTGGATGCCCTGTCGCGCATGCTCGCCGCCGGGCAGGCGCGCATCGTCACCGCCGAGCGCGGCCGCATCGTCGACCGCGCCTGGCAGGCGGCCATGGGGGCGCTGCGCAGCTTCGCCGGGCGTGGCGACGGGACCGTGGCCGGGGAGGCGACCGCATGATCAACGAGTTCCGCCGCGCCAAGCGCCGCAAGGCCGCCGACACCATCCTGGTGACCGATGTCATGACCGAGCGCGTCGTCGGGCGCATCGGCAACATCTCGGAGACCGGCATGCTGATGATGTCGAGCGAGCCGCTCGCGGAGGACGCCCTGTTCCAGTTCCGTTTCCTGCTGCGGGACGCGGACGCCCGTGAAGCGCCGGTCGAGGTTGGCGCGCACCTGCTGTGGCTGGACCGCGCCAGCGCTCCCGGCCAGTCGTGGACCGGCTTCCGCTTCATCGGCCTCACCGAGGCGCAGGGGCTGCGCCTGCGGGCATGGATCGAGGCCCCGGGCAGCCAGTACGAATAGGGCTCGCGCGCGGATGCGGCAGAATGGCGTTTTGGTACCGGATTCCCGCCGATGTCGATCCCTTCTTCCGCACCGCCCCTCTCCACCCTCTACGCCGGGCACGTCGCGGTGCTGCAGTCGCGTGCGGCGGCGGCACTGGAGCGCTGCGGGCGCGAGCACCTGGTGGTGCCAAGCGGCATGCCGCACTACCAGGTCTTCGATGACCGCGACTATCCGTTTGCGCCCAACCCGCAGTTCAAGGCCTGGCTGCCGCTGACGCGCCATCCTGGCTGCTGGATCGTGGCGACGCCCGGGGAGCGGCCGAAGCTGGTGTACCTGCAGCCACGGGACTACTGGCACGTGGTCCCCGAGGCACCTTCCGGCGTCTGGACGGACCACTTCGAGATCGTGGTGATCCGCCGGCCGGAGGACGCCGCGGCGCACCTGCCGCCGGACCCGTCGCGCTGCGCCATCCTCGGCGAGCCGCAGTCGGCGCTGGGCGCGTGGATCCCCGACAATCCGCGACCCGCACTCGACTACCTGGAATACCACCGGGCGTCCAAGACGCCGTACGAGATCGCGATGATGCGCGAGGCCACGCGCCTGGGCGTGCGCGGCCATCGCGCCGCGGAACGGGCCTTCCGCGCGGGCGCCAGCGAGTTCGGCATCCATCTGGCCTACTGCCAGGCCGTGGGCCAGGACGCCACCGAGCTCCCCTACGGCAACATCGTCGCGCTCAACGAGCACGCGGCGGTGCTGCACTACACCGAGCTCGGCCGCCTGCCGCCGAAGCCCCCGCGCAGCTTCCTCATCGATGCCGGCGCCAGCCACGCGGGCTACGCCTGCGACATCACCCGGACCCATTCCGCCGACGGCGGCAGCGAATTCGGGGCGATGGTGGATGCCGTGGACGCCGCGCAGCAGGCGATGTGCGCGCAGGTGCGCGCCGGCACCGACTACCGGCAACTGCACCTCGACGCCCATCTCGCGCTCGCGCGGATCCTCGGTGACTTCGGCATCCTGCGCGGCACGCCCGAGGCGGCCGTGGAGACGGGCGTCAGCGCGGCGTTCTTCCCGCATGGCCTGGGCCACGGCATCGGCCTGCAGGTGCATGACGTCGCCGGCTTCGCCGCCTCGGACGCGGGCGGCACCATCGACAAGCCCGACGGGCACCCGTACCTGCGCCTGACGCGGGTGCTGGAGCCAGGCATGGTGGTCACGATCGAGCCCGGACTCTACTTCATCGACATGCTGCTGGACGAGGTGCGCGCCGGTGCGTACGCGGACATGGTGGACTGGGCGCGCATCGAGGCCTTCCGGCCGTACGGCGGGATCCGCATCGAGGATGACGTGGTCTGCACCGACGGCGAGCCCGTCAACCTGACCCGCGAGGCATTCGCCGCCTGATCCGCCTCAGGCGGCGGCCATGAAGGCCTCGATCTCGTCCGCGCTGCGGGCCAGGCCGGCGGTCAGGACCTCGTGGCCGTCGCTGGTGATCGCGACGTCGTCCTCGATGCGGATGCCGATGCCGCGCCACTGCGCCTCCACGCTGGTGTCGTCCTGCGGGATGTAGAGGCCCGGCTCGATGGTGAACACCATGCCGGGTTCCAGCAGCCTCGACTCGCCGTCGATCCGGTACTCGCCGGCATCGTGCACGTCGAGTCCGAGCCAGTGCCCGGTCTTGTGGCGGTAATAGCGCTTGTACGCGCCGCTGGCGACCACCTTCTCGAGCTTTCCCCTGAGCAGGCCCAGCGACAGCAGGCCCTCCGACAGCGTCGCCACCGCCGCCTGGTGGCCGGCGTCGTAGGGCACCCCGGGCCGCGCCTGCGCCAGTGCGGCCGCCTGTGCGGCCAGCACGAGGTCGTGCAACGCACGTTGCGCCTTGCCGAAGCGGCCGCCGACCGGAAAGGTCCGGCTGATGTCGGCCGCGTAGCCGCGGTACTCGGCGCCGGCATCCACCAGCATCAGTTCGCCCCTGCGCGCCTGCGCATCGTTGGCGCGGTAGTGCAGCACGCAGGCGTTCGCCCCGGCGGCGACGATGCTTCCGTAGGCGGGCACCGCGCCGTGGCGGCGGAACACGTACTCCAGCGCGGCCTGTACCTCGTACTCGCGCACGCCGGGGCGCGCCGCGCGCATGGCGGCCTCGTGCGCCTCGACGCTGATCGCGGCCGCCCGCCGCATCAGCTTCAGCTCGTCGGAGGACTTGAGCAGCCGCATCTCGTCGAGCAGGTGGCCGAGCTCGAGGAACTCGTGCGGCGCCTGCGCGCCCAGGCGCACCTCGGCGCGTACGCGGTTGAGCCAACCGATGAGCTTCAGGTCGAACTCGGTGTCGCGGCCGAAGTGGTAGTACACGCGCGTACGGCCTTCGAGCAGGCCCGGGAGGATCTCGTCGAGGTCCTCGATCGGGTACGCGTCATCCATGCCGAGCCGCTCCACCGCGCCTTCGGGACCGGCGCGCGGCCCGTCCCAGCCCTCGCGCTCCGGGTCGCGCTCGCGGCAGAACAACAGGCTCTCGCCATGCGCGCGACCCGGCACCAGGACCAGCACGGCGTCCGGCTCGGCAAACCCGGTGAGGTACCAGAGGTCCGAATCCTGGCGGTAGTCGTGGTGGGTATCGCGGCTGCGGATCCGCTCCGGGGCCGAGGGCAGCACCAGGATCGCCTGCTCGCCCGCCATGCGCATGAGCTGCCGGCGCCGCCGGGCATAGGCCTGCGCCGGGATGCCCGTCACCGCGGCCACTTCAGTTCAGGCGGCCGCGGTGCCGCGGCCCCATCGCGCAGTCGCCATGCAGCAGCAGCACGGCCACGCGGACGAACTCCTCGATCTCGACCAGGGCGTCCTCGTCTTCCTGGTCACCCTCTTCCTGGGCGACTGCGCGCGAGAGCTTCACCAGGTCGCCAAGCGCCTCGCTGCCCTCCCCGGACAGGGGCGGTTCGCTGCCGGCGGCGAGGCCGAACGCACCGACGAAACCGCGGCACCAGTCGAACAGCGCCCCGCTCCGCTCGGCCAGGCTCGCGTCGTCCCCCGGCACCAGCAGCGTGAAGCCGAAGCTGCGGTCCTCCAGTTGCGCGACGCTGGCGCGACGGAGCTGGTCGAGGGCGCCGCCTGCGGCGGGGGCCGGCAGCGCGTCGTCGACCAGCACCCGGGCGAGCCAGGCGCCGTCGACCGGGCCCCCGCCTGCAATCCAGCCACACAGGCCGCCATGCAGCTCGGACGGGGACTGCGCCAGTTGCAGTTCGCGGATGGCGGCTTCCACCGCGGCAAGGTCGGGCAGGGATTCGGTCACGCCGGACACCGTGTTGTCGGCCAATGACCTAGTGTAGCGGCTTGTGGCACGCGTCCACGCGCGCCTACACTGCCTGCGCCGCGCACGGCGGCATGGGGATCCGAACCGTGACCGCCTTCGCCGAGCCGCGTTTCCTGTTGGCCGCCCTCTCGGCGATGCTGCTCGCAGCGGTGTGCGGGCTGCTGCTGTGGAAGCGCCGCGAGCAGCGCGCCTACGTGCGCGAACTTCGCGACCGCGAACAGCGCTTCAAGATGGCGCTCTGGGCCACGGGGGAGCGCTACTGGGAATACCACGTCGGCTCCGGCGAGCTGCACCGGCTGCAGGTCGATGCGTTCGAGCGCGGACCGGATGACCGGATGACGGTGCAGGTGGTGACGGCCGAGGACGTGATCCATCCGGAGGACCTGGTCGAGGCGCGGCGGCGGATGCAGGCCTACCTGGACGGCGACGTCGCGATGTACGAGACCGAGCACCGCATCGGCGACGGCGAGGATGGCTGGATCTGGGTGCGGGCCCGGGGGCGGGCGGTCGAGCGCGACGGCGGCGGGCGGGTGCTGCGGGTGGCCGGCACCGCGCTCAACATCAGCCGCAGCCGCGATGTCGAGCGTGAGCGCCAGATCGCGAGCCAGGTGTTGCGGAGCATGAACGAGGCGGTCGCGGTGCTCGACCGCGACTTCCGCTTCGTGTCCATCAACCCCGCATTCACGCGCATGACCGGCTACGAGGCGGCCGAGGTCGTCGGGCATGGCTCGGAGCTGCTCGACAGCGCGCAGCACGATGCCGCGTTCTATCGCCACATCCGCGACATGGTCGTCCGCGAGGGGCGGTTCTCCGGCGAGATGTGGCAGCGCCGCCGCGACGGCGAGGAGTTCCTGTGCGCGATCGAGTCCAGCGCGGTGGTCGACAGCGACGACGACCACCAGCTGTACGTGCACGTGCTCAGCGACATCACCCAGCAGAAGCGCGCCGAGCAGGAGCTTCGCTACCTCGCGAATTTCGACACCCTGACCAACCTGCCCAACCGCGCGCTGCTGGCCGAGCGCCTGTCGCGCGCGATCGTGCGCGCGCGCCGCGAAGACAGCCGCATCGCGGTGCTCTTCCTGGACCTCGACCGGTTCAAGGACATCAACGACTCGCTGGGCCACGCCGCCGGCGACCGCATCCTGCGCGCGGCGGCCGTGCGCCTGCAGCAGACGGTGGGCGAGCACCATACCGTCGCCCGGCTCGGTGGAGACGAGTTCACGGTGGTGCTGGAGAACCTGGCGTCCATCGACGACGGCGACCGGGTCGCGCGCGAGATCATCATGTCGTTCGAGGCCCCGCTGGTGCTCGACGACCGCCAGGAGATCGCGATCTCCCCCTCCATCGGCATCAGCCTCTATCCCGACAACGCGCAGGTCCCGACGGAACTGCTCAAGCAGGCCGACACGGCGATGTACCAGGCGAAGGCCGCCGGCCGTCGCACCTACATGCGCTACGACGACGCGATGGACGTGGCGATCCGCCAGCGCGCCACCATCTCCGGTGCACTGCGCAAGGTGCTCGATCGCGGCGAACTGCGCCTGGTCTACCAGCCGCGGCTGGCGCTGGCCACCTCGCGCATCACCGGCGTCGAGGCGCTGCTGCGCTGGTCGAGCGACGAGCACGGGGAGATCGCGCCGACCGATTTCATCCCGCTGGCCGAAGAGAGCGGGCTGATCCTCGAGATCGGCGAGTGGGTGCTGCGCGAGGCCTGCCTCGCGCTGCGGCGCTGGCACCACCACGGGTTGTCGGACCTCACCGTGGCGGTGAACGTCTCGGTGCTGCAACTGTTGCGCGGCGATTTTCCCGAGGTGGTCCGCCGCGTGCTGACCGACACCGGCCTCCCTCCCGCGGCGCTGGAACTCGAGCTGACCGAGAGCGTGCTGATGGCGAACGCCGAGCAGACCGCGGTGAAGCTGCACGCGTTCCGGGCGCTGGGGGTGTCGCTGGCGATCGACGACTTCGGCACCGGCTATTCGTCGCTTGCGTACCTCAAGCGCCTGCCGATCACCACCATCAAGATCGACAAGGCCTTCATCGGCGACCTGACCCACGATCCCGAGGATGCCGCGATCACCACCACCGTGATCAGCATGGCGCATTCGCTCGGCTTGAACGTGGTCGCGGAAGGCGTGGAGACGGAAGCGCAGATGCAGTTCCTCGCGCGGCACCGCTGCGACGAGATCCAGGGCTTCTGGCTCTCGCCGGCACTCGACGCACATGGCTGCCTGGCGTTCATCCGCAACTGGACCCCGAGCCCGGCGTCCCGCGCGCTGCTGCAGGCGTCCGCGCCTTGACCACCCCGCGCCCCCTGCCTATCGTGCCGGCATGAGCAGCCCCGACCTCGTCCAGCAGGTGCACGCCCTCGTGGCACGGGTGGACGAGCTGGCGGCCCGCGTCCGCCGCCTGGCCGACGAAAACCGCAGCCTGCGCCAGCAGCACGAGGCGATCGCCGGCGAGCGCTCGCAACTGCTGGTGAAGAACGAGCAGGCGCGCTCCCGGGTCGAGGCGATGATCGCGCGCCTCAAATCCCTCGAGCAGCACACATGAGCAGCGCCACCGAAGCGGTCAGCATCCGTGTCCTGGACCGTGAATACACCGTGGGCGTGGGCAGTGGCGAGCGCGACGGCCTCATGGCCGCGGCGCGATTGCTCGACGCGCGCATGCGCGAGGTTCGTGGCGCCAACCGCATGGCCGCGGTGGACCGCGTCGCCGTGCTGGCCGCGCTCAACCTCGCGCACGAGCTCCAGCAGCTGCGCGACGAGACCGAGCGCCGCGAGCGCGAGATCGCCGGTGCGCTGTCGCTCCTGCAGGGCCGGCTCGACGCGCTGGCCGATGCGTGAATGCGTGCGATGGATGGCATCGGCGTCGCCATGTCCGAGCGTCGCGTGAACGGATGCCGACGAGCGGGCGCTGCGCTTGCGGTGCCGGCGGTATACTGCGCGTGCGTCCTCTGCCGTGCACGACGGCATGTGCAAACATTCGCCTTGTCCCTTAATGACGACCATGGGGGCGTGACGGAAACCGGGAGTGCAGGTCCGCCTCGCAGCGGGAAGCCCGATGGGATCCAAGCGTCCCCACTTGAACCCCGGGTTCAAGGTCGTTTCGCATGCATCGACATGGCGGAGGACGTATCTCTTCGTGTCTCGCGCTCGCCCGGACGGATGTCCGCGTGAGCGTCGAGCGTGCGCGGATGCGGCGCTCGATGCGCGCCGCCCGCCGGCTGGTGCCGGCGCCGGAACGGATTGCCGCCGCCGAGGCCCTTGCCGTCCGGCTGCTCGCGCTGACGTTCGCGCCGCGGTCCGGCCACGTGGCCGGCTACTGGGCGATGCAGGGCGAGATCCCGCTCCACGCATGGCAGATGCGGCTGTCGCCCGACCTCGTCTACTGCCTGCCGGTGCTGCACGACGATGGCCGCCTGCGCTTCGTGCCGTGGCGCCCTGGCGAGCCGCTGGAGCCCAACCGGCACGGCATCCCGGAGCCGGTGCCGACCGCCGCCGACCGCGTGCTGGAGCCGCAGGACATGGACCTGGTGGTCGCGCCCCTGGTGGCCTTCGACGTCCGCTGCCAGCGCCTCGGCATGGGCGGCGGCTGGTACGACCGCACCTTCGCCTTCCGTCTTTCTGCGGCGGCACCGCCGTGGCTCGTCGGCGCGGCGTTCGAATCGCAGCGGGTACCGGCGCTGGATACGGAGGTTTGGGACGTGCCGCTGGATGCGGTGTGTACCGAACACGCCACGCACCTGGGTCCAACCGCATGACCGCGCGCAAGCGCCACTGGCTGATGAAGTCCGAGCCTTCGGACTTCTCGATCGACGACCTCGAGCGGGTCGGGGTGGAGCCCTGGACCGGCGTCCGCAACTTCCAGGCGCGCAATTTCATGCGCGACGGGATGCGTGTCGGCGACGGCGTGCTCTTCTACCACTCCAACTGCGAGGTGCCGGGGATCTACGGCATCGCAGAGGTGGCGAGCCCGGCCTACCCGGACCCGACGCAGTTCGACAAGCGGTCGACGTACTTCGATGCCACGGCGACGCGCGAGGACCCCAGGTGGTCCCTTGTGGACGTGCGCTACGTGCGCACGCTGGCATCGCCGGTCGCGCTGCAGGACATCCGCCGGCACGCCGACGCACTGGGCGAGGATTTCGCCCTGATCCGCAAGGGAACGCGGCTCTCGGTGCTCCCGGTGTCGGCGGCACAGTGGAAACTGCTGCTTTCACTTGAAGCCTGAGGAAGGGCATCGACATGTCGAATGCGAAACGCGACGCCGCCGAACAGGCCTTGGCCCACGTCGAGGACGGGATGGTGGTGGGCGTGGGTACCGGCTCGACGGTCGCCTACTTCATCGACGGGCTCGCCACCTGCGGCAAGCGCATCGAGGGCGCGGTGTCGAGCTCGGACCAGAGCACGGAACGGCTGCGAAGCCACGGCATCCCGGTGTTCGACCTCAATGCCGTCGGCCCGCTGGCGCTCTACGTCGATGGCGCCGACGAGTGCGACCCCCAGCGCCGCCTCATCAAGGGCGGGGGGGCAGCTCTCACCCGCGAAAAAATCATTGCCGAGGCCAGCGAACGCTTCGTCTGCATCGTGGATGCGGCGAAGCAGGTCGACGTGCTCGGGCGGTTCCCGCTGCCGATCGAGGTGATCCCGATGGCGCGCAGCCTGGTCGCACGCCAGGTCCTCGCGCTTACCGGCGGCCAGCCGGTCTGGCGCGAGGGCGTGCTGACCGACAACGCGAACTGGATCCTGGACGTGCACGGCCTCGCCATCTCCGACCCTGTCGGGATGGAGCGGGAGATCAACCAGATCCCGGGCGTCGTGGCCGTCGGGATCTTCGCACGTCGCCCGGCCGACCTGGTGCTGGTGGGGCGCGACCACCGTTCATGAGCGAACACAGCAGCTGGCACCCCCTGGCGCCGACATTCAGCCAGCGACGTCTTCCCAGTAGCGCGTCCAGATGTAGTGCAGCGTGGTCCTGGGCGGCAGGCGACACTGGACGGCGGCGCGGGTGATCGTCGCGGGCGCGCCGGCGCCGGCCGGCAGCCATTCGATCGTGGCGTAGTTACCCCCGCCCAGCAGGGCGGCCGTCTTCGGCCAATAGGTGGCCGTGCTGGCAGAACCGCTGGCGAATCCGTCGACGAGGGTGCACGTCACCGTCCTGGCCGTGGAACCCGCGTTGGCGACGACGACGGCGATGTGCTCCGTGGAGCGGCCCGCGACGCCCGTGCCGAAGAAGGTGCAGGTCACGAAGGAATCGGCGTTGCCTTCGTTCGTGAGCCCCAGGGGACGGGCACGCAGGCTCTGTCCGTGCACGGGCAGGGCTGGCGCGCAGATGCCGGCTGCGCCTCGGTAATCGTACCGAACCGCGTCCACCGCCCCGGCGTCAGGTGACGCCAATGCAGCGACCAGGACCGCCAAGCCGGCAGCGGCCGGCAACGCGCGTGCGCCGGCTGCTGCAGCACGCACGGACGGGCCTGCGTTACCTGCCACCCGGCCGCTCACGCTCCGACATCCTCGTTGTAGACCTTGCCGGTGTACTGGAGGCTGGATTGCGGCGGCAACGCACAGCTCACCGACGGAAGCTTGATGGTCTCGGGTGCGCCTGGCACGTCGGCCGGCAGCCACTCGAAGCTCACGCCTGCACCCGCAGGCACATTCAGCGACTTCACCGTATACGTTGCCTGCAGGTTGGACCCCTGCTGGAATCCGTTGACCAGTGTGCAGCTCACCGTGCGTGCAACCGCGGCATGGTTGCCGATCACGACGAACACCCGCCGCGCACCGCGAACGCCGAACTGGCTGTCGTCCCCCTGCCAGTTGCAGCTCACGAAGATGTGGTCGTTCGAGTCGTTGTTCAGACCGAGCGGACGATACCGGGCAGCGGCGGCATAGCCCGGCAGCGCCGCCTTGCACATGCCGCTCGCGCCCTGCAGATCGGTGCGGCTCACCTCCACCGCGTGCGCCGGGAACATGACTGGCAGCATGCAGGCCGCAGCGGCCAGCCAACGCGAAACGATTGCCATGGGAGGATCTCGTTCTGGGGGCGGCCACGGTAGCCGAGCCGCGGCGGCGAGGCAAGATCCCTTTCGCTCCCCCGGCCCGCAACGGACCGTCCGGAGGGAATCGCCATACCGGCGTGCCGGCGACGCGACAAAAAGAAACCCCGCAGCCTGGGCTGCGGGGTTTCGGGGTAAAAAACCCTGGCGATGACCTACTCTCACATGCTAGATGCACACTACCATCGGCGCATACACGTTTCACTTCCGAGTTCGGAATGGGATCGGGTGGTTCCATGCAGCTATTGTCACCAGGGAGAGGGTGGAGGGTCGCGGGCCGATATCCTGGCTTGAACGCGCACACGCTCTCGTGGGTTGCTTCAGAACGGACCAGGGATCTGGACCGCCATCGGCGAATAAGTTGGGACGTAGCGAAACTGTTTGCGTCGAACATCGAACGTGTCGTCGAGTCCAAGGCAGCTTGAGGTTATATGGTCAAGCCACACGGATCATTAGTACTGGTTAGCTCAACACATTGCTGTGCTTACACACCCAGCCTATCAACCACCTAGTCTTGATGGTTCCTTCAGGGGACTTGTGTCCCGGGAGATCTCATCTTGAGGCGCGCTTCCCGCTTAGATGCTTTCAGCGGTTATCGCTTCCGAACATAGCTACCCGGCAATGCCACTGGCGTGACAACCGGAACACCAGGGGTTCGTCCACTCCGGTCCTCTCGTACTAGGAGCAGCCCCTCTCAAATCTCCAACGCCCATGGCAGATAGGGACCGAACTGTCTCACGACGTTCTGAACCCAGCTCGCGTACCACTTTAAATGGCGAACAGCCATACCCTTGGGACCGACTACAGCCCCAGGATGTGATGAGCCG
>JAYRUX010000018.1:0-62048 GCA_041918855.1 Luteimonas sp.
GCGCCCCCGGCCCAGGGGGGGGCTTCCGTGGGGTCCCGGGGGGGGGGCGGGGGGGGGGCGGGGGGGCGGCCCCCCGGCCCCCCCCCGCCAGCCGCAGTCTGACCGCGTCGGCGAACGACGCCGCCGCACCGGTGCCCACGCCCAGGTACAGGTCCGGCTCGATCAGCTCCGCTTCCATCAGCAGCCAGCGGCCGTCGTCGTCCGGCACCATGTCGATGCGTGCGTAGAGCAGCGGCGCGTCGATGGCGGCCAGCACCTGTTCCGCCAGCGCGAGCGCGGCCGGTGCCGGCTCGACGACCGCGGTGTAGCGTCCGCCGTACTGGGTCTGGATGCGGAACTCGCCGGGGGTCGGGCGCTTGTTGACGACGTGGCCGAGGCGGCCGCCGAAGTACAGGAAGGAGGTTTCCCCGGCGCTCTCGATCGTCGGCAGGTAGGGCTGGATCATCGCCGCGCCTTCCGGCAGTCCCTCGATGGCGTCGCCCGGGCGCAGGCGCAGGGTCTTCCAGGCACCGCCGGAGACCGTCGGCTTGACGATGAGGCTGGCGGCGTTCGTGGACTCGAACGCGCGTGCGACATCGCCCGCGGTCACGCCGTCGAACCAGGTCGTCGCCGGGATCGGCACGCCTTGCTGCTCGAGTTCCGCGAGGTAGCGCTTGTCGGAGTTCCACGCCAGCACGCGCGCCGGGTTGGCCATGCGCACGCCGGCTGCCTGCCAGGTCGCGCAGGCACGGACCCAGCGTGCGTGCTGCAGGTGATAGCCCCACGCCAGCAACGGCAGCACCAGCGCGTGGCGCACCAGCGCGGTGGCGTCGTTCGCATGCGCGGTCCACGGCGTGGGGACGCAGTCCACGCCGGCCCCGGCGAGCGCGGCCTGCAGCCGCGCCAGCACCGCCGGCCAGAGCCCGGCGAAGGAATGGTCATCGGGGTCGGGGGTGAGGATGGCAACCCGCAGGTCGTCGTGCATGGGCGGATCCGGCGTCATGGGACGCCGAGTGTGAGGCACGCGCGCCGGCGCGCGGAGCTCAGCGCGGCAGCACGGCCTGTTCCAGGGCGAAGTCGCCGGCACGCTCGCCGCTGACGATCCGCCACCCGTCGGCCAGCTGCAGGGTCCAACCGTCGCCGGCCATGACCTTAGTGCCCGCGTCTGCGGGTGCTGGCACGGTGACGGTCTTCCAGTCCTTCGCGAGCAGGGCGCCGCCGTCGACCTCGAGCACACCCCAGGCATCGGTGATGCGCATCGTCGGGTAGACGGTGCCGTGGGGATCCAGCGGTACCAGGTCCGTCGGCCTGAACTGGACCTTCATCTGCCTGAGCGCGATCCGCAGCACGGGCGCGTCCACGAAGCGCGCACGGTAGGCCGCGCGTTCGCCCTCGCGCTGGCGCTCGCGTGCGTCTTCCGCCTCGCGCAGCGCAGGGCCGCCGTAGCGTGCGGCCCGCGCCGGGAGGCCCGACGCACCAGCGCTGCTGGCGCTGCTGGCGCGGGCAATCAACGCGGCCGGCTCGCTGGCCACCACGTCGGTCCGCCAGGACGGCCGGACCCGGTCGAGGAGCAGGCCGTAGGCCGGGCCCGAGGCAGCCGCGAAGGAGCGGACGAAGCTGGCGTCGCCCCCGCGCGCCTCCAGGGCGGCGAGCGCGGCGGCCTGCGCCGCCCCCTCTGAGCCACTGCCCAGGCGCACCCCGGTGTACTCCGCGAGACCCTCGTTGAGCATGAGTGCCCGTTCCGATGCGGCGGCACCGGGAAAGCGCTGGTGGCGTGCGTCGCGGAACGCGAGCGCATCCGCGATCGCACGCGCGCGCGCCTCCGCGTCCCCGGCCTGCAGCGCGGCCGCCAGGGCACGCCACTCCAGCTGCATCAGCCAGCGACCGTCGACGGTGTCGAGGTGGGCGTTGTCGCCGGCCTCGCCCCCCGCGATCCCGAGCGCGGGCTGGACGCGGTGGAAGGCCTCGTGCATCAGCACCATCGGCTGCTGCACGGGGTCGCCATGCAGCGGCCACACCAGTTGCGTCCAGCGCACGCCGGCCCAGTCGAGCGCGGTATTGGCGATGTTCTGGTCGTCGGGCAGGCGTCCGGCATGCAGGCCAGCACGCGGTTCCAGTCGTCCCTCGCCGTCCGGATGGCTGGTGACGATGGCGCGGGTGCCCGGGTCAGCCAGCATGATCGGCCCGCAGAGCGTCATGCCCCACAAGGCGCCGGCGTCGGCCTCGCAGAGCGACTGCGCCGTCGCGAAGACCGCGCGCGCCTCCTCGGGCGGGATGGTCGATTGCGGCTGCGCAGGGGCCGGGCCGGACGTGCCGAGGACGAGGGCGAGGGCCATGGCGGCCGAGGGCTTCAGGGGCATCATCCACTCCTGGCGAGGGCGCGCCGGAGGCGGCGACGCGTGCCAGATGGTCGCGCGCGGGGCGGCTCCACTTCAACATCGCGCCGGCCGGTGCACGCTGTCCCCTGCCATCCGTCACCCGGGACACGCATGCCAGGACCGCCACAGAACCCGTACGACCTCGACCGCCACGACCTGCCGGGCATCCTCGCCGCCATCGAGGGCGAAGTGCGCGAACGATTCGGGGAGGGCAAGGTGGCGGACTACATCCCCGCGCTCGCCGACGTGCCGCTGGACCGCTTCGGCATGGCCCTGGTAACCCGCGACGGCGATGTCTTCGAAGCCGGCGACGCCCGCGAGCGCTTCTCGATCCAGAGCATGTCCAAGGTGTTCACGCTGACGATGGCCATGGAAGCGGTGGGCGACGACCTGTGGCAGCGCGTGGAGCGCGAGCCGTCGGGCGACCCGTTCAACTCCCTGATCCAGCTCGAATACGAGAAGGGGATCCCGCGCAACCCGTTCATGAATGCCGGTGCCCTGGTCACCGCCGACGTCATCCTCTCCAGCATCGACGACGCCGAAGACGCGCTGCTGGCGTTCATGCGCGCGCGCTCCGGGAATCCCCAGGTCGGGACCAGCGAAGTCATCGCGCGTTCGGAGCGGGAGAGCGGCTACCGCAACGTGGCCGTGGCGAACTTCATCCGCAGCTTCGGCAACCTGCACAACGACGTCGACGCGGTCCTCGACTTCTACTACCTGCAGTGTTCGCTGCTGATGGACTGCGTCGACGTCGCGCGCAGCGTGCAGTACCTGGCCAACCGCGGCTGGTGCGGCATCTCCGGCATGCGCGTCACCAGCGAGGAAAGTGCCACCCGCATCAACTCGCTGATGATGACCGCCGGCACCTACGATGCGGCGGGCGATTTCGCGTTCTACGTGGGACTGCCGGCCAAGAGCGGGGTGGCGGGCGGCATCGCCGCGGTCGTGCCCAACGTCATGGGGATCTGCGTGTGGTCCCCCGGCCTCGACGAGAAGGGCAATTCGCTGCTGGGCCGCTACGCGCTGCACCGGTTCACGCGCATGACGGGATTGTCCGTGTTCTAGGCCTGCTGCGCGGCGCGCGCCTGCGTCCATTAGCATGGCCGGCCTTCCGGCGGCAGGCGGCACCCAGGGAATGAGGATCGGCATCGACTTCGGCACCAGCTACTCGGCGGCAGGCGCGGTGGTGGACGGGGCGCTGGAGCTGGTGCGCTTCGGTGGCGACACCCAGTTCCGCACCACGGTGTTCTTCCCGCAGCGCCAGCCGGACCTGGCGGCGTTCGCACTCACCCCCACGCTGGAGCGTGAGGTGGAGCGGCTGGTCGCCGCCGGTCGGCGCGAGCGCGCCGCGCAGTCCGAACGGGTGCGGCAGGCGCGGGACGAGGCGATGCGCATGCCACCGGACCGTCGCGAGGCCGCCCTGGCCATGCTCCCGCGGGAGCTGGTGCGCAGCGACGACGAGCTGCGCCGCGACGCGCTCGCCGCCGTCCGCCGGGCGTGGGCCGACGAGCAGCGGCGGCTGGCAGGCGAGGCGGGGCTCGACATGGCCAACGCGCTCTACGGCGAGGAGGGCGTGGACGCCTACATCGCGAGCGGCAACGGCCAGCTGGTGGTGTCGCCGAAGTCGATGCTGGGCTACCGCCTGCACGGCCAGGCGCGCGACTCGCTGCTCGGCATCACCACGCACATCCTCCGCCACATCCGCGAGACCGCATGCCGGCAGTACGGCGTCGAGGTGGATGCCGCGGTCCTCGGGCGACCGGTGGAGTTCCGCAGCTCGATGGGCGATGCCGGCGGCGCGCAGGCGCTGGCGATCCTGCGCGAGTCCGCCAGGGCTGCGGGCTTCGAAACGGTCGACTTCCTGCAGGAACCGGCGGCGGCAGCGCTCGGACACCACCGTGGCCAGGCGCATGTGCGGCGCACGCTGGTGGTGGATGTCGGCGGCGGGACCACCGACGTGGCGCTTGCCGATGCCGGGGGCGATGCGCCGGCGCCCCGCGTGCTCGCGGCCTGGGGCCTGCCGCAGGGTGGCACCGATGTCGATATCGACCTCAGCATGCGCGAGTGCATGCCGTTGCTCGGCAAGGACGTCACGCGCACGCCGGTGCACCGCTACTACGAGGCGGCGGCCGTCCACGACGTCGAGCGCCAGCGGAGTTTCCGGCGCGCGGCGTTCGACGGCGTGCCCGCACCCTATTCCACGCGCCTGGCGCGCCTGCAGCAGGGCGGCGGTACCGTCCGCCTCAACCGTGAGGTCGAGGCCGCCAAGATCCGCCTGAGCCGCGACGCCACCACCGCCATCGCGCTGGATTACCTGGAGCCCGGGCTCTCGCTGGCGCTGGCGCGGCCTGCGCTGGACGAGGCGGCCGCGCGGTTCCTGGCGGCGCTGCGTGCGCTGTTGCGCACGGTGGATGCCGGGCTCGAGCGGCCACCGGAGGTGCTGTACCTCACCGGCGGCATGTCGCGCGCGCCTTACGTGGTGGAGGCCGCCACCGCGACCTTTCCGGGCGCCGCGGTGGTCGCCGGCGACGCCTCGCTCGGCGTGGTCGGCGGCCTGGCGTTGGCGGCCGCGGCGGAGCAGGGCCAGTAGGCCGGACGTGCCCGCGCGTGACGGTGACCGCGGCCACCATCCACTCAAGTATGGAAGCCGACCGCCGATAGAGCGCGGTAGACGCACCGCCTCCGCCCGCCACCGGGCAGGGCGCCGGCGTGAGGAACCGGACCGACATGCCAGCCTTGCCCGCGGGGATCCTGCCCTGCCTCCTCACCCGCGATCGCCGCCAGCGCATCGCCCTCGAGCACACGGCCCTCGGCGCCCTGCTGCTGGTTGGAGGAGCGGGGCTGATGCACGCGATGGCGACCGCCGGTCTCAACGAGGGCCGCTTCCTGTCGGCCTGGACCGGCCTTGCGCTGGCGGCCATGGCGATGATGTTCGTCCTGATCCGGTCCGGCTGGTCGCGACGACTGTCGGATCCATCGCTGGCGGTGCCGCAGCTCCTGGTATCGATCGGCTTCGCCGCATTCGCCTACGGCATCGCCGGCCTCGGCCAGGGCGTGGGCCTGCTGATGGTCGCGCTGATCCTGATGTTCGGCATGTTCGGCCTCGCGTGGTGGCAGGCGGCGGGCGTGGGCCTGTATTCGATCAGCGCGTTCGCCGTGTCCATGCTGCTGGCGCACCGGGTGGATCCGGTGGTGTACCCGCCGGCCGTGCAGTGGTCACATCTGGCGATGCTGGTGGTGCTGGTGACCGGTTTCGTGGCGGTGAGCGCGCGGCTGCGCGGAATGCGTTTGCGGCTGCGTGCGCAGCGCAACGAGCTGGCGGCCGCGCTCGAGCGCATCAGCGAGCTGGCCACGCGCGACGAGCTCACCGGGCTGCTCAACCGGCGTGCGATGTCCGAGCTGCTGGAGGCGGAGCGCCAGCGCACGGTGCGTTCGGGGCACCAGTGGAGCGTGGCGATGCTCGACATCGACCATTTCAAGCAGGTCAACGACCTGCACGGCCATGCCGGCGGCGATGCCGTGCTGCGCGCGGTCGCGCGCACTGCCCAGGCCGCCATCCGCGGCAGCGACACGCTCGCGCGCTGGGGCGGGGAAGAATTCGTGGTGCTGCTGCGCGACACCGCGATCGACGCCGCGCGCGATGTCGCGGAGCGGTTGCGCGCCGACCTCGCCGCGCTCGCGGTCCGGATCGGTGCCGCCGACTGGCACATCACCGTTTCCGCGGGCGTCACCCAGTACCTGCCGGGCGAGCCTACCGACGCCACCCTGTCGCGCGCCGACGACGCGCTCTACGAGGCCAAGGCTGCCGGGCGCAACCGCGTGCGCATCGCCGGCGCGGCCTGACGGTCCTGGTGCGCGCCACGGGCGTCACCCGGAAGCCGTGCCGCCCGCGGCATCGGCCGCCGCCCGCGCAAGATGCTTGCGGCGGATGAACTCCGCGTGCGACACGCCGAGCAGGTCCGCCACCCGGCGCACCATGAGCTCCTCGTGCTTGTCGAGGCGCGCGTCCGCGAACGCCACCCGCCACAGCCATTCGACGAGTTCCGCCGACTGCTCCGGCGCCAGCCCCACCCGGAGCTGCCGGGTGAACTCGTGCAGCGACACCGCCTCGCGGCGCGCGCGGTGCGCCTGCTCCAGCAACTCGCCAAGTTCCGACACGTCGATGCCGAATGCGCGTGCCATCGCCGCATGCACGGTTTCGAGTTCGACAGCTTCGCCGCCGTCATCGGTCACCGCCATCTCGAGCAGCAGCGCAGCCGCCGCACGCGGCATCGCGTGCGGGTCGGTGCCCGGCTCGTGGCGGTTGACGATGCTGCGAAGGGCGTCGAACCAGTCGGTCATTCCGCGCTCCCCCTCAGCGCAGGTCGACGTCGGCGACCTTGTCGTCGTAGTCCTTCTTCGGATCGACGCCCAGCAGCATCTTGACCCCTGCGAGGAAGTTGGACTCGTTGAGCCAGACCTCCGCGTGCTCGGCGTCGAATCGCAGCAGGACCAGGTCGGGATCGTCCTTGCCCTTGAACCAGGCCGCGATGAAGGGGTTCCACAGCCGGTCGATCACCGCGCGGTCGTTGTCGACCACCAGGTTGCCGGCGATGCTCGCGAACAGCTCGTGGTCCTTGGACGCGAACGCGGCGATCGCGCGGCGGCCCTGGGCGAGGTGCTGGATCAGCACGTTCGGGCGCCCGGTGAAGAACCAGATCGGCCCGCGCCCGTTTTCCACCTGCGCCGTCATCGGCCGCGAGTGCCCGTCCTCCACGCCGTCGATCCCGAGCATCAGCGTGCGGTCGGATTCGAGGGCCTTCCAGAACTTGCGCTCCAGGTCCTGCGGGGTGTTGGTCATTGCGGTGCTCCCTTGTCGTTCCGCTCCTGATACAGGGGGCGCCGTGAACATGGCAGCAAGTACGGCCGGAGCGCCGCCCATTCACGGCGGCCGCACCCGCTGGAGCCCAGGATCGACGCCATCCGCGACGTGCGGAAGCAATGGAGTCCGACATGATCAAGTGGGCCATCATCTTCGCCGTCATCGGCCTGATTGCCGGAGCGCTCGGGTTCTCGGGCATGGCGGGCGCCGCGATGAACATCGCGCAGTTCCTGTTCTGGGCCGCGATCATCATCGCGGTGATCCTGTTCGTGCTGGGCCTGACGATCTACAAGAAGGTCACCTGACGGCAGCAGTCCAAGGGCAGGGGCAGGTGCACCCGGTGCCTCCGTCAGCGCGGCGCGGGGCCGGTGGAGTCGCGCAACCGCAGCGTGAACGGGACATGCAGCATGCGGCCGGGACGTCGCGTCCGGATCGTCGAGAGCAGTTCCAGGGTCGCCAGCCTGCCCATGTCGTGCGCCGGCTGGTGCACCGTGGTGAGCGCCGGGAAGATGTGCTTCGACACCGGCGAATCGTCGAACCCGCACACCGACACGTCCTGCGGGACGCGCAGGCCCCGCTCGAGCAGCGCGGCGATGACGCCGGCGGCCATGTCGTCGTTGCCGGCGAAGATCGCCGTTGGCGCGCGCGGCAGGTCGAGCAGGGCGGCCACGCCCCGTCGTCCGGATTCGAACGTGAATTCACCGGGCTGCACCAGGGCCGCGTCGTAGCGGATGCCCGCCTGCTCCAGTCCCGCCCGGTAGCCCGCGAGGCGCCAGTCACTGGCGCCGTGCGCGGGGTGGCCGGCAATGTGCGCGATGCGCCGGTGCCCGAGTGACGCGAGGTGCGCGACCATCTCGGCTGCAGCCCGGGTCTCGTCCATGGAGGCGCCGCTGCAGTGGGCGCCATTCCTGGGCGAGATGCTCGCGCTGGGCACGCCGATCTCCTCCATGCGCGCGAGCAGCGCGGGCGAGTCGGTGATCGGCGGCGTCAGCAGCAGGCCGTCCGGCCGCAGGCGCGCCACCAGGGATTCGACGCCGTCGACGATCGTCGGGTCGTCAAGTTGGAGTGGGCACAGCAGCATGTTGTACTGGTGTTCCTCGCAGGCCGCGAGCACGCCCGTCATCACTTCCATCAGGTAGTTGCGCGACGGGTTGTTGTAGAGCAGCGCGATCAGGTACGACTTGTTTCCGGCCAGGCTGCGCGCGGAGGAGTGCGGCACATAGCGCAGCTGCGCCACCGCGGCGAGCACGCGCTCGCGCGTGTCCTCGCGCACGTTCGGCTCGCGGTTGAGCACGCGCGAGACGGTCTTCATCGACACGCCTGCCGCGGCTGCGACGTCTTCGATCCGAGCCCTCGACACCACCCGCCACCCCCAATGAAGCTTGTCCTGGGAGGCCGCAACGGCTGACAGCGCTGTCGCGGCCCCGCGCGAGTATAGGCCGGTGCAGCGGCGGTAGCGGTATCGCCGCGGGCTTGGTCCTGCCCCCGCGGCGCCATTGTGCGGTGCCGCAAGCCAAGCGGGATGACAGCGCTATCATCTGCGCCGGCCACGGCCGCGCCGCGACCGGCGCGCCAGGCCTTTTTTCCCAGACGAGCCGTCGATCATGCCCCTGGACCGTTCCGCACACGCCCGCACCGGGCTCGCGCTGGCTGCCTGCCTCGCGGCGCTCGCGTTTCCCCAGGCACGTGGCGCGGCACCGGCGCCGGACGCGGAGCACGGCATCGCCGACCCGGACGCCTGGCCATCCATGGCGTCGCCCATTCCGCGCGATGCCAAGCTCGAGCAGCGCGTGGCGGGGTTGCTCGCCACCATGACCCTGGAGGAGAAGGTCGGGCAGGTGGTGCAGGGCGATCTCGGCAGCCTGACCCCCGAGGACGTGCGCAGGTACCGCCTCGGCTCGGTACTGGCCGGCGGCAACTCCGACCCCGGCGGGCGCTACAACGCGCCGGCGTCGGCCTGGCTCGAACTTGCCGACGCGCTGCACGCGGCTTCGGTCGACGACCGCGACGGCGGCACGGCCATCCCGGTGCTCCTTGGCATCGACGCCGTCCACGGCCACAACAACGTGGTCGGCGCCACGTTGTTCCCGCACAACATCGGCCTGGGCGCCGCCAACGACCCGGAGCTGCTGCGCCGCATCGCGGGCGCCACCGCGGCCGAACTGCGCGCCACCGGCTTCGAGTGGACCTTCGCGCCCACGGTCACCGTGCCGCGCGACGACCGCTGGGGCCGCACGTACGAAGGCTATTCCGAGGATCCGGCACTGGTGTCGCGCTACGCGACGGCGGTGGTGGAGGGCCTGCAGGGCAGGCCGGGCACCGAGGGCTTCCTCGACGGCACGCGGGTGCTCGCTTCGTCCAAGCACTACATCGGCGACGGCGGCACCACCGGCGGCAAGGACAAGGGCAACACCGAGGTGTCCGAAGCCGAACTGCGCGACGTGCACGGGGCGGGCCACGTCGCCGCGCTCGCTGCCGGCACGCAGACGGTGATGGCCTCGTTCTCCAGCTGGAACGGCGTGCGCATGCACGGCAACCGCAGCCTGCTCACCGGCGTACTCAAGGAACGCCTGGGCTTCGACGGCTTCGTGGTCGGCGACTGGAACGGCCATGCCGACGTCGACGGCTGCACCAAGCACGGCTGCGCCGCGGCGCTGAATGCCGGGCTCGACATGTACATGGCGCCGGACACCTGGCGCGAGGTCTACGACGACACGCTTGCCGCGGTGCGCGCCGGCACCATCCCGATGCAGCGCCTGGACGATGCTGTGACGCGCATCCTTCGCGTCAAGGCGCGGCTGGGCCTGCTCGACGCCGGCGCGCCTTCACAGCGCCAGCTCGGCGGCAAACTGGAGCTCCTCGGCGACACCAAGCATCGCGCCCTGGCGCGCGAGGCCGTGCGCCGCTCGCTGGTGCTGCTCAAGAACAACGGGGGCGTGCTGCCGCTCGACCCCGGGGCCAGCGTCCTGGTCGCCGGCGACGGCGCCGACGACATCGGCAAGCAGGCCGGCGGCTGGACGCTCAGCTGGCAGGGCACCGGCACCCGCCGCGCGGATTTCCCGAATGCCGAGTCGATCTGGGCGGGCATCGACGCCGCCACCCGCGCCGCGGGCGGCCGCGCCACCCTGTCGCTCGACGGCACCTACACGCAGCGGCCCGACGTCGCCATCGTCGTCTTCGGCGAAGAGCCCTATGCCGAGTACATGGGCGACGTCGCCAGCCTCGCCTACCAGCCGGGCACCGCGCACGACCTCGCGCTGCTGCAGCGCCTGAAGGACGCCGGCATCCCGGTGGTGTCGGTGTTCCTGTCCGGCCGCCCGCTGTGGGTGAACCGCGAGATCAACGCATCGGATGCGTTCGTCGCCGCCTGGCTGCCGGGCTCCGAGGGCGGCGGCATCGCCGACGTCCTCTTCCGCGGCGCGGACGGTACGATCGCCCACGATTTCACCGGCCGCCTGCCGTTCTCGTGGCCGAAGACCGCGGTGCAGACACCCCTGAATGCAGGGCAGCCGGGCTACGACCCGCTGTTCGCGCTCGGCCACGGCCTCGACTACCGCACCCCAATGGAGCTCCCGCAGCTTCCGGAGGAATCCGGCCTTGCACACGGCGGTGCCGACCCCGGCGTGTTCTTCTTGCGTGGCGCGACCCCGCCGGACTGGACGCTGACCTTCGCCGACACGGGTGCGGCGCCGGAGGCGGTCGAGGCGCTGCCTGCGCGTTCCGCCGCAGGCGGCGTGCTCGTGGCCGCCGTGGACCACCAGGCACAGGAGGATGCGCGGCGCATCACCTGGGCCGGGACGGGCGCCGCGACGGTCGCACTGCGGAGCGCAGCGCCCGTCGACCTGAGCCGCGAGAGCATGGCGGAGGTGGCGCTGGTGGCCACGGTGCGCGTGGACCGCGCGCCGACCGCGCCGGTGACGCTGGCGGCAGGGTGTGGAGACGGTTGCTCGGGCAGCGTCGCGATCGATCCGTTGCTGCGCGGGCTGCCCCCAGGCACCTGGCAGGACATCGCGGTGCCGCTGGCCTGCCTCGCGGGAGCGGGTGCCGACATGGCGCGCGTCAGCAACCTGTTCCAGCTGGAGACCGCGGGCGAACTCGCACTCTCGGTGTCGCGGGTCGTGCTCGGTGCAGGGGCGGAGCATGCCCTCGACTGCAGCGCGCCCTGACCACGCTGCGGCGCAGCACCACGCGCCGCTCCGGCCATTGTGTTTCAACAACTTAGTGCAGCAACGGGCGCAGGTTTGACAACGCTGTCATGCCGGCGTGCAATCGCCGCGCCAGCCCGTCCGCGGGCAGCAACGCAGTCCACCACCATGTGACTCCCGGGGAGGGAAATCATGAACCGAGTATCGAACACACCACGGCGCCGCCTGCTGGCTTCGGCACTGCTGCTTGCACTCGCGCAGCCTGCGATGGCGCAGGTCGACCCGGCCGAGCCCGGGCGCACCGCCGAGGGTACCGACAACCAGGATCCGGCGACGCTCGACGCGGTGGTCGTCACCGGCATCCGGGCGAGCCTCGAGTCCTCGATGAACCTGAAGCGTGACGCCCAGGGCATCGTCGACGGCATCGTCGCCGAGGACATCGGCAAGTTCCCGGATACCAACCTGGCCGAATCGCTGCAACGCATCAGCGGCGTCTCGATCGACCGTTCGATGGGCGAGGGCTCCAGGGTCACGGTGCGTGGCGTGGGGCCGGACTTCAACCTGGTCCTGCTCAACGGCCGGCAGATGCCGGCCTCCAGCATCGAGGCCACCAATGCCTCCAACTCGCGCGCGTTCGATTTCGCCAACCTCGCGTCCGAATCGATCTCCGGCGTCGAGGTCTACAAGACCAGCCGCGCCGCCACGCCCACCGGCGGCATCGGCGCCACGATCAACATCAAGACGGCACGGCCGCTCGACAGTGGCCCGGTGGCCAATATCGGCGTCAAGGGCGTGCACGACACCTCGGTGGACAACCTGCCGGGCCCGATGCGCGGCGACAGCTGGACCGGCGAAGTGTCGGGCATCTTCAGCGAGACCTTCGCCGACGACCGCTTCGGCATCGCGCTGAGCGGCAGCTACCAGGACCGCGACTTCGGCTACAACGAGGCCGCCGTCGGTGGCGGCTGGTATGCATTCCCCGGCGGCGAAGGGCCGCTGGCGAACCCGGACGTGGCCGCGAACGCGACCAACCCGCCGGGCCCGGGCGATGTCTATTCGATCCCGCAGAACCTGATCTATGCGGTCAACGGCGTCAGCCGGCAGCGCACCAACGGCCAGGCCACGCTGCAATGGGCAGCGACCGACCGCATTACCGCCACGCTCGACTACACCTATGCCGAGAACAGGATCGAGGCACGCCGGCACGAGCTGTCGACCTGGTTCAACCAGGCCGCGAACGCGACGTCCTGGACCGACGGCCCGGTGGCGGCACCCACGAGCTATACCGAGTACGCCGGCTGTTTCAATCCCGCGACCGAGCAGTGGGCGGCGAGCGATCCGAACAACGTCTGCCCGGCCGGCTTCGAGCCGCGCTGGGGCGACCTGGCGATGGCCGGCTCGCTCAACGCGACGAAGAACGAGAACAAATCGCTCGGCTTCAACGTCGCGTGGGAAGTCAACGACTCCCTGGACCTCGAGTTCGACTACCACCGCTCCAGCGCGGAATCCGGCGCCGAGGGCCCGTTCGGCTCCAACAACGTGATCGGCACCGCCGCCTTCGTGCGCGGCGTGACCAACGTCGACTTCAGCGGCGATTTCCCGGTGCTGTCGGTGCTGCTGCCGCCCGGCATGGACACCGTCGGCGCCGACCAGATGATGGTCACCGGGTCGTCGTTCCGGAACAGCTACATGAAATCCGAGGTCGACCAGGCGCAGCTGCGCGGCAGCTTCGACTTCCAGAACTATTCCCGCCTCGACTTCGGGGTGTCGTTCAACGAGGTCCAGAACCGGACCGCGTACGGCTTCGTCCAGCGCGACGACTGGGGCGGCTTCGGCGGCGGCGCGGCGGACTATGCCGACGACCTCTGGATCGCCGACGACATCAGTCGCTACTTCGACCAGTTCCCCGGCAGCGGCGACGCGTTCGGCTCGTTCTACCTGTTCGACTTCGCGCGCCTGCGCGAGGCCGCGGTCGCCGCGCGTGGCGGCGACGAGGCCGCCTACCTGCCGCCGGAGGATTTCTCCACCGACCGGCGCACCACGGAAGAGTCGCGGAGCGCCTACGTGCAGTGGAGCAACACCTTCGATACCAGCATGCCGCTCAACGTGGCGGTTGGCGTGCGCTACGAGGAGACCGAGGTCTCCTCGAGCGCGCTGGTTCCGATCGCCACCGGCCTGCTGTGGACTGGCCAGAACGAGTTCTCGGTGCAGTTCGGCGAGCCCGACTTCACCACCCTGCGCGGCAAGTACGACTACTGGCTGCCCAGCGTCGACCTCGGGCTGGAGATCACCGAGAGCATGGTGCTGCGCGCCAGCTACGGCCACAGCATCGGCCGGCCGCAGTGGAACCACATCCAGGGCGGCCAGACGCTCGATTCGTTCGCGGCCTACGAGGGCGGCACCGGCTCGCAGGGCGATCCTGGCCTGAAGCCGCTGGAGTCGAGGAACTTCGACCTGTCGTTCGAGTGGTACTACGGCGAGGGCAGCTTCGTGTCGGCCGGCTGGTTCCGCAAGGACATCGACAACTACATCGGCACGTCGGTGGTCGAGATCTCGCCGTTCGACCTGCGCACGCCGGTCGGCGGCGCGTACTTCAACGAGGCCATCGCCAGCGGCTGCGCGGAAGGCTCGGTCGGCTTCCGCGGCTGCGTGCGCAACTACATCTTCGAGAACTACGCCGGCACGCCAGGTGTCGTGCAGACGGGTGTCAACGATGACGGGGAACCGCAGGGCACCATCGCCGGTCTGCCGGGCGACCCGCTTGCGGTCTTCCGCGTCACCGTGCCGGTGAACAAGGAGTCCTCGCAGCTCGATGGCTGGGAGTTCAACCTGCAGCACATGTTCGGCGACAGCGGCTTCGGCATGTCGGCCAACTACACGATCGTCGATTCCGACCTGACCTACGACAACGACAATCTCGCCGATCAGTTCGCGCTCGTGGGCCTGAGCGATTCGGCGAACCTGGTCGGATTCTACGACAAGGGGTCCTGGCAGATCCGCGCGGCCTACAACTGGCGCGACGAGTTCCTGTCGAGCACCTTCGACAGCTGGCGCGCGAATCCGGTCTACGTCGAGTCGTACGGCCAGCTCGACCTCAACGTCAGCTACCAGGTCAACGAGAACCTCTCGCTCCACGCCGAAGCCATCAACCTGACGGACGAAACCATGCGCTCGCACGGTCGCAACGACCGCCAGGTGTTCTACGCCACCCAGACCGGCCCGCGCTACATGCTCGGTCTCCGCTACCGGTTCTGATCGCCCGCGCGACGGGCGATACTGTGGCTCCCGCGGCGGCGAATCCGCTGCGGGAGCCGTGGACAGGGGGATCGCCAGGTGGTGACGACGTTCTGTGGGACGATGCGGGGGGAGGGCGCCTGCCGTCCCACCCCACTGCGCGAGAGGGTCCATGCTGGCGCCCGATAACCCGATCCCCGAACTGGCGCCGGGCAGCCCGCTGTCGGACGAGGTGCTGCGGTCGGCGCGTCCGCTGGTGCTCCGGGGCATCGCGCATGACTGGCCGCTGGTGCAGGCGGGCCTGGTTTCGCCCGCCGGGGCGGTCGCCTACCTTGCACGTTTCGATGCCGGCGGCATGCCCGCCGTCGCAACCATCGCACCGCCGGAAGCGGGTGGGCGCATCTTCTACGACGACGACATGCGCGGCTTCAACTTCCGCCGCGAACGCGTGGCCCTGGACGTCGCGCTGAAGACGCTGCTGAAGTACTGCGGCGATCCCGCGCCGCCGACCATCTACATCGGCTCGACCACGCTCGACACCTATCTTCCCGGGCTGCGCGGCGAGAACGACTTCGACTTCGGTGGCCGCGATCCGCTCGCCAGCATCTGGATCGGCAACCGCTCGCGGATCCCCGCGCACCAGGACCTTCCACACAACCTGGCCTGCGTCGCCGTCGGCCGCCGGCGGTTCACCCTGTTCCCGCCCGACCAGCTCGCGAACCTGTATGTGGGGCCGCTCGACTTCACCCCGGCGGGGCAGGCGGTGAGCCTCGTGGACTTCGCCGCGCCCGACCTCGCACGCTTCCCGCGGTTCTCCGAAGCCCTGCGCCATGCCCAGGTGGCCGAACTCGGCCCGGGCGACGCGGTGCTGATCCCGAGCATGTGGTGGCACCACATCGAGGCCCTCGACAGCTTCAACGTCCTGGTGAACTACTGGTGGCGGGAATGTCCGCCCTGGATGGAGAACCCGCTGGGCGCGTTGATGCTGGCGATCCTCACCCTGCGCGAGCTGCCGCCGGAGCAGCGCGCGACCTGGCAGGAGGTGTTCCGCCACTACGTGTTCGAACCAGGTCCCGCCGTTGCCGACCATATCCCCGAGGCCGCGCGCAACGTGCTGGCGCCGCTCGACGAGGACCGTGCCGCGGCATTGCGCGCCCACCTGCTGCAGCGCCTGAATCGCTGACCAGCCCGGCACGGGTCTGCGCTACGACGGTGGTGCGACGCCCCGAAGCGGCTCCGCCGCCGCCACGAACGCCACCGGCACCTCGTCGACGAAGCCGCGCAGCCACTCCGCGCAGTAGGCCATGCCGGCCTGCTCCGATACCACGTGGCCCAGCACCACCAGCGCCTTGGGCTTGCCCGAGGCGACCAGGTCCTGCACGTAGGGCACCAGCTCCCACTCCCGCGTCTCGCCCACGATGACGACATCCACGTCGTCCCGGGCGACGGCCGTCCGCAGGCGCTCGAGGTCCGCGTAGCCCCACGCTGCGAGCACGCGCCGTACCGGCAGGCCCGGATCGCCCAGCACCCGCATCGAGCGCGCGTCGAGGCGCCGCGCGAGCGTCGCCGTCACGTCGGCCAGCGTCTGCGACGGCAGGAGGAATTCGCCCGGTGCGGCGGTGTCGGCGTGAGCCGACCATCCCAGCGTGCGCGCCATGCCGGCGGCGATGCCGTCGGGCCGCATCGCGTGCCAGTGGTCGTGGAAGCGGAACACGACCATCGCGTTGTCCGCGATGAAGTCGCGCTTGTGGCGGAATGTCGCATCGCCGGCGAGCGCGTCGACGCCATCGAAATGCGACCAGAACGTCGGTTCGTGCGCCACCACCATGTTCAGGCCCTCCCCGGCGGCGCGACGGAGGACGTCGATCGAGGCCACCATGGTGGTGGCGATGCCGGAGACGGGGGTGTCGGCCACGCCGGCCACGATGCGGTCCACGGTGTCGGCCTGCCACGCGACGCCGACCCGTTCACGGATGCGGGCGACGACCTCGGCCGCGGATGGTCCCCGGGTCGTCGGTCCGGCCGCTGCACCCGTGGTCGCCGCGCCCAGGGCCAGCGCGCCGCCGGCGACCAGCAGCCGGCGCCGGGTGTGGTCGATGTCGCGCATGTGCCGTCTCCCCCGTATCGACGGCCCGAGTGTCGGCGCTGGAGCGGACGATGGCAACGCGGCGCGTCGGCGGCGCGACTACTCCTTGAGCGCTCCGTCCTTCGGGTCGAGCGCGGCGTAGTGGCGGAACTCGGCATCGTGCGGATGCGCCAGCGCGCGGCGGACATCGTCGTCCAGGCGCTGGATGTCCAGCATCACCTTGCCGGAGTGGACGTCGCGGATGGCGCTGGCGGGGATGACGAAATCGCCACCGTTCTGGATGTTCACCAGGAATTCGCTGCCGCCGTTGCGCACCTCGCGCACCGCGCCAACGCCGAGTTCGCCGTCGACCACGAACACCATGAAGCCTTCCTCGATGTCCTTGCGCATGAAGCCCTCGCACGTGGGATGCCGGGCCTGCGAAGGCCCCGGCTGGAGCGCGATCATCGGCCACGGTGCCGTGGCAGGGTGGTGAAGGGCGGACCTGGTTCCGCCCGGCCGCTGACGGGGCTACCTTGGGCGTCGGCAACGGAGAATCCCCATGCGCATCCTCGTACTCGGTGCCGGCGGCACCGGCGGATATTTCGGCGGACGCCTCGCCCAGGGCGGCGCCGATGTCACCTTCCTCGTGCGCGAAGGCCGGGCGGCGCAGCTGGCGCGCGACGGCCTGCGCCTGCGCAGCCCGCTGGGCGACGCTGACCTCGCCGTGCCGTTCGCCACCGGATCCGGGTTGCCGGGACTCGCGCGCGCGCAGCCATTCGACCTCGTGGTGCTGAGCTGCAAGGCCTACGACCTGGAGAGCGCGATGGACGCGGTGTCACCGGCGGTGGAGGCGGGCGCCGCGGTGTTGCCCATCCTCAACGGCCTGCGCCACTACCCCGTGCTCGACCGGCGCTTCGGCGCCGCCGACGTGATCGGGGGGCTGTGCTTCATCAGCGCGACCAAGGGCGTCGATGGCGAGGTCGTGCACCTGGGCGGGCCGGCATCGATCACGTTCGGCGAGCGCGGCGGCGACGGCGGCAGCCCGCGTACGCGTGCCTTCGCCCAGTCCTGCGCCCGGGCCGGGATCGACCACGTGCACAGCGGCGATATCGCCGGCGAGCAATGGATCAAGTTCGCCTTCCTGTGCACGGCCGCCGCTGCCACGTGCCTGATGCGTGCGCCCATCGGCCGCATCGTGGCCGCCGAGGGGGGCGAGGCGTTCATCCGCGGCGCCTACGACGAAGCGCTCCAGGTGGCGGCGGCGGCAGGGCATGCGGTGCCGGCACCACGGCGCGACGAAGCCATCGCGTTCCTCACCCGCGCCGGCTCGCCCATGACCGCATCCATGCTGCGCGACCTCGAGAGCGGGCAGCCGGTGGAGGCGGAGCACATCGTGGGCGACATGGTGCATCGTGCCGAGGCGGCCGGCATCGACTGCCCGCGCCTGCGCGTCGCGTGGCTCCATCTCCAGGCCTACGAGCTGGGCCGGCGGGCACGCGCCCCCGGTTGAGGGCGCGTCAGCCGGGGGACCGCCGCTCCCGGCGCTCGGCTTCCGCCGCCAGCCGCGCACGGATGCCGCCGTGCACGCCCAGGCCCACGGCCGACGGTGCATGCAGGTTGCCTTCGCTGTGCGCCGCGGGTTCCGCGTCCTCCATCTGCAGCTGGTGCGCGACCGCCCCGGTGACGCCATGCACCAGCCCCGGTGCCACGCGCTCGGACAGCACCGCCGCCGCGGCCGACATCCCCACCACCACTTCGTCGCGTGGCGCGTGGACACAGCCGACGATGGCGTCCACCACCGCGTCGGCGTCGGTGATCGGGAACGGCTGCAGCGTGTGGCCGGTGTAGTTGGCGGCGTGGTCGAAGAACGGCGTGTCCGCCGCCATCGGCAAGACCGTGCAGGCGTGGATGCCGTCGAGGCGCGCAGCGGCAAGCTCCTGCCGGATCGCATCGGTCAGGCCCATGATCCCGTACTTGGTCGCGCAATAGGACGCGTAGTACGGAGAGGGCGTGCGACCGAGCATCGACGCGATGTTGATCAGGGTGCCCGATTGCGCCCGCCGGAACTCGCGCAGCGCCACGTGGCTGCCGTTGACCACGCCACCGAGGTTGGTGGCGAGCACGCGCTGGTGGTCGCGCAGCGGGATCTCCTCGAACCGGCCGAGGGCGGCGACGCCGGCATTGTTGATCCAGACGTCGATGCGGTTGAACTTCGCCACCGCGACGCGCGCGAGCTTCTCGACGTCGCCGGCATCGGCGACATCGGTGGTCACCGCCACGGCCTTGCCGCCGCACTCCTTCGCGATGCCTTCGAGGACATGGCCACGCCGCGCCGCGAGCACAACATTGAAGCCCCCGGCGGCCAGGCGCAGGGCGGTGCCGCGGCCGAAGCCGCTGGATGCGCCGGTGATGACGACGGTCCGGGTGGGCTGCATGGCGTCCTCCGTGGTGGGCGTGGCGCGTGCCGGCGCGTGCCGGTGGATGCGCGCAGCCTAGCGCCGCGGCTGTCTGCGGCGCATCAACCGCCTTGCGCCCGGATGCGCGTGCACGCTCCTGCTATGGCGGCGAGAAGGCGTCCGCAGGTACCCCGGCAGCGCGTCCGCTGAGGCGCTCGAATTCCACCGGGTCGTGCGAGCAGTACAGTTCCAGCCCGGTCGGGTGGTGCGCCCGCAGGTCGCGCAGGCGCTGCTGGTTGCGCAGGCGCGCGGCGCGGTCCTTCTCCATCATCCATTGGTAGGCGCGGAGGCCGGGCGTGCAGTAGGGGTCGGGGTCCATCTCCCGGTGGTAGAAATACGCGTCGCCCGCCAGCAGGTGCCAATGCCCCTCGCTGCGCACGGCCACACCGGCGTGGCCATGGGTATGGCCCGGCAGCGGCACCAGCGCGATGTCCGGCGGGATGCCGTCCAGCGCCCGCACGCAGTCGAAGCCGAGCCAGGTCTCGCCCTGGCCGCTGGGGTAGGTGGTCCAGTTGCGGCGGGTGGACCACTGCTGCGGGCGGAAGCGCTGCCGGTCGAGCCAGGTGCGCCGGGCCTCGGCGTGTTCGCGCTCGCGCGCGAGCAGGTGCACGCGTGCCGCCGGGAAGTCGTCCAGTCCGCCGGCGTGGTCGAAATCGAGATGGGTGAGGACGATGTGGCGGACGTCCGCGGCGCGGAACCCGAGCTGTTCGACCTGGCGCACGGCGGTCATCTGCTCGCGGAATTCGGGCGCCACCAGGCCCAGGAAGAAGCGGCTGAGCCGGCTCGCCGGATCCGCCACGTCGCGGAGGCCCAGGCCGGTGTCGATCAGCACGAGACCCTCGTCGGCCTCGACCAGCACGCAGTGGCAGCAGAGGCGACCGCGCTCGAGGATGCTGCGGCTGCGGCCGTCCATCAGCCGGCCGCCGAGCGGGCAGGTCGAGATGCAGTTGAGGTGGTGCAGTCGCATCGCACGAAGGTCCCGGACGGGGACAGCGAGTCTTGCGCCGCGGCGGTGGGCATGTCGTGAGCCGGTCGCCGCCCGTGTGAAGCCCGCATGCAGTTGGCGGCACTTCCGGCGCGATGCCTTTCCCGGGGCTTCACGGCGGCACGAACAAGCTGTGGGTGGCAATCCCTCACCACGCCAGGAGGTACACACGTGAGAACCCTGAACGTCATCACGCTCGTCCTGCTCATCATCGGCGGCATCAACTGGGGCCTCGTCGGGCTCGCGCAGTTCGACCTGGTGGCCGCGCTGTTCGGCGGCCAGGATGCGCTGCTCGCGCGCATCGTCTACGTCCTCGTGGGCCTTTCGGCACTGTGGCAGCTGGTGCCGCTGTTCAGTGGCAACCGCCACGAGCACGCCCGGACCACGACACGCTGAGCCCGGGGCAGGTGGCGCCAGGATCCCGGGGCGCCATGCAAAAAAAGAGGCGGCGCCGCGATTGCGGCGCCGCCTCTCCGTTTTCGACCGGCGCGCGATCAGTTCTGCGCGTCGTCGTTCTTCTCGTCCGGCATCGTCACGTCCACGTCCGGCACGGTGACCTGGGTTTCGCGCGTATTGACGTCCACGTCCGGGACGGTGACGTCCGCCTCGCGCGTGCCGACCGAGACGTCGGCGGTTTCGACGTCGTACGCCGGCATGTTGCCTTCCTCGGTGACTTCGACCTCAGGCAGGTTGCCTTCCTCGGTCTGCTCGACGGAGCAGGCACCGAGCAGCATGGTGGAGCCGATGGCCAGGACCAGTGCGGCGTGCTTAACGGCGTTGTTCTTCATGCGGTGCAACTCCTCGTGATGTCCGGGGCGAATCCTTGACCATGGCGCGTTGACGGAAAGTGACGGGCTGCCGCTGCGGCAGACACCCATTCAGGTTGGCCGGCGGCGCGGCTGCAGCCAGCGCATTGGCGGTACCGCGGGCGGAGCCCGCGGCGCATCAGCCGAATGCCTTGGCCACGCAGCGCCGGTAGCGGGTCTCCACCCGCGTGGCGAACCACTCCGTCGTGAGCTTGCGGCTGAACTTCGGGCTCTCGAGATCGATCTGCGGCATCACCGCGCGCGGCAGGGTGCGACCCTCCAGCCGCTCGGCGAGCACGAACACCTCGTCATACAACGCGGTGTCCTCGAAGGCAAGGCGATCACCCTGTTCGAGCGCGCGCCGGATCGCCGTGTCGCCCAGGCCCAGGCGCGGCCCGAGCGAGCGCACGGCGGCTTCGGTGGCGCCGACGCTGCCGTCGTGGCGCAGGAGGTCGCCGTCGAGGGCCAGCGCGACGCCGCTGGCGGCCGTGACCGCCGCCTGGAACGCGGCATTGCGGCTGGCGTACCGGCCGGCATTGAAGTCGGCGTACCGGTACAGGTGCCGCTCGTACGAGGAAGGGTAGCCGAGCAGGTGGGCGATGCCGAAGTACATGCCGCCACGCCGGGTGAAGACTTCGCGGCGGATCGAGCCTTCCAGCGGATAGGGATAGCCGTGCTCGTCCGCGTGGCGTTCCGCGAAGGCGATGGCGACCTGCATGGGGCCGCCGGTGCGCACAGGGTTGGCACCGGCGAACAGTCGCTGCCCGAGCGGCACGCGAGCGACCATGTCCTCGAACAGTTCGCTCAGTTCACGCTCGGTGCGTACCGCGTCGAGCCGTTCGCCGTACGACCTGCCGTCGGACGAGGGCAGCCTCAGCGCCGCGGACACCAGCAGCCGCGGTACCCCGCTGGCGCCGGCGCGGCGGTCGATCTCCCCGCGCGCGATCGCGGCGAGCCCGGGCACCTCCGGATCGGCGGTGAACGTGGACTCCTGCTCGGTCACCGCCAGCACCGCGCACAGGTTCTCGGTGCTCTGCAGGATGCCGAGCAGCTGGAACGCCGACTGGATGTCGGCGGCCCAGCCTTCGCGGTCGCGGGTGGCCGGCGGCAGCAACTGCACCAGTTGCGCGCGGACGTCGGCGGGTGCGCGCTGCGGTTGCGTCTCGCGCGGCGCGCTGGCGCAACCGGCCAGGACAGCGACGAGGAGCAGGGCGAGGACACGGCGGGGGCGTATGGACATGGCGGCAGTCTAGCGTCGCGCCGCGCACCAGCGCCTGCAGTTACACCCTGGCTGTCGACTCCGCGACATCGGCGGGGGTACACGCGCGGTCGCGGCCCGAGCGCTTGGCGCGGTACAGCGCGGCGTCGGCGGCGACCGTCCAGCGTCGCAGGGTCGCGTGGCGCGCATCCGCGCCGGCGACGCCCAGGCTGACCGAGCAGCGCAGGTCGGGATCGGCGTCGAAGCGCAGTGCCCGCACCCGCGCGCGGATGCGCTCGGCGGTGGCCAGCGCGCCGGCCTCGTCATCGGCGAGCACCAGCGCGAACTCGTCGCCGCCGTAGCGGGCGGCGCGGTCCCCGGGGCCGATGCAGCCCTCCAGCACCGAGGCGACCGCGCGCAGGACGTCGTCGCCGACGGCGTGGCCGCGGACGTCGTTCACCGCCTTGAAGCCGTCGATGTCGACCATCACCAGAGCGGCCGCGGCACCGCCGGCGCGCTGGCGCTCGAGCAGGCGGCTGGCGTGTTCCTCCCACCTGCGCCGGTTGTCGAGGCCGGTGAGCGGATCGGTGCGGCTCAGCTCGTCCAGGCGCACGTTCTGCGAGTGCACGCGCCGCACCAGCCGGTATCCGTTGAGGCTGACCGCCACCGTGTGGATCACCAGCAACGGCATGCAGGCCACGATCACGGCCATGTCCGTCACCGGTTGCCAGGCGAAGCCGGTGGCGATGCCACCGGCCAGGACGCCACCGAGCATGAACGGAAGCGCGCGCACCCACATGCCACGGATGCCGGTGTTGATCTTGTCGACGGTCGCGAGGGTGGCCAGCAACGCGCTCGGGAGCAGGTTGAAGTGCATCAGCGGCAACATCAGGCCGGCCAGCGCGGAATCGACCAGCAGGTTCTGGCGCTCCAGCCGCACCGCGTCGTCGCGTCCGCGCGTCCGCCACCACGCGAGGTGCGGCCACAGGAGGGCACCGAACACGAGGAGGACCCAGTACGCCACCGGCGCCTGCAACTGCCACAGCACGGTCCCGACCGGAAACGCCGAGAGCCCCATGCCGAGGACACGGAAGGGATACACGGTCCGGTGCAGGCGCGCGCCGGGCTCCCCCGCGGCGTCCGCTCCCTGTCCGCCCCGTCCCGGCTGGTCCGCTCCGTCCATCCACGCCCCCTGCATCGGCCCGATCATAGACCAACCGTGGCGGGACGCCGGCGGGCGCCGACCGCGGGCGATCCTTCGGCCGCGGTCCACGGCGGCGGCTATCCTTGCCGCTTTCCGTACAGACGAGACCGCGCATGAACCCCGCACTGCAACAGGACATCGCCAGGCTCGTGCTGCGCCTGGCACTGGGCGCCACCATCCTCCTGCACGGGATCGCCAAGATCCGCGGCGGCCTCGGCGGCATCGAGCGCATGGTCGAGGGCCATGGCCTCCCCGGCGAACTCGCCTACGGCGCGCTGGTCGGCGAGGTGGTGGCGCCGCTGATGCTCCTGCTCGGCTTCCACGCCCGCATCGGCGCGCTGCTGGTGCTGGTCAACATGCTGTTCGCGATCGGCCTGGTGCACAAGGGTGAACTGGGGGCCCTCGGCCGTTCCGGCGGCTGGGCGATCGAACTGCAGGCGATGTTCGTGGCCGCGGCGATCACGCTGATGCTGCTGGGGCCCGGGCGCTTCAGCGTCAACCAGCGCTGAGGCCGGGGTCCGGACGTGCGGCGGTTCGTGCAGGCGTTCACGCCGGAGGGCCTCCCGCCGGGCCTGCCGCCGCCGGCGGCGGACCTGCTGTGCACGTTCCCGGAGCGCTACAACATCGCGGTGCGCAAGCCTGCGGCGGTGGTGTTCGACCGCGGACAGGGGCTCGAGGTGGAGGACTTCGACTGGGGGCTGGTACCGCGCTGGTCGCCATTGCCGGAGACGCGCTACACGACCGTGACCGCGCGCCTGGCACGCGCCCCGGGCAGCCGCATCTTCCGGCGGCCGTGGGAGTCGCGGCGCTGTGCGGTGCCGATGAACGGATACTACAAATGGGACCGCTCCGCGTCGCCGCCGCAGCCGTATTTCATCCAGGCGCAGGACGGCAGCGTGCTGTTCGCGGCGGGGCTGTGGGACCACTGGGAGAAGGACGAGCCGCACGTGTATTCGTTCGCGGTCCTCACCCACGCCAACCGGGCGATCCCGCCGCCGCTGGTGCCCGACGGGCCGGTGTTCATGCCGGCGGCCAGCATCGCGCGCTGGATCGAAGGCCCGCCGGCCGCGCAGAGCTTCCTCGTCGACATGCCCCAGCCCATGCTCGAGGCCTACCCGGTCTCGCGCGCGATCCGCAGCCGCGACGTCGACGACTACACGCTGCTGGAGCCGGTGAACCCGCTGGAAGATGCGATCGACACCGAGGGCTTCGACGATCTCGACGACGAGGAGTAGGACGCAACAGCGTCGTGCATCTTCAGCTTCGGCAGGACCGGGGCTTGCCACGGGCACTGCTCGGCGGCTCGGTCAGCCCGTTACGCTTCGCGTCGCGGTCCGGCCCGGCGCAGCGCGCCGGGCGTTCGCGGAGGCTGCGCGGCGATGCCGCGCAAGCAGCCTCCGCTCACCCATGGCTGACTCGCCGCACGCGGCCATCCATGGCCGCTCTCCGCAGTACCCGCGTCAATCCCCTTTCGCCACGGCACCCGGCCGCGTTGCGTTGGCTGATCAAGCAGCCAGCATCGCTCTTGCCCCTGCATGGCGCAGGCGGCCGAAGCCGCTTGTGATCTGGCTGGATCCCGGGCGGAGGCCATTGTCGTGGTCATGCATCGCCGGCGTCGCTCTTCTTCGTCTTCCTGGCAACGGCAGAAGTTGCGGGCTTGGTCGGCGCCTTCCTGGGTGCAGGAGTCTTCGAAACAGGTGCCTTCCTGCCGGCAGCGGACTGAGCCGCCTTGGGTGCGGTCGCGGCCTTCGCGGAACGTTTTGCCGCGGAGGAGGCGGCCGGGGCGAGGGTGATCCAGGTGGGGGCGTGGTCGCTGGCTTTCTCGAGGTCGCGGACCCAGCGGTCGACGCCGGCGTCGAGCAGGCGGGGTTGCAGCTGGGGGTTGAGCAGCAGGTGGTCGATGCGCAGGCCGCGGTCGCGCTGCCAGTGCTGGCGGAAGTAGTCCCAGAACGTGTAGATCCGCTCCGGGTGCTTCTCGCGCAGCGCGTCCAGCCAGCCCTGCGCCAGCAGGCGCTGCCAGGCCTCGCGCGCCTCGGGCTGGAGCAGCGCATCGCGCCGCCAGTGCTTCGGGTCGTAGATGTCCTCGTCGGTCGGCACCACGTTGAAATCGCCCGCCAGCACCACCGGGTGGCCACAGTCGTACAGCCCTTTCGCGTGGCGGATGAGGCGTTCGAACCAGCGCAGCTTGTAGTCGAATTTCGGCCCCGGCTGCGGGTTTCCGTTGGGCAGGTAGATGCTGGCGACGATGACCCCGTGCGCCGCGACCTCGAGATAACGTGCCTGTTCGTCTGCGCGCTCGCCCGGCAGGCGGCGCCGGCTCTCGACAGGGGCCGCGCCGCGTGCCAGCACCGCCACCCCGTTCCACGACACCTGCCCGGCCCAGAGCGCGCCGTAGCCGGCGCGCTCGATCTCGGCGGCGGGGAAGTTCGCGTCGGCCGCCTTCAGTTCCTGCAGGCAGGCGATGTCCGGCTGCTCGCGCTCAAGCCATTCCAGCAGGTGCGGCAGCCGCGGCCGGATGCCGTTGACGTTGAAGGTCGCGATGCGGACGGGCTTCCTGCGGGGCGCCATGCCGGCCTTCTGCGTGCAGCGGGGGCCGCAGGTTAGTCCTGCGACGGCACCGTCCGCGTGATCGTTCCGCCTTCGGTGAGGCTGGGATCGTTGCCCTCGGCCGACTTGTTCTGCTCCTGTCCGTACTTGTTGCCGCTGGACTGCGCGCGGTCGTCGGTGTCGGACTGCGTGTGGGTCTCTTTCTCGGTGGGCATGGTGGGGCCTCTCGGTTGCGCCCGGCGCCGCCGGGCTTGGGTGGCCGCGGCCGGCGGCCCGGCCGTCGTGCCTGCGTCAGGACTTCCCGGTCGTCGATTTCCGGCCCGATCCGCTCTTCTTGCCGCCGCCGTCCTGCTTGTTGACCGTGGCCCAGGCGATCCGTTCGGCATCCGCTTCGCTGCGGCCCTTGTCGCGCTCGCTCTCCTCGATGTGTTCGGCCTGGCGCTGCTGCTTGTCCGTATAACTCGACTTGTCTCCGCGTGGCATGACCGGCTCCCGGCAGTGATCGTCGTGGTGCAGCAGACTGCGCGCGCAATCACGGCCCCGTGAAGCCCTGAGAAGGTGGCGTCGTGCGCCGATGCCTTCACCCGCACGCGGCTAAGGTGCCGCCATGCCCACGCCGCCTGCCGCCCCCGTGCCGGGGCCTGCCTACGACCGCGACCGATTTGTCCGCGTCCGCGGTGCCCGCGAACACAACCTGAAAGACGTGGACCTCGACATCCCGCGCGATGCGCTGGTGGTGTTCGCCGGCGTGTCCGGCTCCGGGAAGTCGTCGCTGGCATTCGGCACCCTGTTCGCGGAGGCGCAGCGCCGCTACCTCGAATCGGTGGCGCCCTACGCCCGCCGCCTCATCCACCAGGCCGGGGTGCCGGACGTCGATTCGATCGAGGGCCTGCCACCCGCGGTGGCGCTGCAGCAACAGCGCGGTGCACCCAGCGTGCGCTCCTCGGTCGGCAGCGTGACCACGCTGTCGAGCCTGCTGCGGATGCTGTACTCGCGCGCCGGGACCTATCCGCCCAGGCAGCCCATGCTGTATGCGGAGGATTTCTCGCCCAATACTACCCAGGGGGCCTGCCCGACCTGCCACGGCCTGGGCCACGTCTACGCCGTCACCGAAGCATCGATGGTGCCCGACCCGTCGCTCACCATCCGCGAACGGGCGGTGGCGGCCTGGCCACCGGCATGGCACGGGCAGAACCTGAGGGACATCCTGGTGACGCTCGGCCACGACGTCGACACGCCCTGGCGCGACCTGCCGAAGAAGACGCGCGACTGGATCCTGTTCACCGACGACCAGCCCACCGTGCCGGTCTACGCGGGCTTCACGCCAGCGGAAACCCGCGCCGCCCTGCGGCGCAAGACCGAACCAAGCTACATGGGCACGTTCATGGGCGCGCGGAAGTACGTGCTGCACACGTTCGCGACCACGCAGAGCGCGCAGATGAAGAAGCGCGTCTCCAGGTTCATGCGCGGAAGCGTCTGCCCCACCTGCGCGGGCCGGCGCCTCAAGCGCGAGGCGCTGGCAGTGACGTTCGCCGGCGTCGACATCGGCACGCTGGCTTCGATGTCGCTCGACGCCGTCGCGCGCGTGCTCGCGCCGGCGGCGGAGGGCCGGTTCGCCGTTGCCTCGCCGAGCAGGACCCGGGTGACCGCGGCCGCCACGCGCCAGGCGCGCGACGAGCGGGTCGCGGCCGGGGGCTCCGCGCATGCCGGTGGCAACGATGTCCGGCGCACGCCCGACCTGTCGGAGGAGAAGCGCATCGCCGCCCGGCGCATCGCCGCCGACCTGTGTTCGCGCATCGGCACGCTGCAGGCGCTCGGTCTGGGCTACCTGTCCCTCGACCGGGCAACGCCGACCCTGTCGCCCGGCGAGCTGCAGCGGCTTCGCCTGGCCACCCAGATCCGCTCCAACCTCTTCGGCGTCGTGTACGTGCTCGACGAGCCGTCGGCCGGCCTGCACCCGGCCGACGGCGAGGCACTGCTGGACGCGCTGGCGCAGCTGCGTGATGGCGGGAATTCCCTGTTCGTCGTCGAACACGACCTGGCGATGATGCGGCGCGCGGACTGGCTGGTGGACGTCGGCCCGGGTGCCGGCGAGGGTGGCGGCAGGATCCTCTACAGCGGTCCGCCCGCAGGGATCGCCGGCGTCGCCGGGTCGCGGACCGCCACCTACCTCCATGGCGACGGAGCCGGCGCGCCGTCGCGCGTGGCGCGCGAACCGCAGGCGTGGCTCGAGCTGCGCGGGATCGCACGCAACAACCTCCGCGGCATCGATGCGCGGCTGCCGCTGGGCGCGCTGACGGCGGTCACCGGCGTCTCCGGCTCGGGCAAGTCGAGCCTGGTGAGCCAGGCCCTGGTGGAGCTGGTCGGGGCGCACCTGGGCCACGAGCCGGCGGCGGAGGAGGGCACCGGCGAGGGCGACGGCATGGCCGGGCTGCCGGAGCGCACGCAGGGCAGCATCGTCGCCGGTCTCGACCGCGTCCGCCGCCTGGTGCAGGTCGACCAGAAGCCGATCGGCCGCACGCCGCGGTCGAACCTCGCCACCTACACCGGGCTGTTCGACCACGTGCGTCGACTCTTCGCCGCAACGCGCGCCGCACGCGCGCGGCGCTACGACGCCGGGCGATTTTCGTTCAATGTCGCCAAGGGGCGCTGCCCCACCTGCGAGGGCGAGGGCTTCGTCAGTGTCGAGCTGCTGTTCATGCCCAGCGTCTACGCACCGTGCCCGACCTGCCATGGCGCGCGCTACAACCCGAAGACCCTCGAGGTCGGCTGGGAGGGGCGCAACATCGCCGAGGTCCTGGCCATGACCGTGGACGAGGCCTCGACGTTCTTCGCCGCGGAAGCGGCGGTCGCGAGACCGCTCGGCCTGCTGCAGGCGATCGGGCTCGGCTACCTGCGCCTTGGCCAGCCCGCCACCGAGCTGTCGGGCGGCGAGGCGCAACGGATCAAGCTCGCCACCGAACTGCAGCGGCCGCAGCGCGGCGACGCGCTGTACGTGCTGGACGAACCCACCACCGGCCTGCACCCGGCCGACGTCGACCGGCTGATGGCGCAACTGCAGGCGCTGGTGGATGCCGGCAACACCGTGGTCGTGGTCGAGCACGAGATGCGCGTGGTGGCGCAGGCGGACTGGGTGGTCGACGTCGGCCCCGGCGCCGGCGAGGCGGGCGGGCGCATCGTGGCCTGCGGACCACCCGCCGATGTCGCCCGCGCATCCGGCAGCCGGACCGCACCGTACCTGGCGCCGCTGCTGCAGGCGCCGCGCATCGCGGCGCGTTCACCGCGTGGCCGATAGCGTCCGCGTCCACCCTGTCGTGCCGCGCTTCGACGCCGCCTGGAAACGCCATGAACCCTGACATCGTCGGCTGGGCCGCATCCGCGATCCTGCTCGCAACGCTGGTGCGGCAGATCGTCAAGCAGGCACGGGATCCCGACGCCAAGGGCGTGTCGCACTGGCTGTTCCTGGGCCAGAGCGCAGCCTCGGTCGGCTTCATCGTCTACAGCGTCATGCTCGACAACTGGGTGTTCATCGTCACCAACAGCTGCATCCTCGCCACCGCGCTCGTCGGGCAGGTGGTGTTCTGGCGCAAGGGCAGGCGCGCCCAGGCGACGGCGCGCCGGCAGGCCTGATCCGGACCCGCCCCTCTTCCACGCCAGTGCGCCGCGCGCAGGGGTCTCCCGGCGCGCGACAGGCGCGGGTCAGACCACGTCGGGTTCGCTGAAGGCTTCCGGCTCGTCCTCGGCGGAACCGATCGGGATGCAACTGCAGAAGACGTTCTTGTCGCCGTGGACGTTGTCCACGCGCGCCACCGGCGGCCAGTACTTCTGCTGCCGGAGCACCGGCAGCGGGAACGCCGCGAGTTCGCGGGTGTACGCATGCGTCCATTCGCTGCCGGCCACCATGGTGGCGGTGTGGGGCGCGTGCTTCAGCGGGTTGTCGTCGCGGTCCAGCGAGCCGTTCTCGATCGCCCGGATCTCGTCGCGGATCTGGATCATCGCGTCGACGAAGCGGTCGAGTTCGTGCAGCGACTCGCTCTCCGTCGGCTCCACCATCAGCGTGCCGGCGACCGGGAAGCTCAGGGTCGGCGCGTGGAAGCCGAAGTCGATCAGGCGCTTGGCCACGTCCTCGGCACCGATGCCCGTGGCGTCCTTGATCGGGCGCAGGTCGAGGATGCATTCGTGCGCCACCAGCCCATTGCGGCCGGTGTAGAGGGTGGGGTAGTGCGGCGCGAGGCGGGTCGCGATGTAGTTGGCGTTGAGCAGCGCGACCTGGGTGGCGCGGCGCAGCCCTTCGGCGCCCATCAGCGTGATGTACATCCAGCTGATCGGCAGGATGGAGGCCGAGCCGTGGGCGGCGGCCGAGACCATGCCGACGCCGTCCGTGGCGCCGTCGCCCTCGCGTGGCGCAAGCGCCGGCAGGAACGGCGCAAGGTGCGCCTTCACCGCGCAGGGGCCGACGCCGGGGCCGCCACCGCCATGGGGGATGCAGAAGGTCTTGTGCAGGTTGAGGTGGGAAACGTCGGAACCCCACTTGCCAGGCTTGGCGACGCCGACCAGGGCGTTCATGTTGGCGCCGTCGGTGTACACCTGGCCGCCGTGGGCATGGACGATGTCGCAGATCTCGACCACGTCCTCCTCGAACACGCCGTGCGTGGACGGGTAGGTGATCATCAGTGCGGCCAGGCGGTCCGAATGCTTCTCCGCCTTGGCGCGGATGTCGGCCACGTCGACGTTGCCGTCCTTGTCGCAGCGCGTGACCACCACCGTCATGCCGCACATCTGCGCCGACGCGGGGTTGGTGCCGTGCGCGGACTCCGGGATCAGGCAGATGTCGCGGTGGCCCTCGCCGCGCGAACGGTGCCAGGCGCGGATGGCGAGCAGGCCGGCGAATTCGCCCTGGGCGCCCGAGTTCGGCTGCAGGCTGACCGCGTCGTAGCCGGTGCATTCGGCCAGCATCGCCTCCAGTTCCCCGATGAGCTGCGCGTAGCCGCGGGTCTGTTCAGGTGGCGCCAGCGGATGCACGTGGGCGAACTCGGGCCAGGTGATCGGGATCATCTCGGCCGTGGCGTTGAGCTTCATGGTGCACGAGCCCAGCGGGATCATCGTGCGATCCATGGCCAGGTCCTTGTCCGCCAGCCCGCGCATGTAGCGCAGCAGCTCGTGCTCGCTGTGGTGGGTGTTGAACACCGGGTGGGTCAGGAACGCGCTCTCGCGCAGCAGGTCCGCGGGCAGGGCGTCGGGCACGTCGGCGTCGAGGGCGTCGATGTCGTCGACATGGGCGTCGAACAGTGCGGCCAGCGCCACGACATCGGCACGGGTGCTGGTTTCGTCGAGCGAGATGCCGACGCTGGTGGCGTCGATGCGGCGCAGGTTGCGGCCGGCGGCGGTCGCGCGTGCGTGGACGTCGGCGGCGTCGACGCCGGTGACGTGCAGGGTGTCGAAGAAGCCGTCCTCCACGCGCGCGCCGCACGTGCGCAGCGCGGCGGCCAGGATCGCCGCCAGGCGGTGGGTGCGGCGGGCGATGCGCACCAGGCCCTCGGGTCCGTGGTAGACGGCGTACATGCTGGCGAGTACCGCCAGCAGCACCTGCGCGGTGCAGATGTTCGAGGTCGCCTTCTCGCGGCGGATGTGCTGTTCGCGCGTCTGCAGGGTGAGCCGGTAGGCGGGCTTGCCTTCGGCGTCGACCGACACGCCGATGAGGCGCCCCGGCATCGAACGCTTGTAGGCGTCACGGCAGGCCATGAACGCGGCATGCGGGCCGCCGAAGCCGAACGGCACCCCGAAGCGCTGCGAGTTGCCGACCACGATGTCCGCACCCCACTCGCCGGGCGCCCTGACCAGCGCCAGCGCCAGCAGGTCGGCCGCGACGGCCACGAGTGCCCCGCGCGCGTGCACCGCCGCGGCCAGCGCCGCGTGGTCGCGCACCCGGCCCCAGGTATCCGGGTACTGCAGCAGCACGCCGAAGCTGTCGACGGTGGCGGCCTCGGCGTCGTCGCCGACGTGCAGTTCGATGCCCAGGCCGTCGGCCCGCGTGCGGACGACTTCCAGCGTCTGCGGGTGCACGTTCTCCGACACGAAGAACACATTCGACTTCGACCGGCACGAACGCTTGCACAGGGTCATCGCTTCGGCCGCGGCGGTGGCCTCGTCCAGCAGCGAGGCGTTGGCGATCTCCATGCCCGTCAGGTCGGCGACCATGGTCTGGAAATTGATCAGCGCTTCCATGCGGCCCTGCGAGATCTCCGCCTGGTACGGCGTGTAGGCCGTGTACCAGGCCGGGTTCTCGAGGACGTTGCGCAGGATGACCTTGGGCGTATACGTGCCGTAGTAGCCTTGGCCGATGTGGCTGCGGAACACCGCGTTGCGGGAGGCGATGGCGCGGATCCTGGCGAGCGCCTCTTCCTCGTTGATCGCATCGGGCAGCGCAAGCGCGGACGCCGACTTGATGCCGCCGGGCACGATGGCATCGGTCATCGCGTCGAGCGAGTCGTGGCCGATGGTGCGCAGCATGTGCGCGATTTCGTCGGCGTTGGGGCCGATGTGGCGCTCGAGGAAGGCACCGTGGTGCTCGAGGTCGCGCAGGGAAGGCGTGGAGTGCGGCTGGGACATGGCGGGGCGTCCGGGGATGAGGGGGCAACGCGGGACGTGCGAAGCCGCACGACGGGCGCCCCTCTGTCCTTCTGCCTGAGAGTTTGGAAGCGGCGGCTGGCGCGCTTCGTGCCCCTTCGGCGCCGGCCTGCGGCCGATCTCTCCAGAGTGTTGTGGCACGTGGCGGTCTGGGGCCTGAGCGATTACGGGCGTTGCGCCTTCGGCAGCGGGGCCATGCCCCGCTTCTCCCGCCACGTGCACCGCGATTATAGCCCCCGCGCCCCGGGGCGTGGCGGCAGCCTGGCGGGCGTGGTTGCGTAAGATGCCTGACCCCGCCAATGTGCCCACGATGCCGCAGCCGCCCCGGAATCCGATGCCCGACGCCGCCGTCGCACCCGCGCCGGGCGGGCGCCCATGGGTGTTGCGGCTGCTCGGGGTGGTGCAGCGAGAGCCGGTGTTGTTCGTCACCCTCGGCTACCTCTTCATCTCGTTCACCGGCACCTGGGCGAACTACTGGTACTACGCCGCCTTCGGAGTGCCGGTCCTGCAGTACATGCAGGCGAGCGATTTCATCGTCGCGGGCCTGCGCGACCCGCGGCACCTGCTGATCCTGTTCGGGGTACTGCTCGGGTCGTGGCTGTCGACGTGGCCGGAACTGGTGCGCAAGTACGACGCCGCCCGCGCCGCGCGGTTGCGGCAACGCTGGTGGGGCCGGCTGCTGATGTTCGATTCGCGCTGGACGCGCTGGCCCGGCGTGTCGCCGGAAAGCGGCCTGGTGCTGGGCTTCGTGGCGCTGGCGGTGCTGGCGCTCTACGCGCACGTGCAGGACCAGGCGGCCGGCGTGCGCGCCGGCGGCGGCCCTGCCGTCCGGGTCACCCTGGCAGGCGCGGCGTCGCCACTCGCCGGCGACATCCGGCTTCTCGGCACCAGCAGCGCCTTCGTATTCCTCTGGTGGCCGCGGGAGCAGCGTGCCGAGGTGGTCCCGATCGATGCCGTGGGCAGGATCGCCAGCGCCGTCGCCGCCACGCCGGCCGCCGCTGCCGGGTCGCCGGAGCGCATCGTCGCCCCAGTGGCCCCGGACACCCGGGCGGGCAGCCGCGACGCGCCATGACCGCCGCAGCCACCCCATCCACGCGTCGCCTTGCCCTGCTGCTGGGCGGGCTGGCGATGTTCGGCCCGTTCTCGATCGACACCATCTTCCCGGCCTTCCCGGCGATGGGCGCGAGCCTGGGCGCCGACAAGCTGGCGATGCAGCAGACCATCAGCGTGTACCTGATGGCCTATGCGCTGATGAGCCTGGTGCACGGGCCGCTGTCCGATGCGGTGGGGCGGCGGCGGGTGATCCTGGGCGGGCTGTCGGTCTTCGTGCTCGCGTCCGTGGGCTGTGCGCTCGCGCGCGACCTGCCGACGATGCTCGCCTTCCGCGCGGTGCAGGGACTCTCGGCGGGCGTGGGCCTGATCGTCGGCCGCGCGGTGATCCGCGACGTGCTCCAGGGCGACGACGCCCAGCGGCTGATGAGCCAGGTGTCGATGATCTTCGGGATCGCGCCGGCCATCGCGCCCGTCATCGGCGGCTGGATCCTCGGCTGGAGCGGGTGGCCGGCCATCTTCTGGTTCCTGGTGGCGTTCTCGCTCGGGCTCCTGGGTGCGGCCTGGGCCTGGCTGCCGGAGACGTTCCCGCGCGAGGCGCGGCAAGCACTGTCGGCGCGCCGGTTGCTCCGCGACTACCTCGCGATCTTCCGCAATTCCCGCTTCCAGCGCCTGGCGGCCGCAGGTGCCTTCAACTTCGCGGCGCTGTTCCTGTACATCGCCTCGGCGCCGGCCTTCGTCATGGACCTGCTGCGCCTCGACGAGCGCCAGTTCGCCTGGTTCTTCGTGCCGATGATCGGCGGCATGATGCTGGGCGCCTACACCTCCGGCCGCGCCGCGGGCCGAATCACCGGCCGCACCCAGGTCAACATCGGCTTCGCCTGCTGCGGCGTCGCGGCGGTGGCCAACATCGCCTACTCGGCGCTCGCGCCGCAGCTCGCGGTGCCGTGGGCGGTCCTGCCGATGGTGCTCACGTCGTTCGGCGTGGCGCTGGTGTTCCCCATCCTGACCCTGGCCATCCTCGAGATGTACCCGCGCCAGCGCGGTTCGGCGTCGTCGCTGCAGGCCTTCACCAGCCTGGTGGTCAACGCGTTGCTGGCCGGCGTCCTGTCGCCGCTGCTCAGCCACAGCGGCCTGCTGCTCGCGGTGGCGGGCGGTGGCTTCACGCTGGTCGGCTGGGGCTTCTGGCAATGGGAAAAGCGCCGCGCCAGCCGCCTGCCCGACGGCCCCTGCGGCCCCGGTTCGGTGGAGCCGAGCGAACACGTCTAGTCCCCGGCGACATCCCCGTCGCCCGTCATCCGGGTGGGCAGTTCCAGCAGCAGTTCGATGGTGGCGCCGGCGCCGGCGCGGCCGCGCAGGGTGCCGCCATGGGCTTCGGCGATGGCGCGCGCGATCATCAGCCCCAGCCCGAGAGCATCGTCCGGGGGATCGGGCTGCGGCGCTTCCAGCAGCGCCTCGACTTCGGCGTCGCTGACGTCGGCGTAGTCGAGGACGCAGGCCATGCGCACGCCGGTGGCGGAGGGCTCCAGGCTTGCCCGTACCGGGCGCGGCTCCGCGCGCGAGAGGCGCAGGCCCAGCAGGGTGCGGAACAGCTGCCCCATGCGCACCACGTCGCCCTCGAGTTCCACGCCCTGCAGCGCCGGCGATACCGTCACGTCGGGCGGCTCGGCATGCATGCGCGCGACCACGTCGGCCACCAGCAGCTCCAGGTCGACCGGCTCCCGGCGCGCGACAAGCCGCCCCTTCTCGGCGCGGCCGAGGTCGCTGACCTCGTCGATCATGCCGCCCAGGCGCTGGATCTGCCGTTCCATCACCTGCAGCAGCTCGGCGCGCTGTTCGGGGGTGGTCTGGCCGTCGCGCAGCAGGTAGACCGCGGTGAGCATCGGCGACAGCGGTCCCCGCAGGTCGTGCGCCAGGCGGTCCATCCAGGTGCGCGGCGACGTGCTCACGCCGCCGGTCCGGCGGCGCGCATGGTGGCGCAGATGCGGCGGATCGCTTCCAGCTGCGGCGGTTTCACCAGGTGGTCGTCGAAGCCGGCATCGCCGGTGCGCGCCCGGTCCTCAGGCTGGCCCCAGCCGGTGACGGCGACGATCTCGAGTGCCTCGCCGTCGCGCCGCCGGCGCAGGCTGCGCGCGATGTCGTAGCCGCTGCGGCCGGGCATGCCGACGTCCAGGAACACCAGGTCCGGCGCGAACCGGTCCACCTCGGCCTCCACCTGCTGCGGATCGTAGATCTGGGTGACGTCGTGTCCCAGCATGCGCACCATCATCGACAGGGTATCGGCGGCGTCGCGGTTGTCGTCGACCACCAGGACGCGTGCCGGTCCCGGTCGCGCGAGGCGCGTGGAAGGCATGCCGGGCAGCGCGGCCGGGCCGGGCGCCCGGCGCCGCGGCAGGCGGACGCGGAACGTGCAGCCGGTGCCTGGTCCGTCGCTCTCGACATCCACGCGGCCGTCGTGCATCTCGGTGATCTTCTGCACCAGCGTGAGGCCGACGCCGAGTCCTCCGCGGGAGCGCTCGGCGCTGGTGTCGACCTGGCGAAACACGTCGAACACGCCCTGCACCTGGTCACCGGCGAGGCCGATGCCGGTGTCGCGCACGACGACCACCACGTCGTCGCCCTCGACCGAGGCGTCGAGGTCGATCCGGCTGCCGGGGTCGGAGTATTTCGCCGCGTTGTTGAGCAGGTTGGCGAACACCTGCGCCAGGCGCATGTGGTCGACGTGCAGGCGGACCTCCTCCGGCGGCAGGCGCAGGGTGAAGCGGTGCCGCCCGGCATCGAGCAGCGGCTGCGCGATTTCCACCGCGGCGCGCAGCACGTCGGCCAGCGCGGTGTCGGACTCGCGCAGTGCGAGCTTGCCCTGGGTGATGCGGGCGATGTCGAGCAGGTCGTCGATCAGGCGCACCAGCAGCGCGACCTGCCGTTCCATCGTGTCCTGGAGCGGATCCCCGGCATCGCCCATCGACATCCGGCGGATGCCGAGCGCGTTCTGCAGCGGCGCCAGCGGGTTGCGCAGCTCGTGCGCCAGGGTGGCGAGGAAGACGTCCTTGCGGCGGTCGGCGTCGCGCAGCTGGTGTTCGGCCCGCGCGCGTTCGGTGACCTCGCACTGCAGGTCGCGGTTGCGCGCGGCGAGGGCTTCGTTCGCCTGCCGCAGCGAGTCGTTCAGGACCTGCAGTTCGCGCGCCTTCTCGCGCTGCAGTGCCTGGTTCTCGGCGGCCAGGCTCTGGTTCAGCAGTTGCAGCTCGCGCCGCTTGCGGTACAGCTCGACCAGCACCTCGACCTTGCTGCGCAGGATGTCCGGGATCACCGGCACCATCACGTAGTCCACGGCACCGAGCTTGTAGCCCTGCAGCCGGTCGAGGTCGGAGACGTTGACTGCGGTGACGAAGATGATCGGCACCTTCTCGTAGCGCGGGTGCTGGTGGATCAGGCTGGCGGTCTCGAAGCCGTCCATGCCGGGCATGTTGACGTCGAGCAGGATCAGCGCGAAGTCGTCCTCCATCAGCCGCCGCAGGGCATCGCGGCCGGAGTTCGCCTGCACCAGGCGCTCGCCGAGCGGGTCCAGGATCGCCCGGTAGGACAGCAACCGCCCCGGCTGGTCGTCGACCAGCAGGATGCCCACCGGTTCGTCGACGAGCGCGGCGATCCCCGCCGCGGACGACGGGTCGGCGGCCGCGGTCAGCGATGCAGCCATTGCCGCAGCACCCCCAGGAGCTCGTCGGTGACCACCGGCTTGGCGAGGTAGTCCGAGGCGCCGGCCTCCAGGCACTTCTCGCGGTCGCCCTTCATCGCCTTGGCGGTGATCGCGATGATCGGCAGGGCACGCGACCCGGGCAGCTGCCGGATCGCGCGCATGGTCTCGTAGCCGTCCATGCCGGGCATCATGATGTCCATCAGCACCAGGCCGATGCGCGGCTCGGCGGCCACCAGGGCCACCGCTTCCTGGCCCGTGGAGGCGGTGGACACCTGCATCCCGTGGCGCTCGAGCACGCTGGACATCGCGAAGATGTTGCGCACGTCGTCGTCGACCACCAGCACGCGCTTGTCCGCCAGGACCTCGTGCGAGGCATGGAGGCGTTCGACCATCCTGCGTTGGCCGTCGGGCAGGTCCGCGATCACCCGGTGCAGGAACAGGGCGGTCTCGTCGAGCAGGCGTTCCGGCGATTCCACGCCCTTGAGCACCACGCTCTTGGCGACCCGGCGCAGGCGCTGCTCCTCGTCCGCATCGAGTTCCCGGCCCGTGAACACGACGATCGGCAGGTCGCGCAGGGCAGGGCGCTCCTGGACCTGGTCGAGCAGCGCGAAGCCGCTCATGTCGGGCAGGTGCAGGTCCAGCACCATGCAGTCGAATCCGCCCGCGTCGAGCGCCGCGAGCGCCGTGGCGCCGCTGGCGGCATGCTCGATCGCGACGTCGTCATGGCCGATCAGCTGCTCGATGCTGATGCGCTCGCCGGCGTCGTCCTCCACCACCAGCAGGCGTTTCACCCGGGGCAGGGTGTAGTCGCGGATGCGCTGCAGCGAGGCCCCGATCGCCTCCGGCGTCGACGGCTTGGCGAGAAACGCGAACGCGCCGCGCTCGAGGCTCTGGTGCCGTCCTTCCTCGATGGTCACGATCTGCACCGGGATGTGCCGCGTGGACGCATCCTGCTTCAGCCGCGCCAGCAGCGTCCAGCCGAGCATGTCCGGCAGGAAGATGTCCAGGCAGATCGCGGTCGGCCGGTGTTCGTGCACCAGTTCCAGCGCTTCGGTGCCGGTACGCGCCACCAGCACCCGGAACCCCTGCGAACGCGCCATGTCGCGCAGGACGGTGGCGTAGCGGGCATCGTCCTCGACCAGCAGCAACGTCGGCACGTCGCTGCCATCGCCGTCGCGGTCGTCCTGCACGATCTCCGGTTCCGGCTGTTGCGTCGCTTTCGCCAGGACCGGGCTGCGGATCGCCTGCTCGGCGCGGATGCTGTGGGCGCGGTCGGCGCCGGCGTAGTGCAGGGGCAGGAACAGGGTGAACGTGCTGCCCTCGCCGGCCACGCTGTGCAACTGCAGCTCGCCGCCCAGCAGGCCCGCGAGCTCGCGGCTGATGGCGAGCCCGAGCCCGGTGCCGCCGAACTGGCGCGAGGTGCCGGCATCGGCCTGCTGGAAGGCCTCGAACACGATCTTCTGCTTGTCCGGCGGGATGCCGATGCCGGTGTCGCCGACCTCCAGCGCCACCACCGTCTCCGCGGACCCGAGCACGTCGTGGTCGGGCGACCAGCCGGCCGTGGCCCGCCGGGCATGCATGCGCACGCTGCCCGCCTGGGTGAACTTGAACGCGTTCGACAGCAGGTTCTTCAGGATCTGCTGCAGGCGCTTCGGATCGGTGCTGAGCGCGGGCCCCAGCGACGGGTCGATGTCGATGGTGAAGTCGAGGCCGCGGCGCTCGGCTTCGTGCCGGAACGCGCGCATCAGGTTCTCGCGCAGGTGTGCGAAGCGCAGGGTCTCGCTGTCGACGGTGACGGTGCCGGACTCGATCTTGGACAGGTCGAGGATGTCGCTGATGAGGTTCAGCAGGTCGGTGCCGGCGGCGTGGATGGTGCGGGCGAACTCGACCTGGCGCGGGCTCAGGTTCGTCTCCGGGTTCTCCGCCAGCTGCTGGCCCAGGATCAGGATCGAGTTCAGCGGCGTGCGCAGCTCGTGCGACATGTTGGCGAGGAACTCGGACTTGTAGCGCGACGTGAGTGCCAGCTCCGCGGCCTTTTCCTCGAGTTCGCGGCGCGCGTGCTCGATCTGCTGGTTCTTCTGCTCGACCTCGGCCTTCTGCTCGGCGAGCATCTGCGCCTTGAGCGCGATCTCCTCGTTGGTCTGCTGCAGCTCGTTCTGCTGCGACTGCAGCTCGCCGGCGAGCTGTTGCGACTGCGACAGCAGGCGCTCGGTGCGCATCGTCGACTCGATGGTGTTGAGCACGATGCCGATGCTGCCCGAGAGCTGCTCGAGGAGGAGGCGCTGCGAGGGCGTGAATCCGGACAGGGAGGCGAGTTCCAGCACCGCCTTGACCTGCTTCTCGAACAGGACCGGCAGCACGATCACGCTGCGGGGCACGGCATTGAGCAGGCCGGACTCGATCTGCACCGCGCCCACCGGGACATCGTCGATCAGGATCAGCCGGCCTTCGGCGGCGCACTGGCCGACGAGGCCCTGTCCCAGCGCCAGGGTGCGCAGCCCCGGCGCGGCCGGCGAGTCCGCGTAGCCGGCCAGCTGGCGCAGCCGCGGCTCGGGCTGTGCGTCGTCGGACTCGACCACGTAGATCAGCCCCTGTTGCGCGTCGACCAGCGGCGCCAGCTCGGACAGCAGCATCCGGCCGAGGGTCTCGAGGTCGCGCTGGCCCTGCATCATGCCGCTGAAGCGGGCGAGGTTGGTCTTCAGCCAGTCCTGTTCGCTGTTGCTCTCCGTGGTCGCACGCAGGGTGCCGATCATCAGGTTCATGTTGTCCTTGAGGTCGGCGAGTTCGCCGCGGACATCGACCGTGATCGAGCGGGTGAGGTCGCCCTGCGTCACCGCGGTGGCGACCTCGGCGATGGCGCGCACCTGGGTGGTGAGGTTGGCGGCGAGCTGGTTGACGTTGGCGGTGAGGTTCTTCCAGATGCCGGCGGTGCCGGGCACGTGCGCCTGGCCGCCCAGGCGGCCCTCGACGCCGACCTCGCGCGCGACGGTGGTGACCTGGTCGGCGAAGATCGCCAGCGTCTCGGTCATGCCATTGATGGTGTCCGCGAGCGCCGCGATCTCGCCCTTGGCCTCGACGGTCAGCTTCTGCTGCAGGTCGCCGGTGGCGACCGCGGTCACCACCTTGGCGATGCCGCGCACCTGGGTGGTGAGGTTGGACGCCATCGAGTTGACGTTGTCGGTGAGGTCCTTCCAGGTGCCGGCGACGCCGGGCACCTGCGCCTGCCCGCCGAGCTTGCCTTCGGTGCCGACCTCGCGTGCAACGCGCGTGACCTCCGCGGCGAAGCCGTTGAGCTGGTCGACCATGGTGTTGAGGGTGTTCTTGAGCTCCAGAATCTCGCCCTTGACGTCGACCGCGATCTTGCGCGACAGGTCGCCCTTGGCCACCGCGGTCGCCACCTCGGCGATGTTGCGCACCTGGGTGGTCAGGTTGGTCGCCATGGAGTTGACGTTGTCGGTGAGGTCCTTCCAGGTGCCGGCGACGCCGGGCACCTGCGCCTGGCCGCCGAGCTTGCCCTCGGTGCCGACCTCGCGGGCCACGCGCGTGACCTCGGCGGCGAAGCCGTTGAGCTGGTCCACCATCGTGTTGATGGTGTCCTTGAGCTGCAGGATCTCGCCCTGCGCGTCCACCGCGATCTTGCGCGACAGGTCGCCCCTGGCGACGGCGGTGGTCACCTCGGCAATGTTGCGCACCTGGGTGGTCAGGTTCGTCGCCATGGAGTTGACGTTGTCGGTGAGGTCCTTCCAGGTACCGGCCACGCCGGGCACCTGTGCCTGTCCGCCGAGCTTGCCTTCGGTGCCGACCTCGCGCGCCACGCGCGTCACTTCCGCCGCGAAACCGTTCAACTGGTCGACCATCGTGTTGATGGTGTCCTTGAGCTGCAGGATCTCGCCCTGCGCGTCCACCGCGATCTTGCGCGACAGGTCGCCCTTGGCCACCGCGGTCGTCACCTCGGCGATGTTGCGCACCTGGCTGGTGAGGTTCGACGCCATGGCGTTGACCGAGTCGGTCAGGTCGGCCCAGGTGCCATCCACGCCGGGCACCACGGCCTGGCCACCCAGCTTGCCGTCGCTGCCCACCTCGCGCGCCACGCGCGTCACCTCGGAGGCGAAGCCGCGCAGCTGGTCGACCATCGTGTTGATGGTGTCCTTGAGCTCCGCGATCTCGCCGCGCACGTCCACGGTGATCTTGCGCGACAGGTCGCCCTTGGCCACCGCCGTGGTGACCTCGGCGATGTTGCGCACCTGGCTTGTCAGGTTGGACGCCATCGAGTTGACGTGGTCGGTGAGGTCCTTCCAGGTGCCGGCGACATCGGGCACCTGCGCCTGGCCACCGAGCTTGCCCTCGGTGCCGACCTCGCGCGCCACGCGCGTCACTTCCGCGGCGAAGCCGTTGAGCTGGTCGACCATCGTGTTGATGGTGTCCTTGAGCTGGAGGATCTCGCCCTGTGCGTCCACGGCGATCTTGCGCGACAGGTCCCCGCGCGCCACGGCCGTGGTCACCTCGGCGATGTTGCGCACCTGGCTGGTGAGGTTCGACGCCATCGCGTTGACCGAGTCGGTCAGGTCCTTCCAGGTGCCGGCGACGCCGGGGACGATCGCCTGGTTGCCGAGCTTGCCTTCGGTGCCGACCTCGCGCGCCACGCGCGTCACCTCGGAGGCGAAGCCGCGCAGCTGGTCGACCATCGTGTTGATGGCCTCCTTGAGCTGCAGGATCTCGCCGCGCACGTCCACGGTGATCTTGCGCGAGAGGTCGCCATTGGCGACAGCGATCGTCACCTCGGAGATGTTGCGCACCTGGGCGGTGAGGTTGGACGCCATCTGGTTGACGGAATCGGTGAGCTCCTTCCAGACGCCGGAGACGCCCTTGACCTTGGCCTGGCCGCCAAGGCGGCCGGCGGTGCCGACCTCGAGCGCCACACGCGTGACCTCGGAACTGAACTCGCCCATCTGTTCGATCATGCGGTTGACGATCGTCGCCGTGCGCATGAACTCGCCCTGCAGGCGCCTGCCGTCGGCCTCCAGCGGCACGCTGCGGGTGAGGTCGCCCTTGGCGACGCCGGCGATGGCTTCGCTGATCGTCGCCACCGGGCGGACCAGGTCGTCGACCAGTTCGTTGACCGACTGCTCCATGCTGCCCCAGCAGGCGCGCCGGTTGCTGAGCGCGATACGCTGGCGGATCAGCCCTTCGCGGCCCACCTTTTCGCCGACGCGGGCCAGCTCGGAGGCCAGGCCGCGGTTGGAGCGCACGATCTCGTTGAAGGCATCGGCCAGCCGGCCCTCGATCCCGTCCCAGTGGCCCGGGAGTTCCACGGTGAAATCGCCCTGGGCGACCGCCTGCATGGCGGACAGCATCGCCCGCATGTGCTCCCCGCGGGGACTCTCGTCCATGCCCTGTCCCGGCGCGTCGCCGCCCCGCATCGCGTACGTCGTTTCGGTCGCCACATGTCCCCCTGCACCCATCGGCGCACTGCAACCGGCGACCATACGAAGCGCGATGTGAGGGGCGCGTTCACACCGCGATCACACGAACGGAGGCGGCCGCGACGCGGGATGCACTCCGGAACGCAAGGAGGCCGGCTCGCGCCGGCCTCCTGGTCCGCGTCAGCCCTGCGTGGGCGCTGCCGGCCGCTCCGTGGCGGCTGCCGCAGCGGGTGCGGCGCTTGACCACCCGCAACTGCGGCCTTCGTTCTGCTGCACCAGCCATTCCTGCAGGGGCCCGAAGTACTCGAGCACCGCCGACGCGTCCATGGTCTCGCCGCCGGTCAGTTCCTTCATCGTCTGCTGCCAGGGCTGGCTGTTGCCCTTCGCCAGCATCGCCTGGAACTTCTCGCCGGCCGCCTTGTTGCCGTAGAAGCTGCACGCGTGCAGCGGCCCGGTGTAACCCGCGGCATCGCACAGCGCCTTGTAGAACTGGAACTGCAGGATGTGGGCGAGGAAGTAGCGCGTGTACGGAGTGTTGCCGGGCACGTGGTATTTCGCGCCCGGGTCGAAGAACTCCTCACCACGCGGGGTCACCGGGGCGACGCCCTGGTAGCGCGCCTTCAGGTCCCACCACGCCTTGTTGTAGTTGTCGGGGGTGATGGAGCCATCGAACACGCCCCAGCGCCAGCGGTCGATCATCAGCCCGAACGGCAGGAACGCCACCTTGGCCAGCGCCATGCGCATCTGCGAATTCACCAGCGCCTCGTCGGACTGCTGCTGCTCCCCGAGCAGGCCGATCGACTGCAGGTAGCTGGGCGTCATCGCCAGCACCACGGTGTCGCCGATGGCCTCGTGGAAGCCGTCGTGGGCACCGGCCTGGAACAGCGGCGGCTGCGCGTTGTACGCCAGGTCGTAATAGATGTGCCCGAGTTCGTGGTAGATCGTGGTGAAGTCTTCCTCGTTCGGCTTGATGCACATCTTGGTGCGCACGTCCGGGGACGTGCCGTCGGCGCCGCCCATGTTCATGTCCCAGGCGCTGGCGTGGCAGACCACGTCGCGGTCGCGGGGCTTGATGAACTGGCTGTTCTTCCAGTAGTTCTCAGGCAGCTTCGGCATGCCGAGCGAGACGTAGAAATCCTGCGCGCGCTCGGTCATCGCCTTCGCGTTCTCGAGCTGCGCCTGGCGCGCGATCTCCACGCGCTGGTCGGTGTCGATCAGCGCGTTCTGCTTCACCAGCAGGTCGTTGAGGCGCGTCTGGTACTGGCGCTCGAGCGTCGAGCTGATGTCGAGGCTGCCGGCGCCCTCGTACGGCTGCAGGATGTCCCAGAGGTTGCCCCAGTCCTGCTGCCACATGTTGCCCATCAGGTGCGCGGGCAGCAGGCCGCCGCCGACCGAACCGCGGCCGGGGTATTTCGCCTCCAGGCGGGTGCGGGCGTAGCAGTGCAACTGCTCGTACAGCGGCTTGACCTGGCCCCACAGGCGATCGGTCTCCGCGGCGAGCTGTGCCGGCGGCATGTCGTAGCCGGCGCGCCACATCTCGCCGGCGTCGGCGAAGCCGAGGTCGCGCGCGCCCTCGTTCACCAGCGTGGCGAAGGTGACGTAATCCTCGCGCATGGGCTGCGCCACGGAGTGCCAGCCCTGCCAGGCGTCGAGTTGCGCATCGTAGTCGCGGTTGCCGCGCAGCACGTCCTCGAGCTCGCCGAGCTGGCGGCAGTCCTCGGTGTCGCCCTGCGTGGTGCAGTAGGTGCCGGAGCCGTAGGTGCCTTCCATCCGGCTGGCGATCTGCGTCAGCTGCGCCAGCTTTTCCGGGTCCTTCGGCGGCGGCATGGCGGTGCCGAGCTTGAGCAGCTTGATCGCGCGCTCGGTGGCCGGCGACATCTCCTGGCCCTCGAAGCGCCGCGCCTGCTCGATCCAGGCGTTGGTCTGGGCGAGGAACCGCTCGTTGCCCTTGGACGCCAGCAACTGGCTGTCGTCGGTGATGTAGGTCGACGCCACCCACTGCGAGGCGGTGAGTTCGGGGTACATCGCCTTCAGCTCGGCGTTGACGCGGGCGATGAACTGGTCGGCGGTCTCGTTCTCGAGCTCGGCCCGGGTCGGCCCGCTGCCGGGCGCGGCGGGCGAGGGCTCGCGCGTGCAGGCGGAGAGCGAAAGGCCCGCGACGATGGCGACGGCGAGCAGGGCATGGCGTGTGGTCACGGCAGGATCCAGGCAGGTGTGGCAGGAAGAGGCCGCAGGCTAGAGGGGCGCCTGCACGGCTGCAAGTGCGGAAGGTCGGGGGCGGCTACGGCGCCAGCAGCCGCCCGGAGGCGTCGACCAGGCCACGGCGCTGCAGCCACGACCACGCCTCGGCGGCATCGTGCTCGACGTAGGCGGCGGCGGATCCGAGGCGGAAGGTGTAGCCCCAGGCATCCATGTCCGCCAGGATGCGCCCGCCGCCGACGCCGGGGAGGGCATCGGCCAGCAACGCCTGCAGCACGCAGACGGCGTCCTCCTCCTCGATGGAGTCGGTGGCGTCGGTATGGACCAGGGCGCGCCGCTCGGGTGGCAGCACGATCAGGTGCCCGGCCTCGTGCAGCAGCGAATGCAGCGGCGTGTCTCCGCGGGCGTGCACGGTGCAGCCGACGAGGCCAGCCTCCGGTTCGCCCCAGTAGCTGCCGGGAATGGGCGCGCCGTCGTCGACCAGCGCCAGCTGCAGGCCGTAGCGCGCGAGCAGTGCCGCAACGGCGGCCTGGTCGACGTCGCGGAGCACCAGCACCTCGGCGGGTGCCGGCAGGTCGGGTGCCGCCACGGCCGCGCGTCAGGAGGCCGGCACGCGCTCGTCGGGCAGGGCGACCGAGATGTCGAGGACATCGTGGTCGCCGTCCTTGACCAGGGCCACGTTGACCGCGTCGACGTCGATGCTGACGTACTTGCGGATCACCTCGAGCAGTTCGCGCTGCAGCAGCGGCAGGTAATCCGGGGCCCCGCGCGAACTGCGCTCCTGGGCCACGATGATGCGCAGGCGTTCCTTGGCGATGGAGGCGGTGTTCTTCTTGGTCTTGAGGAAGTCGAAAAGTCCCATGGCCTCAACCCCCGAACATCTTGCTGAAGAATCCTTTCTTCTCTGCAGTGGTGAAGCGCATCGGGCGGTCCTCGCCCATCAGCCTGGCGACGGCATCGTCGTAGGCCAGGCCGGCGTTCGATTCCAGGTCGAGGATCACCGGCTCGCCCTTGTTGGACGCGTTCAGCACGTCGCCGGACTCCGGGATCACGCCGATGGTCTTGAGCCCCAGCACCTCCTCGACGTCGTTGATCGAGAGCATCTCGCCCTGGCCGACGCGCGCCGGGTTGTAGCGCGTCACCAGCAGGTGGGCCTTGAGCGTCTCGCCCAGCTCGGCCTTGCGGGTCTTCGAATCGAGCAGGCCCAGGATGCGGTCGGAGTCGCGCACGCTGGAGACCTCGGGGTTCACCACCACCACCGCCTGGTCGGCGAAGTACATCGACAGGAACGCGCCCTTCTCGATGCCGGCCGGGGAGTCGCAGACGATGTAGTCGAAGCCGTCGGCGGCGAGGTCCTTCAGCACCTTCTCGACGCCGTCGCGGGTGAGCGCGTCCTTGTCGCGGGTCTGCGACGCCGCGAGCACGAACAGGGTGTCGAAGCGCTTGTCCTTGATCAGCGCCTGCTTCAGCGTCGCCTCGCCCTGGGTGACGTTGACGAAGTCGTACACCACGCGCCGCTCGCAGCCCATGATCAGGTCGAGGTTGCGCAGGCCGACGTCGAAGTCGATCACGGCGACCTTCTTGCCGCGCCGTGCGAGGCCGCAGGCGAGGCTGGCGCTGGTGGTGGTCTTGCCGACCCCGCCCTTGCCCGACGTGACTACGATGATTTCGGCCAAAGTCTTTCTCCTGTGGTGCGCTTCAGTCGAGCGCGGCGATCTTGAGTTCTTCGTTTTCGAGCCAGACCTGCACGGCACGGCCGCGCAGCTCCTTCGGGATGTCTTCGAGCACCTTGTAGTGCCCGGCGACCGCGACCAGTTCGGCGTGGAACTCGCGGCAGAAGATGCGCGCGCGCTCGTTGCCCTGGGCGCCGGCGAGCGCGCGGCCGCGCAGGGCGCCGTAGACGTGGATGGAGCCGTCGGCGATCACTTCCGCGCCGGCGCCCACGCTGGTCACCGCGGTGAGGTCCCGGTTCTCGGCGTAGACCTGCTGTCCGGAGCGCACCGGGGTGGTCTGCACGAGGCCGGGCTCGCCGGCGGCGCGGGCGGCCGGGGCCCGGGCGGCCGCGGGGGCCGGATCCGGCGCGGCGGCGGCGGGTGGTGCCCCCGTGGCCACCTCGTACTGTGCGCGGAACTTGGCCAGCAGCGGCAGCCCGAGGGCCGTGGCCAGCTTCTCGTTGTCGCCGCTGCCCCAGGCCAACGCGACCGGGAGCACGCCGGCGGCGCGCAGGGCGTCGAGCAGGGCACGCGCCGTGGCCACGTCGGGCGTGGCCGCGAGGCCGCCGAAGTCGACGATCACCGCCGCGCGCTCGAACAGCTTCGGCGCCCGCGCCACGCGGTCGCGCATCTCCTCGCCCAGCCGCGCGACGTCGAGCGTGCGCACGCGCAGGTTCGCGATGCCGACCTGGCCGATCTTGAGCTCGCCGGCGAGCTCGTAGTCGCCGGTGGCGGGCACGGACGCCACCTCAGGTCCCCGTCGCGCGGGGCTGGGCCGGCGCCGTGCGCGGCTGCAGCAGCCAGGGCGCGTCGGGCAGGGCATCGCCGTACTGCTCGCGGACCCAGGCATAGCTGCAGAGGTCCTTGGTCAGCATCGATGCCCGCACGCCGGTGCCGGGCATCACGTGCTGGCCGACCTCGTGGAAGCCGAAACTGCCGTGGAACAGGCGCGCCGGGTCGTTGTCGTGCTCGATGAACACCTCGCAGGCGAGCACCGGGTAGCGCAACTCCGCGTAGCTCTGCACATCGGCATAGAACGCGCGGCCGACGCCGCCGCCGCGACGGCGGCTGGCGACCACGATGCGGTCGATGTAGAAGAAGCGCGGGTAGCGCTCGGCGAACCACTGGAAGTTGCTGCTGTCGTGGCCGCTGTCGGCGCCGAACCCGACCAGGAAGCCCACCATGTTGCCGTCGCGCTCGGCGACGCGGAAATACTCGGCGGTGGCATGGAAGCGCCGCAGCCTGGCGGCGTCGATGGGGAGGATCGCGGGTCCGGCGGCGTTGTTGAGGGCAAGGACGGAATCCAGCTCGTGCTCGCGCACGTCGCGGACGACAATCGACATTCCAGGTTCCCTCACTGCGGAAACAGACGAACCAACGGCTGGTGCGGCATCCCGCGGCCAGGCGCGTCGGCAGCGCCGGGATTATCGCATGGTGCGCGGGCCCGGGCGACCGCCGCCGGGCCGGGCATGACTTTGGGCGGGCGCCGTCCGCGGGGGGTTTGCGCCTACCATGGGCGATGCTCGCCCGATTCGACCACAACCGCCTGTTGCGCTATGCCGGCCTGTTCACGTGGGCCGTCATCGGACTGCCGTTGCTGTTGCTAACCCTGCCGCAGGCGGGCGTGGACACCGGGGGGGCGCTGCTCGCCGAGGGCGCGTGGCGGGCATGGCTGGCATGGGCCATCTTCGGCGGCTCCTACGCCTGGCTCACCCGCGCGCTCGGCCAGCGCCGGGTCGCCGTGCTCGACTACGTGGTCCTGGTCTGCCTGACCGGGGGCGCGATCGCCATCAGCTACTACAGCCAGAGCGGCCTCGGCAGCATCCTGCTGATGGTGGTGGCCTGCGTCCTGCCGTGGCTGCTGCCCCTGTGGCTGGGCGTGGCCCTGCTGGTGCTGTGCGAGCTCGTGATCGTGCCGGTCTACGTGAGCGGTTTCGATTTCTCGTGGGGCGAGGCGATCCTGCAGGGCAGCCTGTACGTCGGCTTCACCGGGTTCGCCTTCGTCACGGGGCTGGTCGCGCGCCAGCAGGCGCAGGCCCGCGACGAGCAGCGTCGGCTCAATTCCGAGCTCCGTGCCACCCGCGCACTGCTGGCCGAGAGCGTGCGCGTCAACGAGCGCACCCGCATCTCCCGCGAGCTCCATGACCTGCTCGGCCACCACCTGACCGCGCTCAGCCTGAACCTGGAAGTCGCCAACCACCTGACGTCCGGCCGCGCGCAGGAGCACGTGGGCCAGGCGCATACCCTGGCGCGGCTCCTGCTCAGCGACGTGCGCGAGGCGGTGAGCCAGATCCGCGACAACGACGCCATCGACATGGCGGCCACGCTGCTGCCGCTGGCGGAGAACGTGCCCGGATTGCGGATCGACATGGTCCTGCCCAGGCCGTTCCTGATGAACGACCCGGAACGCGCGCACGTGTTGCTGCGCTGCACCCAGGAGATCATCACCAATACCGTGCGCCACGCCCACGCCGGGCTGCTGCGGCTGCAGTACGCGGTCGAGCGCGGCGCGGTGCGCCTGAGCGCCCGGGACGACGGGCGCGGCGCGGACATCGCCACCGCCGGCAACGGCCTGCGCGGCATGCGCGAGCGCCTGGCCGCCTACGGCGGCGAGCTGGAGGTGGAAACCGCCGAGGGGCAGGGCTTCGCGCTGCGCATCCGGCTGCCGCTGGACCCGGCCCTGGACGCGGTCGCGCCGGTGGCGTCGCCGCCCACGGCACCGGACGATGTCGCCGCACCGGTGGCCCCGTGACCCGAACCACGACCCCAACGCCCCTGGAGGCCCACATGATCCGTGTCTGCCTGGTCGACGACCAAACCCTGGTGCGACAGGGGATCCGTTCGCTGCTCGCGCTCGACGGCGGGATCGAAGTCATCGCCGAGGCCTCGGACGGCAAGCAGGCCGTCGAGCTGATCCCCCAGGTGAAGCCCGACGTGGTGCTGATGGACATGCGCATGCCGGCGATGTCCGGGCTCGAAGCGCTGCAGGCGCTGTCGCGGCTGGGCCTGCTTCCACCCACGATCATCCTCACCACCTTCGACGACGACCAGCTGGTGCTGGCCGGGCTCAAGGCCGGCGCCAAGGGCTACCTGCTCAAGGACGTGTCGCTGGAGCAGCTGGTCGGCGCGATCCGCGCCGTCGCCGGCGGTGGCTCGCTGGTGCAGCCGGCGGTGACCCAGCGCCTGCTGTCGGGCCTGGAGCACATGCGCAACGATTTCGTCAGCCTCGACCGGCCGGACCCTCTGACCGATCGCGAGACCGAGATCCTGCGCCTGATGGCCTCGGGCTTCTCCAACAAGGAGATCGCCAACTCGCTGGGGGTGGCCGAGGGCACGATCAAGAACCACGTGTCCAACATCCTCTCCAAGCTCGGCGTCCGCGACCGCACCCGTGCCGTGCTCAAGGCGTTCGAGCTGCAGCTGGTCTGAGCCTCCAGGCGCGCGCGGGCCGGAGCCCGGCGGGCGTCATTTCCGCTCGCCGGGTTCCGCGCAAGTTGCTAGGATTGCCCGTCTGCGCCCGGCTTCGGCCGGTTCTGGTCCCGGAGAACCCTGAATGACCCGTCTGCTCGAGCTCCTGATTTCCATGGCGATCGTTGCCGTGCTGTTCCTGATCGTCGGTGTGGTGCTGCCCTCGAGCCGCACGCTGACCGAGAACGTCGAGACCAACCGGCGCCTCAACATCGTGTTCGACACGCTCAACAGCTTCAACCGCTTCGACGACTGGAGCCCGCTGGCGCTCTACGATCCCGCGGTCAGGCTGGAGCGCTCGGGCCCCGAAGCCGGCGTCGGCGCACGCGTCGAGTACACCTCCGCGGTCGAGAACGTGGGCAGCGGCAGCTGGGAGATCGTGGAGTCGGTGCCGGGCGAGCGCGTGGTGATCGCGATCGACAACGAGGACCGCGGCAGCAACAAGCGCACCGAGTTCATCCTGAAGCCGACCGGCCGCAACAACCGCAACGTCGAGATCACGCAGACCTACCGCGTCGACTACGGCTGGGACCTGCTGGGCCGCTACTCCGGGCTGTACGTCGGCCGCAACGTCGGCGACCGCATGAAGCTGGGCCTGGACCGCATCATGAACATGCTGGCGTCGGTGCCGAACGTCGACTACCGCGTCGAGGGCAGCCGCCTGTCCGACCTGCAGACCGTCGACATGCCCGCCGAACACCTGCTGGTGGTCCCCGCCGGCGCCGTCGAGCGCAACAACCAGGTCATCCAGACCTCGATGGAGGCCAACCTCGAGTGGATCCGGCGCACCATGGATGCCAGCGGCCTCGAAGCGGTGGGTCCGGTGCGCATCGTCTCGACCGAGCTGGCCCGCGAGACCTACACCTTCGAGGTCGCGCAGGTCGTGCGTCGCAAGGCCGGTGGCGGTGCGGGCGACGAGGCGGCCGACGAGGCCGACGAAACCAACGAGGCCGCGGACGAGGCGGGCGAGGCGACCGAAGCGGCAGGCGAGGACGCGGCCGCCGCGACGCCGGCGCCCGCCGGTGCCGAGCCGCCGCTCGAGAACCTCAAGCTCCAGGGTCCGGTCACCTACGTCCAGACCGCCCCGCGCCGTGCCGCGCGCGCGTCCTACGTCGGCTTCATGGCCGAGCTGGACAACGTCCGCAATGCGCTGCGCGCCTGGGCCGTCACCCAGGGCCACGAAGTCACCAGCCGCCCGTACGAGCACTACAAGAACGGCATCGACGCGGCGTTCACCGCCGAGGGCGAGTACGACGTGTTCTGGGACGTCAAGGACTGAGTCCCACGTCCGCTCCGATGCAACGGTGGTCCCCGGCACGCCGCATCCCTGGATGCGGCGTGCCGCGTTGTGGGCCCCGGCCTTGAGCGGGCCGGCCGTGCCGGCACGGGTGCTCGCCGCCTCGGGTGCGGTGCTCGCCGCCTGCGCCGTGGCGCTCGGCGCCTATGCCTCGCATGCGGCGGATGCCGATGCCGGGCGGCGGTTGTCGCTGGCGGCGGCGTTCGCCTTCGGCCACGGCCTCGCGCTGGCCGCGCTCGCGCCGCACGCGACCCGCGCCCTCGGGCGTGCCTCGCTGTGGATGCTGCTGGCCGGCGTGCTGCTGTTCGCGGGGTCGCTCGCTGGGGCGCATGCGTTCGGCTGGCCGACGCGGCTTGCACCGGCGGGAGGCATGCTGATGATCGCGGGCTGGCTGCTGCGCGCCGTCGACATGGCGCGGGGCTGAGGCGTGCCGCGCCACGCCCGCGGGTTCGACACCGATGCGGCGCATGCGTGGCTGCAGCGACGCGACCGCCGGCTCGCGGCCTGGATGCGCCGCATTGGGCCGATCCCGCCCGATCCGCGCTGGCGCCGCCCGTTCGACCCGGTGGACGCGCTGGCACGCGCGATCCTCTACCAGCAGCTGAGCGGCAAGGCCGCGGCCACGATCGTCGGCCGCGTGGAAGCGGCGATCGGGGACACGCGCTTCCACTGCGACACCCTGGACCGCATCGACGATGCGGCGCTGCGCGCCTGCGGCGTGTCCGGCAACAAGACGCTCGCCCTGCGCGACCTCGCGCGGCGCGAGGCCGCCGGCGAGATCCCTTCGCTCCGGCGGATGTCGACCATGGACCAGGACGCCATCGTCGCGGCGCTGGTGCCGGTGCGCGGGATCGGCCGCTGGACGGTGGAGATGATGCTCATGTTCCGGCTCGGCAGGCCCGACGTGCTGCCGGTCGACGACCTCGGCATCCGCAAGGGCGTGCAGGTGGTGGACAAGGCCGACGCGATGCCGACACCGAAGGCGCTGCTGGAGCGCGGCGAGCGCTGGGGCCCGTACCGCACCTATGCCAGCCTGTACCTGTGGCGCGTCGCCGACGCCGCCCAGGGCGCGGGACCGGTCAAGCGCTCGCAGGAGTGATCAGGGGACGCGTCGTCGCGCGCGCGTCGCCACCACGAGCAGCACGCCGCCGAGGACCGCGGCCGAGCACAGCACCAGGCGCAGGCCGACGGCTTCGCCCAGGAGCATGACCGCTCCCATCGCCGTGACCACGGGCACGGCGAGCTGGACCACCGACGCCGGCATCGCCGGCAGGCGTGGCAGCACCGCGTACCACGCCGCGTAGCCGAGGCCGGAGGTGACCGCGCCGGAGGCGATGGCGCAGGCCGCGCCGCCGGCATCGACGCGGGCGTCGGCCAGCAGCGCCAGGTTGAGCACGATCGCCAGCGGCGCGGCGCGGGCGAAGTTGCCGGCGGTGGCGCGCAGCGGCTGCGACGCCCGCGCGCCGCGCAAGGAATACACGCCCCACGCCGCGCCCGCCGTCGCCATCAGCCCGGCCGCCGCCGCTGGTGGGCGATCGACCCCGGGCAGCAGCAGCGCGACCAGGCCGGCGAGGGCGAACGCGAGGCCCACCCACTGTGCTGCCGAGAAGCGCTCGCCGCGCCAGAGTCCGACGCCGAGCATGGTGGCCTGGACCGCACCGAACAGCAGCAGCGCGCCGGTGCCGGCGGACATCGCCACGTACGCGAACGAGAACGCCGCGGCGTAGGCGAACAGGGCGAATGCCGAGGGCCAGTCCGCAGCCGGGGTGGATGCGTGGCCATCGCCAGTGGACCGCGATCGCACCAGCCACCAGAGCACGACGGCGCCGGCGACCAGCCGCAGGCTGGTGAAGGTGGCCGGGTCGATGGCGGTGTGCGCCAGCGCCAGGCGCGCCAGCAGCGAATTGCCGGCGAACGCCAGCAGCGACAGGATGCACAGGAGGACGAGCTGCATGCGCGGGGCCGGGCCGGGCACGGCAGGCCGCGCGCGGCTCAGGCGCGCAGGGTCGCGAGCAGGCCGCGCGCGGTGTTGAAGCGGTCGGCCGCTTCCGGCATCGGCACCTTCACCCGCAGCTTGTCCGGCCCGTCCATCTGGTAGAGCGCGGGCTGCGACTGGATCATGCGGATGATCGCCATCGGGTCGATGTTCGGCTTCTCCGCGAACTGCACGCGGCCGCCGTTGGGCCCGAGGTCGAGCTTGCGGATGCCGAGGTCGGTGGCGAGGAGCTTGAGTTCCGCGGTGGCGAACAGGTAGCGCGCCGGGTCCGGCAGCAGGCCGAAGCGGTCGATCATCTCCACCTGCAGCTCGCGCAGGGCGGCGGCATCGCGCGCGGCGCTGATCCGCTTGTACAGCGTCAGCCGGGTGTGCACGTCGGGCAGGTAATCGTCCGGGATCAGCGCGGCGACGTTGAGCTCGACGTCGGCGCCGCGCGCGGTGGTGCCGTCCACGTCCGGCAGCTGGCCGCGCTTGATCGAGCGCACCGCGCGCTCCAGCAGCTCGGTGTAGAGGCTGAAGCCGACCTCGGCCATCTGCCCGCTCTGGTCCTCGCCCAGCAGTTCGCCAGCGCCGCGGATCTCGAGGTCGTGGGTGGCGAGGGTGAAGCCGGCGCCCAGCTCGTCCATCGCCGCGATCGCGTCCAGGCGCTTGCGGGCGTCGGCCGAGATCGAGCGTGCGTCGGGGATCACCAGGTAGGCGTAGGCCCGGTGGTGCGAGCGCCCGACGCGGCCGCGGAGCTGGTGCAGCTGCGCCAGGCCGAAGCGGTCGGCGCGGTTGATGATGATGGTGTTGGCGTTGGGGATGTCGATGCCGGACTCGATGATGGTCGAGCACAGCAGCACGTTGAAGCGCTGCTTGTGGAAGTCCAGCATCACCTTTTCCAGCTCGCGCTCGGGCATCTGCCCGTGGGCGACGCCGATGCGGGCATCCGGCACCAGCGCCTCGAGCTCGCGCTGCATGCGGCCGATCGACTCGACGTCGTTGTGCAGGAAGTACACCTGGCCGCCGCGTGCGAGTTCACGCTGGAAGGCCTCGCGCAGCTGGTCGTCGTCCCAGGGCACCACGAAGGTCTTCACCGCCAGCCGGTGCGCCGGTGGCGTGGCGATGATGGCGAGGTCGCGCAGGCCGGCCATCGCCATGTTGAGCGTGCGCGGGATCGGCGTGGCGGTCAGTGTCAGGAGGTGGACGTTGGCGCGCAGCGCCTTCAGCGCCTCCTTCTGGCGAACGCCGAAACGCTGCTCCTCGTCGACGATGACCAGGCCCAGGTCCTTGAACTTGACGTCCTTCTGCAGCAGGCGGTGGGTGCCGACGATGACGTCGAGCGTGCCGTCGGCGATCTTCGCGATCTCGGCCTTGATCTCCTTCGCCGTCTTGAAGCGCGACAGCACTTCCACCCGGATGGGCCAGTCGGCGAAGCGGTCGGCCATGGTGCGGTAGTGCTGCTCGGCCAGGAGCGTCGTCGGCACCAGCACGGCGACCTGCTTGCCGGAGGTGGCGGCGACGAACGCCGCGCGCACCGCCACCTCGGTCTTGCCGAAGCCGACATCGCCGCAGACCACGCGATCCATCGGCTGCGCCGACTGCAGGTCGCGCAGCACCGCCTCGATCGCGCTGTGCTGGTCCGGCGTCTCCTCGAACGGGAAGGCGGCTGCGAACGGCTCGTACATCGAGCGGTCGAGATCGAGCGCGAGCCCCGCGCGCGACTGCCGCTTGGCCTGGATCTCGAGCAGTTCCGCGGCCACGTCCCGGACCTTTTCCGCGGCCTTGCGCTTGGCCTTGGTCCACTGCTCGCCGCCCAGCGAGTGCAGCGGCGCCGTCTCCGGCGAGGCGCCGGAATAGCGGTTGATGAGGTGCAGCTGGGCCACCGGCACGTACAGGCGGTCGCCCTTGGCGTATTCGATCTCGAGGAACTCGCCGGGCTGGCCGCCGGCCTCCAGCGTCACCAGGCCGCGGTAGCGGCCGACACCGTGATCCTCGTGGACGATCGGCGAGCCCTCGGACAGTTCGCCCAGGTCGCGGACGATGGCGTCGGGTTCGCGTCCGGCGCGCTTGCGCCGGCGCGGCTGCGCGGCGCGTTCGGGGAACAGCTGGCGCTCGGTCAGGACCGCAAGCGGCGGGTCCTCGATCGCGAAGCCGTTGTCGAGCGGCGCCACCGCGATGGCGAACCGCGCTGCCTCGCCGGCGACGAATTCCGGGAAGCCCGGCACCACGGTCGGCGACAGGTCCGCCGCGCGCAGCACGTCCACCAGCGCCTCGCGGCGCCCGGCGGAATCCGCGGCCACCAGCACCCGGCCCGGATAGCTGGACAGGAACGATTTCAGCGCCGCGGCCGAGCCGGTGTCGCGGACGGTCAGCGGCAGGTCGGGCGCCGGCTGCAGGCCCAGCGGCGCGGCCTCGCCATGGCGCGCGTGGTCCGGGTTGCAGACCTCGATCCGGTTGCCGCGGTTGAGCCGCTCGCGCAGCGCCTCGGGCGACAGGAACAGCGCGTCGGGCGCCAGCAGCGGGCGCTCGATGTCGTGCCGGCGCTGCTCGTAGCGCTCGCCGGTCTGTACCCAGAAGTGGTCCGCGGCATCGGACACGCCCGGTCCCAGCAGCGGCAGCGTGCCGGGGCCGAGGTAATCGAACAGGGTGGAGGTGCCGTCGAAGAACAGCGGCAGGTAGTACTCGATGCCCGACGGCGCCAGGCCGGCCTTGAGGTCCTGGAACAGCGAGCTGCGGCGGGTGTCGATGTCGAAGCGCTCGCGCAGCGCCGCCATCGCGCGCTCGGTCGCGGCCGCGTCCAGCGGCACCTCGCGCCCGGGCAACAGCCGCACCGCCTCGATCTTGTCGTGCGAACGCTGGGTCTCGGGATCGAAGGCGCGGATGGTGTCGATGGCGTCGTCGAAGAGTTCCACCCGGTACGGCATCTCGGCGCCCATCGGGAACACGTCGAGCAGGCCGCCGCGCACGGCGAAGTCGCCGGGTTCGAAGACCTGCGGCACGTGGCGGTAGCCGGCGGATTCCAGGCGCCGCTTCTCGGCGTCGAGCGCCAGGCGCTGCCCCACGGCGACGTCGAAGGTGTTCCCGACCACGTAGGACAGCGGCGGCAGCCGCTGCATGAGCGTCTGCACCGGCACGATGACGATGCCGCGCTCGAGGGTCGGCAGGCGGTGCAGCGTGGCCAGGCGCCGGGAGACGATGTCCGGGTGCGGGCTGAACCGGTCGTACGCCAGCGTCTCCCAGTCCGGGAACGGCAGCACCGGCAGCATGCCGTCGTCCGCCGTGGCGGCACTGCCGAGCAGGGTGCGCAGGTCGACCTCGGCCTGGTGCGCGGTGTGGTTGTCGCGCGTGACCACCAGCAGGGCGGATCCGTGCGCCTTCGCGGCGCCGGCGACGGCCCAGGCGAGCGCGCTGGCGCTGCCGGGTGCACGCCAGTAGGCGCGCGCCTGGCCGGGCCGTGGCAGCGGCGGGACGGGGAGGGGAGGTGTCGGCATCGAGCCGGCGATTTTAGCCGATCCGGACTCCGCGTCCGTCGTCCGGGTGCTCCCGGACGCGGGGCGGGGCGCAGCCCCGGGGCTCACTCCGGGGCCAGGTCCAGGACCACCCGCACCAGGCCGGGGCTGTCGCCCGGCTCATGGCGGAAGCCCATCGACTCCACCAGCGACAGCATCGGGCTGTTGTCGGCCAGCACGTCGCCGTGCAGGCGGACGAGCTTCTTGCCGCGCGCCCAGCGCACCAGGCGACGCACCAGGTGACGCCCCAGGCCCATACCGGCGACGTGGTGGCTGACCAGGATCGAGAAGGTGGCGTCGCGGGACCCGTCGACGATCGCGGCGCGCGCGATCGCGCCGATCAGGGCCTCGCCCGGCGGCAGCGGCTCGGCGACCACCAGCACGAACTCGGAGCGCGGGTCCGGGCGGGTCAGCTGGCGGGCGGCATCCGGCGACAGCTCGCCGGAGGCCTGCAGGAACCGCTGGCGGAGTTCATCGGGTGCGAGCAGGTCGAAACCGGCGCGCAGCGTCGAGGCGTCGTCGGGCCGGATCGGCCGGATCAACACGTCGCGGCCATTGTCGAGGCGGAGTTCCTCGTGCCACGGGGGAAGGCGGTTGCGGGCGACCATGCCGTGAATGCTGGCACGCAGGGGGTGAAGCCCCGATACACATGGTGCCGACGCGTCGACGCGGCCGTCGCCGCCAGGGACTATGGCGGGGCCTGGAGCCAGTCGACCCGGCTGCCCGCACCGCGCTCCCCGAGCGCCGACACCAGCGCGGCGAGTGCCGGGCGCAGGGTGGCATCGAGCTTCCACGGCGGGTTGACCAGGAGCATGCCACTGCCGTTCATCCGCAGCGGCGAGTCGTCCGGGCGCACCATCAGTTCCGCGGCCAGGACCGACTTGCCCGGCAGCGTCGCGGCACGGCGGTGGAACGGCGCCAGCGAGCGGCGCAGCTTGATCGGGTACCACAGTGCGAACGTGCCCTGCGGCCAGCGCGCGAGGCCTTCGCGCAATGCGGCGATGGCGGTGTCGAACTCGGCCAGCTGGCTCTCGTAGGGCGGGTCCAGCAGCACCAGGCCGCGGCCGAAGCGGGTGGCGCCGTCGCGCGGCGGCAGCAGGGCGCGCATGGCGGCATAGCCGTCGCGCTCGAAGGCCTGCACCCTGGGTTCCGCGGCGAAGTTGGCCTTCAGCGCCGCCGCTTCCACCGGCTGCAGCTCGCAGCATGCGATACGGTCGCCGGCGCGCAGCGCGTGCGCCAGCAGCCAGGGCGAGCCCGGGTACGCGTCGTGGCCGAGGCGGTCGCGACAGCTGCGCACCGCGGCCAGGTAACGCGCGACCGCAGGCTCGCGCGGCGCCTCGGCCTGCAGCCGGGCGATCCCGTCCGCCGACTCGTTGGTGCGCTGCGCGCTGCTGGACTTCAGCCGGTAGACGCCACGCCCGGCATGGGTGTCGAGGGCGAACACCGGCGCCGGCTTCGCCACCAGCGCCTCGCAGAGCGCGAGCAGCACCACGTGCTTGAGGACATCGGCATGGTTGCCGGCGTGGAAGGCGTGGCGGTAATTCATCGCCACAGGATAGACGCAGCGGTGGTGGCGCGTGCGAGCGGCTATGCTGCCGCCAGCCCGCGCCGACGAAGCCCATGCCGCACATCCTGGTCGTCGAAGACGAGCCTGCGATCGCCGAGACCGTGCTCTACGCGCTGCGCGCGGACGGCCACGTCGTCGAGCACTGCCTGCTGGGCGGCGACGCGCTGGAGCGGGTGCGCGCGGGCGGGATCGACCTGGTGGTGCTCGATGTGGGGCTGCCCGACCGCAGCGGCTTCGATGTCTGCCGCGAGCTGCGGGCGTTCAGCGCGGTGCCGGTGGTGTTCCTCACCGCGCGCAACGACGAGTTCGACCGCGTGCTGGGCCTGGAGATCGGCGCCGACGACTACCTCGCCAAGCCGTTCTCGCCGCGCGAACTCGCCGCGCGCGTGCGCGCCCGCCTGCGCCGTCATCCGGCCGCAGGGGCCGTCGACCCCGTGCAGCGCCACGGCGGATTCGAGCACGAACCCGCGGCGCGGCGGATCCGCTACCGCGGCCAGCTGCTCGACCTCACCCGCTACGAGTACGGCCTGCTGGCCGAACTGCTGCGCCGGCCCGGCGCCATCCTGGGCCGCGCGCAATTGCTGGACCGGGTGTGGGAGGGCGCGCTCGACAGCGGCGAGCGCACCGTGGACACCCACGTCAAGACCCTGCGCGCGAAGCTGCGCCAGGTGGATCCGGATGCCGATCCGGTGCGCACGCACCGTGGCGTCGGGTATTCGCTCGACGCGGGCTGACCGGCGTGCGCATCGGCCTGCGGATCCTGCTGGGCTACTTCGCCATCGTCGCGCTGGCGGCGCTGCTGCTGGTGCAGGTGTTCGTCCGCGAGGTGAAGCCGGGCGTGCGCCAGGCGATGGAGGACACCCTGGTCGATACCGCCAACATCCTCGCCGAGCTCGCCACCGACGACCTGCTGGCAGGGCGCATCGACGACGGCCGTTTTGCCACCCGCGTGCGCGCGCTCGCCGGGCGCGACATCGGCGCCGAGATCTGGGGCTTCGAGAAACGTGCGGCGAGCTACCGCGTGACCGTCACCGATGCCCGCGGCATCGTCGTCTTCGATTCGGCCGGGCTGGACCGGGGCCGGGACAATTCCCGCTGGAACGACGTCCGGCGCACGCTGCGCGGCGAATACGGCGCCCGCTCCACGCGCAGCGACCCGGCCGACGAGGACAGCTCGGTGATGCACGTCGCGGCACCGATCCGCGATGCCGACGGCGCGATCGCCGGCGTGCTCACCGTGTCCAAGCCCAACCGCGCCATCGCGCCCTTCATCGAACGAAGCGAAGCCGTGATCCTGCGCTGGGGGCTGGTGCTGCTCGGCGCCGCGTTCGCGATCGGGCTGCTGGCGGCGTGGTGGCTGTCGCGGCAGCTGGCGGGCCTGCGCGCCTATGCGGACGCCGTCACCGCCGGCACCCGCGCGCCGCTGCCCGACAGCGCCGGCGAATTCGCGGAACTCGGCCACGCGCTGGAAACTATGCGCGAGCGCCTGGAGGGCCGCCAGTACGTCGAACAGTACGTGCTGACCCTGACCCACGAGCTGAAGAGCCCGCTGGCCGCCATCCGCGGTGCCGCGGAACTGCTGGAGTCGCCGCTGCCGGAAGCCGACCGCGCGCGCTTCGCCGCCAGCATCGGTGCGCAGAGCGAGCGCATCGCCGGCATGGTCGACAAGCTGCTGGCGCTGGCGGCGGTGGAGCACCGGCAGCGGATCGAGCAGCCGGCGCCGGTGGATCTGGTGGCGCTTGCGCGCGAACTGGTCGAGTCGGCGCACCCGCGCCTGCTGGCCAGCGGCATCCGCTGCGTACTGGACGCCGACGAGGCGCTGCCTCCAGTCGGCGGCGATGCCTTCCTGCTGCGGCAGATGCTGGGCAACCTGCTCGACAACGCCATCGACTTCTCGCCGGCGGACGGCGTGGTGGAGATCCACCTGCGCGCGGCGGGCGATGGCGTCGAGCTGGTGGTGGCCGACCGCGGCCCCGGGGTGCCGGAGTACGCGCGCGAGCGCGTGTTCGAGCGCTTCTATTCGCTGCCACGCCCGGGGTCCGGCGCCCGCAGCAGCGGCCTGGGGCTGCCCTTCGTCGCCGAGGTCGCGGCGCTGCACGGCGGCAGCGCCACGCTGCGCGCGCGCGCGGGCGGCGGTACGGAGGCGGTGGTGCGGTTGCCCGTGGCCTGAGCCGGCGACTTCGTCCCCGCTTCACGCACGCGCCATCGTTCCCGCACGCACGCCGCGCAGGCTGCGGCCATCTCCCGGAGGTGGCTGCGATGAAACTTGCATTGAAGATCCTGATGGTCCTCGGCCTGACACTGGCGATCCTGGTCCCGCTGTCGATGATCCGCGGCGTCATCCACGAGCGGCAGGCGTACCGGCTGGACGCGGTGCGCGCGGTCACCGCCAGCTACGCCGGAGCCCAGGGGCTGGCCGGGCCGGTGGTCATCGTGCCGTACGTGGAGACGGTGGATGTCGAGGAGCGCGACGACCGCGGCGTGCTGCGCCGCGTGCGCCGCGAGGTCGAGCGCGAGTGGACATGGTTCCCGACCACGTTCGCCGTCGACGGCAAGCTGCTGCCTTCCACCCGCAACCGCGGCCTGCACGAGGTGCGGGTGTACGAGCTGCAGGCGAAGCTGGCCGCGCGGTTCGACTTCCTCGTGCCCGCGGACGCCGACGCGCTGGCACCGCGGCGCATCGGCCGCCCGCGCATCGCCTGGGGCATCAGCGACGTGCGCGGGCTCGCGGGTTCGCCTGCCTTGCGCATCGACGGCCGCAGCGTCGCGCTGGAACAGGGCGGCGCCGGCGCCACGCCCGGCCTGCACGCGACGCTGCCGCCGGTGCGCGCCGGGCAGCGCCTGGCGCTGGCGAGCGAACTCCAGCTCGCGCTGGGCGGCACGGAGTCGCTGGCGATCGCCCCGGTCGGAAAGCACAACCGCATCGCCATCGCCTCGACCTGGCCGCACCCCCAGTTCAACGGCGCGTTCCTTCCCCGCGAGCGGCACGTGGCGTCGGGGGGCTTCCGCGCGACATGGGACGTGTCGTCGCTGGCGACCGGTGCGCAGGCGCAGTACCTCGCGGGGCGCCGCTTGCCGGATGCCGGCGCGGGCGCGGGCGACGGCGCGCCCTCCGGCGGCCTCGACGCCATCGGCATCTCGCTGCTCGACCCGGTGAACCCGTATACCCAGGCCGACCGTGCCAGCAAGTACGGCGTGCTGTTCGTGCTGCTCACCTTCGTCGGCTTCTTCATGTTCGAGCTGGTCAAGCAGCTGCGCATCCACCCGATCCAGTACGTGCTGGTGGGCCTGGCGCTGGCGATCTTCTTCCTGCTCCTGGTGGGCCTGTCGGAGCACGTGGCGTTCGGTGTCGCCTACGTCGTGGCTGCGGTGGGGTGCATCGGGCTGCTCGGCTACTACCTCGCGCACGTGCTGCACAGCCGTGCCCGCGGCGCCGGCTTCGCCGCGATGCTGGCCCTGCTGTACGCCGCGCTCTATGGCCTGCTGGTGTCGGAGGACAACGCCCTGGTCCTGGGCGCCGGCCTGCTGTTCGCGATCCTGGCCGGGCTGATGGTGGCGACGCGCCGGATCGACTGGTACCGGGTGTCGGCGGCACCCGAGGCGCCGTCCTCGCCCTGACGCGGCCACGCATGCACGCGCGCCGGGATGCCCCGGCGCGCAACC
>JAYRUX010000019.1:0-56372 GCA_041918855.1 Luteimonas sp.
CCCGGCGGGGCCCCCCCCGGGGGGGGGGCCGCGGCGCCCCCCCCCCCCCCCCCCCCCCCCCCCGCCGGCCCCCCCCCCCCCGCTCCTACACGGGGCTGCGGCGCATGAGCGTGTCGCTGGAACGCCTGCGCCTGCTGCGCGGGCAGGCGGGCGCCGCCGTATCGGGGCGCGCCCCGGCACCCGTCGAACGCGCGGCGCCGCCACCGGCCAACGACGCGGCACCGCCCGCACCCGCGCCGCCACCGCTCGCCGGCGCCCTGCGCCGCTTCCCCGAACGGCCCGCCGCGCAGTCCATCGAATCGCTGCGGCGCCTGCTCGGCGTGCGCCAGCGCGTCGCGCTTGCGCCGCGCGGCCCGGTCGACCGCGCCGTGCCCGGCGAGGAGATCGCGCCCGGGCTGCGCCTGGTCACCGCGCACATGCCGCTGCCCGCGCCCCGGGCCGCGGTGCCGCTTGCGTTCGCCAAACGCGACGACGCCGTCGATCCGCGCGCGCTGCTGTTCTTCGACACCGAAACCACCGGGCTGGCCGGCGGCACCGGCACCCGCGCCTTCATGATCGGCGCCGCCGACTGGCACCACGACGCCGTCGCCGGGGATGGCCTGCGCATCCGCCAGCTGTTGATCACCACCATGGCCGCGGAGCGCGGGATGCTCGACGCGTTCGCATCTTGGTTGTCGCCGTCGACGGTGCTGTCCAGTTACAACGGGCGCTGCTACGACGCACCGCTGCTGAAGACGCGCTACCGGCTGGCGCGCATGGGCGACCCGCTGGCCGGGCTCGACCACGTCGACCTGCTGTTCCCCACCCGCCGCCGCTACCGCGGCGTGTGGGAGAACTGCCGCCTGGCCACGGTGGAGCGCGAGCTGCTCCGGATCCTGCGCGAGGACGACCTGCCCGGGTCGCAGGCACCGGCGGCGTGGCTGTCGTACCTGCGCGGCGGGCCCGCGACCAACCTGCGCCGCGTGGCCGCGCACAACCACCAGGACGTGGTGACCCTCGCGCAGCTGATGCTGCGCCTGGCGGAACCGGAGGCCGACGCGGCCTGAACCGCCTGCACGCGGTTTAACGTCCTCCATACGGGCGGGCCCGCACTGTGGCGCCCATGCCCACCGGAGGTCCGCCATGCCCTCGTTCCGCCCCGTGCTGCCGCTCGCCATCCTGATGCTGTCGCTTGCCGCGTGCGCCCCGGCGCGGGACGTCGCCGGCGACCTGCCCCCGGCCGACGCCGCGGAACCCCCGGCGGTGGTAGACCCGGCAGAGCCGCGCGACGCCTTCACCGGCACCTGCGACGCCAAGGCCGCGCAGTCGCTGGTGGGCAGGGTCGCGACCGCGGACATCGCCGAGCAGGCACGCGCGGCGTCCGGCGCCAATGGCGTGCGGGTGCTGAAGCCCGGGCAGATGGTGACCATGGAGTACCGCGCCGGTCGCCTCAACCTCGACGTCGACAAGGACAACGTCATCACGGCCGTGCGCTGCGGCTGACGGCGACGCAGGCCTCGCCTGCTACCACTTCGTTAGCAGAAAAACGACGCGATCCCTACAACTGCGTTGCGAGACTGTGCCCCAGCCCAAGACGAGCCACCGCCATGCGCCCGATCCTGACCCCGTTGCTCGCCGTGGCCGCCATCTCGCTGGCCCTGTCGGCCTGCAGCCGACCGGAGGACGCATACGAGCCGGCCACCCCGTCGGCGCAGGACACGGCGCCGGCCACCGATCCCATGACCTCGCCGGCACCGGCCGACCCGATGACGGATCCGACCACCGACCCCATGACCCCGACCGACCCGGCCGACCCGACCAATCCGATGGATCCGTCGATGCCGCCGCCGGTGGATCCGACGCTGCCGCCGACCGATCCCACCCAGGTCCCGCCGACGTCGCCGGAAATCCCGCCCTCGAGCACCGACCCCACCGATCCCACGACGGCAACCCCTGAAACCTGACGCGCAAGCGTCCTCTCTCTCTCCCAGGGTGAAGTCGATTCCCGTCCTTCCTGAGCGGAAGGGCGGGATTTTTTTTGCCGGCCTCAGCGTGCTCGCGCCGGGCGCGTTCCAGCCTTGCGGGCACCGGCCTTGCGCGCGTCGCGCCTGGCCGCGCGGCGCACGTCGCGCAGGAACCTCAGGGTGGCCTGCTCCCACTGCCGTTGCCCGCGCGCGCCTTCCGCCGCACGCGCCAGGCGGCCTTCGCGCCACGCCGCGAACACCGCCGGGTCGATGTAGGCCTTGCGGCACACCGACACGGTATTGCCCAGCAGCGACGCCACTTCCCTGATCACCAGCGTCTGCGTCGAGGCGAGCGCGCGTTCGCTCGGCACCCCGTCGCGGCCGGGTTCGGGCAACGGCGTGGCCGCGAAGCAGCGGAACGCCTGCAGGGTGCCGCCCCAGGTCCGGAAATCCTTGGCGGTGAAGTCCTCGCCCATCGCCTCGCGCAGGTAGTCGTTGACCATCCCGGAACTCACCGGGCGCAGGTTCCCGTCGTCGTCCCGGTACTGGAACAGGGTCTGCCCGGGCAACTGCTGGCAGCCGCGCACCAGCTTGGCCAGGCGCCGGTCGTCAACGGCGATGTCGTGTTCCAGGCCGCCCTTGCCGCGGAACTGCAGCCGCGCGCGGCCGCCGGCGAGGAACTGCACGTGGCGGTCGCGGAGCGTGGTGAGCCCGTAGGACCTGTTGCTGCGCGCATAGCTGTCGTTACCCACGCGCACCAGCGTTTCGCCCATCAGCGCGACGACGATCGCCACCACCTTGGCCTGCGGCCAGCCCGGCAGCTTCAGGTCCGCACGCAGGCGCCGGCGCAGGCGCGGCAACGCCTCGCCGAAGGCGATGGTGCGCTCGAACTTGCCGTTGCCGCGGGTCTCGCTCCACTCCGGGTGGTAGCGGTACTGCTTGCGGCCGCGCGCATCGCGGCCCGTCGCCTGCACATGGCCATTGGCGCGGCGGCAGATCCAGACGTCGGTGTACGCCGGCGGGATCGCCAGCGCACGGATCCGCGCCAGCGTCGCGGCGTCGCGGACCACCGTGCCGTCGGGGTTGCAGTAGCTGAAGCCGGGGCCGGCACGGCGACGGGTGATGCCCGGTTCGGTGTCGCTGACATACACCAGGCCCGCCTCCTCGGCGGCCTGGCGGCAGGGGTCGTCGGCATCCTCGCTCATGCGGCTCCTCGGCGTCGGTTCCGGCAGCTGCCGGGCCGCGGAACGACGAAGCGGGCATCGCTGCCCGCTTCCGCCACGCGCCCCGGCGCGTCTTCCGCGAGCCGACGCTATGCCGGCGCGCGTGAGAAGTCCGTCATTGCCGGGGCCCGGGAGGAGCTCGCGGGCATGCCGCCAGTGCTATCGGCCGCCCAGAACCCGCGAGGTGGCCAGCGCCATCGCTTCCACCGCGTTGCCGAAGGCGCCACGATCGCCGCCCGGGTAGGCGCCATTGCCGGCGCCGACCATGCCGGCGACATCGGCGACCACGCCACGGCCCTGCGCGAACTGGCTGCCGAGCACGCCGTCGAGCGCGGTGGCGGCGTCGATCGCGGAGCCGAAGTCGCCGCGCGTGGTGGCGTCGATGGCGGTGCGTGCCGCCTGCGACACATCGTCCAGCGCGCGCGCCACCGCGCCGAGGTCGCCGATCGAGGCGCGGCCGTTGCCGAGCACGCCGCTGCCGAGGGTGTCGAGCACGCCCTGGAGGCTGGTCGACGACGCCGCGCCCGGGATCCTGCCGGCGAAGGCGTCGATGGCCAGGTTCGCCAGCGGCTGCATCGATGCCGGCAGGTTGGACGACACGGAGTCGCGTGCCGCCGACGTGATCGAGCCGCCGAGCAAGCCATTCGCCACCGCCGCGATCGCACCCGGCAGGCCGCCGGTGATGGCGCCCAGCATCGCCGCCCCCACCAGGCCCTGCAGGTCGCGGGCATCGACGCCGAGCATGTCGCCGAGCTGCCCGAGGGCATCGCCCAGGCCGGCGGCGTCGGCCACCGCGCCCAGCGCCGAGGACACCGCCTCCGACAGTGCATCCGCCGCCTGCCCCAGCGCGCCGGAGACGCTGTCGGCCGCATTGCCCAGTCCGTCGCTGCCGAGGCCGGCGCTGCCCGCACCGCCATTGCCGCCGCCGCTGCCGCCAACGCCCTCGCTGCCATCGCTCATGACAAGGCACTCCACGCCTGACCAGGACCTACATCCTCGGCAGGCCGGACCGCAGCCGGAAGCTGGTGGAAACCCGAGGGTGGGGACGCTACGCCGCGCCGCGGATGAAGCGCAGGAACTCCGCGCGCGTGCGCGCGTCGTCGCGGAAGCCGCCGAGCATCTTCGAGGTGACCATGCTCACGCCGCGCTTGTGGATGCCGCGGGTGGTCATGCACTCGTGGGCGGCCTCGATCACCACGCCGACGCCGCGCGGCTGCAGCACGTCCTGGATCACCTGCGCGACCTGCGCGGTCATCTTCTCCTGCACCTGGAAGCGCCGGGCGTAGGTCTCGACCACCCGCGCGAGCTTGCTGATGCCCACCACCTTGCCCGCGGGCAGGTAGCCCACGTGCGCCTTGCCGATGATCGGCGCCATGTGGTGCTCGCAGTGGCTCTCGAACTCGATGTCGCGCAGCACGATCATCTCGTCGTAGCCCGCGACCTCCTCGAAGGTGCGCTCGAGGTACTCGCGCGGGTCGTCGCCGTAGCCGCTGAACCAGTCGCGGTAGGCATCGACCACGCGGCGCGGGGTGTCGAGCAGGCCCTCGCGCGCGGGGTCGTCGCCGGACCAGCGCAGCAGCGTGCGCACGGCCGCCTCGGCCTCTTCGCGGGTGGGAGTGTCGGGGGCGTCGGCCACGGCGCGACTCGCGGAATGGGGGCCGGCCATCGTACTCCACCGGCCCCCGTGGACTGCCGCGCTCACCCGCCCGCGGCGGCCACCGCGGCCGGCATCCGCTGCGGCCAGCCGCCGGCGAGCGCCTTGTACACCGCGACCGCGCCGGCAGCGCTGCGCATGCGCGCATCGGCGAACGCGTCCTGCGCCTGCAGCTGCGTGCGCTCGGCGTCAAGCACCTCGAACAGGTCCGCGGCACCGGCCTCGAAGCGGATGCGCGCCAGTTCCGCCGCGCGCGTGCCGTCGAGCGCCGCACGTTCCAGGTGGCCGTCCTCGGTGCGCGTGCGCGCCAGGCGCACCAGCGCGTTCTCGGTGTCCTCCAGCGCCACCAGCACGGCCTGCTCGTAGCGCGCGAGTTCGCCCGCCGCGTCGGCATCGGCCGCCGCCATGCGCGCCCGCACCCGGCCGATGTCCAGGAACGACCAGTCGATGCCGAGCGTGACCAGCCGCGTCTCGCTGGCGCGTTCGAACAGGTCGCCGGTGTCGATCGCCTGGCTGCCGATCAGCCCGCCCAGGGTGAAGCGCGGGAACAGGTCGGCCGTGGCCACGCCGATGCGCGCGGTGGCCCCGTGCAGGCGGCGCTCGGCGGCGGCCACGTCGGGGCGCCGGCGCAACAGCTCGCCGGGCGTGCCGGGATCCAGGCGCGCGGGCAGGGCCGGCAGCGGCACCGGCGTCTCCAGCGCGTGCACCAGTGCGTCCGGCGTACGCCCGGTCAGCACCGCCAGGCGATGCATGGTGACCGCCACCGCGGCTTCGAGCGCCGGCACCCGCGACTGCGTGGTCTCCAGCTGCGCGCGGGCACGGGCGGCGTCGAACCCGGTGCCGCGACCCGCGTCCAGCCGGGCGTCCACCAGGCGCAGGGTCTCGCGCTGGTTGTCGGCGTTGGCGCGGGCCACGCGCAGGCGCTCCTGCAGCCCGCGCAGCTCCACGTAGCCACGCGCGACTTCGGCGGCGATCACCACCTGGGTCGCATGCAGGTCGGCGGCACTGGCTTCGGCATCGGCGCGCTGGGACTCGACGTTGCGACGGATGCGGCCGAACAGGTCCAGTTCCCAGCCGGCGACGATGGAGGCGTCATGGGACTCGGTGTCGCGGTCGGCGCGGCCCACGCCGGGCGCCTGGTCGGCGCTGGCGCGCGACTCGCTGGCGGTGCCGGACGCGGTGATCGTCGGCAGCCGGTCGAAGCGCGATTCGCGCAGCAGCGCATTGGCCCGGTCGTAGCGCGACAGCGCGATGTGGAGATCGTGGTTGGCGGCCAGCGCGTCCTCCACCAGGCGCGTCAGCAGCGGATCGCCGAAGCCGCGCCAGAACTCCTCGTCGGGCGCGATGGCCGGCGAAGCATCGGCACCGGGCGCCGGCGCGCCCGCGATTGCGCCGGTGTCGGCCGCTGTCGCGGCCTTGGTGCCGGTCACAGCGGTCACCGGCACCGGTTCGGCACGCAAGAAACGCTCCGGCACGGGCACGTCCGGCCGCACGTAGTCGGGGCCGACGGCGCAGGCGGCGAGCAGCGCACTCGCCAGCGCGGTGATCGCGAGCCGGGTCACCATGGCAGCGCCTCGTCACCGTAGAAGTAGCCCCCGGTCGGGCCGTCGTCGTCGATCAACGCCAGGCGCACGCTCGTGCGTGCCCCATCGGCGACCTCGAGCTCGCCGTTCTGCTCGTCGCCGGCCTTGTTCATGTCGGTGCGCACGTAGCCGGGATGGATGGTGTTGACCTTGATGCCACTGTCCTCGAGCGCGTGCGCCAGGTGCACGGTCCACGCGTTCACCGCGGTCTTGGACACGTTGTAGGCGGGGATGCCCTTCATCGCGTAGATGAAGGACGCCGGATCCTGGTGCTGGGCGATCGACCCCAGCAGGCTGGAGACGTTGACGATGCGGCCGGATGCGGACTTCCGCAGCAGCGGCAGCAGCGCCTGGGTGGTCGCCACCAGGCCGAACAGGTTGGTGTCGAACGTCGTGCGCCAGGTCTCCAGCGACTGCCCGGCGGTGCCCTTCTGCCCATCGTCGATCGCGATGCCGGCGTTGTTGACCAGGATGTCGAGGCGGCCGTGGCGGTCCTCGATGGTGCGCGCGGCCGCGTCGATGCTGGCGGCATCGGTGACGTCGAGGACGATGGCCTCGACCGGCAGGCCGTCGGCCTGCAAAGCGTGGGCGGCGGCCCCGGCCCGGGCCGGGTCGCGCCCGGCCAGCAGGGTGTGCACGCCGGCCTCGGCCAGCTGGCGCACGGTTTCCAGGCCGATGCCACGGGTGGCGCCGGTGACGAGCGCGATGCGGGTGGGGCTGTTCATTGCGGTTTCCTTTCTCTTCGGGAATGGGCGGGCCGCGCAGCGTTCGCGCTGCAGGCGGCCCGCGGGCCGTGGGTCAATCGTTGTCGGTGTCGTTGTCGCTTTGGTCGCCGCCGTCGCGTGCTTCACCGCTTCCGGCGTTGCCGTCGGCTCGGTCCTCGCCGAACACGCGCCGGAGCTCGTCCAGCGACGGAATTTCCAGGCTGCGCTCACGCATGCGCCACCCCCGCCGCCGGCTGTGCGCGGGCCACGTCCCGACGCGTCACCAGCTTGCGCAGCGCGACGTAGAACACCGGCGTCAGGAACAGGCCGAACATGGTCACCCCGAGCATCCCGGCGAACACGGTGATGCCCGTGATGGACCGCACCTCGGCGCCGGCGCCGGACGACAGCACCAGCGGCACGGTGCCGGCGATGAAGGCGACCGAGGTCATGACGATCGGGCGCAGGCGCAGGCGGCTGGCTTCCAGTGCCGCCTCCACGATCGAGCGGCCCTGCATCTCCAGCTCGCGCGCGAACTCGACGATCAGGATCGCGTTCTTGCACGCCAGGCCCATCAGCACCACCAGCCCGACCTGCACGAACACGTTGTTGTCTCCGCCGGCCAGCCACACCCCGAACAGTGCCGACAGCAGCGTCATCGGCACGATCAGGATCACCGCCAGCGGCAGCGTCCAGCTTTCGTACAGCGCGGCCAGCACCAGGAACGCCAGCAGCACCGCGAGCGGGAACACCACCAGCGCCGCGCCGCCCTGGGTGTTCTGCTGGTAGCTGAGGTCGCTCCAGCCGATGCCCATGCCGGCAGGCAGCGCCTGTGCGGCCAGTGCGGTCACCGCGGCCATGGCCTCGCCGGACGACATCAGCCGCGGATCGGCCTCGCCCAGAAGGTCCGCCGCCGGGTAGCCGTTGAAGCGGATCACCGGGTCCGGCCCGTAGGTCTGGCGCACGTCCACCATCGAGCCCACCGACACCATTTCGCCAGCGGCGTTGCGCGTGCGCAGGTTGGCGATGTCGGAGACCTCGTCGCGGAATTGCCCGTCCGCCTGCGCGATCACCTGCCAGGTGCGGCCGAACATGTTGAAGTCGTTGACGTAGGCCGAGCCGAGGTAGGTCTGCAGGGTGTCGAACAGCTCGGTCAGCGGCACGCCCTGCGCCTTCGCTTTCTCGCGGTCGACGTCGGCGTCGAGTTGCGGCACGTTCGCCTGGTAGCTGCTGATCGGGTAACCGAGCCCCGGCGTCTGCGCCGCCGCGCCCTGGAAGGCCTGCACCGCGTTCTGCAGCTCGCCGTACCCCAGGCGTGTGCGGTCCTCGACGAACAGCGACCAGCCCGACCCGTTGCCGAGGCCCTGGATCGGCGGCGGCATGAAGGCGAAGGTGAAGCCCTCCTGGATACTCGCGAACTTCTGGTTGAGCTCGGCGGTGATTTCGGCGGCGGTGCGCGAGCGTTCGCTGAACGGGTCCAGGGTGAAGAACGCCACGCCATTGTTCGGCGTATTGGTGAACTGCAGCGGGTTGAGGCCCGGGAAGGCGACCTCGCTGGCGACGCCGTCGGTCGCCTGCGCCAGCGCGGCCATCTTCTTCAGCGCCGCGTCGGTGCGCTCGATCGACGCGCCCTCCGGCATCTTCACGCCCGCGATCACGTACAGCTTGTCCTGCACCGGGATGAAGCCCGCGGGCACGGCGTTGAACATCACCGCCGCGCCCACCAGCAGCACCGCGTAGACCGCGAACACCAGGCCGCGGCGGCCCACCGAGCGCGACACCACCGTCTCGTAGCGCTCGGAGCTGCGCTTGAAGAAGCGGTTGAACGGCCGGAACACCCAGCCGAAGAGCCGGTCGATCAGCCGCGTCGGCCGGTCCTTCGGCGCGTCGTGCGACTTCAGCAGGATCGCGGCCAGCGCCGGCGACAGGGTCAGCGAGTTGATCGCCGAGATCACCGTGGAGATGGCGATGGTGACCGCGAACTGCTTGTAGAACTGGCCGGTGACGCCGGTGAGGAAGGCCATCGGCACGAACACGGCGCACAGCACCAGCGCGATCGCGATGATCGGCCCGGACACTTCCTTCATCGCCAGGTGCGCCGCCTCCAGCGGCGTCGCGCCGAGCTCGATGTGGCGCTCGACGTTCTCCACCACCACGATGGCGTCGTCGACGACGATACCGATCGCAAGCACCAGCCCGAACAGGGTGAGCGTGTTGATCGAATAGCCCAGCAGGTACAGCACCGCGAACGTGCCGACCACCGACACCGGCACCGCGATCAGCGGGATGATCGATGCACGCCAGGTCTGCAGGAACAGGATCACCACCAGCACCACCAGCAGGGTGGCCTCCAGCAGCGTGGTCACCACGGACTTGATCGAGTCGCGGACGAAGATCGTGGTGTCGTAGATCGACTGGATCTCCACGCCCGGCGGCAGCGACGGCCGCAGCTCCTCCATTTTCGCCACCACCGCGTCGCGGATCTCGAGCGCGTTCGCGCCCGGGGCCTGGAAGATGCCGATGGCGGCGGCGTTCTTGCCGTCGAGGCGCGCGCGCAGGGTGTAGTCGCCGGCAGCGAGCTCGATGCGCGCCACGTCCGCCAGGCGCACCAGTTCGCCATCCGCGCCGGCCTTCAGCACGATGTCGCCGAACTCCTCCACCGTCTCCAGCCGGCCCTTGGCGTTGATCGGCAACAGGAAGTCGCTCTTGTTGGCCATCGGCTCCGCGCCGAGCTGGCCCGCGGACACCTGCACGTTCTGCTCGCGCACCGCGCGCAGGACGTCGCTCGCGGTCATGCCGCGGGCGGCGATGCGGTCGGGGTCCAGCCACAGGCGCATGGCGTAGTCGCCGCCGCCGAACAGCTGCGCGTCGCCGACGCCGCTGATCTTGGCGAGTTCATCCTTGACGTGCAGGCGCATGTAGTTGCGCAGGTACAGCGAGTCGTAGCGCCCATCCCCGGACGTGAGGTGCACCACCATCAGGAACACCGGCGACTGCTTCTGCGTCGTGATGCCCTGCCGGCGCACGTCCTCGGGCAGGCGCGCCTGGGCCTGCGCCACGCGGTTCTGCACCCGCACCGCGGCCTCGTCCGGATCGGTGCCGGGCTTGAACGTGGCGGTGATCTGCAGCACGCCGTCGGAGCCGGCGACGGATTTGATGTACATCATGTCCTCGACGCCGTTGATCGCCTCCTCCAGCGGCGTGGCCACCGTCTCCGAGATCACCTTCGGGTTTGCGCCGGGGTACACGGTGCGCACCACCACCGAGGGCGGCACGACCTCGGGGTATTCGCCGATCGGCAGCAGCGGGATCGCGATCAGGCCGGCGGCGAAGATCACGATCGACAGCACGGCGGCGAAGATCGGCCTGTCGATGAAGAAGCGCGAGAAGTCCATGAGGTGGTCCTTGGCTGTCCCGCCGCGTCGGCGACAGGAGGGGTCTGCGGCGCCCGCGCCCTTGTAGGAGCGGCCGCTGGCCGCGACCCGTGGTGTGCGGGCATTCGCAGTCGCGGCCATGGGCCGCCCCTGCAGGGGCAAAAGGTGGGCCGTCCGGCCTCCCCGCAGCGGGGGAGAGGGAAGGAGGCCGGGGGCCCGTTGGTGCTAGTGCGCGGCGGCGACGTCGGGCGCAGGCGCGGCGCCGGCCGGGTCGGGCGGCGGCGCGCCCATCGCGATCGGAATCGGGGCCACCGGCATGCCGGGGAAGAACACCTTCTGCACCCCGTGCACGATCACCCGGTCCTTGGGTTCCAGTCCCGACTGCACCACGCGCAGGCCATCGACCATGCGCCCGGTGACGATGTCGCGGCGCACCGCGGTATCGCCTTCACCGAGCACGTAGACGTACTTGCGGTCCTGGTCGGTCAGCACCGCGCGGTCGTCGACCAGCAGCGCCCGAGCCGCGGCGCCGCCTTCCAGCTGCACCCGTGCGAACAGGCCCGGGGTGAACACGCGGTCCGGGTTCGGCAGCACCGCGCGCGCGAGGATGGAGCCGGTGTCCGGATCGACCTGGTTGTCGATGAAGTCGACCACGCCCGCGTGCGGGTGGCCGTCCTCGTTGGCGAGGCCCACCCGCACCGCGTTCTCGCTGCGCGCCCGGGTGCCGTCGCGGCTGAGCTGGCTGTAGCGCAGGAAGGCCTGCTCGTCGGTCTCGAAGTACACGTGCACGGGGTCCAGCGAGACCACCGTGGTCAGCAGCGTCGAATCCGCCTGCGCCAGGTTGCCGGTGGTCACCATCGCGCGCCCGGCGCGGCCCGGGATCGGCGAGCGCACCTCGGTGAACTGCAGGTCCAGGCGCGCCGCGGCCACCGCGGCCTCCGCCGCGCGCACGCCGGCATCGCCCTGGGCGGTGGCGGCGCGGCGGGTCTCGAACTCCTCGCGCGAGATGGCCTTCGCTTCCACCAGCGATTCGGCACGCGCGTCCTGGCTCTTCGCCAGCCGCGCCTCGCTCTTCGCGCGCTCGAGGTCGGCAAGGGCCTGGTCGAGCGCGGCGCGGTAGGGGCGCGGGTCGATCACGAACAGCAGGTCGCCCTTGTCGACCTCCTGGCCTTCCTCGAAGGCCACCCGCTGCACGTAGCCGCTGACCCGCGGCCGCAGCTCGACCGTTTCCACCGCGCTGACGCGGCCGGTGAACTCGTCCCACAGGCGGACCTCCTTGGCCAGCACCGGGGCCACGCTCACCTGCGGCGGCGGCGGCGCGCCGGCCTCGCCGCTGGCGGCGGCGTCGCTGCCGCAGCCGGCGAGCGCCATGGCCACCACCAGTGCGGTCGAGAGCAGGGCGAGGACGGGGATCGGGGACTGCCGGCCGGGCCGCGCTGGGCCGGACCGGGCGAGGATCTTTCGGCTGTTCATCGGGGGGATTCCTTGTGGGGGGTCTGGGGAAGGAGGCGTTGCAGGAGGCCGCGGACGTCGAGCTCGCACCGCGCGTCGCCGGCCTGCGCATCGGCGGGTGCCGCGTTCGGCGCGTGGCGTGACCCCGGATCGACACGGCCCGGGAACGGGACCACCGGCAACGCCGCGGCGCCGCGGTCGACGCGGTCGATGAGGTCCAGCGCGCGGCGGCCGATCTCGGTCGCCGTCGGCCATTGCGGGCAGGCCGGCGCGCTGGCGTCGTCCGGGCGCACCGGGCGGCCCACCAGCAGCAACTGCACGCGGACCTCGTGGGTGCGGGCCTCGTCGTGGAGCACGCGGGCCAGCATCTGCAGCGCGGAGGCGGCGATGGAGTAGGTGCCGTAGCCGGCCCAGGGGCTGTCGCCACCGGGGCCGCCGACCAGCACGTAGCCGCCGCCACGGCCGCCGGTCGTCAGCAACGGAAGCAGGTGGCGCGCGGCCACCAGGTGCGGCTGCAGGTTGCGGTCGAGGGTGCGGCGCAGCGCGGCCGCGGGCTGCTCGACCAGGCGCCCGCGGCGCGCGCCACCGCGCACCGCCACCATCACCCCGCCGAGCGGCCGGCCGAGCGCCTGGATGGCCTCGACCAGGCGTGCGGCGCGTTCATCCACCGCCACCGACCCCGGCAGCAGGGTGAGGTCGGCACGCGGATGCGCCGCACGCAGCGCCTCCAGGCGGTGCGGATTGCGTGCGCAGGCGATCACCGGCCGGCGGGCGGCGACGGCCGCCGCGACCAGGCCACGGCCGACGGCGCCGGTGGCGCCGACGATCAGGATCGGCGAACTCATTGTCCCGCTCCCGGGATGTTTTCTCCCGAATCCGGGATGATCTGGTGCTGCCGGAACCAGCTGCCCAACCGGCCGGCCACCACCAGCCCCGCCAGCAGCATAGGCAGCCCGACCACGAACGCGAGCAGCCAGGCCACCAGCAGCGACTCCTGGGTGCCGGCACGGAAGGCCTGTCCCATCAGGCGCGCCGCGAGATCCAGCGCGTACAGCGCGGCGGCGGCAAGCGGCAGCAGGGACCAGCGGGCGATGGAGCGGGAGCGGGACATGGGGCGGGCCTGTGGACGACGGGGCACAGGTTAGGCGTCGCCCCGGCACTTGATTAGCCGGGAAATGAGGGAATAATTGTCCCGCGCCCGGTCCAATCCTCCCGGCGCCCTCGCCGCAGTCCCGCGCGCCCCCAGGAGTCCCCCATGTCCCGCGATCTCAACGACACGCTGATCTTCGTCAAGGTGGTCGAGCACGGCAGCTTCATTTCCGCGGCGCGTGCGTTGCGCCTGCCCAAGACCACGGTCAGCCGCAAGGTGCAGGACCTGGAGACGCGCCTCGGTGCGCAGCTTCTGCATCGCACGACGCGCAAGCTCGGGCTCACCGAAGCCGGCAGCGTGTACTTCGAGCACTCGCAGCGCATCTCGCGCGAGCTCGAGGAAGCCGAGAGCGCCGTCGGCCAGCTGCAGGGCGGCCCGCGCGGCTGGTTGCGCTTCACCGCGCCCTACTCCATCGGCATCGACAAGATCGCGCCGCTGCTGGGCGAGTTCCATGCCCAGCACCCGGAAGTGCGCGTGGACATGACACTCACCAGCGAGCCGCTCGACCTCATCGACAAGGAGCTCGACCTGGCGCTGCGCTTCGGCAACCTTCCCGACTCGACGCTGGTCGCGCGCAGGCTCGCGGTGCTGCGCACGCAGGTGTACGCGAGCGAGCGTTACATCGAGCGCCACGGCGAGCCGCTGCATCCCGACGACCTGCAGCACCACCGCACGCTGGCGATGCAGAAGCACCGGCGCAACAACGGTTACTGCTGGACGCTCAACGACGGCAGCCGCGACATCGACGTCGCCATCGACCCGGTGCTGGTGGCGAACGACCCCGCCGCGCTCAAGGGCGCGCTGATGTGCGGCGAGGGCGTCCTGCTGGCGGCCGACGTGATGGTCAAGCCCTACGCCGAGAAGGGCATGGTGCGCCGCGTGCTCGCCGGCTGGACAGGACCGCAGTTCGAATTCAACGCGGTGTTCCCGCGCGGCCGCGTGCAGTCACCGAAGGTGCGTGCGTTCGTCGACTTCCTGGTCGAGCGCGTGAACCTGGAAGCCGACTACATGCAGATGCTCTGCCCTGCCGCACGCTGCGAGGCGGAGAAACGTGCCGCCATGGCCGCGGCGGCACCGGCGGTGGCCAGGGAAGTCACCGAGGCGATCGAGGCCGCGGAGGCCACCGAAGCCGCCTGACGGCGGCCGCGGAACGCTCAGGTGCCGCCGTCGGGCGTCGAGCCTTGGAGGTCGCGCCAGGCGTGTTCCACAGCGGGGCGCGCCTCGTCCAGCGACAGCCGCGACGTGCCGCGCACGCGCTGCCAGTCGTCCGCCGACAAGGGTGACGCGGGCACGCCGCCGTTGTCGTTGAAGCGGGTGATGGCGTAGCTGTAGGCGGGCGCGTAGTCCTCCCAGCGCATCTCCGTCCTGAAGTACGGCATGGTCTGGTAGATCTGCTGGAAGCGGCCCAGGTCGCCGCGCCCGTCCATCGCTTCGCCTGCCTTGTGCCCGCCGATCGCACCCAGTGCGCCCGCGGCGGCCGCCCCCACAACGGCACCGGGCGGGCCGGCGACCAGGGCGCCGACTGCCGCGCCCGCGGCGCCGGCCGCGAGTGCGCCGCCACCGGAGGCCAATACGTGGTCCTTCTTCAGCTTGCTCATCGGGTCTTCCTCGCTCGTCGTCCGCAGGACGGCTCAGGCCTCGCCGTCGATCGCGGAGGGCACATGGGCGCTTTGCTTCGCAACCCGCCAGGCATGCTCCACCGCACCGCGTGCTTCCACCCAGGCGAGCCGCGAGGGCGGCCGGTACGCATCCCAGCCGGCTTCGAGGTCGCCCTCGATGTCCTCGAAGCGCGGCGCCCGGCGCCGCACGAACGCATCGCGCCCGTACTGGTAGGCGGGCACGTAATCGCTCCAGGCGCGGCCGGTGGAGTAGTACGGCGCGTCGCGGTAGACCGTCTTGAAGGCATCCAGCTGGAACGCCTGTCCGGGCACGTCGCCGACCGCGCCGGCGTCGTCACCCGCCGCGGCGTCTTCATGACCGCGGGCTGTGTCCGCCGTCTCCGCGACGTTGCTGTTCATGTGGAATCCTCTGTTGCGGCCGCCGACGACGCACCGGGCGCCGGCAGGCGATGGCGCAACCGTAGGCGCGTCGCGGTTGTACAGGCGTGAAAAACCGACGCCGCCGCCCGCCACGCCGAATCGGTTTAGCGCGCGTTTCGTGCACGTGAAACCCTCGCGACGATCTCCATCAGCCGACGTCACGCCACGTTCCGCTCCCGCGTGCGCGATGTCGGCGACGCCCTGCCCGCCCGCCCGGTGGCGGGCGTCGTTTTGCGCCATCACCGGGTGCGCGCGAAGATGGCCGCTTTCTCCCCGGGTGTGCCCATGGCCCCACGTTTGCAAAGGCGGGCATGGCTGCTCGCGCTCGCCGCCGTGGTGGCGGTCGTGGTGGCCGTCGTCGTGGCGGGTCGCGTCCGTGGTCCGGCACTGCCCGGCTACGAGGTCGCCGCGGGACCCCTGGTGCAGGACGTGGTCGCCACCGGCCGCGCCGCCGCGCTGTCGCGCGTGCAGGTGGGCGCCGAGATATCCGGGCTGGTGCTGGAGCGCCGGGTCATGGAAGGCGACCGCGTGCAGCCCGGCGACGTGCTGGTGGTGCTGCGCGCGCGCGACCTGGCTGCGCGCCGGGACGAGGCCCGGGCCGCGCTCGCGACGCTGCGCGAATCCGAACGTCCCGACGCCGAGGCGCGCCTGCGCGAGGCCCGGGCCGATCTCGCCCAGGCGGAGCGCGACCTCGCCCGCCGCCGCGAACTCGACGAACGCCAGCTGGTGGCGCGCGAGGGCGTGGAGCAGGCGGCGCAGGCGGTGGTCGCCGCGCGCGCGGCCGCCGAGCAGGCACGCCTCGCCGTCGACGCGCTGAGCGGCGGCGCGCGCGAGGCGCAGGCGCGCGAGCGCCTGCAGGCGGCCGAGGCCGAACTCGCCCGCGCGGTCATCCGCGCCACCGTCCCCGGCACCGTGCTCACCCGCGCGGTCGAGCCCGGCGACACCGTGAACCCCGGCGACGTGCTGCTCGAGATCGCCGCCGACGCCCCCGGCGAGATCCTGTTGCCGCTGGACGAGAAGAACCTCGCGCGCATCGCCGTCGGCCAGTCCGCCACCTGCATCGCCGATGCCTTCCCCGGCCGTCCGTTCGCCGCCACCGTGCACCACGTCGCCCCCGGCGTCGATCCCGCACGCGGCACGGTCGACGTCCGCCTGCGCATCGACCCCGCCGTCGACTTCGTGCGCCAGGACATGACGGTGACCGCGACCATCCGCACCGGCGCACGCACCGACGCGCTCGCCGTGCCCAACGATGCCCTGCTCGACGCCGCCGACGGCCGCGACCGTGCCACGGTGCTGCGCGTGCGCGATGGCCGCGTGCAGCGCGTGCCGGTGCGCCTGGGCCTGCGCGGCCTGGCGATGAGCGAGGTGCTGGACGGCCTGCAGCCGGGCGACCGCGTCGTCGCCGCCGGCGCACTGGAGCCGGACGCGCTGCCGGAGGACGGCAGCCGCGTGCGCATCGACGGCCAGCCGGCGCCGCGTGCGGGCGAGTCGACGCGCGGCGAGCTGCCGGTGCAGCTCGACTGAGCCGATGTGGATCGAGTCCACCATCGCGACGCGCTTCCTGCGCCAGGGCCGCGCGCAGAGCCTGCTGATCCTGTTCGGCATCGCGGTCGGCGTGTCGGTGATCGTGTTCGTGACCGCGCTGATCGCCGGGCTCCAGGACAACATCATCGAGCGAACGCTCGGCACCCAGGCGCACATCCGCGTGGAAGCGCCGCGCGAGGTGAACCGCGTCGCCGCCGCGCCGCCGGGCACCCTGCAGCTGGTGCTCGAGGATCCACGCCCGCAGGCCCTGCGGCCGATCGACAACTGGCTGCAGGTGCGCGACGTGCTCGACCGCCTGCCCGGCGTCAGCGCGGTGTCGCCGGTGGTGTCCGGCCCGGCGTTCGGCCGCCGCGGCACGGCGGTGGAATCGGTGGCGCTGGTCGGCATCGACCTTGCGCGCTACCTGCGGGTGATCCCGCTCGACGAAAACATGCGCGAGGGGCGGCTCGAGGTCGGCTCCGGCAACGCCGTGGTCGGGCGCCAGCTCGCCGAGGACCTCGGCCTGCGGCTTGGCGGCAAGCTGCGCCTCGATGCCGGCGAAGGCCGCGAGGCGATCGTCAACGTCGCCGGCATCTTCGAGCTCGGCGTGCGCGAGCTCGACGCGCGCTACGTCTACCTCGACCTCAAGCAGGCGCAGTCGCTGCTCGCCCTGCCGGGCGGCGTCACCGTGATCGACGTGACCGTCGACGACCTGTTCGGTGCCGACCGCATCGCCGCGCGCGTGCGCGGACTCACCGGGCTGCAGGCGGAGAGCTGGATGGAGAGCAATGCGCAGCTGATGAACGCGCTGAGTTCGCAGAGCCTGTCGACGCGGATGATCAGCTTCTTCGTCGCGGTGTCGGTGGCGCTGGGCATCGCCAGCGTACTCGCAGTGAGCGTGGCCCAGCGCACGCGCGAGATCGGCATCCTGCGCGCGATGGGCACGCGCCGGCGGCAGATGCTGCAGGTGTTCCTGGTGCAGGGCGCCGTGCTGGGCATGGCCGGCTCGGTGCTGGGGGCGCTGGCGGGCTGGGGCCTGGTCGGTGCGTTCAACACCTTCGGGCCGAAGCTGTTCCTGATCCCGCTGCCGCCGGCGCTGGTGCCCGCGGCGATGGTGCTGGCGACGCTCGCGGGCGTCGGCGCCGCGCTGGTGCCGGCATCGCGCGCGTCGCGGCTGGACCCGGTGGAGGCCATCCGTGGCTGAGCCCGGCGAGGTGCTGCGCCTGGAGGGCCTGCGCAAGTCGTACAACATCGGCCGGCCCAACGAGGTCGAGGTGCTGCACGGCATCGACCTGCGCCTGGACAGCGCGGACTTCGCCGCGCTCGTCGGCCCCTCGGGCTCCGGCAAAAGCACGCTGCTGAACCTGATCGGCCTGCTGGATTCGCCCACCGGCGGCGAGCTCTACTTGCGCGGCGAGGCCACCCGCGCCATGGACGACGAAGCCCGCACCGCGCTGCGCGGCCGCCACATCGGCTTCGTGTTCCAGTTCCACCACCTGATCGGTGCGTTCACCGCGCTGGAGAACGTGCTGATGCCGTGGATGGTGGCCAACGGCCGCCCCGACCGCGAGGTCAGCGACACCGCCAGGGGGCTGCTGGCAGACGTGGGCCTGGAGGCCTTCACCGATCGCCGCCCCGACCAGCTCTCCGGCGGCCAGCAGCAGCGCGTGGCCATCGCGCGCGCGCTGGTCACCCGGCCGGCCCTGCTGCTGGCGGACGAACCCACCGGCAACCTCGACACGAAGACCGCAGCCGACGTCTTCGAACTGCTGCGCCGCTTCAATGCGCAGTACGGCTGCGCCGTGCTGGTGGTCACCCACGACCCGCGGCTGTCGGAGACCTGCGACCGCACGATCAACCTGGTGGACGGGGACATCGTGTCGGACGAGCGCCGTGCCAGCCGCGCCCGCGACGGTGGCCCGCGCGCGGGGACAGGGAAGGGGCGCTAGGCCTCTGTGTACAGCTTTCGTACAACTTCAGGTTTGACGAACATGTGACAGCCGGGAGCCTACGGTCGCGGCTCGCACCATCGACACCGATGGCGTCCGCCCCCCGAACCGCTTCCTGGAGCTGCCCATGCGTACCTGGTTGATCGTCCCGTTCTCCGCCCTGCTCGCGACGTCGGCCCATGCCGCGGGTCCCGAAGCCGGACGCTTCTCGATGTCCGTCATCGGCGGCGTCGACATGCCGATCGACGGCGACGTCCATGACGGCACCGTGGCCAACATCCCCGATCTCGGCCCGCTCAACCCGGCCTTGGCCGGCGTCAGCGCGGAACTGCGCATCGGCGCCCGCGAACACGACCGCATCTACGACCTCGCCTCCACCTACGGCCTGGAGGTCGCCTACGCCTTCGACGACAACCGTGAGGTCTTCGGCCAGGTGCGGCAGACCCAGGCCGGCGCGGGCACGGTGCAGGTCGGCGGCGCCTTCGTGCCTGCGCTGAATACCGAGCTGCCGGTGTACGGCAATTTCGGCAAGTACGAGGCGCTGTCGGCCGAAGTCGGCTATCGCTACTACTTCGGCACCGCCGGGTCGGCGCGTCCCTTCGTCGGCGCCCGCCTGGGTGCGGCGCGCACGGATTCCATCGCGGCGACGTTCGAGATCCCGGACGCCGGCATCACCATTGCCGACGCCCCGTTCTACGACTCGGGCTGGTCGGCCACGGGCGGCCTCGACGCGGGCGTGATCGTGCCGCTGGGCGAAACCTTCAGCATGACGCTGGCCAGTGGCGTGCGCTACGTCGCCGACCTCGAGGACGACGACAGCGCCATCGGTGGCCTGGGGCTCGCGAGCATCAACGACACCGGCAGCCGCCTGTCGGTGCCGGTGACGCTGTCGGCGCGCTGGGACTTCTGAGGCCGCGGCCAGGAGCCACCCCGAGCGGGTCCGCGGGGCGCAGCCGCGGACCCGATCCGAACCGGACGCGGCCCGCGCCTTCATTCGGCCTTCCGAGGCACGCCGACAGACTGGCGCCCCGCCACCCCCGGAGCGCCCCATGGGCTTCTTCTCCAAGATCGCCGACCGCATCTTCAACCGCAACGACGACGACACGCATGCGAAGGCACCCGCCGCCGGCAAGCCCGCACCCGTCATTTTCGAAGGCAAGGCCAGCGATCCCAAGGTATCGCCACCCGCCCGCAACCCGGCACCCGTGGCCTCGGTGACGCCGACCGCGACGCCGGAACCGGTGGATGTGGAGGCAGTGCTGGGCGACATGGCGACAGCCAGGGGCGGCGACAGCGACTGGCGCCGGTCCATCGTCGACCTGCTGAAGCTGCTCGACCTCGACTCCAGCCTCGCCGCGCGCAGGGAGCTTGCGGAAGAACTGGGTGTCAGCGCCGGCGCCCACGGCAGCGCCGAGCAGAACATCGCCCTGCACCGGGCGGTGATGCGCAAGCTCGCCGAGAACGGCGGCAAGGTGCCGGCGGAGCTGCGCGACTAGCGCGCGCATGGCGGCTGCCGGCAACGTCAGGCGCCGGCTGCCTCCAGCAATGCCCCCGCGATGGCCTCCGCCGGCCGCCGCAACACCGTGGCGTTGACCTGCAGGGTGACGTCGGTGCCGTCGCGCCACGGCCGCGGCAGCACGATGCCCTGCTCCGCGGCACGCGCCACCAGCACGTCGGGCTGGATGCCACGGGTGGCGAGCACGAACTGGCTGGTGCCGCCAGGGATGCGCCGGATCGAGAACCGGCGGTCGCGCTGCAGCAGGGCGATGACGCGGTCCGCCGCGGCCCAGGCCGCGGCGTAGTCGGCCTCGTACCGGTCGACGTACTGCAGCGCCGGTGCAGCCTCCGGCCATGCAGAGGGCAATGCGCCCCCGAACATCCGCCGGACGTGGTGCAGCCCCTCCAGCACCGATGCATCGCCAGCGAGGATGGCGCCGGAGCCGGCATTGAAGTGCTTCCAGAGCGACACGTACACGGTGTCGAACGGCGCCGCCAGTTCGCGCACGCTGCGGCCGCAGTGCAGCGGCAGGTTGAACATGCGCGCGCCGTCGAGGTGCAGCCGGATGCCCCGGGCGCGGGCGTGGGCGCAGACGCGATCGAGTTCGTCCAGGTCCACCATCGCGTGGCGCAGGCGCCGCACCGGGTTCTCGATCGAGATCGCGCCCACCCGCGTTTCCACCCGCCCGCCGCCGGAACGCTCGAGCCAGGCACTTACCTCGGCGAGGGACATGGTGGCGGCACCAGCCCCCAGCGGCACCAGGTTCAGCCCCGCCAGCGTGCTCGCGACGTCGCCGCTGTCGTTGTAGACGTGGCTTTCCGCCTGCACCAGCACCCGACGGTCGTCGCCGGCCAGTGTGCGCACCGCGATTGCGTTGGCCAGCGTCCCCGTCGGCATGAAGATGGCCGCCTCCTTGCCCAGCAACGCCGCAAACCGCGCCTCGAGCGTGGCCACCACGCCGCCCCTCGAGTAGCCGTCGGGCGCGAAGCCTTGGGTGGCGACCACCGTGCCAAGGACGCTTGCGTACTCGCGTGGATCGAGGCCGAGCCCGTCGGAGACGAAGTCGATGCGCTCGAACATGGGCGGCGTGGCCGCGGGAGACGCCGGCGTGCTCGCTGCCGACGGCAGCGCGGGCATGGCCATGGCAAGTCCACCTGCGGCCAGGAAGCTGCGTCGATCCATGTGGGGTACCCGTCTTGGCGGCAGGCCCGGATAGTCGCACGGCTGTCGGCTGGCCCCGCTGCTGGCGCGCCTGGCGGGGGCCTCAGCCGGCGTCGCCGAAGCCACGCACGTGCTCCACCAGCGCGCGCAGCTTCGGCGGCTGGTTGTGGCGGCTGGGGAAATACAGGAAGAAGCCCGCGAACGGCGGCAGGTAGTCGCCGAGCACCGCGACCAGTTCGCCGCGCGCGATGTACGGGCGGAAGGTGTCCTCGATGCCGAAGGTGATGCCGCCGCCGGCAAGCGCGGTGCGCATCATCAGCAGCATGTCGTTGGTGGTGACCTGTGGATTCACCGCCACGTCGAAGTCGCGCCCGTCCTCGCTGAACTCCCAGCGGTACGGCGCCACCCCCGGCGCCGGGCGCCAGCCGATGCAGCGGTGCGCCACCAGCTCGCGCGGATGCAGCGGCGTGCCGTGGCGCGCCAGGTACGCAGGTGACGCCACCGCGACCTGGCGCTGCTCGCCGGTGAGCGGCACCGCCACCATGTCCTGCTCGATCACCTCGCCCAGGCGCACACCGGCGTCGTAGCCCGCGGCCACGATGTCGGACACCTCGTCGGTCACCGTCACGTCCAGGATGATCCCGGGATGCGCCTCGACGAACCGCGCCACCAGTGGCCCCGACAGGAAGCGCTCGGCGATCGAGGTCACCGCCACACGCAACACCCCACGCGGCGGACCGTCGTCGACCACGTCCTCGAGGGCCGCGGAGAGAGCCGACAGCGGCTGTGCGACCTGCCGGTACAGGCGCTCCCCGGCCTCGGTGAGGCGCACGCTGCGCGTCGACCTTTGCACCAGGGCGATGCCGAGCCCGTCCTCGAGCCGGCGGATGCCCTGGCTCACCGCCGAGCGGGTGACGCCCAGCCGGTCTGCGGCAATGCGGAAGTTATCGGCCTCGGCGACCGCCTGGAACACGCGCAGCAGGTCGAGATCGGGGCCCATTGGTTAGCCAGTCTAACCACTCCATGCAGGCTCAGGCGGCTACCGGCGACAATGGGCGGTCCGTAGGGTTGGCGGCTGCCGGGCACACGCCCTCCCAGGAGCCTCCCCATGCGCGACCTCGCCAACCGCATCGTCCTCATCACCGGCGCCAGCAGCGGCATCGGCGAAGCCACCGCCCGCGAGCTCGCGGCACGCGGCGCCACCGTGCTGCTCGGTGCCCGCCGCCTCGACCGCCTCGAGCGCCTCGTCGCCGACATCGCCGCCGCGGGCGGCACTGCGGAAGCCCGCGCCCTCGACGTCACCCGCCGCGACGACGTGCAGGCCTTCGCCGACCACGCCCTCGCCCGCCACGGCCGCATCGACGCCATCGTCAACAACGCCGGGGTCATGCCGCTGTCGCCGCTCTCCGCGCGCAAGGTCGACGAGTGGGACCGCATGATCGACGTCAACATCCGCGGCGTGCTGCACGGCATCGCCGCCGTGCTGCCGGCGATGGAAGCCGCCGGCCGCGGCCACGTGATCAACGTCGCCTCGATCGGCGCGCACGCGGTCTCGCCCACGGCCGCCGTGTACTGCGCCACCAAGTACGCCGTGCGCGCGCTGTCCGACGGCCTGCGCCAGGAGACCGACCGCATCCGCGTCACCGTGGTGAGCCCCGGCACCACCACGTCCGAGCTTGCCGACACCATCACCGACGACACCGCTGCGGCCGCCATGCGCGACTTCCGCCGCATCACCATCGCGCCCGAAGCCATCGCCCGCGCGATCGCCTATGCAATGACGCAGCCCGACGACGTCGACGTCAGCGAGCTGATCGTGCGCCCCACGGCGAGCCCGTACTGACGTCCGACGGGCACAGAGTGCGGCACGCGCGAAGAGCGCCGTCCTGCATTTGCACAGGGTGTTCAGGCGGGTGCGTGCAGGCTTGGGAAACTCTTTCGAACGAGGTCTCCCATGAACACCGAATCGAAGATCCAGCACACCCTGAACGACCTGATCGAGATCGCCCGCGACGGCGCCGAGTTCTACACCGAGGCCGCCGGCAAGGTCGAGAACACCGAGCTGTCGTCGCTGTTCAACCAGATGGCGAGCCACAAGCGCGAGATCGTCACCGGCCTCAGCGCCGACGTCGCCGCTGCCGGCGGCAAGCCCGCCGACCACGGCACCATGGTCGGCAGCATGCAGCAGGCCTACGGCAACGTGCGTGCCGCGCTCGGCGACACCAACTACGGCTACGTCGCGCAGCTGGAAGAGGCCGAGGACCGCCTGCTGAAGGCGTTCAAGGACACCATCGCCGACAACGACACGCCGTCGGCCGCGCGTGCGGCCGCGCAGAAGTACATGCCGCGCGTGCAGGAGTGCCACGACATCATGCGCAACCGCAAGGTGGCGATGAAGAACGCCGCGTAACCTGCGCCGCGACACGCGTTCGACCAAGGCCCCGGCTCGCGCCGGGGCCTTTTCATTGGCGCGTACAGCATTTGTACAACCCCGCATTCGACGGCCGGATCACCGCGCGGACACGAGACTGGCGCCCCACATCGGAGACAGCCCCATGAAAGCCATCAACATCATCACCCTGGTCCTCGTGATCGTCGGCGGCATCAACTGGGGCCTCGTCGGCCTCGCCCAGTTCGACCTCGTCGCCGCCATCTTCGGTGGCCAGGACGCCCTGCTCGCCCGCATCGTCTACGTGCTGGTCGGCCTGTCCGCGCTGTGGCAGATCATCCCGCTGATGAACGCCGGCAAGGCGGGCGAGGCGCGCGCGCAGGCGCACCGCTGAACCCGCGACACGTCAGGCCGCAGGCGCGGCCTGGCGCGTCGACAGCGCCACCGCATCCGCGCCGGCGGGGAACTGCAGGCGCGATGAGTTGTCAGTGGCTGCACGCCACACGGCCGCGGCCACGTCTTCGGGGCTGGTCGTCGCCTTTCCTTCCGCGAACTGCGCCAATACCTGTCCGGCGAAGCTTGCGTAGGGTCCGTTGACCAGCCCCTCCATCCTCCCTGCCCCGTTCTCGGCGAACCGCGTATCGGGGCAGTAGCCAGGTTCCACCAGCTTCACGCGGATGCCGACCTCGCCCAGCTCCAGCGCAAGCGACGACGTGAAGCCTTCGATCGCGGTCTTGCTCGCGGTGTAGGCCGCTACCAGCGGGAACGGCGCCAGCGTCGCGCTCGAGGTGACGTTGACGATCGTGCCCGCGCCGCGTTGGCGCATGCGCGCGATCGCCGCCTGGCACATCGCCATCGTGCCGAAGGTGTTGGTGTCGAAGACGTCCCGCACGCTCGGCATCGGCGTCGCCTCGAACGCACCGAACATGCCGATGCCGGCGTTGTTCACCAGCACGTCGACCGGGCCCGCGGCATCGAAGAGTGCGGCGATGCTGTCGGCGTCGGTCACGTCCAGCGGCAGCACGCGGATGCCGGGCGCCCCGGCGAACAGGTCCGGACGCGGCCGACGCATGGTGGCGATGACCTGCCAGCCCCGGGCATCGAAGTGGCGGGCGGTGGCCAGGCCGTAGCCCGACGAGCAGCCGGTGATCAGTACGGTGTTCATGGTGGTCTCTCTCGGTGGGTGGATGACGCCGCCAGAGTGGCCCGCGACCGCCGGATGATCGATACTCGCGCGTCCACATTCGTGTAGCGAACGTCCGGATCGATGGACCCGCTGTCCCAGGTCGTGTCCCTGCTCCACCCGCGTGCCGTGTTCGCCAACGTCATCAGCGGCCGCGGCGCCTGGGCGCTGCGCTACGCCGAATACGGCAAGCCCAGCTACTGCATCGTGCTGGAGGGCGAATGCCTGCTGGCCGTCGATGGCCACGCCCCGGTCGTCATCCGCGCCGGCGATTTCATCCTGCTGCCGGCCACGCCCGCTTTCACCCTCGCAAGCGACGCCACGCTGGCGCCGACCCTGCACGACCCGGAGGCCCTGCCCGGCGACGGCAGCGAACTGCGCTACGGCGACCCCGGTGGCACGCCCGACATGCGCTCGCTCGGCGGCGCGTTCGTGTTCGACCGCGACGACCCTGCGCTGCTGGTCTCGATGCTGCCCGCGGTGGTGCACGTGCGCGGCTCGGCGCGCCTGTCGCAGCTGGTGACGATGGTGGCCGAGGAAACCGTGGGCCAGCGCCCCGGGCGCGAATCCGCGATGGCGCTGCTGGTGGAACTGCTGCTGATCGAGGCGCTGCGCACGACCGCCGCCACTGGCGCACCGCCCGGGCTGCTGAAAGGGCTCGGCGACGAGCGCCTGGCGAAGGCACTCACCCTGATGCACGCGGGCATCGACCAGCCGTGGACGGTCGCGACGCTGGCAGGGGCCGCCGCGCTCTCGCGCTCCACGTTCTTCGATCGCTTCACCCGCACCGTCGGCGCCGCGCCGATGGAATACCTGCTGGCCTGGCGCATGGAGATCGCCAGGGACCTGTTGCGCCGCGGGGGCGTGCGCGTGTCGGAGGTCGCCGAACGCGTCGGCTACGGCTCGAGCAGCGCGTTCTGCGCCGCGTTCCAGCGGCACGTGGGGCAGGCGCCAGGGCGGCATGGGCGTGGGGGGGGCGAGCCCTCCTGATACGTGCGGAACGCCATCCGCTTACCTGGCCTACAGCAGATCCTTCCACCCGCCCCACCAATGCTTCGGTTGCCGTGGCAACGTGTTCCACCACAGGTTCATCGCCTGGCGGTCGTTCGCTTCCCATGCACTCCGATGCGCCTGCACGTCTGCGGGCTGGCCCAGTGCGGCCGCGACGCGCGGATACAGGTCCGTACCCGCGAGCCCCGGCCAGCGGGTCAGCAGGCTGAGCAGGGTGAAGGCGTCTGCATCGCGCGCGCCCTCCGCCACGCGACCCGCCGCCTGGGCGATGGCCGCGGCATCACCCGTGCGATCAGGGCGCAGTGCCGCCTGCAGGACGCGTACCGCATCCACCAGTGTCGCCGGAGCATCATTGCGCATGGGCGTGCCGGCCACCCCGTCTGCGAACTCGAGCGTGTGTCCCTCGGCGACGAGGATGTCGTCATCGCCCACCCGGTAACTGATCCAGCCACTGCGCACCAGGATTCGTCCAGACCCGGCCTGCTGCTGCCACAGTTCGAAGTCGCAGCCAAGGTCGACCACTTCGGCAGCACCAGCGCCCACGCGGAAGTAGCCCGGAGGTGCCCAGATCCGCGCCCGCAGGTGGCCGTATCCCAGCGCAACGCTGTGCCTTCCGCTTTCCGTCTCCAGCAGCCGGAGGCGCGACTTCGGCGAGAGCGTCATGCTGCCGATCCGCGCGACGTCGATCCGGGCGGTTTCGCCGTCGCCGGTGGCCACCTCCTCTCCCGGCGCAAGCCAGGACCTCTCCCGTTCGCCGGACGACGCCTGGAACACCTCCCAGGGCTCGCCCGGCTCCCATGCAAGCCGATGGAAATGCGCGGCCGCAAGCAGAAGCGCGAGGCCGGCTGCCGTGGCCCATGCCACCACGCGTCGGCGACGACGCCGCGGTCGTGGCAGCAGGCGCCGAGGCATCTCCGTCGCCCGCGCGCCGGAGCCGTAGGGCGCGAGCAGGCGCTGGATGCGCGCAAGCCCGGCATCGGCCGGAACCTCCGGGTTCCACAGCGGGTCGTCATCGTGCTCAGTCATGTCCGTTTTCCGGCGGGAAGTGCACCAGCCCCAGCGCCTCACGCAACCTGGCCATGCCCCGATGCAGGTTCACCCGGACCGATGCGTGCGTCATCCCCGTGAGTGCCGCGATTTCCGGTCCGCTCATTCCCTCGGCCAGGCGCAGCAACAGCGTCTCTCGATAGGCCTCCGGCAGCGCCGCGATCGCACGAAGCACGTGGGCCGCCTCGACACTGTCTTCCGGCGGCGTCGTGTCACCGGCAATCCGTTCCAACGCGTCATCTGGTCCTTGCGCGGGCGTCGGCGGCCGTCGCACACGGCGCGCGATGGCGGCGACCCACGCACCGAAGTGGCCGTCCTCCTGCAGTTGCCCCAGACGCGCGAACGCATTGGCGAAACACTCCTGCGCCATCTCGTCGACGAGCGCCGGAGGATGACGGCCGAGCAGGATGCCGTGCACCAGCGGCAGGAACCGTCGATAGAGCTGCCCGAACGCCGCCTGCGAGCCCGCGCGCGCCTCGCGGACGCATCGTGCGACCTGCGGATCCGGAAGATGCTGTGGATCGTCGATGGGGACATCGGCTGTCATCGGAGGATTCCAGCAAGAGTCGCCAAGAAGGCGAACTGTTATCCGTACTCGCGCCGAATGTCCGGACCTGGTGGCGCGGCATCGCTGCTAACACCCGGTGCCGCCGCGGCCTCTTCCAGAGCACCTTACCCGGAGGACACTGGAATGGAACGTCGCCCGTTCTTGCTCGCCATGCTTTCGCTGCCGCTGATCTCCGCGGCACCACTTGCGCGCGTGGTCGCCTCGGTCCGCGAGCCAGTCATTGGCGCGTGCGAAGGCTGCGAGGCGGTCTTCGAAGGGCTGCCGCCGGTGCTTGGCAGCCGTGCGCGTATCGCGCCGGCGGGCGAACCGGGCCAGCCGCTGACGCTGGCGGGCCGCGTCACCGACCTCCAGGGCCGACCCCGGCCTGGTGTGGTGGTCTACGCGTACCACACCAACCGCGGGGGGCTGTATCCGCCCCCCGATGGTGGCGCGTCCGCTGCGGCAGCCCGCCATGGCCGCCTGCGCGGCTGGGCGCGAACGGACAGCAGCGGCGCCTACCGCTTCGACACCATCCGCCCAGGTGCCTACCCGGGAGAAGAGGTCCCGGAGCACATCCACATGCACGTGCTCGAACCGGGACGTGCCACCTACTACCTCGACGACGTGATGTTCCGTGACGACCCCAGGCTGACGCGGCAACAGGCGGACAAGCTGGTCACCGGACGCGGCGGCCACGGGCTCGCAACGCCCGAGCGCCGCGACGGCACGTGGTGGGTACGCCGCGATGTCGTTCTCGGCAAGGAGATCCAGGGCTACCCGCGCGACCGCACATGAGCGCTGGCGGGGACGGTGATCGCTACAGCCTGCCCGCTCGGTTGCTGCACTGGCTGATGGCACCCGCGATCCCTCTGCAGTTCTGGCTCGGCTGGGCGGCGGAGCGGGCGGAGACACGCGACGCCGGAGCAGCCTTGATCCACCTCCACTACCAGCTCGGACTGGTACTGGCGGCGCTGGTGGTGATGCGGCTGGCATGGCGGATTTCCCATGGCTCGCCCGCCGCCACGCCGGGCGAGCCCCGCTGGCGCAGCGTGTTGGCGCGCACCACGCACTGGGCGCTGTACGCGGGGCTGCTGGTGCTGCCGGCCAGCGGCTACGTCATGCAGGTGTGGCGCAACGAGCCGATGGACGTCTTTGGCCTGTTCGAAGTGCCGCGTCTGTTCGAGTCAGACGGTGACCTCGGCGCCGGGTACGCCGCCGTCTGGTACCTGCACTACTGGACCGGATGGGCGCTGGCGGCGCTGGTGGCACTACACGCCGGCGCGGCGGTGTGGCACGAGTGCGTGCTTCGGGATCGGCTCATCAGCCGGCGGATGTAGCTCCCAGCCTCGCGCTGCAGGCCGTCCGTGTGTACGCCGGTCGCCTCAGCGCGCCTGTTCGACCCTCTCTGCCTGCTGGTCCCGCCCGCCCTGGTGCAGGACCAGCGCCGTCGCGTGACCGTCCGGATCGGCGAGGAAGGTGACCTGCGCGTCCACCGCCTCCAGGAAGAACCGCGCATCGGATTCCGCGTACAGCGGGAACCGGGGCTGGTCGCCCAGCCGGAGCTGAAGCTGGCCGTCGGCCAGGGTGATGTCGAACAGCATGCCGGGGGCCAGCTGGTAGGTCCCGATGTAGCCGGCGAGGACCTCCGGAGCCACCTCCACCCTGACGCGCCTGTTGGCGACACGATCAACCTGCGCGAACAGCCGCTCTACGCGCTCCGGCGAGACGCTGCGGCGGTCGGGCAGGGGCCAGTCGTATTCGTTCGCGACACCGGCGATGACCAGCGACACCAGCGCGCGGCCTGCGTCCGAATTGGTCATGACGACGATGCCCTGGCCGGTATCGGCGAGCATCTCGAAGTGCGCGAAGTACCCGGGGTTGCCACCCGAGTGTGCGAAGTAACCAGGCGCCCCGTCCTCGCGCACCACGAACCCCAACCCCATGCCGTCGCGATGCGGGGACAGCATCCGGCGCGCCATGTCGCGGGAGAGCAGGCGCCCACTGCCGTCACGCTTCGAACGCGCTACGTCGAGCAGCAACGTCGCGAGGTCGGTGGGCGTGGTCCACAGGCCCGCCGCCGCCAGCTCCGGGAACACCCGCCAGCCATCGTCCACGACCGCCCCGACGTTGAGGTGGCCCCGCGCTGCACGCAGCACATCCTCGTCGGACAGTGACTGGTCCAACGCGCTGTCCCTGAGGCCCAGGGGGCGCAGCACGGTGTCCTGCAGGATCGCTTCGAACGACCGGTCCAGGCGGTCCTCCAGCGCGAGCTGGAGCAGGGAATACCCCAACCCGCTGTAGGCGACTTCCGAGCCGGGCATCGACACCACGCGGGCCGCATCGTTGGCGGCGGGCGCCACCCCATCCAGGATCTGCACGATCCCGGGCAGTGGCGCCATCCGCGCATAGCCCTCGAAACCGCCCGGGGTGATGCCCCCGGTGTGGGCCAGCAGGCGGCGGATCGTGACCGCTTCTCCACCCTGGAGTTCGCCGTCCGGCAGCCGCCACGATTGCAGGTAGTCGTTGATGTCGACGTCCAGCTCGAAGCTGCCGCGCTCGACCTGATGCAGGACGGCCAGTGCGGTCACCGGCTTGGCAATGGACGCGGCCTGGAAGATCGTGTCCGGCGTCACCGGCGAACCCGCAGGCCCCGGCGTGGTGACGCCGTACCCTTCCGCCCGGACGATGCGGTTGCCATCGATGACGGCGATGCTGACGCCGGGCACGGCGAGCGCGTCCATCCATTGCGCCAGCGAGAGCTGCAGGGTTTTCCCGCCCTGCGTCACCGCGGGAAGCGCGGACACGACCCGTGCCACGCGATCGGCGGACGGGTCCTCGTCGACGCCGGGTGCGGCCTTCACCTGCGCTGGAAACGCGAGGAGAGCGGCCAATCCGATCCACGCGTGACGCGCTGGATGTCTCATGAGCGCCTCCGATGGCCGGGATCGCAATGCCGCAGAGTGGTGAGGCCGGCCCGACGGGTCAAGGGGGGCGCTTCCGATGCCGGGCCGGTGGCTGCGCATGCCCGGTCGCCGCGGCGGAACGCGAGCGTGCCCCCAATGCCAAGTGACCGGACGAACGGGCGGGCCCGGTTCGCAAGGCCTCGCACGCTACGATGCCAACCCCACCTCGTCAGCCCATAGACCCCGCATGCAGGCCTGCCACCACGACGCAGCCCCGGCGGCATGAGCCACGCCTCGCGTCGAGCCGATGCCGCGGCGCGCGACCGCACCGAACGCCTCCCACGCTGGACCGCCGCCGCGCTCACGGTGCTGGTGCACGTGGCGCTGGTGCTGCTCGCGCTGCTGACGCGCCCGGTGCCCGTCACCACGCAGGAGGGCACGGCCGCCGGCAGCAGCAGCCTGGACGTGACGTACATCGAGGAGGTCGCACCCGAGGTGCCGTCGCCGCCACCCCCGGCACGCCCCGTGCCGCCCAGCCAGGCGCCCTCGCGCGTGCGGACCACGCGCGTGGACGATGCCGAAGATCCGGTGCCGGCCGACGCGCCCGCAACGCCGGCTCCACCTACCGTCCCGGCCGAGGAGACGCCGCGACAGGCGCAGGCGCCCGCCACGCGGCCCGCGCCACCCACGCGCCGCGATCCGCGCCTGCGCGGCCTTCCGCCCGGCCTGCGCGTCGAAGACCTGCCGTCCGCCAATGCCGGCCCCGCGCGCAGTACCCCCGTGCAACAGGGCCGTGGCAACGCCGCCGGCACCGACGGCGCCAGCCTCGAACTCGACGGCTACCGGGTGTACTACGAGCTCCTCAGCGAGACCCGCCTGCGTGCCTGGCGCGACCAGGGCATCACCGAACTGTTCCTGCCGCTGCCCGGCACGCGGCGGCTGATGGTGTGCCCGCTGGAGATCGCGCTGCGCCGCGGCTCCGGCGCCTGCCGCGCGGTGGCGCCGGACGACCCGGGCCTGGCCAACATCGCCGACGCGCGGGAGGGGATCCTGATGCAGCGCGTGTACCGGAGGGGCGAGGTGGTGTGGAACGGTCCGGGCGCGTACCGCTGAGGACCCGGCGCGCGCCCGCCGCGCGCATGCCCCCACGTATCATCCAGTGCCACCCCGAGATGGCGCCCGGACATGGCCAAGCTCAATCCACTGCAGGAACAGCTGCTCAAGGCCGGCCTGGCGAAGAAGTCGAAGGCGGCCGAGGCGGCGCGCGAGCAGGTGATCGCCCGCCACGGCAAGAAGCCGCCGGCGCCGACGCAGAGCCAGCTCGATGCGGAGCGCGCGCGCGCGGAGAAGGCGGAGCGCGACCGCGCGCTCGCCGCCGCGCAGAAGCAGAAGGCACACGCGGCGGAACTCGCCGCCCAGGCGCGGCAGATCATCCGCGACAAGAAGGTGCCACGCGCGGGCGAGCTGGAGTACCGGTTTCCCGTCGACGGCGCCATCCGCACCCTGCTCGTCGACGACGGCCTGCGCCGCCAGCTCGCGAACGGCGCGCTGGTGATCGCGCGGCTCGACGACCGCTTCGAATTGCTGCCGCGTGCAGCAGCGGAGCAGGTACGCACGCGCGATGCGTCCCTGATCGTGCTGGACCACGGCGCCTCCGGCGATGCGCCTGCCGAGGCCGCGAGCTCCGAGGACGACGCCTACTACGCGCAGTTCAAGGTGCCCGACGACCTGGTGTGGTGAGCGCGCTTGTGCGGGCTTTGCCATGCTGGCCGCCCGCGAAAGGCCCTCACCCATGGCCCTGCTCTTCCTCCTGATCCTGTGCACGCTTGCCTGGGGCGTCGGCGCCCTGCAGTTGTGGCCGCGTGCGAGCCGCGCCAGCGAACTCCCGCTGTGGCTGGGCGGTGCGTTCGCGGTGGGCGTCGCGGCCTGCGTGGCCTGGGGGTTCGTGGGCCTGTTCCGCTATGCCGACTGGCAGGCGCTGTCGACCGGCCAGGCGGCGCAGCGCCTGTTCGGCTCGGGGAGCGCGTGGTTCCACCGCTCGGGCTCGGCGCCACTCGATGCGGCGACCAATGCCTATCTCACGCTCGATGTCGTGTTCACGCTGCTGGCGCTGTGCGCGGCCTCGCTGTGGGGCTACGTGTTCTGGGCCGGCGTGGCCGAGCGCCGACGGCAGGTGCGCGTGCGGCGGCGGCGCTGAGGAGATCCCATGCCGGCCATCCCAAACGTCCGGACGTAACGCGCTTCAGTGCGCCGCCGACGGCCGCCGGGCCACGCGCACGGGCGCCGTCTCCGGCATCTACGCCAGCACCGGCAGCACCAGCAGGGCCACCACCGCGATCATCGCGCCGAAGAACACCCGCGACAGCACCGTCGCGAGGTACAGGGACAGGGTGAAGTCGTACCACTCGACGATGGTCGAGAACGCGGCGACGGCCATGGAACCGCGCGATACCGGGCGGTCGGCCTGCACCGGATCGGTCACCGGCAGCGCTTCGGTCGTCACCGCGACGACGATGCCATGCGCTCAGTCCGCCGCCTCGGGCGCACCGAGGTTGCCGCGGCTGTACATGCCGGAGCGGTCGAAGCAGCAGGCGCGGCGCTGGCCGGACGCCAGCTTGTCGCAGGCCGTGGCGATGCGCTTCGCGCGTGTCTCGGCCTTCTTGCCCGAGGTCACCCACTGGATCCAGTCGCGGCGGGCAACGGCGGTGATGTCGTCCCAGGTCTCGCGTGCGACGGGGTTGTCGGACAGGGCGGCGCGGAAGTCGGGCGGGAGCTTCGGCTCGGGTTCCTTCGCAACCGGTGCGATCTCCAGGGTCACCGTGTCGCCGGGTTGGACATTGGCGGCATCGAGCAGCGCCTTGTCGACCTTGAGCCAGTGGCTGCCCGCGCCGTCCGGCTCCAGCGTCGCCTGGAAGCGCGCCGCCGCAAGCGTGCCCTCCACCGTGACCTGGCTGCGGGTCGGGAGCTTCGTGCTCGCGGCCTGCGGGAGCACCAGGAAGGCCCACGCGGCGTTCTTCGGCTGCGCGGGGCGGCGGAGAACGGCGTCGAAGGTGACGGCGGCAGTCGCGGTCCTGGTCATCCGCGAACTCTAGCAGCGCGTGGCCCCGTTGCCGTTCCGGTTCACGGCGCGCGGCGCGGCTTCAGCGCGGCGTTGACGCCCACCGAATGCGGCTGGGGCCACTGTCGTACTCCCACGCGCACGGAGCGGATGGATGGCAACGAAGATCGTGGTGGTGGGTGCGTCGGCAGGCGGCGTGGACGCGCTGATGGAACTCGTTGCCGGGCTGCCCGCGGACCTGCAGGCGGCGGTGTTCATCGTGCTGCACATTCCCCCGTACCAGGGCAGCCAGCTGGCGGCCGTGCTGTCGCGCGTGTCGCGGCTGCCGGTGCTCGATGCCGAGGATGGCGCCCCGATCCGCGCCGGCACCATCCGCGTCGGCGTCGCCGACATGCACCTGGTGCTGGAACCGGAGTGCATGCGCCTGACGCGTGGCCCGCGCGAGGGCCGCGTGCGCCCGTCGGTCGACGTGCTGTTCCGCTCGGCGGCGGCCTCGTTTGGCACCGCCGTCGTCGGCGCGGTGCTCTCCGGCAGCCTGGACGACGGGACCGCCGGGCTCTGGGCGATCCGCGAGCGCGGGGGCCTGGCGCTGGTGCAGCACCCTGACACCGCGATGCACCGCTCGATGCCGCAGAGTGCCATCGAGCACGTCGACATCGACCACGTGGTGCCGATGCACGCGATGGCCGAGGTGGTGGCCGACCTGGTGGCGCGCGCGCAACCGCCGCCGCCCGAGGCCCCGGCACCGGAGCGGTTGCGGATCGAGACCCTGATCGCGGAAGCAGGCAACGGACTACAGGCGGGCGTGATGGACATCGGCAAGGTCTCCAAATACACCTGCCCGGACTGCCATGGCGTGCTGGTGCAGATCGAGGAAGGCCGCATCGTGCGCTTCCGCTGCCATACCGGGCATGGCTTCTCGCTGCAGACGCTGCTGATCGAGGTCGACCGCGCGATCGACGACGGCCTGTGGGACACGGTGCGCGCCGTGGAGGAGCGGATCATGCTGCTGAAGCAGGCCGCCGACATCGCCGACGGCGGCGGCAACGCGTCCACCGCAGCGCGCCTGCGCCGCTCCGCCGAGGAGACCGAGCGCCGCCTCGAGCCGCTGCGCGAGGTGGCGCTGGATCCTGCGTTCTTCGGCGGCAGCACCACCATCGAGGCGGTGCAGGAAGCGGATGGTTGAGCGAACAGCCCGGTATGCGGGCAGACGCGAGCAACAGGAGGGCCTAGGCCGTAGTGGCTTCTGGCCGGCGGGGGTCGAAATCGGCCGTGGAGTCACGAGAGCCGCAATGCATATGAGATCACTGCTTACTCTCTTCGCCGGAGCTCTCGGCCTATGTGCAGGCGACTGTCCTGCTTCGGAAATCATCGATGCGGCATGGCTTGCACCGGCCGAACAGGAATCACTGGCGTCTGACATCGAAGCCGTGATGGCCGAATGGCATGTGCCGGGCGCACAGGTCGCCATTGTCCTCCCGGGTGGCGCGTGGCGTCGGAGCTTCGGGGTGCGCGACATCGCAGCCGGGCGCGCCATGTCCGATGACACGCTGATCCAGGCAGGATCTGTCACCAAGGTGTTCACTGCCTCGCTGCTCGCCGATCTGGTGGCGAGCGGAGACCTCCGCTGGTCGGACACGATCGCAGAGCGCCTCCCCGGCATCCCGATGCGCGCGGATGTCGCCGCAATTACGATCGATGCGCTGGTCACGCATACCTCGGGCCTGCCGGGCAATCCGCCGAACCGGGTGGACGTCGAGGGCATCATGCAGCCGTACGGCATCGCCCAGCTTCATGCATCGCTTTCGGATCAGTCGTTCACCCTGCGGGCGTACGGGCGCAACTATTCGAACTGGGGCTTCGCCATTCTTGGCCACATCGTCGAGAGAGCCACTGGCGAGCGTTTCGAGGACGTCCTGGACGCACGGATCTTTGCGCCATTGGGGATGAGGGACTCCGGCATCGCGCTGACAGACAACGACGAGCGCAGGCTGGCTGTCCACTACTGGCCGGAGGATGCGCCACCTGTGCCCCGACCGCGCTGGGTCTTCGGCGAAGTCGCCGCGTTCGGCGGGATCACCAGTACCGCGAGCGACCTGGCGAAGTTCCTCGCCTACCAGACGCAACCCGACCGCCGCCCCGACATCCTCGATGCGGCCGAGGTGCTGTCACTGCGCGACGTCCGGGTGCTGCTTCCCAGCTGGAACGCGGGCGGCGGACGTGGCTGGCTCGTGGTGCGCGATCCGATCGACGGGTCCATCACGCTCGAGCATTCCGGCGAAGTCGACGGTCACAGCAGCTATATCGGCTTCAGCCCCGCGACCGGGGTTGGCGTAGCCGTAACGGCCAACCTCGGTGGACCGAGCGCGAGGCGCATCGCCCTGCCGGTGCTTGCACGCGCAAACGGCCTTGCCAGGGCCCGCCCGACGACCGGCCGGGACGGTGCGTTGCTGCTGGCCAGAAAGAGGCAATGGATCGATGCCGAGGCCGCGTTGCAGGAGGTGACGGCGACATCGCCCGATGACGGAGAGGCATGGCAGCACCTCGGCGCCGCGCGGTACGAAATGCGCGATCTCCAGGGTGCAGTGCGTGCCCTGGAGCAGGCGAGCAGAGTTGGAAGACGACCGGCCGCGCTCTATCTGCTCGGACGGATCGCCGCTTCGCAGAACCGCATCGACGACGCGTTCGCGCTCCTCGATCAGGCGATCCGGCTGGACCCGACTGCACTCGATGCACAGATTCCGGAGCTGCGGGTGCTGCACGCGGATGTGCGCTGGAAGACGCTGTTGGCGTTGCAGGACGCGATGCGGGCCTCGTCGCCGCCGAAGGAATAACAAGGCAGGATGCGCGGCCGGCGTCCCAGGGCACCGTCCGATGGGAAGGGGGACGGCCGCGCCTCGCCCGCGCCTGCCGGGTGTCCGCCTACAGGTCCACGAGATCGGGCGTGAACATGAACCCGTCGCCGACATCCCCGATGCAGACGCGCACATCCGACGCCAGACGGGTCCGGCGCTGTGGCCCGGGTGCATCGTCCTCGATGCTGCCCGGCCGGCTCCAGGCGCCGCCGGTGAGGTAGTTCACGCTGGTGGTGGTGGTCTCGCCGGAGCCGCGATGCAGGTGCATCTCGTCGTAGCCGACCAGGCGCATGCAGCCGCCTTCGAGGCGGAACGTGTACGCCACCTGGCGCATGCTCCAGCTCCCGGCACTGGCCCAGCTGCGCAGGGCGACCGACCAGGTGCGGTTGGGGCGGATGGTCACGGCATGGGCCGGATCGTCGCCGAGGAAATCATCCATCACCGGCGACTCCGGCCGCGGCACCAGGGCGTGGTCGCGCATCACCTGCCGCCAGCGGCCGTCGGCCTGCGCCAACGCCGCCACCAGCATGCGCGGATTGGTGTCGAAGCGATCGGGGCCGAAGCCGGTGTTGTCGACGACGTTGCCCGGGTCCTCCATGCGCAGCACCAGCACGGCGTCTTCGCGCTCATCGGCATCCAGCCGGCCGAGGGCCAGGTGTTCGAGGCGCCAGCCTGCCGGCATGAATGCCTCGGGCGAGGCGGCCTGTTCCACGATCGCGGGCCAGGCGACGACCGGGACTTCGAAGCCGTGCGCGAGTGCGGGCAGGAGGCTGCAGGCGGCCGCGAGCAGCAGGCGGGCCGGATGTCGCGGCATGGATGGATGCGCCAGTCGCATCAACGTTTGAGCCCGCGCACGATCTCCGACACGTCGAAGCCCAGCTCGAGCTGCACGCGCACGTACTCGCGCTCCTTGCGGGACAGCGGACGGCCGGCTTCGATGCGCACGTCCTCGGCCTGCAGGATGCGCATGATCCGCGGCAGCGAGGAGCCGATGGCATCGGGGCCGTAGCCGGCTTCGCGGAGGGCGGCTTTCAGGAGTGCTTCAACGTCCATGCGACATCCGGGTGTTCTGGAGGCGTTGCATTGTGTGGCATCCGGAGACCGGGCCGTTGCCGTTGCCTGGCGCGCGTGAGCCACCGGGGGCGGAAGCGCGACAGTCAGGAAGGGAACTCGCCCTCCACGTACAGCCACCGCCCGTCCACGCGCTCGAAGCGGCTCAGCTCGTGCAACCGCACCGCTGGCGCGCCGCCGACCCTGTAGCGCGCGACGAACTCGACGATGGCGGTGCCGTCGCCGCCATCGACGTGGCGCTTCACGTCCAACCCGAGCCAGCGCAGCTCGGGCGTCGCGTCCAGTTCGAACGGAGTCGGCCGGGTGGCGGGATGCCATGTGTCCGCCAGGTAGTCGCGCAGGCCGAGCACGTAGGCGCTGTAGCGTGAGCGCATCAGTGCCTCCGCGTTCGCTGCGGGCGCGCCCTCGTGCAGCGGCTGGCAGCAGGCGGCATAGGTTGCGGACGGGTTGCAGGGACAGGGCTTCGGCATGCTGGATGGAAGGATTTGCGCAGGAACTTCGGATCCACTCTAGCGTCCGCGTCGGCACGGGTTAATCGCGGATGTCCGCAACCTGGAGACGATGCGGCCGGCGCCTTCGCGAGCTGGCTGGCTGGGCCACGACCTTCAACCACCCAGTTGACAATCGCCAAGTCCCTGCGCAACACTCAACCCCATGGTTGAACAACATCTCGACAACACCTTTACCGCCCTCGCCAACCCGACCCGCCGCGGGATGCTGGCCGACCTGATGCTGGGCGAGAAATCCATCGGCGAACTGGCCGCGCCGCACCGGATGAGCTTCGCGGGCGCCTCCAAGCATGTCGCGGTGCTGGCGCAGGCCGGGCTGATCGAGCGCCACAAGGTGGGGCGGCAGCACATGTGTCGGATCCGGCCGGAACGGCTGAAGGACGCCAACGACTGGCTGGGCCAGTGGGCGCGGTTCTGGACCAACCGCCTCGACGCCCTGGAGCACGCACTGAAGGACGACGCCGCGCCACGTGCGCGTGCACCCCACACGCCCCGCAAGGAGGACAAGCGATGACCGACATCATCCGGCACACCGACCAGATCACCCACGCCATGCTGCGCTTCGAGCGGCTGCTGGACGCGCCCGTGGACAGGGTCTGGCAGTACCTGGTCGACCCCGAGTTGCGCGCGCGCTGGTTCATGGCCGGGCCCACCGACGCCAGGGTGGGCGGCAGCATCGGCATGACCATGGATCACGACCGGCTCTCCGACCACCACGTGCCCACGCCGGAGCGCTACCGCCCCTACATCAGCAACAGCTGGAGCGAACGCATCACCCGCTGCGAGCCGCCCAAGGTCCTCGCCTTCACCTGGGAGAACGGCGACGCCGGCGAAGTCACCATCGAACTCGACGACGCCGGCAACGACCGGACGCGCCTGGTGCTGACCCACACCGGCCTGCGCGGCCGCGGCGACGCGCTCAACTTCGGCGGCGGCTGGCATTCGCACCTGGCCGTGCTGGAGCGACGCATCCGCGGCGAAGGCGTGGACGACTTCTGGGCGCTGCATGCGGAGGCGGAGGCGCGGATGGCGGAGATGCTGCCGGAGGGCGGGGACGGCCGCTAAGCGCGCATGCCGGTTAGCTCTCTTTGCGCGCTCAGAGATCCATCATCGGGATGCGGCTCGCCGGGCCCATCTTGGCCGGGATATGAACCGGCCGACTTTTCCCGCCTGTTTTCCTCACGGCGACTGGAACGCCGGCTGCCCGCCCTGCCACAGCACGAAGGCGTAAATGTCGGTCCACACCTCGTCGAGCTGGCTGCGGCTGGAACCCATGCCGTGGCCGGCCTCGAAATCGATGCGCAGCAGCACCGGTTCGCCGCTCGCGGTGGCGGCGGCCAGGCGCGCGGCGTACTTGGCGCTGTGGAAGGTGGCCGCGCGCGGATCGTTGAGGCCGCTCACCACCAGCATCGCGGGGTAGTCCACGCCTTCGCGGATGTGCTGGTACGGATCGAGGTCGTACATCGTGCGGAACGTCTGCGCATCGGTGATCGGCCCGCCCCACTCCTCGATGTCCGCGTAGTTCTGCTCGGACACGTAGCGGACCGGGTTCATGAAGCCGACGTTGGCGATCGCGCCCTTGAACAGGTCCGGGCGTTCGTTGACCGCGCCGCCCAGCATCACGCCGCCGGCCGAGGTGCCGAGCAGGGTCAGTGTCGCGGGCGACCCGATGCGGTCGGCGACCAGCTTCTCGGCCGCGTCGATCGCATCGCGCCAGGTGGTGGCCTTGGTGGCGGCCTTGCCCGCGTAGTGCCAGTCCCGGCCGAACTCGCCGCCGCCGCGCACGTTGGCCACCGCGTAGACGCCGCCGCGGTCGAGGAAGGCGAGCATCCGCGCATTGAAGCGCGGCAAGAGCGAATAGCCGTAGGACCCGTAGGCTTCCAGCAACACGGGCGTCGTGGCATCCGGCGTGGCGCCTTTCTTCATCACCAGCGTGTAAGGCACCTGCACGCCGTCGCGTGCGGTGGCCATGCTGCGGCGCGCCTCGTAGCCCGTGATGTCGAACGGGGGCGCCGGCACCAGGACCAAGTCCTGCGCGTCGCCACCGTCCAGGTCCAGCCGGTACACCGTGTTCGGGGTGAACCAGCCGGTCATCGCCACCAGCACGTCGTCCGATGCGGTTGATCCGTATACCCACGGGATACTGCCAACGAACGGCAGTGCGACCTGTTCCGCGGCACCGTCCTCGCGCACGCGCCACAGGCCCGAGGCCGGTCCCTCGATGGTGCGCACCAGCAGGCCGCCGCCCGTGGGCAGGATCGACTCGATCACCAGGTCGCCGGGCAACGGCACCACGCGCGCACTGGCCAGGTCCGGCGTGGTGGCCGAGGTCTGCAGCACGCGTCCGCCGGACGCGTTCTTCTTCGAGGTCAGGTACAACTTGTCGCCGGCCAGGCCCAGGTCCACCACCACGTCGTCGAAGCCGGCCACCGCCGTCCATTGCGCCTGCCCGCGCATCGCGGCCCCGGCATCGGCGCGATACACGGCCGCTTCGCTGCGGCCATCGCGCACGATCGCCAGCGCCGTGTCGCTGCCGGGTTCGAACGCCACCACCAGGAACTGTTCCGGCGCCGCCTGCAGGCCCGCCTCGCCGCGTCGCGCCAGCACCACGTCGTTGCCGGGGGTGCCGAGCACGTGCAGTCGCGGTTCGTTGTTGACGAAATAGCTGGGCGCACCCGGCTCACCCACGAACTTGAGATAGCTGAAGCCGCGGCCGTCGCCGGTCCAGCTGAGCCCCCTCGCGTGCGGGATCGCCACGTCCAGCAGTCCGCCGCCTTCCACTTCCACCACGCGCAGCGTCGAGTGCTCGGTGCCCCGCTTCGAGATCGCCACCAGCACGTGCCTGCCATCGGGCGCCGCCATCCAGCGATCCAGCACCTGCTCGTCCTCGCCCTCGATGCGGCTGGGGTCGAACAGCACGCGCACGCGGCCGTCGGCCTCGCGCACCATCAGCTTGGTGTCCTGCTCGCCGGCGGCGCGGATCTCGTGGAACATCCGGCCGCCCGCCAGTTCGGCACTGCCCACGCTGGACAGTTCGCCGGAGCGCGCCGCCACGTCGGCCAGCAGCCCGGCGCGCCCGGGCAGGGCCTCGAACACCGCCTGCGTATGCGCGCCCTGCGCCTTCAGCCACGGCAGCCAGTCCGGATCCCGGCCGCTTTCCATCCAGCGGTAGGGATCGGTGACCTGGGTCCCGTAGTAGTCGTCGACCACCGGCGTCACCTTCGCCACGGGCGGCTGGGCCAATGCCACGCAGGGGACCAGCAGGGCGAGCAGCAACCACGGGCGCGACGGACGGACGTTCGGCATCGGAGATCTCCGGGACGGGACGGCCCGCGGGATGCGGGGGACTGGAGTCTTGAACGCAAAAAGCGTCGACGGTCTGCCATATGGTTGCGCTTCACGGTCTTGGGAGAAAGTCGACTCTGACCCCTGTTCTCCCCGCCTGTTCTCCCCGACCCCGGTATTCCTTGGCTTAACGCCGCCGCTATTCCAATGGTGTAGGCTTTTCGTCGACCCTGTGTCGCGCGAACGCCCAAGTTCCACTTGGGACGGCCCGGTAACCCGGCTAGCGCACACGGGGTCATTTTTTCGTTTGGCGAACTCCGGGCGCACCACCGCATTTTCCGGCATGAACAGCCAATGGCGGTATGGGTCATGCCAGCGGTTGGCACGATCCCCGCGCACTCCTGTGCTGATGCCGATGTTGAAGTTCGGATGCAGCGTGCGGATGTGCGCAAGAATGTGTTTGTAGACCTTCTCCTTGGCGATCGTCCGCTTGCCGCGGGTGCGACTGCCGGCGGGCTTGTCCTTGTGCTTGTCATTCAGCCGGAACTGCATTGCGCCTAACACCACATCCACGCACTGCAGCAGAAGATGGCGTTTTGAATCCACCTCGACAATCGCGTCCGGATCGAGCTGGATTTCGGCTCGCCTGAAGTCCGTGGACTGCGACAACGCCGTCAGGTAACCCTTGAAGCGGGCGCACTTTTCCTCCGTGTCAGGCAACTTGTCGATGAGCACGCGCAAGCGTGTGCGGTGCCCGGGAGTGCCCGCGTGGGCCAACCCAAATCCATGCTTGATGAACTGGTAATACAACAGGAAGAAGCCCATTTCCCGCTGCTCGTAAGACAGGTTTCTCGGTGCGAAGTAGTTTTGCGTGAACATGATCCGCAGCTTCAACTTGCCTTCCGCGCCCAAGGCGAACAGCTCGTCAATCACCGCCATGTACTTTCCGGCGTAGGCCTCGGAGATCTTCTGCCACTTGATCTCGTCGCGAAGATGCAGCGCCTCGCAGCGCGCGCGTAGCCTGTCTTCCACCTCCACTAGGTGTCGCGACTCCACCAACAGCCCGCCATAGAAGTTGGCGAAATGCCGACCGCTGATGTCCGATTCATCGCAGTAGAGCAGTAGTTCCCTTGCCATCCGTGGCGGCTCCGAATCAGGTCAACCTGGCGAGGCCGGGCAAGCGCCGGCCCGGGAGCGAGATTCTAATCACGCGGGCCGGACAATGGCCCAGCGCCGGTTGCTATTGCGATCTTGGGAGAAAGTCGACTCTGACCCATGTTTCGGCGAACTAATCAGGGACGACAGTCGAAGCCTGCTTGAATCGAATCGGGGCATCCTGAGCCAGTAAATGAACCTGACCCATTTTCTATCATTTTCTAGTAGACGTCCTCGGCAGACAGGTCGCCCTGCTCCAGCAGCTCGATCGCGCCGGTGATCACCGTGATCGGCGTGCGCAGCTCGTGGCTGGCGGAGCCGGTGAAGTCGCGCTCGCGCACCACGAAGGCGCTGATGCGCTCGAGCGTCTTCTCGATGGTGCCGGCGAGCAGGCCCACCTCGTCGCGCCCGAAGCGGCCGGACTCGATCAGCTTGTGGTCCCCGGCCGACAGGTGCTCCAGGTCGATGCCCGCCACCACGTCGGCCAGCTCCCTGACCGGCGCGATCGCCCGGCGCATCACCAGGCGGTCGATGGCCTGCCGCAGCTCAAGTATGCGAGCGGTTGTCGAACCTCACGTTCTGCCTGATAGTCAATCGCGTTGTTAGCGCAGGCCCCGCCACTCCGCGGACGCCACCCACTCGCCTGGCCACGGCACGCGGAGGCCGCATGCAGCTCCAACAACCCGGCGGCGCCAGCCCGCGCACACCATTGCGCCTGCGCGAACAGGCGGGCTACGGCATCGGCGATTTCGGCTTCAATCTCTATTGGGCCAACATCTCCGCGTTCCTGCTGATCTTCTATACCGACGTGATGGGCCTGGCCGCCGCCGCGGTGGGCACGATGTTCCTGGTCACGCGGGTGTTCGACGCCGTCACCGATCCGCTGATGGGCGCCATCGCCGACCGCACCCGCACGCGGTTCGGCCGGTTCCGGCCCTGGCTGCTGTGGGGTGCGTTGCCGCTGGCGGTCACGGGGGTGCTGACCTGGACCGTGCCCGACTTCGACGGTACCGGCAGGCTGGTGTGGGCGTATGCCACCTTCAGCCTGATGATGCTGGCCTACACCGTGCTCAGCATGCCGTACTCGGCGCTGTCGGCGGTGATGACCAACGACAGCCAGCAGCGCACTACGCTGATCAGCTTCCGGTTCATCGCCGCGTTCGCCGGCACCACGTTGGTCAATGCGTTCACGCTCGACCTGGTGCGCTGGCTCGGCGGCGCCGACGAGGCCCTGGGCTGGCAGCTCACGCTTGGGCTGTACGGGGTGGTGGCGTCGCTGCTGTTCGCGACGGTGTTCTTCAGCACGCGCGAGCGCATTGCGCCGCCACCGGGGCAGCGTAGCGACGTGCGGCAGGACCTGCGCGACCTGCTCGACAACCGGCCGTGGATGGTGCTGTTCGTGCTGGCGCTGCTGATCATGGTCACCATCGTCATGCGCAGCGGCGCGACCGTGTACTACCTCAAGTACTACCTCGAGCGCCCGGAACTGACGGGCTGGTTCCTGGGCGGCTACTCGCTGGCGCTGGCGGCGGGGGCGGCGCTCACGCCGGTGATGACCCGCTTCGTCGACAAGAAGCGGCTGATGGTGTGGCTGATGGCGGCAGCGGGCGTGCTCAGCTGCGCGATGTTCCTGGTGCCGCGCGATGCGGTCTGGCTGCTGTTCCTGCTCAACACGCTGGTCGGCCTGGTGCTGGGGCCGAAGTCGCCGCTGGCGTTCTCGATGTATGCCGATTGCGCCGATTACACCGAGTGGAAGACCGGGCGCCGCGCCACCGCGATGACGTTCTCGGCCGCGACGTTCTCGCAGAAGCTCGGCGGTGCGCTGGCGGCGGCGGCGATCGGCTGGATGCTGGCGGCGATGGGCTACGTCGCCAACCAGGCGCAATCCGATGCCTCGCAGCTGGGCATCGCGCTGTTGCTGACCGTGATCCCGGGGGCGGTCGCGTTCCTGGCGGCGGCGGTGATGCACGCCTATCCGCTCGATGCCTCGGCGATGGCCGAGGTGCAGGATGCGCTGGATGCGCGCAGGGAGGAACGCGGATGAGCGCGCTGCAGTACGGGTTCTCGGACGAAGGCCGTCGGTTCACGATCGACAGCCCGACCGCGATGCCCCACGCCTCGGCCTTCCTCTGGAACCGGCGGATGATGCTGCAGGCCACCTGCCGCGGCTTCGCCAGCGCGCAGTTCATGCAGCCGGAGCCCGCGAAGTACGCGCACGCGCCGACGCTCGAGGCGCGCAGCTTCATGCAGCCCGAGCAGCCGGTCTACGCACACCATCCCGGCCGCTTCTGCTACGTCAAGGACGAGGACGACGGCACGCTGTTCTCGCTGCCGCATGAGCCGGTGCGTGCGCCCGCCGATGCCTTCGCGTTCGAGGCCGCGTTGGATGCGATCGCCTGGCGCGTCGAGCACGATGGCCTGGCCTTCGAGTGGCGGCTGGCGTTGCCGGTGGACGATGTCGCCGAGCTGTGGACGCTGCGCGTGCGCAACCGTTCGGGGCGGACGCGACGGCTCAGCCTCTACCCCTGTTTCCCGGTCGGCTACATGTCGTGGATGAACCAGTCCGCGACCTGGCGCGAGGACCTGGGCGGCATCGTCTGCAGCAGCGTCACGCCCTACCAGAAGGTGGAGGACTGGTTCGTCCAGCGCGACTTCATGGACCGCACGGTGCTGCTGCATACCAATGCGCCCGCGGCCTGGGACGCGCGCCAGTCCGCGTTCGAAGGCGAGGGCGGGCTGCATGCGCCAGCGGCGATCACCGACGCGGTGCTGCTGGGCCGGCGCGATGCCGACTACGAAATGCCCGCCGCGGTGCTGCAGTACCGCGTGGTGCTCGCCGATGGCGATGCGCACGAAGAGCGCTTCGTGTTCGGCCCCGCGCGCGACGACGCGCAGATCCAGGCCTTGCGCGCGAAGTACCTCGCCCCGGGTGGCTTCGAAGCGGCCGCGGCGGCGTATGCGGAGTACCTGGCCGCCGGGCGCGGCTGCCTCGACATCCACACCCCCGATGCGTGGCTGGACGCCTTCGCGAACCACTGGCTGCCGCGGCAGGTGTACTACCACGGCGACGCCAATCGGCTGACCACCGACCCGCAGACGCGCAACCTGCTGCAGGACCACATGGGCATGGCCTACCTGCAGCCGGCGGCGGCCCGCGCCGCGTTCCTGCGCGCGCTGTCGCAACAGGCGCCCGGCGGCGCGATGCCCGATGGCATCCTGCTGGTCGATGGCGCGCAGCTGAAATACATCAACCAGGTGCCGCACACCGACCATTGCGTCTGGCTGCCGGTGTTCCTGCAGGCCTACCTCGACGAGACCGGCGACGACGCCCTGCTCGACGTGCCGGTCGTCGATACGCAAGGCCATGTCGTGAGCGTCGCGGCGCGCATGGACCGTGCGATGCACTGGCTGCTGTCGGCGCGCGATGCCCGCGGGCTGGGCTACATCGCCCAGGGCGACTGGTGCGACCCGATGAACATGGTCGGCTGGAAGGGGCGCGGCGTGTCCGGCTGGCTGACCCTGGCGACCGCGCATGCCCTGCGGCTGTGGGCCGGCATCCGCGCGCGCCATGCCGGCATTGCTGCGGCCGATGCCTTCGTGCAGGGCGCGCGGGACTGCAACGGCGCCGCCAACGCACACCTGTGGGATGGCGACTGGTACGCGCGTGGCATCACCGACGACGACGTGGCGTTCGGCGTGCGGGGCGACACCGAGGGCCGCATCTACCTCAATCCACAGAGCTGGGCGATGCTCTCGGGCGCGGCGGATGCAACGCGACGCGAGAAGCTGCTGGCGGCGGTGGAATCGCAGCTGGTCTCGCCGTACGGCGTGGCCATGCTGGACCCGCCCTACACCGCGATGCGCGAGGACGTCGGCCGGCTGACGCAGAAGTTCCCCGGCTCGGCGGAGAACGGTTCGGTCTACAACCACGCGGCCGCGTTCTACCTGCACGCGCTGTACGCGGTGGGCGATGCCGACCGCGCGTGGCGCGTGCTGCGCGCGATGCTGCCCGGGCCCGATGCCGACGACCTGCTGCAGCGCGGCCAGCTGCCGGTGTTCGTGCCCAACTACTATCGCGGCGACTGGCGCGGCCATCCGCGCACCGCGGGCCGGTCCAGCCAGCTGTTCAACACCGGCACCGCGGCATGGCTGTACCGCTGCCTCATCGAAGGCCTGTTCGGGCTGCGCGGCGAAGGCGACGCGCTGCGGATCGCGCCGCAGCTGCCGTCGCACTGGCCGGGAGCCTCGGCGGTGCGCCGCTTCCGCGGCGCCGAGGTCGAATTGCAGGTGCGGCGCGTGCCCGGCCTGGCGGCCATGCGCGTGCGCGCCGACGGGCACTGGCTCGAGACACCGCTGTTGCGCGGCATCGTCGCCGGTGGGCGGCATCGCGTCGACGTGGAGGTGCCGGGATGACGCCGGCACCGCAGGTGGCGGTGGTGATGGGCGTGTCCGGCAGCGGCAAGACCACGCTGGCAGGCCTGCTGGCGGAGGCCTGGCAGGCGACGTTCCTGGATGCCGACGACATCCACGACGAGGCCGCCCGAATCCGCATGGCTACCGGCCTGCCGCTCACCGACGCCATGCGCGATCCCTGGGTGGCGCGCATCGCCGTCGAGCTGGCAAGGCGCGTCGCGGCCGGCGAGCGCGTGGTGCTGGCGTTCTCCGGCCTGCGCCGGCGGCATCGCGACCGCCTGCGCGACACCGGCCTGTCGCTGCGGTTCCTGTTCCTGCATGGCGACAAGGCCCTGATCGCGACGCGGATGCAGGGGCGCAGCGGGCACTACATGCCGGCGTCGCTGCTCGACAGCCAGTTCGAGACGCTGGAGATGCCGGAGGGGGAAGCGGACGTGGTGGCGCTGGCGATCGACCGGCCGCCGGCTGACGTGCTGCGCGGTGCGCTGGCGGCACTGGACGCGAGCGCCTAGCCGCAGCTGGCGGAAGGCGGCGGCCGACACGCGGCCAGCCTCGGTTTCAGAACAGGGTGACCTGCTGCGGCGCGGGTTCCTGCGCGGGCGGGGTCGGTTCGGCGGATGCGGATGCTGCAGTGGACGCCACGGGCGCGTCCCCGGCGCCCAATCGCCAGCCGAGGCCCGACCAGCGGCCGGCATGTCGCGAGAGGGCGGCGCGGATGACGGCTTCGCCGCCGGCAACATGCAGCTTGCTGCGTGCGCGGGTCATGCCGGTGTAGACCAGTTCGCGCGAGAGCACGCGGTTGTCGCGCGCGGGCAGCACCAGCCACACCTCGTCGAACTCGCTGCCCTGGGCCTTGTGCACGGTCATGGCGAAGGCGCTGTCGTGCGCGGGCAGTGCGGCGGGGTGGAACGGGCGCGGGTTGCGCGGGTCGTCGCCCGGGAACCACGCCATCAGCGTGCCGCTGGCGTCGCGGAGGCAGATGCCGATGTCGCCGTTGAACAGGCGGTGGCGATAGCTGTTCTCGGTGACCAGGAGCAGGCGGCCGTGGAAGTAGCGGCTGGCGGTGGACGCGGGGCCGGCGCCGCGGCGGGTGCCGGCCAGCAGGTCCTCGATGCGGGCGTTGAGGCCGCGCGCGCCCTGCGGGCCTTCGCGCACGGCGGTGAGGATGCGCTGGCGGCTGGCGAGCGCGAGGGCTTCGGCGGGGTCGGTGGTGTCGGCGAGCGTGGTCCAGTGGGCGAGGAGGTGGTCGCGGTGGGACTGGAGGGGGTCGGCGGTGCCTTCGTGGAAGTGGACGCCGGCGAGGTTGCCGGCGCGCAGCAGCGACAGCGTGGTGTCGGTATCGCCTTCGCGGACGGCGGTGGCGAGGGGGGCGAGGTCGAGGGCGGCGGTTTGGCGGTAGGGGCGGGTGAGGTGGATGTGGTGGGCGGGGAATGGTGGGGGCGGCGCCGCACGCGATGTGGCGGGGTCGCGGCCAGCGGCCGCTCCTACAGGGGCGGCGGCGAGGATGCCGGCGAGGACGTCGCCGGCTTCGACGGAGGGGAGCTGGTCGGGGTCGCCGAGGAGGACGAGGCGGGCGCCGTCGGGGACGGCTTCGACCAGCTTGGCCATCAGCGGCAGGTCGATCATCGAGGCTTCGTCGACCACCACGACGTCGAAGGGCAGCGGGTTGTCGGCGTGGTGCCGGAACCGGGGGCTGTCGGGGATGGTGCCGAGCAGGCGGTGGAGGGTGGTGCCGGTGGTGGGCAGGTGGTCGCAGAGGCCTGGGTCGATGCCGAGGGCGGGGAGCGCGAGGACGGCATTGCGCACGCTTTCGGCCATGCGCTCGGCGGCGCGGCCGGTGGGGGCGGCGAGTGCGATGCGCGGGGACGGGTTGCCTGCATCCAGCGCCTGCGCGATGAGGAGCACCAGCATGCGGGTGATGGTGGTGGTCTTGCCGGTGCCGGGGCCGCCGGTGACGAGGAGGAGGGTGTGGGTGAGGGCGGCGGTGGCGGCGTGGGATTGGGGGTCGTTGGATTGCGTCGCGTTGGGGAAGAGTTGGGCGATGAGCGTGGAGAGTTGCGCCGGGGTGTCAGTGGCGATGTCGCGGCCAGCGGCCGCTCCTACAGAGTGCAGACCCGCTGCTAATCGGCGTTCGTATTCCCTGTAGCGGCGTAAGTAGACGAGGCCCTGTTCGTACACCAGCGGTGCGTCCGCCGCGGATTCCTCTGCGCCGGTGTTGGGATTTGCGACCCAGCGGGAGGCTTCAAGATCTGCGCGCCATGCCTCGGCGTCGGGCCAGGTGATGTCGGCGTCGATCAGGCGCTGGGGGTCGGTGGGGTCGAAGCCGGCGTGGCCGTTGGCGACGGCGAGCGAGGCGAGCGCGGCGGCGGCGAGGACGGTGTCGGGGGTGTCCGGGTCGAGGCGGCGCAGGCTCTGGGCGAGCGCGTGGTCGAGGGGGCGCAGGGCGTTGGCGTCGCGCAGTTGCTGCATGAGGGTCGTGCGAACAGTCGTGCTCATGCGGCGGCCCCGGCCGTGTCGCCGGCGAACAGGGCGTCGAGCGCGTGCACCAGTGCCGGCGCGAACGTCCACGCCTGCACGCCCTGCCCGTCGGCGCGCGTGGCATCGAGGCCGCGGCAGAACAGGTAGCGCACGCCGCCGAAGTCGCGGCTGTAGTCGTAGGTGTCGCCCATGCGGAAGCGTAGCCAGCGGTGCAGCGCGAGGGTGTAGACCAGCGCCTGCAGGTCGTACTCGCTGTGCGCCATCGCCTCCTCGAGCTGCGCGGGGCCGTAGCCGGGCAGGCGGTTGGACTTGTAGTCGAGCACGTACCAGCGCCCTTGGTGCACGTAGGTGAGGTCGATCAGGCCGGTCATCAGGCCTTCCAGCCGGCGCCGGGCGCCGAAGCCGTGGCGGGCAGTGAGCAGGCCGTGGGCGTGCAGCAGGTCGAGCAGCGCGTCGACGCGCGTGGGCGCGAGCGCGAACTGGAACTCGATCTCCGGGCGGCGTTCGGCCGCAGGCACGTCGGCCAGGCGCGCGCCTTCGGGCAGCGGCACGGTGAGCGTGTGGCCGACCAGCGGGGTGAGCACGGCGAGGCCGTCGTCGACGTCTTCCGCCGCGTAGCCGCCGGCGCGCAGGCGCTCCTCGATCAGGTGCGTCTCGTTACCCGGTGCGGGCGCGCCCGGCGTCCAGCCGGCCCAGCGCGCGAAGTCGGCGCGCTCGAGCACGTCGTGCAGCACCACGCCGAAGCGGGTGCCGGCGAAGCGCGGGTCGAAGGCGGCGGTGTCGGCAATGGTGTCGGCAATGGCGTCGGCATCGGCCGCCGGTTCGTCGTGGCCGCCGGGCATCGCCTGCGTGGCGCTGCTCGATGCGTCGCCGCCGGCTTCGGCATTGGCGAGCTGGGTGAAGCTGTAGACCCACCAGTCGCTGGCGAGCGCGCGGTTCGCGACACGCGCGGGCGGCACGGCATCGGTGGAGGCCGGCGGCAGCCAGGGCAGCGTGGCGGGCGGCACGCTGTCGTCGATGGCGACGGCGGCGCCGAGTGCCGCGGCAAGGCCATCCGGCTTCGCCACCATGTGCGCCAGCGGCGACTTGTCGTGGTTGCAGAACAGTCCACTGGCCAGCCACAGCGCGTGGCGCGCGCGGGTGAGGCCGACGTAGAGCAGGCGCGCGTCTTCGGCGCGCTGGGCGTTGCACCAGGCATCCTTGGCCGCCTCCCAGCCGGAGATCGACGGCAGCAGCTTCCAGTGCAGCGCGCGGCCTTGTTCGCCGTTGACCACCGCGCGCTGGCCGGGGCTGCGCGCGGGCGCGCCGATGGCGGCGAACGGCATGAACACCAGCGGGTATTCCAGGCCCTTGCTCTTGTGCAGCGTGACCACCTGGACCCGGCGTGCGTCGGACTCCAGCCGCAGCAGCTGGCTCTCGTCGCCGGGGTCGGCATCGGCGATGGACTGCGCCAGCCAGTCGACCAGGCCGTGCAGGCCCAGTGCGCCGGCCTGCGCGTCCTGCAGCGCTTCGGCCAACTGCAGGTAGTTGCTGAGCCGGCGCTCGCCGTCGAGCAGGCCGAGCAGGTGCCCGGCGTGTTCGGCGCAGAGGTCGTTGACCAGCGCCAGCGGGCCGCCGCGCTGCAGGCGGTCGCGCCAGGCGAGCGCGGCGAGCTGCCAGTGGCGCAGCGCCTCGCCGTCCTCGTCGAGCGCGGCGATGGCGGTGGCATCGAGCCCCACCAGCACGGTCGACAGCGCCGTGCGCAGGCGGCCGTCGTCGGCGCCATGCAGCAGGGCGAGCAGGAGTGCGTGGATGTCGCGCGCCTCTGTGGTCGCGAACAGGCTCTGGCGGCCGGCGGCGACCGCCGGGATGCCGGCCATCGCCAATGCGTGGCGGATGCGCGTGGCCTCGTTGTGGCTGCGCACGAGCACGGCAATGTCGCCGGGCTGCACGGGGCGGCCCTCGATGCTGGCGGTGCCGTCGCGCGCATCGCAGAGCACGCGGTGGATGGCGGCGACGCAGGCCTCCGTCGCGAGTTCGCGCGAGCGGCTGGCGTTGTACGGCTTGACCTTGCCGCGGTGGTCGGGCGGCGGAGCCGGTGCACGCCACACGGTGAGCGCGGGTGCGGGCGCGCCGTGGCGCAGGAAGTCGGCGTCCTGGCGCACGCCGCCCGGTGCGACCTCGCGGAAGCCGATGCGCGCGTCGACGAAGGGCAGCGCGTCGGCATCGCCGGCCTCGAACGCGAGCTGCGCCTGCGTGTACAGCGCGCCCACCGCCTGCAGCACCGACGGCCGCGAGCGGAAGTTGAGTGCGAGCGGCGGCGCGTCGCTGGCGGTGGCGCGCGCGGCGAGGTAGGTCTCGACGTCGCCACCGCGGAAGCCGTAGATCGCCTGCTTGGGGTCGCCGATGACGTACAGCGCGGGCGCGCCGCTGGCAGTGCCGAACACACGGTCGAAGATGCGCCACTGGCGGGCGTCGGTGTCCTGGAACTCGTCGACCAGCGCCACCGCGTACTGCGCGCGCAGGCGCGTGACGAGCGCTTCGGCTTCCGGTGCGTCGACGGCATCGGCGACGCGGTCGATCAGGTCGTCGTAGGTCTGCACGCGCTGCTGGCGCTTGGCGCGCGCGAAGCGGGCGCGGGCGTCGTCGCGCAGGCGGTGCAGCAGTTCGACCTTGCGCGCGTCCTTCCACTCGGTGACGGCGGCGAGGGCGTCCATGTAATCGGGGACGGCGTCGCAGATGGGCGAATCCGGCGTGCGGCCGGTGGCCTTGACGCTCGTGCGCTTCTGCAGGGTCTCGCGCTTGAGCTGCTCGAGCTTCGCGTGCTGGAACGGCGTGCTGCGGTCGCTGGCATGGCACCACTGGTGCAGCGAATCGAACAGCGCGGCGATCCAGTCGGCCTTGTAGCTGCCGCCGTGGAGGATCTTGCCTTCGACTGCCGACACCAGCGCGGCGCGGAAGTCCTCGCCGTGGGCGCGGAAGGCCTCGGCCAGCGCTTCGCCCGCGGCGTGCAGGCGCGGTGCCGGATCCTCCGGCACTTCGACCAGCGCCGGGCGCAGCACGGGTTCGCGCACCAGTGGCGACAGGTCCGCGGCGAGCGCCAGCGGGCCGCCGGGCCACAGCCCGAGCAGGTCGTCGGCGACCGCGTCCTCGCTGCCGTGCGCGCGCCAGAGGTCGGCGGCCAGTGTCTCGCGCAACGCGGCGTCGCTGGTCAGCAGTTCCGGTGCGTCGAAGCCCTGCCCCGTCTCCAGCGCGTGGTCGCGCAGCACGCGGGCGCAGAAACCGTGGATGGTGAAGATGGCCGCGAGGTCGATGTCGTTGGCGGCGGCGTGCAGGCGGCGGCGCAGTGCGTCCGCGGATTCCGTGCCCTGCGCCAGGTTGGCGTCGAGCACGGCGCGGGTGAGCTTCGCTTCGGGCGATTCGCCGTCGACGGGCGGCGCGCCGACCAGGGCCTCCGCCAGCTCCAGCCGCTCGCGGATGCGCTTGCGCAGTTCCTGGGTGGCGGCCTCGGTGAAGGTGACTGCGAGAGTCTGGCTCACGCGAAGCGAGCGCTCGACCACCAGGCGCACGACCAGCGTGGCGAGGGTGAAGGTCTTGCCGGTGCCGGCGGACGCCTCGATGGCGTGGACGCCGTCGAGCGTGAGGTCGAGGTAAGGGTCGCGCGCGGTCGCGGGCGCGGTGCCGTCGACGGCCTGCGTGGAAACGCGCATGGCGTCGTCGGCGGCGCTCATTCCGCGTCCTCGAGGTCGAGGCCGGCGACGATGTCGCGCAGCGCGGCGGCGTCGGTGCCGCCGTAGACGTTCCCCGATGTCACCGCGGAGTAGATGCACATCGCCAGGTCCACGAACGCCACCTGCGTGGCCTCGTCATCGAACGGGTCGCGCCCGCGCAGCGCGAGCCGCAGGGCTTCGCCGCTGCCCTCGCCCCAGCTGCGGTCGCTGCCGCGCCAGCGTTGCGCTGCCTTCTGCAGGCCGCGCTCCATGTTGTCGGCGGTGAACAGCTCCCAGCCGCTGTAGGGCGCGAACGGCAGCGGCGTGCGCAGGCCTTTCGCGCGCAGGGCGATGAGCATGGCGAGCGCGTCGCGTGCCTGTGCGGGGTCCAGCGCCGGGCGCAGGTGCGGGCCAACGCCGAGATCCTGGCCGTCGTGGAACTCCACCAGCGGTGCATTGCCCCCGGCCGCGCTCGCTAGCAGCCAGTCCAGCCCATTGCGGATCGCGGACTGCCCCGCGGGCGGATCGAAGCGCACGCGCGCGATGCCATGTGCGTAGGCGTCGGCGATGCGGCCGCGCAGCGCCACGCCGTCGATGTCGACCTCGAGCCGCGGCGCGTCCGGTTCCGCATCGCCGCGCCAGTCGCGGAAGGCCTGCGCGTACGGCTCGACGTGCCCGCGCACCTGCTCCAGCGTGCGCCTGCCGAGTGGCCCGGACGGCAGCAGGCCGCGTGCGCGCAGCAGCGCATGCATGGCCGCGTCGTCGCTGCCGTGCAGTACGGCATCGAACACCGCCCTCTGCAGCACCTGGCGCGCGAAGCCGCGGCCGGGCGCCAGCAGCGGCTCGACGTCGTCCTCCACCGATTCCACCTCGGCCAGGCGCAGGCCGAGGCGCTGGCGCAGGAAGGCTTCCGCCGGCGAACGCAGGAAGCGGTACAGCTCGTCGATGGTCAGCGTGGCGTCTTCGTCGGCATCCATTGGCGCGAGCGTGTCGGTGCCGAACCACGCCGGCAACGCGACCCGCTTCTGCGCTGGCTGCGACGCCGCCGGCCACCACTGCGCGTGGTACGAGAACCGCCGCGGCTCGTCGCCGGCCCCATATGCGGCCGGTGCGAACGGCTGCAACGGGTGGTGCACCACCAGCGCCTCGCTGGCGTTCGCACCCGGCGCATGCTGGCCGTCGACAGCCGACAGCAGGTCCGCCACCAGCACCGAGGGCTCGCGCACGCTGCCGTCGCGCGGGTCGGCGCCCTGGTAGCTCAGGTAGAACACGTCCTGCGCGGCGGCGAACAGCTGCAGGAACAGGAAGCGGTCGTCGTCGCGGGTGGAGCGGTCGCCCTGGCGGCGCTGGCCGCCGGTGAGATCCGCGGTGAGGCGGTCGAGGCCGCCGGCGGGATCGCGGCGCGGGAACTCGCCGTCGTCCATACCGAGCAGGCAGATCGCGCGGAACGGCAGCAGGCGCATCGGCACCATGCGGCCGATGCTGACGCCGCCGGTGAGCAGCGGCGCGCGGGTGTCGGCCTCGCCGAGCGCGGCGGCGAAATGCGCGCGCACGACTTCGGCGGGAACGGGCGTCGCGACGCCGGCGCGGCGGGCGTCGGCGGCAAAGGCGTCGATGAGGCTGCGCAGGCGGTCGAGCGCGCGCCGCGATGCCGGCGCCGACGGTGGCCGCGGCAGCAGGGCCTCGAGCAGGCCGAGCAGGCGCTCGCGCCAGCCGTCGGGCGGCAGCGCCTCGTCGAGCACGCGCGCATGCATCGCCAATACGCGCAGCAGCCGCACCAGGGTGTCGAGCGCATCGAGCGCGCTGCCTTCCAGCTCCGGCATCGGCGCGACCAGCGGGCCCGCGGCGGTGGCGACGGGTACGTCGCTGCCGGTGGCATGGCCCAGCAGCAGGCGGTCGAGCGCGAAGGCCCAGGTGTAGGCGTCGTCTGCGGGCGCATCCAGGCGCGCGCGGTGCGCGGCATCGATGCCCCAGCGCGCGCCGGCGTCGTGCAGCCAGGCGTGCAGGCGCGAGAAGGCAGCGGCATCGAGCGCCGCGGCCTCGGCCAGCGGCGGGCTCGCCAGCAGGTCGAGCGTTTCCACGAGGCCGAAGCGCGCCACCGGCAATGCCAGCAGGCGCAGGAAGACTTCGGCCAGCGGCTCGCCCGCCAGCGGGCTGGCATCGGCCACTGCGTAGGGGATCGCCTGGTTGAAGCCGGCGTCGCCGCGGCCGCGGTTGCCGAACACCGCGTCGAGGTACGGCAGGTACGGGTCGATGTCCGGCGCCAGCACCGCGACCTCGCGCGGCTCGAGCGGCGGATCGAAGCGCGGATCCTCGAACAGCGCGCGCAGCTGGTCGTGCAGCACCTGCAGTTCGCGCAGGCGCGTGTGGCAGGCGTGGACCTGGAGGCTGGGGTCGTCGCGGCGCAAGGCGGGGAGGCGCGTGCGCGGGTCGGCTACGGTCGGTTCGACCGGTGGCGCAGGCCGGCGGTGGAACAGGTCCGACTGCAGGCGGCGCAGCAGGCTGCCCGCGAGCGCGCCGCCGCCCTCGCCCGGGTCGGCATCGCCACGGATCTCGGTATCCGGATGCACCACCTCGTAGTTGCCGAGCACGGCCATGAAGTCGCGCCCGGCCGCGCCCCAGGCGCGCAGCAGCGGGTTCTCTGTGTCCGCCGCATCGGGATCGCCGCCGCGCACGCGCTGCAGGTCGCCCCAGTAGTCGCGGCTGGGCGACGGCACGTAGAGGTGCAGCGTGCCGACGCGGGCCTGGGTGGCGATCACCCGCAGCACGTCGGGCGACACGTTGAGGATGGCGAAGGCGAACAGGCGCACGGGCAGGCCCGCCGGCAGCGGCGCGTCGGGGCCGGCGAAGCCGTCGAGGTAGGCCTGGATGCGGCGCGCGCGGTGTTGGCTGCCGGCCGCCACATGGCGCCACAGCACCGCCTGCGGATCGCGCGGCGCCTTGCCTGCTTCCCAGTCGAGCAGCCAGTCCCGGCGCCAGGCCTTGTACCTCTCGAAGGCCTGCGCGAGTTCGCCGGCCAGCGACCACGCCTTGAGCGGGTCGTACCCGCCGTCGAGGTAGGCGCGCAACGGCTTCATCGCCGGATTGCGCAGCACCTCCGGCTCGGCCAGCGCCGCATGGATGCGCCAGCGCAACGCCGCCGCGTCCAGGTCCTCGCCCTGCCCCGGCACGTTGGCATCCAGCGCCCGCTGCACGAACTCGCCCGGCGTCAGGAACTCCAGGTTCGCAGCCACCCCGTGCGCCTGCGCCAGCGTCGCCTGGAGCCAGCGCCGCATCGCCGCCTGCGGGATCAGCACCACGTCCGGCTGCAGCAACGGTTGCCCGGGCGCGGGCACGCGCAGCTCCGCGGCCATCAGGCCGGCGAGCACGTCGAGGGCATTGGAGTGGTAGAGGCGGAAGTCGCTGCGCAAGGGCATCGGCCCATCTTGCCGGACCGGGGTCGCATGAGGGGAGACCGGGCGGTGCCTCGGTCCTTGCAGCCCTGTGGGAGCGGCCATGGCCGCGAGCCTTTGCGGCAAGGAG
>JAYRUX010000020.1:0-51646 GCA_041918855.1 Luteimonas sp.
CGGCACACCCCGGCGGCTTTTTCCTTTTTGTCGGAGCGGCCCACGGCCGCGACCGCCCCTGGGCGCGTAGGTCGCGGCCATGGGCCGCTCCTACAGGGGGGGCAAGTCCTGCCTCCAACGCAATCGTGACGCAGCCGCTGCCACACTGCGCGGCCGCGCAACCCCGCGCCATGCCCCTGGAGCCCACGATCCATGCCATCCGCCAAAGCATTCAAGGCCTACGACATCCGCGGCCGCGTCCCCGATGAACTGGACGAGGCGCTGGCCACGCGCATCGGCGCGGCCACGGCGGAGCTGCTGGGGCCGGGTGCCGTGGTGCTGGGCCGGGACGTGCGCCTGAGCAGCCCCTCGCTGCAGGCGGCGCTGGCCGAGGGCTTCCGTGCCGCCGGGCGCGAGGTGATCGACATCGGCCTGTGCGGCACCGAGGAGGTCTATTTCCAGACCGATCACCTGGGCGCGGCCGGCGGCGTGATGGTGACCGCGAGCCACAACCCGATGGACTACAACGGCCTGAAGCTGGTGCGCGAGAACGCGCGGCCGATCAGCGCCGACACCGGGCTGTTCGACATCCGCGACCGCGCGCTGGCCTCGGACGTGGCGCCGGGGCAGGGCAGCGGCGGCATGCGCGAGATGACCGACAAGGGCGCGTACGTCGAGCACCTGCTCTCGTACGTCAAGGGCATTAACCTCAAGCCGCTGAAGATCGTGAGCAACCCGGGCAACGGCGGCGCCGGGATCATCGTCGACCTGCTGGCACCGCACCTGCCGTTCGAGTTCGTGCGCGTGCAGCACGAGCCGGATGGTTCGTTCCCCAACGGCATCCCCAACCCGATCCTGCCGGGCAGCCGCGCGGCGACCGCGGAAGCGGTGCGTTCGAGCGGTGCGGATTTCGGCATCGCCTGGGACGGCGACTTCGACCGCTGCTTCTTCTTCGACAACACCGGCCGCTTCATCGAGGGCTATTACCTGGTCGGCCTGCTCGCCAAGGCGCTGCTGGAGCGCAGCCCCGGCGGCAAGGTGGTGCACGACCCGCGCCTGCTGTGGAACACGGTGGAGATGGTGCGCGAGGCCGGCGGCGAGCCAGTGCTGTGCAAGAGCGGGCATGCCTTCATCAAGGAGAAGATGCGCGCCGAGGACGCGATCTACGGCGGCGAGATGAGTGCGCACCACTATTTCCGCGAGTTCGCGTACGCGGACTCCGGGATGATCCCGTGGCTGTTGATCGCATCGCTGGTGTCGACCAGCGGGCTGTCGCTGGCGGAGCTGGTGGAAGACCGGATGGCGAAGTTCCCCTGCAGCGGGGAGATCAACTTCACCGTCGACGATGCGCCGGCATCCATCGAGAAGGTGCTGGCGCATTTCAGCGCACTGGACCCGGCGCTGGACCACACTGACGGCCTGTCGGCGGACTTCGGCGACTGGCGCTTCAACCTGCGCAGCTCGAACACCGAGCCGCTGATCCGGCTGAACGTGGAGACGCGGGCGAATCCGGAGCTGCTGCAGGAAAAGGTGGAGGAGATCAGCCGCCTGCTGTCCTCCTGAGGCCACACGACCCCCTGTAGGAGCGGCCGCTGGCCGCGACCAGGCCACCACGCCTGCCACGCCCCTGCCCGTAGCCGTCGTCACCGCAGCCACCGCGCACGGGTCGGGGTGGCGATGTGTCGGAAGACCACGGTCGCGGCCAGCGGCCGCTCCTACAGGGGGAAGCGCGACGGTCGTGCAGGGGCGCGGCCGCCACTTGCAACAGCAACAATCAGGGACCATGATTGCTCCAGAAAGGAGCAGCGCATGAGCCGACCCGCCATCCAGCACCCGGCCCCTGCCCCGGCCACCGTCCTCGCCAAGGCCGCTACCCGTGCCGCCGACTACCTCGGCCTTCCGCGGGTGGCGCTGGGCCGCATCCTCGGCCTGAGCCAGGCCACGGTCACCCGCCTGTACCAGGGCAGCTACCGCCTCGACCCCGGCAGCAAGGCCGGCGAGCTCGCGCTGGTGTTCGTGCGCCTGTTCCGCTCGCTCGATTCCATCGTCGGCACGCAGGACGCCGCGCGCACGTGGCTGGCCGGCGACAACCTCGGCCTCAACGGCCGCCCGAAGGACCTCATCCTCACCGCCCACGGGCTGGTGCATGTCGCCGACTACCTGGACGCCCACCGCGCTCGCATCTGAGGCGCGGCCCTGGGCCGGCCGTGCCTGGCGCATGGTCGAGGCCCAGCACGTGGTGGCGACCATGAAGCTGGTGGACGGCGCCGACGAGCAGGCCCTGCTCGAGGACATGCTGGACGGTGCCAAGCCGCCGCTGCCGCGCGCAGCGCACGGGTTGCACTACCTGCTGGCGACGCCGTTCCGCTACCCGCCGCTGCCGCGTGGCTCGCGCTTCCGCGCCGCCGGCGAACCTGGCGTGTTCTACGGCGCCGAAGAGCTGCGCACCGCGGCCGCGGAACTGGGTTACTGGCGATGGCGGTTTCTCAAGGACGCGCCCGACCTCGCGCGCCTGCCGCCGGTGGCGCATACCGCGTTCCGGGTGTCGGCGCGGACCGAGGTCGCGCTGGACCTTCGGGCGCCGCCGCTGGATCGCGATGCCGGGACGTGGACCGACCCCGACAGCTACGCGGCAACCCAGGCGCTTGCGCGCGCGGCCCGCGAGGCGAAGGTCGAGGCCATCGTCTACGCCTCGGTGCGCGACCCAGAACGCGGCATGTGCGTGGCGCTGCTGGCGCCGGGCGTGTTCGCCGCGAAGGCACCCGACGCGCCGACGCAGACCTGGTGGCTGAGCGTGCAGCCCGACCAGGCGATCTGGGTGCGCGACGCGGTGCGGATGAGCTTCGGCTACGGCGACTAGAGTTCCGGTGGGAGCCGCCACGGCGGCGAGCTCTTCCCCAGGTCTCGCCAAGAGCTCGCGGCCAAGGCCGCTCCTACAGGAGCCGGTGCGGGCCGATTCCGCTAGAATTGGCACCCTGCCGGCGCGGCCACCACCGCCTGCACGCGTCATGGGTCGTTAGCTCAGTTGGTAGAGCATCGGACTTTTAATCCGCTGGTCGATGGTTCGAATCCATCACGACCCACCATTACGAATCATGCACTTAGGTCTACTTCGTAGTCGGCCGTCGTCGTTGTCTGGGCCGCCTAAGCACGGTTCAGTCACAAAACGCCCGGGCGTGTCCCCTGGAAGGGCCTTAGCACGCCTTGAGAAGACCTGTATGTAAACGTTTCTCCGTGTTGTGCTCTACGTCGCACATCCGACAAATGAGGATATTTTCGCACCTCTGTCGTGCTTACTGTCCTTATCCACTGGCCCACCTCCTGCGGCCAGATGGAGAACGACCATGAAGATCAATCACGTGCTTGCCCACAAGAGCATCCGCCTCCTCTTCGGTGACAATCTCGAGCTGCTCATCGCAGCTAAGCGCCGCCTCGGTACGGAGCCGATTGCGTTCCTGCTTCGGAAGATGGGAACTGACGGCGAGGCCAGCACCCAGTCACTTGCGGTTTCGTGGGAAGCAGAACTCAATGAGCCTGTCGACTACGGGCTCATCGAGCTGGTAGTCGCCACTCGGGATCGAGTGCTCCGAAGCCCCTTCCTTATTTGGAGATTGATGCGCTGCGCGAAGAAGGCTGGCCTCCTTCCGACGTCGCGACTCGCGGCTTGATTGGGGCAAGAAGAAGCCCGCAGCGATGCGGGCCTTCTTCTTGGGTGCCGCATTCCCTAGCGCGCCTCGCCGAGCGAGACCGAGTCGCTCGTCCAGTGACCACCGTGCAGACCCCTACCTCAAGCGCTTGTCGGTGCAGGCCCCATACCCATTGGCCCGGTAGTCAGCATGTACACTGGCGCTCAGGGCGAGGGGAGTGGCATGAACACGATGGGGATCCGGGTCAAACCCGGCGAGGTGACGTTCGCGGTCTACGACTCGCGTGCCGAGGCAGTAGTCAACGTTGAAAAAATAAAGATACCGAAAGCGCTGCCGACCCCAGATGCGCTGAAATATGTGCGCAACAATATACTGGATGTGATCCGTGAATATTCAATCGCTCGGGCAGGCCTGCGGGTGACGGAAAGTAGTGCCCAGTCAAAAAATGTTGAACGCATAGAAATAGAGGGTGTGATTCAGGAAGCGTTTGCCAGTAGTTGCCTGCAAGGATATTACGTCGGCCAGATCTCAAGCATTTCGCGTCGGGTAGGTTTCGCGCGAGACCAGTTTAAGCTCTACATAAACAACCAAGTTCCTTTTCCAGATGTCGATAATTGGAGCGACTTGGAACCAGAGGAGAGAGAGGCCATCTTTGCCGCGATCGGGGCAAAGCATGCTTAAGCCCTATCAACTCGCGGATGTTGCATTCCAGCTCGGACAAGAAATTGGAGCAGAGGGTAAGAATTCAGCGGTCTACCTTGCTCACGATCCTCAACTTGAAGCACATCTCGTTATAAAGAAGTGCGCGAAGTCGAAGATGGATGCGGCATCATTCTTTAGTGAGTCGAGTTGCCTATACGCAAGCTCTCACTCCAACGTCGTGCCAATTCACTACGCTTGTCAAGACGTCGACTCAATTTATCTGGCGATGCCCTACTACCCCAACGGGTCGCTCAAGACGCTGATGAGCACTCGCCATCTAACGGTTCGCGAGATAGTGATTTTCGCGACACAATTCCTGAGTGGGCTGCACCACATTCATTCTCAGAAGCTGGTGCATTTTGACATAAAGCCGGACAACATCCTCCTGTCGGAACGGGGCGAAGCGCTCGTAGCAGACTTCGGATTGGCGAAGGCTCGAGGGATCAATGGGCTTGTGGATCAAGACATGCACTACGGGAAAATGGCACCCCCGGAAGCGTTTCAGAACGGCGCGTTCGACCACCGCTACGATATCTATCAGGTCGGGCTGACGCTCTTCCGGATGTGCGTAGGGGATGCGGAGTTCTATAGTCAGTACAACTCACATCGGATTAATGGCGACCTCGATAGGATGTCCTTTAAGCATGCCGTGGTGAACGGGCAGTTCCCAGATACGCGGACTGGGGTATTTCCGGAGCACATTCCGGACGCGCTCATTAAGGTCGTTAAAAGATGCCTGCAAACTGTCGATCAGCGTTATCCCTCGGCTATCGAAGTCGTCAATGACTTGGCGTCGATTGATGGACCAACTCTCGATTGGTTGTTTGTGGAGGATGCGCAAGGCAAGCGTTGGTCGAAGCAAGTGGAAGACATGAACTATTCACTGAGCTTGACTCCAACCGGCTCGTCGGTTGCGAAGAAGTGGAGAAATGGTGGGCAAGGGCGGAGGATTGGCGATTACTGTGTAGAGGCGCTGAGTAGGCAGGCAACGAAGCGATTCCTCCGGGATAACTGATATGAAGAAGATTCGGAATGACAAGAGTAGCTATCAGTCGAGATCCGTCCTTACTCGGTCGCCACTTCAGACGAAGGCGCAGGAGGCAAGTTCTACAGAGCGCGGCGATTTCAAGATTGACTCCGCGGGCTATTTCATCTGGCCTAAAAAGCAGAAATTGGTTGCGGGGTGACCGCGCCCGACATTGGATCAGCTGCTCTGCAGGTCCAAGCCGCTGAAACGAAAGGCCCGCAACCAGCGGGCCTTTCGCTCGAACACGCTCTGACAACTGCGGCCGCTAGTGGAGGCGTCCACGGTCATGTGCAGGCTGCTCCATCCTGGCCAGGGCGTCGCCGCTGACGTAGCAGTCCCACGGGCGGTAGTAGTGGTAGTCCATCAGCTTCAGGCACTGGTCGACGCTGTCCCTCGGCACGCCGAACGAGCGGCAGGCGGCCTCGAGGCGGTCGAAGAGCCTGGCGTCCGTCCCGACCTCCGGGCCGTCGTGGATGATGCCCACCAATGCTGCGATCGCTGCCCAGGAGATTCGCTCCTCCAGGGTGAGCTGCTCAGCCCGCATCGTTGGCCTCCAGCTCGTCGAGGACCGACTGGTCCAGCGTGCGACCCATCAGGGCGAGGCTGACGGTGTGGAGCGGGTTCGCCTTCTCGGCCAGCCAGGTGCGCACGGCAATCACGGTGCCCTGGAAGCGGTGCTCGGCGATCTTCATGTACTCGCGCACCTTCACGAAGTCTTCGTGGCCGAAGGAGTCTGCCAGGTGGTGTGCGGTGAACGGTCGGTTCGCCGTCTGGAACCCGTCGACGACGGTGAGCAGCGCGGCGGCGAGCGTGACATTGCGGGTGGACACCGCGAACTGGCCCATGTGGGCGACCTCGGCCGCGCCCGCGCTCCTGAGCTGGCGCAGGTAGTCGGTGCGCCTCGCGTCGCCGAGGCCAGCGCGGGCCAGCGTCTTGACGGGGCTGTCGTAGAAGGCCCGCTGCTCCATGATCATCCGGTGCGAGTTGCCGGCCTCGACGAACAGGTCGTTGAGCTCCTTCTCCGAGTTCTGGCGGATGGTCACGATGACCGCCCGGACCTCCTGGGCCTGGATGTCGCGCTTGTAGTCCGGACCGATGTTGGCGGTCTTCCACCGGCTGGCAATCGCCGCCTTCTGCGCGTCGATGTCCTTCTGCAGGCGCTCGATTGCCTTGATGGTGCGCGTGTGGGTGGCGTCGAGCGAGGAGGTGAGGTCGCCGATCTCCTGGACGCTGAGGAAGGGGATCTTGGGGTCGAGTTCGAGCTTCATGGGGACTTACCTGTGTGGGAGAAGGAGTTCTTCGATCCCGGTCGCGACCCCGTTGCGGGGTGGCAGGTAAGCCCTCAGCCTTTGAGAGCAGGTCGCGCCAGCGCGACCGGTTGAGGCGATTAGGTCGCGACGGCTCGGTCGCGTAACCCAGCGTTCGCTGCGTTGGCGCTAGAGCCGCGAGATGACGCTGCAGCCCTCGGGGTTGAGTCGCTGGCGCTTCACGTCTTCGCTCCAGAAGAGCCTGCCGCAGCACATGCAGGGACGCCAACCGACCTGGCGCACGATCCTCGGGGGCTCGAAGTTGGGGTCCGTCACGGGCTCGCGTCGGGTGCCGTCGTCCATCGGCCAACGCCTCGGCTCGACGAGGTCCCTGCCGAAGCGGCCGGGGTGGCTGGCGTAGAACGTCGCGGACATCTCGGGAACCCTCTCGTTGAAAAGCTGCGGCAGGCCTTCGCCCCCGACCACGCGTAGCCACCCGGCCACGCGTACTTGCTCTGTTAGGTGTGCTGGTAGTAGCCGCCGCGCTGGGCGTCGGAGTGCTCGTGAGACAGCGGCTCCCACTCCTCGGCGGTCAGCCGCGGGACCGGGCCGACGCACGTCATCTGGCAGCAGGACTGCAGCGCCTCGCGCCCGCCCATCGCCTCCACGGCCCTCGGTGCAGTGGCGCAGAGGGCGTCCATGGCGCGGTCGATCTTGGAGAGCTCGGCCAGCGTCTCGAGCACGGTCAGCCCGCGTGCCACGGCGGTCGGCCGACCACGCTGGGCGCTCACGGCTTGTGCTCCAGGGCCGCCACGTCCGCTTCGGCGGCCGCGTACTTGCCGAGCAGCTTCGTGAGCGCGTCGCGGTCGTCGGCGCTCATGTGGAGCAGCGCGTCCGGGTCCAGGCCGGTCGTCTGCTCGACCTGGATCGCCAGGCGCTCGCGCATCTGGTCGCCGTAGCGGAAGCGGAGCAGGGTGATGAGCACCTGGTCGGACTTCTCCTCGGTGGCGCGGGTGTAGGCGGTTCCGAGCAGGGCGTCAAGGGCGCGGTCGATCGCGGCGTCCCAAGCCCGAGAGAACTCCAGGTCCGCCTTCCTGTGGTTGTAGGCCAGGTTGCGGCTGATGCCGACCGCCTCGCACGCCGTCTTGACGGTGCAGGTGTCCTCCAGCACCTCGAGGAAGCGTTCCTTCGCCTGGGGCGTGAACTTGGTGAGCGGGTTCACGGGGCGGCCCCGGCGGTGGGGCGCGTCGCGGCCCTGGCCGCGCGCCTGTCGAAGGCGCTGGCGATCACCTCGGCCCAGCGCGCCCGGAACTTCGGGTTGTGGGCGCGGGTGCGGTAGGCGAGCTGCCAGGAGACGTCGACCGCGGCGCAGGCCTGCTCGACGCTCCCAAGGCGGTCCAGCGCGTCGAGGAACCTGGTCTGCATGGGCTTGCTGAACTTGAAGGTCATTGGCGGACGGCTCCGGGGGTTTACGGAGCTATTCGGTCACGTGATCGCGCGCGCGTAACCTCCTGGCGTTGTCCCGCCGTGTTCGGCCAGTGGCAGGACCCGCGGCGTGCTCGAGGGGCAAGCCGGTTTGCGCTGTGACGACAGATTGGCAGTTGGTGGGCAGGCGGTCGCGCCAGCCCGGACCCTGTGCAAGACTCGGCCGCTAGGGGAGGGCGTCTTACGCCCTGCGACGAGGGGCTGGGACCATGGCTATAGAACCAACGCACGACCAGGAGCGCGGCGTGAGCATCGTGCTGCGTTACCGGGGTGGGGCTCTTGATGATGGCTCGATGGACGTGTATCAGGCCGCTGCCAACATGGTGGCCTTCTCGGACTACGTCGTCGCAGCTACGCACCACCTCTACGGCGACGGAGTGCAGGTCAAGGCAGAGGTCAACGCCTTCAAAGAGGGCTCCTTCGAGACCGACCTGACCTTCCAAGTCCTCAGCTTCTCGGGCGCGCTGCTGACCTTGTCGGCCCCGCACATGGACGGGGTCGTCGGCGTCGTGAAGGAGTCCTTGGACCTCTTTCGCTTCCTTCAAGGGCGAGCCGCCGCGAAGGTCGAGCGTATCGACAACAGCAACAACGTGACCGTTACCAACGTCAACGGCAACGTGACCATAGTCCAGACCGAAACCCTGACGCTGCTGATGGACGAGAAGGCCGGCAAGGCCGCAGGTCAGTTCGTGGGCGAGGCCTTGGCGCAGCCGGGGGTGCAGGAGCTGCAGATCACCTCCGACGGGAAGCGGGTCGCTTCGGTGAGCGACGACGAAGCCAAGTTCTACCACCCGATACTCGAGGAGACGCCGATCATCGAGCAGGTCGTGCAGATGGGCCTGATGATCGAGACGGCGAGCTTCAGGGAGGGCAACAAGTGGACGATGTCCGAGGGTGAGGCGTCGCTCCAGTTCACGATTGAGGACGAGGACTTCTTGGCGCGCATCGATGGAGGCGAGGCCTTCCGCAAGGGCGACGTCCTCTACTGTGACGTGCGGGTCACCCAGACCAAGGTCGGCCAGAAGCTCAGGATCCAGCGAGCTGTCATCCGAGTGCATAGCCATCAGAGCGCCATCGAGCAGTCCCAGTTCGACCTGTAGCGGTTGCCGGCGCGTGTCTGGAGAAGAGGCCCGCTGAGTGCGGGCCTTCCTTTTGAGCCTGTTTCGAGCGGAACCCCTGATCAACGATTAGGTGGTGGGACGGCTCGCGCGCGTAGCGTCAACGGATGTGCAGGTCGGCGGCTATCGGCCAGGCGCGGACTGCGACGCTCCGCCGAGGACGATCTTCCGCCAGACGTGGCGGTCGGTGTCGAGGTCGGTGCAGCCTAAGGTCTTGTATTTCTTATCTTTCACTAACTACACCAACTACCCCGACTAAGAAAAAAGAAAAACAAAAACGATTTCTTGATTGAAGCTGGGACGTCAAAGAGAAGCCCGGGTCGAAACCCAGGCGAATAGCGAAAAAGTCAGTTCGGTGCGTGCGTCGGTGTAAGCCTTGATCCGTAAGGCTTTTTCGATCATCCAGTCGCATCGACTCAGTTCAGGTCGATGCGCCCCGTCGCCTTCGCCCAGAGGGTTCGCGCCTCGTCGAGGCGGGGGAGGACCCAGAGCCACTTGCGGTCGACCTGCTTCCGCTCGACGCCAGCCTTCCTCTTGATCGCCATCGCGAGCGACTTGGCGGTGCGCGCCCGCCCGAACTTGTGGCGCTGGACGAAGTCGACGTAGAGCGCGTGCAGCGCCTGGAGGTCCACGGTCAGCGGGCCGTTCGCCCAGTCGTCAGGCTCCGCGAACGGACGAGGCAGCTCGCCCTCATCGAGCAGGCTGTCCCACCACGCCTCCTCGGGCGACATGCTCATCTCCTTCTGGGCGGCGAGCGCCTCGGTCTGCGGCACGTTGTCGCGAGGGTGCTTCTCGCCGAGGTCGCGGTGCAGCATGTCGTAGAGCAGCCCCTCCAGGCCCCCGTTTTCCAGCTGCTTGTTGAGAGCGCGAAAGAAGGCCCTGTCATCCCGCCTGTTGTCGTTGACGTTGAACACCGCGAAGCGGCGCTCGCCGTCGAGCCCCGCGGGGACGACCCAGTCGCTGTTGGAGGCCATCACGATGTGGACGTGGTTCCTTCCCGTCACGGCGTCCCGGCCCTTGCCCTCGTACGTCAGGGTCGGCTCCGTGACCAGCTGCTTCAGGACCGACTCGCCGGCCTTGTCCCCTGCCCAGAAGGCCTCGTCGGCGAAGAGGCAGACGCAGTTCTGGAGGTGCGAGTTGAATCGACCCGTGAGGTGGCCGGGTGAGGAGATGTGCAGGCCCTGGGCACCCGCCAACTTGGCAAGGGCGCGACCGAGCGTTCCCTTGCCCGTGCCCTTCGCGCCGCGGAAGGCGACGGCGACCTCGGCGACCTTGCCGGGGTTCTGGAACATGAAGGCGATCCAGTCGAGTACCCACTCGAAGTGCGCCCTGTTGCCGTCCACCAGGACATCGAGGATCAGGCCCCGCAGGAGAGACCAGTCCCCTGGCGCTGCTTCCACTGCCCAGCCCTTCCAGAGGTTGAGCCAGCCCGCGTGGTCGCGCTCGGGGTCGAAGATCATGCCCTTGTACTGGCGACGACGCGGGCTCTTGAGCCACACCTCCGCGTGGCTGGCGAGCTTGTTGTTCACCTCGACAAGGCAGTTCTCGTAAGCGGAGCGGAAGTCGCTCTTCGACAGTCGCTGGTAGCGCACCCGTCCGTGGAGCACTGGGTCGGGCTCTTCCGTAACCACCTGGAAGCCGTTGTCCAGCACGACATAGTGCTTCTCGTTCAGCGCCTGGATGACGCCGTCGACGCCCGCAGGCGGACGCGGCTCGTCTCGGAGCTTGTCGTCGTCGACGCCCGTGCCCTCCGGCACGTCGTCGTCCACCGCGTCGAAGTCGTCCTCCGGGGCCGTGCGGGCGACCTCGCCGCCGGCGGCCTGCACGACCTTGTGCAGGTAGCGCACCGTGACGGGCCTGCCCCCGCGGCCGCTCTCGGCGTGCAGCGAGTCCCAGCGGCGGCCGATGATCCAGCCGTCGTCCTGGTACATGGGGTCCTGCGTCGACCAGTCGATGAACTCCTGGCGGCCGTCCCCGTTCGTGGCGTGGTGGCAGGCCATCATCAGGGTCAGCCACTCGTCGTGGTCCCTGAAGTCTTCGGGGGCCAGCTGCCCGAGGGTCTGGGACAGCATCCCGGCGCTGAGTTCGCCGAGCCCCGCGCCCCCCGAACCGCTCGATCGGACAGGCCGACGGATGAGGTGCAGCAGCGCCCCGGGAATCTCCGGCAGCTCGCGCAGGTCCACCTCCCCCGTCGTCCAGGCGTAGGTCACCCCGTTCGGATGGATCGAGCCGGCGGCGACCACCTGGCGGCCGATCGACTTGAACTCCACGCCCGGGTAGGCCTCGAGGGAGTCGACCAGCTGCGCGTCGACGGGCTTGTCGAACCAGTAGTGCGAGCCCCCCGAACCCGTGGCCGTCTGCGGCACGCCCCGGAGGTCCACCCCCGTGTCGATCTGCAGGGAGAGGAGCGAGTCGCCGTCCCCGAAGTTCCGCGGGTCGACGTCGAGCACCATGACCGACCCGGGCAGGCGGACGCCGATGTTGGTTCCGTCCCTGGCAGCGGCAGCCAGCACGGCAGCCGAGTCGTAGTCCCTGACGCCCCAAGCCCCGTCTCGAGGCGTCTTGCCGCGCGGCCGGCCCCTGGCGTCCGTTGCGTCCCACCTGTGCAGCGGGATGAGCTGGAGGCCGGCCATGAGGTACGGCTCGACGCGCCCGTCGAACGAGGGCGTACGAGCCCGGTCCCGAGCGGCATCATTCGAGACGACCGTTGGCTCGGTCATGCTCTGGCGAAGGGGCTGCTCTGGCGTCCTCGATGGTCCTCCCCCATCGGGGGCGTTTTCGTTCCCGGACCTGTCCACGGTCACGCCTCCCGCGCCGAGACGTACGCCCGGAGGTCGCCCATGCGGTAGCGGATCGCCGTCGACGCGACCCGCTGGAACTTGGGTCCGCGTTCCGGCGCGTTGCTGCGGTACCAGGTGAGTGATGTGTGCCTGAGGCCCACGACGGCGGCGGCCTCGCGGGTGTCGACGAGCGCGTCGTCGTCGAGCTTCAGGAGCTCGTTGATCTCTTCGGGGGTGAACATGGGTGGCGCTCCGGAGCGGGTTCCCGGCGGGCGATGCGCCCCGAGGCGTTGCGCCCCGTTCTGCCGGTGTTCCCGCTGTTGGTCGCGGAGGCCATGCTTGACCCAGTTGGCTCTGGGGGCACGTCCAGAATATCGAGCTGACTCCCGGTCGCCGGCGGCTCAGCACTGACGACGAGGCCAGTATGTCACTACGGCACACACGCGTAACCCAACGTTCGCCGCGTCGCTCCAGGTGAGCTACACCGACGAGGCGGCCTCGGGCTGCGGCTAGGCAGCTCCGAGGCCGTCGCGGGCCTCAGGACGCGCCTGGGGAGTCCTGGATCAGCGTCGGCGGCCACGTACCGGGCTCGTGCCGGAGGCCGAGCTTGTCGAGGACGTAGGCAGAGGCCCTTTCCTGATGCGTCCGCAGGTGGTCCATCGACGGGGCGAGGTAGCCGAAGGTGACGTCCGATGCCGCGTGGTTGAGCAGGAACTTGAGCTCGGCCAGCGGCACGCCCGACTCCAGTGCGAGCGTGGCGTAGCTGTGCCGGAGGGCGTGCCCCGTGAGGTCGCCCAGCTCCGACTGCTGGACCTCCGCGACGTGTCCGCTCTTGGAGTTCGAGGGGAAGAGCCACGGCGTCTTGCGGTGTTCTCTGACGCTCTCGAGGGAGCGGTGGGCGAGCAGGTCCTGCAGCGGCACTGATAGCGGGAGGTCGAATTTCCGTGCCGTGCCGCCCTTGGGGTTGGGGACGTGCAGGGCGTCGCCCGCGGCGTTGAGGTGCTCGCGCCTCGCGGTCACGGCGGCGGTGCGACGCATGCCGGTGAGCAGGAAGAAGAGGTGCATGTCGCGGCGGATCGGAGAGAGGTCGAGGACGGCCCTTCCCCACGCCCTGAGCTTGTCGCCGTTGGCGTCCACCTTGCGGCGCTTCTGCCCGTGGAAGTCCACGTTCCCGGTGGGGTTGGGCGGCAGGTCGGGGTGCTCCCGCAGGCCGCGGTTGTAGACGGCGCGGAGGATGCGGTAGGTGCTGTCGGCCGTCGTCTTACCGCTCTTCCTGGTAATCCTGACGTGCCGCTCCCGCACCGCCTGGCGGTCGGCCCCGATCTCGGCCAGCGGGCGGTCGAGCCAGTCGCCGAGGTACTGATCGCAGTAGTAGCGGTAGTCCTCGACGGTGCGGTCGGAGAGGGGGCGGGCGGCGAGGTGCAGCTCCAGCGACTGCCGCAGGGTGATGCCCTTGGCCCGCGCCTTCCTCCGCTCCTCGTTGGGGTTGGTCCCCGACCGCATCCCGACGAGCGTCTTGGCGGCGAGCGACCTGGCGTCCTTGGCGCTCAGCGACGGGTGGTCGCCGATCTTCGTCCTGACCTGCCTGCCGCTCACCATGGACTGGACGTAGAAGGACCTCCGGGTGGGGGTCACGATCAGGTAGAAGCCCCGCAGCTCGGGGTCGGCGTGGAGGGAGGAGCGGCCACGCTCCGGGGGAGGCGCCCGCTCGACGAGCGCCTGGGTGATCTTTGCCTTCATGGGAATGCTCCGGGTGATTGGTCACGAGCCGGACACGGTTTCTGACGCACTCGGGCACACCGAGCAGCACGTCAGAACATCTGACTCATCGCCAATATGTCGCGCATTTCCAAGCCTGTAAGCGCGTGTTTGCCACCCGGAGGCACGTCATGGCACTGTGCCTGGAGCCCGACTTTTAATCCGCTGGTCGATGGTTCGAATCCATCACGACCCACCACCTCACCCGGCAGTTGGTCTCCGAATCGGACTCACATCCGCTGGTCGATGGTTCCATCACGACCCACCAGCCTCGCGTCGCCGCCCGCTCCTCCCTGTAGGAGCGGCCGCTGGCCGCGACCGCCCCCCTACGCCTCCCGCACGACCCGTGTCGCCCCGGCGCCCTCAGTACCCCCCGAAGCTCCCCGCCGCCCCCGGGAACACCACCGGGCTTTCGGTACCGTCCTTCGCCACCGCGGCGACGCCGAAGAAGTAGTTGTCGATCACCACGTTCTCGAGCGTGTACTCCGCGACGTTGCCCACCCAGCGGCTGTGCGTCCACTGCGGCTCGGTCGTGAGCCGCCAGTAGACCTTGTAGCCGGCGAGGTTGGGCGCCTGCCGTGCATCGGGCCGCGCCCACTTCAGGGTGGTATCGGCGGTGACGGCGCCTTCGATGGTGACCTCCGCCGGCGGTGGCGGCGCCCAGGCCATGCCGGCGAGGCTCACGGCATTGAGTGCGGTGAGCTTCGCGGCGTAGTCGAAGTCGACGCCGTCGATGGTGTCGCCGTAGACGCGGCCGTCCTCGGTGCGCAGGTCCTGGTGCTGGCGGTCGTAGTGCTCGTTGGTTTCCATCACGCGCACGGCCGGGTAGCCGAGGTCGTTGAACGGCCGGTGGTGGCCGCCGCGGCCGAAGCGGTCGAGGCGGTAGATCATCATCACGTCGAGGTTGGGGACGTAGCCCGCCATGCGGTCGATGTAGCGCGCGAGGTTGCGCGTGGGCGAGTCGACTTCGCCGCCGGTGAAACGGCGTGCGCGTGCCTCCTCTTCGGTTTCGGTGGCGCGGGTGCCTTCGGCGAACACGCGCGCGGTGGTGTTGTCGACGACGCCGTTGATGCCGGCGATGTTGCCGATCATGTCGTTGTTGAGCACCGCCTCGATGCGCCAGCGGTCGCGCTTTGCCTCCTCGGCGAGGAAGCGGCCGCCGAACAGGCCCTGTTCCTCGCCCGCGAACGCCGCGTACACGATCGAGCCGGGGAACCGGTGCTGCGTGAGCACGCGCGCGGCCTCGAGCGTGCCGGCGACGCCGGAGGCGTTGTCGTTGGCGCCGGGCGAGTCCGCGGTGGCGTTCATGACGTCGGTGACGCGCGAATCGATGTCGCCGCTCATGATCACGTAGCGGTCCGGATCCGCGGTGCCGCGCTGGATGGCGATCACGCTGACCACCTCCACCGGCTCCGGGATGCGCGTCTCGCCCTGCACGACGCCGCGCACCTCGCGCACTTCCAGGCAGCCGCCGCAGGCGCGCGAGATGCGCTCGAACTCCTCGTGGATCCAGCGCGTGGCGGCACCGATGCCGCGCGTGGGATGCGTCTGGCTCGACAGCGTGTGCCGCGTGCCGAACGACACCAGCTTGCGGATGTCGGCCTCGATGCGCGCCGGCGAGGGTGCCGTGCCGATGGCATGCAACTCGGGTTTGCCCGCCGGCGGCGGGGCGTCCTGGGCGAACGCGGGAATCGCGGCGAGGCAGGCGAGGGCGAGGAGGGCAGGGCGCATCGGGGCTTCTCCGGTTCCGGCCCGCCACGCTAACGCGCGGAGCGCGCGCCGTCGACGGTGCCGGTGGCCGTGGCGGTGCGCTCGCCACGCAGCAGCGAGACCTGGAGTTCCAGCCGCTTGAGCTCCCGCAGCATGCGGTTGGCCTGCAGGTGGTTGCCCAGGAAGGTCTTGGTCATGGTCGTGACCTGGAACAGCAGCACGGCGCCGACGCCCCACTTCACCGCCGACAGCGCATCCGCCGCGGCCATCATCTGCCACACGGCCCAGGCGCCGGCGAGGAACGCGAGCGCGCCTGCCGCATAGGCGACCCAGAGCGCCCATGCCATCGGCCCGTGGAACAGGCCCATTGCCTGGGTGACGTAGCCGGGCTCGCCGTGCCGCGCGAGCAACGCGCGGTCCTCGTCGTCCAGGGCGCGGCCGATCATGTCGTCAAGCTTGTCCATCGTGGTGTCCTTCGAACAGTGCGCGGACCTTGCGCCGCGCGTGCATGAGCCGGGTCTTGACCGTTCCCGGTGGAACGTCGAGGGCGATGGCGATCTCCGCCACGCTCAGGCCCTCGGTGTGGAAGAGCGCCAGCGCGGTGCGTTGCGGCGCGGGCAGGGTGGCGATGGCCTGCATGACCCGGGAGACGTCGACCGTGAACTCGGCGGTGTCGTGTTCGGGAACGGCCGGTGCCGCGCCCTCGCCGGCGGCCTCGGGTTCGAACGGTTCGCGCGCGCTGCGACGGAACTGGCGCTGGCAACGGCGGGTCACGATGCGGAAGGCCCAGGCAGGGAAGGCGACGGGGTCGTCCAGCCGGCGCAGGCCGCGCAGGATCTCCACCCACGACTCCTGCACCACGTCGCGCGCGCGTTCGGGGTCGCCCAGCGTCCGCCATGCATGGCGCAGCAGGCGCGGTTGCCAGCGCTCGACGAGGCGGCCCAGGGCCGCGCGGTCGCCCGTGCGGGCGGCCGCCACCAGGTACTCGTCGTAGATCCGCTCGGTGTCCCGTTCCATCGCCTGTCGCTGTCGCCCGCTGTCCTCAATGCATTCAAGGTGCCGGGAGACGGCCAAACGGTTCAATGCAGCGCTCAGTCGACGGCCGCCACCCGGTACCGGTTGCGCCCGGCCTTCTTCGCCTCGTACAGCAGGGCGTCGGCTTCGGCCATCAGCACCTTCGCATCCGTGGGCGCGTGGGCCACGGCGACGCCGATGCTGGTGGTGACGGTGATGGAGGTGCCGCCGACGTCGATGGGGTCGGCCATGGCCGCCACCACCTTGCGCGCGACGGTCTCGGCGGCCTCCGCCGAGGCGTCCTCGAGCAGGACCACGAACTCGTCTCCGCCCAGCCGCGCCACCAGGTCGGTGTCGCGTACGCTGTCGCACAGGCGCTTGCCGAAGGCCTCGAGCACCGCGTCGCCGGCGGCATGGCCGTGGCCGTCGTTGATCGCCTTGAAGTGGTCGATGTCCAGGCACATCAGCACCAGCGGCGTGGCGCGGCGCTGCAGGCGTTTCAGCGCCAGTGCGAAGCGTTCGTCGAACTGGCGCCTGTTGGCCAGTCCGGTGAGGGCGTCGACGCGCGACAGCCGCTCGAGCTCCAGGCGGTTCTCGGCCAGGCGGTGGGCGAGGCGATCGCGTTCGGCCATGGCCAGGCACACCGGGATCGTCATCACGCAGCCGCCGGCGAGGTAGACCTGCAGCAGCGCGATGCGGCCGCCGTCGCCAAGGTCGTCCAGCAGCCACAGTGGTCCGTAGCCCAGGGTGGTGGCGGTGGCGCCGACCAGGGCCAGCGCGATCACGCCGAGCGCGACGCCGACGAAGCGGTGGCGCACGGCCGCCAGCAGCAGCGGCGGGTAGGTGACGAACAGCACCGGGTACGGGGTGAGGAATGCGGCGGTGCCCACGACGATCACGACCGCCAGGGTGCCGGCCAGGCTCCACGGGCCCGCGCCGTCGATGCGCGGGCGACGCCTGCCGCGCAGCGCGACCAGAGTGGTGGTGGCGACGATCACCATGCCGACGACATGCGCGGCGTACCAGGTGCCGAAGGCGCGAAGCAGTTCCTGGCCGTGCATGGCCTGCGCCACGGCCGCTGCCGCCAGCCCCGAGACCGCTGATGCCGCCAGCGTGGCGCCGGTGGCGAGGCCGCCCAGGCGCACCCAGTGCGCGGGGTCGCGGATGTCCGGTACGCGGCTGCGCACGATCCAGGCCACGCCCCATGCCTCGGCGATGTTGCACGCCGCGATCGCCACCGCGTACGAGGCCTCGTCGCCTGCCAGCACGCGCGCCGGAAGCTCAGCCACGAATGCGACCGCCACGTACGCCGGCCACGTCGCCGTGCGCCGGGACAGGAGCCAGCCGGTGAGGATGCCGTTGCCGACCCAGATCGCCGCGAGCTCGCCAGGGCCACGCGCCAGTGTCAGCGACAGCCAGGCCGTGGCGGCGATGAGGAATGCGAGGACGCTACGGTCGGCCCAGTACGTACGCGGCAGGAGGCGGGGCATCGTGCCCTTGCATGACGGCGGGCCTGCACTCTAGCAAGCCGGGCGCGACCGGTCCCGTGCGCGGTTCAACGTTCGCGAACGTGAAGCGCGGCCCAACGCGATGGCCGGCCCGTCACCCGATGGCAACCCCCGGCTTGGAAAGCTGCGCTTCCGTTCCACTGGAGTGCATGCCATGAAACGCCATGTTGCCTACCGGTTCGCCTTCGCCCTTGCCGCCGCGTCGACCATGACATTCGCCGCGACCGCGCAGGACGTGCCGAGGCAGACGCCGGAGCGCCCGGCATCGAAGGTCGAAGGGAGGATGGACGACGTGGAGCGCAACCGGAACGTCCGCAACAGCGTCGGCAACGACACCCGCAACCGCGAAGGTTCGCAGGCACTCAGGCAGATCATGACCGAGGCCGCGCGACAGCCGGTGGAGGCCACGGGCCAGGTCGATCGCGATTTCGCCGACATGATGATCCGCCACCATCGCCAGGGCATCGAGATGGCGGATGTCGAACTCCGCTACGGCCGCAGCGCCGGGCTGAAGGCGATGGCGCAGGAGATGAAGGCGCAGCAGCAGGAAGACATCCGCCGCCTCGAGGGACTGAAGGCGAACTCGGGCCAGCAGCCGCTGCAGGCGAACTGAGTTTCAGAACCAGGCGCGGATGCCGGCGACGACGCGGGTGTCGCGGTCATCCCCGCCGGCAGCGCGGCGCAGGTCGGCGGTGTCGCCGAATGCACGCTCGTGCACCACGCCGATGTACGGGGCGAAACGGCGCGTGACCTCGTAGCGCAGCCGCAGGCCTGCCTCCATCATCGACAGCCCGGCGCCGATGCCACGCGCGGCGTCGGCATCGCCGTGCCAGCTCGCCTCCACCACCGGCTGCAGGACCAGGCGGTTGGTGAGCAGCAGTTCGTACTCCACTTCGGCGCTGGCACGCGTACGGCCGCCCTCGCCGATGTACGCGGTGGCCTGCACCTCGAACATCTGCGGCGCGAGGCCCTGCACACCGACGGCGACCCAGCTGCGCCCGTCGGCAGGCAGGAACTCATGGCGCACGCCGGCGACCACGTCCCACCACGCCGACACGCTGCGGCCGTAGAGCAGCTCGAGGTCGGCCGAATGCGTCTCGCCGCCACTGCGCTCGCCTTCGCTGCGCAGCCAGAGCCGATCGATGTCGGTGCCCAGCCAGCCCTCGACCTCCCAGGACAGCGGCGTGGAACCGTGGTCGGCGTCCGACGCCTCCAGGCGGTCGAACAGCAGGTAGTGGTGGACCCTGTCGTCGTGGGTGGCGTGGCCGCTGCCGAGCACGGGGAACGCGGCGCGGCGGTCGGCGTCGGTGATCGCCGGCAGGGGCGGCGCGGTGTCGGCGCGGGTGCCGTGGGCGTCGTGGCCCATCGCGCCGTGGTCCATGCCCGAGTGCTCCATCGTGTGATCCATCGTCGAGTAGTCGACCTGCGCCTCGCCTATGCCCGTGTGCTCCATCGCCGAGTGATCCATGGTCGAGTGATCCATGGTCGAGTGGTCCACCTTCGGCTGATCCTGTCCGCCTCCCGTGGGAGCGGCCATGGCCGCGAGCCGTTCGGCCTGTCCCTGAAGCGCTCGCGGCCATGGCCGCTCCCACAGTGCATCGGCATCCGCATCGCGCCCGGCCAGCGCCGGGGTCGACGACAGTGCCGCGGCCAGCATCAGCACGGGCAGTGCGCCGAGCGACCTCATGCCCGTTCCTCCACCCGCACTTCGCGCATCATTCCCGCTTCCATGTGGTAGAGCAGGTGGCAGTGGTAGGCCCAGCGGCCGAGCGCGTCGGCGCGCACGCGGTAGCTGCGCTTCGTGCCCGGCGGCATGTCGACGGTGTGCTTGCGCACCATGAAGTTGCCGCCGGCGTCCTCGAGGTCGCTCCACATGCCGTGCAGGTGGATGGGGTGGCTCATCATGGTGTCGTTGACCAGCACGATGCGCATGCGCTCGCCCCAGGTCATGCGCAGCGGTTCGGAATCGCTGAACTTCATGCCGTCGAACGACCAGGCGAACTTCTCCATGTGCCCGGTGAGGTGCAATTCGACGGTCCGTCCGGGCTCGCGGCCGTCGGGGTCGTCGAACAGGCTGCGCAGGTCGGCGTAGGCGAGCACGCGGCGGCCGTTGGCGCGCAGGCCGATGCCGGGGTCGTCGAGCCGCGGCGTGGGCGACGTGGTCTGCATGTCGACCAGCGGGTTGCCGCGCTCGCTGGGCGGGTGCGATTGCGGCGCACCGGTGGCTTGCATGGCGTGGCCGGCGGCCGCGTCGGGCGCCGCGGCGGCGGCGTGCCCGGCATGTGCGTCGGGCATCTCGGCAACGCCGTGCCCGGCATGTGCGTCGGGCGTCGCGGCGGCGCCGTGGCCGGCATGTGCACCGGGCGTCGCGGCAACGCCGTGCCCCGCACGTGCGGCTGGCGACGCATGCCCGCCGCCGTGGTGCCCGCCGTGGCCCATGTCGGCCATGGTCAGGATCGGGCGCGGGTCCAACGCGGGCACCGGCGCGCGCAGGCCGGGGCGCGTGGCCAGCGTGCCGGCCACGTAGCCGGTGCGGCCCAGGTCCTGGGCGAAGATGGTGAAGGCGTCCTGGCCGTGCGGCTCGACGATGACGTCGTAGGTCTCGGCATCGGCCACGCGCAGTTCGTCCACCGTCACCGGGTGCACGTACTGGCCGTCGGCGGCCACCACCGTCATCTTCAGGCCGGGGATACGGACGTCGAAGTGCGTCATCGACGAGCCGTTGATCAGCCGCAACCGCACCTTCTCGCCGTGGCGGAACAGGCCGGTCCAGTTGCCGCCCGTGGTCGCGCCATTCATGAGGTAGGTGTAGGTGGTGGCGTTGACGTCGGACAGGTCCGTCGGCGTCATGCGCATGTCGCCCCACATGCGGCGGTCGGCGAGCGTGGCGCGCAGGCCGTCGTCGCGCACGTCGCGCGCGAAGTCGCCGAGCGTGCGCTTGTAGAGGTTGTCGTGGTCGGACATCTTCTTCAGCCGCGCGAACAGGGCGGCCGGGTCGAGGTCGGTCCAGTCCGACAGCAGCACCACGTGGTCGCGCTGGTACGAGAATGGTTCGGGTTCGAGCGGGTCGACGATGAGCGCGCCGTACAGCCCCGCCTGTTCCTGCATCGCGGAATGGCTGTGGTACCAGTAGGTGCCGCCCTGGCGGACGTCGAAGCGGTACTGCCAGCTCTCGCCACGGTGGATGCCGTCGAAGCTGAGGCCGGGCACGCCGTCCATGTTCGCCGGCAGCAGGATGCCGTGCCAGTGCAGCGAGGTGCTGTGGCCGTGGACCGAACCCGCCGGCAGGGCGTTGGCGACGCGCAGGGTGACGGTGGTGCCTTCGCGCCAGCGCAGCGTGGGCGCCGGCAGCGATCCGTTGACGGCGAGCGCGGGGCGCACGCGGCCGGTGAAGTTGGCGATCGACTCGCCGATCGTGAGGTCGAAATCGGTGCCGGTGAGCACCGGCGCGGCGGCGCCGACGGGCTGCGCGCGCGCGCCCTGCGGCCACAGGCCAAGGCCGGCGACGGCGCCGCCGGCGGCGAGGCCCTGGACGAAGCGGCGGCGGGATGGATTGGAGGTGCTGTGCGTCATCGATGGCGTGCGTTCCTGTAGGAGCGGCCCATGGCCGCGACATCGGGTCGGACCTGGCGCGCGACCATCGGAGCAGGCAGGTGGGGCGGTCGCGGCCCTGGGCCGCTCCTACAGGTCCTGGCAGGGAGGGCGACAGGAGAACAGGCGGGCCGGGAACCTGCGCTGACCCGGGTCAAGCGGCGACCGACATGACCGTCTCCAGCACCTGCTCGCCATAGCGCTCGAGCTTGCCGCTGCCGATGCCGCCGACGCTCGCGAGCTGGGTGGCGGAGGTGGGGCGCAGGGTGGCGATCTCGCGCAGGGTGCTGTCGTGGAAGATCACGTACGGCGGCACGTTCTGCTCGCGGGCGACGCGCGTGCGCCAGGCGCGCAGGGCGTCGAACAGGGGCAGGTCGGAGTCGTCCAGCGCCACCTGGGGCGCGGCGTCGCGCCCCCGGCGGCGGCTGCGGTCGCGTTCGGCGGCGCGTGGCGCTTCCTTGCGCAGCATCACCTCGCGCTGGCCCTGCAGCACCGGCTTGCTGGCCGGCGTCAGGCGCAGGCCGCCGTGGCCTTCGGCATCCACCGCGAGCAGGCCACTGGCGACCAGCTGCCGGAACACGCCGCGCCAGGTGCGCGCGTCGAGGTCGGTGCCGACGCCGTAGGTGCTGAGGCGATCGTGGCCGAACTGGCGGATGCGCTCGCTGTCGCTGCCGCGCAGGATGTCGATGAGGTGCGCGGCGCCGAAGCGCTGGCCGCTGCGGTAGACGCAGCTCAGCGCCTTCTGCGCGGCGACGGTCCCGTCCCAGGTTTCCGCGGGCGCCAGGCAGTTGTCGCAGTTGAGGCAGGGCTCGCCGTCGCCGTTGGCGCAGTAGGTCTCGCCGAAGTTCGCCAGCAGCATCGCGCGCCGGCAGCTCATCGACTCGCAGTAGCCCACCAGGGCGTCGAGCTTGCGGTTCTCCAGGCGCTTGCGCTCCTCGCCCGAGTCCGACTGCTCGATCATCTGCCGCAGCATCACCAGGTCGCCGAGGCCGTAGCACATCCAGGCATCGGCGGGGTCGCCGTCGCGGCCGGCGCGGCCGGTCTCCTGGTAGTAGCCCTCGATCGACTTCGGCAGGTCGACATGCGCCACGAAGCGCACGTCGGGCTTGTCGATGCCCATGCCGAAGGCGATGGTGGCGCAGATCACCACCCCGTCCTCGCGCAGGAACCGGCGCTGGTGCTCGGCGCGCACCGATGCGTCGAGGCCGGCGTGGTAGGGCAGGGCATCGATGCCGGCCTCGCGCAGGGCAGCCGCCGTCTTCTCGACCTTGTTGCGCGACAGGCAGTAGACGATGCCGGCTTCGCCGCGGTGGCCGGCGAGGAAGTCGCGCAGCTGGCGCAGGGCGTTGTCCTTCTGCACCACGGTATAGCGGATGTTGGGGCGGTCGAAGGAGCTGACGAAGCGGCGCGCGTCGTCCAGCTGCAGGCGCTCGGCGATCTCGCGCTGGGTGGGCGGGTCGGCGGTGGCGGTGAGCGCGATCCGCGGCACCTGCGGCCAGCGTTCGTGCAGCACGGTGAGCTCGCGGTACTCGCGGCGGAAGTCGTGGCCCCACTGCGAGACGCAGTGGGCCTCGTCGATGGCGAACAGGGCGATGGTGCTGGCGTCGAGGAGCGCCAGGAAGCGCTGGGTGAGCAGGCGTTCCGGCGCGACGTAGAGCAGGTCGAGCTGGCCGTCGCGCAGCTCGCGCTCGATGCGGGCGGCGGTGGCGCCGTCCAGCGTGGAATTGAGGAACTCGGCGCGCACGCCGAGCTGGCGAAGGGCCTCGACCTGGTCCTGCATCAGGGCGATCAGGGGCGAGACGACGATGGCGCAGCCGTCGCGGAGCAGGGCCGGGATCTGGTAGCAGAGCGACTTGCCGCCGCCAGTGGGCATGAGCACCAAGGCATCGTTGCCGGCGGCAACATGGCAGATGATGTCTGCCTGTTCGCCGCGGAAGGCGTCGTGTCCGAAGACGTGGCGGAGGCGGTCAAGGGCGGCGTCGATCATCCCGCTAGGGTACCAAGCCCCCGTCGCAGCCCCCGCGCCACGGCCCCCCGCCCCTCCGTCCGAGGATGCCGCACCCCCCTGTAGGAGCGGCCCATGGCCGCGACCGCGGATCGCGCCTGCGGGGCCTGTGCGGATGCGCTCCGGACAGCCGGGCTTCGGGCGGGGGCACGTCCCGACACGGGGCAGGGCCGCCGGCTCGGTCGGCCCGGCCTGCGGCCGGTCCAGCCCGGCGCAGCGCGCCGGGCGTTCGCACAGGCCGCGCGGCAGTGCCGCGCAAGCGGCCTGTGCTCACCCATGGCCGACTCGCCTACCGCGCGCATCCATGCGCGCTGCGTCCCCACCCCGTGCCGTGCCGCGCTTGCACCAGCTGGTGGTTCGCATCTTCGGGCTGGACAGGGCCCGCGGCTTCTCGCCCGATTTCGCGACGACAGCCGGGCGGGAGGCGGTGGGTGGGGTGGTCTGCGACAAGCCGCACATGGATGTGCGGCGCCCGAGTCAGGGCAGGATGCCCTGACCGAGGGAAAAGCAGACTGCCCCACCCGGCGCCTCCCGCTTCGCGGACGACGTTGCGGCCATCGGCCGCTCCTGCGCGCGAAACAGGAACGCCCGGCGGGGCCGGGCGTTCGGGGGTGGGGCCTGGGGGTGCTTACTGGAGGAGCGAGCGCAGCATCCAGGCGTATTTCTCGTGGGTCTGGAGGCGCTGGGTGAGGAGGTCCTCGGTGGGGTCGTCGTCGCCGTCGTCGGCCACTTCCAGCGCGGCGCGGGCGGCGCGGCAGACGGCTTCGTTGCCGACCACCAGCTGGCGCACCATCTCGCGCCAGTCGGGTGCTGCTTCCAGGCCCGGCTCCTCCGGGATCGTGGACAGGCGCATGAACTCGGGATACGAGCCGGGGGCGTTGAAGCCCAGGGCGCGGATGCGCTCGGCGATGTCGTCCAGCGCGTTCCACTGCTCCGTGTACTGCTCCTCGAACATGTTGTGCAGGGCGTTGAACATCGGCCCGGTCACGTTCCAGTGGAAGTTGTGGGTCTTCAGGTACAGCGTGAAGGCGTCGGACATGAAGCGGGAGAGCTGCTCGGCGATCTCCTTGCGAACCTCGTCGGGGATCCCGATATCGATGCTCGGGGCCGAGGAACCGGCGCCCGGCGAGGCGGCGGCGTTGACCTCGGCCTGGCTGCCCTGGCTGTCTTCGCCCTTGCCCTTCTTCCCGTCCTTGCCACCCTTGCCTTCGCCGGAGGCCTGGCCGCCGCCGGTGTCGCTGCCGCCGAGCGGCGCCGCGGGGTCCACGGCCAGGGAGGGCGGCGGATTGTGCTTCGACTTGTTCTTCGACTTGGACATCAGGGTCTCCGTGGCGGCTTGCCGCCAGAATAGGGGCCTGCAATGGCAGGAATCGACACGTGGTGCGTCAACGGAATCAGCCGCAGGAGTCTAGCGGCGGCAATGCAAGCACGGCGTCAAGGCAGCAGGCGCGGCACGCCATCGACGGCGCGCTGACCCGCGACCGCGGCCGGCTGCTCGGGCTGTGGTCGCGCTGGCAGGCGGCGCCGGGCGATGCCGCGCGCGAGACCGCCTTCGCCGACGCGCTCGCCACTTCCGTCGCCCGTCGCGAGGCGCGCGCCGCGACGCTGCCACGGGCGGCGGTGGATCCGGTGCTGCCGATCGCGGCCGAAGCCGAGACCATCGCGGACCTCCTGCGCCGCCACCAGGTGGTGGTGATCGCCGGCGAGACCGGCTCCGGCAAGACCACGCAGTTGCCGAAGATCTGCCTCGCGGCCGGCCGCGGCGCGGCGGGCATGATCGGCTGCACGCAGCCGCGGCGCATCGCCGCGCGCGCGGTGGCACGCCGGGTGGCCGAGGAACTGCAGGTGCCGATGGGCGGCGCGGTCGGCTTCCAGGTGCGCTTCAACGACCAGGTGGGCGAGCAGACCGCCGTGAAGTTCATGACCGACGGCATCCTGCTGGCCGAGATCCAGTCCGACCGCTGGCTGTCCGCGTACGACACGATCATCATCGACGAGGCGCACGAGCGCAGTCTCAACATCGATTTCCTGCTGGGCTACCTCAAGCAGCTGCTGCCTAAGCGGCCCGACCTGAAGGTGATCGTGACCTCGGCGACGATCGACACCGCGCGCTTCGCCGAACACTTCGGCGGCGCGCCGGTGGTCGACGTCGAAGGCCGCGGCTATCCGGTGGAGACCCGCTACCGGCCGCTGGAAGGCGAGGGCGAAACGGTGCCAGGTTCACTTCCCGCGTCTTCCGTCGCGTCTCGCGGGAACGATCGGGGAAGTGAACCTGGCACCGTTTCGGGGGCGCGGACGGTGGTGGATGCCATCGTTGCGGCGTGCGACGAGATCGCGCGCGAGCGGCCCACCGGCGACACGCTGGTGTTCCTGCCCGGCGAGCGCGAGATCCGCGACGCGCACCGCGCGCTCGAGCAGCGCAAGTACCGCCACACCGAGGTGCTGCCGCTGTACGCGCGGCTGTCGACGAAGGACCAGGACCGGGTGTTCCAGCCCGGGCACATGCGCCGCATCGTGCTGGCGACGAACGTCGCCGAGACTTCGCTGACGGTGCCGCGGATCCACTACGTGGTCGACCCGGGGCTTGCGCGCGTGAAGCGCTACAGCCCGCGGCAGAAGCTCGACCGCCTGCACATCGAGCCGGTGAGCCAGGCCAGCGCCAACCAGCGCAAGGGCCGCTGCGGGCGCATCGCGCCGGGCACGTGCTTCCGGTTGTATTCCGAGGCCGATTTCCAGTCGCGGCCGGAATTCACCGACCCCGAGATCCGGCGCGCCGCGCTGGCCGGGGTGATCCTGCGCATGCTGTCGCTGGGGCTCGGCCGGATCGAGGAGTTCCCCTTCGTCGAGCCGCCGGACCCGCGCGCGGTGGCCGACGGCTGGCAGCAGTTGCAGGAGCTGGGTGCGGTCGACGCGCAGCGCAAGCTCACGGCGATCGGGCGCACGATGGCGCGGCTGCCGGTGGACGTGAAGCTCGCGCGCATGCTGGTCGCCGCCAACGGCCACGGCTGTCTGCGCGAGGTGACGGTAATCGCCTCGTTCCTCGGCATCCAGGACCCGCGCGAGCGCCCCGCGGACCAGCGTGGCGCGGCCGATGCCGCGCATGCGCAGTTCCGCGACCCGAAGTCGGAGTTCGTCGCCATCCTCAACCTGTGGAACGCGTACCGCGAGACGCACGAGGATTCGACGCAGTCGCAGCTGCGCAAGTGGTGCGAGAAGAACTTCCTCGGCTTCCTGCGCATGCGCGAATGGCGCGAGCTGCATCGCCAGCTGAAGCTGCAGTGCGAGGACTTGGGCTGGCGCGAGAATCCGCCGATCGAGCTGCGCTCGGCGCCGGCCGGAACCGACCCCGCCCCGCCGAGGGAAAGGGTGCCAGGTTCACTTATGCGCCGGAACAGGGGCAGCATCGGCACCACCGCAGCGATAAGTGAACCTGGCACCCTTTCTGCCGCCGCGTCCGGGCTCGGCGGCAGCGCCATGCGCCTGCTGCACCGCGCGCTCATCGCCGGCCTGCCGACGCAGGTCGGGCAGCGCACCGAGCGCGGGCAGTACGACGGCCCGCGCGGACGCAAGTTCCTGCTGTTCCCGGGCTCGTCGCTGGCGTCGAAGCCGCCGCCCTGGGTGCTGTCGGCGACGTTGCTGGATACCGAGCGGGTGTGGGCGCTGACCAATGCCGCGATCGAGCCCGAGTGGGCGATCGAGGAACTGCCGCACCTGCTGGCGCGGCGGCATTTCGACCCGCGCTGGTCGCGCAGCCAGGGCCGCGTGCTTGGCAGCGAGCAGGTCTCGCTGTTCGGCCTGGTGCTGGCGCCGAAGAAGCCGATCCACTACGGCGGCCTGTACCCGGAGGAGTCGCGCGATTTCTTCCTGCGCGACGGCCTCGTCGCCGGCGAGGTCAACACCCGAAGCCCGTTCGTCGCCCGCAACCGGAAGGCGCTGGCGCAGGCCGAGGAAGAGGAAGCCAAGCAGCGCCGCGTGGGACTCGTCGTCGACGAGGAATGGATGGCGCAGTGGTACCGCGACCGGATCCCGGCGGAGATCGTCAGCGTGCAGGCGCTCGACGCGTGGTACGCGAAGCTGGACAAGGACACGCGGCGCGCGCTGGAGTGGACGCGCGACGACCTGCTGGTGGCCGACGGCAGCGATGCCGAGCGCTTCCCGGCCTACTTCGCACTGGGCGACGCGCGCCTGGCGGTGCGCTACCGCTTCGAGCCGGGCGCACCGGACGACGGCATGAACATCGTGGTCCCCCTGCACCTGTTGAACGCGCTCGACGCGCCCCGGCTGTCGTGGCTGGCGCCGGGCTTCGTCGCCGACAAGGCCACCGCCCTGATCCGCACGCTGCCCAAGGCGCTGCGGCGCAACTTCGTGCCGGCGCCGGATTTCGCGCGCGCGTTCGCCGAGGCCCACGGCAGCGACGAACCCGACACCTTCGCCGGGACGCTGGCGCGCTTCCTCAAGCGCATGACCGGCGTCGAGGTCGGCGCGACCGATTTCGACGAAGACGCGATCGACGCCCACCTGCGCGCCAACCTGCGCCTGGTCGATCCGAAGCGCGGCGGCATCGTGCTCGCCGAATCGCGCGACCTCGATGAGTTGCGCGGACGCTTCGGCGCGCAGGCTGCGGATGCCTTCGCCGCCAGTGCCGCCGAAGGCCTGGCGCGCGAGCGGCTGCTGGCGTTCCCGGACACTCCGATCCCGGCCTCGGTGCCCGGCGCCGGCGGCGTACCGGCGTATCCGGCGCTGCACGACGACGGCGACAGCGCGTCGCTCGCGGTGCATGCCGATGCCGCCGAGGCCGCGCGCCAGCACCCGCGCGGTGTCTATCGCCTGCTCGCGATCGCGCTCGCCGACAAGCTCCGGCAGGCGCGCAAGCAGCTGCCGGTGCAGGCCAAGACCGCACTGCTGTACGCGGCGATCGAATCCGCGGCGCCCCGTGGCAGCGGCGACGGCCGCCCGGCCGACCACCTGCGCGAGGACCTGGTGGACGGTGCGTTCGCGACGCTCGCAGGCGATGCCGGGCCCGGCAGCGTGCGCGACGCCGCCGCCTTCGCCGCCACCCGCGATGCCATCGGCAGGGAGGTGTTCGGCGAGGCGATGCGGCGCCTGCAGCAGGCCGAAGCCATCCTGGGCCTCGTCGCCGATGTGCGCGCGAAGCTGGATTCGAAGCTGGTGGGCTGGGCGCGCGGCAACCTCGACGACATGCATGGGCAGCTGGCGGCGCTGGTGCCGCCGGGCTTCCTGCGCAACGTGCCGGCCACGGCCCTGGCCGAGTACCCGCGCTACCTCAAGGCGCTGGCGCTGCGTGCCGAGCGCGCGCTCAACGACCCGGTGCGCGACCAGCAGCGCATGCTGCAGATCAAGCCGTTCGCCGATGCCGTCGCCGCGAACGCCGACGGCAGCGATCCCGGGTGGGAGGCGCTGCGCTGGGACCTGGAGGAATTGCGGGTGTCGCTGTTCGCCCAGGAGCTGGGCGCGAAGGGCGGGGTGTCGCCGAAGAAGCTGGCGGCGCGGCTGGCGTCGCTGTCGGGCCGCTAGCGCCGCGGTCGACGCTATCTGACGCGCTGCACCTTGGCACGCTTGTTCGTGCCGTCCACCGCCATGTACCACGCGTTGCCGACGAGGCTGGGGGTGACACGCACCTGCGGGTTGGCGGCGGGTCGGGTGGCGAGCTGCGCGTCGTCGATCTGCCTCCAGACGTTGCCGTTGTCGAGCGTGTACTCGCGGCCGCGCCCGAAACCGCGGAATTCACCCACGATGCGCGCGACCACCGGCTCCTCCGACCCGAAGTTGAGGAAGCCGCGCGCGTCCTTCTGAACGGCTTCCTTGGCGGCGACCGCGGCCTTCTCGCTTTCGGCGACCACGGTGCGGTTGAGCCAGGCATCGAGACGCGCCAGTTCGTCGGCGCTGAGTCTGTCGAGGCCTGCCGCGGCGAACTCCTCGGGCGTCATCTGCGCGCGGATCGAATCCTGTGCCGCAAGCGGGAGCGATGCAGCCAGGAGTGCGGCGAAGAGAACATTGCGGACCAGCGTCATGACCTGTTCCTCCGGGCGTGGGATCGCTAGTGTAGACGCTCCCCGCCCCCGAGCCGCGCCGCCGTGGCCGCAGTCCCCCGCCTCGAAGACCTGCTGGCGCTGCCGTCCATGCGGCCAGTGCCGGCCCCGTTGCGCGCGCTGCTGGCGCGGGCCGCGGGCGAGGGCGCGGAGGATGCGGGCACGGGTGCGATGTCCGCCCGAGACGCCGGCGACCAGACAGCCGCCGATGCGATCCTCGCGGACACCCTCGCCGCGCTGGCGCTGCTCAATGCCGACCCCGAGGTGCTGGTGTCGACGGTGCTCCACGACGTGCCGGCGTGGGCGGAACGCGTCGCGCCCGAACTGGCCGCCGACCACCCCACCATCGCCGCCCTGCTCGATGGCCAGGCCGCGGCCAGGACGGTATGGGCGCTCCATGGCGAGGAAGGCCGGCGCGGTGGCCACGAAGGCCTGCGCCGGCTGCTGCTGGCGATCGTCCGCGACCTGCGCGTGGTGCCTATCCTGCTGGCGCGGCAACTGGCGCGCATGCGCGCCGCCGCGGCCCTGCCCGCGGACGAGCGCGAGGCGCTGGCGCGGCTCACCCGCGACATCCACGCGCCGCTGGCCAACCGGCTCGGCATCTGGCAGCTGAAATGGGAGCTGGAAGACCTCGCCTTCCGCCACCTCGAGCCCGACACCTACCGGCGCATCGCGCGCCTGCTCGACGACAAGCGTGCGGGGCGCGAGCGCTTCATCGAGCAGGTCAAGTCGGTGCTCGACGACGCGCTGGCATCCAACGGCATCGTCGCCGACGTCGCCGGACGCCCGAAGCACATCTTCAGCATCTGGAAGAAGATGCAGAAGAAGAACGTGCCGATCGGCGAGCTCTACGACCTGCGCGCGGTGCGCGTGCTGGTCGACGACGTGCAGGCCTGCTACGCCGCGCTCGGCGTGGTGCACGCGCTGTGGTCGCCGGTGCCGGGCGAGTTCGACGACTACATCGCGCGTCCGAAGCACAACGACTACCGCTCGCTGCACACCGCGGTGATCGGCCCGGAGGGCAAGACGCTGGAGGTGCAGATCCGCACGCACGAGATGCACGCGCAGGCGGAACTCGGCGTGGCCGCGCACTGGCGCTACAAGGAGTCCGGCGGCTCGCAGCGCTCGTCGGGGGCCGCGGCGGCCGCGCTCAACCGCAAGATCGAGTGGATGCGCCGGCTGCTGGAGGCGCACGGCGAGGGCGGCGACGAGGGCGCGCTGGCGGGGGGGCTCGACACCGAACTGGTGGAGGACCGCATCTACGTGCTGACGCCGCGCGGCGAGGTGATCGACCTGCCGCGCGGGGCGACGCCGCTGGACTTCGCCTACCACGTGCACACGGAAGTGGGGCATCGCTGCCGCGGCGCCAAGGTCGACGGCCGCATCGTGCCGCTGGACCACGTGCTGCACAGCGGCGACCGCGTCGAGATCCTCACCGGCAAAGTGTCCGAGCCGCGCCGCGACTGGCTGCTGGCGTCCAACGGCTTCCTCGCCAGCGCGCGGTCGCGCGAGAAGGTGCGGGTGTGGTTCCACAAGCTCGACCGCGCGCGCAACCTGCAGGCCGGCCGCGAGCTGCTGGACAAGGAGCTGAAGCGCCTGGGCCTGGCGCAGGCGGACCTGGAACCCGCGCTGCGCAAGTTCAACGCCGACACGCTCGAAGACCTGCAGCTGATGGTGGCGCTGGGCGATGTCGGCCCGCACCAGGTGGCGCGTGCGCTGCTCGAGCACGAGCGCGCGCAGCAGCGTGCGGCGGACGTCGATCCGGCGCCGGTGGTGCCGCCGCTGCGTGCGCCGCGTGGCGGACATGCGCCGGCGAACCCGCGGTTCACGGTGGTCGGGGTCGGCAACCTGCTGGTCCAGGTCGCGCGCTGCTGCCGTCCGCTGCCGGGGGAGTCGGTCTGCGGCTACCTGACGCAGGCGCGCGGGGTGAGCGTGCACCGCAGCGACTGCACGGCGTTCCAGCGCCTCGCCGCGCGGCAGCCGCAACGGGTGTTGCCGGTGGAGTGGGGCGGGGGTGGTGGCGGGCACGAGGCGGACGTGGCCGTGGAGGCAGTGGACCGCAAGCACCTGTTGAAGGACATCACCAACCTGATCGCGCAGGAGGACGCGCACGTGCTCGCGATCACCAGCGACGCCGGCACGCGCATGCGCGTGCGCCTCAAGCTGAGGGTGAAGGACTTCGGCCAGCTCTCGCGCCTGCTCGGCAAGCTCGAGTCCCTCCCGGGCGTCGAGCGCGCGCACCGCGCCTGACGCCGGATGCCGGACGCGGCGCGGGCCGGCGGGTGGTGAATTCCTCCGCGGACTGGCCCCTGCGGGGCCTTTATGTCCGCTGCGGAACACACCACCCGCCCGCCGACGGGTCCGGGCTGTCGGAAAGGCAACAGCCGCGCTGCCTTGTCGAGGAGGCGGGGCTGCGGGGTGCGCAGCCGACATAAAGGGCCCGAAGGGACCAGTCGGCGGAGTCACCCTGCAGTTCCGCCTCCGATCACGCGTGCCTTGAAGCGCGGAGTCACCCTGCGAAACTGCTCCCATCACCGGCACCTCCGGGCAAAACATGCGCATTCACGCGGTGGTTCTTATGCTGCCGCGGTGACCCGTCGCGACGAACTTGCCGGAACTCCCGATCCGCGGCCTGCCGATGGCGCGCGCGGCGGTCGCGTGGAGCCGTCGCTGGGCGCGTTTCCGGTCGGGGAAGGACGGGTGCGGCCGGACCCGCGGCGCGCGGCGCGGGGCGTACTTCCGCCGGACTGGCGGCAGCGGCGCTGGGTGCGGTGGGCGGCCGGCGCGTTGGCGGCCATGGTGTTGCTGACGCTGCTCCGCGAGCCGCTGGCGGACCTGGTGTGGCCCGAGACCCGGGCGCAGGCGATGGGCGCGCTGGCCGAGCAGGCGCTGGCCGAGAACCGCCTGAGCGCCGACGACGGCACAGGCGCGCGCGAGCTGTTCGAGGCCGCACTGGCGATCGATCCGGATCGCATGGAAGCCCACGATGGGCTGATGCGGGTCGGGGCCGCGGCACTCGACCAGGCGCGCGCGGCCATCGCCGACAAGCGCTTCGCCGACGCCCATCGGAACCTGAAGCTGGCACGCGAACTGGCGATGCCGCAGGCGCGGGTGGACGCGGCGGCCGACGCGCTCCGCCGACGGGAGTCGGCGTACGCGGGGCTGGACGGCCTGGTTGCGCGCGCCGACGCCGCACGCGCTGAAGGCCGCATCGCCGGGACCGACGACGCCGCGCTGCCGTTGTACCGGCGGGTGCTCGAGCTGGACCCCGACCGGGCCGACGCGCTGCGCGCGCGCGACGACATCCTCGCAGGCGTCCTGGAGCAGGCGCGTGCCCACCTGCGCGGCGGCGATCTCGCCGCGGCCGCGGCCGCCATCGACCTGGCGCGGACGTATGACGGCGGCCACGTCGACCTGCCCGACACGCTGGCGCGCCTGACCGAGGAGACCGACGCCGTGCGCCGCCGCGCCGACGACCACATGCGCCGCGGCCGGCACGTGGACGCCGAAGCGGCCTATCGCGTCCTGCTGCAGCTGGACCCGGACGATGCGCCCGCGGCCGACGGCCTGCGCCGCGTGGGGGTGGCGCATGCGCGCGAGGCCACGCGCCTGGCGGCCGATTTCGAATTCGCCGCCGCGGAACGGCTCCTGGCGGAGGCGACCCGGCTCGCGCCCGACAGCGCCGAGGTGCGCACCGCGGTGGCGCGGCTGGACAGCGCGCGCCAGGCGCAGGCGCGACTGGCACGCAGCCCGCCGACGCCGGAGCGCAGGCGCCGCGTTCGCGCGCTGCTCGCGCAGGCGGCCGCGGCGGAGGAGCGGGGCGACCTGCTGGGCCCGCCGGGCGAGAGCGCGTTCGACGCGGTGCGTGCAGCGCGTGCGCTGGCACCGGACGACACGGCGGTGGCGCGGGCGTCCGCGCGCCTGCTGCCGGCGGCGCGCACCTGCTTCGACCGCGAACTGCGCCGCAACAACCTGGGCGGTGCCGACGCCTGCCTGGATGCCCGCGCGGCACTCGGCGACGGCGCCACGCCCCTCGCCGCCGCCCGCCGCCGCCTGGCCCAGCGCTGGCTTGCGATCGGTGACGAGCGCCTCGGTGCCGGCGAACTCGAACCCGCCGCCGCCGCCCTCGCCCACGCCCGTCACCACGACCCCGCCACCCCCGGCCTCGAACCGTTCGAAGCCCGCCTCCGCGCCGCGACGGCCTCGGGGGACTAATAGCCGGTTCCGCTGACATCGCCAGCTCTTGCGCAGACAGTCAAAGGCCGAGAGCGGGCTTCGGAAGGACCGGGGCCATCCGCAGGCACCGCTAGGCGGCTCGGTCAGCCATGGGTGAGCGGAGGCCGCTTGCGCGGCACTGCCGCGCGGCCGCCGCGAACGCCCGGCGCGCTGCGCCGGGCCGGACCGGGACGCGAAGCGTCACGGGCTGACCGAGCCGCCTAGCAATACCCGCGGCAAGCCCCGGTCCCGCCGAAGCCAGTGCTGTGCTCTGCTTTTGCCGTGCATCTGCCGTGCCTCTGTGGTCCTCGCCTCGCTCGGGCCAGAGTGGGACGACGCGGGTACCGCTACTCGAAGAACACCCGCCGCACTGCGCCGCGGGCGGCGTCGGGGGAGAAGTGGGTGGCGACGTTGGCGAGGCCGGCGGCGCCGAGTGAGGTCCAGAGCGCTTCGTCGGAATACAGGCGTACCACGGCGTCGGCGAAGGCTTCGGGAGAGTCGGCCACGAGCACGTCGTGGCCGTCGGCGAGGTGCATGCCTTCGACCGCGCACGGCGTCGCCACCACCGGCTGGCCGTGCGCCATGCTCAGGTTGACCTTGCCCTTGACCCCCGCCCCATAGCGCAGCGGCGCCACCGCCACCCGGCAGCCGTCCATGTACGGCACGATGTCCGGCACGTGCCCGTGCACGATCACCCCAGGCAACCGCGCCAGCGCCGCGACCTCCGGCGTCACGTCGCCGCCGATGCAGTGCAGCTCCACCCCCGGCAGGCGCCTGCGCACCGCCGCGAACACCTCGCGCGCGAACCAGGTGATCGCGTCGACGTTGGGTGGATGGCGGAAGCCGCCGACGAACACGAGGTCCCGCCGGCGCGCGAACGGCAGCCCCGCGCCGGCGACGCGGTGCACGTTCGACAGCAGTTCCACCCGCGCGCCCGGCGCGTCCACCGCGAGCAGCGTGCGCTCGGCCTCGCTCACCACCAGCGTGACGTCGGCCTGCGCGATCACCGCGAGCTCGCGGCTGCGCGTGCGCGCCGCCGCCTGCCGCAGCGCCGCGTCGCCCGCGAGCTCGGCGGCGCGCGATTCGCGCAGGTAGTGCAGGTCGATGCTGTCGAACACGACGCGCGCGCGCGGCGCGTGGCGTCGCAGCAGCGGCAGGAACTCCGAGGCCACGTAGTGGCGACACACGACGGCCACGTCGAAACGCGCACCGTGCTCCGCCAGCCACGCCGGCGCACGTGCCGCGAACGGCGCCGTCCACACCTCCACCCCCAGCTGGCGCAAGGCCTCGGTGTAGTGGCCCGCGTGCTCGCGGTTGGAGGGCAGGAACACCACGTGCGCGCCCTCGGCCAGCAGCAGCCGCATCAGGTTGACCATGCGCAGCGAACCCGAGTCACGGTCGGGCTGCGGCGTGAGCGCATCGACCACCAGCACCTGGCGCTGGTGGCGGTGCAGCAATGCCGGCGTCGGCTCCACCGGCATCGGGTGCGCGGCCAGCGCTTCGCGCCGGCGTTCGAGGAACACCTCGCGGTTGCGCACCTGGTGGGCCTTGACCCCGCCGCTGGTATCGGTGCCCGAGGTCGTGCCCTCGTCGTGGACCACGCGCGCGGCAGGCTGGTACAGCACCCGCCGGCCCGCGGCGCGCACCGCGAAGGCGAGGTCGGTGTCCTCGTAATAGGCGGGGGCGTAGCGGGTGTCGAACCCGCCGAGGTCCGCGAACAGCGCGCGCGGGATCGCGATGGCCGCGCCGCTGGCGTAGTCGATGTCGCGCAGGTAGCTGTAGCGCGGGTCCGCCGGCGAGGCGAAGCGGCCGTAGTTCCAGGCGTTACCGTCGCCGAACACCACGCCGCCGGCCTCCTGCAGCCGCCCGTCCGGGAACAGCAGCTGCGCGCCGACCAGGCCGGCGTCGGGGTGCTCGTCGAAGGTGCGCAGCAGCGCGTCCAGCCAGCCCGGCTGGGGCACGGTGTCGTTGTTGAGGAACACCAGCACGTCGCCGGTGGCGAGCGAGGCGCCGTCGTTGCAGGCGGCGATGAAGCCGCCGTTGGCCGCGCGGCGGTGGTAGCGCAGGCCCTCGACCTGCGGCAAGGCCTGCGGGGTCTCGTCCGCCGACCCGTCGTCGACCACGATGACCTCGAAGGGCGCCGCCGGCGGGTGCGCCGCCAGCGCCCGCAGGCAGGCCAGCGTGTGCGCGAACTGCCCGTACACCGGGATCACGATGCTCGCCCGCGGCGCCCGCGAAGCCGGCAGCGCGAACGGCGCGAACGGCGCGGGCGGGGGCAGGAACAGGCCCGCGGCGGCGGTGGCCGGCACCCGCGCGAACTGCGCGCGCACGCGCTCCAGGCTCGAATGCCAGCCGCGGGTGTGCAGGCTGGTCATGCCGCGACGGAACAGGCCGGCTGCGCGCACGGCCAGGAAGCGCGCATCGGCCCAGGAGAAGGACATGCCCACGGAACTCCGGCTGACTGGACGGGGGGCGGCAGCCTCGGGCGCGGGGGCGCTACGCTAGACTGCGGCTTCCGCGCATTGTCGCATCCCCGTACAGCCTGCCGCGCCGGGCTTGAAGCAGGTGTATGGCCCGCATCGACTACGACGAAGACGACCACGACGAGGTTCGCGCGCCTGCTCCGGACTGGCGCCGCCGCCTGCTGACGTGGACGCTGGCGGCCATCGGCCTGGGCCTGGGGTTCCTGGTTCCGTACACGATCTATCTCAACCATCAGGTCGGCGAGCGCTTCGGCCAGCTGCGCTGGCAGGTGCCCACGCGCGTCTACGCCCGCCCGTTGCAGCTCGCGCCGGGGCTCGCGATGGACGCGCGCACGTTGAAGACCGAGCTCGACGCGGCCGGTTACCGCGAGGGCGACGGCGACCGCCCCGGGACCTACGTGCGCGATGGCGGCCGCTGGACCATCGCCAGCCGCGGTTTCCAGGACGTCGACGGCACCGTCGAGCCCAGCCGCATCCAGGCCACGCTCGGCGGCGGCCGGGTGACCGCGGTCCGCGACCTGGTGGCCGGGCGCGGGGTCCAGGGCGCCAGGCTGGACCCGGCGCGCATCGCCACGCTCTACGGCCAGCAGCAGGAAGAGCGCCGCCTGGTCCGCGTCGAGGACGTGCCGCAGCAGCTCACCGACGCGCTGCAGGCGGTCGAGGACCGCGACTTCGCCCACCACCACGGCATCGACGTGTCCGGCATCCTGCGCGCGGCCTTCGTCAACATGCGCGCGGGCGAGGCGAAGCAGGGCGCCAGCACCCTCACCCAGCAGCTCGCGCGCAGCGGCCTGCTCGGCATCGGCCGCGAGCAGACGTGGACGCGCAAGTTCAACGAGATCCTGTACGCGGTGCTGATCGAGGCCCGGCACGAAAAGGGCGAGATCCTCGAGGCCTACCTCAACCAGGTCTACCTGGGACAACGCGGCGCGCAGGCGATCCGCGGCGTCGCCGCGGGCGCCGAGTTCTGGTACGGCAGCCGGCTCGAAGACCTCACCACCGAGCAGATCGCGCTCATGGTGGGCATCATCCGCGGCCCCTCGCACTACGACCCGCGCCGGCACCCGGAGCGCGCGCGCAGCCGCCGCGACTTCGTCCTGGCGCAGATGCTGGAGACGGGCCTGGTCGACCAGGCCGAGCACGACCGCGCCGTGGCCGCGCCGCTGGGGGTGACCGAATCGCCCGGCAGCATCGCCGCCAACCGTTTCCCGGCCTACGTCGACCTGGTCCGGCGGCAGTTGGCCAGCGACTATCCCGCCGATGCGCTGCAGGGCGCGGGACTCAGCGTGATGACCGGCATGTCGCCGGCGGCGCAGGCCTACGCCGAAGGCGCGGTGACGCGCACGCTGGAGGCGCTGGAGGCACCGAAGCGGCCGTCGCTCGAGGCCGGCGTGGTGGTCACCGACACCCACGACGGCGAGGTCATCGCGGTGGTCGGCAGCAAGGACGTGGCCATGCCCGGGTTCAATCGCGCGGTCGAGGCGCAGCGGCCGGTGGGCTCACTGCTGAAGCCGTTCGTGTACCTGCTGGCGCTGGCGACGCCGGACCGCTGGTCGCTGGCGACCTGGGTCGACGATTCGCCGGTGACCATCACCCTCGACAACGGCAAGCGCTGGTCGCCGGGCAACTCCGACCGCCGCAGCCACGGCAGCGTGCGCCTGATCGATGCGCTGGCGCAGTCGTACAACCAGGCCACGGTGCGCGTCGGCATGGCGGTGAGCCCGCAACGGCTGGCGAGCCTGCTGCGGCAGCTCGCCGGCATCGAGGCGGCGCCCAACCCGGCGCTGGTGCTGGGCTCGGTCGACCAGAGCCCGTACGCGATGGCGCAGCTGTACCAGTTCCTCGCCTCCGACGGCGAAGTGCAGCCGCTGTACGCGGTCCGCGGCGTGCTCGGGCCGGACGGCCGCGTGTTGAAGCGTTACGACAAGGCGCCGCCGCAACCCGACGACGGCGACCGCACCGCCGCGCGCCTGGTGACCACGGCCCTGCAGCACGCGGTGACCTCGGGCACCGGGCGGCAGTTGGTGAACGACGGCCTCGGCAAGCTCAGGCCCGCCGGCAAGACCGGCACCAGCAACGACGGACGCGACAGCTGGTTCGCGGGCTGGACCGGCGACCACCTGGCCGTGGTGTGGGTCGGCAACGACAGGAACGAGATGACCGGCCTCTACGGCGCCACCGGCGCCATGCGGGTGTGGTCCGGCCTGTTCGGGCGGCTGCCGACGGCGCCGCTCGACGTCGGCGACCGCGGCCTCGACTGGCAGTGGGTGGTGCGCAACAACAGCACCGATGCCGGCTGCCCGGGCGCGCGCAGGTTCCCCTTCGTGCAGGGCTTCGCGCCGCCGTACCAGCCATGCGTGCTGCAGGAGGTCGATCCCTACCGCGAACAGGAGAGCGACGGCGGTGGCTGGCGTGAGTGGTTCGGCTTCGGCGACCGCGCGTCGCAGGACCCCGCCACCGTCAGCGAATCGCCGCCTGCACCCGAGCCCCCGCCACCCCCACCGCAACCCGGGTACTGACCGATGTCGTCTCTTTCCACGCTCCGCCTCGCGCGCGCCCGGGCCGGCAGGACGGCCCTGGCGCCATTCCTGCTCGCCTGCGCGCTGGCGGCCTGCAGCAGTGCCCCCCCTGCGCCGCCACCCGCGCCGGCCCTCACCCAGGCCACGCCCGAACAGATGGTCGCGAGCATCCGTGCCGCGGCCGGCGACGGCGAGGACGAGCTCGCGGTGCAGCCGCTGCGCAACGCCGAAGTCGAGGACCTGCGCCAGGCCGCGCAGCGGCTCGAGGCGCAGAAGCAATACGCCGATGCCGCGCGCGCGCTGGACGACGCCATCGCCATCGTCAGCGAGGACCCGGCGCTGTTGCAGGAGCGCGCCGAAATCGCCTTGCTCGAGGGCGACCACGCCACCGCCGCCGCGCTCGCCGAGCGCGCCCATGCGCTGGGCTCGCAGGTCGGGCCTCTGTGCCGGCGGCACTGGGCGACGATCGAGCAGGTGCGCCTGAAGACCGGCGACGCCGCCGGCGCCGCGGAGGCGAACGGCCGCGTCGACGCCTGCACGGTGGCGGCGCCCAACCGCTTCTGAGCATCCGGGGATGACGGTCATGGACGACGGTTCCCTGGGGGCACGCAGCCATGCGGCGCTCGCCGACGGCGGCCTGCTCGCGGTGCAGATCCCGGGCTTCGTGCCGCGGCACTCGCAGCAGGAGCTGGCCGTGGCGGTGGCCGCGGCCTTCGAGCAGCGCGAGGTGCTGCTGGCGGAAGCCGGCACCGGCACCGGCAAGACCTTCGCCTATCTCGTGCCCGCGCTCCTGTCCGGGCTGAAGACGATCGTGTCCACGGGCACGCGCGCACTGCAGGACCAGCTGTACCACCGCGACCTCCCGCGCGTCCGCGATGCGCTGGGCACCGGTCTCAGGACCGCGCTGCTGAAAGGTCGCGCCAACTACCTGTGCCGCTACCGGCTGGAGCGCGCCAAGGGCGAGCCGCGGTTCACCTCGCGCGAGCAGATGTCGCAGTTCCAGCGCATCGTGGCCTGGGGCGGTCGCTCGCGCCTGGGCGACCTCGCCGAGCTGGAAGCGCTGCCGGAGGACTCGCCGCTGCTGCCGATGGTGACCTCGACCGCGGAGAACTGCATCGGCAGCGAGTGTCCGTTCTGGGGCGACTGCTTCGTGGTGCAGGCGCGGCAGCGCGCGCAGACGGCGGACGTGGTGGTGGTCAACCATCACCTGCTGCTCGCCGACCTGGCGCTGAAGCAGGAAGGCTTCGGCGAGATCCTTCCCGGCGCCCAAGCCTTCGTGGTCGACGAGGCGCACCAGTTGCCGGAGCTCGCGGCGCAGTTCTTCGGCGAGGGCCTGTCGGCGCGTCCGCTTGCGGAGCTGGGGCGCGACGTGCTCGGCGAGTGCAAGGAGGTGCCGGCGGCGCTGGCGACCCTGCAGGGGCCGGCGCGCGACCTCGAGTTCGCTACCCGCGCCCTGCGCGCAGCGATGGAGGGGCTGCCGCCGCGCGGCACACAGTTGCGCGCGCTGCAGGATCCGGCGGTGCGCGAGGCGGTGGAGGGGCTTGCGACGGGGCTGGCGCGGCTCGCGGAGGCGGTGGCGCCGCTGCGCGAGGCCGCGCCGGGCTTCGACGCCTGCCACCTGCGCGCCACCGACCAGCTCGCACGGCTGTCGCGCTGGCGCGGCGAAGAAACGGTGCCAGGTTCACTTTCCGCCCGAAGTTCCAGCGGCGGGCCGCTACCGGGTGCGGAAAGTGAACCTGGCACCGTTTCCGCTTCCGACGACGTGCGCTGGTACGAGCTGTCGCCGCGGGGCTTCCGCCTGCAGCGGACGCCGCTCGACGTATCGGCGCCGCTGCGTGCGCACCGCGAGAAGTCGATGGCGTCGTGGGTGTTCACCTCGGCCACGCTGGCGGTGGACGGCCGCTTCGACCATGTCGCCACGCGCCTGGGCCTGCTGGCGCCGAAGACGCTGCTGGCGCCGAGCCCGTTCGACTGGTCGCGCCAGGCGCTGTGCTACCTGCCGCCGCGCCTGCCCGAGCCCAACGACCGCGACTACACCGCCGCGGTGGCTGACGCGCTGCTGCCGGTGCTGCACGCGTCGGCGGGCCGCGCCTTCGTGCTGTTCGCATCCCATCGCGCCCTGCGCGAGGCCGCCGGCTACCTGCGCGACGGGCCATGGCCGCTGTTCGTGCAGGGCGAGGCACCGCGCAACGTGCTGCTGCAGCGCTTCCGCGACTCGGGGAACGGCGTGCTGCTCGGCGCCGCCAGTTTCCGCGAAGGCGTGGATGTCGCCGGCGCCGCGCTCAGCGTGGTGGTGATCGACAAGCTGCCGTTCGCGGCCCCCGACGACCCGGTGTTCGAGGCGCGGCTGGACGCGATCCGGCGTGCCGGCGGCAACCCGTTCCGCGACGAGCAGCTGCCGCAGGCGGTGATCGCGCTGAAGCAGGGCGTGGGGCGCCTGATCCGCACCGAGACCGATCGCGGCGTGCTGGTGCTGTGCGATCCGCGCCTGCTGCAGAAGAGCTACGGCAAGCTGTTCCTGGACTCGCTGCCGCCGTTCCCGCGCAGCCGCGACGTCCGCGACGTCGAAGCCTTCTTCGAGGCCGAGGTGGCCGCATGACCCGCCACGCCGCATCCCGACCCCGCCCATGAAGCTGCTCGCATTCGAAACCGCCACCGAGGCCTGCTCCGTCGCGCTCTGGATCGACGGCGAGGTGCGCGAGCGCTTCGAAGTGGCGCCGCGCCGGCACGCGGAACTGGCGCTGCCGTGGGCGGATCGTCTGCTGGCCGAGGCGGGCATCGCCAAGGCAGGGCTCGACGCCGTGGCGGTGGGGCGGGGCCCCGGCGCCTTCACTGGCGTGCGCCTGGGCGTGGCCCTGGGGCAGGGCATCGCGCTGGCGCTCGATCTGCCGGTGCTGCCGGTGTCGACCCTGGCCGCACTGGCGATGCGCGGCGCGGCGCCTGCCGGTGCCGACTCCGGCATCCTGGCCGCGATCGACGCCCGCATGGGCGAGGTGTACTGGGCGGCGTTCCGGCGTGCGGGAACAGGGGTCGCCCCGGTGTCCGCGGAGGCGGTGTCGGCACCGGGCGCCGTGGTGCTTGCGGACGCGGACAGCGCTTGGCGCGGCGTCGGCACCGGCTTTGCCGCCGCCGAGGGGCTGTTGCAGCAGCACCTGGGCGCGCGGCTGCAGTCGGTCGACGCGACCGCGCTGCCTCACGCCGCCGACGTGGCCGTCCTCGCCGCGGCGGCCTTCGCGCGCGGCGAGGCGGTGGCGGCCGATCGCCTGGAGCCGGCCTACCTGCGCGACAACGTGGCCATGACCATCGCCGAGCAGCAGGCCTTCCGCGACGCGCGCTGAGGCCGGGAACCCTGGCCGCCTTCGCCAGGTCAGGCAACCGGACCCGAGGAGAGACCGATGAACCGACCGCACGCCGGACACCGCAGCCCCGGGTTCCGTGGCTGGATGCAGCGCGACCTGCCGACCCTGTTGCTGATGCTGTTGCTGCTGGGCCTGGCGCGCACGTCCTTCGCCAACCACTACGTCGTCCCCAGCGGCTCCATGGAGCCGACGCTGATGCCCGGCGACCGCGTGGTGGTGGACATGAGCGCCTACGGCCTGCGCGTGCCGTTCACCGCCCTCACCCTGGTGGAGCGCGGCGTACCGCGGCGCGGCGAGGTGGTGCTGCTCAAGTCCCCGGCCGACGGCACGCGGCTGATCAAGCGCGTGGTGGCGGTGGCCGGGGACCGCGTCGACCTCGAGGCCGGCCGGCTGTCGATCAACGGCGTGGCGCTCGCGCTGGACCACGACCCCACGCTCGAGCACTTCGCCGCGCGCGACGTGCGCCTCAACCTCGACGCCGGCGGTGGCCCGGACATCCGCGGCCTGGAGATCCCCTCGGGCAAGCTGCTGGTCCTCGGCGACCACCGCGGCGACAGCGCGGACGGCCGCGCCTTCGGCCTGGTGGACGACTCCGCCCCCTACGCCCGCGCCATCGCCGTCTACTACCGCCGCGACCGCGGGCTCGCCTGGCTCTCCCTGTAGCAGGACCCGTCCCCACCTGTAGGAGCGGCCGCTGGCCGCGACCGCGCCACCCCGGGTGCGACGCCTGCCCGGATGCCGGAATGGGGGTGTGACGCGGGCCCCAGCCGGAGCCGGGACGCCGTTGCCCTGGCTGATCGCCGCTTGCGCCGCATTCGCGACGGCGCGGTCGCGGCCAGCGGCCGCTCCTACAGGGGGGCCGGCCTGCGGCGCGCGGGCGTCAGTCGTCGACCAGTTCGCCGCCGGGGAGGAAGTTCCAGGTGCGAGTGACGTGGAGGACGTCGATGTTCTCTTCGGTCTTCGGCAGCGGCGGGTAGGGCTCGGCGAGGCGGGCGATGCGCAGGCCGGCGTCGTCGAGCAGGCGGATGCCGCTGGACTGGATGATCTCCGCGCGTTCCACGCTGCCGTCGCGACGGATCGCGACGCTGATCACGAGCGTGCCGGCCAGCTGCCGCCGGCGCGCCTCGTCCGGGTAGTTGAGGTTGCCCACGCGCTCCACCCGGTCCACCCAGGCCCGCAGGTAGGCCGCGTAGGCGTACTCCTGGGTGCTGGCGGAGACGAACTTGCGCTTGGGGCGCTTGGCATAGCGCTCCGACTGCAGGTGGATCTCCGCCGCCAGGCGCGCCATCGCCAGGTCGCGGTCGATGCGCTCCTGGCCGCGCGGCAACGGCGTTTCGTCGGTCGCGACCGCGGCATCGGGCCGCGGCACCTCGTGCTCGCCGCGCGTGCTCGCCACCACCCGTGCCTCGGGCGGCGGCGCGGGCGCCGGCGACTGCGCGCGCCGTGGCGTGGGCGCCACCCCGGACTCCTCCTGCGGCACCTGGCCCGCCTGCGTGTCGCGCGGGCGGTTGGTCCTGTCGTGCTCGCCGCCGCCCTGGTTGCTGGCCTGGGCCAGGAAGTCGGCCTGGGCCTGGGTCAGCGGGCTTTCGGTCTCGGTGAGGATCACGTCCATCGTCGGCAGCACCGGCGCGGCGTCCTCCAGCGTGAAGCCGAGGCCCAGCACCAGCATCCCGTGCAGCAGCAGCGACAGCACGAGGGTGGCGCCGAGGCGCTGGTCCTCGCCGATGCCGCCAGCGTTGTCGGGGACGACGGCCGCCACGTCGCGTCAGGCGTCGGCTTCGATGGCGTCGAACAGCAGCCCGGCGATGTTGATGCCGAACTGGGCGTCGAGCTCGCGGATGCAGGTCGGGCTGGTGACGTTGACCTCGGTGAGCCAGTCGCCGATCACGTCCAGCCCCACGAAGCGCATGCCGCGGCGCTTCATCTCCGGGCCGACCTGGGCCGCGATCCAGCGGTCGCGCTCGTTGAGCGGGCGGCCTTCGCCGCGGCCGCCGGCGGCCAGGTTGCCGCGGAACTCGTCGCCCTGCGGGATCCGCGCCAGGCAGTAGTCCACCGGCACGCCGTCGACCAGCAGGATGCGCTTGTCGCCATCGACGATCTCCGGGATGTAGCGCTGCGCCATGGCGAGGTGGCGGCCCGACGCGGTGAGCGTCTCCAGGATCACGTTTGCATTGGCGTCGCCGTGGCGCACGCGGAAGATCGAGCGCCCGCCCATGCCGTCGAGCGGCTTCAGCACCGCGTCGCCGTGTTCGGCGACGAAGGCCTTGAGCAGGGCCGCGTCGCGGCTGACCAGCGTCGGTGGGCAGCACTGCGGGAATTCCAGCGCCGCGAGCTTCTCGTTGTAGTCGCGCAGCCCCTGCGGATCGTTGACCACGCGCGCGCCGGCGCGCTGCGCCGCGCCCAGCAGCAGCGTCTCCTGCAGGAAATCGGAATCGACCGGCGGGTCCTTGCGCATGAGCACGACGTCGCCCGCGCCCAGCGCACGGTGTGATGCAGGTCCCAGTTCGAACCAGTCCTTCGGGTCGTCGCGGACCACGAGAGGCGCCATCGTCGCGAACGCGGCACCGCCGCGCAGCGACAGTCCCGCCGGGAGCACGTAATGCAGTCGGTGCCCACGCCGTTGCCCCTCCAGGAGCATGGCGAACGTGGAGTCCTTGGCGACCTTGATCGACCCGATCGGGTCCATCACCACGACGACATCGAGCGGCATTGTGCGCCTTCCGCGGCAGTTAATGACAAATGTTAGCAGGTGCGTACAAGCCACGGCCGGCACGGGATCCCGCCATGCGCACGCAACTCTTCACCGGAGCTTGACACTGCGTCTCGGGACTGGGATATAAGACCGCTGCAGCGACGCCGGCAAACACGAAGCGCCGCGCACAGGGGAGATGTGATGACGCAAGACGAAAGCCGCGCCGGCAGCCTGGCCGGCCTGCGCGTGATGGTGATCGATGATTCGAAGACCATCCGGCGCACCGCCGAGACGCTGCTCAAGCGCGAGGGCGCCGACGTCGTCACCGCGACCGACGGCTTCGAGGCGTTGGCGAAGATCGCCGACCAGCGGCCGCAGATCATCTTCGTCGACATCATGATGCCGCGCCTGGATGGCTACCAGACGTGCGCGCTGATCAAGAACAACCAGATGTTCAAGCAGACGCCGGTGATCATGCTGTCGTCCAAGGACGGGCTGTTCGACAAGGCCCGCGGCCGCATCGTCGGCTCCGAGCAGTACGTCACCAAGCCGTTCACGCGCGAGGAACTCCTCGACGCGATCCGCAAGCACGTCACCGCCTGACCGGGGGGAAAGGCACACCAATGGCACGCATCCTGTTGATCGAGGACTCGCCGACCGATACCGCGGTCCTCACCCAGCTCCTCCAGCGCAACGGCCACGAGGTCCTGGCCTCGACCAGCGCCGAGGACGGCATCGAGGTCTGCAAGCGCGAGCTGCCGGACCTGGTGCTCATGGACGTCGTGCTGCCGGGCATGAACGGCTTCCAGGCCACGCGGGCGCTGTCGCGCGACAGCGCGACCACCGCGATCCCGGTGCTCATCGTCAGCACCAAGGGCATGGAGACCGACCGCGCCTGGGGCCTGCGCCAGGGCGCGAAGGACTACATCGTCAAGCCGCCGGTGGAAAGCGAGCTGATCGAACGCATCAACGTCCTGCTCGGCGCCTGACGATGGCGAAGGCGCGCACCCCGGCGGCGGTGGACCCCTTCGAGGTCCTGGCCGACTACGAGCGCAAGAGCCTGGCGCACGTCGCCGGCCTGCCCGAGCAGCTCGACGCGCCGGGCCTGTGGCGCGGCGTCGGCTACCGCGTGGGCCGGCGCCGGCTGGCCTCGGGCTTCGACGAGGTGGTCGAGATCCTGCCGATGCCGCAGGTGACGCCGGTTCCCGGCGCACAGTCTTGGATGCTCGGCGTGGCCAACATCCGCGGCAACCTGCTGCCGATCGTCGACCTCAAGCAGTTCCTCGAGGGCGAGCGCACCGTGCTGCACGAGAGCCAGCGCGTGCTCATCGTGCGCCAGCCGGGCGGCGACGTCGCGATAACGATCGACGAACTCTTCGGCCAGCGCAGCTTCAACGAGTCGCAGGAGATGGCGGTCGCGGAGGTGGAATCCGACGAGCTCGTCGCCGGCCGCTACGTGCATTTCATCGACCGGGGCTACCGCCTCGGCGACCACGCGTGGGGCGTCTTCAGCCTGGACCGGCTGGCCCGCACGCCCGAATTCAGACAAGCCGCGGCCTGACCGCCGCAGCAACCCAACGCCAGCAAGGCAAGGTCGAGGTAACACCATGAGCACTGTGATGGACTCCGTGGCCGGCAAGGGCCGCAACATGGGCACCAACTTCTGGTTGGCCGTGCTCGGCGTGGCGGGATTGATCCTGATCCTCAACACCGGCTACGCGACCTGGAAGGCGGCGCGGCTCGGTGGTGCCAGCTCCGCGGCCTCGAACCTGCAGGTGAACTCGCAGCGCCTGGCGATCCAGGGCCGCGATGCGGTCGAGGGCAACGCGGCCGCGTACGAGGCATTCAAGGAGACGCGCTCGCGCATCGCGGCCGACATCGAGCAGCTCAACGCGAATTTCGGCAACACCACCGGCGTCGCCGGCTCCATCGGCACCGTCACCGAGACCTGGGCGCCGCTGGCGCAGAACGCCGACCAGGTGGTCGCGAGCGAGGCCGCGGTGCTCGCCTTCGCCGGAAACGCGCAGCGCTTCACCGCGCGCGTGCCGCAGCTGCAGGCCCAGCTCGACGAGGTGGTGCGCGCGATGTCGGCCAGCGGCTCGCCGTCGTCGCAGATCTACATCGCGCTGCGCGAGGTGGTGCTGGCCTCGACCATGGCCCGCCGCGTGACCGAGATCCAGGCGGGCGGTGCGGGTGCGTCGGTCGCGGGCGACGCGCTGGTGCGGGATGCCGGCGTGTTCGAGCAGGTGCTGGCCGGCCTGCGTTCGGGCGACGATGCCATGAACGTGCAGCCGCTGGGCAACGCCGCCGCGCTCGCGGCGCTGGGCCAGGCCGATGCGCTGTGGGTGGAGATGAAGAAGGACCTGGACGCGATCCTGGCCAGCTCGCAGAACCTGTTCCGCGCGCAGTCGGCCGCCGCCGCGCTCACCGCCGGTTCGGACGAACTGCTTTCCGAGAGCGAGCAGCTGTTCCAGGACTTCACCGCGTTCGGCTCGCTGCGCGACACCAGCCTGCTCGGCAACATCTGGATCTCGATCCTTTCCGGCCTGGTCGCGCTGTTCGCGATCGCCGGCCTGCTGTACTCGCTGAGCCGTGCCCAGCGCGCGCGCTACGAGACCACGATGGAGCTCAACAACCGCAACCAGGAGGCGATCATGCGCCTGCTGGACGAGATGGGTTCGCTCGCCGAAGGCGACCTGACCGTGAAGGCCACCGTCACCGAGGACATGACCGGCGCCATCGCCGACTCGATCAACTTCGCCGTCGAACAGCTGCGCAGCCTGGTGCAGACGATCAACGACACCTCGGTGCAGGTGGCGTCCAGCGCGCAGGAGACGCAGGCCACCGCCATGCACCTGGCCGAGGCCGCGGAGCACCAGGCGCAGGAGATCTCTTCCGCGTCGGACCGCATCAACGAGATCGCCGCCAGCATCAACCAGGTGTCGAAGAACTCCGCCGAGTCCGCCGACGTGGCGCAGCGCTCGGTGCAGATCGCGACCAAGGGCGCGGGCGTGGTGCGCGAGACGATCGCCGGCATGGACTCCATCCGCGACCAGATCCAGGAAACCTCCAAGCGCATCAAGCGCCTGGGCGAGAGCTCGCAGGAAATCGGCTCGATCGTCGAACTGATCAACGACATTTCCGAGCAGACCAACATCCTGGCGCTGAACGCGGCCATCCAGGCGGCCTCGGCCGGCGAGGCCGGCCGCGGCTTCGCGGTCGTCGCCGACGAAGTGCAGCGCCTCGCCGAACGCGCGTCCAACGCCACCAAGCGCATCGAGACCCTGGTGCAGACCATCCAGAGCGATACCAACGAAGCCGTCAGCTCGATGGAGCAGACGACCTCCGAGGTGGTCGCGGGTGCGCGCCTGGCCGAGGACGCCGGCACTGCGCTGGGCGAGATCGAAAGCGTCTCGACCAGCCTCGCCGACCTCATCAATGGCATCTCCAGCGCCTCGCAGCAGCAGTCGGCGGCGGCGACCAACATCACCGCGACCATGAACACCATCCAGTCGATCACCGCGCAGACCTCGCAGGGCGCCAACCAGACCGCGGCGTCGATCGGAAACCTCGCGCAGCTGGCGGCGGACCTGCGCCGCTCGGTCGCCGACTTCAAGCTGCCGGCCTGAGCGACGGGACGGACGGATCGATGAAGGGCATGGACCACGGTCGCGACGCCGCGTGCGCACCCGCCACGGCGGGAGGCGCGCGATGACCGCGCTTCGAGACGCGATCGACTACACCACGCTCGGCTGGGTGAAGCCGGAGCTCGACGAGACCCTGCGCCAGGCGCGGCTCGAGATCGAGGGCTTTGCCGAGGATCCCGCCGACGCCAGCCGCATGCGCTTCTGCGCCAGCTACCTGCACCAGGTGCAGGGCACGCTGCGCATGGTGGAGCTGTACGCGCCGGCGATGGTGGCCGAGGAGATGGAGCGCCTGGCCCAGGCGCTGCAGAACAACGAGGTCGCCGACCGCGACGGCGCCTGCGCCACGCTGATGCGCGGCGTGGTGCTGCTGCCCGATTACCTGGAGCGCCTGCAGAGCGGCCACAAGGACATCCCGATCGTCCTGCTGCCGCTGCTCAACGAGATCCGCGCCGCGCGCGGCGAGGCCGGCCTGAGTGAGAGCGTGCTGTTCGCGCCCGACCTCGACCGCCCGCTGCCGCAGGGCGTGCCGGCGCCACCCGCCGAACCGGGCCGGGGCGCGCAGGATGCCGCCGCCGCGCCGATGCTGCAGGCGCTGCGCGATGCCATGGCGTCGTGGCCGGAGGGCGGCGCACCCGCGGACGCGGCTGGCCTCGCGGGCACGCTCGAAGGCTTGATGGCGCACACGCCCCAGGAGCCGGCACGCCGGATGCTGTGGGTGGCGGCGTCCGCCGCACGCGCGGTCGCCGGGGGCGCGCTCGAGGCCACGCCGGGCCTGCGCCAGGCGTTCGCGAGCGCAGAGCGCGAGACGCGGCGCCTGTTCGAGGACGACGGGTTCGGGCTGCCGCGCGCGGAAGCCGCGCTTGAGCCGACCCGGCAGTTGCTGTACCACGTCGCCCACAGCGACGGCGAACACGACGCGCTGCGCGAACTGCGCGAGACCTTCGACCTCGGCGGCGAACTGCCGACGGAGTCCGAGATCAGCCACGCCCAGGGCAGCCTCACCGGGCGCAACCGTGCGCTGCTGGACACGGTCGCGGCCGCGGTGAAGGAAGACCTGCTGCGGGTGAAGGACGCACTCGACCTGCACCTGCGCACCGGCGAGACCGATGTCTCCCTGTTGCAGCCGCAGGTGGAGTCCCTCGGCCGCGTGGCCGATACGCTCGGCATGCTCGGCCTCGGCGTCGCGCGCACCGTGGTGCAGCAGCAGCGCGACGCCATGGCGGCGATCGTCGGCGGCCAGCGCGCCGCGGACGAGGGCGCGCTGCTCGACGTCGCGGGCGCGCTGCTCTACGTCGACGCGTCGCTGGACGACCAGGTCGCGCGCCTGGGCACCGGCGACGAAGGCGAGGGCGACCAGGACGACCTGTTCTCCAACGAAGCGCGCAAGGTGCTCGAGGTCATCGTCCGCGAGGCGATCGCCAACTTCGCCGATGCCCGCCAGGCGTTCGTGGCCTTCGTCGAGACCAACTGGGATCACGCCGAACTGGCCGAGGTCCCTCGACTGCTGTCCGAGATCCGCGGCGCGCTCGAGATGCTGGAGCTGCCGCTCCCGGCGGGCTACCTCGAGGGCGTGCGACGCTACACCGAGACCGAACTCGTCGGCCGTCGCCGCGTGCCCAACGGCCGCCAGCTCGACACCTTCGCCGATGCCCTGGCCAGCCTCGAGTACTACCTCGAAGCGTTGCGCGAGGACCGCTTCAACCGCGACGAGATCCTGGACGTCGCGCGCAACAGCCTGGAAACCCTCGGCTACTGGCCGCTGCCGGCCGAGAACGCGGTGGCGCCCGCCGCCGCGAACGACCAGGCCGTCGGCGACACGTTCACCGAAGCGGACTTCGACCGCACGGTGGCCGCCCTGATCGACCGTGGCGGCGAGCAGCCGGCGCCGGGCGCCGGTACCGCGACGGACCAGCCGGCCACGATGTCGGCGCCGTCCCCTGCATCCGCGCCGCCGCCGGTGGCTGCCGCGGGCCAGGGCGGGTTCGAAGTCACCGGCGACGAGATCGACGACGAGATCCGCGAAGTGTTCCTCGAGGAGTTCGCCGAGGAGATCGACAACCTCGACCAGCTGCTGCCGCAATGGCGTGCAGAGCCCGAGAACATGGAGCGGCTGCGGCCGATCCGTCGCGTCTTCCATACGCTCAAGGGCAGCGGCCGGCTGGTGGGTGCACGCACCCTCGGCGAGTTCAGCTGGCGCATCGAGAACATGCTCAACCGCGTGCTCGACGGCACCCGCGTGCCCAGCCCGGCCGTGGTGGCAATGGTCGACCAGGCGTTCTACACGCTGCCGCAGCTGCAGGGCGCGCTGCGTGGGGACGGGGCGGTGCGGGCGGACCTCGAGCGCATGCAGGCGATGGCCGAACGCATCGCCGATGGCGACGAAACGCTCCCCGACCAGTTGACGGATGCCGCGCCCGGCAGCGTGGCCGCTGCGCCGGACCCGGCACCTGCGACCGAATACCTGCCGGCGGCGGTCGATGCGCTGCTGCTCGAGATCCTGGACGTCGAAGTCGCGGGCCACCTGGCCAGCATCGATGCCTGGGTCGCCGATGCCGGCGGTGCGGCGACGCCCGTCAACGACGGCCTGTTGCGCGCGATCCACACCATGAACGGCGCCTTCGCGATGACCGAAGTGCCGGCCATCGGCGAAGCCCTGGCGCCCGCGGAGGGCTTCATCCGCCGCTCGCTCGCCGCGGGCGAGCCGGTGCCCGCCGGAGGCGTGGCCGCGCTGGCCGAGCTGGCCGTGCTGGTCCGCGACACGATGGTGGGGCTGCATGCGGCCTCGCCCGCGGTCCCGACCTGCGCTGCTCTCGCGGCGCAACTCGTCATGCTGCGCGACGCCCTCCCGGACGCGGCTCCGCAGCCGATGGCGGCGATGGAGCCGGAGCCCGACTTCGCCGACGGCGCTCCCGCCGAGTTGACCGAAGGCAACCTGAGCGACTTCGTCGGCCTGACCGGCGCCGACGCGCCCGATGAGGCCGGACACGAGCGTGTCGAGTCGGAGCGGCTCGAAGCAGAACGGCTCGAAGCGGAACGTCTCGAAGCCGAGCGCGTCGAAGCCGAGCGCGTCGAAGCCGAGCGCGTCGAAGCCGAGCGCGTCGAAGCCGAGC
>JAYRUX010000021.1:0-425 GCA_041918855.1 Luteimonas sp.
CAGCTCGACAGCCTGGGTTCTGAAGTCGTCCGTGTAGGTGCGACGGGGAATGGATTGCATGGGAACCTCCAGAGTGCGATGAAAGGTATCGCTTCTGGCGTCCGTTTCTGGGGGGCAAGATCAGTCTGCTTTTCCCTCGGTCAGGGCATCCTGCCCTGACTCGGGCGCCGCACATCCATGTGCGGCTTGTCGCAGACCACCCCACCCACCGCCTCACGCCCGAGTATTCGCGGCGTTGTCCGTGGCACGAACACCAGCGACTCCACCGGCGCACGCGGCTGTTGGGCAGCCAAAGTCACGGATCCACACGCGGTGCGTGCGGGGGGATAGGTGGGGGGTGCGGAAAGTGGGCCATGGATGGCCCACGGCCCTGAGTCAGGCCATGGATGGCCTGACCGAAGGGTGGAGCACCCCCCGCCTGTCCC
>JAYRUX010000021.1:435-49647 GCA_041918855.1 Luteimonas sp.
GGGGGGGCGCCCGGGGGGGGGCCCCCCCCCCCCGCCTGTCCCCACGCTCCGGCCGGAGCCGGTGCCTGTGCTCTCGCCCTGCAGAAGACGCCCCGGGCTCAGAAGCCCATGTGCATGCCGCCGTTGACGGGGATGTTGGCGCCGGTGATGAAGCCGGCGTCCTCGGCGGCGAGGAAGGCGACGGTGCGGGCGATCTCGTCGGGGCGGCCGAGGCGGCCGACGGGGATGCCGGCGACGATGCCGGCACGGATCTCGTCCGGGATCGCCATCACGAGCGCGGTCTCGCAGTAGCCCGGGGAGACCGAGTTGACGGTGACGCCCTTGCGCGCGACTTCGCGTGCCAGCGACATCGTGAAGCCGTGCATGCCGGCCTTGGCCGCGGCGTAGTTCGCCTGGCCGAACTGCCCTGTCTGTCCGTTCACCGAGCTGATGTTCACGATGCGGCCGAAGCCGCGCGCCACCATGCCCTCGACCGCGTGGCGGCAGAGGTTGAACACGCTGTCCAGGTTCACCTGGAGCACCGACTGCCACTGCGCGCGCTCCATCTTGCGCAGGGTGGAATCGCGGGTGATGCCGGCGGCATTGACCAGCACGTCGAGCGCGCCGTCGCCTGCCTCGAGGCCCTGCACGAACGCGCCGCAGGCATCGAAGTCGGTGACGTCGAGCGCTTCGAAGCGGATGTCGAGCCCGTCGGTGGCTTCGTGGAAGCGGGCGAGGCGGGTGTCGTCGTGGAGGTCCGCGGCGACGACGCGGTGGCCGGCGCGGGCGAGGGCGATGCAGGTCGCGGTGCCGAGCCCGCCGATGCCGCCGGTGACGGCGGCGATCCGTGCTGCCATGCGGTTACTTGCCGCGCGGCTTGGAGGTGTCGCGGGCCGGCGGAGGCGGGGCAGCCGTGCGTCCCATGCCGCCGGTGAGGCTCTGCTGGAACTCCTGCCACATCGCCATGTTGCGCTCGGTCAGCTGGTTCATCATCGCCCACGGGGTCTGCCCGAGGACGCTGCCCATCTGCTGGCGGAACTGGTTCTGCTGTTCGAGGAAGGTCTGCATCGAGCGGTCGAGGTAGCTGCCCATGAAGCCCTGCAGCGAGTCGCCGTAGAAGCGGATGATCTGGCTCAACAGCTGCGTGGACAGCATCGGCTGTCCGTCCTGCTCGTGCTCGGTGATGATCTGCAGCAGCACCTGGCGGGTCAGGTCGTCGCCCGATTTCGCGTCGCGGACCTCGAAATCCTCGCCGTCGACGATCAGCTGGCGGACATCCTCGATGGTGATGTAGCTGGAGATCTCGGTGTCGTAGAGCCGGCGGTTCGGATATTTCTTGATGACGCGGTTCGCGGTCATGGAGCGACGACTCGGACGATGCTGGCCCGCAGCATGGCGCAGCGCACCACGGGTTGCAACTTGGCCCCGATGAACGCGGAGCGGCTACCAGCCCATGTACTGGCCGCCATTCGCCGACAGGTTGGCGCCGGTGATCCAGCTCGCCTCGTCGGGAATGAAGAAGTGGACCGCATAGGCGATTTCGTCCGGGTTGCCGAGGCGTCCGGTCGGGATCTGGGCGACGATCTTGGCGCGCACCTCCTCGGGGACCGCCATCACCATGTCGGTGCCGATGTAGCCAGGCGAGACGGTGTTGACGGTGATGCCGAAACGCGCGTTCTCCTGCGCCAGCGAGATGGTGAAGCCGTGCATGCCGGCCTTGGCGGCGGCGTAGTTGGCCTGGCCGTACTGGCCCTTCTGGCCGTTGATCGAGCTGATCTGGATGATCCGGCCCCACTTGCGCTCGCGCATGCCCTCGATCACCGGGCGGGTGACGTTGAACACCGAGTTGAGGTTGGTGTTGATGACGTCCTGCCACTGGCTGGCGGTCATCTTGTGGAAGGTGCCGTCGCGGGTGATGCCGGCGTTGTTGACCAGGATGTCCACCGGGCCCAGCTGCGCCTCGACCGCGCGCACCATGGCTTCGGCGTCCTCGGGCGTGGACACGTCGCCGGGGGCGATGAAGACGTCGTGGCCGGCGTCCTTCATCTGCGCCTGCCAGGCCTTCGCCTTCTCCTCGTTCCGGTAGTTGGTGGCGACCCTGTGGCCGCTGGCGGCAAGCCGCCTGCAGATCGCGGTGCCGATGCCGCCGGTGCCGCCGGTGACCAGTGCTACGCGTGCCGTCATTGCCGTCTCCCTCTGGCTGCGCCCGCCGATCCGGACGCTGCCCGATTCTATTCGGCGTTTGCGACAGGGCCGTTGTGCAATGCGGCGAGCGCCACCGGGCCGGGCGGCAGCCGCGCCGGGTCGAAGCCGCGCACGGCTGCGGGCAACAGCGTCGCCAGCGACGGCTGCCCCGCGAGCAGCGACGGCGGCTGCCCCAGCGCCCGCCAGGCCAGCCGCAGCACGGGCAGGGGGGCGGCGGCGTCCACCGGGGCCGAGGCGGCCGATTTCGACAGCTTGTGGCCGTCGCCGTCGAGCACCAGCGGCAGGTGCGCGTAGCGCGGCGTGGGCAGGCCGAGCGCGCGCTGCAGCAGGATCTGGCGCGGCGTGGAATCGAGCAGGTCGGCGCCACGGACGACGTCGGTGATGCCCTGTTCGGCATCGTCCACCACCACCGCCAGCTGGTAGGCCCAGAAGCCGTCGGCGCGTCGCAGCACCACGTCGCCGACCTCCAGCGCCACGTCCTGGACCACGCGGCCGTGCACGGCGTCGACGAAGGCGACCACGCTCCCCGCCGGCACGCGCAGGCGGATGGCCGGGTCCGGGCGGCTGGCGCCGGCCACGCAGGCGCGGTGGATGCCGCCGCCGGCGGCCAGCGCGCTGCGGCTGCAGTGGCAGGCAAAGGCCCGGCCTTCGGCCAGCAGGCGGTCGAGCGCGGCCTGGTAGAGCGCGTCGCGCGTGCTCTGCCGCACCACCGGTGCGTCCGGCACCAGGCCGAAGGCCGCGAGCGTGCGCAGCTGCTGGTCGGCGGCGCCCGACACCTCGCGCGCGGCATCGATGTCCTCGATCCGCACCAGCCACTCCGCGCCGTGGTGCCGCGCCATCAGCCAGCTGCCGAAGGCCGCCAGCAACGAACCGAAATGCAGCGGACCGCTGGGCGAGGGCGCGAAGCGGCCGCGCAGCGGCACCGCCGCGGAACCTGCACGCGGCCCCGGGGTCAGCATCGCGCGGCCGCGCCCAGGCCCTTGAATCGGCCGGCCGGAGCAAACACATCACCGGGTGTCCGGCGCCCACGCGCCCACCCCGATCCGGTCCCCACGGACCCCGCCATTCCGGACCCGACCACCATGTTCAAGCGCATCGTCCTCTTCCTTGCAACCAACCTCGCCGTGCTGGCGCTGGTCAGCATCGTCATGGCGATCTTCGGCATCAACCCCGCCAGCATGGGTGGGCTGCTGGTGATGGCCGCGCTGTTCGGCTTCGGGGGTTCGCTGCTGTCGCTGATGATGTCGAAGTGGGTGGCCAAGCGCTTCACCGGTGCGGTGGTCATCGAGCGCCCGCGCAACGAGTCCGAGCAGTGGCTGCTGGCCACGGTCGCGCGCCAGGCACAGGCCGCCGGCATCGGGACCCCCGAGGTCGCCATCTACGACGCGCCCGAGATCAACGCCTTCGCCACCGGCGCCAGCCGCAACAACGCGCTGGTGGCGGTGTCCACGGGGCTGCTGCGCGCGATGCACCGCGACGAGGCGGAAGCGGTGCTGGCGCACGAGGTCAGCCACGTCGCCAACGGCGACATGGTGACGATGGCGCTGCTGCAGGGCGTGCTCAACACCTTCGTCATCGTGCTCGCGCGCGTGGTCGGGCGGGTGGTCGACGGCTGGCTCAGCGGCGGCCGGGAGGGTGGCGGCATCGGCTATTTCGCCGTGGTGCTGGTGCTCGACATGGTGTTCGGCCTGTTCGCCAGCATGATCGCGATGTGGTTCTCGCGCCACCGGGAGTTCCGCGCCGATGCCGGCGCCGCCACGCTGGCGGGCCGCGAGAAGATGATCGCGGCGCTGGAGCGGCTTTCGCTCACCTACGGCCAGAACACGCTGCCCAAGCAGGTCGCGGCGTTCGGCATCAGCGGCCGCGTCGGTGGCGGCCTGGGTCGACTGCTGATGAGCCACCCGCCGCTGGAGGAGCGCATCGCCGCGCTGCGCGCGTGGACGCCGGATACGCGCGACCTGCGCCAGGGCCTGGTGGCCTGACGCCGCGGCGCGCTATTCGAAGTCGTAGTTCATCTCGGGCCCCGAGCCCGCGAGGAAGTGGCCCTCGACGTAGTCGACGCCACTGCTGAAGAGCACGGACATGGTGGCGGCGTCCTGCACGAACTCCGCCACGGTCTGGATGCCCAGTTCGCGTGCCTTGCCGGCGATCTCGCGGACCCGCTGCTGGTTGTCTGGGCTCTTTGCCAGCTCCTCGATGAAGCTGCGGTCGATCTTGAGCATGTTGGGCTTGAGGTGCGCCAGCAGCTGGAACGAATCCAGGCCGGCACCGAACTGCTCCAGCGCGATCCGGCAGTCCAGGCGACCGATCGCGGCCGCGAAATCCTGCGCCGCCTTGAGGTGGGTGAACACCTTCGCTTCCGGCAGCTGCAGCACCAGGTATTCGCCGGGCACGCCGTGCGCCAGCAACTGCTCGCCGATGAAGCGGGTCAGGCTGTCGTCGTGGAGCGAGGACTGGCTGACCTTGACCAGCAGCGTCGTCGGCTTGCCGGCGCTGATGCGCTGGCCGATCGCCGCGATGGTGTGGCCGATGACGTAGCGGTCGATCTCCCACAGCAGGCCGTGCTCTTCCGCGATCTGCAGGAAGGTCAGCGGCCGGATCAACTCGCCGTCGCCCGCGTTGAGGCGCAGGAAGGTCTCGTACACGGCGCCGGTGTCGCCCTGCAGGCTGATCACCGGCTGGTAGTGCAGCACGAAGCCTTCGGTGTCGAGCGCGTCGCGCAGGCGCGCCACCCAGGCCTTGACGTGCTCCTCCTCGGCGCGGTCCACGGCGCTCGGGTCGAACAGCTCGCAGCGGTTGCCGCCGACGCCGATCGACGACTGCACGCCTTCATTGGCCTTGGCCAGGACCTGGCTGACGCTGGCGATCTTCTCGCCGATCTGCACGCCGCCGATGCTTGCGGTGATGACGCTCGAGCGCGTGCCGATCGCGAACAGCTGCGATACGAAGGCCTCGCGGATGCGCTCGGCGAGGGCGGCGGTGGCCTCGTGGTCGCTGTCGTTCACCAGCACGGCGAGGGTGTGCTCGGAGAACCGCGCCGCCACCGCGTCCTCGGCCAGCACCGAGCGCAGGCGCTCGGCGATGCCGGCGAGGATGGCGTCGGCGGAGTCGAGGCCGATGTCCTGCAGCAGGCGCTGGTAGTGGTCGGGCTCGATCAGCAGCAGGCCGTGCTGGCCGTGGTCCTGGGCGGCGTCGTCGACGGCGTCCTCGAGCGCGCGCAGGAAGGTGGGGCGGTTGAGCAGGCCGGTGACCTGGTCGCGCTGGCGCAGTTCCTCGATCTCCTGCGCGAGCTCCGGGTCCACTTCCTGGCGCCGGAACACCACCTGCAGGCAATCCTCGCCTTCGTACTGCGCGGCGGTGAACTCCATCGCCGCGGGGAAGGCGTTGCCGTCGATGTCGCGCGCCTCCAGCTCGTAGCGCGGCGGCGGCGGCTCGCCGCGTGCCAGGTCCTTCAGCAGCTGCTTGAAGCCCTCGACGTGCTGCGAGGCCACCATGTCCAGCAGCGACATGCCCTCGATGTCCTCGAACTCGGCGTAGCCGAACATCTCCAGATAGGCGCTGTTGGCGCGGATGTGCATGCCTTCGTGGATGTAGGCGATCGGCTCGCGCGAGGATTCGATGAGCGAATCGCAGCGGCGCTCGGTCTCGCGAAGGCGTGCCTCCAGGCGGCGCAATGCGCGCCGGGCCTCGAGGTCGGCCCACTCGCCGCGCACCGCGGCCAGCAGCAGTTGCGGCCGGTGCCTGAGCGCGATCCGGCGCGCGCCCGCGGCCTGGGCATCGATGAAGCTGGCCTCGTCCACCGTCTCGGCGACCGCGACCACCGGCAGGTCCTTGCCGCTGGACGAGACCTGCTGCAGCACCTGCTGCAGGGGGATCGTGCTGCACTGCTGGTCGGCGAGCACCAGGTCGATGCCCTGGGCGCCGAGCATGCCCGCGAGTTCGTCGGGCGACCCCGGGCGCAGCGGCCGCACGGCGATGCCGGCATTGCGCAGGGTGCTGACGATCGCCTCGGCCGCGTCGACGCTGTCGTCGACGATCATCAGGCGCAGGGCGTTTTCCGGGCTCTTGGCCATGCAGTTCGGGTCTCCGTGGAAGCGCGGTTATGCCACGCGGCGGCGCGTGGCGTCCATCGCCACGCGGTCAGAGTGCGCGCTTCGACGCGTCCCCGGCCACTTCCCGGACCAGCTTCGGGACCAGGTACCCGGGCAGCGTCGCCACCAGGCCGGCATGCAAGGCCCGGGCCCGCGCGTCGTCGACCTCGAAGTGCGCGGCGCCGGCGACGCGGTCGAGCTGGTGCAGGTAGTAGGGCAGCACGCCGGCGGCATAGCCGCGCTCGGACAGGGCCGCGAGCGCCTCGACGCTGTCGTTGACCCCGGCCAGCAGCACCGCCTGGTTCAGGAGGGTCGCGCCGGCCTCGCGCAGGGACGCCATCGCGGCGTCGACGCTGGCGTCGAATTCGTTGCCGTGGTTGGCGTGGACGACGACCGCCACCGGCCAGGGCAGGGACCGCAGCCAGTCCAGCAGCGCCGGGTCCACCCGTTCGGGCAGCACCACCGGCAGGCGGGTGTGGATGCGGAGGCGGCGGACGTGGCGGACCCGGCGCAGCGCGTCGGTGAGCTCGCCAAGCTTGGGCGTGGCCAGCGACAGAGGATCGCCGCCGGAGAGGATGACCTCGGTGATCGAGGCATCCTCCGCGATCGCGGCCACCGCGGCGCGCCAGCCGGCCGCGGCCGCGGTCTCCTCGGCGTAGGGGAAATGGCGCCGGAAGCAGTAGCGGCAGTGCACCGCGCAGCTGCCGGTGGCGACCAGCAGGGCGCGGCCCTCGTACTTGTGCAGCACGCCCTGCGCCGCGCGCGCGGCACCGTCGCCGACCGCATCGAGGTCGAATCCGGGCACCGGCCGCAGCTCGTCGTCCAGCGGCAACACCTGCCGGAGCAGGGGGTCGTGGCGGTCGCCGTGGCGCATCCGGGCGACGAAGCCGCGCGGGACGCGCAGCGGGAAACCGGCGCTGGCGGCCGCCGCCGCGATCGGCACCGACTGCGCCAGGCCGAGCATCGCCAGCAGTTCCGCAGGCTCGCGCACGGCATCGCGCCAGGCCTGCTGCCAGCGCGGTGGCTGCATCGTCGTGGGGGCTGCAGGTATCATCCGGGGTCCCGGTCGGGGCCGTGCCGCGTGGTCGCGGGGCCAGTCCGATGGTTTCCCACATTCTAGCCGCAGGCGGGGCCCGGCCCCGCCCAACACCCGCAGGAGCAAGCATGGCCAGCTATGGCATGAACGACGTCAAGAACGGGATGAAGATCCTCGTCAACAACGAGCCATGCGTCATCATCGACACCGAGTACGTCAAGCCGGGCAAGGGCCAGGCCTTCACCCGCATCAAGTACCGCTTCATCAAGTCCGGCCGCATCGTCGAGCTGACCATGAAGGCGACTGACTCGCTGGAGGCGGCGGACGTCATGGATACCGACATGCGCTTCCTGTACGCCGACGGCGAGTACTGGCACTTCATGGACCCCGAGAGCTTCGAGCAGGTGCAGGCCGACAAGACCGGCGTCGGCGACGCCGCGAAGTACCTCAAGGGCGAGGAGGACTGCGTGGTCACGCTGTGGAACGGCTCCCCGATCGCGGTGCAGCCGCCGAACTTCGTCGAGCTGAAGATCACCGAGACCGATCCCGGCGTGCGTGGCGACACGTCCGGTGGCGGCGGCAAGCCGGCGACCCTCGAAACCGGGGCCGTGGTCCGGGTGCCGCTGTTCGTGGGCCAGGACGAGGTGATCAAGGTCGACACCCGCTCCGGCGAGTACGTCTCGCGCGTCAAGTGACGGCGTGGCAGTCCGCATCGCCCGCCACCGCCACGCCCGGCCTCCCCGCACGGGTCGGCTGCCGGTGAGTCCGGGAGCGCTGGCGTGAGCGCGATGGAGCAGGGCGCGCCCGAAGCCTGCGACCTGCTGGTCGAGGCCGGCTTCGTGGTGCCGGTGGAGCCGCATGGCGTGGTCCTGGAGGACCATGCCGTGGCGGTGCGCGGCGGCGTCATCGTCGCCGTGCTGCCGGCGGCCGAGGCGCGGCTGAAGTACGCCGCGCGCGAGACGGTGTCGCGGCCGGCCTCGGCGCTGGTGCCGGGCTTCGTCAACGCCCATACCCACAATCCGATGACGCTGCTCCGTGGCGTCGCGGACGACCTGCCGCTCAAGGTCTGGCTGCAACAGCACATCTGGCCGGTCGAGGCCGCGGTGATGGGCCCGGACTTCGTCGCCGACGGGGTCACGCTCGCGATCGCCGAGATGCTCCGCGGCGGCACCACCTGCGCCAACGAGAACTATTTCTTCCCCGACGTGCAGGCGGCGACCTACAAGCGCTACGGATTCCGCGCGCGCGTCGGCCTGCCGGTGATCGACTTCCCGACCGCCTGGGCGGCGTCGGACGACGAGTACTTCGACAAGGCGGGCGAAGTCCACGACCAGTGGCGCCACGACCCGCTGGTGGCGACCGCATTCGCGCCGCACGCACCGTACACCGTCAACGACGCCAACTTCGAACGCGTGCGCATGCTCGCCGACCAGCTCGAGCTGCCGGTGCACCTGCACCTGCACGAGACCGCGCAGGAAGTGCAGCAGTCGATCGAGGAGCACGGCCAGCGCCCGCTCGCGCGCCTCGACCGCCTGGGGCTGGTGAACGACCGGCTGATCGCGGTGCACATGACCCAGCTGACCGAGGGCGAGATCCACCTCTGCGCCGAGCGCGGCGTGAGCGTGGTGCATTGCCCGGAGTCCAACCTCAAGCTGGCATCGGGGTTCTGCCCCGCCTGCGCGCTGGAACGCGCCGGGATCAAGCTCGGCATCGGCACCGACGGCTGCGCCAGCAACAACGACCTCGACATGGTCGGCGAGACCCGCACCGCGGCGCTGCTGGCCAAGGCCGTGGCCGGGGACGCCGCCGGCTTCGATGCTTTCACCGCGCTGCGCGCGGCGACCCTCGGCGGCGCGCGTGCGATGTGCTTCGACCATCTGGTGGGCTCGCTGGAACCGGGCAAGCAGGCCGACATGGTGCTGTTCGACCTGTCGCCGCTGGAAACCCAGCCGCTGCACCACGTGGTCTCGCAGCTGGTGTACGCCACCGGCCGCCACCAGGTCACTGATGTCTGGATTGGCGGCCAGCCGAAGCTGCGCGACCGCGTGCTGGCCGACATGGATCCCGCGTCGCTCGTCGCCAACGCCGGCCAGTGGCGCCAACGCATCGCCGCGGTGCTGTCCAGCCGCAATGGAGCCTGACCCCATGGACCACGACACCGGGCATGCCGCGGGCAACTTCCGCCAGGCGGAGCTGGATCGTTTCGGCGCGCTGGCGCAGCGTTGGTGGGACCCGCAGGGCCCGCAGAAGCCGCTGCATGCACTGAACCCGACGCGGTTGGGTTATGTCGCCGCGCGGGTGCCGCTGCAGGATGCGCGCGTACTCGATGTCGGCTGCGGTGCCGGGCTGCTCAGCGAGGCGCTGGCGCAGGCGGGCGCCGCGGTGACCGCGATCGACCTCGCCCCGGAGCTGGTGAAGGTGGCGCGCCTGCACGCGCTGGAGTCGGGCGTGGAGGTCGAGTACCGGGTGCAGGCGGTGGAGGCGCTCGCGGCCGAGGCGCCGGCGAGCTACGACGCCGTCACCTGCATGGAGATGCTGGAGCACGTGCCGGATCCGGCGGCCATCCTGGGCGCCTGCGCGCGGCTGCTGAAGCCGGGCGGCCGCCTGTTCGTGTCGACGCTGAACCGCACGCCGGCGGCGTTCGCGCTCGCGATCGTGGGCGCCGAATACGTCGCCGGCCTGCTGCCCAAGGGCACCCACCAGTACCGCGACTTCATCCGCCCCTCCGAGCTCGCGGCGTGGCTGCGCGAGGCCGGCCTGGAGCTCGAGGACGTCGCCGGGCTGATGTACGAGCCGTGGCGCAACGCGGCGCGGCTGGTGGGGCGCACCGACGTCAACTACCTCGCCTGCGCGTCGCGTCCGGCATGAGGCGGCGCTGATGGCAGCGCGCTTCCCGCGCGGGGCGCTGTTCGACCTCGACGGCACCCTGCTCGACAGCGCGCCGGACATGCTGGCGACGGTGAACCGCATGCGTGCCACGCGCGGCATGCCGCCGATGGCGCTGGAGGCGATCCGGCCGCACGTCTCGCGCGGCTCGCGCGCGATGAGCCGGGCGGCGTTCCCGGACATCGATGCCGGCGACACCGCCGCGGTGGAGGCGCTGGTGCCGGAGTTCCTCGCCCTCTACGCGCAGGAACTGGGCCGCCACGGCGGCGTCTTCGACGGCATCGAGGCGATGCTGGCGGCGCTGGAGGCCGATGGCGTGCGCTGGGGCATCGTCACCAACAAGCCGGAGTACCTGGCGCGCATGGTGGTGCCGCAGTTGGGCTGGCAGGACCGCTGTGCGGTGCTGGTCGGCGGCGACAGCCTCGCCCACCGCAAGCCGCACCCGATGCCGGTCCTGCACGCGGCCGCGGCGATCGGCCTGCCCCCCGCTGCCTGCGTCTACGTCGGCGACGACGAGCGCGACATCGTCGCCGCGCGCGCCGCCGGCATGCCTTCGGTCGCCGCGCTCTGGGGCTATCGGCTGGACGACGACGACCCGGTGGCCTGGAAGGCCGACCGCATGTGCGCGGCGGTCGCCGAGCTGCACTCGCCGTCCGCATGGCCCACGGCAGAAGCACCGCAGGGGCACGCGTAGGCGCGGCCGCCGGCCGCGACCGGTCGGCGATGCCGCGGCACGCACGCGGCGCGGCCAGCGTCCACCGGCGCAACTCCTACAATCGCCCCATGGACAACCGCGCCGACCCCGGCAGTTTCATCGACAAGTGGCATGCGCGCTGGCCGGAATGGTCGCTGGCCATGGTGTTCGTGCCCGCGGCGCAGCGCGAACGCGTGGTGCCCTGGTTCGCGCTGCTGCAGGAGCTGACCGACGCCGCCTGGGGCGGCAGCGATCCGACCCCGGGGCTGGCCAAGCTGGCGTGGTGGCAGGACGAACTCCTGGGCTGGAGCAAGGGCGCGCGCCGGCATCCGCTGGGCGCCATCCTGCAGCCGTTGCCCGCGCCGTGGCGGGACCTCGCGGTGTCGTTGCCGGGGCTGCAGGCCACGCGCGCCCGTCCCGCGGAGCCCGCGCAGGCGACGGATGCCGGGGCGGAGTTCGCCGCCGCGGTCGCGGCCTGCGAAGCGGTGCTGTTCGGTGCGTCGCGCGCCGGCGGCGACGCGGCTGCGGTGGCCGCCTCGCTGGCAGTCGAACACGCGTTGTGGCACCCGGAGACCGCACCCGTGGCGACCGCCGCGGCCGCGGCCGCGGCCGGCGCCACCCGCCCGCGATCCATGCACGCGGCGCTGTCCGCCGCGCGCCTTCGCCGTGGCCGCGACGCGGGGGCGCTCGGGCCGCTGCGGGCGGTCCTGGTCGCGTGGCGGGCGGCACGCCGCGCCGGCTGAACCGGCAGGTGGCACGCACCGTTGCACGGGGCGCCGCGGGGCGGCGGTTACAATGGCGTTTGTTCCACGTCTGGCCCCCACCGTGACGACCCGACCCCAAGCCACCCCGTTGCCGGATGTCGCCGGCGACGCCGCCATCGCCGCTCGCCCGCTGGACTGGGTCGGCATGCGCCAGGTCGCGCTGCCCCTGCGCCTGGCCGGGGAGGGCGGCGAGAGCCTGCTGGTGCCGGCCTCCGCCGACATCGGCGTCGACCTGGTCCAGCCCGACGCCCGCGGCATCCACATGTCGCGGCTGTACCTGCGGCTGCAGGACGCGCTGGCCGCGGAGCCGCTCACGCCCGCGGGGCTGCGGCGGATCCTGCAGGACTGCATCGCCTCGCAGAACGGGCTGTCGACGACGGCGCGGCTGACCCTGCGCTACGGCCACATGCTGCGGCGCAAGGCGCTGGCCAGCGCGAACTCCGGCTGGAAGACCTATCCCGTGGAGATCGATGCCCGGCTCGGACCGGAGCGCCTCGCGATCGAGCTCGGGCTGTCCGTCGACTACTCGAGCACGTGTCCGGCGTCGGCTGCGCTGGCGCGGAAGGCCAATGCCGAGCGCTTCATCAAGGACTTCGCCGCGGCGCGGCCGCTGTCGACGGCCGTGGTCGCCGACTGGCTGGCGTCCGAGCGCGGGCTGGCGGCGACGCCGCATGCCCAGCGCAGCCGCGCCGACCTGCGCGTGTCGCTGCGCACCGCCTTCGACGAGCTGCCCGTGACGGCGCTGGTCGACGCGGTCGAGGTTGCGCTGGGCACGCCGGTGCAGACCGCGGTCAAGCGCGAGGACGAGCAGGAGTTCGCCCGCCGCAACGCCGCCAACCTGATGTTCTGCGAGGACGCCGCGCGCCGCGTCGCCGCGGCACTCGCCGGCCACGACCGCGTCGAGCGCTTCGACGTCACCGTGTCGCACTTCGAGAGCCTGCACGCGCACGACGCCGTCGCCCGCGTCAGCGGCTGAGGCAGGCTGCCCCGCCGGGGCTTCAGGGTTGCCGTTCCAGCACCAGAAGCGGGTCCACGCGGACGTCGAACCAGTTCATGCCCCAGTGCAGGTGCGGACCGGTGGCGCGCCCGGTGGCGCCGACGGCGCCGACCACCTGTCCCTGTTCGACGCGTTCGCCGGCGGCCACGTCGATGCGCGAGAGGTGCAGGAAGTTGGAGCTCACGCCGTGGCCGTGGTCCAGCAGCAATGTGCCGCCGGTGAGGTAGAGGTCGGGTGCGGCGAAGGTCACGATGCCGGCGGCCGGTGCCTTGACCGGCGTGCCCGCAGGCACGGCGATGTCCATGCCGGAGTGCCCGGAACCGGGCTTGCCGTTGTAGACCCGGCCATTGCCGAAGCGGCCGCTGATGCGTCCGCGCACCGGCCATTCGAACGGCTGCGCGAAGTCGGCGCGGGCGTCGTCGCGGGTGCGGGCAGCGGTCACGTGCGCCTGTTCGCGGCGGATGCGTTCGGCGATCGCAGGGGGCGGGTCCACGGTCTTCGGCGGCACGCCGTCGACGTGCTCCACCGGCCAGTCGCGCGGCGTGACCGCGATGGCGTGGGTGCTGCGGCCGCCGTCGGCGCGCACCACATCCACCTGCAGTGGCCCGGTCTCGTCGCGGCCGACGCCGAACACGACGCTGCCGTAACCGGTGGTCCGCAGCTCGCGCCCGGCGTAGCGCACGTGGCTGCCCGCCGGCACCTTGCCGATCACCAGCGCACCCTGCGACACGCTTCGCGGGAATACGACGCGCGCGACACCCCCACCGGCCGGGGGGGCGCCGCGGGCGGCGGCTGCGGGTGGGGCGGCCGCCGACGCCGGCACACCGGCCCACAGCACCGGCATGGCCAGCGCTGCGAGCGCGCGAGTACGGATGCCGGCACGCCGCCGCGCGGGCGCCGTGGCCATGACCGTGTCCGGCGGGGTCACCACCGTCATCGTGCGAACGCCAGCCGCTGCCCGCGCGGCGCTCCCGCCAGGCGGGTGCCGTCCCAGGCGAGTTCGCCGTTGACCCACGTCGACGCGATGCGGGAATGGAAGGTGGTGCCCTCGAACGGCGACCATGCGCACTTCGATAGCACGTCCTCGCGGCGCACGGTGAAGGGCGTGTCCTCCACCAGCACCAGGTCGGCGTGGTAGCCCTCGCGCAGGTAGCCACGCTCGTGCACATCGAACAACTGCGCCGGCGCGTGCGCGAATTTCTGCACCACCTGGGCGGTGCTGAGATGGCCTTCGCGCACCAGTTCCAGGGCCGCGACCAGCGCGTACTGCACCAGCGGCAGGCCGCTGGGCGCGCGCAGGTAGGGCAGGCCCTTCTCGTCGAGCGTGTGCGGCGCGTGGTCGGTCGCCAGCACGTCGATCACGTCCTCGGCCAGCGCGCGCACGAGCGCCTCGCGGTCGCTGGCGTCCTTGATCGCGGGGTTGCACTTGATGCGGTGGCCCAGGCGCGCGTAGTCCGCGCGGTCGAAGCGCAGGAAATGGATGCAGGTCTCGGCGGTGATGCGCTTGCGCACGCCATGCGCGTCGACCAGCGGGCCGGCGTCGAACAGGGCGAGCTCGTCGGCGGTGGAGATGTGCAGCACGTGCAGCCGCGTGCCGTGGCGGCGCGCCAGCGACAGCGCCAGCTGCGTCGACTTCATGCAGGCCTCGCGCGAGCGGATGTCCGGGTGGCACCCGGCCGGGATCTCCTCGCCGTAGCGCGCCTGGTACGCCGCCAGGTTCGCGTCGATGGTCGGCGTGTCCTCGCAGTGGGTGATGATCGGCACCGGGGTCTCGCGGAAGATGCCGTCGAGGATCGCGGGGTCGTCGACCAGCATGTTGCCGGTGGACGCGCCCATGAACACCTTGACGCCCGGCGCGCTGCGCGGGTCGAGCGTGCGCACGGCGTCGAGGTTGTCGTTGCTGGCCCCGAGGTAGAAGCCGTGGTTGCCCCAGGCGCGTCCGGCGGCGCGCGCGTACTTGGCCTCCAGCGCATCGCGATCGAGCGTCGGCGGGCTGGTGTTGGGCATGTCCATGAAGCTGGTCAGGCCGCCGGCGACGGCCGCGGCCGATTCGGTCGCGATGTCGGCCTTGTATTCCAGGCCCGGCTCGCGGAAGTGCACCTGGTCGTCGATCATCCCCGGCAAGAGCCGGCGTCCACCGGCGTCGATGACGTGGTCGCGGCCGTGCGCGGACAGGCCGCTGCCGATGGCCGCGATGCGGCCGCGGGCGATGCGCAGGTCGCCGTCGAACTCGCGTCCTTCGTTGACGAGGCGGGCGTTGACGATGAGGGTGTCGCGGGTGTCGGTCATTCGGCGGGTCCGTGGTCGTGCGGCGGGATCGCGGCGCGGTCGTCGCCGCCGGGTACCGGATCGTAGCCGCCGGGATCGAGGGGATGGCAACGGCCGATGCGGCGCAGCGACAGCCAGCCGCCGCGGAGGACGCCGAAGCGCCCGATCGCCTCCATCGCATACTCCGAACAGCTCGGCGCGAAGCGGCAGCGCGGCCCGAGCAGCGGGCTCACGAACAGCTTGTAGCCGCGCAGGATGAAGATGAGGACTCGACCGATCACGGGATATGCATGACGCCCCGGGCAGGATGCCGCGGTTGCCGCTGCAGTCGGGGCAGGGTATAACAGCGCGCTTTCCCGTCCAAGGGAAGGATGCGTCGGCAACGGCGGAGTGCGGCAGCGGCCGTGCCGGCCTGCCCCGCAGCCTCGCCGCCCGACCCGCGCAGGCGCCACTGGCGCCGGCGGAGGGCCCGCCCCATGCTCTCCCGACGTTCGGGCAGGCAGGTCCCATGGCCTGTCGTCGCCCCTATTCCAGAAGGACCGCCGCACGTGGCAGTGAAGAAGACAGTCAAGAAGGCCGCGAAGGCCGCCAGCAAGACCACCCGGGCTGCCGTGAAGGCGCCGGCGAAGAAAGCCGGTGCGGCCAAGGCGCCTGCGAAGAAGGCGGCTGCGCCGGCGAAGCCCGCGGCGAAGAAGCCCGTCGCGAAGTCGCCTGCCAAGGCGACTCCGGCCAAGGCAGCAGCGGCCAAGGCAGCACCCGCCAAGGCAGCACCGGCCAAGGCAGCACCCGCGAAGAAGGCGGCCGGCAAGTCGCATCCGGCGGCCAAGGCCTCGCCCGTGCGCGAAGCGGCCGCCAAGACGCCGTCGAAGCCCAGGGCCGAGGCGCCCGCGCGTCCCGCAGCTGCAGCGGCGAAGCCGGACACGCGCAAGACCCCCGCCGCCGCAAAGCCTGCGGCGAAGGCCGGCAAGTCGGCGCGCGCCAGCGGCGCTACCCAGCAGGCGCCGAAGCCGGCGGTCCGCGCCGTCGTCGCCCCGCGCCCGGTGGGCAAGGTTGCCGTGGCCGTGGTCGGGCGCCAGAATGCCCCTGCACCCAGGACGAAGCACAAGGTGATTCCCTACAAGACCGACGAAGCGACCGGCCGCCCGATCCTCCCCGAAGGCTACAAGCCGAATCCGGACGAGGAGTACATGGGCCCGTTGCAGACCGAGTACTTCCGCCAGCGCCTGATGCAGTGGCGGGCGGACCTGGTCGAGGAATCGAAGCAGACCATCGAGAACCTCAAGGACGAGGTGCGCGACGTGGGCGACGAGGCCGAGCGCGCCACGCGCGAGACCGAGAACTCGCTGGAACTGCGCACCCGCGACCGCTACCGCAAGCTGATCGGCAAGATCGACAGCACGCTGAAGCGCCTGGAAGCCGGCGAATATGGTTACAGCATCGATTCCGGCGAAGAGATCGGCCTCGATCGCCTCGAGGCACGGCTGACCGCCGAACGCACGATCGACGAGCAGGAGCGCTGGGAGCACCTGCAGAAGCAGATCGGCGACTGATACCGCGGTCACCGGCTGCGCCGGCGTCCGATCGCGCGGTTCCTGTGGGAGCGGGCATGCCCGCGAGCTCTTTGCACGAGGCGAAGGGCTCGCGGCCATGGCCGCTCCCACATTCGTTTGCGCCGCCGCGCGTGGCTACTGCAGCTCGCGCAGGTCCAGCCGGCGCAGGCGCGGCGCGCGCCAGGCGGTGGTCAGCACCACGCCGATGGTGACGCAGCCGCCGAGCACCACCGCCGGCACGAGCCCGAGCAGGCGCGCCATGGAGCCTGCGTAGAACGCGCCGAGTTCGTTGGAAGAGCCGACGAACAGGCCGTTGATCGACGACACCCGTCCGCGCATGCCGTCGGGCGTGGCCAGCTGCAGCACCGTGGAACGCAGCACCACGGAGACGCCGTCGCACATGCCCGACAGCAGCAGGAAGGCGGCCGACAGCCAGAACACCGTCGACAGCCCGAAGCCGATGATGCACAGCCCGAAGCCGGCGACCGCGGCGAGCATGATGCGTCCGGCGTTGCGCTGGATCGGGTGCCGGGCCAGCCACACGCCCACGGCCACCGCACCCAGCGCCGGCGCGCCGCGAAGGATGCCCAGGGCTTCTGGTCCGCGCTCGAGGATGTCGTGGATGAACGCCGGTGCCAGCGAGATCGCGCCGCCGAACAGCACCGCGAACATGTCCAGCGCCAGCGCCGCCAGCAGGATCTGGTGGCCGAAGACGAAGCGCGCGCCCTCGGCGATGCTGGCGAAGATCGGCGCACGCTGGAGCTGCGGGGCCGGTTCGCTCACCCGCAGCCGCGCCACCGCGACCGCGGCGCAGGCCGCGAACACCGCGGCAAGGCCATAGGCCCAGGCCTTGCCGCCCCAGCCCACGACCACGCCGCCGATGGCGGGCCCGACCACCAGGCCGGTCTGGAACACGATGCTGCCGAGGCTGGCGCCGCGCGCGAACTGCGTGCGCGGCAGCACCCGCGCGAACAGCGCGTTGTACACCGGCCCCAGGAACGACCGCACCATGCCGGTGAGCACGATCGACAGGTAGATCGCGACCACGCCACCTCCCAGCGCGCCGAGGGTGATGCCGGCCAGCAGCAGCGGCGTCACCGCGAGGCCGAGGCAGGCGACCATGCCCAGCCGGCGCCGCGGGAGGTGGTCGACGAGATAACCGGCAAACGGGGCGACGCAGAAGTAGGGCAGGACCTCGGCGAGACCGATGAGCCCCAGCATCCACGGATTGCGCGTGAGTTCGTAGACGTGCCAGCCGACCGTGACCGCCACGATCTGGTACGACAGGATCGTGCACAGCCGGTACGCCATCAGCCCGCGGAAGGCGGGGTTGCGCAGTGGTGCGGCGCGGCTCGCTTCCTCCGCCTCCGCAGCCGCGGGAGGCGGCGCGCCGGTGCTCACGCCAGGGCGCGCTGCGCGGTGTCGCGGATGAAGGCGAGCAGGGCGGCGAGCCCGTTGTTGCGGGTGGGCGACAGGTGCTTCGCCAGGCCGATGGCGGCGATGTAGTCGGCGTCGGTGTCGAGGATCTCGCGCGCGCTGCGGCCGGAATAGACGCGCAGCGCCAGGTAGACCAGGCCGGACACGATCGCCGAGTCGCTGGCCGCGGCGAAGTCGAGCCTGTCGGCATCGCCCGACGCCACGATCCAGACCATCGACTGGCAGCCCAGCAGGCGGTGGGTGTCGGTCTTCCAGTCGTCCGGGAACGTCGGCAGCTTGCGGCCGAGGTCGATCAGGTACTGGTAGCGTTCCGACCAGTCGCCGAAGAACGCGAACTCGTCGCGGATCGCGGCCTGGGCCCCGGCGGCCGTGGCTTCGAGCGGGAAGGGCGTCGCGGTCATGGCGTCAGCCCGCCACGCCGTCGGACGCGTGCCGGCGCATCCAGCGCACGCCCTGCGCGGTGTCCTCGAGCAGGATGCCGTCGGCGGCGAGGCGGTCGCGGATGGCATCGGCGCGGGCGAAATCGCGCGCCTTCTTCGCCGCGGCGCGCTCGTCGACCAGCGCCTGGATCGCGGCGTCGTCGTCGCCGCTGGCGCCGCGCGCGAACCACGCCGCCGGCGACTGCTGCAGCAGGCCGAGCGCGCGGCCCGCGCCGAGAAGCTCCGATTTCAGCCGCGTGCGCTCCGCGTCCGTGCCCGCGCGGCGCGCGTCGGCGGCGATGCCCGACAGCAGCGCCAGCGCCTGCGGCGTGTTCAGGTCGTCGTCCAGCGCCGCCTCGATCGCCGCCGGGATCGGGGCGTCCACCGCGCCGTCGCCGAGGTCGCGCAGGGTGCCGTACAGGCGGTCCAGCGTACGCACCGACTGCTCCACCAGCGCATCCGACCAGTCCAGCGGCTGACGGTAGTGCGCGCTCAGCAGCGCGTGGCGCAACGCCTCCGGCGGGTGCGCGCGCACCAGGTCGTGGACCTTGGCGATGTTGCCGACCGACTTCGACATCTTGGCGCCGCCGAAGTTGAGCATGCCGTTGTGCAGCCAGAACCGCGCGAACGGCCGCCCGCCGTGGGCGCACTCGCTCTGCGCAATCTCGTTCTCGTGGTGCGGGAACTGCAGGTCGACGCCGCCGGCATGGATGTCGATGGTCTCGCCCAGGTGCGCCGCGGCCATCGCCGAGCACTCGATGTGCCAGCCGGGCCGGCCGTGGCCCCAGGGCGAGGGCCAGCCGGGCAGGTCCCCGGGCGACGGTTTCCAGAGCACGAAATCGCCGGCATCGCGCTTGTACGGCGCCACCTCGACGCGCGCGCCGGCGAGCATGTCGTCGGGATCGCGCCGCGAGAGCTTGCCGTAGCCCTCGAACGTGGACACCGCGAACAGCACGTGGCCTTCGGCGGCGTAGGCATGGCCGGCCTCCACCAGACGGCCGATCATGGCGACGATGGCGTCGACATGGCCGGTGGCTTCGGGCTCGAGGTCCGGCGGCGCCACGCCCAGCGCGCCCATGTCCTCGCGGTAGGCGGCGGCGAAGCGGTCGGTGATGGTGCCGATCGGCACCCCCTGGGCCGCGGCCGCGGCGTTGATCTTGTCGTCGATGTCGGTGATGTTGCGCGCGTAGCGCAGGCCGCCGTGGCGCCGGCGCAGCAGGTCGGCGAGCACGCCGAACACCACCGGGCCGCGGGCATTGCCGATGTGCACGAAGTCGTAGACGGTGGGGCCGCAGACGTACATCGTCGGGCACGCCGGATCCAGCGGCGCGAACGCCTCGACGCGGCGGGTCAGCGTGTTGTACAGGCGCAGTGACATCGCGGGAACCGGCTGGCAATCGCGCGATTCTACCGGCGGTTGCCGGTCCACGACAGGCGGGATTCATGCCCTCCGCGCGCGCAGCGCCTACACTCTGCGGTCTTTCCGCTGTCTCCAGGCCCTGATGCCCGGTCATTTCCGCGCCGCGATGCTGCTCCTGCCCGCGATCCTCGCGGCGCCGGCGGCCGCGCAGGAGACGGTGATCCAGAAGGAAAACGTGCGCCTGGAATACGCGCAGGTGCTGCGTGCCGAGCCGGTCTACCAGACCCTGCGCGCCACCAGCATGGTGGAGCGCTGCGAGCAGTCCACCCTGGTCGAGTCCGACGACGACGGCCGCCGCGGCCTGTCGCGGGTGGTGGGCGCGGTCAAGGACGTGCTCACCCCGGGCAAGGCCGAGGACGAGGCCGGCGGGGCCGCCGCCACCGGCTGCCGCATGGTGCCGGTGGAGCGCGAGTTCCGCCGTCCCATCGCCTACGACGTCGACTACGTCCACAAGGGCGTCAAGTACCGGTCGCGGCTGCCCTTCGACCCGGGCAACCGCATGCGGGTCCGGGTCTCGGTGACCCCGGTGGTGCCGCCGGCGGGCGAACCGTGAGCCCCGCGCTTGCCGGCCCCCGGGCCGCGTGCCACCATGCGCGCCTGATGCGCCACGCCCTCGCCAACGCCGACATCCTCACCTCCGCCCGCATGGCGTCGGGGATGACCTCGCGCGCGCGCCGACCGGAAGCCCACATCCTCCGCGGGTAGCCGGCGCTCGACCCATTCGAGTTCCCTGGACAAACCCGGCCCGTCGCCGGGTTTTTTCGTTCATAGCCACAGGATCCCCATGAAGCACTTCCTCAACACCCAGGACTGGTCGCGTGCCGACCTCGACGCGCTGCTGGCGCAGGCCGCGCGCTTCAAGGCCGACCGCCTCGGCGATGCGCTGAAGGGCCGCTCCATTGCCCTGGTGTTCTTCAATCCGTCGCTGCGCACGCGCACCAGCTTCGAGCTCGGTGCGTTCCAGCTCGGCGGCCATGCCGTGGTGCTGCAGCCGGGCAAGGACGCCTGGCCGATCGAGTTCGACCTGGGCACGGTGATGGACGGCGAGGCCGAAGAACACATCGCCGAGGTGGCGCGGGTGCTGAGCCGCTACGTCGACATGATCGGCGTGCGCGCGTTCCCGAAGTTCGTCGACTGGTCGCTCGACCGCCAGGACCGCGTGCTGCAGGGCTTCGCGACGTACGCGACGGTCCCGGTGATCAACATGGAGACCATCACCCATCCCTGCCAGGAACTCGCGCACGTGATGGCGCTGCAGGAGCATTTCGGCACCAGCGACCTGCGCGGGAAGAAGTTCGTGCTCACCTGGACCTACCATCCGAAGGCGCTGAACACCGCGGTCGCCAACTCCGCGCTCACCATCGCCACGCGCATGGGCATGGACGTGACCCTGCTGTGCCCGACGGAGGAGTACATCCTCGACGAGCGCTACATGGGCTGGGCCCGCGACAACGTCGCCGAGAGCGGCGGCTCGCTCGCGGTCAGCCACGACATCGACAGCGCCTACGATGGCGCGGACGTGGTCTATGCCAAGAGCTGGGGCGCGCTGCCGTACTTCGGCAATTGGGAACCTGAGAAGCCGATCCGCGACCGCTACCGCCACTTCATCGTCGACGAGTCCAAGATGGCGCGCACCAACGACGGCGTCTTCAGCCACTGCCTGCCGCTGCGGCGCAACGTCAAGGCCACCGACGCGGTGATGGATTCGCCGCGCTGCATCGCCATCGAGGAGGCGGGCAACCGCCTCCACGTGCAGAAGGCGGTGATGGCGGCGCTCGCCACGCAATGATCCGGTCGCCGCGGCCTGCCGCGGCGCGCTCCCGAACAGACCCAGACGGACATCCCCCCATGAGCAAGAAAGACATCGTCCTCGCCTTCTCCGGCGGCCTCGACACCAGCTTCTGCGTGCCCTGGCTGCAGGAACGCGGCTGGGCCGTGCACACCGTGTTCGCCGATACCGGTGGCGTCGATGCCGAGGAACGCGCGTTCATCGAGCAGCGCGCGGCCGAACTGGGCGTCGCCAGCCACGTGACCATCGATGGCGGCCCGGCGATCTGGGACGGGTTCGTCAAGCCGTTCGTGTGGGCGGGCGAGGGCTACCAAGGCCAGTACCCGCTGCTGGTGTCGGACCGCTACCTGATCGTCGATGCGACGCTGTCGCGCGCCAACGACCTCGGTACCCGCACGATCGCGCACGGCTGCACCGGCATGGGCAACGACCAGGTGCGCTTCGACCTCGCGGTCAAGGCCTCCGGCGACTACGAAATCGTGGCGCCGATCCGCGAGATCCAGAAGGAGCACACGCAGACCCGCGCCTACGAGCAGCAGTACCTGGAGGAGCGCGGCTTCGGCGTGCGCGCCAAGCAGAAGGCGTACACGATCAACGAGAACCTGCTGGGGCTCACCATGTCCGGCGGCGAGATCGACCGCTGGGAAGCACCGGGCGAGGGCGCGCGCGGCTGGTGCGCACGTCGCGCCGACTGGCCGCAGGAGCCCTTGAGCGTGCGCCTGCGCTTCGTGCAGGGCGAGGCGGTCGAACTCGACGGCAACGCCATGCCGGGCCACGACCTGCTGGCGCGGCTCAACCGCATGTTCGCGCAGTACGGCGTCGGCCGCGGCATGTACACCGGCGACACCACCATCGGGCTCAAGGGCCGCATCGTGTACGAGGCACCGGGCCTCACCGCGCTGCTGGTGGCGCACCGGGCGCTGGAGGAAGCGGTGCTCAGCAAGCAGCAGAACCGCTTCAAGCCGGACGTCGCGCGCAAGTGGGTGGAGTTGGTGTACGAGGGCTTCTTCCACGATCCGTTGAAGACCGACCTGGAGGCCTTCCTCGGCTCGTCGCAGGCGATGGTCAACGGCGAGGTCGTGCTGGAGACCCGTGGCGGCCGCGTCGATGCCGTGGCCGTGCGCTCGCCACACATCCTCGAGGCCAAGGGTGCGACCTATGCCCAGTCCGCGGACTGGGGCGTGGCCGAGGCCGAGGGCTTCATCAAGCTCTACGGCATGAGCAGCACCCTCTGGGCGGAGACCAACCGCCCGTGAGCGGCGCCGCGCCCGACCTGCTGCCCGATACCCTGCGACACCTCGCGGCGCTGGTGGCGTTCGACACCCGCAACCCGCCGCGGGCGATCGGCAGCGACGGCATCTTCGACTACATCCGCGCGCAGCTGCCGGGGTTCCGCGTCGACGTGCGCGACCACGGCGCGGGCGCGGTCTCGCTGTTCGCGGCGCGCGGCGCGCCGACACGGCTGTTCAACGTCCACCTGGACACCGTGCCGGATTCGCCGGCCTGGAGCGCGGACCCGCACGTGCTCCGGGTGGCGGAGGACCGCGCCATCGGCCTCGGCGCCTGCGACATCAAGGGCGCGGCGGCCTGCCTGCTGTCGGCGGCTGCGGCCAGCGACGGCGATGCCGCGTTCCTGTTCTCCAGCGACGAGGAAGCCAACGATGCGCGTTGCATCGCGGCATTCCTGGCCACGGACCAAGGCTTCGACGAGGTCCTGGTGGCGGAGCCGACCGGCTGCGAGGCGGTGCTCGCGCACCGCGGCATCGCCTCGGCGGCGATGGCGTTCCGCGGCGTTGCCGGGCATGCCTCCGGTGCCGGTGCCCTGCAGGCCAGCGCGCTGCACCAGGCGATGCGCTGGGGCGCCGACGCGCTGGCGCTGGTGGAGGCGGAAGCGCACCAGCGCTTCGGCGGCCTCACCGGGCTGCGCTTCAACATCGGCCGCGTCGAGGGCGGCATCAAGGCCAACGTGATCGCGCCGTCGGCGGAGGTCCGCTTCGGCTTCCGGCCGCTGCCGTCGCAGGACATGGACGCGCTGCACGCGCGCTTCGCCGCACTGGCGCCAGAAGGCACCGCCTACACCGCGACCTTCCGCGGCCCCTCGCTCCCGGCAGGCGATGTCGCCGAAGCGGAGGAGCGCCGGCTGGCCGCGCGCGACCTCGCCGAGGCGCTCGAGCTGCCGATCGGCAATGCCGTCGACTTCTGGACCGAGGCCTCGCTGTTCTCCGATGCCGGGCTGACCGCGATCGTGTTCGGCCCCGGCGACATCGCCCAGGCGCACACGGCGGACGAATGGGTCGCGCTCGACCAGCTCGACCGCTACGGCCAGGCCGTCCACCGCATCCTCGCCACCCCCCTGTAGGAGCGGCCGCCGGCCGCGACCGCGCCGCTCCATCCGCGTCGACCCTCCATCCACGAAAGACTCACCATGTCCCCCCACCTGCAAACCCGCCAGACCATCGTCCGCCTGCTCTCGAGCATGGCCAGCGCGAAGGAGATCAGCCAGTACCTCAAGCGCTTCTCACAGCTCGACGCCAAGCGCTTCGCGGTGGTCAAGGTCGGGGGCGCCGTGCTGCGCGACGACCTCGAAGCACTGACCTCGTCGCTGGCGTTCCTGCAAGAGGTGGGGCTCACCCCGATCGTCGTGCACGGCGCGGGGCCGCAGCTCGATGCCGAACTGGAGGCCGCCGGCATCGGGAAGCAGACCGTCGACGGCCTGCGCGTGACCTCGCCGCAGGCGCTGGCCATCGTGCGCCGCGTGCTGCAGGCGGCGAACCTGCGCCTGGTCGAGGCGCTGCAGGGCAGCGACGCGCGCGCGACGTCGATCACCGGCGGCGTGTTCGAGTCCGACTACCTCGACCGCGACGCCCTCGGCCTGGTGGGCCGGGTCACCGGCGTCAACCTCGCGCCGATCGAGGCCAGCCTGCAGGCAGGATCGATCCCGGTGATCGCGAGCCTCGGCGAAACCGCCGGTGGCCAGATCCTCAACGTCAACGCCGACTTCGCCGCCAACGAGCTGGTCCAGGTGCTGCAGCCCTACAAGATCATCTTCCTCACCGGCACCGGCGGCCTGCTCAACGCAGAGGGCAGGGTGATCGACTCGATCAACCTGTCGACCGAATACGACGACCTGATGCGGCAGCCATGGATCAACGGCGGCATGCGGGTGAAGATCCAGCAGGTGCGCGACCTGCTCGACGGCCTGCCGCTGTCGTCGTCGGTGTCGATCACGCGGCCCGCCGACCTCGCCAAGGAACTGTTCACGCACAAGGGCTCCGGCACCATGGTCCGCCGCGGCGAGCGCGTGCTGCGCGCGGACGCGTGGGACACGCTGGACCTGCCGCGCCTGCGGGCGCTGATCGAGTCCAGCTTCGGCCGCGACCTGGTGGCGGACTATTTCGAGCGCACGCCGCTGCTGCGCGCCTACGTCAGCGAGAACTACCGCACCGCGGTGATCCTGACCGAGGTCGACGGCGTGCCCTACCTGGACAAGTTCGCGGTGCTCGACGAGGCCCAAGGCGAGGGCCTCGGCCGCGCGGTCTGGCAGGTGATGCGCGAAGAGACACCGGCCCTCTTCTGGCGCTCCCGCCATGGCAACGGCGTCAACCACTTCTACTACGCCGAGTCCGACGGCTGCTTCAAGCAGGCGAAGTGGAAGGCCTTCTGGTACGGCCTCGACGGCTTCGCCGCGATCGAGAAGGCCGTCGCCCACTGCGCGGTGCGCGCACCGACCCTGGTCGACCGTGCCGGAGCTGCGGCGTGAGCGCGCGGCATTCCGTCGGCATCGTCGGCGCCCGCGGGCATACCGGCGCGGAGCTGATCCGGCTGCTCGCGGCGCATCCGTCGTTCGAGCTGGCGTTCGTGTCCTCGCGCGAACTCGACGGGCAGCCGGTGTCGACGCACGTCGCCGAGTACACCGGCACGCTGCGCTACGAGAACATCGCCCACGAGGACCTCGGTGCGTGGCGCGTCGATGCCTGCGTGCTCGCGCTGCCCAACGGCAAGTCGGGCGCCTGTCTCGCCGGGCTGGCCGCGGGCGGCGACCCGGTGATCGTCGACCTCTCGGCCGACCACCGCTTCGACGACGCCTGGTACTACGGACTGCCCGAGCTCACCCGCGCCGGCTACGGCGGCCAGCGGCACATCGCCAACCCGGGCTGCTACGCCAGCGCGATGCAGCTGGCGATCGCGCCGATGCTCGAGCTGGTGGAAGCGCCGGTGCAGTGCTTCGGCGTCTCCGGCTACTCCGGCGCCGGCACGACGCCGTCGGACCGCAACGACCCCGACAAGCTCCGCGACAACCTGATGCCGTACGCGCTGGTCGACCACGTGCACGAGCGCGAGGTCGCGCGCCGCCTGGGCATCGCGATCGAGTTCATGCCGCACGTCGCGCCCCACTTCCGCGGGCTGACCGTGACCGCGAACCTGCACCTGCGCACGCCGCTGGACCTGGACGGGGTGCGCGCGCGCTACCACGCGCGCTATGCCGGCGAGCCACTGGTGCGCGTCGTCGACGACGCGCCCTGGGTCAGCCGGATCGCCGGCCGCCACGGCGCCGAGGTCGGCGGCTTCACGCTCTCGGCCGACGGTCACCGACTGGTGGTGGTGGCGACGCTCGACAACCTGCTGAAGGGCGCCGCGACCCAGGCCCTGCAGAACCTCAACCTCGCCTTCGGCCTGCCGGAGACGGCCGGCATCCCGCTCACCTGACGCACGGAGTCCACCATGTCCGACCTCCTCTGGCAGAAGCCCGGCGTCAGCGTCGACCGCGAGATCCAGTCCTTCCTCGCCGGCGACGACGTCGTCCTGGACCGCGAGTTCTTCCTCCACGACATCGCCGCCAGCAAGGCCCACGCCGAAGGTCTGGCGCGCATCGCCATCCTGTCGGCGGACGAGCTCGCCGGACTGCTGCGCGAACTCGACGCGCTGGCGGACGACTTCCGCAGCGGCGCCTTCGTGCTCGACGACCGCTTCGAGGACGGGCATTCCGCGATCGAGGCGCGGCTCACCGAGCGCCTGGGCGACGCCGGCCGCCGCATCCACACCGGACGCAGCCGCAACGACCAGGTGCTGGTGGCCACGCGGCTGTGGCTGAAGGAGAAGCTGGCGCGCACGTCGGCGCTCTGCCTCGAGGTGGCGACGGTGGCACTCGACCGCGCCGGGGCCGAGTGCGACGTGCCGCTGCCGGGCTACACCCACCTCCAGCGCGCCGTGGTGTCGTCGCTGGGCATGTGGTGGGGCGCGTGGGCGGAAGCCTTCCTCGACGACGCGCTCCGCGCGCGGCAGACGCTGGCGTGGGTGGACGCCAACCCGATGGGCAGCGCCGCCGGTTACGGCGTGAACCTGCCGCTCGCGCGCGAGCACGCGACGGAAGCCCTCGGCTTCGCGCGCCTGCAGCTCACGGCCACCTACGCGCAGCTGTCGCGGGGCAAGTTCGAGATGGCGGCGCTGGAGGCGCTCGGCAGCGCCGTGGGCGACCTGCGCCGGCTGGCCTGGGACCTCAGCCTGTTCACCAGCAGCGAGTTCGGTTTCGTGGCGTTGCCGGCGCAGTACACCACCGGCAGCTCGATCATGCCCAACAAGCGCAACCCGGACGTCATCGAGCTGATGCGGGCCACCTACGCCAGCGTCGCCGCCGCGCGCAGCGAGCTCGAGCACCTGTCGTCGCTGCCGTCGGGCTACCACCGCGATTTCCAAGTCGGCAAGGGCGCGCTGTTCCACGGGTTCGGCAAGGGGCTGCAGGCGCTTTCGCTCCTGCCCGACCTGCTGCGCAACCTGGAATGGCGCCCGGAGCGGATGCGCGCGGCGCTGGAGCCGTCGATGTATGCCACCGACCTCGCGGTGGACATGGCGCGCACCGGCGTGCCGTTCCGCGAGGCCTACCGGCAGGCGGCCGACCCTGCGCGCTGGGCGGAAGGCGACCCGGCGGCGAGCCTCGCCGCGCGCACGTCGCCAGGCGCCGCGGGCGACCTGCGGCTGGATGTCCTGCGCGCGCGGCTGGAGGCGTTGTCCTGAGTTGATGCGACCGGCGCGGGCACCTCCGCCCGCGCCGCTGCCAAGGGGGGTCGGCGGGTGATGGAAGCTGCAGTCGGGACTGCCTGCGCCGCTGCCGCCAGCGCGGCACTGCCTCCGGGCGCCGGATTCACGGAGCAGGTGCTGCCGCCCTGGAAGCGCGCGGTGCTCAAGGTCGGCAGCAGCCTGCTCGCGGCAGATGGCGGCGGGCTTTCGCCGCGGCATGCCGCGGCCATCGCAGGCTTCGTCGCCGCCTGCCACCGCGATGGCCGCGAGGTGGTGCTGGTGTCCTCGGGGGCGGTGGCCGCCGGACGCGCGATCGCCCGCCAGCAGCCGGCCGCCGGCGCCGCCCTTGCCGAGCGGCAGGCGCTGGCGGCGCTGGGCCAGGCGCAGCTCATGGGCTTCTGGCAGGGCCTGTGCCGCCGGCCCGTGGCGCAGGTCCTCCTCACCCACGACGACCTCCGCAACCGCCGCCGCTACCTCAACGCCCGCGCGACGCTCATGGAGCTGCTGCGCCGGCATGCACTGCCGATCGTCAACGAGAACGACACGGTGTCGGTGGACGAGCTCAAGCTGGGCGACAACGACACGCTGGCCGCGATCGTGGCCGCACTGGTGGACGCCGAAGTCCTGTTCATCGCCACCGACATCGACGGGCTGTACGACGCCGATCCGCGCGCCGTGCCCGGCGCGCGTCCGATCGAGATGGTGGCCACGATGACCCAGGCGCTGGTCGCGCTCGCCGGCGGCCCGGGCAGTGCCGGCGGCACCGGCGGCATGCGCACGAAACTGGTCGCGGCGCAGCGGGCGTCCGCGGCCGGCATCGCGACCGTGCTGTTCAACGGCACGCGCGCCGACGTGCTCGAAGGCCTGGCCCACGACCGCCTCCGCGGTACGCGCATCCACGCCGGGCGCAGCCGGGTGGCGGTGCGCCGGCACTGGCTGCAGAACGCCATCGCCGAACCCGGCGGCATCGTGGTCGACGCCGGCGCCGCGCATGCGCTGGTCGAGCGGGGCGCATCGCTGCTGCCGGGCGGGGTGCTCGACGCGGCGGGGGATTTCCGTCGCGGCGACATGGTCGAGGTGCGGGTGCGCGACGGCGACGGGGAGCGGCCGGTGGCGCGTGGCGTGTGCCAGTACGCGGCGGCCGACATCCGTCGCATCGCGGGCAGGCACTCCGGCGACATCCAGGCGCTCCTGGGCTACAACTACGGTGGCACCATCATCCACCGCGACGACCTCGCGCTGCTGTAGGACCACCATGACCGACATCCGCACGCGCGCGCTCGCCTGCCGCGACGCCGCGCAGGCCGTGGCCGCACTCGATGCGAAGCGCAAGCACGCGCTGCTCCACGCCATGGCCGATGCGCTCGTCGCCGACGCGGCTGCCATCCTCGACGCCAACGCACGCGACCTCGAGGCCGCGCGCGCCAACGACACCGCAGGCGCGATGCTCGACCGGCTGGCGCTGGACCCGGCGAGGATCGCGGCCATCGGCCATGCCCTGCGCGAGGTCGCGGAACTGCCGGATCCGGTCGGGGAGGTGACCCGGCGCGACGTGCGCCCCAACGGCATCGTCGTCGAACGCGTGCGCGTGCCGCTGGGCGTGGTGGCGATGATCTACGAGGCGCGGCCGAACGTGACCGCCGACGCCGCGGCGCTGTGCCTCAAGGCCGGCAACGGCGTGATCCTGCGCGGCGGCAGCGAAGCGATCCGCTCCAACACCGCCATCGCCGCCAGTCTCAGGCGCGCGTTGCGCGGCAATGGCCTGCCCGAGGCCGCGCTGACCCTGGTGGAGGACCTCGGCCGCGACACGATGGTCGAGCTGCTGCAGTTGACCGACATCGTCGACCTGGCGATCCCGCGCGGCGGCGAGGGCCTGATCCGGTTCGTCACCGAGCATGCGCGGGTGCCGGTGGTCCGGCATTACAAGGGCGTATGCCACCTCTACGTCGACCGTGCCGCCGATACCGGGCTCGCGCTCGACCTGCTGCTGGACGGGAAGGTGTCGCGTCCCGGCGTATGCAACGCCCTCGAGACCCTGCTGGTGCACCAGGACATCGCCGCGACGTTCATTCCCGCCGCGGCCGCAATGCTGCGCGAGCGCGGGGTCGAGCTGCGCGGGGACGCGCGGACGCGCGCGCTGGTCGACGGCATCGCCGCCGCGACCGACGACGACTACGCCGCCGAATTCCTCGACCTGGTGCTGGCGGTGAAGGTGGTGGACTGCGCCGATGCCGCGGTGGCGCATATCCGCCACTTCGGCTCCGACCACACCGAGGTCATCGCCACGCGCGACGCGGTGGTCGCGGAGCGTTTCGTGCAGGCCCTGCGTTCGGCGGTGGTCATGGTCAACGCGTCCTCCCGGTTCTCTGATGGCGGCGAGCTCGGCCTGGGCGCCGAGATCGGCATCTCGACCACGCGCCTGCACGCCTACGGCCCGATGGGCCTGGAGGCGCTCACCATCGAGCGCTTCGTGGTGCGCGGCGAGGGGCAGACGCGCAACCTGCCGTAGCGGCGGGCCATGCTCCGCGGGCGTGCGTGCGTCCCGGGCTCAGGGCGTGGGCGATGCCCGCACGGTGGTGGCCGCGGCACCGGTGGCCAACCGCGCAGCCGCGGGCGGTCGCGGCAGCGCCGACGACGGCCGCGCGTGCTCGTCCAGGGCCAGCGTCATGCTGCGGCCCCCGCGCAGCGAGGCGGCGGTCGCGGCGTCGGCGCCGAGCGCCAGCGCCACCGCGTCCGCGTCCACGTGGTCCACCGCCTTCCTTCGCTCCTCGCCGCCGAAGCGCGCGCGGTTGTACTCGGCCCACGCCAGCAGGACGATCGCGCACACCAGGGCGATGACGGGCAGGGCGAGCAGCAGGAACGGGTCCACGGCGTGCTGCTTCAGGTACAGCTCGCCGTAGCTCGAGCGCACGCCCAGCACCCACGCCAGCAGCGTGATCAGCGGGAGCCAGAGGTAGAAATACAGCGCCCAGGCGGTGGCGGTGAGGACGGTGAACACCGTGCGCCGGCGGCGGCCCTGGCGTTCGGGGTGGTGGATGATCGGCGGCGTCATGCCACGCCCCGGTCCGGGCTGGTCCACACCGCGCGCCGGTTGCGCTGCAGCAGCGTCTTCGGCAGCGCGACCACCGCGGTGAACATGCCGACCAGCCAGAACGCGATCGGGTACCAGATCATCCAGTAGAAGTTGCGGCCGAGTTTCGGCTCGTAGCGGCGCTCGATCACCAGGCTGGTGCCGAACTGGAGCAGGCACACCACCGCCAGCACCGCGCCGTGCCAGCGCGGGAGGATGCTGTCGACCTGCACCGCCGGCGGCAGGTCCACGAACTTGCCGATGGCCCACAGCAGCATGATGGCGAGCATCACGTAGGCCCAGGTCAGGCTCAGCGCGTACTCCACCAGCACGCCCCACATCCGCCGCCAGCGCCAGCTGAGCACCTTGCTGCCATGGCGGCGCAGCACCTCGACGCCGCCCTGGGCCCAGCGCAGGCGCTGCTTCCACAGCCCGCCGAGCGTCTCCGGCATCAGGATCCAGGCCAGCGCATTGGGCTCGTAGCGGATGTCCCAGCCGTCGAGCTGCAGGCGCCAGGAGATGTCGATGTCCTCGGTCACCATGTCGTCGGACCAGTAGCCGACCCGGTGCAGGGCCGTGCGGCGGAAGGCGCAGACCACGCCGGACACCGTGAACAGCCGGCCGTACACCCGCTGCGCGCGCTTGATCAGGCCGATGATCGCGGAGAACTCCCCGACCTGCATGCGCCCGATCATGGTCGACCGGTTGCGCACGCGCGGGTTGCCGGTCACCGCGCCGACGCGCGCGCCGTCGAGCAGGTGGCCGACCATCCACCGCGTGGCATCGGGATCGAGCAGGGCGTCGGCATCGACGCACACCAGGTACTCCGCCCGCGAGGCGAGCGTGCCCATGCGCAGGGCGTTGGCCTTGCCGTGGTTGGTCTGGAGGTGCACCACCCGCAGGTTGGCGTGCATGGGCAGCAGCCCCTCGAGCACGGCGCCGGTGCCGTCGCTGCTGCCATCATCGATGGCGATGATCTCGAAGTCCGGATAGTCCTGCTTCGCCAGCGCGCCAATGGTGTCGGCGACGCGGGCGGCCTCGTTGAAGCAGGGGACCAGGATCGCGACGTGCGGCGAGTGCGCGAGCGGGGGCGGGCGACCCGGTCCCTCGGACCGGCGTTCCCGGCGCACGTGGTAGTACAGCCCGCCGATGATCCAGAAGAACGCCATCACGATCGGATAGAAGAACGCGAAGTTGAACAGCGCGGCGATGGGCGAGAAGGTGGGCCAGTCCATGGTCAGCGCTCGATATAGGGGAATTCGCGGGCCGAGATCACCTCGCGTGCCGTGGGCAGCGCCGGCGAGGCGCGCAGGAAGTCGTCGGGGTAGTAGGCGAGGTGGCGGGCGCCGCGCGCGACCAGGAGGCGCGCCTGTGCTGCCAGCTCGTCCCCCGGCACCGGCTGCCGCGTGCGCCAGTCGACGGTCTGCAGTTCGAAGATCGTGCGTTCGAGGCCGCGCGGATGCGCGGCCACGGGGTCCACCAGCCGGCGCAGCCACGCCGCGGCGTCGCGCTCGCCTTCCATCCGCGGCATCGCCATCAGCGCGGTGTAGTCGTACGCGGCGTTGAAGGCGTCCAGACGCTGGGCGAACCACGCTTCGCTGGCCGGCTCCAGCACCGGCCGCGCGAACAGGTTGCGCACGGTGGTGAGCTTCGGCCGCCAGCGCTCGGCCGCGGCCGTGAGTGCCTGGGTGAAGTCCACCAGCGCCTGCGTGCGCGCGGCGGGGTCGTTGCCGAGCCCCGCGGCTTCGCCGTCCCGCAGGTAGGCATCGTCATGGAACAGCAGGCCTTCGAAGTAGCTGCCGACCGCGAGATCGGCGTAGAGCGCTTCGACCACGGCCAGGCTGCGCGGGGCGGAGGGATCCAGCCGCGGCACGTCGGCAGGGTCGCCGGCGGCGAGCTGCAGCTGCGATTGCATGGCCGCATCCGGGAACGTCCAGCCCAGCACCGGCAGCCATGCGAACACACGCACCCCGGCGCGGGTGCGCAGCTGCCAGGCGACGCGATTGAACAGGTCCGCGCGCACCGGCAGGTGGCGGTTGGGGAAGTACACGGCGTCGGCGGCGCCGTCGCCGTCGGGGTCGGCGAACGCCTGCAGGAAGACATGGCCGGGGCCGATGTCGCGGACACGCTGCACCAGCACGTCGAGGTTGCGCTCGGCCTGCGCCGGGTCGGGGTCGTACACGTAGTCGAGGTCGACCTGCATCGCGCGCAGGCCGTTCGTGCGTCCGGGATCGCGCCGGAGCTCCATCGCCAGGTCGGCGACGTCGGGATTGTCGAACAGCAGCAGGCGGGCGAGGCTGGCGTCGTCGGTCGCGGCCCGGCCTTCGTGGGCCAGGTCGTCCTCGAGCGCCCGGCCCTCGAGGTCGAACGACAGGGTCATGCCCTGCGCGGCGGCGATCTCGTTGGCGACGCGGTTGTAGGCGGCGTACGGCCAGACGATGGTCCGCGGCCGCACCCCGGTGCCGCGTTCGATCGCGGCGGCGCTGGCGGCGAGGTCGGCCTGGATCCGCGCGCGATAGGCGGCCTCGGATTCGTAGCCCGACGGCGACCACAGGCGCGTCACCGCGGCCGGCGTCCGGTTGCCCTGCGGGTTGGCGGCGACGCCGCGATGGAGGTCGTGGCTGTGCGAGGCGATCTCCACCAGCCCGCTCGCCTGCATCTCGCGCAGCTGCGCCCAGGTGGCGAAATCGTCGCGCAGGAACGGCCGCGGGCCGTAGTCGACCGTGTCGTCCGGGCCGAGGCCGGTCCAGGCGGTGACCGGTGCAACCAGCGCCGGGTATCCATACGCGCGCAGCAGCGGGAACACATGCGTGTACACGCTGCGCAGGCCATCGTCGAAGGTCAGCAGCACCGCCCTGTCCGGGAGCGGCGGGCCGCCGGCACGCGCTTCGCGCACGGCCTGCGCGCTCACCGGCACGTAGCCGTGGGCGCGCAGCCACTCGAGGTGCGCGACGAAGTTGGCGGTGGACACCGCGTACGCGTCGGGATCGCCCTTGGCGGCGACGTCGTCGCGGATGTCGTGGTAGCTCAGCACCAGCACGGCGTGCGCCGGCAGCGTCGCCAGCGCCAGGCACAGCGCCAGCAGGATGCGCAACAGGTGGTTCATCGTCCGTCTCCCCAGCGCCAGGCCATGTCGAACGCGATGCGCTGTTCGCGGTTGCCGTCGTACACGGGTCGCGACCACGCCACGCCGTACTCCAGTGCGTGGCCGGTGGCGAAGCGCCACAGGTGGCGGTATGCCGCGGTCGGGACGAAGCTCCGGCCGTAGTCGCGCTGCCAGTACGATCCGGCGCCGATCTCGAACCGCTGGCGGAAGTGGCGCTCGTACCGGCGCCAGCTGATGTTCTCGATGCGCAGGCCGAGCGACGCGGAGGCATCGCGTTCGGGATTGAAGTACGCCGCCCTATCGCCGAACGAGCCGCGGCTCGCCGACGCGCCGGCGAGCCCGTCGACCAGCCAGTGCGGGCGCGCCAGCAGCCGCTGCGCGGCATCGACGCCGACCTGCTCGCGGCGATTGCCGTCGTCGTAGCGGAACTGCGAGGCGCCGATGCGCAGCCAGGTTTCGTCGCTCGGCGTCCAGACCGTGGCCGCGGCCAGGCTGTCGGCGGTGATGCCGAAGCGCCGCGCCTGCAGCGAGGCCTCGATGTCGCGCCGGGCGTAGCCCAGGCTGCCGCGCCAGGCGTCGGAAAAGCGCCAGTCGGCGGCGAGCGAGAGCGAGATCCCGCCGTCGTCGTAATCGTCGACCGCGCGCAACGCGTAGGCGGACACCCCGAGCCGGTCGTGGCGGTAGCTGGCGCCGAGGCCGCCGCGGCGGAAGCGCACGCGCTGGTCGTCGAAGTCGGCCCAGGCCTCTTCGGCCACGGTGCCGATGCGCCAGCGGTCGTCGAGCAGGGGCGTTTCCAGCTGCAGCCGCACGCCGCCGTCGCGGCTGCCCAGCGGCGATTGCGAGGTGCCGCCGTCGCGCGGGGTACTGCGCGCGCGCGAGGCTTCGGCGCGCGCCTGCCAGCCACGCCGGCGCGCCACGGACTCGGTGATGCGGTCCAGGCGCGGGTCGTCGGGGTGACGCTGGCGCAGGTCGTCGAGGGCTGCGCTCGCCTCGTCCATGCGGTCGAGCGCCATCAGCGCGTCGACGCGGCCGGCGCGCGCATCGCGCTGCTCCGGGTCCAGCGTCAGCGCCATGTCGAAGCGTTCCAGCGCGGTCGTCGGGCGCAGGCGCCGTGCCTGCACGCCGCCGATCGCCGCCTGCAGGCCCGCGTTCCGGGGCCCGATCGTGCCCAGGGCGGCCAGTTCGGCTTCCGCGCGGGCGTTGTCGTGTGCGAAGGAATGGGCCATCGCCAGGTTCACGTCGGCCGAATAGCGGTCCCAGTTCTGGTAGCCCATGCGCGCACCCGGGCGCCGTGGCCATGCGTCCTGCCCAGCGGGCAGCGCCTCGAACATCGGCATCGCGATGTCGAACCGCTCCTGTTCCAGCCAAGCGTAGGCGAGCAGCAGGCAGGCGTTGAAATCGTCCGGCCGATGCGCGAGCGCCGCGTCCAGCACCGGCACCGCGTCGGCGGGCCGGCGCAGCGCCAGCAGCGAGTCGCCCACCGTCGGCAGGATGTACGCCGGGACCTCGATCCCGTCGTCGAGCAGCGCCTGGTAGCCGTCGGCCACCTCCTGGTGCCGCTGCAACCGGTTGAGCGCGGACAGCGCATCGACGCGCAGCCGGGTGGCTTCCCAGCGCGTCTGGCGTGGCGCATCCGCCTGCAGGGCCTGCAGCGACGCCAGTGCCTGCCGCGCCTCCTGCTGCCGGTCGCGCGGGTCCTCGGGACGCGTGCGGCCCCAGGTGACCATGCGCGCCACGCGGTCACCCTCGATGCGCTCGCGTTCGTGCACCGCGAACAGCGCCGGGCGGCGCGACATGAGTTCATGGGCGCGCCCGGCGGCGCCAAGGTCGGCCAGGGTGAGCACCTGCATGCGCCACGCATGCTCGTCGACGGTGCGGTCGCGGCCGGCGTTGGCGTGCAGCGCGGCGAGGTATTCCGCCAGTGCCTCGGCATGCCGTGCCTCGGCGCGCAGGGCGTCGCCTCGGGCCAGGCGTTCGGCCGCTGGCACCTGCGACGCGGCGCCTGGCGACGGCGATGCGAATGCCGGCGCGGCCGTCGCGACGAGGGGAACGGCGAGGAGGGGAAGCAGGGAGAGCGCGAACAGGCGGGAGGGCGTTTGGCGCGAAGGCGATGATCGATAGCGGAACAAGCACGGGCCCCTGGTCACCGGTCGCCGGCGCCTTCCTGATAACTGGGACGCGCGTCACGCTATTCCCAGAGGCCGGCATCCTAGATGCCGCAGCGCGAAAGACTTCTTCACATGCGGGTGAGGCGGGTGGTCACGCGTCGAACATGCGGCGGTGGGTCGGCAGCCCTACCAGCTGTCTTCGAGCGTCCTCGGCTTGCAGCACTGCCATGCGCCCAGCAGCAGCACCACCAGGCTGGCAGCCAGGAACGCGAACGACCAGGTCCAGCCGCCGCTGGCCTCGCGGATCAGGCCGAACAGCAGCGGCCCCAGGGAGGCGAGCGTATAGCCCACGCCCTGGGTGAAGCCGGACAGCGCCGCGGAGCCTGCGGGGGTGCGCGTGCGCAGGTTGATCAGGGTCAGCGACAGCGGGAACGTCGATGCGCCCAGCCCGACCAGCGCCGACCACAGCAGCGGCAGCGCCATCGGTGCCAGCCACAACCCGGCCAGGCCGGCAAGCTGCAGGCCGGCGGTGAGCACCGCGAGCGGGAACGGATTGGCCATGCGGGCCGCGAGCAGCGGCACCGTGAGCGCCGCCAGCAGGCCCATGGCGCCGTAGAGCGCGACCATCGCGCCACCGAAGGCCGGCGTCGCCCCGGCCCCGACCAGGATCGCCGGCAGCCAGGTGAACATGGCATAGGTGGCCAGCGAGGACATGCCGAACATGAGCGCCATGCCCCAGCCGAGCGTGGTGCGCCAGGTGCGGCCGCGTACCGGGTCGGGCAGTTCGGGGGCCTCGTCGCCGGGGCGCACGGCGCTGTCGTGGGCGCGGGCGATGTCGGAGTCGTGGCGGCGCTCGATCCACAGCACCGCGATCCACGGCAGCATCGCCGCGACCGCCACCAGCGCCCAGGCGCCCATCGAGACCCGCCAGCCTGCCGCCTCGGCCAGCGGCACCGCCACCAGCGCCGGCAGGATCGTCCCCATCTGCAGCACGGTGATGTAGAGCGTGCTGACCGCGCCCACCCGTGCGGGAAAGTAACGCTTGACCAGCGGTGGCAGCACCACGTTGCCGATGCCCATGCCGGCCAGCGCGATGATCGACCCGGCCAGCAACAGCGGCGTGTGGCCCGCGAGCGAGCGCAGCACCAGCCCGGCCGCCGCCAGCGCCATGGCCAGGAGCACGGTACGCTCCAGGCCGGCACGGCGGGCGAGCACCGGCGTGGCGACCCCGAAGGCCGCGAACGCCGCGCTCGGCAGCATGCCGATGACCCCCGCCAGCGCGGTGCCGAACCCGAACTCCGCGCCCAGGCGGTCGAGCAGCGGGGTGATCGAGGTCACCGCCGTGCGCAGGTTGAACGCCGCCAGCGCGATGCCTGCCAGGACCAGCAGCCGCCCTGCCACGGGGGCGCGATCGGCGGACGCGGCGGGGGCGGGCGGGCTCGGCATCGGGGGCTCCCCGCGCCACGGGAGTCGCGGAAACGAAAAGACCGGCCCCGGGGCCGGTCCTTCCTTGCGTTGCACCGGATTGGTCGGGGAGACAGGATTCGAACCTGCGACCTCTACGTCCCGAACGTAGCGCTCTACCAGACTGAGCTACACCCCGACATCGGTGAGCCGTGCATTGTAGAGAGGGGAACGGGGCCGGGCAAGCGCTGCATTCGGGTCCGCGCCAGCGATGCGGATGCCTGGCGACTCCCGGCTACCGCAGGGTGGGGCGGCACACGGCAGCCGCTAAACTGGGCGGATTCGCGTCCCCGGAGTTCCCCTTGATCAAGCCGCGCACGCCCCCGGGCGTCATGGAGCTGCTGCCCCGCGACCAGATCGCGTTCCAGCGCATGCTCGACACCATCCGCCGCACCTTCGAGGGCTTCGGCTTCCTGCCGGTGGAGACGCCGGTGTTCGAGCTGTCCGAGACGCTGCTGACCAAGTCCGGCGGCGAGACCGAGCGCCAGGTGTATTTCGTCCAGTCCACCGGCGCGCTGGACAAGGCCGCGACGGGCGACGGCACCGGCCTGCCGGAGCTCGCGCTGCGCTTCGACCTGACCGTGCCGCTGGCGCGCTACGTCGCCGAGCACGAGCACGATCTCGCGTTCCCGTTCCGGCGCTACCAGATGCAGCGCGTCTACCGCGGCGAGCGCGCCCAGCGCGGGCGCTTCCGCGAGTTCTACCAGTGCGACATCGACGTCATCGGCAAGGACACGCTGTCGCCACGCCACGACGCCGAGATTCCCGCGGTGATCCACGCGGTGTTCGACGCGCTGGACATCGGCGACTTCACCATCCAGCTGAACCACCGCAAGATGCTGCGCGGCTTCTTCGCCGGCCAGGGCATCGGCGACGACCGCCAGGCGGCGGTGCTGCGCGAGATCGACAAGCTCGACAAGCGCGGCGAGGACGCGGTGCGGGCGACGCTGGAAGGCGAGGGCTTCGGGCTCGCGGCGGACGTGGTCGAGCGGCTGATGGCGTTCTCGCGCGTCCGCTCGGCCGGGCACGACGACGCGCTGGCGAAGCTCGACGAGCTCGGCGAGGGCACGCCGCTGTTCGAGGAAGGCCGCGGCGAGCTGCGCGAGCTGCTCGAGCGCCTGCGCGCGATGGGCGTGCCGGAGTCGCGCTACGCGATCAACCTCTCGATCGCCCGCGGCCTCGACTACTACACCGGCATGGTCTACGAGACCGTGCTCGACGCGCATCCGCAGATCGGCTCGATCTGTTCCGGAGGCCGCTACGACGACCTGGCGAGCCACTACACGAAGTCGAAGCTGCCCGGCGTCGGCATCTCCATCGGCCTGACGCGCTTGTTCTGGCAGCTGCGCGAGGCGGGGCTGGTGCAGACCGCGGAGAGCTCGGTCGACGCGCTGGTCACGCTGTTCGACGATGCCGGGCTCGACCACGCACTCGCGCTCTCGCAGCAACTCCGTGCGGCCGGGCTCAACGTCGAGACCCAGCTCGAGCCGCGCAAGCTCGCCAAGCAACTGCAGTACGCCGACCGCGCCGGCATCCGCTTCGTGGTGATCCGCGGCGACGCCGAGGCCGCAAAGGGGGTGGTCGCGGTCAAGGACCTGCGCCGCGGCGAGCAGTTCGAGGTGGCCGACGCCGACCTCGCGCGCACGCTGCTGGTCGAGCGCGAGCAATGGCGCGCGCAGGGGAGCCGGGCGTGACCCCGATCCGCCTCGACGGCCTGTCGCTGGGCCGCGACCAGCTGGTGATGGTGGCCAACGGCGCGCCGGTGGAACTCGACCCGAAGGCGCTGGTGGCGGTGGCGCGCGCGGCGGACTTCCTCGCCGAGCAGGTGCGGCGCGAGGAGCCGATCTACGGCGTGTCCACCGGCTTCGGCAGCAATGCCGACAAGCTGCTGGGCGCGCATCCGCTGCGCGACGAGCTGCCGGGCGCGGTGAAGTCGGGCCGCTCGCTGCACGAGGAGCTGCAGCACAACCTGATCGTCACCCACGCAGTGAACGTCGGCGAGCCGATGGCGGCGGACGTCGTGCGCGCGATGCTGTGCATCCGCATCAATACGCTGCTGCGCGGGCACTCCGGCATCCGCGTGCAGACCCTGCAGGCGATGGCGGCGATGCTCAACGCCGGCGTGGTGCCGGTGGTGCCGTCGCTGGGCTCGGTCGGCGCGTCCGGCGACCTCTCGCCGCTGTCGCATCTCGCGCTCGTGCTGCTGGGCGGCGGCGAAGCCTTCCTCGATGGCGAACGCATGGCCGGCGCCGAAGCGCTGCGCCGCGCGAAGTTGGCGCCGGTCTCGCTCTCCTACAAGGAAGGCCTGGCGCTCAACAACGGCACCGCGCAGATGCTGGCGATGGGCGTGCTGGCCGTGCACCGGCTGGAGGAACTGCTGGAGACGGCGGACCTGGCCGCGGCGATGACGCTGGATGCCTTCGCCGGGCGCCTGGGTGCGTTCGCGGAGCAGGTGCACGCGCTGCGTCCGCACCCCGGGCAGGTGGAGGTCGCAGCGAACCTGCGGCGGCTGCTGGGGGGCTCCACGCTGGCCGACATCCCGTACCACCTGGTGCCGCGCTTCCGGCAGTGGCTGCCGTCCAGCTGGGACGACGCCGATGCGCAGCAGCTGCGCTTCGACATCGGCTGGGACTGGGTGCCCGATACCCAGCGCCATGGCCGCGAGTCGTTCTACCGGCGTTTCAAGCCCTTCCGCGGCGGCAAGAAGCACCAGCCGCAGGACAGCTATTCGCTGCGCTGCATCCCGCAGGTGCATGGCGCCGTGCGCGATGCGGTGGCGCAGGCGCGGCGGGTGTTCGACATCGAGCTCAATGCGGTCACCGACAACCCGCTGGTGTTCCCGGACATGCAGGCGGGCGAGGAGGGCGACCTGCCGATCGAGCGCCAGGTGGTCTCGGCCGGCCACTTCCACGGCATGCCGCTGGCGCTGGCGCTGAGTTACGTGAAGGCGTCGATCCCGGTGCTCGCGGGGATCTCCGAGCGCCGGCTCAACAAGCTGGTCGACCCGGCCAACAACGATGGCCTGCCGGGCTTCCTGATCGGCAACGAGGACGGCACCGAGTCCGGTTTCATGATCGTGCAGTACACGGCGGCGGCGATCGTCAACGATCTCGCCAGCCGGGCGCACCCGGCATCGGTGTATTCGATCCCGACCTCGGCCAATGCGGAGGACCACGTGTCGATGGGCGCCAACGAGGCGCGGCACGTGCTGTCGATGGTGGACGACCTCGGCAAGGTGCTGGCGCTGGAGCTGTACACGGCGGCGCAGGCGCTCGACTTCCGCCGCGACATGATCAACGCGGCGCGCGACCTGGCGCGCGGCTGCGACGCCGAGGCGTTCGCTGCCAAGGTGCAGGGTGCGCCGCTGCCGGGTGCGCCGGGGCGCGAGCTGTTCCTGGCCGAGGTCGATGCGTTGCGGCAGGAGCTGGCGTCGTCGGAGCCGTTCCAGCCGGGGACCGCGGTGGCGGCGGCGCACGAGGCCATTCGCGGGCGCATCACGTTCCTGGATCGCGACCGGGCGCTGGACGGGGACGTGGCGGCGGCGGTGCGGCTGGTCGCGGACGGCACGGTGCTGGACGCGGCGCGCGCGCGCGACACGCGGGCGTGAACCTGCCGCTGCATGCGGGCTGGCTGGGGGCCTTCGAGGCGTCGCTGATCGCGTTCGTGGTCGGCCTGCTGGTGTATTCGGCGGTGCATGCGCTGGCGCGGGCGGGGAAGTGGGCGCCGGGGCATGCGATGGGCTGGTCGCTGGTGGCGGCGTGCGTCATCGCCGCGGGCATCGATGCCTGGCACCTGTTCTACCTCGGCGTGGTCAGCCTCGAGTCCAATGTCTACGCGCGGCTGGCGCTCGACGGGATCCATGATCCGGAGCGGCTGGGGATCCGGGTGGTGATGGAGCTGTCCGGGGCCGTGGCCGGGGTGCTGGTGGCGATGGGGTGGTGGGCGCGGCGGGAGGCTCCCCCGCGGTAATTGCGATGCGATCGGTCAGCACGTGGGGCGGAAACACGGTTCTCGGCTCCGGACCGGGCGGGCCAGCACGTGGGGGAGCGTGACCGGCTCGGTCAGCCATCCCTGGCTGACTCGCCGGCGCGCACATCCATGTGCGCTCTCACACTCCCCCACGCGCTGTCCCGCACGTCGCCAGCGTGGTTCGTCGCTTCGTTGCCGGGCTACGGTCGCCCTGTCGTCCGGACCCGGATGCACCTGCTTCCTGTAGGAGCGGCCTTGGCCGCGAGCTCTTGCCCTGGCCCTTGCCCCCCGCCCACCGAACTGACGGTCGGCCACCCCATCCGCTGTCTTCGCGCCATCCCATGCGCCCAGCCCTTGTCGTTCAGCATCTGGAGGTGGCAGCCGTTGACCATCCGCCCCAAGCTGTATTAACGTACTAGCACGTTATTACATTGTGTCGACATGAAGCAGCGCGGGGAGCCATTGCCGGAACGCGAGACGAGTGCCTCTTTCAAGGCGCTGGCGAAGGCGTTGGCGGCGCTGGACAGGGCGGAGGACGTGGCGGCGTTCCTGGAGGACCTGTGCACGCCGGCGGAGCTGGAGGCGATGGCCGACCGCTGGCGGGTGGTGCCGTTGCTGCTGCAGGACCTGTCGTACCGCGAGATCCATGAGCGCACCCAGGTCAGCGTGACCACCATCGGTCGCGTGGCCCGCACCCTCGAGCGTGGCGCCGGCGGCTATGCCGAGGCGGTCAAGCGCCAGCACCCGCGCCTCGTCGCGTCCCACTGAAGGTATCCCCATGAGCCCCACGGCCGCCCCCGCGGCGCGCGATCGCCTGCGCATCGCCATCCAGAAATCCGGACGCCTGAGCGAGCCCGCGCGGGCGCTGCTGGCGTCGTGTGGGCTGTCGTGGCGCGAAAGTCGCGACCGCCTGTTCTGCTACGGCGAAACCCTGCCGGTGGACCTGTTGCTGGTGCGCGACGACGACATCCCCGGCCTGCTCGCGGATGGTGTCTGCGACTACGGCATCGTCGGCCGCAATGTGCTCGAGGAGCACGCCGCCGAACGCGCCGCGCGCGGGCTGGCCGTGGCGTCGCGCGAAGTGCGGCCGCTGGGGTTCGGCGGCTGCCGCCTGGACATCGCGGTGCCGGACGCCTGGACCTGGGAAGGGCCGTCGCAGCTGCAGGGCCTGCGCATCGCCACCACGTACCCGAACCTGCTCCAGGGCTGGCTGCACGCCAATGGCGTCGACGCCACGGTGGTGACGCTGTCGGGCTCGGTCGAGATCGCGCCGCGGCTGGGGCAGGCGGACGTGGTCTGCGACCTGGTGTCCAGCGGCGCGACGCTCGCCGCCAACCAGCTCAAGCCGGCCTGCACGCTGCTGCGCAGCGAGGCGGTGCTGGCCGGGCCGGTACAGCCGTTCCGCGACGCCCGTGCCGAGCTGTCGCAGTTGCTGCTGCGCAGGCTGGAGGGCGTGCTGCGGCTGAAGGACAGCAGGCTGTTGCTGTTCCAGGCGCAGCGCGACCAGGTGCCGGCCCTGCTGCGCCTGCTCCCGGACGCGGAGCCGCCGACGGTGTTGCAGGTCGACGGTGCCGACACCCTCGCGCTGCAGGCGCTCTGCCACGGGGTGATGACCTGGCAGCGCCTGGAGGACCTGAAATCCGCCGGCGCGCGCGCGATGATGGTGCTGCCGGTCGAGAGGACGCTGGCATGAGGCGGCTGTGCTGGGCCGGCCTGGACGCCGGCGAACGCCAGGCGGCGTTGCGCCGGCCGACGCGGACGACGGCGGCGGCGACCGCGGAGGCGGTGGCCGCGGTGCTGGCTGCGGTTGCGGCACGTGGCGACGATGCGATCCGCGAGCTGACGCAGCGCTTCGATGGCGTCGTGCTCGCGGATGCGCGCGTGGGCGAGGCCGAGTTCGCGGCGGCCGAGGCCGCCGTCGCTCCCGCGTTGCGCAACGCGATGCACGGCGCACTGCTGCGCATCGAGCGCTTCCACCGCGCCGGCATCCATGCCGACTACGAGGTCGAGACCGCGCCCGGTGTCACCTGCGGCCGCGTCGCGCGCCCGATCCGCCGTGTCGGGCTGTACGTCCCGGCCGGGACCGCGCCACTGCCGTCGACCGCGCTGATGCTGGGCGTGCCGGCACGCCTGGCGGGCTGCGCCGAGGTGGTGCTGTGCACGCCGCCGCGCGCCGACGGCACCGCCGATCCCGCGGTGCTGGTGGCGGCCCGCGCCTGCGGCATCGATACCGTGTTCAAGGTCGGCGGCGCGCAGGCGATCGCCGCGATGGCCTTCGGCACCGCCACCATCGCCGCCTGCGACAAGTTGTTCGGCCCCGGCAACAGCTATGTCACCGAGGCCAAGCAGCAGGTCGCGCAGCGCGGGCTCGCCGCCATCGACATGCCGGCCGGCCCGTCGGAAGTGCTGGTGATCGCGGACGGCGGCGCGGTGCCGGCGTTCGTCGCCGCCGACCTGCTGTCGCAGGCCGAGCACGGTCCGGACTCCCAGGTGCTGCTGCTGTCCGACGATGCCACGCTGCTGGATGCGGTCGCCGCCGAGGTCGAGCGCCAGGTGCAGGCGCTGCCGCGCGCGGACGTCGCGCGCCAGGCGCTCGAGGCGTCGGCGCTGGTGCAGGTCGACACGCTCGACGACGCCTTCGCGATCAGCAATGCCTACGCGCCGGAACACCTGATCCTCGCGCTCCGCGACCCCCGCGCCTGGCTCGGCCGCGTCGCCGCGGCGGGCTCGGTGTTCCTGGGCGACTACGCGCCCGAGGCGCTGGGCGACTACTGCAGCGGCACCAACCACGTGCTGCCCACCGGCGGCGCCGCGGCCGCCTGGAGCGGCGTCTCGGTCGCGAGCTTCCAGACCTTCATCAGCGTGCAGTCGGTCGACGCCGGCGGCATCCGCGCGATCGGCCCGGACGCGGTGACGCTGGCGGGTGCCGAGGGCCTGGAGGCGCACGCGAATGCCGTGCGCCTGCGGCTCCAGGCGGTGGCGGCATGAGCGCCGCGACCGGGGTCCTCGACCTCCTGCGCCCGGACCTGCGCGGCTTCGCCGGCTACCGCTCCGCGCGCAGCGAAGACATCGACGGCGACGCCTGGCTCAACGCCAACGAGGCCGCCTGGGCAAGCACCGCCGACCGCGGCGGCCGCAACCGCCGCTACCCGCAGCCGCAGCCCGCTGACCTGTGCGACGCGATGGCAGCGCTGTACGGCTGCCGCCGCGACCAGCTTCTGGTCGGGCGTGGCAGCGACGAGGCCATCGACCTGCTGGTGCGCGCACTGTGCGCGCCCGGGCGCGACGCGGTGCTGGTGACGCCCCCGGTGTTCGGCATGTACGCGGTGAGCGCGCGGCTGCAGGGCGCGCCGCTGGTCGAGGTGCCACTGGTGGACGAAGCGGAGGGCTTCCGCGCCGACAGCGCCGCCGTGGGCGAGGCCGCCATCGCGGGCGGTGCGCGGCTGGTGTTCCTGTGCTCCCCATCCAACCCCACCGGCGGCGTGGTGCCACTGGAGGAGATCGCGGCGCTCGCGGACCGCCTGCAGGGGCGCGCCCTGGTGGTGGTCGACGAGGCCTACGGTGAATACGCGACGCAGCCGTCCGCGGTCTCATTGCTGTCCACGCACGCCAATGTCGCGGTGCTGCGCACGCTCTCCAAGGCGCACGCGCTGGCGGCGGCGCGGATCGGTTGCCTGGTCGCGGATGCCGGGCTGGTGGCGGCGCTCCGCGCCTGCCAGGCGCCGTACCCGGTCCCCGCGCCCTGCGCGGAGCTGGCGCTGGCGGCGCTGTCGCCCGAGGCGCTCGCGCATACCCGCTCGCGCCGCAACCTGGTGCTGGCCGAGCGCACGCGGATGCAGCGTGCGCTCGCGGCACTGCCCGGTGTCGCCCGTGTCTACCCGTCGCAGGGCAACTTCCTGCTGGTGCGGTTCCACGACGCCGAGGACGCCTTCCGGCGCCTGCTGGCCGCGGGCATCGTCGTCCGCGACCAGCGCGGGGCGCCCGGCCTCGGCGACGCGCTGCGCATCAGCATCGGCACCCTGGCCGAGAACGACCGCGTGCTGGTGGCCTTGGGAGGCGTGCCATGACCCCCATCCTGTTCGTCGACCGCGACGGCACGCTCATCGAGGAGCCGGAGGACTTCCAGGTCGACGGCTACGCCAAGCTTCGCTTCTTCGCGGGCGTGGTGCCGGCGCTGCTCAGGCTGCGCGACGCCGGCTACCAGTTCGTCATCGTCACCAACCAGGACGGGCTCGGCAGCGAGGCCTACCCGCAGGCGGCGTTCGATGCGCCGCAGGCGCTCATGATGCAGGTCTTCGAAAGCCAGGGCATCCGCTTCCGCGAGGTGCTGGTCGACCGCAGCCTGCCTGCGGACAACGCGCCCACCCGCAAGCCGGGCATCGGCATGGTGCTGCACTACCTCAAGGACCGCGGCGTCGACTGGTCGCGCTCGGCGATGGTCGGCGACCGCGACACCGACCTCGCCTTCGCCGGCAACCTCGGCATCCGCGGCTTCAAGCTGCGCACGCCGCAGTTCGGCGGCGAGTGGGACTGGGCGGGCATCGCGCACGAGCTCGTCGACGCACCGCGGCGGGCGACGGTGCGGCGCGAGACGCGCGAGACCCGCATCCGCGTCACCGTCGACCTCGACGCGATGGCGGAGCCACGGGTGCGCACGGGCCTCGCGTTCTTCGACCACATGCTGGAGCAGGTGGGCAAGCACGGCGGCATCGCGCTGGAGGTGGAGGCCGATGGCGACCTGCACATCGACGAGCACCACACGGTCGAGGACACCGGGCTGGCGCTGGGCATGGCGCTGCGCGAGGCGCTGGCGGACAAGCGCGGCATCGCGCGCTACGGGTTCGACGGCGATGCCGGCGCGCCCGCGGCGGAGTTCACGCTGCCGATGGACGAGGCGCTGGCAGGCGCGGCGCTGGATTTCAGCGGGCGGCCGTACTTCGTGTTCGACGGGGCGTTCCGTCGCGAGCGCGTCGGCGACCTGCCCACCGAGCTGGTGGCGCACTTCTTCCGCTCCCTGTGCGAGACGGCCGGGCTCAACCTGCACCTGCGCGTGCGTGGCGACAACGACCACCACCAGGTGGAGGCGACGTTCAAGGCGTTCGCGCGCGCGCTGCGGCAGGCCGTGGCGCGCAGCGGCAGCGCGCTGCCGACGACCAAGGGCGTGCTGTGACCCGCGTGCGTGCCGACGCCGGCGACGCCCGTGGTGCCGCGCTGGACGTGGCCCTGGTCGACGCCGGTGGCGCCAACCTCGGTTCGGTCCGCTACGCACTGGAACGCCTCGGCGTGACCCCGCGGCTGGTACGCGACGCGGACGGCCTCGACGGTGCGAGCCACGTGATCCTCCCAGGCGTCGGTGCCGCGGCGCCGGCGATGGCGGCGCTGCGTGCCCGCGAGCTGGATGCCGCGTTGCGCGCGTCCAGCGTGCCGCTGCTGGGCATCTGCCTCGGCATGCAGCTGCTGTTCGACCATTCCGAGGAAGGCGGCGTCGACTGCCTGGGCCTCCTCCCCGGGGTCGTGGCGCGGATGCGTCCGGCACCCGGCCTCCGCGTCCCGCACATGGGCTGGAACCGCCTGCAGGCGGTGCGGCCGTCGCGCCTCCTGGCCGGCATCGACGACGGCGCCTGGGCCTACTTCGTGCACGGCTACGCAGCGCCCGTGGGCGAGGCCTGCGTGGCGGCCTGCGTGCATGGCGACCGCTTCGCCGCGGTGGTCGAGTCCGGCCGTGTCGGCGGCGCCCAGTTCCACCCGGAGCGTTCGACCGTGACCGGCGCGCTGCTGTTGCGCAACTTCATCGGGATCCTGGCATGAGCTTCGTGGTCTATCCGGCGATCGACGTGCGCGACGGCGTGGTGGTGCGCCTGCGGCAGGGCGACTACGCGCAGGAGACGCGGTATCCCGCGGACCCGGTGGCGCTCGCGGGCACGTATGCCGCCGCCGGCGCGGCGTGGCTGCACCTGGTCGACCTCGATGCCGCGCGTGCGGGCGGCTATACCCTCGGCGCCACCGTCGCCGCGATCAAGGCGGCGGGCGGGCTGTCGGTCCAGAGCGGCGGCGGTGTCCGTGGCGAAGCCGACGTCGAGCGACTCCTGGCAGCAGGCGTCGACCGCGTCGTCGTCGGCTCGCTCGCCGTCGCCGAGCGCACGCGCGTGGCCGGCTGGGTGCGACGCTACGGGCCGGAGCGGATCGTGGTCGCGCTCGACGCACGCCGCGGCGAAGACCACCGCTGGTACCCGGCGACCCACGGCTGGACGCAGCCGTCGGAGGTCGCGCTGTCGACGCTGGTGCGCTTCCATGCCGACGCCGGGCTGCGCCACCTGCTGTGCACCGACATCGACCGCGACGGCATGCTGTCGGGCCCCAACCTCGCGCTGTACGCACTGGTGCAGGCCTGGGCACCGGGGCTGGCCGTGCAGGCGAGCGGCGGCGCCCGCGACGCCGCCGACGTCGCCGCCGCGCGGAACGCCGGCTGCGCCGGCATCGTGCTCGGCAAGGCGCTGCTCGAGGGCTCGCTGCGGCTCGAGGATGCGCTGCGATGCTAGGCCGCCGCATCATCCCGTGCCTGGACGTGCGCGATGGCCGCGTGGTCAAGGGCGTGCGTTTCCGCGACCACGTCGACATGGGCGACATCGCGGAGCTGGCGCTCCGCTACCGCGACGAAGGCGCCGACGAGCTCGTGTTCTACGACATCACCGCCAGCCCGCAGGGCCGCAGCGTCGACCGCGCATGGGTGGAGCGCCTCGCGCGCCTGCTCGACATTCCGTTCTGCGTCGCCGGCGGCATCCGCTCGGTGGACGAGGCGCGCGCGGTGCTGCACGCCGGCGCCGACAAGATTTCGGTGAACACGCCGGCCCTCGAGCGCCCGGCGCTGGTGGGCGAACTGGCCGACGCCTTTGGCGTGCAGTGCGTGGTGGTGGGGATCGACTCGCTGCGCGACGCTGACGGCGAGTGGCGGGTACGTAGCCACACCGGCGACGCCGCCACGCTGCGTGCGGCCGGCCGCCGCACGCTCGACTGGGTGGCCGAGGTGCAGGCGCTGGGCGCCGGTGAAATCGTGCTCAACTGCATGGGCAGCGACGGCGTCCGCGCCGGCTACGACATCGCCCAGCTACGCGCGGTGCGCGCGGCGTGCGCGGTGCCGCTGGTGGCCTCCGGTGGCGCCGGCGAGGCCTCGCACTTCCTCGAGGTGTTCCGCCAGGCCGATGCCGACGCGGCGCTGGCGGCCAGCGTGTTCCATTCCGGCCGCGTGGCCATTCCGGCGCTCAAGCGCAGCCTGCGCGACGCCGGCATCGAGGTGCGGACATGAGCGAAGCAATGGATCCCGTGGAAGGGCCGGGCCTCGACCCGGATGCGTTGGCCTGGGACAAGCAGGCAGGGCTGCTGCCCGCCATCGTCCAGGACGCGGCGACGCACCGGGTGCTGATGCTCGGCTACATGGATCGCGAGGCGCTGGCGACCACCCTGCGCACGGGGCTCGTCACCTTCCACAGCCGCAGCCGCCAGCGACAGTGGACCAAGGGCGAGACCAGCGGCAACGTCCTCGAACTGGTGGCGGTGGAGGCCGACTGCGACGCCGATACGCTGCTGGTGCGTGCGCTGCCTCGCGGGCCGACCTGCCACCTCGGCCGCGACAGCTGCTTCGCGGATGCGGGGTATTCGGTGCTCGCGGACCTCGACCGCGTGGTCGACGGGCGCGCACGGGCGCGGCCGCCGGGCAGCTACACCACCTCGCTCTTCGACGCCGGCGTACGCCGCATCGCGCAGAAGGTCGGCGAGGAAGGCGTCGAGACGGCCCTGGCGGCGGTGGCGCAGGACGACGACGCGCTGCTGGGGGAGGCCGCCGACCTTGCATACCACCTGCTGGTGCTGCTGCGCTCGCGCGGCCTGGGCCTGCCAGACCTCGAGCGGGTGCTTCGCACCCGCATGTAGGAGCGGGGCCCAGGCCCGC
>JAYRUX010000022.1:0-47641 GCA_041918855.1 Luteimonas sp.
GGGGCGTGGTGCTGGCGGCGCGCGACGTAGCCGCGGCCGATGGTGGCGCGGCGCTTGCGGCCGTGGAGCCGGCGATGCAGCGGCTGTACGCGGCACGTCCCACGGCGGTGAACCTGGGCTGGGCGCTGGCGCGCATGCGCCGGGTGCTGGCGCTCGCCGGCGCCGACTGGCGCGAGGTGCTGCTGCGCGAGGCGGCGGCGATCGAGACCGAGGACCTCGCCGCGAACCGGCGCATGGGCCAGCTGGGCGCGGACCTGATCACGCCGGGCAGCGGGGTGCTCACGCACTGCAACACCGGGTCGCTTGCCACAGCGGGCTTCGGGACGGCGCTGGGGGTGATCCGCGCCGGGGTGGCGCAGGGCCGCATCGGCAAGGTGTTCGCGGACGAGACGCGGCCGTGGATGCAGGGCTCGCGCCTGACGGTGTGGGAGCTGCAGCAGGACGGCATCGACGCGACGCTGATCGCGGACGCGGCGGCGTCGCACCTGCTGAAGGGCGGGGAGGTGCAGTGGGTGGTCGTGGGCGCCGACAGGATCTGCGCCAACGGCGATGTCGCCAACAAGATCGGCACCTACCAGCTGGCGATCTCGGCGCGCTTCCACGGGGCGCGGGTGATGGTGGTCGCGCCGTCGTCGACGGTCGACATGGCCACGCCCTCGGGCGACCTCATCGAGATCGAGGAGCGCGACCCCGCCGAACTCCTCGGCGTCGCCGGCAGCCGCACCGCCGCCGACGGCATCGTCGCCTGGAACCCCGTCTTCGACGTCACCCCCGCCTCGCTCATCGACGCCATCGTCACCGAGAAGGGCATCGTCGAACGCCCCGACCTCCAGTCCATGCAGGCGATGTTCGGGGACCAGTCGCCTTAGCGGTTGGAAGGCTTGTTCGCAGAGCGACTGGAGAGGCAAGGCAACAACAGCCAAGAGCACCAGGCACCCGGGCTTCGGCTGGAACGGGGCTTGCCGCGGGTATTGCTCGGCGGCTCGGTCAGCCCGTTACGCTTCGCGTCCCGGTCCGGCCCGGCGCAGCGCGCCGGGCGTTCGCGGAGGCCGCGCGGCGATGCCGCGCAAGCAGCCTCCGCTCACCCATGGCTGACTCGCCGCACGCGGCCATCCATGGCCGCTCTCCGCAACACCCACGGCAATCCCCTTGCGCGGCGTCTGCGGTTGCGGCGCATCAGTGACTCGAGCAAAGGCCGGGAACTGCCCCAGCTCCATCATTGACCGGGACAACAATGTCCTAACTAGGTCATGGCGCGATGCCCACGGCCCACGCCCTCCGGCCGTTCCCTCTTCGTTGGCGATACCCGCCGCTGCGGGGAGGGCGCGCGCTTGCGGCCACGGCCGACTTCGTGAGAGTTGCATGGGCGACCGCTGTGCTTGGGCAGCCAATGCGTCGAAAACGCAGGTGTTGCGAAAGGGGATTGCCGCGGGTGCTGCGGAGAGCGGCCATGGATGGCCGCGTGCGGCGAGTCAGCCATGGATGGCTGACCGAGCCGCCGAGCAGTACCCGCGGCAAGCCCCGGTCCTGCCGAAGCCCGGGCATAACTGCGCCTCAAGCTGCAGAGCCGATGAGCAGGGGCGCGTGAAGAACCTAAGTTGTTGATTTGGCGCGCAATCGTTCGGCATGGTGTGATGGAATCGTGATAAAATCCCGAGGTTCCGCGAAACCGTCGCGGATGGTGGTGCCGGATGTGCTCCGGGCTGCCGTGCAACCACGGACATACCGAACCGATGGCAGATCTCGCCAAAGAAATCATTCCCATCAATCTCGAAGACGAGATGCGCCGCAGCTACCTCGATTACGCCATGAGCGTGATCGTGGGGCGCGCGCTTCCCGACGTGCGCGACGGGCTCAAGCCCGTGCACCGGCGCGTCCTGTTCGCGATGAACGAGCTGGGCGCCCACAGCAACAAGGCGTACTTCAAGTCCGCGCGCGTGGTCGGCGACGTCATCGGCAAGTACCACCCGCACGGCGACCAGTCCGTGTACGACACCCTGGTGCGCATGGCGCAGCCGTTCTCGCTGCGCTACCTGCTGGTGGACGGCCAGGGCAACTTCGGTTCCGTCGACGGCGACCCGGCCGCGGCAATGCGCTACACCGAGGCGCGCATGTCGCGCATGGCGCACGAGCTGATGGCGGACATCGACAAGGAGACCGTCGATTTCCAGCCCAACTACGACGAGAAGGAGCAGGAACCGACGGTCATGCCGACCCGGTTCCCGAACCTGCTGGTCAACGGCTCGGCCGGCATCGCCGTCGGCATGGCCACCAACATCCCGCCGCACAACCTCAACGAGGTGATCGACGCGCTGATCGCGCTGATCGACGACCCCGCGATCGACATCGACGGCCTGATGGAGCACATCCCGGGCCCCGATTTCCCCACTGCCGGCATCATCAACGGCGTCGGCGGCATCCACGTCGCCTACCGCACCGGCCGCGGCCGCGTGCGCATGCGCGCGCGTGCCGACATCGAAGTCACCGACACCGGCCGCGAGGCGATCGCGGTCACCGAGCTGCCGTACCAGGTCAACAAGGCGCGGCTGATCGAGAAGATCGCCGAGCTGGTCAAGGAGAAGAAGCTCGAGGGCATCAGCGAGCTGCGCGACGAGTCCGACAAGGACGGCATGCGCATCTACATCGAGGTCCGCCGCGGCGAATCGGCCGAGGTGGTGCTGAACAACCTCTACCAGCAGACCCAGCTCGAGTCGGTGTTCGGCATCAACATGGTGGCGCTGGTCGACGGCCGCCCGCAGCTGCTGAACCTCAAGCAGATCCTCGAGGCATTCGTGCGCCACCGCCGCGAGGTGGTGACGCGGCGGACGATCTTCGAGCTGCGCAAGGCGCGCGCGCGCGCCCACGTGCTCGAGGGCCTCACCGTCGCGCTGGCCAACATCGACGAGATGATCGAGCTGATCAAGACGTCGGCCAACCCCAACGAAGCCCGCGAGCGCATGCTCGCGCGCACCTGGGAAGCCGGGCTGGTCGGGGCGCTGCTGGCCGCCGCGGGTGCCGAGGCCTCGCAGCCGGAAGACCTGCCCGCCGGCGTGGGCCTGGTCGAGGACGGCCGCGCCTACCAGCTGACCGAGGTCCAGGCGCAGCAGATCCTCGAGATGCGCCTGCACCGCCTGACCGGCCTGGAGCAGGAGCGCCTGACCGAGGAATACCGCCAGCTGCTCGACACCATCCGCGGCCTGATCCTGATCCTGGAAGACCCCGACGTGCTGCTCGATGTGATCCGCACCGAACTGCGCAACGTCAAGGAAGAGTTCGGCGACGCGCGCCGCAGCGAGATCCGCGCCAGCGAGGAGGATCTCGACATCCTCGACCTGATCGCGCCGGAGGACGTGGTGGTCACGCTCTCGCACGCGGGTTACGCCAAGCGCCAGCCGGCCACCGCCTACCGCGCGCAGAAGCGCGGGGGCCGCGGACGCTCCGCCGCGGTGGCCAAGGAAGAGGATTTCATCGACCAGCTATGGCTGGTGAACACGCACGACACCCTGCTGACCTTCACCAGCGCCGGCCGCGTGTTCTGGCTGCCGGTACACCAGCTGCCCGAGGCAGGCCCGAATGCCCGCGGCCGCCCGATCATCAACTGGATCCAGCTGCACGAGGGCGAGCAGGTGCAGGCGGTGCTTCCGGTGCGCGAGTACGGCGAGGGGCAGTTCGTGCTGTTCGCGACCCGCAACGGCACCGTCAAGAAGACCCCGCTGACCGAATTCGCCTACCGCCTGCAGCGCGGCAAGATCGCGATCAACCTGGACGAAGGCGACGCACTGGTCGCGGTCGCGCTGACCGACGGCGAGCGCGACGTGATGCTGTTCGCAAGCAACGGCAAGGCGGTGCGCTTCGCCGAGCGCGAGGTGCGTGCGATGGGCCGCACCGCGACCGGCGTGCGCGGCATCCGCCTCGCCGACGGCGAGGAGGTCGTGAGCCTGGTGGTGGTGGAGGGCGATGGCGACATCCTCACCGCCAGTGCGCGTGGCTTCGGGAAGCGCACCCCGGTCGCCGAGTACCCGCGCAAGGGCCGCGGCACCCAGGGCGTGCTGGCGATCAAGGCCAGCGAGCGCAATGGCCGCCTGGTCGGCGCCATCCAGTTGTCCGAGCACCACGAGGTGCTGCTGATCTCCGATGGTGGCACCCTGGTGCGGACGCAGGCGTCCGGGATCTCGCAGGTGGGCCGCAACACCCAGGGCGTGACCCTGATGCGGCTCGGGCAGGGCGAGAACCTGCAGGCCGTGCAGCGGGTGGACGCGTCCCTGGACGATGCCGACGATGCGCTGCCGGACCCGGCGATGCCGGAGATCGCGGCGGGCGACGAGGCGGCGACTCCGCAGCCGCACTGATCGCGCGCACTTGCGCGGCGGGCCCTTCGCGGCCGACCCGGCGTCTATACTCGGCGCCGGGGAGGGCACGGGAGCGCAGGCGTGGGCGGCTCGCATCGGATGGGAAATGGCGGGCGCCGCATGGCGCCGGCCCTGTTGGCATGGCTCGCGATGGCGATGCTGCTCCTTGCCGGCTGCGCCCGCGACGGCGGCGTGCCGGCGGCCGGCGGCGAGGCGATCCGCGCCGAGCGCGCCGCGATCGAAGGCTTCGCGCTGGTGCGTGCCTACCCGGACAAGGGCGGTGAGTCGCTGGCGATCGCGGTGGAGTTCTCGCGGCCGCTCGTCGGCACCCAGGATTTCGACGCGCTCCTGACCTTCGCCGAACCCGTCGGCGAGGACAGCGGCTGGTCGCTTGACGAGGGCGGCACGGTGCTGCGCTTCCCGTTCGTGCAGCCCAACCGCGACTACACCGTGCGCGTGTCCGGCGACCTGCTGGCCGCGGATGGCAGCCGCCTCGGCGCCGACATCGAGCGCAGGGTGCACACCGGCGAGCTCGAGCCCGTGGTCGGGTTCGCCTCCCAGGGCAGCGTGCTGCCTGCGCGCGAGTCGCGCGGGCTGCCCGTGGTCTCGATCAACGTGGCCGAGGTGGACGTCGAGTTCCTGCGCGTGTCCGAGCGCTCGCTGCCGGCGTTCTTCGCCGAGTACCAGCGCGGCGGCCGGCGCGGCAGCTGGGAGCTCGACAACGACTACGGCGACGGCAACACCCCGCTCTCGCGGCTGGCGGAGCCGGTCTACGTCAACCGGTTCGTGCTCGGTGGCGAGCGCAACGAGCGCGTGCTGACCTACCTGCCGCTGCAGGGCATCGCCGAGCTCCAGCAGCCGGGGCTGTACTTCGCGGTGATGAAGAAGGCCGGCAGCTTCAAGGACCGCTTCGAAACCGCGTTCTTCACCGTCAGCGACATCGGCCTGCACGTGCGCGCCTACCGCGAGCGGATGTTCGTGCACACGGCGTCGCTGCGCACCGGCGCGGCCATCGGCGGGGTCGAGCTGCGGGTGCTGGACGCCCGCGGCGAGGCCGTGTTCAAGGCGCGCACCGACGGCGACGGCAACGCCATGCTCGCGCACGCACTGGACGCGAGCCAGGTCCTGGTGGCCACGAACGGCGGCGGCGTGTCGATGCTGCCGTTCAACCAGCCCGCGCTCGACCTGTCGGAGTTCGCGGTCGCAGGGCGCCCGCAGGCCTGGTTCGACGTCTTCGCCTGGTCCGGGCGCGACCTATACCGGCCGGGCGAGACGGTGCGGGTGTCGGCACTGCTCCGCGACCGCGACGGCAACCCGGTGGTCGCGAAGGATGGCCAGGCGCAGACGCTGTTCGCGCGCCTGAAGCAGCCCGACGGCAAGACCTTCGTGGAGTCGCGGCTGGAGCCGGGTCCGCTCGGGTACTTCAGCTTCGAGCGCGCGATCCCGGCGGAGGCACCCACCGGGCGCTGGCAGGTCGAGTTCCGCACCGATCCCGCCTCCAAAGAGGTGGTGCAGGGCATGGCGCTGCGGATCGAGGAGTTCCTGCCCGAGCGCATGAAGCTCGACCTGGAGAGCCCGGACGCGGCGCTCGCACCGGGCGCGCCGCTGCGACTGCACGCCGAGGGCGCCTACCTCTACGGCGCCCCCGCGGCGGGCAACCGCTTCACCGCACGCCTGGCCGTTGCGGTCGAACAGCACCCGGTGGAGGCGCTTCCGGATTTCTTCTTCGGCGATCCCACGGTGGAGCTGCCGCGAGAAGCCACGGACGTGGTCGACGCGACCCTGGGCGACGACGGCACCCTGCGCCACGACATCGCGCTGCCGGCCGAGGCGAAGCCGGTGACGCCGATCGCGGCGATCGTCTCCGGCAGCCTGTACGAGTCCGGTGGCCGCAGCGTCGATCGCAGCCTGAAGCGGGTGATGTGGCCGGCGACGGCGCTGGTCGGCGTGCGCCCGCTGTTCGACGACGCCGAGGGCGCCGATGCCAATGCGAACGCGCGCTTCGAGCTGGTGCGCGTGGATTCCGCCGGCACGGCGCAGCCGCAGCGCGGCCTGGACGTGCGCCTGGTGCGCGAGCACCGCGACTACCACTGGCGCCACGACGAGGACGGCGGCTGGGACTACGACTTCACCCGCCGCTACGAGGTGGTGGAGGCGCGCAAGCTCGACGCCGCGGCCACCGCCACCCGGTTCGACTTCCCGGTGGAGTGGGGCGAGTACCGCATCGAGGTCGTGGATCCGGCGACGCGCCTGACCACGCGTTATCCCTTCCGTGCCGGCTGGAGCTGGGGCGACGACAACCGCGGTCTCGACGCGCGCCCGGACAAGGTCAAGCTCGCGCTCGACAAGACCGCATACAGGGCGGGCGACACCCTGGTGGCGACCCTCACCCCGCCGCACGCGGGCCGTGCCCTGGTGATGGTGGAGAGCGACCGCCTGCTGTTCGTGCGCGAGATCGATGCCCGCGCCGGCAGCACCATCTCGATCCCGGTGACGAAGGACTGGGAGCGGCACGACGTCTACGTCACCGCGCTCGTGTTCCGCGGCGGCAGCGCGGTGCAGAAGGTGACGCCGGCGCGCGCCGTGGGTGTCGCGCACGTGCCCATGGACCGGCGCGAGCGCCGGATCGCGGTGGGCGTGTCGGTGGAGAAGCAGGTGCGTCCGGAACGGCCGCTGCGGGTCACCGTGAGCGCACCCGAGCTGGCGGGCATCGAGGCGTACGCGACGGTGTCGGCGGTGGATGTCGGCATCCTCAACATCACCCGCTTCCCGGTGCCTGACGCGCCGAAGCACTTTTTCGCGCAGCGCCGGCTCGGAGTCGACGCCTACGACGTCTACGGCCGGGTGATCGAGAGCTTCGAGGGCGCAAGCGCCCGGCTGCGCTTCGGTGGCGACCTCGGGCTGCACGCGCTGCCGCAGGCACGGCGGCCGACGGCGCGGGTGCAGACGGTGGACCTCTTCTCGGGGCCGGTGCGGCTGGACGCGCGCGGCAATGCCCGCATCGAGCTGCCGGTGCCGGACTTCAACGGCACCCTGCGCGTGTCGGCGCTCGTGTACGCCGACGCCCGTTACGGGAACCGCGATGCCGAGACCGTGGTGCGCGCGCCGCTGATCGCGGAAGCCGGGATGCCGCGGGTCATGGCGCCTGGCGACCGCAGCATGGTCACCCTCGACCTCACCAACGATACCGGCAAGCCGGGGCGCTTTGCGGTGCGCGTCGAGGGCATCGGGCCACTGACGGTGGCCGAGGGTGCGCGCAGCGTGGAGCTTGCGCAGGGCGCGAAGACGACGCTGTCGTTCCCGCTCGCGGCCGACGACGGTTTCGCGACCGCGCAGGTGCGCGTGCGCGTCGAGGGCAATGGTGCCCGCGTCGATCGCCGCCACGACCTGCCGGTGCGCGCGGCGTGGCCGGCGGTGCTGCGTTCGCGCACGCGGGTGCTGGATTCGCTCGAACCGCTGGTGCTCGGCGGCGATCTTGCCGAAGGCCTGGCACCCGGCTCGGTGGCCGGCCAGCTGGTGGTGTCGGCCTTGCCGCCGATCCCGTTCGCCAGCGCGCTCCAGGGCCTGCTGGACTATCCCTACGGATGCGCCGAGCAGACCGCCAGCCGCGGTTTCGCGGCGCTGCTGCTGGATGCACCGACGGCCAGGATGCTCGGCACCCGCGGCCTCGATGGCGACGGCCGCCGCGCGCGCATGGAAGGCGCGTTCGGCCGGCTGGCGGCGATGCAGGTGTCGAGCGGCCACTTCTCGATGTGGGGCGACGACGGCACGGTGGACCCCGCGCTCACCCCGCACATCGCCGAGTTCCTGCTCGATGCCCGCGATGCCGGTTTCGCGGTGCCGCCGGCACTGCTGCAGGATGCGCTCGCGCGCCTGGGCGAGGACCTGCTCGCCGGCGGCAACGAGTTCTACGGCCGCGACCACCGCTCGCACCTCAAGTTCGCCTACCAGGCGCACGCGGGCTACGTGCTCGCACGGGTCAACCGGGCACCGCTGGGCACCCTGCGCGCGCTGTACGACAACGAGCGCAAGGCCGCGCTCACCGGCCTGCCGCTGGTGCACCTGGGCCTCGCACTGTCGCTGCAGGGTGACCGCGGTCGCGGCGCCAGGGCCATCGCCTCCGGCTTCGGCTTCCGCGGCGACCGCCCCGGCTACCTTGGCGACTACGGCAGCCCGCTGCGCGACGCCGCGCTGATGGTGGCGCTGACGCACGAGCGCGGGTTCGACGCACCGGCACAGGACGCACGCCTGGTCGAGCTCGGGCGCGAGCTCGACGCGCGGCGGCGCCAGGGCTGGCTCCACCTGAGCACGCAGGAGCAGCTGGCGATCGCGCGCCTGGGCAAGGCGCTCGCCGCCGACCAGGGCAGGACGGTGGGCGGGACCTTCCGCGAGGGCGACGACAGCCAGGCGGTGGCGCCCGCCCGCGTGGTGGCCCACGCCTTCGACCACGCGGCGCTCCAGCGCGGCCTGCGGTTCGTGCCGGAGGGCGAGCCGCCGTTCTACGCCAGCATCGAGGTCGCCGGCGTACCGCGCGCAGCGCCCGGGCCCGATGCAGACGAGGTCAAGGTCGAGCGCCACTGGTACCGCACCGACGGCCGCCCATGGACCCCGGGGCCACTGAAGGAGGGCGAGGCGCTGATCGTGCGCGTTTCGATCACCGCCGACCGCGCGATGCCCGACGCCCTGCTGACCGACCTGCTGCCGGCCGGGCTCGAGATCGAGAACTTCAACCTCGGCGACGCCCGGCAATGGGCGGACGTGGTGGTCGACGGGCTGGCCGTCAGCGACCGCAGCGATGCCGCCGACGTGCGCCACGAGGAGTTCCGCGACGACCGCTACGTCGCCGCGCTCGAACTCGACGCCGGGCGCACGGCGCGCGTGTTCTACCTCGTGCGCGCGGTCACCCCGGGCACCTACACCGCACCGCCGCCGCTGGTGGAGGACATGTACCGGCCGACGCTGCGCGGTGTCGGCCGCGCGGTGCCGGCCACCATCACGGTGGTGCAGCCGTAGCGGGGGCCGGCGTGGCGAATCGGCACCGCCTGCGCGCATGGCTGCGCTGGAGCGCCGTCGCGGGCCTGCTGTCGCTGCTGGTCCTCGATCTCGCGTTCCCGCCGCCGCTGCCCGATGCACGCGGCACCAGCACCGTGGTCACCGCGCGCGACGGCACGCCGCTGCGGGCGTTCGCCGACGCCCATGGCATCTGGCGCCATCCGGCCACGCCGGCCAGCGTCTCGCCGCTGTACCTCGAGGCGTTGCTCACCTACGAGGACCGCTGGTTCCGCCGGCACCCCGGGATCAATCCCTACGCCCTTGCGCGCGCGGCGGTGCAGTGGGCCCGGGAAGGGCGGATCGTGTCCGGCGGCTCCACGCTCACGATGCAGGTGGCGCGCATCCTCGACCGCCACTCGCGCACGCCCTGGGGCAAGGCCAGGCAGATGCTGCGCGCGCTGCAGCTGGAGGCGCACCTGTCGAAGGACGAAATCCTCACGCTGTACCTGGAGCGGGCGCCTTTCGGCGGCACCATCGAAGGCGCGGAAGCGGCGAGCTGGGCCTACCTCGGCAAGCCGGCGGCGCGGCTGTCGCACGCGGAAGCGGCGCTGCTGGCGGTGCTTCCGCAGGCGCCGAGCCGGCTGCGGCCGGACCGCGCGCCGGAGGCCGCGCGCGCGGCGCGCGACAAGCTGCTCGAGCGCATGGTCGCGCAGGGCGCATGGACGGTCGCGGAGGCCGACGACGCCAGGCTTGAACCGGTGGTCGCGCGTGAACTGCAGCCGCCCCTGTCGGCGGCGTTGCTCGCACAGCGGCTGCGGTCCGCGCAGCCTGCACGCCGTCGCATCGTGTCGAGCATCGATGCCTCCCTGCAACGGGCGCTGGAAGCACGGGTGGCGGCGTACTTCTCGCGCCTGCCGCCGCGGACGTCCGCCGCCCTGCTCGTGGTCGACAACGCCACCATGGAAGCACGCGCCTACGTCGGCTCGGTCGAATTCGGCGACCCGGCGCGGCTGGGCCACGTCGACATGGTGCAGGCGTGGCGTTCGCCAGGCTCCACGTTGAAGCCGTTCCTCTACGCGCTCGCCCTCGACCAGGGCCTGATCCACTCCCACAGCCTGCTCGTCGACGCACCGCAGTCCTTCGGCAACTACCGCCCCGGCAATTTCGACGCAGCGTTCAATGGCCCCGTGCCTGCCGCGACCGCGCTGCGGCTGTCGCTGAACGTGCCCGCGGTGGACCTGCTGGACCGGGTGGGCCCGGCGCCATTCACCGCGCGCCTCGCGCACGCCGGGCTGGCGCTGCGCTTTCCCCGCGGGGCGACGCCCAACCTGTCGCTGATCCTGGGCGGCACGGCGGCGCGGCTGGAAGACCTGGTCGGCACCCACGCGGCGCTCCACCGCGGCGGCATCGCCGGGCGCGTGCGCTACACGCCGCGCGATCCCGTGGTCGACCGGCGCCTGGTGTCGCCGGCGGCCGCCTGGGTCGTGCGCGAGGTCCTCGCCGCCAACCCGCGCCCGGGCGAGCGCGCGGACACCTTCGACACCGGCCGGCGCCCGCGGGTGGCGTGGAAGACCGGCACCAGCTACGGCTTCCGCGACGCCTGGGCCATCGGCGGGACCGGCCGCCATACCGTGGGCGTATGGGTCGGCCGCCCCGACGGCACGCCGCTGCCGGGCCAGTACGGCGCCGTCACCGCGCTGCCGCTGCTGTTCGAGGTGTTCGATGCCCTGCCGCGGACCGCGGGCGACGCCGCGCGGCCACGGGCGCCGGCCGGGGTCGCGCGGGTGGAGGTGTGCTGGCCGCTGGGCATCGCGCTCGCGGACCATCCTGCCGGCACCTGCCAGCAGCGGCACCGGGCCTGGAGCGTCGGCGGGGCCGTGCCGCCGACATTCGCCGAGCGCGACGCACGCGCCTGGAGTGCCGGCCTGCAGGCGTTCGACCTCGAGCCGGACAGCGGCCTGCGCCTGTCCGCCGACTGCTCGCGACCGCACGTCCGCCAGCGCGCCGCCGTGGCGCGCTGGCCCGCGCTCGCGGCGCCGTGGCTGTCGTCCGCGGCGCGCGCCGCGTCGCGGCCGCCCCCGCTGTCGCCCGACTGCCGCGACGACGGCCTGGACGCGGTCGCGGAGCTGCGCATCGCCGGCATCACCGACGGCTCGGTCCTCGCCCAGGCCCCCGGCGCAACGCGCGGGCTGCCGCTGGCGGTGCGCGCGCTGGGCACCGCGGAGCGCGTGCAGTGGCTGCTGGACGGGCGCTGGATCGGTGAAACACGCGGCGCGGCCACCCTTGTGCACGATTTCGCGCAGCCGGGCGACCACACGCTGACCGCCCTGGCCGACGGCGGCGCCTGGGCGAGCACGGGCTTCGTCGTGCGCTAGATCTGCGCCAGCACGTGCTGCGCGTCGGACACGCGGAACTCGCCGGGCGCCTCGACGAACAGCTTCCGCACCACCCCGTCTTCGGCATACAGCGCGAAGCGCTTCGAACGCAGGCCCATGCCGTAGCCGCTGGCGTCCATCTCCAGCCCCAGCGCGCGGGCGAAGTCGCCGTTGCCGTCGGACAGCATCATCAACCCCGACGGCACATGCTGGCTCTCGCCCCAGGCCTGCATCACGAACGGATCGTTGACCGCCATGCAGGCGACCTCGATCCCGCGCTTGCGGAATTCCTCGAAGTTCTCGACGAACCCCGGCAGGTGGCGCTCGGAACACGTGGGGGTGAAGGCGCCCGGCACGGCGAACAGCACCACCTTCTTGCCGGCGAACAGGGTGGGCGTGTCCACCGTCTGCACCCCGCCGTCGATGTGCTTGAGCGTGACTTCGGGGATGGCGTCGCCTGGCTGGATGGTCATGGCTGTCTTCCTGGGGAGTGAACGGAGGCTGGATCGAGTCTGCATCGCCGGGCGTGGGCGCCCCTTGAAACCTGGCGGGCCGCCACCAACTGGCGTGCATGGCGGCCGGGGTGCCGCCGCGAACACGACGAAAGGAGAGACCATGATGAGGCAACTGAGCCGCACTTCGCAGCCCTGGCGCGCGCAGCCCATGCTCCAGGACGAGGTCAAGCAGCTGTTCGACCGGTTCTTCCAGCTGGGCGACAACCAGGACGAGTCCTCGGTGGTGACCAGCCAGTGGGCGCCGCTGGTGGACATCAAGGAAGAGGAGAAGAGCTTCGTGATCTACGCCGACCTGCCGGGCATCGACCCGCAGGAGGTCGAGGTGCTGATGGACAAGGGCATCCTGACGATCAAGGGCGAGCGCCGCGGGGAGTCGAGCGAGCAGACCGAGCGCTACTCGCGCATCGAGCGGCGCTACGGCAGCTTCCACCGCCGCTTCGCGCTGCCCGACAGCGCCGATCCCGAGGGCATCTCGGCCAGCGGCCGCGACGGCGTCCTGGTGATCACGATCCCGAAGCGGCCGGAAACCACGCCGCGCCGGATCCAGGTCGACGCAGGCACGCCGCGGCAGTAGGCGACGGGGCGGGACGCACGTTCTTGCTAACCTTCCCGGCCCGGGGGCGTCGCCTCCGGGCCGGCCTGTTTTGGGAGCGTCGATGCAGTTCAAGGACTATTACCAGACCCTCGGCGTCGAGCCGAGCGCGGGCGAGGCCGAGATCAAGACCGCCTACCGGCGGCTTGCGCGCAAGTTCCACCCGGACGTGAGCAAGGAGGCCGGCGCCGAGGAGCGCTTCAAGGCCGTCAACGAGGCCTACGAGGCCCTGCGCGACCCGGCCAAGCGCAAGGCCTACGACCAGTTGCGCACGCGCGGCTACCGCCCCGGCGACGAGGTGCAGCCGCCGCCGGGTGGTTTCGGCCACGGTGCGCCCCCGGGGTTCGATTTCGAGGAGGTGTTCGCCGGTGGCGGTGCCGGCGGCGGCTTCAGCGACTTCTTCGAGACCCTGTTCCGGCGCCAGAACGGACGTGGCGGGCCCGGCTATGCCGCGCCACCGCGCGGGGACACGCGGGCCAGGGTCGCGATCCCGCTCGAGGCAGCCTACCGCGGCGACAGCGTGCGCATCACCGTCAACGGCCGCACCCTGGAGGTGCGCGTGCCGAAAGGCGTGCGCCCTGGGCAGGTGGTGCGCCTTGGCGGACAGGGCGAGCAGGGCGGCAACCTGCTGCTGGAGATCGAATACGCGGCGCACCCGCGGTTCGAGGTCGATGGCCGCAACGTCATCTATTCGCTGCCGGTGGCGCCCTGGGAGGCGGCGCTGGGCGCGAGCGTCGGCGTGCCCACGCTCGGCGGCACGGTCGAACTCAAGATCCCGGCGGGCTCGGAGGCCGGACGCAAGCTGCGGCTGCGCGGACGCGGCATGCCGGCAGCCGGCGCAGGTGCCGACGGCGACCAGATCGTCGAGCTGGAGATCCAGGCGCCGTCGCCGCAGGACGCGCGCCAGCGCGAGGCCTACGAGCGCATGCGCGACGCGTTCGCGGACGACTGGCGGGGGGCTGACGCCGCGCGCTGACGCGGCGACGGGCTCAGGTGGCGGCTGGCACCGGCGCCGGGGGCGGCGCATCGATGGCGCCGGTGATCGCCGCGGCCAGCTCGGTCTCGCTGAAGGGCTTGGTGAGGTAGGCGCGGGCGCCCTGGCGCATGCCCCAGACGCGGTCGGTGTCCTGGTCCTTGGTCGTGACCAGGATGACCGGGATGTGCTTCGTGGTGGGCTCGCGGGTGATCGACCGCGTGGCCTGGAAGCCGTTGAGGTTGGGCATCACCACGTCCATCAGGATCAGGTCGGGCAGTTCGCGCTTGGCGACTTCCACGCCGGCGGCGCCGTCCTCGGCGGTCAGCGCCTGGTGGCCAAGTTTTTCGACGATGCGGCGGATGCCCATCAGTTGCGATGGGGAATCGTCCACGATCAGGATGCGCGCCATGTCTGTCCCCCGGGAATGCCGTCGATTGTACCGGGCCGCCCCCTCGCTGCGGCAAGGCGGCTCAGAACGCGACCAGCGTGCGGCCGAGCGACCCGCCGGCCAGCATGCGATCGAACACCTCGCCGAGGTCCTCTAGCCGCACCTCGCGGGTGCAGATGCGGTCCAGGTGGCGCGGCTTCCAGTCGGAGGCCAGGCGCCGCCAGACCTCGTCGCGGATGTCGCGCGCAGTGCCGGCGGACGCCACGCCCAGGAGCGAGACGCCGCGGATGATGAAGGGCATGACCGTGGCCGGCAGTTCGGCGCTGGCGGCCAGGCCGGCGCTGGCGACGTTGCCGTAGGCGGCGGTCTGTGCCAGCAGGCTCACGAGCATGGGGCCGCCGACGTTGTCCAGGCCGCCGCCGAAGCGGGTCGATTCCATCGGCCGGTTGGTGGCGAGCGCGTCGCGGCCGATCACGTCGCTGGCCCCGATCGCGCGCAGGTAGTCCGCCTGCTCCGGCTTGCCGCTCACCGCGTGCACCTCGAAGCCGGCGCTGCTGAAGATGTCGACCGCGAGCGAGCCGACGCCGCCGGTGGCGCCGGTGACCGCGAGCGGGCCCAGCGCCGGCACCTGCCGGTTCTCGGTCATGCGCAGCAGCGCCAGCGCGGCGGTGAAGCCGGCCGTGCCCAGGATCATGCTCTCGCGCAGGTCCAGGCCCGGCGGCAGCGGGATCGTCCACGCGGCCTCGAGCCGGACGTATTCGCCATAGCCGCCGTCGCGGGTCTCGCTCAGGCCGCTGCCGGTGGCAAGCACGGCATCGCCCTCGCGGAAGCGGGCGTCGGTGGACCGGACCACGTGCCCGGCGACGTCGATCCCGCCGACCAGCGGGAAGCGGCGCAGGATCCGGCCCGTCCCGGTCCCGGCCAGCGCGTCCTTGTAGTTGACCGAGGAGTAGGCGGCCTTGACCACCACCTCGCCCGGGGCCAGGTCGTCCAGTGCCAGCGCCTCGATGCCGCTGCGGTGGCCGGCGTCGCCGCCGTGGATGCGGAAGGCGCGGAAACGGCTGGGGACGCTCATGCTGTGCACTCCTGGGACGGGGGTCGCGATCGCGCCGTTGGGGCGGCCGCGCCGGTGGTCAGCGTGGTGCGGCGCGATGCTTGGCCTCGAGCCACTTCGATGCCTGCGCCGGCTGGTAGCCGCGCATCCAGGCGAACAGCGCGTCCTGGTCTTCGCCGTGCCAGAGGTCCTCGCGTTGTGCCGGATGCAGGAAGCGCTCGTCGACCATGCGATCGATCATGCCGATCAGGGGCGCAAAGAACCCTTCGACGTCGAGGAAGGCGCAGGGCTTCTCGCCCAGGCCCAGCTGGCGCCAGGTGAGCATCTCGAACATCTCGTCCAGCGTGCCGAAGCCGCCCGGCAGGGCCACGAACGCGTCGGACAGCTCGAACATGCGCGCCTTGCGCTCGTGCATCGAGCCCACGACCTCCAGCCGGGTGACGCCGCGGTGCGCGACCTCGAGGTCGGCCAGTTGCTGCGGGATCACCCCGACCACCTCGCCACCGGATTCGAGCACGGCATTGGCCACCATGCCCATCAGGCCGACGTTGCCGCCGCCGTAGACCAGGGCGAGGCCCTCGCGCGCCAGGCGTTGCCCGAGCGCGACCGCACGCTCGGCGTAGATGGGCCGGCTGCCCGAATTGGAGCCGCAGTAGACGCAGACCGCCCTCACGCGCCGGCCCGCATCAGTTGGCCTTGTGGATCGCGCGCTTGTCGACCGCCATGGCGGCGTCGTGCACCACCTCCGACAGCGAAGGATGCGCATGGCAGATCCGCGCCAGGTCGTCCGCCGAGCCCTTGAACTCCATGGTCAGGACGCCTTCGTGCACGAGCTCCGAAACGTTGGCGCCCACCAGGTGCATGCCCAGCACGCGGTCGGTCTCGGCGTGTGCCAGCACCTTCACGAAGCCCGCGGGCTCCGACATCGCCACGGCACGGCCGTTGGCGGCGAACGGGAAGCTGCCGGCCTTGTACGGCACGCCTTCTTCCTTCAGCTGCTGCTCGGTCTTGCCCACCCACGCGATCTCGGGCTCGGTGTAGATGACCCACGGGATGGTGTCCATGTTGACGTGGCCCGGCAGCCCCGCGATCAGTTCCGCCACCGCGATGCCTTCCTCGAAACCCTTGTGCGCCAGCATCGGCCCGCGGACGCAGTCGCCGACCGCCCAGACGCCATCGACGCCGGTGTGGCAGTGCTCGTCGACCTCGATCTGGCCGCGCTGGTTGAGCTTCACGCCGGCGCCTTCGGCCAGCAGGCCCTTCGACGCGGCGCGACGGCCCACGGCCACCAGCAGCTTGTCGACTGTCAGCGTCTGCTCGCCGTCCTTGTCCTCGAAGGTGACCTGCACTTCCTTCTTCTTGCCCTTGCCGCCGACCTCGGCCTTCGACACCTTGGCGCCCAGCCTGATGTCCAGGCCCTGCTTCTTGAACTCGCGCAACGCGGCCTTGGACGCCTCGGCGTCGGCGGCGGCGAGGAAGTCCGGCAGCGCCTCCAGGATCGTCACCTCGGCGCCCAGGCGCTTCCACACGCTGCCGAGCTCGAGGCCGATGACGCCGGCGCCGATCACGGCCAGGCGCTTCGGCACCTCGGTGAAGTCGAGCGCGCCGACGTTGTCGACGATGGTCTCGCCGTCGAACTTCGCGAACGGCAGCTCGATCGAATCCGAACCCGCGGCGATGATCACGTTGGTGCCGGAGAGTTCCACCTCGCCGCCTTCATGTTGCTTGACCTTGACCAGGCGGTCGGCGTGCAGGGTCGCGAAGCCGTAGTAGGCCGTGACCTTGTTGGCCTTGAACAGTTGCGCGATGCCGCCGGTGAACTGCTTCACGATGCGGTCCTTGCGGCCGATCATCGCGCCGACGTCGATCGTCGCGTCCTTGAAGCCGATGCCGTGGTCGCCAAAGATGTGGCCCATGTTCCAGAACTGGCGCGACGAGTCGAGCAGCGCCTTCGACGGGATGCAGCCCACGCGCAGGCAGGTGCCGCCCAGTGCCGGCTTGCCGTCCTTGCCCAGTGCGGCGTCGATGCAGGCGACCTTCATGCCCAGCTGCGCGGCGCGGATGGCGGCGTGATAGCCGGCGGGGCCGGCACCGATGACGACGACGTCGAATTGTTCTGCCATGGTCGATTCCTTGATCGTGTCGCCTGCGCGGTGCGGAGGCGGTGTCCCGTCGCATCACGCCCGGGAAGGCGGCGGCGCGGGGCGGGGGAGGGGCCGCGACGGGCGGCATCGCCGGGACCCGCGCGGTGCGCGGTCCCGGCGCGGCGTCACATCCCGAGCAGCATGCGGCCCGGGTTCTCGAGCTGGTTCTTGATGTCGACCAGGAACAGCACCGCGTCCTTGCCGTCGATGATGCGGTGGTCGTACGACAGCGCGATGTACATCATCGGCGCGGCGACCACGGCGCCGTTCTCGACGATCGGCCGCTCCTTGATCGTGTGCATGCCGAGGATCGCCGACTGCGGCGGGTTGACGATCGGCGTCGACATCAGCGAGCCGAAGGTGCCGCCGTTGGTGATGGTGAAGGTGCCGCCCTGGAGGTCCTCCAGGGCCAGCTTGCCGTCGCGCGCCTTGGTGGCGAAATCACCGATCTGCTTCTCGACCTCGGCGAAGCCCATGCGCTCGACGTTGCGCAGCACCGGCGTCACCAGGCCGCGGTCGGTGGACACGGCGATCGAGATGTCGGCGTAGCCGTGGTAGATGATGTCGTCGCCGTCGACGGACGCGTTGACCGCCGGGTGGCGCTGCAGGGCATTGGCCGCGGCCTTGGCGAAGAAGCCCATGAAGCCGAGCTTGATGCCGTTGGCCTTCTGGAAGGACTCGCCGAGCTCCTTGCGCATCGCCATCACCGGGCCGAGGTTCACCTCGTTGAACGAGGTCAGCATGGCGATGGAGTTCTTGGACTGCATCAGGCGCTCGGCGATGCGCTTGCGGATGCGCGTCATCGGCACGCGCTCCTCGGGACGCGCGCCGCCGGACACGCCGGCCGTCCTGCCGCTGGCGTAGTTGACGATGTCTTCCTTGGTCACCGCGCCGCGGCGGCCGGTGCCCTCGACCTGCTTCGGGTCGATGCCTTCCTTCGCGGCGGTGAAGCGCGCGCCGGGGGGCAGGCCGTCGTCCGCGGCCGCGGCCTTGGGCGCGTCCTGGCGGCGCTGCACCGGCTGGGCTTCGACCGTGGTGGCGACCTCGTCCTTGTTCGCCGATGCGGCCTTGTCGGCCTTGTCGGCCTTGGCGTCGCCGCCCGCGTCCTTGCCGCCGCCGGCCGCGGTGGCGCCTTCCTCGATCACCGCCAGCACCTGCTGGCTGGTGACGGTGGCGCCTTCCTCGAAGCGGATCTCCTTCAGCACGCCGTCGACGGTGGACGGCACCTCGAGCACGACCTTGTCGGTCTCCAGGTCCACCAGGTTCTCGTCGCGGCTGACAGCGTCGCCGACCTTCTTGTGCCAGGTCGCGATGGTCGCGTCCGACACGGATTCCGGGAGGGCGGGGACTTTGATTTCGGTGGCCATGCTGCAGGCGTCCTGGGAACGTGGGATGGGGAAGTTATTCGGCGAGCGGCTTGGCGCCGGCCTGGTTGACCAGTGCGTCCTCGATCAGCTGCTGCTGCTCGGTGACGTGGTCCGCGAAATGCCCGACCGCAGGCGACGGCGAGCGCGCGCGGCCGGCGTAATGCAGCGCCTGGCCGTCCTGCAGGCAGGCGTCGAGGTGGTGGCGGATCTGGTACCACGCACCCTGGTTCTGCGGCTCCTCCTGGCACCAGACCACCTCGGCGGCCTTGCCGTATCGCGCCAGTTCCGCGGCCAGCAGCTCGCGCGGGAAGGGGTACAGCTGCTCGATCCGCAGCAGGGCGATGCCGTCGATCTCCCGCTTGCGCATCTCCTCGACCAGGTCGTAGTACACCTTGCCCGAGCAGACCACCACGCGCCGGACCCTGGCCGGATCCGCGGCGGCGTCCGGGATCAGGTGCTGGAAGCTGCCCTGCGCCAGCTCGTCGAGCGTCGACACGGCGAGCTTGTGGCGCAGCAGCGATTTCGGCGTCATCACCACCAGCGGCTTGCGCGTCTCCATGCGCATCTGCCGGCGGATCATGTGGAAGGCCTGCGCCGGCGTGGTCGGCACGCACACCAGCATGTTGTCCAGCGCGCACAGCTGCAGGAAGCGCTCCAGGCGCGCCGAGCTGTGTTCCGGGCCCTGGCCCTCGTAGCCGTGCGGCAGCAGCAGCACCAGGCCGCACAGGCGCTGCCACTTGGCCTCGCCCGACGACAGGAACTGGTCGATCACCACCTGCGCGCCGTTGGCGAAATCGCCGAACTGGGCCTCCCAGATGTCCAGGGTGCCGGGGTCGGCGGTGGAATAGCCGTACTCGAACGCCATCACCGCCTCCTCGCTCAAAAGCGAGTCGATGATCGTGGCGTCCTCGGGGTTCTCCACCAGCTGTTGCAGCGGGACGTAGTCGCGCTCGGTCTTCTGGTCGTGCAGCACCGCGTGGCGGTGGAAGAAGGTGCCGCGGCCGCTGTCCTGGCCCACCAGCCGCAGGCGGTCGCCCTCGTCGAGCAGGGTGGCGTAGGCCAGGTTCTCGGCGAAGCCCCAGTCGGCCGGCAGCTCGCCCGCGGCCATCTTCCGGCGGTCGTCGTAGATCTTGGCCACGCGCGCGTGGAGCACGATGTCGTCGGGGATCGTGGTGATCGCACGGGCGAGGGCATCGAGCTTGTCCCTGCCGACCCGCGTGTCGGTGGGTTCGTCCAGGCGGCCGGAGAGGTAGGTCGACCAGTCGATGGTGAACTCGTCCGGCCCGACATTGGCGACCTCGGTGGTGAGCTCGCCCGCGTCCAGCCGGTCGCGCACCTGGTCGACGATGGCCTTCACCCCGGCCTCGTCCAGGCGCCCTTCCTCGACCAGGCGCGCGGCATAGAGTTCGCGGGTGGTCTTGTGGGCGCGGATCACCTGGTACATCTGCGGCTGCGTCGCCGCCGGCTCGTCGGCCTCGTTGTGGCCGTGGCGGCGGTAGCAGACCAGGTCGATGACCACGTCCTTGCCGAAGCGCTGGCGGAACTCGAACGCGAGCTGGGCGCAGAACACCACGGCTTCCGGGTCGTCGCCGTTCACGTGCAGCACCGGCGCGCCGACCATCTTGGCGACGTCGGTGCAGTACAGCGTGCTGCGTGCGTCCTGGGCATCGCTGGTGGTGAAGCCGACCTGGTTGTTGATCACGATGTGCACCGTGCCGCCGACCGCGAAGCCGCGCGCCTGCGACATCTGCAACAGCTCCATCACCACGCCCTGGCCGGCGAACGCCGCGTCGCCATGGAGGAGCACCGGCAGCACCTGCCGGCGCGCGGTATCGCCGCGGCGGAGCTGGCGCGAACGCACGCTGCCCACGACCACCGGATCGACGATCTCGAGGTGCGACGGATTGAACGCCAGCGCGAGGTGCACGGGGCCGCCCGGGGTGGCGATGTCGGCGCTGAAGCCCATGTGGTACTTCACGTCGCCGGTGTGGGCACGGTCGCCGACCGGGTGTTCGAACTTGCCCTCGAACTCGTCGAACAGCTTGCGCGGCGACTTGCCCAGGATGTTGACCAGGACGTTGAGCCGGCCGCGATGGGCCATGCCGATGACGATGTCCTTGACGCCGTCGACGCCGGCACGGCGCACGAGGTCGTCGAGCAGCGGGATCAGCGACTCGCCGCCCTCCACCGAGAAGCGCTTCTGGCCGACGTACTTGGTGTGCAGGTAGCGCTCCAGGCCCTCGGCGGCCGACAGCCGCTCCAGGATCCGGCGCTTGTCGTCGTCGCTGCGGCCGTAGTTGCCGGCGGCCGCCTCGAGCCGCTGGTACATCCATCGCCGCTGCTCGGCATCGGCGATGTGCATGAATTCGGCGCCGATGGCGCCGGTGTAGGTCGCCTTGAGCAGGGCCAGCAGGTCGCCGAGCTTCATGCGCTCGCGCCCGGCCACGCCGCCGGTGCTGAACTCGCTCGACAGGTCGGCGTCGGACAGCCGGTGGAAGGCGAGCCCGAGGTCGGGGGCTTCGGGCTTGCCGGACATGCCCAGCGGGTCGAGCTCGGCGCCGAGGTGGCCGCGCGAACGATAGGCGGTGATCAGGCGACCGACCGAGCGTTCCCGTTCGTCGCCGGCGCCCGCCGCGGGGACGTCGCCGCGCGTGGCGCGGCGCCCGGCGGCGGCAACCGCCTCCATGACCGCGGAATGGGGGATGTCGCCGGAATCGCGGCCACCGAGCCCGTCGAACCAGCTGCGCCACTTCGCGCCGACGCTGTCCGGATCCACGAGGTACTGCTCGTACAGATCCTCGATATAGGCGGCGTTCGCGCCGAGCTGGGATGACTGCGCAAACTGCTTGAGGAGACTGTCCACGTCGACTGTGCTGGGCTCTGGCAAGGGGGCAAGCGCCTGATCCGGAACGGTTTGTCCGGCCCGGGCAGGCAGGGTGTACTGAATCGTGAAGTATACCCGCTGGCCCCCGTTGCCGGGCATCATGCGGCACCCACGCGCGGCCGCCGTCAGGGGTCGCTCAGATGCCCAGGGCGCGGAACTCGCTGACCGGCCGCGAGCGCTCCCAGACCGGCCGGAAACTATCCGCCAGCTGCCGTGCCCGGCCCGACGCGTCGGCCTCCGCCTCGCCGTCGAAACGGTGGCCGAGGCCGCGGTAGTAATAGCCGCCGGCGTCCGTGGCCAGGTAGGCCGCGGCGAAGCCGCGGTCCACCGGATCCTGCACCTCGCGGAACTGGAACACGCTCGGCAGGCGCTGCGCGAGCACCAGCAGCGGCGAATGCGCGGCCTGCGGTGCCGCCGCGTCCTGGAGCAGGAAGCGGGCCTCGGCACCGGCCCGCCGCGTGGCGAAGGCGCGCAGCGCCTCGACCACCCCGCGGTCATCGAACAGGCCGGGGTCGAGTTCGCGGCTGTAGACCCAGATCCGGCGGCGCGCCGCAGCCACGAGGTCGAGCGTCACCGCGACGGCCGTGGCGCGGTCGGCCACCGCTTGCGGCCGGTCGAAGCGGCGGTGCATGGCCTGGTGCCCGATCCCGGCCTCGACGAACGGTTCGCCCACCGCGGTGAAGCCGTGGGCGCGGTAGAAGGCGACGGCCCCGTCCTGCGCATGCAGGGCGACCTCGCGCCATCCGCTCTCGCGCGCCAGCCGCAGCAGGGCCTGGAGCAGCGCGCTGCCGACGCCGCGGTTGCGCCAGGGCGCGAGCACCGCCATGCGGCCGATGCGGTGGTCCGGGGTCAGCCGCGCGGTGCCGATGGCCCGGCCGGCGGCGTCGCGCGCCACCGCGTGCCGGCACTGCGGGTCGAGTGCGTCGCGCTCGAGGTCCGCGGGAACCTGCTGTTCCTGCACGAACACCGCGTCGCGAACCGCGTGCAGGTCGGCGGCGGCCGCGGCGTAGTCCACCACCTCCACCTGGAACGGGGCCGCGGCACTCACCCGGCGTCCTCCGCGTCCTCGCCGGTGTCGAGGACGTAGCGGCCCTGCGCGTGCAGCGCGTACAGGCAGGCCCGGCCCGCGTCGGACAGCGCATCCCAGGCCCGGCCGTCGACCACGTGCGCCGACGCCAGCCGCGTGGCGTCGCGCACCGGCAGCGCGAAGTCCTGGCCGTCGACGTACAGCCGCGCGCCGCGTTTCGCGCGCCGCCACGCCACCCGCGACCACGGGTGCCGGTGCAGGAGCGCGCCGTTCTGCAGGCTCCACTCCAGTTCGATGCGCGGCACCGTCGCGCCTTCGTCGGCGGTGACGCCCGCGCTGCGGTACGTGGTGGCGAAGCGGCCGAACCAGTCGCCGAGCACGTCGGGGTCGTTCATGCGGATCGCATTGAGCGCCTCGACCACGCGCTGCATCGCCGCCGCATCGATTTCCCAGGGGTCGCGTGCGGGCGCGAGGTCGGGGTCGCGGTAGCGCAGCGCCTCGTCGGCGGAGGCGGCGAGGGTGTCGATGTAGTCGCCGAGGAGTTCCGCCGCCGCCGGCGCGCGCATGCCGACCGAGAACGTCAGGCAGGGATCCTCGGCGACACCGTGGTGCGGCACGCCGGGCGGCAGGTAGAGCATGTCGCCCGGCCCCAGGACCCAGTCGTGCGTGGGTGTGAAACTGCGCAGCAGGCGCAGCTCGACATCGTCGCGGAAGCCCAGCGGCGGCGCGGGAGAGGCATCGACCTGCCAGCGACGATGGCCCTGGGCCTGCAGCAGGAACACGTCGTACTGGTCGACATGGGCCCCGACCGAGCCGCCGGTGGCGGCGAAGCTGACCATGATGTCGTCGACGCGCCAGCGCGGCAGGAAGGCGAACGCCGGCAGCAGCGCGGCCACGTCCGCATCCCACTTGTCGACGTCCTGCACCAGCAGGGTCCAGTCGCGGTCGCCGAGGCCCGGGAACAGGTCTTCCTCGAACGGCCCCTGCCGCAGGGTCCAGGCATCGCTGGCGCGATCGTGCTCGACCAGGCGCGACAGTGCGCCGTCCTCGCAGGCCAGCCCGGCCAGGTCCTCGGGCGTGATCGGCGGCTCGAAGCCGGGTGCGGCGAACCGTGGGAACGCGCCGCGCACCAGCAGCGGCGCCTTCTGCCAGTAGTCGCGCAGGAAATCCGCCGCGGGCATGCCCAGCGGCAGGTCGGTGGTGGCGTGGATCTCGATCGGCGGCGGCATGGCGGAAAGCCTACGCCATCGCCCCGGGGGTCGCACCGCCCGGCGTCGCCCGGCGGGCGACGCGGGCATCGCTCAGACCTCGCGCGCCAGTTGCCCGGCGAGACCGGTGTAGCCGGACGGGACCAGCGCCAGCAGGCGCTCGCGCGCATCGGCCGGAAGGTCCAGCGTGGCCACGAACGCGCGCATCGAGTCGGCGGTGATGCCCTGGCCGCGGGTCAGGGCCTTGAGCTGCTCGTAGGGGTTCGGCAGTCCGTGCCGACGCATCACCGTTTGCACCGCTTCGGCCAGGACCTCCCAGGCCGCGTCGAGGTCGGCGGCGAGCCTGGCCTCGTTCGCCGAGAGCTTGCCCAGGCCGCGGAGCAGGGCATCCAGCCCCACCAGCGCGTGGCCGAACCCGGTGCCGAGTGCGCGCAGCACGGTGGAGTCGGTGAGGTCGCGCTGCCATCGGCTCACCGGCAGCTTGGCCGCGAAGTGTTCGAACAGCGCGCTTGCGATGCCGAAGTTGCCCTCGGCGTTCTCGAAATCGATCGGGTTGACCTTGTGCGGCATGGTCGAGCTGCCGACTTCGCCGGCCTTGACCGCCTGGCGGAAGTAGCCGAGCGAGATGTAGCCCCAGACGTCGCGGCAGAGGTCGATGCAGACGGTGTCGATGCGCTTCATCGCATCGGCCAGCTCCGCGATCCCGTCGTGCGGCTCGATCTGCGTCGTGTAGGGATTGAACGCGAGCCCCAGCGATTCGACGAAGCGCCGCGAGAAGGCCGGCCAGTCGACCTCCGGATACGCCACCACGTGCGCGTTGTAGTTGCCGACCGCGCCGTTGGCCTTGCCCCCGAGCTCGGCGGCCGCCAGCTGGGCGCGCTGGCGCTCGAGCCGGGCGACGACATTGGCGAGTTCCTTGCCCACCGTTGTTGGCGACGCGGTCTGGCCGTGGGTGCGCGACAGCATCGGCAGCGTGGCCAGGTCGTGGGCCATCGCACGCAGGGTGTCGACCAGCGCGTCGATGCGCGGCAGCAGCACCGTGCGCCGGGCCTCGTCCAGCATCAGCGCGTAGGCCAGGTTGTTGATGTCCTCGCTGGTGCAGGCGAAGTGCACGAATTCCAGCGCCGGCGCCAGCGCGGCGTCGTCCTGCAGGCGCTCCTTGATGAAGTACTCCACGGCCTTGACGTCGTGGTTGGTGGTGCGCTCGATGGCCTTGACCCGCGCCGCGTCGGCCACCTGGAAGTCCGCGGCGAGGGCGCGCAGGGTGGCGGCCGCGGCGGCATCGAAGGGCGCGAGTTCGACCACGCCGGGTTCCGCTGCCAGCGCCAGCAGCCATTCCACCTCGACCCGTACCCGCGCCCGGATCAGTCCGTACTCCGAGAACACCGGGCGCAGCGCGTCGACCTTGGCGGCGTAGCGGCCGTCGAGCGGGGACAGAGCGAGCAGCTGGGTGTCGACGTCGTCGGGCATCGTCGGGATCACGATCGGGCGGCCGCGCATTCTACCCGCTGGCCCCGCTCGAGGCCGGCGCCGGTGGCACCACGCGCCGCCCGCATGCCGCGGCGTATGCTGGGCCGCCGACCCCGGAGACGGTGCATGGCACGGCGCGGATTCCGTATCGAACACGACAGCATGGGCGAGCTGCAGGTGCCCGCCGACGCGCTCTGGGGCGCCCAGACCCAGCGCGCGGTCGAGAACTTCCCGGTGTCCGGCCGGCCGATGCCGCGCGGCTTCATCCGCGCCCTCGGCCTGGTCAAGGCGGCGGCCGCCGACGTCAACGCCGGCTTCGGGCTGCTGCCCAAGGGCGTGGCGCGCGCGGTGCGCGCCGCCGCGCTAGAGGTCGCGGCGGGCACGCACGATGCCCATTTCCCCATCGACATCTACCAGACCGGCTCGGGCACCTCGTCGAACATGAATGCCAACGAGGTCATCGCCAGCCTGGCCACCGGCTCCGGCAAGGCGCGGGTGCATCCCAACGACCACGTCAACCTCGGCCAGAGCTCGAACGACGTGGTGCCGACCGCGATCCGGGTGTCGGCGCAGCTGGCCGTGGTCGAGGACCTGTTGCCGGCGATCGCCCACCTGCGCGCGACCATCGACGCCCGTGCGAAGGCATTCGGCAAGCTGGTGAAGACCGGGCGCACGCACCTGATGGACGCCATGCCGCTCACCTTCGCGCAGGAGTTCGGGGCGTGGTCGTCGCAGCTTGCGTCGGCCCAGGCGCGGCTGGAGGACACGCTGAAGCGCCTGCGCCGGCTGCCGATCGGCGGCACCGCGATCGGCACCGGCATCAACGCCGACCCGCGCTTCGGCAAGGCGATGGCCGCGGCGCTGTCGGCGCTGGCCGGCACCCGCTTCGAATCCGCGCGCGACAAGTTCGAGGGCATCGCGTCCCAGGACGACGCGGTGGAACTGTCGGGCCAGCTCAACGCGCTCGCCGTCGCGCTGATGAAGATCGCCAACGACCTGCGCTGGATGAACTCGGGTCCACTGGCGGGCCTGGGGGAGGTCGAACTGCCGGCGCTGCAGCCGGGCAGCTCGATCATGCCGGGCAAGGTCAATCCGGTGGTGCCGGAGGCGACGGCCATGGTCTGCGCGCAGGTGATGGGCCACCACGTGGCGGTGACCGTCGCCGGCCAGAGCGGAAACTTCCAGCTCAACGTGATGCTGCCGCTGGTCGCGGCCAACCTGCTCGAGTCCGTCGGGCTGCTCGCGAACGCCTCGCGGCTGCTGGCCGATCGTGCCATCGCAGGGCTCGCGCCGCGCGCCGCCAACATCGACGCTGCACTGGCCCGCAATCCCATCCTGGTGACCGCGCTGAACCCGATCATCGGCTACGAGAAGGCGGCGGCGATCGCCAAGCGCGCCTACGCCGAAGGGCGGCCGGTGTTCGACATCGCGCTCGAAGACAGCGGGCTGGCTGCAGCCGAGCTGAAACGGTTGCTGGACCCGGCCGCGCTGACGCGCGGCGGAATCCAGGGCGGCTGACCGGCGCCCCGGCTCAACGGGTGGCGAATTCCGTGCCGAGGTCGCGCTCGCAGTCGGCGACGTCGTCCGCCTCCAGCGTGGCGTAGGGCCGGAACGCCGGCAGGCTCGCCGCGATCGCCTGCTGGGCGTCGCGCAGGTGCGGCAGGCGCTGGCAGATCTGCAGCAGGGCGGGCTTGATCTCGCGCAGGACGGCCGATTCGACCCGCCGTTCGAGGCTGCCCGTCATCGCGCCTGCCACCATCCGCCACACCGGGACGTCGGCCGCGTCGATCGCCAGGATCGCTGCCCGCTCCCCGGCGTCGATGCCGGTCCGGGCGATGTCGATGACCTGCGCCCGGTAGTCCAGCAGCATCCGCCGCTGCGCCGCGTCGGTGGCGACGGTCTTGCCGTCGACCCGCAATTCGCCGCCCGGCGTGATTGCGCCCTCCGGCAGCGCCTGCTCCCGTCTGGTCTCGCGCCGGCCATCGTTGCCGAAATGCAGGTGTCCGAGGGACAGGTTCTCCGTCTCCAGGCGCGCACGTTCCCGCGCCAGGTCGGCGCGGACTTCCGCGCGTGCTTCGGCGAGGTCCTGCCTCACCTCGCTGCGGATCGTGCCGGCATGGCCGGCCAGCGGAAGGAGGGCGACGAGCAGGACAGTGGCGTGCTTGACGTTCATGCAAAGCTCCGGTTGCAGTGCGATGGGTCCGCGCGCCGCCGTAATTCGGGACGGGCGCGGAAAAGCCGGTCGGTCGACGCGGGGAGGGACGGTTCAGCGCCTGCGCGGCAGGTCCACGGTGCCGGTGACGTTCTCGTGGTCGACCGAACCGCTCCCGCTGGACCGCACCTGCAGCCCTCCGCGGACGTCCGCGACGTCGATGTCGCCCGAGCCGATCGAGTCGACGGTGACGCTGCCGTCGATGTCGCGCAGGTCGGCGTCGCCCGAGCCGATCGAGCCGATCCTCACGTCACCCCGGGCGCCCGACAGCTCGAAATCGCCCGAGCCGATGCTGCCCACGCCAACCGCGCCGCCGATGCCGGTGGCGACGAAGTCGCCGGAACCGATCGAGAGCACCTCCAGCGGCCCGGTCTCCTCCAGGCGCACGTCGCCGGAGCCGACCTTGGCCCACACCGGCCCCCCGATGCCGCGGGCGTCGGCGTCGCCGGAGCCGACGTCGAGCGCGAGCGACCGGGTGCCGCGGATCCAGGCATCGCCGGAGCCGACGTCCACCTGCACCGCGACGTCGTCGGGCACGGTGGCTGCGAGCTTGAGGTAGGCGTACCGGTTGCCCAGGGAGATGCCGATGCGCGGCTCGCGGGCGGCCCGCACGACCAGCTTGTCGCCCACGCGCTCCTGCGTCAGCGAGAGCTGCGCGAGGCCCTCGGCATGCGAGGCGCAGGCCTGCCCGCCGACGTGCCCTGCCGCGCCTGCCTTGCCGTCCAGGCGCAGTTCGCTGGCGCCGATGTCGAACACCACCGTGCGTGCGTCGCCGATCTCGAGCGCGAGCTCGCGCGGCTCCGAGTGCTTGCAGCGCTCCTGCGCGGCCGCCGTCGCCGGCAGCAGGAGAAGGGGGCAGAGGAAGGCGGCGATGCGATGCATGGTGGCTCCCGTTCGGTCGGAAAGTCGGGTTGGATGCGCGGTGATTGCCGGGGGTTGCGGCACGGGCGGCGTCGGCGCCCGTGCCGCGTGGTCAGCCCTCGTCGCGCCAGCGGCGCAGGCGGATCGCGCCCAGGATCATGACGATGCCGGCGGCGGCGCCGATCCAGATCTCGGGCCTGCCGAACGCGGCATAGGCGACGGCGGGCGACATCAGCTGGTGGACCTGGTCGATGCCGTCGGCGGCGATCCGGAAGTCGTCGCCGCGGTACAGCAGGTCGGCGCCCGGCACCGTGCTCAGCAGAAGCCTGGCGACGACGTGCTGCCAGAACCAGGCCGCGCCCTCGCCGAAGAACTGCATCAGGCGGAACCAGGTGACGAAGATGCCGGCGAACAGCGGGATCATGATCGCCCACAGAAACGGCTTGCTGCGCGACCACGACGAGCACAGCAGCAGCCAGCCCACCGTGGGCAGCGACCACATCGCGTAGACCGGGAGCGTCGCCACCATCTGCGCCGCGATGGTGAGCGGACTGCCGGGCCCCCAGAGCAGCGCCAGCGGGTTGCCGCCGTGCAGCAGGACCACGGCGCTGGCCATCACCAGGAAGCCGAACATGGTCGCGATGCCCGCGGCCATCGCCAGCAGCGGCGCCACCACGGCGGCGCTCGCCACCTTCGACAGCACGGTGTCGCGGTCGGAGACCGGCAGCGATTTCCAGAACAGCACGCTGCGGTCCTTGCGCTCGTCGTACAGCGCGCCGAGGCAATAGAAGAACACCACGAACGCGAGCACGATCAGCGGCCAGCTCATCGCCATGAACAGGCTGATGTCGACGGCGTTGCCCAGGTTGGCGAGCTCCTCGGGGCCCATGCGGTCGGTGAGCATGCCGAGGTCCAGGCCGCTGATGCTGACGCTGTCGCCCATGCCGTCGCCCACGCGGACGTCGTCGGAAAGCCGGCTGCGCGCGACTTCGCCGAGGATGATCCCCATGAGTGCCAGCAGCAGGAAGATGCCGCCGGCGACCACGGGCGCCCAGAGGAAGCCGCCCTTGTGTTCCCAGAACTCGCGCCGGAGCAGCAGCCCGAAGCGCGATGCAGCCGCTGCGCGCGGGCGGTCCGCGGACGGGGCGACGGTGGTGGCGTTCATGCGTAGGTTCCTTTCATCGTGGCCACGAAGAGGTCGGCCAGGCCGGGGGTGCGGGTTTCGCCGAGGCCGGCGAGGGCGCCGGGCGCCACGCCGTCGAACAGCATCACGGTCTTGCCGAAGGGCAGGGCGCGCTCGTCGATCGGCTGCAGGCTGCGCGCGTGCTCGACCTGGCCGGCGTCGACCAGGACCTCGACGAAACGCTCGCCGACCGCTTCCATCGGCGCATCGAGCACGATCCGGCCGTCGCGGATGAACATCACGTCGGTCAGGATGTGCTCGATCTCCTCGACCTGGTGCGTCGTCACCACGATCGTCTTCTGCTCGTCGAAGTAGTCCTCCAGCAGCCGCTGGTAGAACTCCTTGCGGTACAGGATGTCGAGGCCGAGCGTGGGTTCGTCCAGCACCAGCAGGCGCGCGTCGATCGCCATCACCAGTGCCAGGTGCAGCTGCACGATCATGCCCTTGGACATCTCGCGCACGCGCATCGCCGGCTTGAGCTGGGTGTTGGCGAGGAAGCGCTGGCAGCGGGCGCGGTCGAAGCGCGGATGCACGCCGGCGACGAAATCGATCGCCTCGCGCACCCGCATCCAGCGCGGCAGCACCGCGACGTCGGCGATGAAGCAGACGTCGTTCATCAGCGCGTCGCGTTCGGTGCGCGGGTCGCGGCCGAGGACCGACAGCTCGCCTTCGAACGGGATCAGGCCGAGCATCGCCTTCAGCGCGGTGGTCTTGCCGGCGCCGTTGGGCCCGATCAGCCCGACGATGCGCCCGGCGGGGATCTCGAAGGTGGTGCCGTCGAGCGCCAGCTTGTTGCGGTAGGCCTTGCGCAGGCCGCGCGCGCTGACCACGTTGCCGGTGGTCGCGGCATCATCGTTGCGAAGGGCGTTCATGCCGCACCTCCATTGCGCGCCAACGGCCTGAGCAGGTCGTCCATCGCCAGCCCCAGGCGCTGGATGCGCTCGAGCACCAGTGGCCATTCCTCGGTCAGGAAGCGCTCGCGCTCGTTCGCCAGCAGCTTCTTCGATGCCTCTTCGGTCACGTACATCCCCAGTCCCCTTCGTTTCTCGACCAGGGCCTCGTCCGCCAGTTCCTGGTAGGCGCGCGACACCGTGATCGGGTTGAGTTGGTATTCGGCCGCGACCTGTCGCACGGAGGGCAGCGCGTCGCCCGGCTTGAGCACCCCGTCGAGCATCATCGCCACCACCCGTTCCTTCAGCTGTCTGTAGATCGGGGCCCCGTCGTTCCACTGGATCGAGGTCATGGCTCAGCCCCCGTTGCCACGGCGCAGGCCGCGGGAGAAGGAGAAGTAGGGCAGCGCCAGGGCGTTCCGCGCGCTGCGGCGCGGCGTGCTGCGGCCGGTGCCGCGGCGGGGGGTGGCGGCCTCGGGCGCGGCGCCGGCGGCGGGCAGTTCGTCGAATGCGGCGGCGATCGCGGCCGCGGTGGCGGCCTCGGCCACGAACGCGGCGGTGAGGGTGATTGCCTCGCCCGCGTCGGCGGCGGCGGCCACCTCGGCCTCGAAGGCGCGGGCGCGGGCTTCCATGGCCGCCGCGCGCGCGCCGGCGCGGTGGGCACGGCCGGCGTCGGCGGGCACGTCGGCGACGGCGGCGACAGCCGGGGTGCGGGTGGCGACCTCGACCGGGGCTGCGACCATCAGTCCGAGGACCAGCAGCAGGCCGGTGCTCGAGAGCGCCATCAGGGAGTTGTGGAGCTTGCGGTTCATGGCGGGTGTCCTGCGCTGGGTAACCGGTGTTGTATGTAACTATAACACCAGATCACGTGCCGTCAAGCCCCTCTTGGCGCCGGCCGACCCAACTGAAGTCATACTCGGTGCAGGACGGGCAGGCAGGAGCGGGCAATGGCGACGAAATGGCGGTGCCGCGGCGTGGCCGCGCTGCTGGCGCTGGCGTTGGGCGTCGCATCCGCAGCCGGGCCGCTGCTCGAGCACAGCTATCGTCCGTTGGCCGGCAAGGCGCCGGTGGACCTGCAGGCCCGCTACGGCGGGCAGGTGCTGCTGATCGTCAACACCGCGAGCAAGTGCGGCTTCACCCCGCAGTTCGAGGCGCTGGAGCGCCTGCACGCGACGTACGGGGAGCGCGGCTTCGCCGTCCTCGGCTTCCCCTCGGGCGACTTCAGGGAGCAGGAATACGAGGACGAGGCGGCCATCCGCGAGTTCTGCACGTTGACCTACGGGGTGAAGTTCCCGATGTTCGAGAAGGTGCACGTGGTGGGACCGTCGGCGACCCCGCTGTACCGGCAGCTGCGTGAGGCGACAGGGGTGGCCCCGGCCTGGAATTTCCACAAGTACCTGGTCGGCCGGGACGGACGCGTGCTCGCGCAGTACGGCAGCCGCACCAGCCCCGATGCACCCGAGGTGGTCGCCGCGATCGAGCGCGCGCTGGCCGCGCCCGGACCGGCGACGCCATGAACGCGTGCCGGCGCGGCGATTGCCGCCGGGGGCCGCGGCCGCGACAATAGCGCCCCCGCGGCGGGCACCGGCCGGCCGCGCAGACCCCCTGGAGTGTCCTGGATGAACTTCCTCACGCGCGGCCTGGTCGCGTTGTCCATGCTTGCGGCCGTCGCCACGGCCACGCCGGCGGTTGCGCAGCCACTCGAAGGCGAACGCGCCAGGGTCAGCTACATGGTGGGCATGGACGTTGCGGGTTCGGTCAGGTCCGCGGGGCCCGACCTGGACCTGGCCGCGTTCCGCCGTGCGGTCGAGAACGCGTTCGAAGGTGGCGAGCCCCTGATCTCCGAAGCCGAGGCGCAGACGCTGGGCCCGGCGCTCGTGCAGCGGATCGCGGTCCGCAGCGGCAAGCCGGTTCCCGGCATGGCGCCCGGTGCCGAGCCGCCGGAGGTGTCGAAGGAGCAGGTGGGCTACCTGGTCGGCGGCGACGTCGGCCGCTCGCTGGCGCCGATCAAGGACGAGATCGACATGGAACCCTTCCTCGAGGGCGTGCGCGTGGTGCTGGACGGTGGCGAGCCCAGGCTCACGGCCGCCGACGCGCAGGCGCTGCGCGCCTCCTTCTCCGCGCGCGTGCAGTCGCAGATGCAGGCCAAGGCCGCCGAAGAGGGCCGCCGCAACGCCACCGAGGGTGCGGCATTCCTGGCGAAGAACGGCGCCGGGCAGGGCGTCGTCACCACGCCCTCCGGCCTCCAGTACAGGGTGCTGCGCCAGGGCGCCGGCCCGCGTCCGTTGCCGACGTCGAGGGTGCGCGTGCACTACCACGGCACGCTCCTCGACGGCACCGTGTTCGACAGTTCCTACGAACGCGGCCGCCCCGCCGAGTTCGGACTCGACGGCGTGATCGCCGGCTGGACCGAAGGCGTGGGATTGATGCCGGTGGGCGGCAAGTACCGCTTCTGGATCCCGGCATCGCTCGGCTATGGCGAGAAGGGCTCGCCCGGGTCCATTCCCCCCAACGCCACCCTGGTGTTCGACGTCGAGCTGCTGCAGGTCCTCTGACCCGGCCCGTGCGTCGACATCGCCACCCCGCCTGGCGCGCAGCGTCGCGCCGGCCCAATCCCAGTTCCAGGAGAGCACGATGAAGTCCAACACCCGCACCCTTGCCGCGAGCGCGCTCGCGGCTTCGCTCGTCCTCGCCCTCGCGGCCTGCGCCCCGGTCGACAAGGAGGCCGACAAGGCCGAGGCCGCCAGCGACCCGGCTGCCGCCACCGACATCGCCGGGCTTAAGACCGAGAAGGAGCAGGCCAGCTACATGATCGGCATGCAGATCGGCAAGTCGCTGGAGCCGATCAAGGGCGAGATCGACGTCGACACCGTCATGCGCGCCGTGGACACCACGCTCGAGGGCGGCAAGCTGCTGATGACCGAGGAGCAGGCGATGGAGGTCGCCGCGGCGTTCGGCGAACGCGTGCAGGCCAAGCGCCTGGCCGAGGCCGAGGCCAAGGGCGCGAGCAACCTCGCCGAGGGCGAGAAGTTCCTGGCCGACAACGCGAAGAAGCCGAACGTCGAGACGACGGCCTCGGGGCTGCAGTACGAGGTGCTGACCGAAGGCAATGGCCCCAAGCCGGGCGCCGAGGACAGCGTGCGCGTGCACTACAAGGGCACGCTGCTGGACGGCAGCACGTTCGACAGCTCCTACGACCGCGGCGAGCCGGTGGTGTTCGCGCTGTCGCAGGTGGTGCCGGGCTGGCAGGAAGGGCTGCAACTGATGCCCGTGGGCAGCAAGTACCGGCTGTGGGTCCCGGCCGCGCTGGGCTACGGCGAGACCGGCACCCCCGGCGGCCCGATCGGCCCGAACGCGACGCTGGTGTTCGAGGTCGAGCTGCTCGAGATCGTCAACGCAACTGCTGCCGAATAAGGGCGGGGGACGGCACATGCGCGTAGGGATCTTCGGAATCGGCTATGTCGGCCTCGTCACCGGCGCCTGCCTCGCCGAGGTGGGGCACGACGTCATCTGCGTCGACATCGACGCCGCACGCGTCGAGGCCCTCCAGCGTGGCGTGGTGCCGATCTACGAGCCCGGCCTGGAGCCGATGGTGCGCTCCAACCATGCCGATGGCCGGCTGAAATTCACCACCGACGCCGCGGCGGCAGTCGCCCACGCGGAGGTGCTGTTCATCGCGGTCGGCACGCCGCCCGACGAGGACGGCAGCGCCGACCTGCAGTACGTGCTCGCGGTGGCCCGCACGATCGGCGAGCACCTCGAGCGCCCGGCCGTGGTGGTGGACAAGTCCACCGTGCCGGTGGGCACGGCCGACAAGGTCAAGGCGGTCATCGCCGAAGCGATGTCGAAGCGCGGCGTGGACATCGCATTCGAGGTGGTGTCGAACCCCGAGTTCCTGAAGGAAGGCGCGGCGGTCGAGGACTGCCTGCGCCCGGACCGCATCGTCATCGGCTCCTCCAGCCACGAGGCGGCGGAGACGCTGCGTCGCCTGTATGCGCCGTTCACCCGCAACCACGAGCGGTTCGTGATCATGGACGTGCGCTCGGCCGAGCTCACCAAATACGCCGCCAACGCGATGCTGGCGACCAAGATCAGTTTCATGAACGAGATGGCGGCCATCGCCGAGAAGGTGGGTGCCGACATCGAGATGGTGCGCAAGGGCATCGGCTCCGATCCGCGAATCGGCTGGCACTTCATCTATCCCGGCGCCGGCTACGGCGGTTCGTGCTTCCCCAAGGACGTCCAGGCGCTGGCCCGGACGGCGCAGGCGGAGGGCCACCAGGCGCTGCTGCTCGACGCGGTCGAGGCGGTGAACGAGCGCCAGAAGGGCCACCTGTTCTCGCTGGTGGGCCGCCATTACGCCGCCACCGGGGCCGACATCCGCGGCAGGACGTTCGCGGTCTGGGGCCTGGCGTTCAAGCCCGATACCGACGACATGCGCGAAGCCTCCAGCCGGCGCCTGCTGGCGCAGCTGTGGGACGCCGGCGCACGGGTCCGCGCCTACGACCCGGAAGCGGCGCACGAAGCCGCGCGCGTCTTCGGCGAGCGCGACGACCTGGTGCTGTGCCAGTCGGCGAACGAAGCGCTGCAGGGCGCCGACGCGCTCGTGGTGGTGACGGAGTGGAAGCAGTTCCGCAGCCCCGACTTCCAGAAGCTGCGCGCCGCGCTGTCCGACGCCGTGATCTTCGACGGCCGCAACCTGTACGATCCCGCCGAGGTGGAAGCCGCCGGCATCGCCTACTACGGCATCGGTCGCGGGCGCTCGACGCGGACCGCCTGAAGGATGGACGACGGCCTCGAGCAGCGCCTGGTGGAACTGGAAACGCGCCTCGCGTTCCAGGAACAGGCGTTGGCCGAGCTGAGCGACGCGCTCGCGGAGTCGCGCCTGGAGGCGGGGCGCACGACGGAGCTGCTGCGCCGTGCGCTGGAGCATATGAAACAATCCCGCAGCGACTTCTTCGCCGACCCCGCGGACGAGCCGCCGCCTCCCCACTACTGAGGCCGCGATGAGCGATACCCTCCGCGACCAGCTGCTCGGCCTGGGCTTCAAGCCGGCGCCGAAACCCGACAGGCCGCGCCGCCCGGACGCCGGCGGCGGCAAGGCGGGCGACCGTGGCGGCCGCCCGCCGCGCGAAGGCGCCGGTCGCCAGCCCGGCCCGGCCGCGGATCGCCGCGGCAAGGGCGGGACGGGCCACAAGCCGGCCCGCAGCCGCGAGGACATCGACCTTGCGAAGGCCTACGCCATCCGCGCCCAGCGCGAGAAGGACGAACGCATCGAGGCCGAGCGCCGCAAGCAGGAGGAGGCGCGCCAGCGCCGCGAGGCGCGCGCGAAGGTGGCCGCGCTGGTCGCGGGCAAGGCGCTGAACGACCCTGCCGCGGACATCGCGCGCCATTTCGAGTACGGCGGCAAGATCAAGCGCGTGTACGTGACCGCCGACCAGCTCAGGGCGCTCAATGCCGGCGAACTGGGCGTGCTGCAGCTGGATGGCCGCTACCACGTGGTCACCGCCGCGCTGCTGGCGGAGGCCGAGGCGCTGTTCGCGGCGGCGGTCGCGCTGAAGGTGGACCCGGCGGCGCCGGCCGCCGACGACCCCTACGCCGATCCGAAATACCAGGTCCCCGACGACCTGGTCTGGTAGCGCCGCGGCGCCGGGCGCCTATTCGGGGTCGTAGTCCAGGTTCGACGCCAGCCAGCGTTCCGCCTGCGCCCGGTCCACGCCCTTGCGCCGGGCATAGTCCTCCACCTGGTCGCGGGCCACGCGGCCGACGACGAAGTACTGGCTGCCGGGGTGGCTGAAGTAGTAGCCCGAGACCGCGGCCGTCGGCAGCATCGCGAAGTTCTCGGTCAGCGCCATGCCGGCGCGGCCCGGGGCATCCAGGAGCGCGAACAGCGTCGCCTTCTCGCTGTGCTCGGGGCACGCCGGGTAGCCGGGGGCCGGCCGGATGCCGCGGTACTTCTCCGCCACCAGCGCCTCGCTGTCGAGCGACTCGTCTGGCGCATAGCCCCAGAACGTGGTGCGCACGCGCTGGTGCAGGCGCTCGGCGAGCGCTTCGGCGAGGCGGTCGGCCAGCGACTTCAGCAGGATCGCGTTGTAGTCGTCGTGGTCGGCCTCGAAGCGCGCCACGTGCGCGTCGATGCCGATGCCGGCGGTGACCGCGAATGCCCCGATCCAGTCGCGCCGGCCGGACTCCGCCGGGGCGATGAAGTCGGCGAGGCAGAAGTCGGGCCGCTCGGCCGGCTTGTCGACCTGCTGGCGCAGGAAGTGCAGCGCCACCCTGTCGCCCGCGGCCGCGCCGGCGAGGGCGGGCGGCAGTTGCCCCCCTGCGGCGCCGACATCCACCAGCACGTCGTCGCCGACGCTGTTGGCCGGCCACAACCCGAACACCGCCTTCGCCTGCAGCCAGCGCTCGTCGACGATGCGCGCCAGCATGGCGCGGGCGTCGCGGTAGAGCGAGGTGGCCTGCGTGCCGACCACCGGATCCTCGAGGATCGCCGGGAAGCGCCCGGCCAGTTCCCACGCCTGGAAGAACGGGGTCCAGTCGATGATGTCGACGAGTTCGGCCAGCGGGTAGTCGTCGAAGGCGGTGATGCCCGGCTGCGCGGGCTCCGGTGGCGCGTAGCGGTCCCAGTCGCCTTGGAAGCGCTGGCCGCGCGCCTTCTCCAGCGGCACCAGGCGCTTGCCCTCGCCGCGGTTGCGGTGGCGCTGGCGGATTTCGGCGAAGTCGGCGTCGTTGGCGGCCATGAACGCCGCGCGCAGCTCGCTGCTGACCAGCGACTGCGCCACGCCAACCGCGCGCGAGGCGTCCTTGACCCACACCGTCGGCGCCTTGTAATGCGGATCGATCTTGAGCGCGGTATGCGCGCGGGACGTGGTCGCGCCGCCGATCATCAGCGGCACGGTGAAGCCCTGGCGCTGCATCTCGCGCGCCACGTGGCCCATCTCCTCCAGCGACGGCGTGATCAGCCCGGACAGGCCGATGATGTCCGCCGACACCTCGCGCGCCTTGTCCAGGATGACCTGCGCCGGGACCATGACGCCGAGATCGATGACCTCGAAGTTGTTGCAGGCCAGCACCACGCCGACGATGTTCTTGCCGATGTCGTGGACGTCGCCCTTGACGGTGGCCACCACGATCCGGCCGTTGTTCCTGCCGGTATCGCCCGTGCGCAGCTTCTCGGCCTCGATGAAGGGCAGCAGGTAGGCCACCGCCTTCTTCATCACCCGCGCCGACTTCACCACCTGCGGCAGGAACATCTTGCCGGCGCCGAACAGGTCGCCGACGATGTTCATGCCGTCCATCAGCGGGCCCTCGATCACGTCCAGCGGGCGCGACGACAGCTGCCTTGCCTCCTCTGCATCCACTTCCGCGTACTGGTCGATGCCGTGCACGAGCGCGTGCGCCAGGCGCTGGCGCACCGGCAGCTCGCGCCATGACAGGTCGACCACGCTCGCCTTGCCCTTGCCGCCCTTGAAGCGCTCGGCGATCTCCAGCAGCCGCTCGGTGCCGTCGCGGCGGCGGTTCAGCACCACGTCCTCGACGCGCTCGCGCAGTTCCGGGTCGAGGTCGTCGTAGATCGGCATCGCGCCGGCGTTGACGATGCCCATGTCCATGCCGGCCCGGATCGCGTGGTACAGGAACACGGAGTGGATGGCCTGGCGCACGGTCTCGTTGCCGCGGAAGGAGAACGAGACGTTGGAGACGCCGCCGGAGACATGGCAGTGGGGCAGGGTGGCGCGGATGATGCGCGTGGCCTCGATGAAGTCGACGGCGTAGTTGTCGTGGTCCTCGATGCCGGTGGCGATGGCGAAGATGTTGGGGTCGAAGATGATGTCTTCGGGCGGGAACCCGACGTCGTCGACCAGGATGCGGTAGGCGCGGGTGCAGATTTCGACCTTGCGCGCGCAGGTGTCGGCCTGTCCGTCCTCGTCGAACGCCATCACCACCGTGGCCGCGCCGTAGCGGAGCACCTTGCGGGCCTGCTCGACGAAGGCGGCTTCGCCTTCCTTCAGCGAGATCGAGTTCACCACCGACTTGCCCTGCAGGCACTTCAGCCCGGCCTCGATCACTTCCCACTTCGACGAGTCGACCATCACCGGGATGCGGGCGATGTCGGGCTCCGACATGATCAGGTTGAGGAAGCGGACCATCGCCTTCTCGGAGTCGATCATCCCCTCGTCCATGTTGACGTCGAGGATCTGCGCGCCGTTGGCGACCTGCTGGCGCGCGACCTCCACCGCCTCCTCGTAGCGGTCGTCCTTGACCAGCTTGCGGAACTGTGCGCTGCCGGTGACGTTGGTGCGCTCGCCGATGTTGACGAACAGCAGCTCCGGGGTGATGACCAGCGGCTCCAGCCCCGAGAGGATGGTGTGGCGGGCACCGTTCATGCCGCAGCCCTGGCGTCGCGCCGCAGCTGGCGGGGCGCCACGCCCTCGACGGCCGCGGCGATCGCGGCGATGTGCGCCGGCGTGGTGCCGCAGCAGCCTCCCACCAGATTGAACAGGCCCGAGGTCGCGAACTCGCGCAGCGTGGCCGCCATCTCTTCCGGCGTCTCGTCGTATTCGCCGAAGGCGTTCGGCAGCCCCGCATTGGGGTGGGCCGAGACGTAGGCATCGGCGATCGTCGCCAGCGTCTCCACGTGCGGGCGCAGGTCGCGGGCGCCGAGCGCGCAGTTGAGGCCGATCGACAGCGGCCGCCCGTGCGCGACCGAGGCATGGAACGCCTCCGCGGTCTGCCCGGACAGGGTGCGTCCGGAAGCGTCGGTGATGGTCCCGGAGATCATCACCGGCAGGCGTGCGCCGAGCGCGTCGAAGACTTCCTCGATCGCGTACAGCGCGGCCTTGGCGTTGAGCGTGTCGAAGATGGTCTCGACCATCAGCGTGTCGGCGCCACCCTCGACCAGGCCTTCCACGGCCTCGCGGTAGGTCTCGCGCAGGGCGTCGAAGCTGGTGTTGCGGAAGCCCGGGTCGTTGACGTCGGGGCTGATCGAGGCGGTGCGGCTGGTCGGGCCGAGCACGCCGATCACGAAGCGCGGCTTGCCCGGCGTGCGCGCCTCGGCGGCGTCGCAGGCGGCACGGGCGAGCCGCGCGCCGGCGGCGTTGAGCTCGCGCACGAGGTGCTCGAGGCCGTAGTCGCCCTGGCTGATCGCGGTGGCGTTGAAGGTGTTGGTCTCCACCAGGTCGGCGCCGGCGGCGAGGTAGGCCGCATGCACGTCGGCGATGGTTTCCGGCCGGCTCAGCGACAGCAGGTCGTTGTTGCCCTTGAGGTCGCGCGCCACCCCGGCGTCCGCGTGGAGGCGGTCGTGGCCGTCGGCGAAGCGCGTTCCGCGGTAGTCGGCTTCCTCCAGCCCCAGGCGCTGGATCATGGTGCCCATGGCGCCGTCGATCACCAGGATGCGCGTGGCGAGTGCGCCTTCCAGCAGCGCGACCCGTTCGGGGTGCAGCCAGGGCAGGGGACGGGCACCATGGCGGCCGGCAGCCTGCGGTGTGGCGTCGTGCGACATGCTCACGGCTTCCTCGCGATCAGGGAGATGACTTCGAAGTGCGGTGGGCGCTTCTCGCGCGTCACCGTCTCCGTGCTCTGCAGCACCAGCCCGGCCTTTTCGGCGAACTTCTTCAGCTCCTTGTCGCTGAAGCCGAGGTTGGCGTGGCCATAGGCTTCCACCACGCTGCGATGCTCGTGGCGTGCGAGGCTGGACAGCAGCAGCCGGCCGCCCGGGCGCAGCACGCGGGCGGCATCGACCACCGCCTGCGCCGGCTTCGCGGCATAGGTGAGCGCGTGCATCAGCACCACGAGGTCGAAGCTCGCGTCGTCGAAGGGCAGCGCATGCATGTCCGCCTCCATCACCTCCACGTTGCGGTAGCGGCGCAGGCGTTCGCGCGCCGCGGCCACCACCCTCGGGCTCGCGTCGATGCAGACGTAGCGGTGCGCGTGCGGCGCCAGCAGTTCGGCCAGCACGCCGTCGCCGGACGCGATGTCGAGCACGTCGCCGGTTTCCAGCAGCGGCAGGGCCGAGCGCGCGAGCGCTTCCCAGGTGCGGCCGGGCGAGTAGTGGCGTTCCATGTCGCCGGCGACGGAATCCGCCCAGTTCTGGTCCGCGGCGCGCATCGCCAGCACGCCGGCGACGCGTTCGGCGTCCTGGCGCAGCAGCGGATCGTCGCTCCCCAGCCGCAGCGTCTGCCAGAGGCTGCGCTGCGCCGAATCCAGGGCGGCCTCGTCGAAGCGGTAGTACGCCGAGACGCCGGCGCGGCGGTCGCGCACGAGGCCCGCGTCCTTCAGCCGCGCGAGGTGCGTGGACACTCGGGGCTGGGCCAGGCGGGTGATGGCGGACAACTCCGCGACCGTGAGCTCCTCGCCCTCCAAAAGGGTCAGCAGCCGTACCCGCGTGGCGTCGGCCAGCACCTTCAGGCGCGCCGACCAGGCCTCCAGATCCATCAATATCTTCCCATCGCGATACAAAGATGGATTGTGGTGGGGGCGCGTCGACGCGTCAACCCGGCGGCCTCGACACTGGGGCTCGACGCGCCGCCCGGCTACAATCCCGCCATTCGATTCGAACGCGGAGCGCACGACGTGGAATTCGGTTTCAGCGAAGAGCAGTTGATGATCCAGGACGTGGCCCGCCGCATCGCACTGGAGAAGATCGCGCCCAGCGCCGAAGCCCACGACCGCAGCGGCGAGTTTCCGCTGGACAACATCCGCCTGCTCGGCGAGAACGGCCTGATGGGCATCGAGGTGCCGGAGGCCTACGGCGGCGCCGGCATGGACCCGGTCGCCTACGTGCTCGCGATGGTGGAGATCGCCGCGGCCGATGCCGCGCACTCCACGATCATGTCGGTCAACAACTCGCTGTTCTGCAACGGCATCCTCACCCACGGCACCGAGGAGCAGAAGCAGCAGTACGTGCGTGCCATCGCGGAGGGCCGCGAGATCGGCGCCTTCGCGCTCACCGAGCCCCAGTCCGGCTCCGACGCCACCGCCATGCGCTGCCGCGCGGTGCGGCAGGACGACGGCAGCTACGTGATCAACGGCAAGAAGAGCTGGATCACGTCGGGCCCGGTGGCGAAGTACTTCGTGCTGTTCGCGATGACCGACCCCTCGAAGGGCGCGCGGGGCATCACCGCGTTCCTGGTCGACGGCGACCGCGACGGCTTCCACCGCGGCAAGACCGAGCCCAAGCTCGGCATCCGCGCGTCGGCCACCTGCGAGATCGAGTTCCAGGATTACGTCGCGCGCGCGGAGGACGTGCTGGGCGAGGAAGGCCAGGGGTTCAAGATCGCGATGGGCGTGCTCGACGCCGGTCGGATCGGCATCGCCTCGCAGGCGGTCGGCATCGCGCGCGCTGCCTACGAGGCCTCGCTGGCCTACGTCCGCGAGCGCCAGGCCTTCGGCCAGCCGATCGGCGCGTTCCAGATGATCCAGTCCAAGATCGCGGACATGAAGTGCAAGCTCGACGCCGCCCTGCTGCTGACGCTGCGCGCGGCGTGGGTCAAGTCCCAGGGCGGCCGCTTCAGCACCGAGGCCGCGGTCGCGAAGCTCACCGCGTCGGAAGCCGCGATGTGGATCGCCCACCAGGCGGTGCAGATCCACGGCGGCATGGGCTACTCGAAGGAAATGCCGCTGGAGCGCTACTTCCGCGACGCCAAGATCACCGAGATCTACGAGGGCACCAGCGAGATCCAGCGCCTGGTCATCGCCCGCAACGAAACCGGACTGCGTTAGTCCACCAAAGGACCCGCTCACCATGAGTGCCAATCCCGATCCGGCCCGCGACACCGCGGCCGCCGGCGTCGCCTCCGCGCGCGCCGATCTCCTCGAACCCATCTTCGCCGCCATCCGCACCCGCGCGGGCGACGCACGCCAGAAGGATGCAGGCGCATTCGCCGCCGCGTTCTACCGGCGCATGACCGAGGAGGAGCTGCCACTGCACAGCGCCGAAGGCTGGGCGGCGCTCGCCAACGACCTGCTGGACTTCGCGCGCGTGCGCAGGCCCGGCACGGCGAGCATCCGGCTGTTCAACCCGGCGATGGAGGAGCACGGCTGGGAATCGCCGCACACGGTGCTGCAGGTGGTCAACGACGACATGCCGTTCCTGGTCGATTCCGTGACCATGGCGCTCGCCGACCTGGGCGTGGGCGTGCACGTGCTCGGCCATCCGGTGATGCCGATGGCGCGCGCGGCCGATGGCACGCTGCTCGCCGTGGGCGAGGGCGCGACCGAGTCGCTGATGCACCTGGAGATCGACCGCCAGGCGGCGGATGCCGCGGCGGAAATCGAGTCGGCGCTGCGCGGCGTGCTCGACGACGTCCGCGCGATCGTGTCCGACTGGGCCGCCATGCGCGCCAAGATGCTCGCCGTCGCCGACGACCTGCCGAACCGCCAGATGCCACTCACCCCGGCGCAGCGCCAGGAGGCGCAGGACTTCCTGCGCTGGGCCGCGGAGGACCACTTCACCTTCTTCGGCCACCGCGAGTATCGCGTCGGCCAGCGTGGCGACGAGGAAGTGCTGTCCGCCGTTGAAGGGACCGGCCTTGGGCTGCTGCGGGGCCGCGAGGTCGGCAAGCCGCGCCTGCTGAAATCGCTGGCGGCGCATTTCATGCCCAACTCGGGCTCGGAAGACGCGCTGATCCTGACCAAGACCAATGCCCGTTCCACCGTGCACCGCCCGGGGTACATGGACTACATCGGCGTGCTCGAGTTCGACGCCGACGGCAGGCCGGTGTCCGAGGAGCGGTTCCTGGGCCTGTACACCTCCAGCGCCTACAACCGCCGCCCGTGGGACATCCCGATCGTGCGCGAGCGCTACGAGCACGTGATGAAGGCGTCGGGCCTGGAGCCTGCCGGCCACAGCGGCAAGGCGCTCAAGCACATCCTCGAGACGCTCCCGCGCGACGAGCTGTTCCAGTCCTCCTCCGAGGAGCTGACGCGCCTGGCGCTCGGCATCCTCGGCCTGCAGGAGCGCGTGCGCAGCCGCATGTTCATGCGCCGCGACCGCTACGGCCGGTACTACTCCGCGCTCGCCTACGTCCCGCGCGACCGCTACAACACCGACGTCCGCCTGCGCATCGAGGCGATGCTCAAGGACGCACTGCACGCCGACCACGTCGATTCCAACGTCTCGGTCGGCGAGTCGCCGCTCGCGCAACTGCACATGCTGGTGCGGCCACGGGCGGGCGTGCAGGTGGACATCGACCCGGCGACGCTGGACCGCGAACTCGCCTCGATCGTGCGCAACTGGTTCGACGACCTGCGCGACGTCCTCACCATGCGCCACGGCGAGGCCGCGGGTCTGGCGCTGGCCGCGCGCTACGGCCGCGCCCTGTCCGCGGGCTACATCGAGCGCGCGACGCCCGGCATCGCGGCCGACGACGTCGCCTGCCTGGCGGCACTCGACGGCCCCGACGACCTGCGCCTCAGCCTGTACCGCGCCGCGCACGTGCAGCCGGGCGAGGGCGCGCTGCGCTTCAAGCTGTACCGCCAGCACGCCGACCTGCCGTTGTCGGACGTGCTGCCGATGATGGAAAACATGGGCCTGCGGGTGATCGCGGAGCATCCGTACCGGATCGAGCTCCCGGGCGGCGACGGCGCCACGGTGCCGGTGTACATCCAGGACTTCGAGGTCGAATCCGCACGCGCCGACCTCGACGTCGAGCGCCTGGCCGGGCAGTTCGAGGATGCGTTCGCCCAGATCTGGCGCGGCAATGCCGAGAACGACGGTTTCAACCGCCTGATCCTGTGTGCCGGGCTCGACTGGCGCCAGGTGTCGATGCTGCGCGGCTACTGCAAGTACCTGCTGCAGGTCGGCGTGCCGTTCTCGCAGGCCTACGTCGAGGAGACGCTGGCGCGTTATCCCCTGCTGGCGCGGCTGCTCGTGGAGCTGTTCGAAGCCCGTTTCGACCCGCGCACCGGCGCCGAGGGCGCCGACGCGGTCGAGGACGGTGCCCGCCGCCTGCTGGTGCAGTTCGACAGCCTCGCCGGCGGCGACGCAGGAACGCTCGCGGTGCTGGAGCGCGTGGTGGCGGCACGCAGCCACGGCCGCGCCGAGCAGTGCGACGCGACGCGCGAGGCGCTGAAGGCGCTGCTGGACCGGGTGGCGAGCCTCGACGAGGACCGCATCCTGCGCAGCTTCATCAGCGTCATCGACGCCACCCTGCGCACGGGCTACTTCCAGCCCGGCGCCGACGGTCGCCCGAAGGACTACTTCGGCTTCAAGTTCGACTCGGCCCGCGTGCCGGACCTGCCGAAGCCGCGTCCGTACCGCGAGATCTTCGTGTACGGCCCGCGGGTCGAGGGCGTGCACCTGCGCTTCGGCCCGGTGGCGCGCGGCGGCCTGCGCTGGTCCGACCGGCGCGAGGACTTCCGCACCGAGGTCCTGGGCCTGGTGAAGGCGCAGATGGTCAAGAACACGGTGATCGTGCCCGTCGGCGCCAAGGGTGGCTTCTTCGCCAAGCGCCCGCCGGCCGGCGGCGACCGCGACGCGGTGCTCGCCGAAGGCATCGCCTGCTACCGCCAGTTCATCGGCGCGCTGCTCGACATCACCGACAACATCGTCGACGGGCGCGTGGTGCCGCCGAAGGATGTGGTGCGCCACGACGACGACGACCCCTACCTCGTCGTCGCCGCCGACAAGGGCACCGCCAGCTTCTCCGACATCGCCAACGGCATCGCCGCCGAGCATGGCTTCTGGATGGGCGACGCCTTCGCTTCCGGTGGCTCGGTGGGCTACGACCACAAGGGCATGGGCATCACCGCCAAGGGCGGCTGGGAGTCGGTCAAGCGCCACTTCCGCGCGCTCGGCCGCGACAGCCAGTCGCAGGACTTCACCTGCGTCGGCATCGGCGACATGTCCGGTGACGTGTTCGGCAACGGGATGCTGCTGTCGCGCCACATCCGGCTGGTGGCGGCCTTCGACCATCGCCACGTGTTCCTGGATCCGACGCCGGATGCCGCGGCGTCCTGGGCCGAGCGCGAACGCCTGTTCCGCCTGCCGCGCTCGAGTTGGGCGGACTACGACGCCAGCCTGCTGTCGAAGGGCGGCGGCGTGCATCCGCGCACGGCGAAGTCGATCGCGATCACGCCCGAGGTGCGCGAGGCGCTCGACCTGCCCGAGGGCACCACCGCGATGTCGCCCAACGAGCTGCTGTCGGCCATCCTCAGGGCGCCGGTGGACCTGCTCTGGAACGGTGGCATCGGCACCTACGTCAAGGCCAGCAGCGAAAGCCATGGCGACGTGGGCGACCGCGCCAACAACGCCATCCGCGTCGACGGCCGCGACCTGCGCGCCCGGATCGTGGGCGAGGGCGGCAACCTGGGCATGACCCAGCGCGGCCGCATCGAGGCCGCGCAGGCGGGCGTCCTGCTCAACACCGATTTCATCGACAACTCCGCCGGCGTCGACACCTCCGACCACGAGGTGAACATCAAGATCCTGCTCAACATCCCGGTGCAGGCAGGCGAGCTCACGCTGGAGGCGCGCAACGCGCTGCTGGCCTCGATGACCGGCGAGGTCGAGTCGCTGGTGCTGTTCGACAACTACCGCCAGAACCAGGCGATCAGCCTGATGGAGCGGATGAGCGTGCCGCGGCTGGGCTCCAAGCAGCACTTCATCCGCACCCTCGAGTCGCAGGGGCTCCTGGACCGCCAGCTCGAGGACCTGCCGTCCGATGCCGAGCTGGCGGATCGCAAGGCGCGCGGCGAGGGCCTGACCCGGCCGGAGCTGGCGGTGCTGCTGTCGTACGCGAAGCTGGTGGCGTTCCAGCGCCTGCTGGAATCCGACATCCCCGAGGATCCCTACCTGTCCCGCGAGCTGCAGCGCTACTTCCCGCAGCCATTGCAGGCGCAGTATTCGGATGCCATGGAGTCGCACCGGCTGAAGCGCGAGATCATCGCCACCGCGGTCACCAACTCCACGATCAACCGCATGGGCGCGACGTTCCTGCTGCGCATGGAGGAGGACAGCGGCCGCAGCACCGGGGAAGTGGCCAAGGCCTACACCATCACCCGGGAGACGATCGAGGCGCGCACGCTGTGGAGCAGCATCGACGCGCTCGACGGCAAGGTGCTGGAGTCGGTGCAGATCGACGCGCTGCAGGTGATCTGGCACCTCCAGCGCGCGTTCACGCGCTGGCTGCTGGCCAGGCCCGGCGCGATCCCGGGCATCGCCAGCGCGGTGGCGCGCTACCACGACGGCTTCCACGCCATCCGCGACGGCGATCGCATCCTCACCCCCGGCCAGCGGCCGGCCTACGAGGATTCGCTGCGCGACTGGCAGGAGAAGGGCGTGCCCGACGACCTCGCGCTCCAGCTCGCGGCACTGCCGTACCTGGAGCCCTGTGGCGACATCATCGAGCTCGCCAGCGAGCGCGGGCTGCCGGCGGTCGAGGTGGCGCGGGTGCACTTCCGCCTCGGCGAGGCGCTGGGGTTGCCGTGGCTGCAGTCGCAGATCGACCAGCTGGCCGTCGACGGGCGCTGGCACGCGGTCGCCCGTGGCGTGCTCCGGGACGAGCTTGCGGCACAGCAGCGTGCGCTGGTCGCGCAGGTGATGGCGATGCCGGGCGACGATGCCGACGACAAGGTGGCGCAGTGGATGCAGCGGGACGACCCGGCGCTGCGCTTCACGCTGTCGATGCTCAACGAGCTCGCCGCGCAGAAGACCCTCGACTACCCGACCGCCTCCGTCGCCGTCCGCCGCCTCGCCCAGCTCGCCGCCACGCCCGGCTGATCGCGCCGACGTTCGTCTGTGAAGCCGAAGCACGTGCTTCGGCTGGAGCGGTGGGACAGGCGGGGGGCGCTCCACCCTTCGGTCAGGCCATCCATGGCCTGACTCAGGGCCGTGGGCCATCCTTGGCCCACTTTCCGCGCCCCCCACCTATCCCCCCGCACGCGACGTACGTGAATCCTCTTCTTCGGCTGGAGGATGGCCGCGTTCGCTGGCGGTGCCGCTGGTGCTTGTGCCACGGGCACCGGCGAATGGTGGGGCGTGAGGCGGTGGGTGGGGTGGTCTGCGACAAGCCGGACATGGATGTCCGGCGCCCGAGTCAGGGCAGGATGAACTTGTCCCTTTGGAACGGACGCCAAGAAGCACAGGCTTACGCGACAGTCGGCGTCGTGAGTTGGCGGGCGTAGTCGTTGGGTGAGAGGTAGCCCAGCGCCGAG
>JAYRUX010000023.1:0-45259 GCA_041918855.1 Luteimonas sp.
CCGCTGGCCGCGACCGCGGCCCCGCGCGTGCGACGCCCGCAACGCGAAGGCGTCGCGGTGGCCGGGTCGAGGCCAGCGGCCGCTCCTACAGGGGAGGGAGGCGCTCCAGGGGCACCGCCGCCAGCACCGTGTGCCACGGGAACATCGGGCCGGGATCGCGTTTGCGGCGCACCCGCGCCGCCGGGTCGTCGCTGGCCGGCACCGACTCCGTGTCCAGGTCCTCGTGCCCGGCGATCCAGCGCAGCGAAGGCACGCGCGCCTGCAACGTCCGCAACAGTTCGACCAGGGCCTGCACCTGTGCCTCCGGATACGGCTCCGCCATCGCCTGGTGGCCCGCGTCCAGCCAGTGCGGCCAGCGCCCGCGGTTGACCAGTTCGATCCCCACCGAGCGCGGGTTGTAGCCGCGGACGTGGTGCGCGACGCGCGCCTCGTCGACGTAGCGCACGGTGTCGCCGTCGCGGTCGATGTACCAGTGCCCGCTGTTGCCGGTTCCGCTGTCGGGATACAGCACGCGCTCGCCGTACGCGCGCGCGGTGGCGAGGTCGGGCAGCTCGGTGCAGTGCACCACCACGAGGTCGATCGCCGACAGCGGGCGCGGTGCGAGCAGGGGCTCGTACGGGAGCGGTTGGATGCGCACGGCGCAGGCTCGTGTCGGGTGCGCGATGCTAGCATTCGTCGATGCGACTCCCGCCCGCCGACTCCGAACTGTACCGCCTGATGACGTGCTTCCCGCGCAGCGGCCGCGTGCGCTGGATCGGGCTGCGCCCGGCGCGTGGCGCGGACGTGCGCGAGGTCGATGCGGCCGAGGCCGAGGCCGGCGCCGGCCTGCGCGGCGACCGCTACGCGGGTGGCAGCGGCAAGCGTGGCATCACCCTGCTGCAGGCCGAGCACCTGCCCGCGATCGCGTCGCTGGCCGGCCTGGACGCGGTGTCGCCGGCGACGCTGCGCCGCAACCTCGTGGTCGACGGCATCCCGCTGGTCGCACTCAAGGGCGTGCGCTTCCGCATCGGCGAGGTCCTGCTGGAAGGCACCGGCCCCTGCGATCCCTGTTCAAAGATGGAGGACGCGCTCGGCCCCGGCGCCTACAACGCCATGCGCGGCATGGGCGGGCTGTGCGCGCGCATCCTCGAGGGCGGCATGCTGCGTATCGGCGATGCGGTGGTGGCGCAGGCATGAGCCGCGGCCACTGCATCCTGTCGCACGGCTTCGAGAGCGGACCCGATGCGACCAAGGTCACGGCGCTGGCCGACGTCGCCGGGCGCCTGGGCTGGAGCCACGAGCGGCCCGACTACACCGATCTCGACGGCCGTCGCGAGGTCAGCGACCTCGGCGATGTCGCCGCCCGCCTGCAGCGGCTGCTCGACCTCGCCATGGCGCGCGCGGGGCAGGGCCCGCTGGTGCTCGCGGGGTCGAGTCTCGGGGCGTGGATCGCCGGCCGGGTGTCGTTGCAGGTGCCGACTGCGGCGCTGTTCCTGATGGCGCCGCCGATCCGCCTGCAGGCCGACCATCCGCTCGACGCCGCCCGCGTTCCGACCACCATCGTCCACGGCTGGGACGATGAGCTCATTCCCGCCAGCGACGTCGTCGGCTGGGCCGCGACGCGGCGCGCACGCCTGCTGCTGGTCGACGACACCCATCGCCTGTCCGCGCACGTCGAGGCCTCGGCGTGCGCGTTCGCCGATCTCCTCGGGTCGCTGCGGTGAAGTTCTTCGCAAGCTGCGCCCGGAGCCTGGAGTACCTGCTGGCGGACGAGCTGCTGGCGCTTGGCTGCGCCCGCGCAACCGCGGCCCTGGCTGGCGTCAATGTCGAGGGCACGCTACTCGATGCCCAACGCGCCGTGCTGTGGTCGCGGCTGGCCAGCCGCGTGCTGTGGCCGCTGGCGGAGTTCGCCTGCGAGGACGAGCAGGCGCTGTATCGCAATGCCATGGAGCTGCCCTGGGAGGAACATCTCGCACCGGGCATGACGCTCGCGATCGATGCCCACGTCTCCGGTGACGGCATCACCCACGCACGCTTCGCCGCGCAGCGGGTCAAGGACGCCATCGTCGACAGCCTGCGCGCCAGCACCGGCACCCGGCCCGATGTCGATCTCGACGCACCCGACCTGCGCCTGAGCCTGGTCGTGCGTCGCGGCCGGGGGATCCTCTCGGTCGACCTCGGCGGCGGTCCGCTGCACCGGCGCGGCTGGCGCCGCGGGCAGGGCGAGGCGCCGCTCAAGGAGACGCTCGCCGCCGCGGTGCTCGCGCGCGGGCAGTGGCCCGCCATCTACGCCGACGGCGGCATGCTGCTCGACCCCATGTGCGGCAGCGGCACCCTGCTGATCGAGGGTGCCGCGATCGCGGCCGACGTCGCGCCGGGCCTGTCGCGCCATGGCGACGCGCTGCCGTCGCGCTGGTCCGGCTTCGACCGCGAGGCCTGGCAGTCGCTGCGCGAGGACGCGCTCGTGCGCGAGCGCGCCGGGCGCGACGCGCTGCGCGACGCCTTCCTCGGCAGCGACATCGACCCGCACGCCCTGCGCAGCGCGCGCGAGAACGCCACCGCCGCCGGGTTCCGGGACGCCATCCGCGTCGACGAACGCCAGGTGGCCGCGCTGTCGCCGCCCGCGGCCGAACGCGGCCTGGTCGTGTGCAATCCGCCGTACGACGCCCGCCTGGCCGCCGACACCACGCTGTACCGCACGCTCGGCAACACGCTGAAGCGTTGCGTGCCCGGCTGGCGCGCGAGCCTGCTGTGCGGCAGCCCGGATCTCGCGCGCGCCACCGGCCTGCGCGCGCTGAAGACCTACCCGATGTTCAACGGCGCGCTCGAGGTGAGCCTGCTGGTCGCCGACCCCGTGCAGCCACCGCAGCGCGAGGACGAGGCGCCGCGCGCGCTGTCTCCGGGCGCGCAGATGCTCGCCAACCGGCTGCGCAAGAACCTCCGCGCCCTGAAGGCGTGGCGCGCGCGCGACGTGGTCGACTGCTACCGCGTCTACGACGCCGACCTGCCGGAGTACGCGGCGGCCATCGACGTCTACACCGACGCCGACGATCCCGACGCGACCTGGCTGCACGTGCAGGAGTACGCGGCGCCGAAGGACATCCCGGAGGCCGATGTCCGGCGGCGCTTCGGCGAGATCCTCGTCGCCGCGCGCGATGTCTTCGGCCTGCCGCGCGAGCGCGTGGCGACCAAGGTGCGCGCGCGCGGCAAGGGCGGCAGCAAGTACGCCCAGGACGCGGGCAGCGAGCGCCGCGGCGACCATCTCGTGGTGCGCGAGGGCGCGGTGCGCCTGCGCGTCAACCTGTTCGACTACCTCGACACCGGGCTGTTCCTCGACCATCGCCCGCTGCGCCTGGAGATCGCGCGCGAGGCGCGCGGCAAGCGCTTCCTCAACCTGTTCTGCTACACCGGCGCGGCCACCGTGCACGCCGCCGTCGGCGGTGCGGACTCCACCACCAGCGTGGACCTGTCGGCGACCTACCTGCAGTGGCTGGGCGAGAACCTGCGCGAGAACGGCATCCGCGGCGCGCGCCACCAGCTGGTGCAGGCGGACGCGATGGCGTGGCTGGAGGCGGACGCGGAAGTCTACGACCTCATCTTCTGCGACCCGCCCACCTTCTCCAACTCGGCGCGCGCCGACGACTTCGACATGCAGCGCGAACACGTGCGCCTGCTCCGCGCCGCGGTGGCCCGCCTGTCGCGCGACGGCGTGCTGTACTTCTCCAACAACTACCGCCGCTTCCGTCTCGACGAGGACGCCGTCGGCCTCTTCGCCACCTGCGAAGACATCACCCCCCGCACCATCCCCCCCGACTACGCCCGCAACCCCCGCATCCACCAGGCCTGGCGCCTCCGCCGCATCTAGCGCCGGCGGCACTTGCCGCGTTCGGAGGCAAAGGCAACGGCAAAGGCGGGGGGAGGTTCTTGGCTCCGGCGGGAGCGCTGGCATCCGCAGGCACTGCTAGCGGCTCGGTCAGCCCGGCCTGCGGCCGGTCCGGCCCGGCGCAGCGCGCCGGGCGTTCGCAAAGGCCGCGCGGCAGTGCCGCGCAAGCGGCCTGTGCTCACCCATGGCTGACTCGCCGCCCGCGCACATCCATGTGCGCTCTACGCAGTACCTGCGGACGCCAGCGCTTCAGCTGATGATGTCAGTCCGCTTCCTGTGGCAACGGCAACGGCAAGCTGCCGAAGCAGCTTCGTTTGTACGAGATCTCGGTAGGTTCTCGCAGGTCTGTTGCGTGAGCCTGCTCAACGCGGCTAGAGGTGGAGCCGTTTCGTACACAGCGGGAGCAGTTTGAACCCCAGAGTGATCACGGGCGCTCTTCGGGCGCCGAAGCGACGCCATCCATAAGCTACGGCGCAGGCGTCCGGGGTACTGCGTAAAGCGCACATGGATGTGCGCGGGCGGCGAGTCAGCCATGGATGGCTGACCGAGCCGCTAGCAGTGCCCCTGATGCCGGCGCACCAGCCGAAGCCGAGAAACTGCTTTGCTGTTGCCTTGCAGAGCCTGCTGCGGCGGAATGCTAGTTGCTGCTAAGGCGCGTGGCGCCGAAGCGGAGGCTTTCCACGATCTGCAAGGAGCGGGCGAGTTCTTCCTGCGAGGTGGCGCGGAGCGAGATGTGGGCGACGTGGTCGCGGTCGAGCTCGATCAGCGTCTCGCGCACCAGCAGGTCCGGGCGGGCGGCGAGCTCGCTGCGGTACCAGTGCGATTCGCGGCCGTCGATGACCGTCTCTTCCATGCGGTCCCCACGCTTGGGCTTGAACGGCGAGTCATCCGTGATCATCACCGCGAACGCCTGGGTCGCATCCTGGCGGATGGCCTTGCAGAAGGTGAAGCCCGGATTGTCCAGCCGTTCCCAGCCCAGGCCGCTGTCGGCCGGAAGCGTGGGGCACTCGGTGGGGGCGGTCTGGGCGTGGGCGGATGCGGCCCACAGCAGGCATGCCGCAGCCAGCAGGCGTGTCTTGATCATCGTTTTCCCCTTGGCGGCACAGGACGGAAGGCGCCGCGCCACTCGATGGTGTGCGCAGTCGGAGTGTCGTTCTGTGACCCAGGTCTTGTTTCCGATGTTGCGCTGCACAGCGTCGTCACGCCCGACGTGATTAACCCCGGGCGCTCAGCCCGCCGCGGCCATGGCCAGGCGCATCGGCTCGGGCAGGCGGTCGTCGCCGACGAAGCGCATGACGAGATCCGCGGCCGATGCCATCGCCACCCGGTGTCCGGGCGACACCACCAGCGGCGGCTCCCCGGGCTTGCTGCGCAGCAGCCATCCGATCTGCCGGCGCCCATGCCGCAATGGCGTGTAGGCGCCGCGCACCTGGTGCGGTTCCGGCCCGGTACCGGTGAGGATGTCGCCGGCGACGCCCACCGTGGCCAGCCCGGCGGCGACGCCGAAGTGGGCGGCCGCACCGAGGCCTTTCGGGTGCGCGATGCCGTGGCCCGACACCATCGCGAGGTCGGGAAGGTCCGGCAGCCGGTCGAGCGCCGCCAGCAGCGCCGGCAGGAGATGGAACGACATCATCCCGTCGACGGGCGGCCCTGCGGCGTCCGCGTCCGCAGCCACCCGCGCGAGCACGTCGCCGGAGGCGATGTCGATCATCACCACGCCGGCGCGGGTGGCGGTGCCGTCGAAGTTGGGCCTGACCGCGAACGCGGCCAGCGTGCGCAGCGGGGAACGGAAGCGGTCGCGCGATTCGACGCGTGCCGCCAGGTCGTCCTGGAGCGCACGCGCGTCGTTCGGCCGGGACGGCGTATCGGCCATCTCAGAACCGGCCCTGCACCAGCCCCGCCTCGCCAGTGGACGGCAGGGTGACGTCGTAGCGGCCGCCATAGGTCGCCTCGTCGACGGGGTCGACGGCGCAGCCGCACAGGGCCGAGACGATGCCCGGCACGGTGTTGCTGTGGCCGACCACGAGCACCGTGCCGGCCGGGTGGTCCCGCCGCAGGCGCGCCGCGAGGTCGGTCGCCGTTCCGGAGGCATCGTACTGGCGCACCTCGAGGCCATGCGCGCGCGCGGTGGGCGCGGCCGTTTCGAGGGCGCGGCGGTAGCGGGTGGCGTAGACCGCATCCAGCGGTTGCCCGCGCAGCGCGTCGGCAAGCCGCTGCGCGCGCGCCTGGCCCGCGGGGGCGAGGACGGGATCGTCGCCATCCGCCTGCTTCTCGGCGTGGCGCACCACGATGATGGTGGCAGTGGGCGCCGCTGCCGGCGTGCCGGCGCAGGCCGTGGTCATCGCCAGCACCAGCAGGGCCAGCGGCAGGGCGTATGCGCGCGGCGGGCGGGCAGGGTGGTCATGGCGGGACACGGCCTCGTGCATCGTCAGCGTCCTGGCGGGTCGAGGCGCGGCAGCATACGCCCGAACGCGGTGCATGCCACGCGATGGCGACGGCCTGCCGGCGACTCAGGCGTCGCGGGACAGTTCCGCATCCAGGGCGGCGAGGCGCTCCGGCGTGCCGACATCGGTCCACGCGCCGCGGTGCAGTTCACCGGTCACCCTGCCGCGCAGCATCGCCGCGCGCAGCAGCGGCGCGAGCGGAAAACGCGGCGGCGAGTGTTCGGCGCCCGCGCAATCGCCGATCGCCTCCCGCCAGCCATCGAACAGGTGCGGCCGGTAGACGCCGATGCCGGCGAAGGTGGCGCGCGCGTTGCCGTCGGCGTGCAGGCGACCCGCCTGGTCCAGCGCGAAATCGCCGCGCGCGTTGTGCCCGGGGTTGTCGACCATCACCAGGTGCGCATCGCCCGCGGGTGCCGACGGCAGCCGCGCGAAATCGTAGTCGGTCCAGATGTCGCCGTTCACCGCCAGCAATGGCGCGTCGCCGCCGCCCAGCAGTGGCAAGGCATGCAGGATGCCGCCGCCGGTCTCCAGCGGCGTCGGTCCTTCGTACGAGTAGCGCAGGCGCAGGCCCCAGCGCGCACCGTCGCCGAGCGCGGGCGGGAAGCGGTCGGCGAGCCAGGAGGTGTTGATCACCACGTCCTGCACGCCGAGGGCTGCCAGCCGGCGCAGGTGCCATTCCACCAGGGGGATGCCGCCGACGCGGAGCAGCGGCTTCGGCGTGTGGTCGGTGAGCGGGCGCATGCGCGCGCCGAGCCCGGCGGCGAGGACGATGGCCTTCACTCCACGGCGCCTGCGCCGGCGGCGAACACGGGCCGCACGTGGCGATCGAGGAGGCGGTCCAGTCCGGACAGCGCCGGATACCGTGGTACCACCTCGTCCAGATAGGCGACGAAGCGCGGCGCGTCGGCCAGGTACTTCGGCTTGCCGTCGCGATGGTGCAGGCGCGCGAAGATGCCGAGCACCTTGAGATGCCGCTGCACGCCGATCAGCGCCGCGTCTTCGTGGAAGCGCGCGAGTGACGGGACGGGCAGGCCGGCGTCGATGGCGAGCGCGTGGTAGCGCTCCAGCCACGCCTCCACGCGTGCCGCCGGCCAGCTCAGGAAGGCGTCCTTGAACAGGCTGGTGGGGTCGTAGGCGAGGGGACCGCGGACCGCGTCCTGGAAGTCCAGCACCGCGACGCCGCCGGCGACCGGCATCAGGTTGCGCGGCATGTAGTCGCGGTGCACCAGCACCTGCGGTTGCGCCAGCGCGCGTGCGACCAGGAACGTCCCGGCCGAGGCAAGAGCCTCGCGGTCCGTGTCGTCGAGCACGACGCCCAGGTGGCGCTCGAGGAACCAGGCGTCGAACAGCCCCAGCTCGCGCTCGAGCAGGGCGCGGTCGTAGGCGGGGAATCCGGCCGGCACCGGGATTGCCTGCAGCCGGAGCAGTTCCGCGAGCGAAGCCTCGACGAGGGCGTCGGCGTTGTCGGGGTCGAGCACGTGCAGCAGCGTGTCCGCGCCCAGGTCCTCGAGCAGCAGGAAGCCGCGGGCCCGGTCTTCGGCGAGCACCCGCGGCACGCGCACGCCGCCTCCCTCGAGCAGGTCGCGCACCTGCAGCCAGGGCGCGACGTCCTCCTGTTCCGGCGGCGAGTCCATGACGATCAGCGGCGGCGCGATGCCGTCGGTGCGCCAGTAGCTGCGGAAGCCGGCGTCGGTGGAGGCACGCAGCAGCGCGGCGTGGGCGGCGCCTGTGGCCTCCCGCGCCCACTCCAGGCGTTGCTGTTCGCGTGTGGCGGATGTGTCGGGCATGCGCTCTCCAGCCGGCGGGCGCCGGTGGCGCACAGGGTAAACTCACCGTCCCTGCACCCGCATCCACCGGAGTCCGGCCATGACCGATCTGCAGCCCGTGCTCCTGTCCGGCGGCTCCGGCACCCGGCTGTGGCCGCTGTCGCGCGAGGCCTACCCGAAGCAGTTCCTGCCCCTGGTCGGCGACCGCACCATGCTGCAGGAGACCTGGCTGCGGGTGGCGCCGCTGGCTGCAGGCGGGCCCATCGTGGTCGCCAACGAGGAGCACCGGTTCCTCGCCGCCGAGCAGTTGCGCCTGCTGGGCGTGGCGCATGCAGCCATCGTGCTCGAACCCGTGGGCCGCAACACCGCGCCCGCGATCGCGGCCGCCGCACTGCAGGCCACTGCCAATGGCGCGGACCCGCTGCTCCTGGTGCTGCCGTCCGACCACGTGGTGCGCGATCCGGAAGCCTTCCGCGCCGCGGTCGCCACCGCCACCGCGGCCGCCGAGGGCGGCGCACTGGTCACCTTCGGCATCGTGCCGCAGTCCGCGGAGACCGGCTTCGGCTACATCCAGGGCGAGGCCGCCGCAGGGGCCGACGGCGTGCGCCGCGTGTCGCGTTTCGTCGAGAAGCCCGATCTCGCCACCGCGGAAGGCTACGTCGCCGACGGCAGCTACTACTGGAACAGCGGCATGTTCCTGTTCCGGGCGTCGTGCTTCCTCGAGGAGCTGGGCCGCTTCCGCCCCGACATCCTCGGCGCCGTCCGTGCCGCCTGCGACGGCGCCGCGCGCGACGGCGACTTCGTCCGGCTCGACGTCGAGGCGTTCAAGGCCTGTCCGGCGGACTCCATCGACTACGCGGTGATGGAGAAGACCGACCGCGCGATGGTGCTGCCGGTGGACATCGGCTGGAACGACGTCGGCTCCTGGTCGGCGCTGTGGGACGTGAGCCCGCAGGATGCCGACGGCAATGCCCACCACGGCGACGTGATCGCCATCGACAGCCACAACAACTTCGCCTACGCGCGGCGGCTGGTGGCCATGGTCGGGGTCGACGACCTGGTGGTGGTGGAGAGCGACGACGCGGTGCTGGTCGCGCGCAAGGACCGCGTGCAGCAGGTCAAGGAAGTGGTCGCGCGCCTGAAAGCGGAGCAGCGCAGCCACGCCATCCTGCACCGCGAGGTGCATCGGCCCTGGGGCAGCTACGACTCGATCGACGCCGCCGACGGCTTCCAGGTCAAGCGCATCAAGGTCAAGCCCGGTGCGCGCCTGTCGCTGCAGTCCCACAGGCACCGCGCCGAGCACTGGATCGTGGTGCGCGGCACCGCGCGCGTGACCCGCGACAACGACGTCTTCGAGCTGCATGCCAACCAGTCGACCTACATCCCGCTGGGCGCGCGGCACCGGCTCGAGAACCCGGCGACGGAGATGCTGGAGCTGATCGAGGTGCAGTCCGGCGACTACCTCGGCGAGGACGACATCGTCCGCTACGAGGATGTCTACGGGCGCGCCTGAGGATGGCACGCGCGATGGACGGCGCCGGCGCGCTTCCGCCGGCTGGTCGGCGTAGCGAGGCACGCGCGGGCGGCGTGCTGGTCGCCGGATCCGCCAACCTCGACTTCGTGGTGCGCGCGCCACGCGTGCCGGTGCCGGGCGAAACCATCCTCGGCCGCGGCCTGCAGACCTTCCCCGGCGGCAAGGGCGCCAACCAGGCCGTGGCCTGCGCACGCGCGGGCGGCGCCACCACGCGCATGCTGCTCGCACTGGGCGACGACGCCTTCGCGGCACCGGTGGAGCAGTCGTTGCGCGATGCCGGCGTCGGCCTCGTGCTGCGCCGGGCCGCGGGCACCGCCACCGGCACCGCCTTCATCTGCGTCGCCGACGACGGCGAAAACGCCATCGTGGTCGCGCCCGGCGCCAATGCGACACTGCGCGCGGCGGACCTGCCTGCGCTCGATGGCGTGGACTGGCTGCTGCTGCAACTCGAGTCGCCGCTGGACGCGGTGGCGGCCTGGGCGGCGGCGGCGCGCGGGCAGGGGGTCGCGGTGGCACTCAACGCCGCGCCGGCGCAGGCATTGCCCGCGGCACTCCTCGCCTGCGTCGACCTGCTGATCGTCAACGAGGGCGAGCTCGCCGCGATCTCCGGCATCGGCGACGACATCCCGGCGGCCCTGGCGGCGCTCGACGTGCCTTGCATCGTGGTTACACTGGGCGGGCGCGGGTGCTGTGCCCGCTCCGGCGACGGCGTCGTGCACGAGGCAGGGTTTGCGGTGGACGTGGTGGACACGACCGCCGCCGGTGACACCTTCTGCGGTGCACTCGTCGCGGCGCTGGCAGCCGGCGAGGGCTTGCCGCCCGCGCTGCGCCGGGCGTGCGCGGCCGCCGCCCTGGCCTGCACCCGGCTCGGTGCGCAGGACAGCATTCCCGCCCGCGGCGACGTGGACCGCCTGCTCGCCTCGGGAGCCGAAGCCACGCGCTCGCTACAATGCGCGCCCGACGCCGTGCCGCCCGTGGCCACGGCGCGCCCTGCCGGCCCCACCGACCGATGACGACCCCCGCGGGCGGCGACCACCTCGACCGTCTCGAAGCCGAAAGCCTGCACATCCTGCGCGAGGTCGCGGCCGAGTGCCGCAACCCGGTGATGCTGTATTCGATCGGCAAGGACAGCTCGGTGCTCCTGCACCTGCTGTTGAAGGCGTTCGCCCCGGCCAGGCCGCCGATCCCGCTGCTGCACGTCGACACCACCTGGAAGTTCCGCGAGATGATCGCTTTCCGCGACCGCCGTGCCGCGGAGACCGGCGTCGAGCTGCGCGTGCACGTGAACGCCGACGGCGTCCGCGACGGCATCGGCCCGCAGAGCCACGGCGCCAGCGTGCACACCGAGGTGATGAAGACCCAGGCGCTGAAGCAGGCGCTGGCCGCCGGCGGCTACGACGCCGCCATCGGCGGTGCGCGCCGCGACGAGGAGAAGTCGCGGGCCAAGGAGCGCGTGTTCTCGTTCCGCGATGCCGCCCAGCGCTGGGATCCGCGCCGCCAGCGCCCGGAGCTGTGGAACCTCTACAACGCCTGCGTCGGCCGCGGCGAGAGCGTGCGCGTGTTCCCCCTGTCGAACTGGACCGAACTCGACGTGTGGCGTTACATCCGCCGCGAGCGCATCCCGCTGGTGTCGCTGTACTTCGCCGCCGAGCGCCCGGTGGTGCGCCGCGACGGCGCGCTGGTGATGGTCGACGACGAGCGCTTCCGGCTCGACGACGGCGAGGTGCCGGAACTGCGCCGCGTGCGCTTCCGCACCCTCGGCTGCTACCCGCTCACCGGTGCCGTCGAATCCGGCGCCAGCGACCTGGATGCGGTCATCGCCGAGATGGAGGCCAGCGTGCAGTCGGAACGCGCAGGGCGCCTGATCGACCATGCCGAAGGCGATTCGATGGAGAAGAAGAAGCGCGAGGGCTATTTCTGATGGCGCACGACGTCCTGCGCATCGTCGCCTGCGGCAGCGTCGACGACGGCAAGAGCACGCTGATCGGGCGCCTGCTGTACGACGCAGGCCGCGTGCCCGACGACGAGCGCGCGGCGCTGGCGCGCGCGAGCGCCAGCCATGGCACGCGCGGCGGCGACATCGACTATGCGCTGCTGCTCGACGGGCTGGAGGCCGAGCGCGAGCAGGGCATCACCATCGACGTCGCCTGGCGCCACCTGGAGACGCCGGCGCGCCGCTACCTGATCGCCGACTGCCCGGGCCACGCGCAGTACACGCGCAACATGGCCACCGGTGCCTCCACCGCCGATCTCGCGATCGTGCTCGTCGACGCGACCCGCGGCCTGCTGGCACAAACCTGGCGCCACACCGCGATCGCGGCGCTGTTCGGCGTGCGCCACGTGGTGCTCGCGGTCAACAAGATGGACCGCGCCGGGTACGACCAGGGCGTGTTCGAACGCATCGCCGACGCCTACCGCGCGCATGCCGCACGACTGGGCATCGGCGACGTGGCGGCGATCCCCGTGGCCGCCGCGGTCGGCGACAACGTGGTCGTGCGATCCGAGGCGATGGCGTGGTACGCGGGGCCGAGCGTGCTCGAACACCTCGAAGGCTTCGCGCCGTCGCGGCCGGAGCCCACGCTCCCGGCGCGCCTGCCGGTGCAGGCGGTGCTGCGCGACGGCGGCGGTGGCCGCTGGCTCGCCGGCACCCTGGCCTCCGGTGCGCTCGCCCGCGGCGACGCGGTGCGGGTGGAGCCGCGCGGGGTGCTGGCGACGGTGGCGGAACTGGCGCAGGCCGGCAGCCCCTGCACGGCGGTCCGCGGCGGGGCGGCGGTCTCGGTGCGCCTGCAGGAGGATGTCGACGCCGGTCGCGGCGACGTCCTCGCCGCCGCGTCCGCGCCGCTGGCATCGAGCGACCAGTTCGCCGCCGACCTGCTCTGGTTCGACGACGCGCCGTTGCTGCCCGGTCGCCGCTACCAGATCAAGCTGGGCACGCGCATCGTCGGTGCACGGGTGAGCGAACTGAAGCACCGCCTCGAGCCGGAGAGCCTGCAGCCGCTGGCCGCCAAGCAGCTCGAGGCCAACGATCTCGGCGAGGTGACGCTGTCGCTGGACGCGGTGGTGGCGTTCGCGCCCTATGCACAGGAGCACGCACTCGGCGGCTTCATCCTCATCGACCCGCTGACCCGCGCGACGGTGGCCTGCGGCATGATCCGCCACGGCCTGCGCCGCGCCGACAACGTGCACTGGCAGGTGCTCGACGTCGATCGCACCGCGCGCGCGGCGCTCAAGGGCCAGCAGCCCCGCTGCGTGTGGTTCACCGGGCTTTCCGGCGCGGGCAAGTCCACGATCGCCAACCTTGTCGAGGCCGGCCTGCTCGCGCGCGGCTGCCACACCTACCTGCTCGACGGCGACAACGTCCGCCACGGCCTCAACCGCGACCTCGGGTTCACGGATGCCGACCGTGTCGAAAACCTGCGCCGCATCGCCGAGGTCGCCAAGCTCATGACCGAAGCCGGGCTGATCGTGCTGGTGAGCTTCATCTCGCCGTTCCGCGCCGAGCGCGCGGCGGCGCGCGCGCTGTTCGCCGAGGGCGAGTTCATCGAGGTCCATGTCGACACGCCGCTGGCCGAGGCCGAGCGGCGCGACGTCAAGGGCCTCTATGCCAAGGCGCGCCGCGGCGACCTGCCGAACTTCACCGGGATCGACTCGCCCTACGAGCCGCCGGAATCGCCGGAGCTGGTACTGGACACGATGCAGCTGGCGCCGGCCGAGCTCGCCGGGCAGGTGATCGCCCGGGTGCTCAGCCCCTGGTAGCGCCGCGTCCTAGCGCAGGCGCCGGCGCCGTCCCCGGAACAGGCTGACCACGACCAGGATCGCGATCGCGCCGAGCAGCGCGCCGATGAAGCCGGCCGCCTGCCCGGGTGCATACCAGCCCAGCGCCTGGCCGACCCAGCTGGCGAGCATCGCGCCGGCGATGCCGAGCAGGATGGTCATGATGATGCCCATGCTGTCGCGGCCGGGTTTCAGGAACCGCGCCAGCACGCCGACGACGAAGCCGATGAGCAGGATGTAGAGCCAGTTGGTGCTGCCGAGCAGTGCTTCCATGGTCGACGGGTCCGGTTCGGGGATGGCGGCGGAGGCTAGCAGCGTGGCCGTGAAGGCGGGCGGTCAGCAGCAGCCGTGGTCGCCGTGGCGTTCGCCACTGTCGGCGGCCACGCCTACGCCGCGGGTCTCGCCACGCAGGCTCGCCGCGTGGTGCGCGGCGATCACCTGCGCGACGCTGGCGGTGACCCGCTTGCCCATCGGGATGTGCAGGAACTCGTTGGGCCCGTGCGCATTCGAATGCGGGCCGAGCACGCCGGTGATCATGAACTGTGCGCCGGGGAACTTCTCGCCGAGCATGCCCATGAACGGGATCGATCCGCCTTCGCCCATGTACATGGCGGGACGGCCGAAGAAGGCCTGGCTCGCGCCGTCGATCGCGCGTTCCAGCCAGGGCGCGGTGGCGGGCGCGTTCCAGCCCGACGAAGCCTTCTCCAGTTCGAGCGTGACCTTCGCGCCGTTGGGCGGGTCCGACAGCAGCGTGCGCTGCAGGAGTTCGCCCGCCTTGCGGCCGTCGAGCGTCGGCGGCAGCCGCAGCGACAGCTTCACCGCCGTGTGCGGGCGCAGCACGTTGCCGGCCGACGCCAGGGGCGGCATGCCGTCGATGCCGGTCACCGACAGCGCCGGGCGCCAGGTGCGGTTGAGCACGAGTTCGGTCAGGGCATCGTCGCCGTCGGCCATCGGGCGCATGCCGTCCAGCAGCGGGAACTTGTCGTAGATCGCGGTATCCAGGACGTCGGCGCAGCGGCGCGCCTGCGCCATGCGCTCGGCCGGCACCTCCACGTGCAGGCCGTCGGGAAGGATGCGGCCAGTGTCCTCGTCCTCCAGCCGCGACAGCAACTGGCGCAGCAGGCGGAAGCTCGACGGCACCACGCCCGACGCATCGCCCGAGTGAACGCCCTCGTCCAGTACCTGCACGCGGAAGTTGCCGCCGGCCAGGCCGCGCAGCGACGTGGTGCACCACAGCTGGTCGTAGTTGCCGCAGCCCGAATCCAGGCACACCACCAGCGACGGCATGCCGATGCGGTCGGCGAGGTGGTCGACGTAGGCGGGGAGGTCGTAGCTGCCGGACTCCTCGCAGGCCTCGATCAGCACCACGCAACGTGCATGCGCCACCCCCTGCGCCTGCAGCGCCATGATCGCCGCCAGCGACCCGTAGATCGCATAGCCGTCGTCGGCGCCACCGCGGCCGTACAGCTTGTCGTCGCGCAGCACCGGCTTCCACGGGCCCAGGTCGTCGTCCCAGCCGGTCATCTCCGGCTGCTTGTCGAGGTGGCCGTAGAGCAGGATGCAGTCGTCGCCGGAACCTTCGCCGCTGGCCGGGATGTCGATGAAGATCAGCGGCGTGCGGCCCTCCAGGCGCACCACCTCGAGCTGCATGCCGGGGATCGGCCGTGCCCGCGCCCAGGCTTCCATCAGCCGCACCGCATCCTCCATGTAGCCGTGTTCGACCCAGTCGGCATCGAACATCGGCGACTTGTTGGGGATGCGGACGTACTCGACCAGTTGCGGCACGATCTCGTCGTCCCACATCTCGGCCACGAAGCGCTCGACGAGCTGCGGATCGAGGGGGCTGGTGTCCATGGCATGGTCTCGCGGAGTCGGGGGTCGTCGATTCTATCGCGCGGGGCGTGGTGGGACTTTTCCCACCGGGGGGCACGGAGTCGGCCGGCGCGACCGCGGCGGTCGCGGCGATACGTGCAGCACGGCTGGCTGCGGACACTGGCGATGTCGGCGGCATGGAGTCCGCTGGCGGAACGGATTCCAACATCACCCAGGAGATGCACCCATGACGTCGCTGAAGTCCATCCTCGCCCCGCTGCTGCTCTCGCTCGTGATCGCAGGCAGCGCCTTCGCCAACGAGAAGGTCAACATCAACACCGCCGACGCGGCCACCATCGAGCGCGTGCTCGTCAACGTCGGCATGGCCAAGGCCGAGGCCATCGTCGCCCACCGCAAGGCCAACGGCGCCTTCAAGAGCCCGGAGCAGCTGGCCACGGTGAAAGGCATCGGGCTGAAGACGGTCGAGAAGAACCGCGATCGCATCGTGGTCGGCGGCGGTGCCGCCAGGCCGGCCGCCGCCAAGGCCGCGCCGGCCAAGGGCAAGGGCGTCGCCCAGCGCTGATCCCGCTCGCTGGCGGCGGCACAGGAGGTGCCGCCGCCGGTCGAGGCGCAGGGACGCGCCACGGATCGGCAGGGACGCCTGACACGGATGTCGCCGCCGTCCGCGCGCACCGGGACGTGCGCGCGGGCGGCACCGGCACCAGGCGCACGTTCGGCACGTGGCACCTACAATCGGGCCATGGACATCGGCCCGACGCCATCGCGGGTGATCCCCGCCTACGAATACCGCCGCGAGCGCTGGCGCAACGGCGCCGGCTGGACCCGCGAAATCCATGCCGAGCCCGGCACCGCCGGCAGCGACTGGCACTGGCGGCTGTCGATTGCCGAGATCGAGCAGGATGCCGCGTTCTCGACGTTTCCCGGCGTCGACCGCGAGCTCGTGCTCCTGTCCGGCAACGGCCTGCAGCTGGACATGGACGGCAGGCCGTCGATCACCCTGTCGCCGCCCCATGGGCGCTGCCGCTTCGCAGGCGAGGACGCCGTCACCGGGCGCCTGCTCGACGGTCCCACCCACGACTTCAACCTCATGTGGCGGCGCGACGCGTTCTCCGCGCAGCTCTGGCACCGGCCGCTGGTCGGGCCGATGGTGATCTTCGTGGACCCGGGCAGCACCTGGGCCGTCCACCTGCTCGCGGGCGCCGCCGCCTTCGCCGCCGACTCCGCGCTGCCGCCGCTGGCGATGGGCGACACCGCCCTGCTGCGCGCGCACGGCATGCGCACCCGCCACGCCCTCGAGGGCGGCGGCGAAGCCCTCCTCATCCGCCTCGACCCCGTCGCCACGCCCCCCCTGTAGGAGCGGCCGCTGGCCGCGACCGGATCCCGCCCGTCCCTCCATCCGCCCCGATCCCTGTAGGAGCGGCCGCTGGCCGCGACCGGATCCCGCCCGTCCCTCGCATCCGCCCCGATCCCTGTAGGAGCGGCCGCTGGCCGCGACCCGGACCCCCAGCCACGCCGCCGCCCGCACCTCCGGTGCCGCAGCGTGCCGGCGTCAGTACACGTCCCGCCGGTAGCGTCCCGCGGCGCGCATCGACTCCAGCACCGCATCACCCAGGATCCCTCGAAGCGCCGCATCCACGCCCGGTGCCATGCCCTGGAGGCTGCCCGACACCAGGATCGCGGCACCATCGTCCACCCACGCCCGCACCGCCTCGGCGCGCGCCTCCAGCACGTGCTGCACGTACCGATGAGGCCCGCCGTCGCGCGAGAACACGACGTCCAGCCGCTCGATGTCGCCACGCGCGTGCCAGGCTTCGATCTCGTCGCGGTGGAACCAGTCGACGGCCGCGTTGCGCTCGCCGAACACCAGCCAGTTGCGCCGGCCGCCGGCCGCGATGCGCTGCCTGAGGTGCGCGCGCAGTCCGGCCAGGCCGGTGCCGTTGCCGACCAGGATCAGCGGCCGCGATGGCTCCGGCCCGTGGAAATTCGGATTGCTGCGGATCCGCAGGTCCACCGTACCGCCGACCGGCGCGTGGCTGCACAGCCAGCCGCTGCCGATGCCGGGGCTGCCGTCGGGTCGCGCCATGCAGCGCACCAGCAAGTCCACGCGGCCGTCGGACGGGGTCGACGCGATCGAATACTCGCGGTGGGGCAGGGGCTCCAGCTGTCGTGCGAGCGTCGCGGCGTCCAGCCCGCGCACCGCCCCGGGCTCCGGCAGGTGTGAGCGCGAGAGCAGGTCGCGGAGCGCAGGGGGGCCGTCGGCGTCGCCCGCGGCCCGGGCGGCGTCGGCAGCATCCTCGATGCCCGTCGCGGCCAGGAAGGCCGCGACCGCCGCAGGCGCCTGCCGCGGGCCCACTTCGGCGATGTCGCCCGCCTGCCACGACGGCCGCGCCCCGTGCGGCGGCTCGAGCGCGATCTCGAACACGGCGCCACCGGCGCTGCCGGGGTTGAGCTCGCGCCGCACCGCGAGCCGCCACGGCTCGTAGCGCACCGGCGTCCAGTCCGGCGACTCGGGCCGGCCGGCGAGCACGCCCAGGTGGTGCTGCCAGTGCCGCAGCGCCGCCGGGTCGCCGTTGTCGACTTCGACCAGGTCGAACAGCGGCGTTGCGCCCGAGGCGCGCAGCCACGCATCCAGCGCGTGCCCGAAGCCGCAGAAATGCCCGTAGCTGCGGTCACCCAGTGCAAGGACGGCGTAGGCGAGCCCGCCGAGTGCCGCAGGTGCGGCCATCGCACTGGCGACGAACGCGAGCGCCGGATCCGGTGCATCGCCCTCGCCGGTGGTGCTGGCGATGACGAGCAGGCGTCGACAGCGGCGCAACCGTCCGGCATCCACGCCTCCGAGGTCGGCCACGTCCACCGGCATGCCCGCGTCGCGCAGGAGCTGCGCGGTGCGCTCCGCAAGTTCCACCGCGAACCCGGTCTGGCTGGCATGGGCCACGAGCACGGCGTCCTGCCTCGCGGGCGCCGACCCGGCGGTACGGGCGGGCGCGGCACTGGCGCGGCGGGCGCGCCACGCGTCGCGCAGGCTCCAGCCGCAGCCGCCCAGGTACGCGACGATGATGGCCGCCGCCGCGAGCCAGCGCTCCGGCCGGGGCGCCGCGGACCACCACGGGTCGTCGTGCAGTGGCAGCATCGCCAGGGCCGCAGCCGCCAGCAGCACCAGCACCAGTACCTGTCCGGATCCCGTCCGTGTCGCGCTCATCGTGGGGGTGCTTCCACCGGGCGTGGTGGGGCCCGGTCGCCGCCGGTCGCCCGTGCCGGCACCCGCATGGCCTCGAACGCGGGTGTCGCATGCGCCTCGCTACCGGCTGCCGTGCGCACCAGGAAACGCGCCGCCATCGCGCGGCAGCGCGCGAACGCCAGCCCCTCGGCCGCGCCCATCACGGTCAGCGCCGTCGCCCAGGCATCGGCCTCCATCGCGCTCGCGGCGACGACGGTGACCGCGGCAGGCGCATCCACCACCGGCCGGCCAGTGCGCGGGTCGATCGTATGTGAGAGCCGGCGGCCGTCGCCGTCGACGACGTGGTGCCACTGGTCGCCCGAGGTGGCCGCCGCCGCGCCATCCAGGACGAGGACGCAGGGCGGCGGAGCGCCTTCCGCGTCTTCGCCGTCGTCTCCCGGCGCCTCGACCAGCACCCGCCACGGCGATCCGTCCGGCTTGCGCCCGAAACCGCGCAGCTCGCCGCCGACATCGACCAGCGCTGCTGCGACGCCGGCCCGTTGCAGGCAGTCGGCGACGGCATCGACGGCATGGCCCTTGGCGATGGCGGACAGGTCGAGCCAGCACCCGCCCGGCTGGCACACGCGGCGCGCCTTCGCGTCCACCTGCAGGCGCTGCCAGCCCACCCGGGTCCGTGCCTGCGCCACAGCTTCGGCCGTCGGCGCCGGGCCCGGTCGGCCGTGGGCACCGAAACCCCATAGCCCCACCAGCGGTGCGACCGTCGGGTCGTACGCACCGCCGCTGGCAGCCGCGACCTCGAGGGCACAGCCGAGCACGGCGAACGCCGCGTCTGGAAGGACATGCCAGCTGCCTGCCGGCGCGCGGTTGAATCGGCTGATGTCGGATCCGGGTTCCCAGTCGCTCATCTGCGCGACGACCGCGTCCAGCGCCGCCTGCACCGCCGCATGCCAGGCATGCAGCGGCGCCGACGGCGCGGCGAACAGGTCGACGCGCCAGCGCGTGCCCATGGTCTCGCCGTACAGCGTATGCAGCACCGGTGCGGCCACAGGCGCGGCGGGACGTACGTCGATCGCGGTTACTCCGGCAGCACTTCCATCGTCGCCACGTACGCCAGGCGCCGCTTCTGCGCCATCGGCAGGCTCGGGCTGTCGTCCTGCAGCGTCGCCTCCAGCCAGTACATGCCGGGCTCGCCCCAGGTGACGGTGAACTCGCCCTTCGCGTCGGTCGTGGCGTGGATCTCCTCCTGCGCGTTGCGGTAGCGCGTGCCGCCGCGGGTGATCTCGAACTCGACGCCTGGGGCCGGCTCGCCGTCGGCGAGCATGCGGAAGGTGGCCTGGTCGCCCGAGACCAGGTCGGTGGGATGGGTCACCGCCACCAGTTCCAGGCCGCGCCCGGTCGGTGCCAGCGCGGTGTCGTTGGGGGTGCCGTTGGTGGCGAAGGTCTCCACGCGGTTCACCGACTGCGTCACCTGCAGGTCCTTCGCGTCCTTCGGCACTTCGGTCGCGAAGCGTTGGGCGTCGCCGCGCCAGCGCTTCGGCTTGCCGCCCTCGTCCCAGGTCGCCATCAGGCCGTCGTTGACGATCGCGATGCGGTAGGTCCCCTGCTGCGTCAGTTCGATGTCGAACACGCTGCGGTACTTGCCGGTGGCGCCGTTCTGCGCCGTGCCGCGGCTGCCGTCCGGCTGGGTGACGACCAGGTTGTCCAGGCGCAGCGGCACGTGGTTGAAGTAGAACAGGTCGTTGGAGACGGCGGCATCGACCGTGATCCACGGTGCCTCGCCGGCCAGCACGGTCTGCGACGGCTGCAGCCACATCTTGTGCGCGAGCGCGGGCAGCGGCAGGGCGAGGGCGACGGCGAGCGCCAGCGACAGGGAACGTTTCATCGGTGCGACTCCTGCAAGAGGGGAAACGGGTCAGGGCTTGACGCTGAGCGCGACCGCGCCCACTTCGCGCTCGCCCTGGGCGCGCGCGGTCTGCGGCGACTTCGCCGGCCATGCGAACGGGATCTTCAACAGCTCGCGGCCGCCGACCTCGCGCACGGCCTCCACCACCAGCGTGTACTGGCCGGGTGCCAGCGCGCGCAGCTTCGGGTCGCGCGCGTCGAACTTCAGCGCATGCCGGCCGGCCGGGCGGGTGGGGCCGGTGACGCCGTCGATCGGCACGTCCAGCGTTCGGCCGGTGCGGCGCCACCACTGGCGCAGGTCGGGCAGCCACTTGGTGCCGTGGCCTTCGCTGGTGTCCTTCGACATGTACCAGACCGCCAGGTTGGCCGCGACCGTCTGGTCGGCCCCTTCGACGAACACCGCGACGTAGGGCCGGTGGTACTCGGCCACCTTCATCGACGGGATCTCGACCTCGACCTCGAGGCTGGCGGCGTGCACCGGCAGCGCGAGCAGTCCGCCGAGTGCAATGGTGAGCTTGACGCGCATGGACGTACCCCGTGCGTGGGTTCAGTGGATGAAGAGGAGCGCGAGCAGCACCGGCACCACCAGCCCCAGCCCCACCCATGGCCAGGTGGACGGGCGTTGCCGCGCATGCATCTGCAGCAGGAACAGCCCGGTGACCGTGAACACCACGCAGGCCCCGGCGAAGATGTCGATGAACCAGCCCCACGCGGGGCCCGCGTTGCGACCTTTGTGCAGGTCGTTGAGGTAGGAGATCCAGCCGCGGTCGGTACGCTCGTATTCGACGTCGCCCGAGGCCTTGTCGATGCTGAGCCAGGCATCGCTGCCGGGGCCGGGCATCGACAGGTACACCTCCTCGGGGGACCACTCCGCATGGCGGCGGCCGATCGGCTGGTCCAGCGCGTCCTCCAGCCAGCGGGCGGTGGTGCCGGGCAGCGGCGCGTCGCCTTCGTCGTGCGCCGCGAGCGTCGCCAGCAGCTCAGCGGGCAGCACCAGCGCGCGGCTGTCGACCTGCGGATCGCCCTCGATCTTCGCCGCGTGGTTGAGCGTGATCCCGGTGACCGCGAACAGCAGCATGCCCACCAGGCACACCGCCGAACTGATCCAGTGCCACTGGTGCAGCGTGCGCAGCCAGAAGCCGCGGCGCTGCTGGCTGATGGCGATGCCTGCGGCGGCGGGAGCGGACTGCGTCAAGTGTCGGGACGGGTGCGGGCAGGGCCGCCATGGTAGCGGATGGATGAGAATAAATCTCGTTCGCAAGAGTTCGGGCGCGTGCGTCAGGTCTCGGCCCACTGCCTGAGCAGGTTGTGATAGATGCCGCTCAGGCGCAGCACGGCCGCGGCATCGGCACCCGGGGCATCCAGTGCCTGGATGGAGGCATCGAGTTCGAACAGCAGCTGGCGTCGGGCATCGTCGCGGACCAGGCTCTGCACCCAGAAGAACGCCGCCAGCCGCGCGCCGCGGGTCACGGGTTGCACCCGGTGCAGGCTGCTGGAGGGATAGACGATGAGGTCGCCCGCCGGCAGCTTGACCTCGTGCTCGCCGTACGTGTCGCTGACCACCAGTTCGCCTCCGTCGTACTCGTCCGGCTCGCACAGGAACAGCGTGCAGGAGAGATCGGTGCGGAGGCTCTGCACGCTGCCGGCCGGATCCGCCAGGGACATCACGGCGCCGTCGACGTGGAAGCCGTAGCTGCCGCCGCCCTGGTAGCGGTTGAACCGGGGAGGCAGCGTGCGCAGGGGCAGCGCCGCCGCGTGGTAGAGCGGATTGGATGCGAGGCGCGATAGTACGATCGCGCCGAGCTCCCGGCGCAGCGGCGAGGCATCGGGCAGCTGCTCGTTGCGCTTGACCCGCGCCCCCTGAGCCCCAACGGTCTCGCGGCCGTCGGTCCAGTCGGCGGCGTCGAGCGCCTGCCGGAAGCGCACCACCAGCTCGCGGTCCAGCACTCCGGGCACGTGTACCAGCATGGTCGGCTCCGTGGCCGCACCGCCCCGGGGCGGTGCGGCATGGTCGGTCAGAAGCGGAAGTTGGCGGTCAGCATCGCCGAACGTGCGATTCCCGGCGTGTAGCGGTAGCCGCTCTTGTTGATCGCAGCGACGTATTCCTCGTCGAACAGGTTGTACACGTTGAGCCGCAGGTCCACGTCGGGCGAGACCATCCAGGTCGCGACGGCGTCGAACACCCAGTAGCTGTCGGTCGAGGTGGGCGTGCCGACGGCACCGTCGGTGCCGCGCTTCAGGCCGCCGACATGGCGCGCGCCGCCGCCGAGGCTCAGCGTCGGGGTCACCCGGTACGTGCTCCAGGCGGTCAACGCGCTGTCGGGGGTGTAGGTGAGTTCGGTGGAGCCGTCGCTCGCGACGGGGCTTCCTGAAACCACTTCGGTGTCCATGACCGTGTAGCCGGCCGAGACCGCCCAGGCGTCGGTGAGGTTGCCGACCGCCCCGATCTCGACGCCGCGCACGCGCTTGCGCCCGGTCTGGTACACGACCGAATCGGTATCGACGAAGATCTCGTTGCGTACCTCGGTGTCGTAGACGGCGGCGGTCAGCAGCAGCCGCGCGTCGAGCAGGTTCCACTTGGTGCCGATCTCCGCGGTGCGTGCCTCCTGGGGCTCCAGCGCCGGGTTGTTGGCATTGCTGGCGGAATTGCTGAGCTCCAGGTTGGCGCCGCCGGGCGGCTGTTTGGCGACCGCGTAGTTGGCGTAGACGCTGCCGTTGTCCGCGGGCTTGTAGAGGACGCCCGCCTTCCAGTTGAACAGCGTGTCCGACGCCTCGGCGTCCACGCCCGGCACCACCGAGCCCGGAGGCAGGCTCCCGCATGGCGGCGCGCCGCGACCACCGCACACGACCCTACTGCTGAAGTCGGTTTCATAGCGGTCCACGCGCACGCCGACGTTGAGTTCCCAGCGCGGGTCGAGGGTCAGCGTATCGAAGGCGTATGCGGCCACGGTGTCGGTACGGCCGCTGCCGCCGGCGCCGTTGCGGGACCATTCGAGGCCGGTGACGTCGCGGTCGGGCGCGTACAGGTTCGCCGCGGGCCAGGCCGTCCCGCCCTGCACGGAGGTACCCCGTGTTTCCAGCTCTTCGCGGATGAACTCCACGCCGGTGCTCAGGGCGTGTCCGATGCCGCCGGTCGCGAACGCGGTCGTGAGGCTGGTCTGGTTGGTGAGGATGCGGTTGAGCTGGTCCTTGAACGTCGGGGTGCTGCGCGCGATCGTCCACGTCGCCGAGTCCGACGGATCGGGCGTCAGGATGTTCGCCGGCGTGCCCATGAACGCGGTCAACATGTAGTCCTGGCGGGTGCGGCCCCAGCGCGTTGTGTTGTGCAGCCGGGAGGCATCGCCGATGTCGTGCTCCACGCGCAGGGTGACCATGTCGGCGCTGACATCGTCGAAGTCCGAGCGCGTGCCGTAGAAGTTCCCGGGGTCCACGCGCGGCGCGTCGGTGAGGAACGGGCGTTCCGGGTCGGGGCTGGTGTAGCCGGGCAGGCCGATGGTCGGCACCGCGCCGTCGGGGACGTTGTCCTGCTCGACGTGCAGCAGGTCGAGGTAGACGCGCGTGGCGCCGTCGAGGCCGAAGCCGAGGGAGGGCGCGACCGCCCAGCGGTCGCGTTCGACGAAGTCGCGACCCGCCACGCCACCCTCCTGCGCCATCACGTTGACGCGCAACGCGGTGCCGGCTGTACCGAGCGTGGTGTTGAAGTCGCCGGTGATGCGGGCCTGGTCGGCGCTGCCGACGCTGGCGGACACCGCCGACGCGTCGCGCAGGAACGGCCGCTTGGTCACGAGGTTGATCGACCCGGACGGCGCCGTGCGGCCGGTGTCGGTGCCGGCCGGCCCTTTCGCCACTTCCACCTGCTCGATGTTGAAGATGTCGCGCGAGATCGAGCCGAGGTCGCGCACGCCGTCGACGAAGATGCTGCCCGAGGTATCGAAGCCGCGCAGGTAGATGGCGTCGCCCGTGGTGGTGTTGCCGTTCTCGCCAGCGTAGAAGGTGCCGACGCCGGAGCTGTTGCGCAGGGCGTCGGCGAGCGTGGTGGCACCCTGCTCGTTGAACAGGTCGCTGCCGATCACCTGGATGGTCTGCGTGGTGTCGAGCAGCGGCTGGGTGAACTTCGGCGACGACAGCGCGTCACCGCCGTAGCGCTTGATGCGGTCGTGGTGGACCTCGAGCCGGTCGAGCGTGCGGGCGTCGTCTCCCACGGCGCGCCCAGCGTCCTGCGCCTGCGACGTGAAGGGCGCGGCGAACGCGATGCCCGCGAGCAGGGTGGCGGCAGTCAGCGGGCGTGCGCCGTGCGCGGGGGTGGGATGCTTGCGGCTCTTGATGGGGGACATGGGAGGACTCGCTGGTGCGGCAATGGCCGGGGTGGATCGCTGGCAGGTGCGGCTGGCGAGGAGGAAGCCTTCGGATCGGGTGCGGCGAGCCTCAGAAGCGCACGTTGACGCTCATCCACAGGTTCCGCGCCTTGTCCTTGTTGTTGTAGTCGTCGAGGTACTCGGGGGTCCAGGTGCCGTCGCCGTTGTCGTTGAACACGGTGCGGTAGCTGGTGAAGTCCTGGTCGAGCAGGTTGTTGATGCGCGCGGCGAGGGTGACGTGGTCGTTGACCACGAACTGCGCCGCCAGGTGCAGCACCTCGTAGCCCTCGTAGTAGCGCGGGCGGCCGTCGTCGTCGGTGCTGCCGCGGTAGCGCTCGGAACGCGCCTCCGCGATCAGCTGCACGCTCATGCGGTCGCTGGCGCTCCAGTCGAGCGTGGCGTTCGCCATGTGCTCCGCGGCCTCGGTCAGCGGCAGGCCGGCCTCGTCGCCGCTGAGCCGCTCGCTGTCGGTGTAGGTGTAGTTGCCGCGGATCGAGAGTGGCGCCGCGATGCGGTAGCGCCCGGCGATCTCGACGCCGCGGATCCGCGCCTCGTCGATGTTGACGTACTGGTTGACGTTGCCGGTGCCGAGCACCGCCCAGAATTCGCCGAGGTTGACGCACGGGCGCACGCCGCCGGTCTCGGTGCAGCTCCGGCTGGTTTCCGCGCGTTCGATCTTGTCCTCGAAGTCGTTGCGGAACGCGGTGACGTTGAAGCCGTGGTCGCCGTCGGCCGAGTTCCAGTACAGCGCGATCTCGCTGTTGACGCTGGTCTCGGGTTCGAGGTCCGGGTTGCCGGCCCAGGGGCTGGTGCCCTGGCCACCAAAGCCGGTGATGCCGTCGTACAGGTCGGTGGTCTTCGGCGTCTTGTAGCCGGTGCTCACGCCGCCCTTCAGCGTCCAGGTCGGCGAGAGGTCGTAGACCGCGTACGCGCGCGGGCTGAGATGCCCACCGAACAGGTTGTGGTCGTCGTGGCGCAGGCCGAGGGTGAGGGTGAGCGCGTCGGACGGGCTCCAGTTGTCCTCGGCGAACACCGACCACATCTCGTGTTCCTGCACGGTGCCGTTGCCGTAGCCGCCGGATTCCATGCCGAACACGCCGTCCTCGAGTTCGCCGTCGATGACCTGCCCGCCGACCACGACATGGTGGCTGCCGCCGATGCCTTCCAACGGCACGTCGAGCTTGGCGTCCAGGGTGTACTGGCTGCTCTCCATGGCGCGCTTCGGGCGGGGCAGGAAGGCCGCCTCCGCCAGGGCCATGCGCTCGGGCTCGGCCAGCCCCGCGTAGGCGCCGGTGCCGTCGTACATCTGCTGCAGCAACTGGCGCTCGACCACCGAAAACGGCAGCGTCCGGCCGTGGTTGCCGGTCTCGATGCGCGCCAGCGACACCAGGCTGTCGCCGAACGACCAGGCCGCGTCCCAGGCCAGCGCCCACTGCTCGCGGCTGAACGCCTGTTCGCCGGCGTAGCCCACGCGCGGCTGCACCCTCCCGGCCTGGTCGCGCCAGATGGTCTCGATGCTGTCGACCGTGCCCAACGGATATGCGGTGGTGCCCAGGTTGTTGGTGAACGGCGTGTTGTCGTACGACTGCTCGGAGCGGTCGTAGTCGAAGGTGAGGCTCTGGCGGTCGTTCGGTGTCCAGTCGAGGGTGAACCCGACGTTCTCGTTGGTGTTGTCGACGGTCTTGCCGCCGCCGCCGAAGCCCAGCACGCGCTCGTGTTCGACGCCCGCCGGATCGACCACCACGTCGTACTCCGGCGTGGACGCGTCACGCTCGTAACGCGAGCCGCGGACGCCGAGGCCGAGGCGGCCCGGGACCAGGGGACCCATCGCCGCGACGTCGAAGGTGCTGTCGCTGCCGAAGGCGTCCTCTTCCTGCAGGTTGTGGGTCAGGGTCGCCGACCCGCGCCAGCGGTCGGAGACCTTGCGGGTGATGATGTTGATGACGCCGCCCAGGGCGTCGGCGCCGTACAGCGTCGACGCCGGGCCACGGATCACTTCGATGCGCTCGATCATGTCCAGCGGCGGGATGTGGTTGAACTGGTTGCCGCCGAACGCATTGGGATAGATGTCGCCGTGGTTGTTCTGGCGGCGGCCGTTGATCAGCACCAGGGTGTAGTCGGCGCCCATGCCGCGGATGCTGATGGTCTTCTGGCCGGTCTTGTCCGAGGTCTCGCCGACGTCCACGCCCTCCAGGTCGCGGACCGCGTCGGTCAGCGTCACGTACGGCCGTTCCTGGAGCTCCTCGCGGGTGATGATCGAGATGCTGGCCGGAGCGTCGGTGAGCTTCTGCTCGAAGCCGGCGGCGGTGACGACGATGCGGTCGAGGTCGGTGGCGGCGGCCGCGGCGGCCCCGGTCGCGGCGGCCTGCGCGAACGCAGGGGCCGCCACGGCGGAGAGGACGGCGGCCGCAAGCAGGTGGCGGCGGAACTGCGGGGCGCGCTGGGACATGGAGGGCTCGTCGGGGACCGGAGTTGCAGGCACCACCTGTCCGCCGGGAGGGCAGGCAGGGCAGGTGCGGCGGGGATCCGGCGACGTGGCGGTGGCGGTGTCGTCAGGACCCGCGCATCTTAAATGAGAATTGTTCGCGTTGACAACAGGGCTGGCGGCTCAGCCCCGATCGTCCCGCGTCCAGACGGCGCCGTCCTCGACCTTGACCGGGAACTTGGGCACCGGCGTGTAGGCCGGGGCGCACAGCGCCCGCCCGTCGCGCAGGTCGAACCGGGCGCCATGGAGCACGCACTCGATGCTGCCCTCGGCGGCATCGACGCTCCCGGCGGAGAGTTCGAAGTCCTCGTGGCTGCAGCGGTCCTCGAGCGCGTGCAGGTCGCCGTCGAGGTTCACCACCAGGATCGGCGTGTCGCCGTCCCAGGCGACGGCGGTTTCCCCCGGCAGGAGTTCGGACGTGGCGCAGACGCGGATCCAGTCGCTCATGGTGCGTGCTCCGGAGCCGGCCTGCCGGCAGGTGCGGCGCCCTGCAGAGACTTCTCCAGTACCTCGAACCGCAGGTCGTCGCGCAGCGGGATGCCGAAGCGGGTGTCGCCGTACGGGAACGGCCTGTGGATGCCGGTGCGCCGGTAACCGCGACGCTCGTACCAGGCGATGAGCGCATCGCGCACGTCGATGACCGTCATTCGCATGCGCGGCAGCGCCCATGCCCCGGCCGCGATGCGCTCGCACTCGGCCAGCACCCGGTCGCCGATGCCGGCGCCCTGCAGGCGCGGCGCGACCGCGAACATGCCGAAGTAGCCGCTGCCGGCCTCGTCGGCGACGTGGGCGCAGGCGACGACCGCGCCGTCACGCTCGGCCAGCAGCACCCGGCTGCGCGGCCGCGCGAGGTCCGCGCGCAGCACGTCGGGGTCGATGCGGTCGCCGTCCAGCAGGTCGGCCTCGGTGGTCCAGCCGGCACGGCTGGGCTCGCCGCGGTAGGCGGAGGTGACGAGGGCGACGATGGCATCGATGTCGCCAGGGGTCGCGTCGCGGAACTGGAGACCGGGCATGGATTCGGACCGTGCAGTTGGCTTTGGTGGGAGCGGCGGCGGCCGCGCGCGTGTGCGGGAAGGGCTCGCCGCGATGGCGGCTGCCACGGGAGAACTGCACCCACCGGCAGGACTCACGCGAGCAGAGTGCGCACCTTGCGCAGCGCGGCGACGAAACGCTCGACCTCGTCGTGGGTATTGTAGAAGGCGAGCGAGGCGCGACAGGTGGCGGCGACGCCGAACCACGCCAGGAGCGGGTGCGCGCAATGCTGGCCCGAGCGGATCGCGACGCCCTCGAGGTCGAGCAGGGTGGCGAGGTCGTGCGCGTGCGCGCCTTCCAGCACGAAGGAAACCACCGCCGCCTTGTCCGGCGCGGTGCCGAAGATGCGGATGCCCTCGACCTGCCGCAGTTCCTCGCCCAGATGCGCCAGCAGCGCCTGCTCGCGCGCCTCGACGTGTGCCATCCCCAGCGCCCCGAGATAGTCGACCGCGGCACCGAGGCCGGCGAAGCCGGCGATGTTCGGCGTGCCGGCCTCGAAGCGCTGCGGGCCGTCGTTGTACACCGTGCCCTCGAAGCTCACCTCGCGGATCATCTCGCCGCCGCCGAGGAACGGCGGCATCGCCGCCAGGTGCTCGCGCCGCGCCCACAGCGCGCCGGTCCCGGTCGGGCCGCACATCTTGTGGCCGGTGAAGGCGTAGAAGTCGCAGCCGATCGCGGCGATGTCCACCGGCCGGTGCGGCAGCGCCTGCGAGCCGTCGACCACGGTGGTGATGCCGCGGCGCCGGGCCTCCCGGCACAGCTCGCGCACCGGGTTGACGGTGCCGAGCACATTGCTCACGTGGGCCATCGCGAACAGCTTCACGTCGGGCGTGAGCGCGCGACGCACGGCGTCCGGGTCGAGCGCGCCTTCGGGCGTGATGTCGAGCACCTTGACCACGGCGCCGGTGCGCCCGGCCACGAGTTGCCAGGGCACGATGTTGGCATGGTGCTCCATGCGCGTGACCAGGATCGCGTCGCCGGGCTTTAGCCGCGGCAATGCCCACGAGTACGCGACCAGGTTCAGCGCGAAGGTGGTGCCGCTGCACAGCACCAGCTCGTCGCTGCGCACGTTGACGAAGCGCGCCAGCGCCCTGCGCGTGGCCTCGTAGGCCTCGGTCGCCTCGCTGCCGAGTTGGTGCACGGCGCGGCTGACGTTGGCGTTGTGGCGGCGGTAGAAGGCGTCCACCGTTTCGATCACCGCGGCCGGCTTCTGGCTGGTGTTGGCGGTGTCCATGTACACCAGCGGCTTGCCGTGGACGCTGCGCTCGAGCAGCGGGAAGTCGCGACGCACCGCGTCCCAGTCGGGCACGGGTGTCGCGGTGGTGGGCATCGCGCTCATGGCTCCAGGCCGCGGAGGGCGATGTCGAGCCGGTCCTGCAACGACTCGCGCAGCGCCTCCGGCAGCAGCGCCAGCGGCTCGCGCACGAAGGCCGCGGTCAGCAGGCGCCGCGCGTCCGCCGGCGGCAGGCCGCGCGAACGCAGGTAGAACAGCGCATTGGCGTCTAGCTGGCCGACGGTCGCGCCATGGGCGGCCTTGACCTCGTCGGCATGGATCACCAGCACCGGCTGGGTGTCGACTTCGGCCTGCTCGCCCAGCAGCAGGTTCTTGTTCGACAGGTTAGCGTCGCTGCCGTCGGCACCGGCATGGATGGTGATGCCGCCGTGGAACACCACGCGCCCGCGCTCGGCGCCGATGCCGCGCCACAGCAGCTCGGAACGGGTGTCGCGGGCGACATGCTCGATGCCCAGGCGGGTGTCGACGTGGCGCCGGCCGCCGGCGAACAGCACGCCGTTGGCGGCGACGCTGGCGCCGTCGCCTTCCAGGCGCACGTTGAGTTCGTGCCGCGACAGCCCCGCGCCGAGCTCCAGGTCGATGCGCCGGTAGCGCGCGGCGGTCGCCAGCACGGCGTCGGTCCGGAGCACGCTGGTCGCGCCCTCGGCTCCCAGCTGCGCGCGGGCGTGGCGGAGCTCGGCACCGGCGGCGAGGCGCAGCGACACCCGGGTGTTGTCGAGGTGGCGGTGGGTGCCGGACGCGACGTGGTGCTCGACCAGCGCCAGCGACGCGCCTTCACCGAGTTCCACTGAATGCCGCAGATGCCAGGCAATGTCCCCTTCGACGGGCGCGCCGGCAAAGACCAGGTGCACGGGCATCGGCACCTGCACGCCCGCGGGCACGCGGATCTCGACGCCGGCGTCGGCCAGGGCATGGTTGAGGCGGGCGAACACGTGCTCGGGACGCGCGAGCTGCGCCTCGACCACGTTGCCGGCGCCACGCTCGCCGTGCGCCGTGGCGACCATGCCGTCGGGCAGGCCGGCGAGGTCGGACGCTGCCGCGTCGAAACGACCATTGACGAACACCAGCCGTGGCCCGGGGATCCCCGCGAGCAGCGCCGGGTCGAGGGCGGGCGCCCGTGGCGGCGCCGGTGCGAACGCGCGGCGCTCGAGCGCCCGCAGCGACGTGTACTTCCAGGCTTCGGTGCGTGCCCCGGGCAGCCCGTCGCGCACGATGGCGTCCAGCGCCGCGGCGCGCGCCGGGTCGCCCTGTGCCGCCGCGGCCAGGGAGTCGAGCAGCGCGCTCATCCGGCCACCGCTGCCGGGGCCACGCGGTCGCGGATCCAGGTATAGCCGTGCTGCTCGAGCTGCAATGCCAGCTCCGGCCCGCCGGACTCGACGATGCGGCCGTCGGCGAGCACGTGCACCACGTCCGGGCGGATGTAGTCGAGCAGCCGCTGGTAGTGGGTGATCACCAGGAACGAACGCTCCGGCGAACGCAGCGCGTTGACGCCGTCGGCGACGTTCTTCAGCGCGTCGATGTCGAGGCCGGAGTCGGTCTCGTCGAGGATCGCGAGCCTGGGTTCCAGGACCGCAAGCTGGAAGATCTCGTTGCGCTTCTTCTCGCCGCCGCTGAAGCCCTCGTTGACGCCGCGGTGCAGCAGCTGGTCGTCGAGGTGCAGGGTGGCGAGCTTCTGCCGCACCAGCTTCAGGAACTGCATGGAGTCCAGTTCCGGCTCGCCACGCGTCTTGCGCTGGGCGTTGAGCGCGCTGCGCAGGAAGTAGGTGTTGTTCACGCCCGGGATCTCGACCGGGTACTGGAACGCCAGGAACACGCCGGCGGCGGCGCGCTCCTCGGGCTCCAGCGCCAGCAGGTCCTGCCCTTCGTAGGTCACGGTGCCGGCGGAGATGTCGTAGCCCTCGCGGCCGGACAGGATGTTGCCGAGCGTGGACTTGCCGGCGCCATTGGGCCCCATGATGGCGTGCACCTCGCCCGGCTTCACCTCGAGCGAGAGGCCCTTGAGGATCTCGCGCCCGGCGATGGCGGCGTGGAGGTTGTCGATCTTCAGCATGTCGTGGTTCCGGTTGTCCACCCGCGGGCGGCTGGTTGTACTGGTGTGCGGGAGCGAGGGGTGGGTGTCAGCCCACCGAACCCTCGAGGCTCACCTCGAGCAGCTTCTTGGCCTCCACCGCGAACTCCATCGGCAGCTCGCGGAAGACCTGCTTGCAGAAGCCGTCGACGATCAGGCTCACCGCGTCCTCCTGCGAGATGCCGCGGCTGCGGCAGTAGAACAGCTGGTCGTCGGAGATCTTGGAGGTGGTGGCCTCGTGCTCGACGGTGGCCGAGGGGTGCTTCACCTCGATGTAGGGGAAGGTATGGGCGCCGCAGCGCTTGCCGATGAGCAGCGAGTCGCACTGGGTGTGGTTGCGCGCGCCCTCCGCCGAGCGGTCCACCTTGACCAGGCCGCGGTAGGTGTTCTGGCCGTGGCCGGCGCTGATGCCCTTGCTTACGATCTTGGACTTGGTGCGCTTGCCGATGTGGATCATCTTGGTGCCGGTGTCGGCCTGCTGGCGATGGTGGGTGAGCGCCACCGAGTGGAACTCGCCGCTGGAGTCGTCGCCGAGCAGCACGCAGGAGGGGTATTTCCAGGTGATCGCGGAGCCGGTCTCGACCTGGGTCCAGGTCACCTTGCTGCGCGCGCCGCGGCACTCCGCGCGCTTGGTGACGAAGTTGTAGATGCCGCCGACCCCGTTCTCGTCGCCGGGGTACCAGTTCTGCACCGTCGAGTACTTGATGTCGGCATCGTCCAGCGCCACCAGTTCGACCACGGCCGCGTGCAGCTGGTTCTCGTCGCGCATCGGCGCGGTGCAGCCTTCGAGGTAGGACACCTGCGAGCGCTCCTCGGCGATGATCAGCGTGCGCTCGAACTGTCCCGTATGGCCGGCGTTGATGCGGAAGTAGGTCGACAGCTCCATCGGGCAGCGCACGCCCTTGGGGATGAACACGAAGCTGCCGTCGGAGAACACGGCGGAGTTCAGCGCCGCGAAATAGTTGTCGCCGATCGGCACCACGCTGCCCAGGTACTGGCGCACCAGTTCCGGGTGCTCGCGCACGGCTTCCGACATCGAGCAGAAGATGATCCCCTTCTCGGCAAGCTCCTTGCGGAAGGTGGTGCCGACCGAAACCGAGTCGAACACGGCGTCCACCGCGACGCCGGCCAGCTTCGCGCGCTCGTGCAGCGGCACGCCGAGCTTGTCGTAGGTGTCCAGGAGTTCCTGCGGCACCTCGTCGAGGGACGCATACTTGGCCTTGGGCGCCGAGTAGTAGCTGATCGCCTGGAAATCGATCGGCGCGATCCGCAGCTTGGCCCAGTGCGGCACCGGCATGGTCAGCCAGTGGCGGTAGGCCTCGAGCCGCCATTCGGTCATCCAGGCGGGCTCGCCCTTCTTCAGCGACAGCGCACGCACCACGTCCTCGTCCAGGCCGGGCGCGAAGCTGTCGGACTCGATGTCGGTGACGAAGCCGGCGTCGTAGCGACGGCCCAGCTGCTCGATGATCTGCGCGTTTTCGACGGACATGGGAACCTCGGGGAAGACTCAGGACACGCTGAGGCGCGCGGGAATGCTGCGCGCGCGCGCGATGGTGGGGCGGCGGGGCACCAGTGGGGGCCCGGCATCGTCGAGCATCTGTGCCAGCGACACCGAGCGCAGCGCGTCGGCGACCACGTCGTTGATGCGGCGCCAGTTGGCGCGCGCGCCGCAGGACTGCTCGATCCCGCAGGCACCGGCGTGGAGGCTGCATTCGGTCATGCTGAGCGGCCCTTCCATCGCCTCGACGATCTCGAACAGCGAGATCTCCGCAGCCGGGCGCGCCAGGCGGTAACCGCCGGCGGCACCACGATGCGCGGATACCAGGCCGGCCTGCGCCAGCGGCTTCAGCAGCTTGGCCACCGTCGGCGCTTCCAGCCCCGCGCGCTCGGCGAGGCCGGCGGCGCTGGCGATGGCGTCGGGATCGCTGGCCAGCACGGTCATGACGACCGTGGCGTAGTCGGTGAGCTTGGTGACCCGGAGCATGGATTGGCTCGATGCGGCGGCGGCCGCGTCTGGCTGAATCAGGACCATAATTGTACGCTTTGGCGAGGGCGTGCTCAATGGCCACGCCAGGCTGGCCGCATCCCCCGCCGCCAGCGACAATGCCCGCCTCGCCCTTCCACCCCAGCAGACCTCCATGCCCAAGCTGAAGATCACCGCGCGCCGCTCGCCCATCCACGGCAACGGCGTGTTCGCCACCGAGACGATCGAAAAAGGCGAGCGGATCGTCCGCTACCTGGGCACCCTCCGTACCCACGACGAGGTGGACGCCGAATACGGCGACCTCGAGGAGGACGGCCACACCTTCCTGTTCACGCTGAACGACGAGTACGTGGTGGACGCCAACGGCCGCGGCAACATCGCGCGCTGGATCAACCACAGCTGCCGGCCCAATTGCGAGGCGGTGATCGAGGAGGACGAAAAGGACAGGCGCGACCGCGACCGGATCTACATCGAGGCCATCCGCCGCATCAAGCCCGGCGAGGAGCTCACCTACAACTACGGCATCCGCCTGGACGAGCCGCACACGCCCAAGGCGAAGAAGCTCTGGGCCTGCCGCTGCGGCCAGAAGAACTGCACCGGCACGATGCTCCAGCCCAAGCGCTGAGCAACGTCGTTCAGGGCTGCAGTTCGCGCAGCTCCGCGGACACGATCCGCCACGCCGACGGGCCGGCACCGCTGCCCGAGCGGCGCAGCACGTAAGCCCCCACCTGGCGCCGCTGCCGGCCGTCGGCGAGGGTGGTGGTGACCGACACCGGCACCTCGACCTGCGGCGCCACGCCACCCGCGAGGACCCGTGCCTCGCCCGGCTGTGCGACCACGCCGGTGGCACCGGCGAAACCGCGGGCGAACTGCTCGGGCGTCTGGCCGCTGCTGCGGCCACCATCCGACCACAGCCCGTAGGCATGTCCGTGTTGTCCGGCCGCGAGCGCCGCGTAGTAGGCGGAGACCACGGCGACGGCATCGGCGGTGCCGCTGGCAGCCGCGGGCGCGGTGCTTCCAGCCACCGGCATCGGTGGCGCCGGCGTGGCGACCGGCTCGGCGCCCGCAGCGACGTCCACCGGCGTGACCGGCGTGACCGGCGTGATCGGTGCGATGGAGCCCTCCATGATCAGGCCGGTCTCCGGGTTGTCCTCGAGCGGCAGCACGCCCTCCACCACCATGTCGCCGGCAGCGGGCAGCGACGTGCCAGCCAGCGGCACCTCGCCAGGACCCGGCGCGTCCGGCATGCCGGTGACGGAGCGCCCCGCGGTGCTTCCGGGCGCGGGCAATGCCTCGGTCGACGCCGACGCCGGCGCCGGCGCCTCGCGTCGCGGTGCGTCATCGCCGTCGCAGCCGGCAAGCATGCAGCCACAGGCCGCGAGGCCGAAGGCCAGCAGCGGGAGCGGGAGTCGTGGTCGGGTCATGGTGGTGTCCGGTGCGCGTGTCGACGCGCACGGTACGCGGCCGGCGTGAACGCAGCTTCAGCGCGTCTGCGCTGGCGGATCGCGCAGGACCGTGCGCCGCGGCTCCAGCCACGCCAGCAGCAGCCCCAGGAGCAGCATGGCAAGGGTGTCGAACGCGACCTGGCGGATGGCGAGCGCCGCCGGCAGCGGCTGCCCGACGAAGGCCAGCAGGTGCCACGGCACGAAGGACACCAGCGCGATCGCCAGGCCGAAGCGCAGGCCGTGTCCCAGCTTGCTCCCCGTGCGCACCGGGAGTTGCAGGTACAGCCAGGTCATCGCCATGCCCAGGCACAGGTAGGCGACGATGATCCAGCCGGCCTGCGCGTTCGCGTCCGCCTGCGTGCGGTAGAGCGCCGCGAGCGCGAGGTAGTCGGCGCGCAGCGCGACCCCGTGGACGAGGAACCCGAGCAGCAGCGCGGCGAAGGCAACGACGATGCCGCAGATCAACGAGCGCTTGTCCATGTGACGACTCCCGGTCGGTGCGGCCGCGGCAGCCGGAGCCTACCGCCGCGGCGGTGATGCGTCGATCGCGGCGGAGGTGATCCGCCAGCCGTCGCCGGTCCGGCGGAGGCGGTACCAGCCGTGGTAGCGCCGCAAGGGCGCGTTGCGCGTGCTGATGCGCAGCTCGACAGGGATCTCCACGGCGTCGGGTGGCGCGAGCGAGTCGAGCGGGGTCGGCGTGCCGTTCTCGATGCGCAGCGCACGCAGGTCGGTGAGGCTGCGCAGGTCGGCCTCGCCACTGCGCTCGGGTGGACGGCCGCCGACCCAGTACGTGTCGGCAAGTGCCTGGTCTTCGCCAAGCGCGGCAAGGTAGCGCTGCAGCGTGGCCACCGCGGCACGCATGGACACGACGTGGCGTTCCCGTGCAGCGCGAGCTGCTGCCTCGGCCGCCGCCGGGCTGCCGCCCTGGCCGGCATTCGCGGCCGGTGCAGGCGTGGGGGCGACGGTCGCGGGCTGGGAGTCACCGCTGGCGCAGCCGCGCCAGGCGAGCAGCAGCGCCAGCAGCGCCATGGACCCGCCCACCACGTACGTCCGGTGCATCCGCATGGCACCCCCCTGTGCCCGCGGACGCGGGCGGCGACGATCCTAGCGCGCTTCGTCGCCGGCGCGCAGCAGGGGCAGGGGATCGAGCGCCCCGCCGTCGCCGTAGATGCCGTAATGCAGGTGCGGCGGCGTTCCGCGGGCGTTGCCGGTATCGCCCACGTACCCGATGACATCGCCGCGGCGCAGCACGTCGCCCACTGCGAGGCCTGGCGCCCAGTCGTCGAGGTGTGCGTAGTAGTGCCGCTGGCGTCCGGGGCCCAGCACCCAGACCTGGCGCCCACCCAGGCCGCCCTCGCGCGCCGCCGTCACCACGCCGCGTGTCGCGGTGCGTACCGGCGTACCCCGAGGGGCGAAGATGTCGGCGCCTTCGTGGCGGCGGTCGCTTCCGCGCGCCGCGCCCCAGGTGTCCGCGACGCTGGACACGGAAACGTCTTCCACCGGCATCGCCACCGCCGTCGGCGGCGGCATGCGCGACAGCTCCCAGATCGCGCGCGGCCGCGCCATGAACGGTTGCCGCCACGACCAGTACGCGGTGGCGGCGAGCACGGCGAGCATCAACGCCGTGCGCAGCACGCGATGCAGTGCCTGCGAGTAGTCCCGGCGCGGGCGCTGGCTTGGGACGTCGGACATGCCACGACCTTAGCCTCGCGCGCGCGCAGCCGACGTCAACGCACGTGGCGAAGCACGACGCGCCCCTGAAACGACTCGGGACGGCAGTGCCGTCCCGAGGAGTGCAAGCTGTTGGCGCGTGCCGGTCAGGCGGCGGCGTCCTTGAGCTTCTTCAGCGGGCGCACCTTGACCTTGACCGAAGCGGGCTTGGCGGCGAACCACTGCTCTTCCTTGGTGAAGGGGTTGATGCCCTTGCGCTTCGGCTTCGCCGGCACGCTCACCGAGGTGATCTTCAGCAGGCCCGGCAGCGTGAACGAGCCCGCGCCCTTCTTGCTGATCGAAGCGTGCACCGCGCCTTCCAGCGCGCCCATCACGGCGCGGACGTCCTTCGCCGCCACGCCGGTGTTGTCGGCGATGTGGGCGACCAGGCCGGACTTGCTCAACGGCTCCTTGATCGGCTTCTGGGCTGCCGGCTTCGCGGCTGCCTTCTTCGGTGCGGCGGCCTTCTTGGCCGGCGCTTTCTTCGCTGCTTTCTTCGCCATGTGAGTGTGGTTCCGTGTCGTGAGTGGTGGTCGGGCCGACCCCGTCGGCAAACGCAATGTAGGGCAAGCGTGACCCGGCGCCAAGTGGAAAACCGCGAAAAGCACGGCCTTTTCGCGGCCAAGGCGCGCGCGCGGGGTTCGCCACCGCAGGGGTCGGAGGTGCGTTGGGCGCCCGTGCGGGCGATGCTGGAGGCGGTGCCGCCGCCGGAGAAGGCATGCCGGCGGCCGAAACCGGCTGCGCCAGCAGTGACCGCCCGCGGCATAGTGCGCCTGTTTCCCGCAGTTTCAGACAGCCTGCGTCGGCAATCGAGCGCGGGACGCGCCGCCTCCGCTCGCGCGTCGTCCATCCGTCGGAAAAGCGCCTCCCGTTCCTGCAGTCTTCACCGTATGCGCCGATATCCTCTGCGTACTGCGGCCGGGTCCGGTCGCACAGTCGCAGGGGAGACCGGCGGAAACGCCGGTGGACGGGATGCATATGAGCACAGCACACGACACGCGCACGGCCGCAACGGGCCGGCGCCGGGACCGCACTGCGGCCCTTTCCGGTCGGCGCAGTCGTTCGGGGGCGGGATTCACCCTGCTCGAACTCATGTTCGTGGTCGCCATCGGCGCCGTGATCGCGGTGCTGGCGGGTGGCCAGTACTCGGCCTATGTCGACCGGGCAAAGGTGGAGGCCGCCAAGGTCGACATCCTCATGGTCGGCACCGAGATCGAGCGCTGGCGCAACAGCAAGGGCAGCTACCCTGCGTCGCTCGACACCATCGGCCGCGGCAGCCTGATGGATCCTTGGGGCCGCCCTTACCACTACACGGACCTCACCGGGCCCGGCAACGGCGAAGCGCGCAAGGACAAGAGGCTCAATCCGCTGAACTCCGACTTCGACCTCTTCAGCACCGGCAAGGACGGCGTCTTCAAGAAGCAGGTCGACAACAAGGACAGCCTGGACGACGTGATCCGCGCACGCGACGGCGCCTTCATCGACCTCGCCGGGAAGTTCTGACGCGTGGGAGCGCAGGCGGGGCCGCGCTTCGCGGGGGCGCTGCTGTCGACGCGCTTCGGGCGGCGCATCTTCCTCATGTTCTGCCTCGCCGCGCTGCTGCCGGCAGCGGCGGTGTTCTGGATGACCTACCGCGCGTCGGCCGACAACGCCGCCGAAGTGGCGCGCGCGAACCTGCACGAACACAACAAGGCCTACGCGATCGGCGTCTTCCAGCGCCTGCAGACCGCACTCGCGGCGCTCGCAACGCTGCAGGACGATGAGCTGCCGCCGGAAGGCGCCGGCACGTTGTCGATGTTTTTCGAGGACATCGCCTTGGCCGGTGACGGCAGCGACCTTGCCGCGCGCCTGCCGGCGGCGCTCCGCGGGGGGGATGCAGCCCTGGGCGTGCTGGCGCCGGTGGCACCGCGCGACCGGCACGACGTGATCCTGCTGCATCGGCCGGCGCAGGACGGCGAGCCCCTGGTCGCCGTGCTGCGCGACGACTACCTCTGGGGAGTCCCGGACGAGCTGGGAACCAGCGTACGCATCTGCGCGTACGTCGCCGACCGCCCGCTGTTCTGTGGCGGCAACACGCGGCCCACAGGTGGCAGCGAGCCCGTCGAGACCGAATGGGTCCTGTTCCTGAAGCCGGCGTTCGGCGACGGCGAGTGGCGCTTCGTGGCCCAGGGCCACCGCCGCGACCCGCTGGCGCGCTATGCCGCGATCTTCGTGCCACTCGCCGTCGGCGTCCTCCTGCTCGCGATGCTGCTGAGTTCCATGCACATCCGCCGCGTGCTCGGTCCGCTGGAGGCCCTGCTCGCGCGAATTCGGGCGTTCGGCGGCGGCGGTGCGTCGGCCGCGTCCGCGTCGCCCGGCGGCGACGAGTTCGATGTCCTCACCCACACCTTCGAGGACATGGGCAGCCGCATCGGACAGCAGATGGACACCCTGCGCACCATGTCCGCCGTCGACCGCCTGATCCTCGAGCGGGTGCCGCTGGCGCGCGTTGCGCACCTGGTGCTCGAGCGCGCGCGCGACGTGGCGCCCGGGGCGACGCTCGCCGTGGTCGTCGCGGCCTCGGATCCGGCGCACGTTGCCGAGCTGCACCTGCTGGCGCGCGGCGAGGCGACCGTCGAGGTCGTCCCGTTGCCTGGCTGGCCAGCCGAGCCGGATGGTGCAACTGGCAATGGTGACCCGGTGCCGGTCGCCGCGCTGCCCCCGGGCCCGCTGCGCGACCGGTTCCAGCAGGCCGGCGATGCCTTCGTCGCCGCATGCGTCATCGGCGCGCACGACGCGCGGACCCGGTTGCTGCTGGGCTTCCCGACGCTGCCGCTGCTGTCGCCGGAGCTGCGCACGCAGCTCGTGGACCTGGCTGAGCGGGTAGCGGTCGCGTCGGCCTTCCAGAAGCACGAAGCATTGCTGGTGCACCAGGCACGTCACGACCTGCTGACAGGTCTGCCGAACCGCCTGGCGACCTTCGAGGCGCTGGCTGCCGCGGTCGACGAGGCGCGTCGCAGCGGCTCGCGCTTCGCCGTCGCGTTCCTCGACCTCGACCGCTTCAAGGCCATCAACGATGGCCTCGGCCATGCACTGGGGGACGACATCCTGGTGCAGAGCGGCAAGCGCCTGCGCGAGAGCCTGGCGCCTGGCGACTTCGTCGGCCGCTTCGGCGGCGACGAGTTCTTCCTGATCCTGCGCCGGGCGTCCACGCCGCAGCTGGCGACGGCCGCGATGGGCAGGCTCGAGGACGCCTTCGGGCTCCCGATCGTCGCGGGCCAGCGGGAATTCGTGCAGAAGTTCAGCGCCGGCATCGCCTTCCACCCCGACGACGGCGACGAGCCGGCGGCACTGGTGCGCAATGCCGACGTCGCGATGTACCGCGCCAAGAAGGCGGGCGGTGCCGGTGCCGCGTTCTTCGAGCAGGCGATGAACGAGCACGCGCAGCGCCGGCTGCAGATGGAGAACGACCTGCGCCAGGCGATCGCCGCCGGCGACATCGGCGTCCACTACCAGCCGCGCGTGGACAGCCGCAGTGGCAGGATCGTAGGCGTCGAGGCGCTGGCGCGCTGGACCCACCCGCAGGATGGGCCGGTGCCGCCGCAGGTGTTCGTCACCCTGGCCGAGGAGTGCGGGCTCGTCGACGCGCTCGGGGGCCACGTCCTGGAGACGGCATGCCGGCAGCTGGCGGACTGGCGCCGGCGCGGGTTTGACCTGCCGATGGTGGGCGTCAACATCTCCACCCACCAATTGCGGTCCGGACGCCTCGCCGACGACGTGCGGGACGCGCTCGCGCGGTGGGAGGTTCCGCCTGCCGCGCTCGAGCTGGAGGTGACCGAAACCATGCTGGTGCAGGACAGCGAATCAGGCGCCACCCAGCTGCAGGAGATCCGCGGCCTCGGGGTCAAGGTCGCCATCGACGATTTCGGGACCGGCTATTCCTCGCTCGCCTATCTCACCCGGTTGCCCAGCGACACGCTGAAGATCGACCGCGCCTTCGTCGTCGACCTGCTCGATGGCGATGCCGCGGTCGAAGCGGTGGTGCGTTCGATCATCGCGATCGCGCGCGACCTCGGCAAGCACACGGTCGCCGAGGGCGTGGAGACGGCGGAGCAGGTGGCGCTGCTGTCGGCGTGGGGGTGCCACGTGATCCAGGGCTACGTCTACGCGAAGCCGCTGCCGGCCGACGCGGTGTCCGCGCTGCTCGCCGCTGGAGGGGTGCTGCAGCCGGTGGCCTGAGGCGCGTGTTGATCAGTCGTCGTCGGGCCGCGGCCGGTATGCGGACACCAGTGCCTGCTGCACCTGCGGCGGCACCGGCTCGTAATGGGAGAAATCGAGCGCATAGCGGCCGCGGCCCGCGGTGAGCGACTTCAGTTCCGCCGCATAGCCTTCGAGCTCCGACAAGGGCACCTGTGCCTTGACCAGGATCCCGCCGCCATTGCCGGCATCGGTGCCGAGGATGCGGGCGCGCTTGCCGGCGAGGCTGCCACTGACGTCGCCCATGTGCTCCTCCGGCACGTCGACCTCGAGGTCGACGATCGGCTCCAGCACCTGCGGGCGCGCCTTGGCCACGGCCTCCAGGAAGGCCTTCCTGCCGGCGGCGACGAACGCCACCTCCTTGCTGTCCACGGGATGGTGCTTGCCGTCGTAGACGACCACGCGGACGTCCTGCATCGGGTAGCCGGCCACCGCGCCGTGCTCCAGCGCCTGGCGCACGCCTTTCTCGACCGCGGGCAGGAACTGCCCGGGGATGGTGCCGCCCTTGACCTCGTCGACGAACTCGAAGCCGCCACCGCGCGGCAGCGGCTCGACGCGCAGGTGCACCTCGCCGAACTGGCCGGCGCCGCCGGTCTGCTTCTTGTGCCGGTACTGGCCATCGGCCGGGGCCGCGATGGTCTCGCGGTAGGCGATCCGCGGCGGGCGTGCCTCGACCTCCACCCCGTGGCGCTCGCGCAGGCGCTCGAGGTGGATGCGCAGGTGCAGGTCGGAGAGCCCACGGACCACGGTCTCGTTGGTCTCGGCATGGTGTTCGACCTGGAAGCAGGGATCCTCCTCGGCCATCCGCTGCAGCGCGGTCGCGAGCTTCTGCTCCTGGCCGCGGCTCGAGGCCTCCACCGCGAGCCCGAACATCGGTTTCGGGAACGGCAGCGGCGCGAGGTGGATGTGGTCCTCGTCGTGGCTGTCGTGGAGCACGGCGTCGAAATGCAGGTCCTCGACCTTGGCCACCGCGGCGATGTCGCCCGGGATCGCCTGCTCGACCTCGACGTGCTCGCGCCCCTTCATCCGGTACAGGTGCGCGACCTTGAACGGCCGCCGGCCATCGTCGACGAACAGCGGCGTGTCCCGGCGCACCGTGCCCTGGTAGACGCGGAAGATGCCGAGCTTGCCGACGAAGGGATCGTTGACGATCTTGAAGACATCGGCGATGACATGGGCGCCTGGATCCGGCCGCGCCAGCACCGCCTCGTCGCTGCCCGGCGTGCCCTTGCGGAACGGCGGCGGATTGGCCTCGCCCGGGTGCGGGAACAGCGCCGAAGCCACCTCCAGCAGTTCCGCCACGCCGGTGCCGGTGCGCGCGGACACGAAGCAGACCGGGACGAGGTGGCCCTCGCGCAGGCAGCGCTCGAACGTGTCGTGCAGCTCGCGGCCGCCCAGGCCCGCCTCGCCGCGCTCGAGGTAGCGGTCCATGACCGCCTCGTCCACCTCGACCACCTGGTCGAGGATCTTCTGGTGCCACTCGCCCACGGGGCCGACATCGCTCGCCTCGCCACTGCCCGCGGCGCTGGCGGCGAAGCAGTCGACCACGCGCGTACCGCCGTCGGCAGGCAGGTTCAACGGCAGCACTTCCGGCCCGAACTCCTCGCGCAGCGACGCCAGCAGCGCCGCCGCGTCGACACCGTCCTGGTCGATGCGGTTGACGGCGATCGCGCGGCACAGCCCGCGGTCCCGCGCATGCGCCATCAGCCGGCGGGTGCCGTGGCCGATGCCGGTGGCGGCGTCCACCACCACCAGCACCGTCTCGACCGCTGCCAGTGCCGACAGCGTCGCGCCGCGGAAATCCGGGTACCCGGGGGTATCGACGAGGTTGAGGTGGACCGGCTCGCCGCTTGCGGCGGTGCGGTCGATGCCGGCGATGGCGCTGTCGATGGAATGGCCGCGCCGGCGCTCGATGGGGTCGAAGTCGGACACGGTGTTGCCGCGTTCGACGCTGCCCGCGCTCTGGATGGCGCCGCCCGCGTGCAGCAGGGCCTCGAACAGCGATGACTTGCCGGCACCCGGGTGGCCCGCCAGGGCCAGGTTGCGGATCTGCGCTGTGCTGTAGGACATCGGTCCGTTCCTCCCGGTCGCGGGTGTCAGGACGTCATGGCTGTCCGCGGGGGAAGCGCTGCGACCGAGCGTGCGCTCGGCGGGCGGTCATGGCGGACGGGCACAGTAGCGCGCGACGGGCGCAAGCGTCGCGTTGCGCCGCAACATCGCCGCCGCGGAGGACATCGCGCTAACGCTCCGCTGCGTAGGCTGCCTGCCGACGCCGGGTCCCCGGCACACGGAGGTTTTCCACGATGGGCATCTCACGCAAGGCGACCGCACACTGGGAAGGCGACCTCAAGACCGGTCGCGGCACGATCAGCACGCCGCAGAGCGGGCTGATGGACGGCACGCGCTACGGCTTCAACAGCCGCTTCGGCGACGAGAAGGGCACCAACCCCGAGGAACTCATCGCCGCCGCGCATGCCGCCTGCTTCACCATGGCGCTGTCCAATGCCCTGGCCGAGGCCGGCCATCCGCCGCAGTCGGTGGACAGCGAGGCCCAGGTCGACCTGTCGATGGAGGGCGGCCCGACGCTCAGCGCGATCCGCCTGAAGACGCGGGCGACGGTGCCGGGCATCGACGAGGTGAAGTTCCGCGAGATCGCCGACGACGCCAAGAAGAACTGCCCCGTGTCCAAGGCGCTGTCGGCGGTGCCGATCACGCTGGATGCCGAACTGCTGGGCTGATCCCGCGGCGTTGCCCGCTCCGGGGCGTGCCGGCATAGTGCCGGCTCGTCCCGGGAGACACCCCATGCCACAACGCGCCCTGTTGCTGTTCTGCCTGCTGGCTGCTGCGCCGGCACTCTCCGCGGAGCTGACGCTGCTCACCGCGGAGCGGATCCACACCGGCGATCCCGGGCGGCCGGTCGCGTCGGCGATTGCGTGGGATGGGGAAGGGCGCATCGTGGCGGTCGGCGATGCCGCCGCGCTCGCCTCGCGGCATCCCGATGCCAGGCGCGTCGATGCCGGCGATGCGACCGTGGTCCCGGGGTTGATCGATGCCCATGGCCACGTCATGAACCTGGGGCACGCCCTGCTGCGCGCCGACCTGGTGGATGCACGCGACATCCCCGAAGTCATCGCCCGGTTGCAGGCGTTCGCGAAGGACCTGCCGTCCGATGCCTGGCTGCTCGGCCGCGGCTGGGACCAGAACGACTGGCCCGGCCAGGCGTTCCCGACCGCCGCCGATCTCGATGCCGCGTTCCCCGACCGTCCGGTGTGGCTGGAACGCATCGACGGCCATGCCAGCTGGGGCAACAGCGCCGCGATGGCCGCGGCCGGACGCGACCTGGATGGCGACTGGCAGCCCGACGGCGGCCGCATCCTGCGCGACGCCGACGGGCGCGCGACCGGCGTCTTCGTCGACGAGGCCGCGCGGTTGATCGAGGACCGCGTGCCGCCGCCCGGCGACGCCCTGCGCGCGCAGGCGCTGCAGCGGGCGCTCGAGGCCGCCGCGCGCAATGGCCTCACCGGCGTGCACGACATGGGCACGCGGCAGGAGGACTTCGAGCTGTTCCGCCGCTTCGCCGACGACGGCAGGCTCAGCCTGCGCATCCAGGCCTACGCCGATGGCGATCGCGAGTCGATGGCGCGGCGCTGTGCCGAGGGCGCGTACCGCCATCCCGGGGGGCGCCTGCAGATGGCGGGGGTGAAACTCTATATCGATGGTGCGCTGGGCAGCCGCGGCGCGGCGCTGCTCGCCGATTACAGCGACGAGCCGGGCAACCGCGGTTTGCTGGTGACCGACCCGGAGACGTACGAAGCGCAGGTGCGCAAGGCGCAGGGGTGTGGGCTGCAGGTGGCGAGCCATGCCATCGGCGACCGCGGCAACCGCGTGGTACTCGACACCTATGCCCGCGTGCTGGGCGACGCCGCGGGACACCGCTGGCGCGTCGAGCACGCGCAGGTGGTGGACCCTGCCGACATCCCCCGCTTCGCGAGCCTGGGCCTGGTGGCGTCGATGCAGCCGACCCACGCCACCTCGGACATGCCGTGGGCCGGCGACCGCCTCGGCGAAGCGCGCCTTGTCGGCGCCTACGCCTGGCGCCGCTTCGTGGAGGCGGGCGTGCCGCTGGCCCTCGGCTCGGACTTCCCGGTCGAGTCGATCGACCCGCGGCTGGGGCTGCATGCCGCGACCACCCGACAGGACCGCGACGGGACACCGGAGGGCGGCTGGCTGCCGGCGCAGCGCCTGGGCGCGGAGGAGGCGCTCGCCGGTTTCACCCGCGGCGCCGCGTTCGCGGCGCACGACGAGGACGAGGTGGGAACGCAGGCGCCGGGCCTGCGGGCGGCCTTCGTGGTGCTGG
>JAYRUX010000024.1:0-29340 GCA_041918855.1 Luteimonas sp.
TATCGGGGAGCGACTTTGCGTGGCTGCGCCGCCCCGCCCCCGGAACCCGCTCTTCACCACCCGCCCCGCAAACCCGCTCCCGCCACCCGCTCCTCAGCGCAGCAGGATCACCGTCGCCAGCCCGAGGAAGCTGAAGAAGCCCACCACGTCCGTGACCGCCGTCACCACCACGCCACCGGCGACCGCCGGGTCGACGTCGGCGCGTTTCATCGCCAGCGGCACCAGCACCCCGGCCAGGGCCGCGGCGCAGAAATTGATCACAAGCGCGCTCGCGATCACCACGGACAGCACCCAGTCGTGGAACCAGATGAAGGCCACCAGGCCGACGAAGCCGCCGATCAGCACGCCGTTGATCAGCCCCACGCGCAGTTCCTTCCACAGCAGCACGCTGGCATTGCTGGCACCGACCTGGCCCAGGGCGAGCCCGCGCACCATGAGCGTCAGCACCTGCATCGCAGCGTTGCCACCGATGCCGGCGACGATCGGCATCAGCACGGCGAGCGCCACGATCTGCTCGATGGTCACTTCGAAGCGGCCGATGACCCAGGCCGCGAGGAACGCGGTCGCCAGGTTCACGCCCAGCCACACCACGCGGCCACGCACCGCGCGCTTCACCGGCGAGAACAGGTCTTCGTCCTCGTCGAGGCCGGCGGCGCCCAGCGCCTGGTGCTCGGCCTGCTCGCGGATGATGTCGACCACGTCGTCGATGGTGATGCGGCCGAGGAGCACGTTGCCGTCGTCGACCACCGGCGCCGAGACCCAGTCGTGGTCGGAGAACTGGCGGGCGACCGACTCGGCCGATTCGTTGACGTGGATCGCGGTCAGCTCGTCGTCGATCAGGCGGTTCACCGGGCTGGTCGGGTCGCAGGTGAGCAGCGACTGCAGCGCGATCCAGCCGATCAGCTGGTGGCGGCGGTTGACCACGTACAGGTGGTCGGTGTTCTCGGGCAGCTCCCCGCGCAGGCGCAGGTAGCGCAGCACCACGTCCACCGTGGTGTCGGCGCGCACCGTCACCACGTCCGGGTTCATCAGGCGCCCGGCGGTGTCTTCGGGGTACGACAGCACCTGCTCCAGGCGCTCGCGGTTCTCGCGGTCCATCGACCGCAGCACCTCGGCGATCACCGTGTCGGGCAGGTCCTCGACCAGGTCGGCGAGGTCGTCGATGTCGAGGTCCTCGACCGCGGCCACGATCTCGTCGGTGTCCATGTCCGCGAGCAGGCTCTCGCGGACCTCGTCGCCGACGTGCACCAGCACCTCGCCGTCGTCGTCCGGGTCGACCAGGCCCCAGACCACCATGCGGCGGTCGGGCGGCAGCGATTCCAGCAGGTTGCCGATCTCGGCCGGCGCCAGGGTGTTGACCAGCCGCCGCACCGGGCCCAGGCGGCCGCTGTCGATGGCATCCGACAGCAGGCGCAGCTGGCGCGCGGTCTTGTCGTGGCGGACGGCTTCGGCCATGGGGCTTCCTGCGTGTCGGCGGGACGTGCGTCGCGACAGGAGGGCGCGACCGGGTCAGGCGTTCATCGCCGCATTATCGCCCGAGCGGTGCGCCGCGTGTTCGTCGCGCCGCGGTCGCGGCGCCCGCGGCCGCTCAGGGCGCGGTGGCGAGCGCGCCCTGCAGCCAGCGCTCGATGCCCTTGCGGTCGCGCGCGCGCAGGAGCGCCGGGCGCTGGCGGGCGAGCGCACCGTGGTCCAGGCCGCGGATCGCCTGGCGCAACTCGAGCAGCGTGCCCGGGTGGGTGCTGAATTCCTCCAGCCCCAGGGCAAGGAGCACCGGGGCGAACACCGGGTCGCCCGCCATCTCGCCGCAGATCGCCACCGGCTTGCCATGCGCCTTCGCCACCGCGATCACGTCGTGCAGCAGGCGCAGCACGGCCGGGTGCATCGGCGTATGCAGGTCGCCGAGGGCGTCGTTGCCGCGGTCGGCCGCGAGCATGTACTGCACCAGGTCGTTGGTCCCGACGGAGACGAAATCGACCACGCCGATCAGGGTCTCCAGCGCCATCGCCGCGGCCGGCACCTCGATCATCGCGCCCAGCGCGATGTCGTCGGCGACGGCGCGGCCCTCGCGCTGCAGTTGCGCGCGCACGCGTTTCAGCAGGCGCGCCACCGCCACCATCTCGTCGCGGTTGGTGACCATCGGCACCAGGATCCGCAGTGGCCCGTAGCCCGACGCGCGCAGGATCGCGCGCAGCTGGGTCTCGAACACCTCCGGCCGCGACAGCGACAGCCGCACGCCGCGCAGGCCCAGCGCCGGGTTGGGCTCGTTGGCAAGCGCCAGCCCGGTGCGGTCGGCCTTGTCGGCGCCGATGTCCAGGGTGCGGATGGTGACCATGCGTCCGGTCATGCCCAGCACCACGTCGCGGTAGGCGACGAACTGTTCTTCCTCGTCCGGCAGCTGCGGCAACGCCCCGGGGCGGTTCAGGAACAGGAACTCGGTGCGGTACAGGCCGACGCCGGCCGCGCCCAGTGCGTGCGCCTCGGCCACGTCCTCGCGCGATTCGGCGTTGGCGTAGAGGCGGATGTCGACGCCGTCGAGCGTGCGCGAGGGCTCCCGTCGCAGGCGATGCAGCTGGCGGCGCTCGCGCTTGCCCTCGCGCACCCGCGCGCGATGCGCGGCCAGGTCGTCCGCGTTGGGCTCGGCGATCAGCAGGCCGGTGCCGCCATCGACCAGCAGCACGTCGCCGTCGTTGACCTGCTGCAGCGCCTGCGGCGCACCGATGACCAGGGGCAGGTGCAGGCTGCGCGCCAGGATCGCGCTGTGCGACAGCGCGCTGCCGCCCGAGGTGACGATGGCCAGGACGCCCTGCGCCTGCAGTTGCGCCATCTCCGACGGCGCCAGCGCGTCGGTGACCAGGATCTCGCCGGCGATGCCCTGCAGGTCGGCTTCGCGCCGGTGCAGCGCCGCATGGACGCGGCCGATGACGTGGTCGATGTCCTCGATGCGGCTGCGGAAATACGCGTCGTCCATCGCCTCGAACACCGCCGCCAGCCGGTCGCGCTGCAGGCGCAGCGCGTAGTCGGCGCCGTAGCGCTGGGTGGCGATCAGTTCGTCGAGGCCCTGCAGCAGCTCGGGGTCGTCCAGCAGCAGGCTGTGCAGGTCGAGGAACTCGCCGACCTCGTGGGCGAGCGCGCCGTGCAGCCGGTCGCGCATGCCGCGCATCTCCGCGCGCACCACGTCGATCGCCGCATGCAGGCGCGCGAGTTCCGCGGGCACCGCGGCGGCGTCGATGCGCTCTTCGGCCACCTCCAGCGCGTGCGGCAGGCGCACCCGGGCGCGGCCGAGGGCATTGCCCTTCGAAGCGCCATGCCCGGGAAAGACCTTCCGCATCAGGCGCCCTCGTCGAACCGGCGCTCGAAGAGCTGGGCCACCGCATCCGCCGCGGCGGCTTCGTCCTCGCCGTCCACCCGCAGGACCACGGTGGTGCCATGGGCTGCAGCCAGCAGCATCACGCCCATGATGCTCTTGGCGTTGACCTCGCGGCCCTTGGCGGTGAGCGTGGCGTGGCAGGTGTAGCCCGACAGCACCTGCACCAGCTTTGCCGTCGCCCGCGCGTGCAGGCCCAGCTTGTTGGCGATGACCAGTTCGCGTTCGATCATGTCGTGTCCTGTCGCGCGCCCGGCCGCATCCAGCGGGGCGCTCTTGTGGGAGTAGCCGCGCACCCGCGCGCGACCGGGGAGCGTGGCCTGCCGGCAGCCTCAGGCGTCGTCATGCAGGACCCCGTTGCGGCCGCCGGCGGCGGCGACGGCGGGCATCTCGTCGAGCCCGAGCTCGGCGTAGTTCAGCACACGCAGCAGCATCGGCAGGCTGAGCGCGGACACCCGCCGCACCGGGGTGCCGAGGTGCGCGAGGCGCGCGCCGAGGTTGCTGGGCGAGGCGCCGTAGAGGTCGGTGAGCACCATCACGCCGTCGCCTTCATCCACCCGCCGCATCGCGGCACTTGCCTGCGGAAGCAACGCCGCGGGGTCGACGTCGAAGCCGACCTCGAAGGCCTCGACCTTCAGCGGCAGGCGCCCGAGCAGCGATGACGCCACCGCCACCATCGAGGCGCCGATGCCGGGATGCGTGACGAGGAGGATGCCGACGGCCATGACCCAACTTAGCAGAGGCGGGTGACAGCCCGGAAGCGCGGACGCGCCCTGCGGGCTCAGTCCAGCTCGCGGTGGAACGTCGCCACGTCGCCCCAGCCGCGGCCGCGCGCGTGGCGCGCGAGCGCCTCGGCGAGGTACACCGAGCGATGGCGGCCGCCGGTGCAGCCGATGGCGACGGTCACGTAGCTGCGCGTGCTCGAGCTCATCCGCGGCAGCCAGGTATCGAGGAACGCGCTGACCTGGGCCAGGTATTCGTTGACGTCGTCCTGCGACTCCAGGTACTCGCGCACCTCGGCGTCGCGCCCGGACAGCGGGCGCAGCCGCGCGTCCCAGTGCGGGTTCGGCAGCGCGCGCGCGTCGAACACGAAATCGGCGTCGGGCGGGACGCCGTGGCGGTACGCGAACGATTCGAACAGCAGCGACAGCGAGGCGTCGAGCGCCAGCCCGAGTTCGGTGATGACCCGCCGGCGCAACTGGTGCACGTTGAGGTCGCTGGTGTCGATGATGATGTCGGCCAGCGTGCGCAGCGGCTTCACCGCCTGGCGCTCCAGCGCGATCGCGTCGGCCAGCGCCAGCCCGAGGTGGGTCAACGGGTGGCGCCGGCGGGTGTCGGAATAGCGCTTGAGCAGCACGTCGTCGCGGGTGTCGAAGAACACCAGCCGCGGATCGAAGCCCATCGCGCCCACCGCCGACAGCCATTCGGGGATGCGGGCGAGGTCGCCGCGGCTGCGCATGTCGATGCCGACCGCCAGGCGTTGCGACACGCGCTCGGGGTGCGAGGCGCTGCGCACGAACTCGGGCAGCAGTTCCGCCGGCAGGTTGTCGACGCAGTAGAAGTCGAGGTCCTCGAAGGTCTTCAGCGCCACCGACTTGCCGCTGCCCGACATGCCGCTGACGATCAGCAGCGACGACGCCGGCACGGCCGCGGTGTTCACCGCAGGCCCCGTTCGAGGAAGTGCGAGTGCCGCGCCATGAACGCCGCCGCGGGGTCGACGCCCTTGGCGCGCAGCACGTGCACCCGCGCCGCGGCCTCGGTGAGCACCGCGAGGTTGCGGCCGGGCATCACCGGCAGGGTGATCATCGGCACGTCGAGGTCGAGCACGTGGCGCTTGCCGAGGTCGCCGGTGAGCCGGACCATGCCGTCGTCGTCGGGGGCCAGCGCCGGCTCCTCGTGCGGCCGCGCCAGGTGCACGATCAGGCGCAGGTACTTGTTCCGCTTCACGGCGGTATCGCCGAACATCTCGCGGATGTTGAGCACGCCCAGTCCGCGCAGTTCCAGCAGGTCCTGCAGCAGTTCCGGGCACGTCCCGTCGAGCACGTCGGGCGCGATCTGGGTGAACTCCGGCGCGTCGTCCGCCACCAGGCGGTGGCCGCGGGTCACCAGTTCCAGCGCGAGCTCGCTCTTGCCGGACCCGGAGGCGCCGGTGATCAGCACGCCGATCGAGTAGATCTCCATGAACACGCCATGCAGGGTCACCCGCGGCGCCAGCGCGCGCGCCATGTGGTACTGCATGTGGTTGAGGATCTCGTGGCCGCGGTTGGGCGACGACCACAGCGGCGTGTCCGACTCCTCCGCCATCTCGCGCAGGTCTTCCGGGCACGGCTGGCCCTTGCTGATGACCATGGCCAGCGGCCGGTACTGCAGCAGGCGCTCGATCGTCTCCCAGCGCTGCCGCGAGTCCAGCGCATCCAGCCAGGCCAGCTCCTCGGTGCCCAGGATCTGCACCTTGTTCGGGTAGATCATGTTGAGGTAGCCCGACAGCGACGGCCGCCTGGCGACCGTCTCCACCGCCTCCAGCACCCGGTCGCTGCCGGCCTGGCCGGCGATCCAGCGCAGGCCCAGGCGCTCGCGCAGCTGTTCGAACAGCTCGGCGGCGCTCAGGCGCGTGGTCACGCCGGCTCGCCCCGCGGCGCGGCGGGCGCAGGCCCCAGCAGCAGGGCGCGCAGTCCCGGGGCGTCGGTGGTGCGCAGGGCGTCGCGGAAGTCCGCGCTGGCGAACAGCTCCGCCAGTTCGGACAGCGTCTGCAGGTGGTCCTGCGCCATGTTCTCGGGCACGCTCATCGCGAACACCAGGTCGACCCACTCGCCGTCGCGCGCGGCGAAATCGATCGGCGCCGACAGCCGCAGGAACGCGGCCCGCGGCTCGTGCAATGCCGCGGTCCGGCAATGCGGGATCGCGACGCCGTGGCCGATGCCGGTGCTGCCCAGCTGCTCGCGGGCGCGCAGGCCGTCGGCGACCAGCTGGGTGGCCACCGGCGAGTTTGCGGCAAGCAGGCGCGCCGCGGCGTCGAGCACCGCATCCCGTGAGGTGGGCTCCACCAGCAGGACGATGCGGTCCGCGGCGAGCAGGTCGGTGAATGGCATCCGCGGCTCAGCCGATCTCGCCGGTGCGGATGGTGGCTTCGCCCCGGCGCTGGTCGACGATCTTCTTGCGGTGCTTGACCAGCAGGCGATCGAGCTTGTCGGCGAGCAGGTCGATGCCGGCATACATGTCGATGCCGCTGGCATCGGCATGGAGGGTCTTGCCGGCGAGGTTCACCGTCGCTTCCGCATGGTGGTCGGTGCGCTCCACCTTGAGCTGCACGCGGATGTCGAACGGCTGCTCGACGTGCCGCGACAGGCGGGCGAGCTTGGTCTCGACGTATTCGCGCAGGGCGGGCGTGACTTCGATCTGCTGACCGTAGGTCTCGATACGCATCGGCAACCTCCTTGACGTGGACCCCGAGACTGGCGCGGCGCGCGTGTACGCAGGGTTGCCGGAAGGTTAACGCAGCGTCGGTCGGGCGCATAGGCGCGCCCGCCGCCTCAGCCGACGCGCACGCGCTCGTGCGACGACGGGATGTGCAGCGCTTCGCGGTACTTCGCCACCGTGCGCCGCGCCACCGGGACCCCGGCCGCCTTCAGGGTTTCCGCCAGGCGCGCGTCGGACAGCGGCTTGCGCGGGTTCTCGGCCTCGATCAGGCGCCGGATCATGTCCTGGATCGCGGTGCTGGAGGCCTCGCCGCCGCCACCGGTGTCGATGCCGGAGGCGAAGAAGGAGCGCAGCGGCAGGGTGCCGCGCGGCGTGCGCACGTGCTTGCGCGCCACCGCGCGCGACACCGTGGATTCGTGCATCCCGATCTCCGCAGCCACCTCGCGCAGCGTGAGCGGGCGCAGCGCCTGTGCGCCGAACTCCAGGAAGCCCGACTGCTGCCGCACCAGGCAGCGCACGACCTTGAGCAGGGTGTCGCCGCGCGCCTCCAGGTTCTTCAGCAGCCAGCGCGCTTCCTGCAGGCGCCCGCGCAGGTAGCCCGCGTCGGCCGCGCCGGCGTGGCGGATCATCTGCTCGTAGCCGCGGTGGATCGTCAGGCGCGACTGCTGCCCGGACAGGGTCACCCGCCACATGCCCTCGTGGCGGCTGATCACGCAGTCGGGCACCACGTAGGTGTCCTGCGGTACCGCGCCGAACTGCGCGCCCGGCCGCGGATCCATCGACCGCAACAGGTGGAGCGCGGTGGCGGCGTCGACGTCGGAGCAGCCCAGCGCCTCCGCCAGGCCGTTGGCACCGAGCTTGGGCAGGCGGTCGATCAGCTCGCGCGCGGTGCGCAGCGCGAGCGCCTTCCCCGGCGTGTCGTCGGGGAGCAGCGCCAGCTGCAGCGACAGGCATTCGCCGAGGTCGCGGGCGCCGACGCCGGTGGGGTCGAAGCGCTGCACCTGGCGCAGCACGCACAGGATCTCGTCGTGATCGCACTCGACCTCCGGCCGCAGCGCCTCGACGATGGCGTCGAAGGGCTCGCGCAGGTAGCCGTCGTCGTCGATGGCATCCACCAGCGCGGCGCCGATGCGCAGGTCGCGCGGCGACAGGTGGCTCAGGTGCAGTTGCCAGGAGAGGTGGTCCTGCAGGCTCTCGGCCTGCACCAGGCGCTCCCCGGGGTCGGACTCCTCGTCGTACCCGGCGCCGCCGCTGCCGGCGCCTCGGCCGCTGGCCCAGCCTTCGTCGTCGCTGTCCCAGGTGGTGGGTGCGTCCTCGATCCGGACCTCGTCGCGCTCGACCGCATCGCGGCTGGCGGGATCGGGCGCCTCCAGCGCGGGCGGCTCCTCCCAGTCGAGCAACGGGTTGCTCTCGACCGCCGCGGTGATCTCCGCCTCCAGTTCGAGGGTCGACAGCTGGAGCATGTGCAGGGCCTGACGCAGTTGCGGCGTCAGAACCAGCTGCTGTCCCAGCGATGTCTGCAGGCGAGGCTTCATCGGACCCTTGCAGCCGGTGGCGACGCGCCGGGCTACAGGCGGAAGGAATCGCCCAGGTAGACCCGCCGTACGTCGGGATTGGCCAGCAGCGCGTCCGGAGCCCCCTGCGCGAGCACGCCGCCGTCGCTGAGGATATACGCCCGGTCGCAAATGCCCAAGGTTTCGCGGACGTTGTGGTCGGTGATCAGCACGCCGATGCCGCGGCCCTTGAGGTGGCGCACGATGCGCTGGATCTCGCCCACCGAGATCGGATCGACGCCGGCGAACGGCTCGTCCAGCAGCATCAGCCGCGGGCGCGCCGCGAGCGCGCGCGCGATCTCGACCCGGCGGCGCTCGCCGCCGGAGAGGCTGGCGCCGGCCTGGTCGGCGACATGGGTCACCTGCAGTTCGTCCATCAGGCTGGCCAGCTCCGCCTCGCGGCCGGCGCGGTCGAGGTCGTCGCGCAGTTCCAGCACCAGCATGATGTTGTCGGCGACGCTCAGCTTGCGGAAGACCGACGGCTCCTGCGGCAGGTAGCCCACGCCCAGCCTGGCGCGCTTGTGCATCGGTTCGGGGGTGATGTCGCGGCCGTCGAGCACGATGCGCCCGGCATCGGCCGGCACCAGGCCCACGATCATGTAGAAGCAGGTGGTCTTGCCGGCGCCGTTGGGCCCGAGCAGGCCCACCACCTCGCCGGCGTCGAGCGTCAGCCCGAACTCGCGCACGACCTCGCGCTGCTTGTAGCGCTTGCGCAGGCCCTCGGCGACCAGCATCAGTTGCCGCCCTGCGCGCCCTTGGGCAGGATCCGGGTGCGCACCTGGCCGTTCTCGCCACCGCCACCCTGCACCTGCCCGGTGCTCATGTTGTAGACGATGCGCGCGCCGCTCATGGTGCCGCGCCCCGGCTGGTCCAGCTCGACGTTGCCGGTGAACACCACGGTGTCGCGCGGCAGGTCGTATTCCACCGCCGCCGCGCGCGCGTTGATCATCGAGCCGCTGTCGAGCTGCTGCTTCAGCAGCACCGGGCTGCCGGTGAGCAGCACGCGCTGGATGTCGCCCCCGCCGCGGCGCACGTCGGCCTTGGCCGCGCGGATGTCCAGCGTGCCCTGCATGATGTGGACGTTGCCGGTGAAGACGCAGGGGCCGCCGGCATCGTCGACCGCGCAGTCGGTGCTGTCGGCGTCGAGGTCCATCGGCTGGTTGCGGTCGGAGGACTTCGCCCAGGCCGGGCCCGCGGCGAGCGCGAGGACCGAGGCCAGGACGACCGGCAGGCTAGCGTCGCGTGGGGACATAACGGGTCTCGACGTTGGAGTGGAGCTGGATGCGCTTGCTGGCGAGGTCGGCACGCAGCCCGGTGCCGCGCATTGTAGTGCCGGGCTGGGTGATGGTCACGGCGGCGTCCGACGTGGCGACGCGGGTATCGGGGAAGACGTTGAGGTGGTCGGTGGCCATGCGCATCTCGCGCCCGCTCGCCGGATCGGTCTGCGCGACCACCTCGCCCTGCAGGCGCAGCTCGTCGTTGCCGGCGCTGACCCAGCCGGTGGCCGACGTCACCCGCCAGTAGTGTTCGGCGGTGTCGGGCAGCAGGAACAGCGGCGTCTGCAGCGACATCGTGCCATCGGACGGGTCGCGCGCCAGCCGCGGTGCACGCAGCGTGAATGCTTCCTTCCCCTGCGCGTCCAGCGACACCAGTTCGAAATCCTCGAGCACGTAGTCCGGACGCTGGCTCTGCGCGGCCACGGCCACCTCGTCGGCGCGTTGCCGCCACGCCGACCAGCCGCTGACCAGCGCGGCCACCAGCAGCACCACCGTCAGCGCGACGCGCCAGCTCACCGGTCGCCGCCGATCGCGAGCAGGGCATCGACCTTGCCCTGCGCGACCAGCAGCAGGTCGCAGAGCTCGCGCGCCGCGCCTTCGCCGCCGCGCGCCTGCGTACGCCAGTGCACGCGGTCGGCGATCCACGGGTGCGCGTTGGCCGGTGCCACAGCCAGCCCGGCGGTGGCGAGCACGGTCAGGTCGGCGTAGTCGTCGCCCATGAAGGCGACCTCGTCGGCCGCGAGGCCGAGGCGCTCGCGCAGTTCGAGTACGCAGGCGCGCTTGTCCCTGACGTCGATGAAGACCTCGGCGCCCAGTTCCGCGCCGCGGCGCTCGGCGACCACGCCCTTGCGCGCGGTGACGAAGGCGAGGGCGATGCCGGAACGGCGCAGCAGGCTCAGGCCCTGGCCGTCCTGGACATGGAAGGCCTTGGACTCGCGGCCGCTGTCGTCGATGAAGAGCCGCCCGTCGGTGAGCGTGCCATCGACGTCGAAGCACGCGAGCCGGATCTTCGCGGCGCGCGCGAGGACATCCTCGGGATAGCGGGGCGGGGTGGTCATGGGGGCGCGATCACACCACGCGGGCGCGCAACAGGTCATGAATGTTCAGGGCCCCGACCACGCGCCGCCCTTCATCCACCACCAGCAGCGCGTTGATCTTGTGGGTCTCCATCAGCCGCGCGGCCTCCACCGCCAGCGCGCCCGGGTCGATGGTCACCGGGGTGCGCGTCATCACCTCGACGATGCGCGCGCTGCGCACGTCGATAGCGGGGTCGGCGAGCATGCGGCGCAGGTCGCCGTCGGTGAAGAGGCCGAGCAGGCGCCCGTCGTCGTCGACCACGGCGGTCATGCCGAGGCGCTTGCGGCTCATTTCCAGCAGCACGTCGCCCAGGCTGGCCTGCGCCGGCACCCGCGGGATGTCGTCGCCGGCGTGCATGACGTCGGTGATGTGCAGCAGGAGTCGCCGCCCGAGCGCGCCGGCCGGATGCGAGCGCGCGAAGTCGTCGGCGGTGAAGCCGCGTGCCTCGAGCAGTGCCACCGCCAGCGCGTCGCCCATCGCCAGCGACGCCGTCGTGCTGGAGGTGGGCGCGAGATGCAGCGGGCAGGCCTCGGCCGGCACGCTCACGTCCAGGTGCACGTCGCTTTCGCGCGCCAGCGTGCTCTGCGGGCGGCCGGTCATCGCCACCAGCGCATTGCCCTGGCGCTTGAGCACCGGCAGCAGCATCAGCACCTCGTCGGACTCGCCCGAGTACGACAGCGCCAGCACCACGTCGGCGTCGGTGACCATGCCCAGGTCGCCGTGCCCGGCCTCGCCGGGGTGGACGTAGAACGCGGGCGTCCCGGTGGAGGCGAGCGTGGCCGCGATCTTGCGGGCGACGTGGCCCGACTTGCCCATGCCGGTGCAGACCACGCGGCCACGGCTGGACAGCATCAGCCGGCAGGCCGCGGAGAACTCGCCGTCGATGCGCGCGCCAACGGCGTCGAGCGCCTGGCGCTCGATCTCGAACACCCGCCGGCCACTGGCCGCCAGGTCGGCGCCGTCGGCGGCGCCGGGCGGGAGGGCTGTCGCGGGGTCGGCCATTTCGGGGTGGGGGTCCTTTCCGGTACGCTACCGGGTTCATTTTACGCGCATTGGCCCCGGCCGCGGCCGGCCCGGCCGCAAGCGCCTTCCGGCCCCGCCAGGAACCCCCATGGACGCAGACACCATCCGCAACATGATCGAGCAGGGCCTGCCCGGCGCCCGGGTCCAGGTCTTCGGCGACGACGGCGTGCACTTCGAGGCGCTGGTGGTCTGCGACGACTTCGCCGGCAAGCTGCCGCTGGCACGCCACCGCATGGTCTACGCCACGCTCGGCAGCCTGATGGGCAACGAGATCCACGCGCTCGCGCTGAAGACCCTGACCACGGCCGAGGCGGGCGCCGCCTGATGCAGAAGATCGTGGTGACCGGCGGCGCCGCGCTGCACGGCGAGGTGCGCGTGTCGGGTGCCAAGAACGCGGTGCTGCCGATCCTCTGCGCCACGCTGCTGGCCGACGAACCGGTGGAGATCGGCAACGTCCCGCACCTGCACGACGTGGTCACCACCACGCGCGTGCTCATCGGCCTCGGCGCCACCGTGCGCCACGACGCCGATGGCAGCCACGTCAGCGTGGACCCGCGCACCGTCGACAGCCACGTCGCCCCGTACGAGCTCGTGCGCACCATGCGCGCCTCGGTGCTGGTGCTCGGGCCGCTGCTGGCGCGCCACGGCGCCGCCGAAGTGTCGCTGCCGGGCGGCTGCGCCATCGGCTCGCGCCCGGTGGACATGCACATCGCCGCGCTCGAGGCCCTGGGCGCGGAGATCAGCGTCGAGCACGGCTTCATCAAGGCCCGCGCCGAGCGCCTGCGCGGCGGCAAGGTGGAGTTCGCCTCGGTCAGCGTCGGTGCCACCGAGAACGTGCTGATGGCGGCGACCCTGGCGCGCGGCACCACGGTCATCGACAACGCCGCACGCGAGCCGGAGATCGTCGACCTCGCCACCTGCCTGGCGGCGATGGGCGCGGACATCGAGGGCGCCGGCACCGGCCGCATCGTGGTGCGCGGCGTCGAGCGGCTGCATGGCGGGCATCATGCGGTGATCGCCGACCGCATCGAGACCGGCACCTTCCTGGTCGCCGCGGCGATGACCGGCGGCAGCATCGTCGCCACCCACGCGCGGCCGGACACCCTGTGCGCGGTGCTGGCCAAGCTGGAAGAGGCGGGAGCCACCATCCGCGTCGACGGCGACCGCATCGCCATCGACATGGCGGGCCGCAGGCCGCGCGCGGTGGACATCACCACGGCGCCGCACCCGGGCTTCCCCACCGACATGCAGGCGCAGTTCATGGCCATGAACTGCATCGCCGAGGGTCGGGGCACCATCGACGAGACGATCTTCGAAAACCGCTTCATGCACGTCAACGAACTGATGCGCCTGGGCGCCGCCATCCACATCGACGGCGCGCGTGCGACCAGCGAGGGCGTGGCGCGCCTCAGCGGCGCGCCGGTGATGGCCACCGACCTGCGCGCCTCGGCATCGCTGATCCTCGCCGGCCTGGTCGCCGAGGGCGAGACCGTCATCGACCGGATCTACCACCTCGACCGCGGCTACGAGCACATCGAGCGCAAGCTCTCCGGCCTCGGCGCCCGCATCCGCCGCATCGACTGAGCCCGCAGGAGCGGCCGCTGGCCGCCACCGCGCGGCTGCGGCCCCCCGTTTACCGCACCGCCGACAGCGTCAGGTCGATATGGTCCTTGCCGTTGCGCCGCTGCAGCACGCGTGCGGGCACCGGCAGGCCGTCCACCACCCAGGCGATCAGCTCGCGCTTGCCGTCGGACCGCACGACCTTGGTCGCCTCGTGCGACTTGCCGCCCACCTGCACCGTCTCGGTCCCCGCCACCCGGAAGGTCTGGGTGCGGGCGCGGCCATCCTCCACCAGGCGGTAGGTGAGGGGCTTGCCGGCGCCGACGTCGCGCACCAGCGCGAGGTTCATCAGCATGCCGTCCAGGTCGCCCGGCTGCAGCTTCACCGGGCCGGCCTCGTCGGCGTCGACGTCGCCGGTCCAGCGGGCCACGCCCTGGTTCCAGTCGTAGTTCGCGGTCACGCTCTTCTTCTTGACCAGCATCGCCGCCAGCCCGGACGTGCCGCGCTGGCTGTCGGTGCTGGAGATCGGGCGCCAGGCATCGCCCTGCGCCTCGAACAGCGTGCTCTGCTTCATCTCGGCGCCCATGCCGGTGAGGTCGAGGCTGTACTTCCAGCGCTCGCCGCCTTCGCGCGCGAGCGACATCTTCGCCGTGGCCTCCATGCCCATGTAGTTGGCCTTGTAGTCGGCCGAGAACGGCTCGACCGCGAGCGCAGGCGCCGCCGCGAACACGAGCGCGGCGGCCAGGACGCCGCGGCGCAGGCGCGCGCCGCGCGAAGCGGTGTTGGAGCTGGACGTCATCATTGGACTCCCTGGTATTCGATCAGCTGGAGATCGATGGCGTCTTCGCCATTCTCCCGCTGCAGGATGCGCACCGGTGTCGGCACGCCATCGGCGATCCACACGATCATTTCATCGTTGCCACCGTTGCTGCGTGAAACGCGCAGCGCTTCGTATGCCAGTTCGCCGACCTGGATCTTCTCTGTGGACGGCGCCGCCACGTACGCGTGCTGGCGCACCCGCCCGCCGTCGACGAAGCGGTAGCCGAGCGACCTGCCGGGTGCGGCATCGCGCATGATCGCGAGGTTGATCAGCAGGCCGCTCATGTCGCCGTCCTGCAGGGCCACCGGCGCCCGGCGCTCCTTCTTCACGTCGCCGCTCCAGCGCGCGGTGCGCGTGGCCCAGTCGTAGGTGCCGACGGTCTTGCGGCCGAACAGCAGCGCCTTGCGGACCGTGCTCTGGCTGAGCGGCCGGTAGTGCGCGCCGGCCACGTCGAACACGGTGCTCTGGTCGATGTTCAGGCGCAACAGGCCGGCGAAACCGCGGTTGCCCTGGATCTCCAGGTCCACGCGCCAGCGGCCGCCTTCCGCATCCACCACGCGCATGGTGGCCGTGCCGGCCAGGTCGCCGCCGTTGTAGGCCTGGTAGCTGGCCACGAACGGCTCCAGCGGCCGCGGCCCGGCAAAGGCCTGCGCAGGTTCCAGCGCCACGGGCGCAGGCTCCGCGGCCAGGGCAGGTGCGGCGGCAAGCAGGCACAACAGGAGGGCGGGGAGTCTCATCGGCCGCACATCATGCGAACCCGTCGTTGGCTCCCAGCTGAAGCGGTGCCGCCAGCACGGCTCCATCCAGCCGCACGGCGGGCCCGTCGAGCACCACCCGGCCGGCGCAGGTGAGCGCCAGCGTGGCTACCAGCAGCGGGTGCTCGCGGGCCAGTACCCGCAGGGCGAGCCGCTCGGCATCGTCACCGGCATGCACCGGCACCCGCGCCTGCGCGATCACCGGGCCGCCGTCCAGGTCCGGGGTCACGAAGTGGACGCTGGCACCGTGCACGGCGCTCCCGGCCGCCAGGGCGCGCGCATGCGTGCGCAGCCCCTTGAACTCGGGCAGCAGGGAGGGGTGGATGTTGAGCATGCGCCCCTGCCAGCGCGCCACCACGGCGTCCGACAGCAGGCGCAGGTAGCCGGCGCACACCACGAGATCCGGCGCCACCGCGTCGACATCCGCGAACAAGGCCTGGTCGAACGCCTCCCGCGAGGTGTAATCCGCGGGCGCGCGTGCCACCGCAAGGATGCCCGCACGGCGTGCGCGCTCCAGCGCCGCCGCCTGGGCACGATCGGAGAACACGCCCACCACCCGTGCCTGCAACGCCCCGGAGGCAGTGGCATCGAGCAGGGCCTGCAGGTTGCTGCCGCGCCCGGACGCGAGCACGGCGAGCCTCGTAGGCCGGTCCATCTCAGCCTGCGCGCGGAAGCAGCGCCAGCAACCACTGCGGGAAGAACACCGCCAGCGCCAGCACCATCAGCCACGGCAGCAGGCCCAGCGCGGTGGCCACCAGGATCTGCCCGCGCCCGAGCCGGCCGCGGAAGTCGGCCAGGAACGAAAGCCAGTACGCACCCAGCGCCAGGATCGCCAGCAGGCCCACCCGCATCAGCCGCTCGGGCGGCTCCGGCATCCACACGTACAGCACGATGACCGCCGCCACCAGCGCGCTCGCCACCAGCAGCAGCGCCCTCGAGCGCCGCCCCAGCTCGGCGTATTCGATCCCGATCAGCATCGCCGTCGCCGCGGCGTCAGGCGATGCGCACGCGCGACGCGCCTTCCGCGGCCGTGACCACCTCGCCGATGCGCCAGTGCGCCAGGCCCAGCCGCTCGAGGTCCGACCCCACCGCGGCCACCGCGTCGGCGGCCAGCACCAGCACGAAGCCGATGCCGCAGTTGAACGTGCGCCACATCTCCTCGCGCGCCACCGCGCCCTCGCGCTGCAGCCAGTCGAACACCGGCGGCAGCGGCCAGGCGCCGGCATCGATGTCGACGCCCAGGCCGTCGGGCACGACGCGGATGATGTTCTCGGTGAGCCCGCCGCCGGTGATGTGCGCCATCGCGTGCAGCGCGTGGCGGCCCAGGAGCTCCAGCACCGGCTTCACGTACAGCGTCGTCGGCGCCATCAGCGCATCGGCCAGCGCCACCCCGCCGACCTCGACGTCGCCCGGGCGGCCGGCCCGGTCGTAGATGCGCCGGATCAGCGAATACCCGTTCGAGTGCGGCCCGCTGGATGCGATGCCCACGAGCACGTCGCCCGCCCGCACCCTGGCGCCGTCCAGCAGCATCGATTTCTCCACCGCGCCCACGGTGAAGCCGGCCAGGTCGTACTCGCCCGGCGCGTACATGTCCGGCATCTCGGCGGTCTCGCCACCGATCAGCGCGCAGCCGGCGAGTTCGCAGCCGCGCGCAATGCCGCCGACCACGGCCACCGTGGTCTCCACGTCGAGCTTGCCGGTGGCGAAATAGTCGAGGAAGAACAGTGGTTCCGCGCCCTGCACCAGCACGTCGTTGACGCACATGCCCACCAGGTCGATGCCGATGGTGTCGTGGCGGCCGAGCTGCTGGGCGAGCTTGAGCTTGGTGCCGACGCCGTCGGTGCCCGACACCAGCACCGGCTCGCGGTACTTGCCGGACAGGTCGAACAGCGCGCCGAACCCGCCCAGGCCGCCCATCACCTCGGGCCGGAAGCTGCGCTTGACCAGGGGCTTGATGCGCTCGACGACGGCATTGCCGGCGTCGATGTCGACCCCCGCGTCGCGGTAGGTCAGGGGAGTGGGGGCGGTCACGGCGGTCCGGCGGCAGCGGAAAGCGGGGATTTTAGCAGCGTCCAGGGGGCCGTCATGGACGCGCGACCGCCACTGCGGCACCATTTCGCCCATGACGATGCCGCTGCGGGTAAAGATGAGGTCGCGTTCGATCCGCCTGGCATGGGGATTGTGCGCGTTGCTGTTCACGTTGCCGGCGCTGGCGCAGCGGGTCGAGGGCGACCGCGCCGTGGCCGAAGGCCTGTATGCCGCCGAGGTGCCGGTCAGCAGCCAGTCGGAGGCGCAGCGCGATTCCGGCATCGCCCGCGCGCTGGCACAGGTGCTGGGCAAGATATCCGGGGACGAGGGCGCCGCCCGGCGTCCCGGCGTGGCCAAGGAGCTGCGCCGCGCGAACGAGTTCGTCGAGGGCTACGACTACCGCCAGGACGAGAGCCGCTCGGCCAGCGGCGCGCCCAGCTACCGCACGATGCTCGTGGTGCGCTTCCGCCAGGACGATGTGGATGCCATCGCCGCCGCGCTGGGCCTGCCGGTGTGGCCGCAGCCGCGGCCCAAGCCGGTGCTGTGGCTCGCCATCGACGATGGCAAGGGCCCGCGCCTGGTCGCGCTCCAGCACAACAACGTCGCCCGCCCCGTGCTCGACCGCGCCGTGGAACGCGGCTACCGCCTCGGCCTGCCCAACGGCACCGCCGCGGAGCAGGCCGCGGTGGGCGCGATCTGGCGCGGCGACATCGCCGCCGTGGCCCACATTTCCGCCCGCTACAGCCCGCCCATGCAGCTGGTCGGCAAGCTCTACCGCCACGAGGGTGGCTGGAAGGCCGACTGGACCTTCGTCGACGACGGCCGCGTGCTCGCGAAATGGTCCACCGAGGAGGGCGACGCCCGCCGGGCCATCGCCGCGGGTGCCGACGGCGCCGCCGATGCGCTGGTGAAGCGCTACGCCAAGGCCAGCCCCGCCGGTGCGCGCGGCATCCAGCGCGTGGTGTTCTCCGGCATCGACAGCACCGACGACTTCATCCGCCTGTCGGCCTACCTGCAGTCGACCTCGGTGGTGCGCGGCATCGTCCCGCAGCGCGCGACCCCGGACACGCTCGAGGTCGACCTGGACCTGTTGACGGGACTCGGCGGGTTCCGGCGCGTCGTCGACGGTGACGTGCTGCAGGAAGCCGAGGGCAACATCGAGGGCGTCCCGCCCGTGTTCGTGCTGCGCTGATGGACGCCGACCCGGGCGCGTCGCCGACCGCCGAGATCGCGAAGTTCCTCAAGCGCCTGCAGTGGGGGCTGGTGCTGCTGCTGGCGCTCTGGTTCATCGCCCTGCTGGCGCCGATCCTCACCCCGTTCGTGCTGGCCGCGCTGCTCGCCTGGCTGGGCGACCCGCTGGTCGACCGCATCGAGGCCACCGGCCGCACCCGCAACCAGGGGGTGGTGCTGGTGTTCCTGCTGATGACGCTGCTGTTCGTGCTGGCGCTGCTGATCCTGGTGCCGATGATCGAGCGCCAGATCGTCACCCTGGTGCAGGCGCTGCCGGGGTACCGCGACTGGTTCGTGGGCGAGGCGCTGCCCTGGGTCGAGGCGCGCACGGGCCTGGAGCTGACGCGTTGGCTGGACCCGAGCCGCCTGTTCGAGCTCGCGCAGGAGCACTGGGACCGCGCCGGCGGCGTCGCCGCGACCGTCCTCGGCTACGTCTCGCGCTCGGGCTTCGCGATGCTGGCCTGGGTGGCCAACATCGTGCTGCTGCCGGTGATCACGTTCTTCTTCCTGCGCGACTGGGACAAGCTGGTCGAGCGGGTGGCGTCGATGGTGCCGCGGGACCACCTGGCCACCGTCACCCAGCTGGCGAAGGGCTCCAGCGACGTCCTCGGTGGGTTCCTGCGCGGACAGTTCCTGGTGATGCTGATCCTGGGCGTAATGTACGGCATCGGCCTGTGGGCCGTGGGCCTCGAGCTCGGCCTGCTGATCGGCATCATCGCCGGGTTGTTCACCTTCATCCCGTACCTGGGCCCGGCCAGCGGCATCGTCCTCGGCGTCATCGCCGCGCTGGTGCAATACGGCGACTGGAAGCACGTCCTCGGCGTGCTCGCGGTGTTCGGCGTGGGCCAGGTCATCGAGAGCTACTGGCTCACGCCCAAGCTCGTGGGCGACCGCATCGGCCTGCACCCGGTGGCGGTGATCTTCGCCGTCCTCGCCGGGGGCCAGCTCTTCGGCTTCCTCGGCATGCTGCTGGCCCTGCCCACCGCCGCGGTGGCCAACGTGCTGCTGCGCTACGCGCACGACCGCTACACCCACAGCCGCCTGTATGCCGGCGAGTCCCCGGCGCTCGTGCTTCCCGAGGGGCGGGTCAGCGACGGCGGCATCCTGATCCCCGGCGGCGACGACAGCGACAACGGCCGCGGGTGAGCGCCCAGCTGCCGCTGGCACTGCGCTACCCGCCCGACCAGCGTTTCGACACCTTCGTCGGCGCGCCGCCGGGCGCGCTGGCGCAACTGCGGGCGCTGGCCGCCGGCCATCCCGCAGCCGCCGGCATCTACCTTGCCGGGCCCCTGGGCACCGGCAAGTCCCATCTCGCCATCGCCGCCTGCGCCGAGGCCGAGGGCGCGGGCCGCAGCGCCGCCTACCTGCCGCTCGCCGCCGCCGCCGGCCGGGTGCGCGATGCGCTGGAGGCGCTGCACGGGCGCGACCTGGTCGCCATCGACGACGTGGATGCCGTCGCCGGTACGCGCGACGACGAGGTGGCGCTGTTCGACTTCCACAACCGCGCCAGCGATGCCGGACACGCCGTGCTCTACACCGCCGCACTGCCACCCGATGGCGTGCCCCTGGTGCTCCCCGACCTGCGCTCGCGCCTGGCGCAGTGCGTCCGCATCCCGCTGGCCCCGCTCGACGATGCCGGCCGCGCCGAGGTGCTGCGCGTGCGCGCCGCCAGGCGCGGGCTGCAGATCGACGACGCCGCCATCGACTGGCTGCTCAGGCGCGCCGGCCGCGACCTCGCCGGGCTGACCGCGCTCCTGGATCGCCTCGACCGCGCCTCGCTCGCAGCCCAGCGCCGGGTGACGGTGCCGTTCCTGCGCCAGCTGTGGGAGGGGGAAGGGCGCTGAGGCCTGCGTCCGTGCCTAGCGTGCGCGGGTACGCGCCGAGAGCGCGATGCCGATGCCCAGCAATGCCAGCACCGCCCCGTGCAGGCGCACCAGGAGCGGGGACTCCGCGTCCATCCGCACCGGCCCGTGCAGGACACCCGCGGGTTCCAGCGGCGGTACCAGCGCCGGGTCCAGCAGCAGCAACAGCCCGCAGGCCACCAGCAGCAGGGACGCCGCGAAGGGTCCCCAGGATCCGAGTGCTCGATTCACGGCGCCTCCGGGAGCGTCGCCGGCCATATGCGCCGGCGGTCGGGATGATGCCGACCCGCCGCCAAGGCGGCGTGAACGGGCGCGCGGCGGCGGTGACCCCGCGTCGCGGCGCGTGCGCGACCTCAGGCGCGGGTGACCACGATCGGCTCGCCGCGGGTGATGATCATCGTGTGCTCGTACTGCGCCGACAGGTTGCCGCGCACCCCGGCGAGGGTCCAGCCGTCGGACGTCTCCTCGACCACCCGGCTCTTCGTCGACAGGAAGGGTTCGATGGTGATCACCATTCCTTCGTGGAGGACGCGCCTGTCGGAGGGGTCGTAGTACCCGGGGATGTGCTCGGGCGCCTCGTGGAGGGCGCGCCCGATGCCGTGGCTGCCCAGGTTCTCGATGACCCGGAACCCGTGGGTCGTCGCGGTCGTCTGGATGGCCGCGCCGATGCCGTTCAGCGGCTGCCCGGCGCGCGCCTGTTTCATCGCCCGCTCCAGCGCAGTACGCGCCGCGTGGCACAGCCGCGTCTTCCGCGCGCTGGTCGGCGGCACCACCGTCGTCGCGCCGGTGTCGGCGAAATAGCCGCCGAGCTCGGCAGACACGTCCACGTTGAGCATGTCGCCGGTCTGGATCGCCCGGTCGCCCGGGACCCCGTGCGCGGCCTCTTCGTTGATGCTGATGCAGGTCCATCCGGGGAAGTCGTAGACCAGCCGCGGTGCCGAGCGTGCGCCGTGCTGCTCCAGCAGCCGCCCGCCCAGCGCGTCCAGCTCGCGCGTGGTCATGCCCGGCGCCGCGGCGTCCAGCATCCGCTGCAGCACCGTCGCGACGATCCCGCCGATCCGCTTCAGGGCGGCGATGTCCGCTTCGTCCCCGATGGTCACGGGTCGGTCCGTCTTGCGCGCGCCGTACCGATCGCCGCACCGATGGCGATGCCCAGCCCGATGCCCAGCGCAAGGTGGCCCAGCGCCAAGCCGATGGCCGCGCCTACAGCCATGCCGATGCCGATGCTCTTGGCGCGCGGGTCGCGGGCCTTGCTCGACCAGGTCTCGTGGGAGCGCATGGGGTGCCTCGCCGTGCTGTCGGACGGGGATCCGCCGTTCTTCCGGCCCTGAGCATAAGCCAGTGGCCCACGGCCGGCACGCCGGCCTCGCCGGGGCGACAAGCTCCGACTCGTCGACCCACCGCTCGGCGGGCCCGGCGGCGCCCGCTGTAAAATCGCCGTCTTTTGCGCGCGACCACCTTGGATCCCACGTTCCGTACACCCTTCGGCGGCCCCACCTTCCTCCGGCTGCTGGCCCACGTGGTCGACGATGCGCTGCCCGCGGGCAGCCCGGCCCCCGCCGACCGCCTGGGCCAGTGGCTCGACTGGACGCGGGCGGTCGCGCTGTCGAAGGTGCTGGACGCCAGGACGCCGGAGGCCGCGCCACCGGCGCAGGTCGTCGAGGGCGATGACGCCGCGACCGTCGCGCAGGCGCGGGCGACGCTGCTGGCGTCGATCGCGGCGGCGCCGGAACTGGCCATCCCGCCACCGCCGGGCGAGGCGGCGTCGCCCGATGCAGGGGCCCCGCCGGAGCCTGCGAACGGCTTCGCCCCGTTCCGCCAGCGCCACCTGGCGCTGCAGCGGTCGATGCAGGGTGCGGCGGGCCGGCTGCGCGGCGAGCTGCGCGACCGCCTGGCGCAGCGTTCGGCCGACATGGCGCGACTGGCCGAGGTCGACGCGGTGATGGAAGGCGCGCTGGGTCCACGCGAGCACGCGCTCCTCGCTGCGGTGCCGGCGTTGCTCGAGCGCCATTTCGAACGGCTGCACGCGTCGGCCAACACCCCATCGCACGCCTGGCTCGATGGATTCCGCAGGGACATGCAGGGCGTGCTGGTCGCCGAGCTGGATGTCCGATTCCAACCGGTCGAGGGGCTGCTTGCAGCGCTTCGCGCCCACTGAAGCAGTGCCCATGTCCCCACGCAATCGCACCACCGCCCTCCTCGCCGCGTCCGCCTTCGTCCTCGGCCTGGCCGTGGTCGGCTGGATCGCCATCGGCTATGCCGGCTCGAATACGCTGGCACTCGCAGTCGCGCTGCTGATCGGCGCCTGCCACGTCGCCGGCGGGCTTGAACTGCTGCGCTACCGGCAGGCCACGATGACGCTCGCCGATGGCGTGGCGCGCCTGGCCGGGCCGCCACCGTCGCTGGCCGCGTGGCTCGACGGCCTCGACCCGGGCCTGCGCAACGCGGTGCGCCTGCGCATCGAAGGCGAGCGCGTCGCGCTGCCGGTGCCGGCCTTGACGCCGTACCTGGTCGGCATGCTGGTGCTGCTGGGCATGCTCGGCACGCTGCTGGGCATGATGGTGATGCTGCGCGGCACCGGCATGGCGCTGGAGACCGCGACCGACCTGCAGGCGATGCGCGATTCGCTGGCGGCGCCGATCCAGGGCCTGGGGGTCGCGTTCGGCACCTCGATCGCCGGCATCGCCACGTCGGCGATGCTCGGTCTCGCATCGGCACTGCTGCGCCGCGAGCGCGCGCGCGCCGTGCAGGACCTCGACGCGGCCGCCGCGACCACCCTGCGCGCGCATTCGCAGGCGCACCAGCGCGAGGAGACCCTGCGCCTGCTGCAACGGCAGACCGACGTCATGCCGGCGCTGGTGGACCGGCTGCAGGCGATGATGGCCATGATCGAGCAGCAGAACGCCGCCGCGGGCGCGGGCCAGGAGGCACGGCAGGAGGCCTTCCATGCCCGCACCGAGGCGGTCTATACGCAGCTGGCGGCATCGGTCGAGCGTTCGCTGCAGGCCAGCGTCGCCGATGGCGCGCGCGCCGCGACCGCCGCCGTGCAGCCCGTGGTCGAAGCCACGATGGCTGCGCTCGCGCGCGAGGCTGCCGGGCTGCAGGCCACGGTGTCCGCCGCAATCGAGCGGCAGCTGCAGGCGGTGGATACCCGGGCCAATGCCGTGCACGACACCGTGAACGCTGCAGTGGAGCGCCAGTTGCAGGCGCTCGACAGCCGGACCGCGGCGCTGCAGGGGACCGTGACCGGCGCCGTCGACCGCCAGTCGCAGGCGTTCGCGGCCGCCGTCGAGGCGACCACGGCACACGTCGCGGAGCACCACCAGCAGGCACTGGCGACGGCCGCCGCGACATTCGAATCGCACGCGGCGTCGTTGCTGCAGCGCATCGACGCCTCCCAGTCCGGGCTGCAGCGTGCACTCGTGTCACAGGATGCCCAGCGCCTGCAGGCGTGGACCGACAGCCTCGCCGCGATGGCCAACGCACTGCGCGATGACCTGGCGCAGGCCGGCGCCGACGCCACGCGCCAGCAGCAGGCGATCTGCGAGACGCTGGCACGCACCGCCGACGCCATCGGCACGCAGGCGCAGGCGCATGCCAGCACGACCATCGCCGAGGTCTCGCGCCTGGTCGACGCCGCCTCGGAGGCGCCGCGCGCGGCCGCCGAGGTCATCGCCGGACTGCGCCAGTCGCTGTCGGAGAGCATGGTGCGCGACACCGCGATGCTGGAAGAGCGCACGCAGATGCTGTCGACGCTGGACACCCTGCTGGCTGCTGTGAACCACGCCTCCACCGAGCAGCGTGCGGCGATCGACGCGCTGGTCTCGACCTCGGCCGACCTGCTGGAACGCGTCGGCACCCGCTTCGCAGACCACGTCGAGGCCGGGACCGGCAGGCTCGAGGCGATCGCCGCCGATCTCGGCGTGGGCGCGACCGAAGTCGCCCGCCTGGGCGAGGCCTTCGGTGCCGCGTCCGCCGTGTTCGGCGCGTCCGGCAACGCGCTGGCCGAACGCCTGCAGGCCGTCGAGAACGCGCTGGAGACGTCGCTCGCGCGCAGCGACGAGCAACTGGCGTACTACGTCGCCCAGGCGCGGGAGGTCGTGGACCTCAGCGTGCTGGCGCAGAAGCAGATCATCGAGGAGCTGCAGCAGCTCGGTACGCGGCAGGCCGCGTCCGCATGAGCGTCGAGCTAGAAGGCGACCACGACTCCACCGCGCCGGTCTGGGCCGCGTTCGGCGACCTCATGTCGGTGCTGCTGGGCGTGTTCGTGCTGATCCTGGTGGGCGTGATCGGCGTGCAGCTGCAGCTGGAGATGAAGCTGGATGCGGAGATCGCGCAACGCGAGGCCGAAGAGCGCCGGCGGCAGACGCTGGAGCAGGCACTCGCCGCGCCGCTCGCCGCCGGCCGCATCACCCTGGTCGACGGCCGCATCGGCATCCGCGGCAGCGTGCTGTTCGCACAGGCCTCCGACCAGCTGCAGCCCGAGGGCCGTGAGCTTCTGCAGAGCCTGGCCGCGCCGCTGGCCGACTACCTCGCCGCACGCGGCGAGATGCTGATGGTGAGCGGCTTCACCGACGACCGCCTGGTGCGCGACGGCAACCGGTTCTCGGACAACTGGGAGCTCTCCGCGCAGCGCGCGCTGACCGTGACCCGCGGCCTGGTCGCGGCCGGCGTGCCCGCGGACTCCGTGTTCGCGGCCGCCTTCGGGGCGCAACAGCCGGTGGGCTCCAACGACCACGCCGAGGGCCGCGCGCGCAACCGGCGCGTGGAGATGGCGCCGGTTCCGCGGCGGCCGCCAGGCGCGACATCCGATGCCCGCTGAGCCCGCCGGACGGGAGGGGGTGCCGGAGGCCCCGCGCCGCAGCGGTGGTCACCCGGCCCGTCAACGCGGGCCGTTGGGCGTGCTGGCGGACGACATCGCCTCGCGCAAGGCGCAGGCGCCAGCCGGCGCGTCCTGGCCCGAGCTGCCTGCCCTCGAGGAATTCCGCGCGCTGTGGTCCAGCCTGCGCACGGGCAGCCAGGTGCGCCGCTCGCTGGCGCAGGTGCCCGACGATGCCGGGCCGCTGAACTCGGCCCGCCTGGTGCACCGCGCGCTGACCCTGATGCGCACGCTGTCGCCGGCGTACCTGCAGCACTTCCTGGCGTACGCCGACACGCTGTCGTGGCTGGACACCCTGCGCGAGGCTGGCGTGCTCGGCACCGACGCACCGACGCCAACCGCGAGCGCGGGCGGCAAGCCGCGGGCGCGGGCAAAGGCGAAGGCGAAGGCGAAGCCAAGGTCGGGCGAGCCTGACGCGCCCGGCCCCGACGCACCCGCTTGAGCCGCGGGTGCGCGCCTCCCGCCACGGCCGCCCGCATGCCACCCATGCCGAGCCAAAGCTAGGGCAGCGTGAACTTCCGCGTGGCCCGCAGCGGCCAGAGCGAGGTGAATTTCGCCCCGCCGACCAGCCGGTACGCCGCCGACACCCCCCGGGTCACGCCATGCCGTTCGATCACATCGCGCGCGCGCCGGAACGCCTGGCGTGGCTCGGCGACCGTCATGAACAGGTTGATCTCCTTCGGCGCCACGTCGAAGCCCTCCTGCTCGGCGCCGTCCCCCAGCGCCTGGCGCAGCTCGTCCTCGATCGTGGCGAGGAAGCCTTCGTCCTCCAGCGACGCGCGCCAGAACTTGATGACCAGCTGGTAGTCCATGGTCGGGTTGGAGCCCGGCGTCACGGCGTTTCGCTGATCTCGATCACCGCATAGCGCTCGCGGGCGCCCCGCGCCACCCGGCAGGCCACCGGCACGTCGTTGCCATTCGCCCTGATCTTGCCCTCGGCCATCAGCGTGTTGCCGTTGTCCCAGTAGCGGCCGGTCCACTGGTAGGTGGTGAAGCCGAGGCCCACGAAATGCGCACGTGCTTCGGCCTCGCACCAGTGGAGGAGCTCGCCGGCGCTGTGGAACTCGAGTTCCTCGCGAATCTGCTGCGCAGCGGCTGGCAACGAGATCAGCAGTGCAGCCAGGAACAGGGTAGGACGCATGGGGATCTCCGTTGTTGCCGGTGCACCGGCGCTCCCCGGCGAGGATACTCGCCGCGGCGTCCCGCGCGTGCTCACGATGCACCTCCGTGGCGGCGCCTGATGCCGTCAATCGACTGCGACACGAGCCGCTCGAGGACCGGAATGTCCAGGTCGGCCAACTGCCGGAAATACAGGCACGACTTGCCGACCCTGTGCCTGCCGAGCGCGGCAAGCAGCGGCGCTTCGCTTTCCACGCAATCGAGGTAGACCACGATCTCGCGGCCGCGGATCGCAAAGCCGGCGAGCGGCGCCTCGCCGCTGCGTCCACTTTCGTAACGATACCGGTAGGACCCGAAGCCGACGATGCTGGGCCCCCACATCCTGGGGGGCTCTCCGACGAGCGCCTGGAACATGGCGATGAGCTCGCGCGCGTCTGCCGCCTGCTGCCCCTTGGCGCGGGACAGGATGTAGGCATCCACGTCCGCATCCGTCGCGCTGGTCTTGTTCTGCGCCATGGCGATGTCGCTCCAGTGCCGGTTGGCCTGCAGGGGTCGAGCCGGTCGTCAGGCCGCACTCTGGAATGTTCCGCCATCGGGTGCAAGCCGGGCGCCTGCGGCCAGGCGCGCCATCGGGATCGGCACGCGACGCACTGCACGATTGCGGGCTGGCCGCCAGCGTTCAGGCGCCGCCGAGCCCGTACGGTACCGAGGCGTTGTACTGCAGCAGGTCCCAGAGATTGCCATACGGATCCTCGAACACCGCCACCGTGCCGTAGGGCTGCTCCGAAGGCGGTCGCACGAAGTGGACGCCGGCCGCCCGGTATCGCGTGTAGTCGCGCCAGAAGTCATCGGTCTGGAGGAACAGGAAGACCCGACCGCCCGTCTGGTTCCCGACCGCGGCGAGCTGGTCCGGACTCGCCGCCCGCGCCAGCAGCAGCGATGCGCCCGGACCTCCGGGCGGCGCGACCAAGACCCAGCGCTTGCCCTCTTCCGGACGTGGCGAGTCCTCGAGCAGGCGGAACCCGAGGGTGCCGACGTAGAACCCGATGGCCTCGTCGTAGTCGCGGACCAGGAGCGAGAGGTGGACGATGGCCTGTTGCACGCGCGAGACCTCCCCCTGTCGCCTCGCGTCGGATCAGCCGACCCACGCAGGCCACGAAGAGCCGAGGATGCCACAGCGGCACAAGCCGGTGCGGACGCACTCCGGCAGGTCATCCCGCTGCGCGCTGCGGAACCACAAGGCGTCCGGAGCGACGCGCATCCCAGGGGGCGAGGGACCTGCGAGGGTGCCTGGCTTCTGTGCTGGCCCGGGCATCGAATCGGGTTGGGGTCGGCGAGCCGTCAGCGCACGGCCGGCCCGGGCGCGGATCACCGGGCGTGCTCAATCCAGGAACGTCCAGGTGTCAGCACCGTCGAAGCGCCTCACGTTCACGGACTCGAGGAGCTTCGGCTCGAAGTTGCGCAGGTTCACCCCGTGCCGGGCGCCGGGCCTGGCATCCATTGGCACCCAGTGCGTGACGATGCCGCACGTCCTGCAACGCACGTTCCTGAGCGTCCGGTCGCCCCAGACGTAGTCCTCCGTGTCGCCGGGATGACCTTCGACGGAGACCGTGCCCAGTTCGTAGAACGCCCAGATGCCTCCAGTGCGACGGCAGAGCGAACAATTGCAGCTCGTGGCCTGGTCGGGTGGGAACGGAAGCGTGAGGCGGACCGCCCCGCAATGGCAGGAACCATGGAGCGACGGGATCGACTGTTCGTGATCCATGGCGGGTTCCCGGGGCCGCGGTTGTGTCATCGGGGTCGGCTCGAGCGAATCGTCAGGCCGCCGTGGCACGGTGTGCCCGCATGGGGGCGGAGCGCCACCCAAGGAGCCGGGCAGGCAGAAAGAGGACGGCCTGAAGGAGTGCGAACAAGGCGCAGAACGTGATGCCTGCCAGGCGGAATGGAAGAGCGAGAAGCCAGACGATTGGCCAGAGGATCAAGGCCATCAGGGCGAGCGGCCAGCACAGAACGAAGAGGATGCACCACGCGAGCAGGGCAATGAGCGCTTTCATGTCCAGTCTCCTCGTGACCCTAGTGGGAGGACTCAGGTTGCGGCCCGGTGGAGTCATCGGCAACCGGCGTGCGACGAACCAGCCAAATCCGTGGACAAGGCTGTCAATACGGCGACGGACGTTCCACCTGCGGACTGGCAACGGAATTGCGCGGCGGCGCGAAGCGGTGGAAACGACGGTCCGATGGCAGGGCAACCGTTACAGGGGTGTCGTGCCTCTACACGGTCGCCTGACGCCGGAATCGAGCCATGCCGTGAACCGGCATCGACTTGAACGACTCTTCGGCCGCCACTACAGCAGCCTCGTCCCTAGTGGAACTGCCCGGTCCGGCACGCAAAGCGCGACCTCCCCCTGCTCGTTATGGAACCCCGTCACCAGGCACTCTGACATCAAGGGGCCAACCTGCTTGCGAGGGAAATTGACCACGGCGACCACCAGCTTGCCGACGAGCTCCTCAGGTCGGTAAAGCGCCGTGATCTGTGCGCTCGACTTCTTGACGCCGAGCGTCTCGCCGAAGTCCACGTGCAAGACATACGCGGGCTTTCGCGCTTCCGCGAAAACCGACGCGCTGACCACCCGGCCAACGCGCAGCTCAACTTTCAAGAAATCGTCGAAGCTGATGGTTTCCACGATGCGCTCTTCCAGAGGCAAACCCTTGCATCAGGCCGCACCAGGAAGCGGCGTCGGCTTGATGAAGGGTCGGGCGGCGGCCGGAATGCCATGACCGCCTACCGGCACAGTCTCGGTGTGCTGCTCGAATCCGGCAATGAGGGGCCTGCCCCGGGAGATCGCGTCCTGCACGGAAGGTAGCGACAGGGACGCCTTATGACTGGCCTGACTGTCCCAGACCTCCGTCACCCAGAGTGCATCCACGTCAGCGGGATCTTGCGCGACGACGTAGCTGAGGCAACCGGGCATCCCCGATACGCCAGTGAGCAGGATGGCGATCAGCGCATCCCGTTGTCCAGGTACAGCCCTCATCTTGCCGATCAGACCATACATGCCGGTGTCTCCTGTAGGCGAGGTCTTGCCAGGCTAGGAACTATGCGGCTCAACGACAACCGCAGTGCCGTAGCAGAGGACTTCGGTGAGGCCGGTCATGATTTCGGTCGCGTCATACCGCATTGCGATGATGCCGTTCGCACCAAGCCTGCGTGCGTGCTGCAGCATCTGTTGGTAGGTTTCATGGCGCGCCTGCGACGTCCCCCCAATTTTGAGTAGCGCGGCGATCTGGAGTCCAATTCCCCCAAGCGAGGAGATTGGACGTGAAGAAGCGCTTTTCCGAAGAACAGATCATTGGCTTCCTGCGTGAGGCCGAGGCC
>JAYRUX010000025.1:0-27112 GCA_041918855.1 Luteimonas sp.
GAGCCTTTGCGGCCAGGAGCTCGCGGCCATGGCCGCTCCCACAGAACATCCGGCAGCGCCAAGCCGAGTCACGAAACCACGCACCCCCCAGCCGCGACGTGCGGGACAGTGCGCGGGGTGGCGTGAGAGCGCACATGGATGTGCGCGCCGGCGAGTCAGACAGGATGTCTGACCGAGCCGGTCACGCTGCTCCGCGGACTGGCCCGCGCCCTCCCGAAGCCGCTGCGGTCTCGAGCCCAAACAAACGCGTGCGAGCAGGCATTCGCCGCAGGCACGGGGCGCGGTCGCGGCCAGCGGCCGCTCCTACAGGGGTTCCCGTCCACGAGGGGTGTCGCATGAGGGAGACCGGCCCGCACCTCGGTCCTTGCAGCCCTGTGGGAGCGCCAAGCCGAGTCACGAGGCCACGCATCTCCCGGCCGCGACGTGCGGGACAGTGCGCGGGGTGGCGTGAGAGCGCACATGGATGTGCGCGCCGGCGAGTCAGACAGGATGTCTGACCGAGCCGGTCACGATGCCCCGCGGACTGGCACGCGCCTTCACGGAGCTGGTGCGTTCTTGAGCTCAAACAAGCGCGTGCGAGCGGGCATTCGCCGCAGGCACGGGGTGCGGTCGCGGCCAGCGGCCGCTCCTACAGGGGGGGCGCGCGTGACCGCGGGGACCGGGGTCTTGTGCCGTCGGTATACTTCCTGTACCCGGCGGTTCAGGCACTCCGACGCCATTCAGCCGCCCGTTGCGAAGCTTGCCGGCTTCCGCCCGCCGCCCCGCCCCCGATTCCGTCCGGAGCCCCGCATCCCGATGTCGTCCCAGCCGTCCACGTCTGCCGAGACCGCGCCCGATGCCGTGCGCGTGGCCGGCGTGCGCCTGGCGCGCGGCAGCCGGACCATCCTGGCCGACATCGACCTGGCGGTACCGCGTGGCAGCATCACCGCGGTCCTGGGGCCGTCCGGCAGCGGCAAGTCGACCCTGCTGGCGGCGCTCACCGGCGAACTGGCCCCATCCGCCGGCACCGTCGACGTCCTCGGCGCGCCCCTGCCCCGGCGCCAGCGCGAGCTGCTCGAACTGCGCAAGCGCATCGGCGTGCTGCTGCAGGGCAACGGCCTGCTCACCGACCTCACCGTGGCCGAGAACGTGGCGCTGCCGATCCGCACCCACACGAAGCTGCCGAAGCCGGTGATCGAGCGCCTGGTGGCGATGAAGCTGCACGCCGTGGGCCTGCGCGCGGCCGGCGACCTCTACCCGCGCGAGCTGTCCGGCGGCATGGCGCGCCGCGTGGCGCTTGCCCGCGCCATCGCCCTCGACCCGCCGCTGATGCTCTACGACGAGCCGCTGACCGGGCTCGACCCGATCGCGTCGGGCGTGATCATGAGCCTGATCGCGCGCCTGAACGCGACGCTTGGCCTCACCAGCATCATCGTCACCCACCACGTCCACGAGACCCTGCCGATCGCCGACCGCGCGATCGTCATCGCCAACGGCCGCATCGTGTTCACCGGCACACCGGCGGAACTCGAGGCGACCGACGACCCGCTGGTGCGGCAGTTCCTGCGCGGCGAGCCCGACGGCCCGATCGCCTTCGACAGCGCCACGCGCGCGGAGGCGGCATGAGCTTCCTGGAGCCCGTGCGCTCGCTGGGCCGCGCCGGGCTGTTCTCGCTGTCCGTGCTGCGCGCATCGAAGCCGACCGCGGACTTCTTCGCGGAACTGGTGCGCGAGATCTACAAGATCGGCGCGCGCTCGCTCCCGATCATTGCCGTCGGCGGTGCCTTCGTCGGCCTGTCGCTGACGTTGCTCGGCTACCGCGCGCTGGAAACCTACGGCGCCTCCAACCAGGTCAGCGTGCTGATCGGCCTCGGCCTGTACCGCGAGCTCGCACCGGTGCTGACCGCGCTGCTGTTCGTCGGCCGCGCCGGCTCCTCGATCGCCGCCGAACTGGGCCTCATGCGCGCCACCGACCAGATCACCGCGCTCGGGCTCATGGGCATCGACCCGGTGGCCAAGGCGGTCGCGCCGCGCTTCTGGGCGGCGGTGCTCACGGTGCCGTTGCTCACCGCGATCTTCGTCAGCTTCGCGCTCACCGCCAGCTGGTTCGAGGGCGTGCAGGTGCTCGGCATCGACAACGGCACGTTCTGGCAGGTGCTGCGCGACAGCGTCGACTTCCGCGGCGACTACCTGCCTGCGTTCCTGAAGGCGGCGGTGTTCGGCGGCACGGCGGCGCTGGTGGCCTCCTATGTCGGCTACCACGCCGAGCCCACCATCGAAGGCACCTCGGTCGCGACCACGCGCGCGGTGGTGAACGCCTCGCTGCTGGTGCTGATGTTCAACTTCATCCTGTCGGCGATGCTGTTCCGCTGATTCCAACAACGCCGCGCGCACCACGCGCCGCGAGGGGTAAGAGATATGGCTACACGAGGTCCACGACTCGAATTCGCCGTTGGTGCCTTCCTGCTGCTGGCGCTGGCCTCGCTGCTGGTGCTGGCGGTGGCGTCGACCAACGGCAAGTTCGGCTTCGCCAGCGACACTTACGAGCTGAAGGCGCGTTTCACCAACCTGGGCCAGCTGCGGCCGATGGCGCCGGTGAAGATCGGCGGCGTCACCATCGGCCAGGTGTCCGGGATCACGCTTGATCCGGTGAAGTTCGACTCCATCGTCACCCTGGCCATCGACGAGCGCTACGGCGAGATCCCGATCGATACCTCCGCCGGCATCCTCACCGGCGGCCTGCTGGGCGAGAGCTACGTCGGGCTGCAGCCCGGCGGCGACATGGAAGTGCTGAAGCCCGGCGAGGAGCTGGTGTACACCCAGCCCGCGGTGGACCTGATCCAGATGGTCGGCAAGTACATGTTCGGCGGTGGCGCGCCGGGCGCGGCCGATGGCGACACGACGACGACACCCGCCGGCGATGATGGCGCGGTCGACCCCGCATTCCCTGACGCGCCGATGCCCGACGCAGCCACCGATACCCCGTCCCCCACGGAACCCACACCATGAAGCACACCACCCTGTCCCTAGTACTCGCCTCGGCCATGCTCGCCGCCGCCCCGGGCCTCGTGTTCGCCCAGGCGGCCGCGAAGCCGGCCTCCGCGGCCGCCACCCAGGGCTCGCCGAGCCAGATGGTGCTGGCCAACAGCCAGCGCGTGCTGGCGACGATCGAGTCGCGCCGCGCCGAGTTCGCCGCCGACCGCACCAAGCTGCGCCAGTTCATCGACAGCGAGTTCAACACCATGTTCGACCGCGACTACGCGGCGCGGCAGGTGCTGGGCCGCCACGGCCGCGGCGCGTCGGATGCCGACGTGACGCTGTTCGCCGACGCGCTGGCCGAGAACCTGATGCAGCGCTACGGCTCGTCGCTGGTCGATTTCAACACCCAGTTGCGCGTGCGCGTGAAGTCCGAGACGCCGCTGCCGCGCGCGATCGGCGTGCGCGTGTCCACCGAGCTCCTGCGCAAGGGCGGCGAGCCGATCCCGGTCGACTACCTGATGCGCCGGAGCGGCGGCACCTGGAAGGTGTTCGACGTGATGGTGGAAGGCGTGTCGTTCGTGCAGACCTTCCGCCAGCAGTTCGACAACGAACTGCAGCGCAAGTCGATCGCCCAGGTGGCGGCCGACCTGCGTGCCGGCCGCGTGCAGGCCGATGCCGGCACCGACTGACGCCGGCGTCCGCCGCGACGGCGACGCCCTGGTGTTCACCGGCACGCTGTCGCGCGACCGCGTGCCGGCGTTGTGGCGCCCGGCGCTCGACGCCAGCGCCGGTGCGCGGCGGCTGGTGCTCGACGATGTCGACCGCGTCGACAGCGCCGGGCTGGCGCTGCTGGCGGAACTGGCGGCGCGCATGGGTCCGGGGGCGGTCGCCGTTTCCGGCACGCCCGACGGCCTCGCCGACCTGCAGGCCGCGTATCGCCTGGACGATGGCCTCGCCTTCGCCGCCTGACCGCAACCCACATCTCCTAGACTGGTCGCCATGAGCCGCTTCCCCTCCCCCCGCTTGCATGGCGCCCTGGCGCTGACCCTCGCCGTCGCGCTTGCCGGCTGTGCCGGCGACGGGGCGACCCGCGCCGACGCACCGACCGGACCGCAGGTGGTCGGCACTGTCGACGCCGGCCCGGCGATCGACCCGGCCGGGGCGGTTGTGCCGCCGGTGCAGATGGCCGACGACGACGCGTACGTGGATGCGGCCGGCGATCCGCAGGCGCTCCCGCTCGAAGACCCCGCGCCCGCGACAGGCGGCGCGACGGCGCCGGCCCCGCTGGCGGACGGCCGCACCCAGGCCGAACAGGACTACGACGCGCTCTACGGCGGCGCCTACAACCCGGTCGCCGACCCGACGCTGCCGGCGCCGGCGCAGATGCCCGCGAGCTACGACCCGTGGGAGCCCTTCAACCGCCGGGTGCACGCGTTCAACAACGTCGTCGACCGCGTGGTCGCCAAGCCGCTGGCGCAGGCCTACGTGGCGGTGGTGCCGCGCCCGGTGCGCCTGGGCGTGGGCAACTTCTTCAACAACCTGGGCCAGCCGGTGAGCGCGCTGAACGCCCTGCTCCAGGGCAAGCCGGTGCAGGCGGGGCAGTCGCTCGGCCGCTTCCTGGTCAACAGCACCCTCGGCGTGGCCGGCCTGTTCGACCCCGCGACCAGCATGCGCATCCCCATGCGCAGCGAGGATTTCGGCCAGACGCTCGGGATCTGGGGCTGGCGCAACTCGCGCTACGTGGAGCTGCCGCTGTTCGGCCCGCGCACCGTGCGCGACACCTTCGGCCTGGTCGGCGATGCGCCGCTGTCGCCGATCCGCCAGGTGGACGACGATGCCACGCGCATCTTCCTGCAGGGCCTGCAGCTGGTGGATACGCGCGTACAGCTGATGCCGCTGGACAGCCTGCGCGAGGGCGCCACCGACGAGTACGCGCTGTTCCGCGACGGCTGGACCCAGCGCCGCAACTACCAGATCTTCGGCGCCGCCAACCAGGACCAGGAGGGGGACGCGCTGCCCGACTACCTGCTCGAAGACGAGTACAACCCCACCGTCCCCGCCGACGCCATGCCGCTCATCCCCGGCAGCCCCTGACGGCGTACCCCCCGCCCCGACCCCAGTTTGTACGCCCCCGGGCCCGGCCACCCCCCCCCCCCCCCCCCCCCCCCCCCCCCCCCCCCCCCCCCCCCCCCCCCCCCCCCCCGGCGCGGGCACCCCCCCCGCGCCCCCCCCCCCCCGGCGGGCGGGGCCGCGGCCCGCGACCGCGCCACCCCCGCACCCCCGCGACGCCTACTCCGCCGCGTCCTCCACCCCGCCATCCAGCAACAACACCCCCGCCCCCTCCTGCCCGGGCAGCGATTCCACACCCTTCAGCTGCCGCTCGATCGCCCGGGTGCGCACGCCCGCCTGCTTGATCGTGTTCTGCACCGTGTCCAGCTGCCCGGTCGCCTTCTCCAGCACCGTCGCGAACTTCCCGAACTCGCTCTTCACCGCGCTCAGCACCTTCCACACCTCGCTGGAGCGCTTCTCGATCGCCAGCGTGCGGAAGCCCATCTGCAGGCTGTTGAGCAGCGCGGTGAACGTCGTCGGCCCGGCCAGCACCACCCGGAACTCGCGCTGCAGCAGGTCGACCAGCCCCGGGCGTCGGATGGTTTCCGCGTACAGGCCTTCGGTGGGCAGGAACATCACCGCGAAATCGGTGGTGTGCGGCGGCACCACGTATTTCTCGCAGATCGACTTCGCCTGCAGGCGGATCGCGCGTTCCAGCTGCGCGGCGCAGGTCTTCATCGCCTCCGCATCGCCCTTGTCCTGCGCGTCCAGCAGGCGCTCGTAGTCCTCGCGCGGGAACTTGGCGTCCACCGGCAGCCATACCGGCGTGTCGTCGTCGCCGCGGCCGGGCAGGCGAATGGCGAAATCGACCATCTCGCTGCTGCCGGGCCGGACCTTCACGCACTTCTCGAACTGCTCCAGCGTGAGCGTCTGCTCGAGGATGTTCTCCAGTTGCACCTCGCCCCAGCCACCGCGGTCCTTGACGTTGCTGAGCACGCGCTTGAGGTCGCCGACGCCGGTGGCCAGCTGCTGCATCTCGCCCAGGCCACGCTGCACCTGTTCCAGGCGTTCGGAGACCAGGCGGAAGGACTCGCCCAGGCGCGTCTCCAGCGTGGTCTGCAGCTTCTCGTCGACGGTGGCGCGCATCTGCTCGAGCTTCGCGGCGTTGTCGGCCTGCAGCTTCTGCAGCTGGTCTTCCAGCGTGGCGCGCATCTCGCCGATGCGCTGCTCGTTGCGCTGGGTGAGCTCGGTGAGCCGCGCGCCGAGCACGTCGGCGAAGCGCTGCTGCAGGTCCGCGCCCTCGCTGCGCGCCTTGCGTGCGTCCTCGGTGAGGGCCTCGCGCAGCACCTCCAGGCGGCGGTCGGTGCGCGCGGTGAACTCGTCCAGGCGCTGGTCGGTGCGCAGGGTGAACTCGTCCAGCCGCTGGTCGGTGCGCGCGGCCACGGCCTGCAGCTGGGCGCCGAAGGCATCGATGCGCTGTGCCTGCGCCGACGACGAGGCATCCAGCTGCTGGCGGAGCTCTCCCCTGCCTTCGCGCTGCTCCTCGCGCAGCGCGCGCTCGAGCAGCTCGCCGGCGCGCTCCGGGCGGCGCAGCACGAGCACGACGAGAAGGCCCGTCACCACGGCGACGAGGAGGAGGACCAGGGCGAGGAGCACGATCGGAAGGTTCATGCGCCCAGTCTAGCGAGCGCGGTCTCACCGGATGCGTCGCCGATCCACCCTTCACGCCCGCTGCGGCACTGTCCGCCGGCCCACCGCGGAACGAGGCGACACGGCCATGCAGGACAAAGCGCTCACGACCCCGCGCGCAGGCGCGCACGACGCGCCCGGCGCCCACACGGCCTCGCTGCGGATCCGCGCGGGCTCGGCCTCGATCGACGGCGACCTCGCCATCTCCACCCGCGGCCTGCTCGCGGTCGGCGGCATGGTCTCGGGCATCCTGCTCTCGGTCGCGGTGCTGGTGCTCGCGTCCACGCGGAAGTTGCCCGCCGATACGCTGCCGCCGGGGCACCACGCCGGCTGACCGCCGCATGCATCGCTACGCGGACCGGTCCGGCGAGTCGGGCGTGGCCGCCTACGAGATCCTGGACGACGGGATCCTCGTGCGCTTCCGCGATGGCCCTGTGTACCTCTACAACGCCGAGCGCCCCGGCCCCGCCCACGTGGCCGAGATGCAGTCGCGCGCCAAGGCCGGCCGCGGCCTGAGTACCTACATCAGCCAGCACGTGGGCACCAACTACGCCCGGAAGCTCTAGAAACGGTAGAAACGGTGCAACGGTAGAAACGGTGCCAGGTTCACTTTCCCCGTAGCGTAGAAACGGTGCCAGGTTCACTTTCCCTCGAGATGACTGGCCAATTGTGCTGCGTCAGGGAAAGTGAACCTGGCACCGTTTCCCCGGGAAAGTGAACCTGGCACCGTTTCCCTCCCGCCGTTTCCTGGGGAAGTGAACCTGGCACCGTTTCCCGCGGCGAATAGGGCCCGTGGCCAGCGGCCGCTCCTACAGGACGCGGCAGAAGACGGCCTTGAGGTAGCGGGATTCCTGCGCGTGGGCCATGAACGGGTGGTCGGCACCGGCGCCGGATACCTTCAGCACCTGGATGGTGCGGTTGGCGTAGAACGCGGCGCGCCGGAGCATGTCCAGGAACTGCTCCTCGCTCACCAGCCCGGTGCACGAGAAGGTGGCCAGCAGGCCGCCGGGCTTCACCACGCCGAGCGCGAGCTTGTTCATGTCCAGGTACTTCTTGAGCGCCGGGATCACCTGGTCGCGGTCGCGGGTCATCTTCGCCGGGTCGAGCACCACCACGTCGTACAGGTCGCCCGCGTTCGACGCGTCGCGCAGCCACGGGAAGATGTCGGCCTGGATGAAACGCACGCGCACGTCGTTCAACTTCGCGTTGCCGCGCGCGATCTGCAGCACGTCGTCGTCGATGTCGACGCCGACCACCTCGGCGGCACCGCGGGCCGCGGCGTACACGCCGAAGCCGCCGGTGTTGCAGCACAGGTCGAGCACGCGGCGGCCCTCGACGCGGTGCGACAGCCACTCCCGGTTCTCGCGCTGGTCGGCGAAGAAGCCTGTCTTGTGCGCGCCGGCCGGGTCCGCGCGGAAGCGGATGCCGTTCTCGGTGATGATCGCCGGCTGCGTGGGCGCGCCGCTGCCGCCGTTGAACGGGCGGTAGTCGAAGCTTTCCTGCTTCTGCACGTGCTCCTCGGCAAAGGCGTGGAAGCGGCAGCCGGGGAAGGATTCGGCCAGCGCGGCGAAGATCCACTCGCGGTGCCGGTACATGCCGGCGCTGAAGAACTCGACCACCAGCAGGTCGGCGTAGCGGTCGACGACCAGGCCGCTCAGGCCGTCGCCTTCGCTGTGCACCACGCGCCAGGCATCCGACACCGCGTCCAGCCCGAGCACCTCGCGGCGCAGCGCGACCGCGTCGGCGATCTTCCGCGCGAACCACGCCGCATCCACCACCACGGACGGATCGGTCTCCACGATGCGCACCGCGATGCGCGAATGCCCGTTGTAGAAGCCGCGACCGATCCACTCGCCGTCGACACCGACCACGTCAACCAGGCTGCCGGGCTTGGGCCGCTGCACCGGCTTCTCGACCAGCTTCTGGAAGATCCACGGATGGCTGGAGCGCCAGGCGTTGCGCAGGCGGACGGTGGGCAGTTCGGCGTTGCCGCCCTGGGGCTGGGCGTAGGGGTTGTTCATGCCGCCATTCTATCGGCCGGCCAGCGCCCCCGGGCGCGCCGCCGCGGGCGCCGCCGCGGCCTCGAACGACACGTCCGCCGCCACCACGCGGTTGCGGCCGGCGCGCTTGGCCAGGTACAGGCGCTTGTCGGCCATTGCCATCAGGCTTTCGAAGTCGAGCTCGCGGTCGGCGCGGGCATGGGCCACGCCGATGGAAATGGTGGTGAACACCAGCGCGCCATTGGCGCCGATCGGCCGCGCCGAGATCCGCTGGCGCAGGCGCTCGGCGCGCTCGGCGGCCTCGCCGGCGTCGACGTCGAACAGCAGCGCGCAGAACTCGTCGCCGCCGAAATGCCCGGCGATGTCGTGCCCGCGCAGGGTGTCGCGCAGTTCGTCGGCGACCTTGCCCAGCAGCACGTCGGCGACCTGGCGCCCGTGGCGCTCGTTGATCGCCTCGAAGGCATCGATGTCGATCATCAGCCAGGCCACCAGCCGGCCGCCGCGCTGTTCCAGCGTCAGGCGCTCGGCCTGCTCGTAGAAGGCGCGGCGGTTGTGGGTGCCGGTGAGCGGATCCTTGGTCGCCAGGCCCTCGAGCCAGGTGCGCCGTCGTTGCTGCTGCAGCATCAGGAAGGCGAAGGTCGCGAACACCGGTGCCACCAGGCACCAGCCCAGCGCGAACGTCGCCGCCGGGCTCAACAATCCGTCGGCGACGGGCGCGGCGCCACGCACCAGTTCCACCACCCGCCACCCGCAGGCCAGCGCCGTGACCAGGAACGCGGCCGCGACAACACGCTGCGGCCACGCGCCCCGCCGCAGCGCGAGCCCCATGAGGGTGCGCAGGAACGGCACCACCGCCAGCGCCGCGGCCAGCCACGCCGCGAGCCCGCGCTGGTCCAGCGACAGCACCGGCAATGCCAGCAGCACGAACACCGCGCCGGGCGCGAGATACGCCTGCCACGTCGGCGCCGGCGCATCGAGCGCGAGCGGCAGCGCGCGCATCTGCGTCGCCCAGCCCGCGACCAGCAAGGCACCCGCCGCGGCGGACAACCACGGCGCCCACGGCACCGACCATGCAGGCCAGGCCAGGGCCACGGTCGCAAGCAGGATCCACGCGAGCGCCTGCATCCCGAGAGCGGATGCCCATTCAGCCATGCCCGCGCGCCGCCGCACGCGACGCTCGCCGCGCACCAGCCAGGTCATCCCGGCGAGCGCACAGGCAAGCATCGCGAACAGCGCCGACAGCGCGACCACGACCGCATCCATGTCCGTGTCCTCCCCCCGGGACTGCCCGCGGCCAGACGCTAGCACGGCCCCGAGGCACCACGGGTGACGCGGTCGAAGCTTCCGGGACTTGCAACCGCGACGAACGTCGCCATTCCACGACGATGCACCTGCCGACCGTCGACGACCCCACCGATCCCGCCGCCGCGCGCGCGTCCGACCTGCGCGGCTTCGTGCGCGCGCTGTGGGCGAGCGCGGCCTTCGTCCTGCTGCTGGTGGTGGTGTACGTGGCGCAGGGCGCGTTCTCCGTCCAGCCGTTCGCGGTGTCGCCGGGCACCGCCGCCGGCCTCGTCGGGCTGCTCACCGCGCCGCTGCTGCACGGGTCGCTGGAGCACATCGTCGCCAATGCGGTCTCGGTGCTGATGCTGGGCACGCTCGCCGGCGGCGTGTACCCGCGCGCCACGCCGCGCGCGCTGCCGCTGCTGTGGCTGGGCTCGGGCCTGGGCGCGTGGCTCCTCGGCGAGCCGGGGTCGCACCACCTCGGCGCCAGCGGCCTGACACATGGGCTGATGTTCCTGGTGTTCTCGCTCGGCGTGCTGCGCCGCGACCGCCCGGCGATCGCCGCGGCGATGCTCGGCTTCATGTTCTACGGCGGCATGCTGCTGACGGTCCTGCCGCGCGAGCCGGGGGTGTCCTGGCAGTCGCACCTGGGCGGTGCCGTCGCCGGCATCGTCGCGGCGTGGCTGCTGCGCCGGCGCGACCCGGTGGCGCCGCGGCGGCGCTACAGCTGGGAGATCGAGGACGAGCTTGCGGAGGACGCCGCACGCGAGGCGCGCGACCAGTTCGAGCCGCCCTCGCCACGCGACGTGCCGGTGCTGTGGACGAGCGATGCTCACGCGGACGAGGAACGCGGCACGGTGCTGCCGTTCCCGCCACGCCGGCCGTGAGCAGGCGGCCGGGCTAGACTCGGCCGATGCGCATCCTGCGTCCTTTCCTGGCGGTGCTGCTCGCCTGCCTGGCCGCCGCCTGCGCCAGCCGGGGCCCTGCCATGCAGATCGACACGATGATGCGCGACTACGCCGGCGACGGCCCCGGGGCCGCGCTGCTGGTGGTGCGCGACGGGCAGCCTGTCGTGCGCAGGGCGTATGGCTTCGCCGACCTCGAACGGGGCACGCGGGTGACGCCGCACACGCGCTTCCGCCTGGCCTCGATCACCAAGCAGTTCACCGCCGCCGCCATCCTGCTGCTGCGCCAGGACGGGCGGCTGTCGCTGGACGACCGCGCACGGCGCTGGCTGCCGGCGCTGCCCGCATCCGCCGATGCCATCACCCTGCACCAGCTGCTCACCCACACCTCGGGCCTGCCCGACTACGAAGACCTGATGGACCCGGCCGACACGCGGCAGGTGCGCGATGCCGACGTGCTGCGGCTGGTCGCGGCGGCCGACCGCGTCGATTTCACGCCGGGCAGCCGCTACCGCTACAGCAATACCGGGTACGCGCTGCTGGCGCTGGTGGTCGAGGCCGCTTCGGGGCGCGACCACCCGGAATTCCTGCGCGCACGGGTGTTCGCGCCGCTTGGCATGGGCAGCGTGGCCTTCGTCGATGGCGTCTCCACCGTGCCGCATCGCGCCTACGGCTACAGCGCGGACGGCGGCGGCTGGACGCGCACGGACCAGAGCACCACCAGCGCGGTGCTCGGCGACGGCGGCATCTACGCCTCCATCGACGACCTCGCGCGCTGGGACGCGGCGCTGCACGACGATCGCCTGCTCGATGCGGCTTCGCGCGCGCTGGCCTTCCACCCGCACGTGGCCACCGACGAACCCGACGTCGCCGGCTACGGCTACGGCTGGCGCGTCGATGGCGGACTGCTCTGGCACTCCGGCGAAAGCATCGGCTTCCGCAACGTCATCCTGCGCTGGCCGGCGGAGCGGCTCACGGTGGTCCTGCTCGGCAACCGCAACGACCCCGAGCCCTACGGGCTCGCGCGGCAGATCGCCGACGTCGTGCGGGAGGCCCCGCCGTCGCCGTGACCGCGGCGCGGCGGGATGCTAGCGTCGCCCGGATCCCTCCCGCCGGAATCCGCCCGATGCGCCGCAGCCTGCCCACCCTCGCCCGGCTCGCCCTTGCCGTCTCCCTTGCCGTCGCCGGCGCCGCCGCCTGCGACCGCACGCCCGACGCGCCCGCGATCGCCGGCGAGGACGTCGACGGCGACAGCGCACTGGCGCCGGATGCGCGGCGCATCGAGGCCGACGTGCGTTACCTCGCCGACGACCGGCTCGAGGGCCGCGAGGCCGGCACCCGTGGCTACGACCTCGCCGCCGACTACGTCGCCCGTCGCTTCCTCGAGATCGGGCTGGCGCCGGGCGCGGACGACGGCAGCTTCTTCCAGTCAGTGCCGCTGCTGAAGGCGACCCTGCAGGAAGAGGGCGCGCTGCTGGAGGTCCGTCGCGACGGCCGCACCATCGCGCTGGAGTTCAGGAAAGAGTTCCTTCCGGCGGCCGATTTCAACGCCGCCGAGAGCGCGGTGGAGGCGCCGGCGGTGTTCGTGGGCCAGGCGGTGCACGCGCCGGAGCTCGACCACGACGACTTCGCCGGGCTGGACCTGCGCGGCAAGATCGCGGTGCTCTTCGGCGGCGCGCCCAGCCGCTTCGACAACGACCGCCGCGCGTTCCACTCCTCCAACCGCGAGAAGCTGCGCAACATCGTCGAGCGCGGCGCCGTCGGCGTGGTCTACGTCAGCACCGCGGAGGACGAGGTCCGCTCGCCGTGGGCACGCAGCGCCGGCAACTGGAACCGGCCGTCGATGCGCCTGCGTGGCGAGGACGGCGTGGCCATCGACACCTGGCCGCAGCTGCGCGCGGTGGCGTCGGTGAGCGCGGCCGCGGCCGATGCCCTGTTCGCCGGGGGCGACCAGTCGGCGGCGGTGCTGTTCGACGCCGCGAAGGCCGGGACGCTGGAGGGCTTCGACCTGCCCGGCACGATCCAGCTGGCCTCGCGCACCATGATCGAGCCGCTGGAGTCGCGCAACGTGGTCGCGCGCCTGGAGGGCAGCGACCCGGCACTGGCCGGCGAGCACGTGGTGTATACCGCGCACCTTGACGGCGTCGGCATCGGCGCCCCGGTCGACGGCGACCGCATCTACAACGGCGCGCTCGACAACGCCCTGGGCGTCGGCATCATGCTCGAATCCGCGCGCGCGCTGCAGGCGGCACGCCCGGCACCGAAGCGCTCGATGCTGTTCGTCGCGGTCACCGCCGAGGAGAAGGGGCTGCTGGGCGCCGAATGGTTCGCGCGCAACCCCACCGTCGGCGATGGCGCCATGGTGGCCAACGTCAATGTCGACATGCCGATCCTCACCGCCCCCAGCACCGACGTGGTGCCGATCGGCGTCGAGCACTCCAGCCTCAAGGGCGTGCTGGAGGCGGCCGCCGCGGATGCCGGCGTGGCGCTGTCGGAGGATCCGTTCCCGGAGGAAGTGGTGTTCGTGCGCAGCGACCAGTTCGCCTTCGTGCGCGCGGGCGTGCCCGCGGTGTACCTCACCGGCGGCGTGGTGGCGGCGGACGCCGAGCGCGACCCGAAGATCGCGATGACGTACTTCCTGCGCAACTGCTACCACCAGCCCTGCGACGACGCCAGCCAGCCGATCCAGTACCCCGACGCCGCCCGCCTGGCGCGCCTCAACGCCCGCATCGGCGAGCGCATCGGCAACGATCCCGGGCGCCCGCGCTGGAACGACGGCGACTTCTTCGGCGACCGCTACGCACCGGAGTAACCGCGCGCCAGGGCATCACGCCGCGTCCGCACGCGCGCCGACACGCTGGCGGCCCCGCCCGCGACCCGCCGCCGATGCCCGACACGTCCCCGCCCGCCACCCGCCGCCCGGCCCATGGCGCGCTGCAGTTCCCCCGCTTCACCATCGACTGCTACAACCTGCCGCTCCGCGAGCCCGACGGGGACGGCTTCATCGGCGACCGCGCCAGCCAGACCGCCTTCCGCCTGTTGCTGGACGAACGCCGCGGCGACCGCGACACCGGCCGCGAGGATCCCTTCGGGGACACGCCGTCGCGTGAACTGAAGAAGGATGCGATCGACCTGGTCCTGGTCGGCGGCGACCCGGACGCCGCGCACCTGGTGCACGCGGCGGTGGAGGATTACGCCGAGCGGCTGTGCGAGGTGGTGCGCTGCTTCCTGTCGCAGCCGCAGTGGCAGGGCGTGGAGCGCATCGTGCTCGGCGGTGGCTTCCAGGAAAGCGAGGCCGGCGGCCTGGCGATGCGCCGTGCCGCGCGCATGCTCGAGCGCGCCGGTGCCGGCGTGACCCTGCACGACATCGACAGCGACGCCGACGATGCCGGCCTGCTCGGCTGGGTGCACATGACGCCGGAGCAGGCGCGCACCGGACACGATGCCTTCCTCGCCGTCGACATCGGCGGCACCAAGATCCGCTGCGGCATCGTCGCCCATCGCTTCGACAAGGCCGCCGACGGCTCGAAGGCCCGCGTGGTCGAGCGCACCAACTGGCGCCACGCCAACGACGCGCCCGACCGCGCCGAAGCGGTCACCCACGTCGCCGGCATGCTCAACGGCCTGATCGCGCAGGCGCGCACCACCGGCCTGCGCCTCGCGCCCTTCGTCGGCATCGCCTGCCCCGGCCAGATCCGCGACGACGGCAGCATCGCCCACGGCGCCCAGAACCTGCCCGGCGACTGGGAGGCCGCGGGCTTCAACCTGCCGCGCGAGCTCCGGCAATGCCTCGATCCCATCGATGGCGTCGCCGCGGGGATCGCGATGCACAACGATGCGGTCGTGCAAGGCCTGTCGGAATACCCGCGCATGCGCGACGCGAAGCGCTGGGCGGTGCTCACCATCGGCACCGGCCTTGGGAACGCGAGCTACACGAACCTGCGGCCCGGCTGACTCCGGGTCTCGACCTGGTGCAGACCCCCCTGTGTTCCAATCCGGGCGCGCGCCTGCGCGAGGAGTCGATGCAGTCGGCATCGGCTCCCGCGGTGGCAGGTGACGCACGTCTGTCCACGTCACAAGGAGAAGCGACCCGTGAAGACCTTCCCGACCGCGCTCGCCATCGCGCTCGCCGCCACCACCATGGCCCCGTCGTCCGACGCCCACGCCGGCACCAGCGCCGCCAACGCGACCGCGTTCTGCCAGGGTGCACTGCCGGCGTTCGACACCGAGATCCGCAAGCGCCCGCTCGGCGTGAACAACGAGGGCGACAGCAATGCCTTCGTCAACTGCTCCATCCCAATCGGGCATAACCCGACCGCGGTCGAGAACGGCGTGGTCACGCTGACCAATACCAACGGCACCGCAGTCACCGCGAACTGCACGCTGGTCGACGGCCTGGCGCCGGGAGTGTCCCAAGATCCGCCGGGTTATTACCCGAAGAGCCTGGCCATCGCCGCGGGCGATACCGGCGCCATCGTCTGGACGCCGGGCGAATACCAGCTGTCGTCCTTCAGCCCGTACCAGAACTTCAGCTGCAACCTGCCGCCCGGCGTGGAGCTGAACCTGGTCGGCAACGACTACGCGGATTCGGCGGGCTGACCCCGGCAATCGCGCCAGGTCCGCTGCGGGACGACTGCAGCGACCTGGTGCGTCTCGCCGACCTCAGTCGACGTCTCGCAGGCCCAGCTGGACGAGGGCCTCCGCCAGCAGCACCTTCGAGCGGGTGTCGTGCTCCGGCCATGCCGCCCGCGCCCCGTTGGCGCTGCCGGCGGGGTGGATCATGGGCACGACGACGGTGCCGCCCCACTGGAAGCGCCGCCCGACCATGTCCGGCACCCGCACCTCCGACGGCCGCAGGATGCCGATCTCGCGTGCGCAGAAGCCGGGTCGCCGTGCTTCCTGCAGGGCCAGGAGCGCCTTCCAGGACAGGCTGCCCAGGCACACCAGCAGCCGCGGCGACAGGATGGCGAGCTGCTCTTCGAGGAACGGCCGGCAGCTGGCCACTTCCGCTCCACCCGGGAGCCGATCGGTGGAGCTGCCCGCGCGGCGGCCGGGAAAGCACTTGGTGACCGAGGTCTGGTAGACGCACCGGTCGAACGCACGCAGGCCCGAGGCCGCGAACAGCCGGCGTATGGACTGGCCTGCCTCGCCCTGGAAGGGCGCGTGGCGCTCGTACTCGGTGCGCCCGGGCGCCTGGCCGAGCAGCACGATCGGACGGCCGGGCCCGCCGTGGAAGATCGGCCGCGGCACCACGCCGTAGCGGCCGAGGCTGGCTTCGCAGGCCCGGCAGGCGCGGATGCGCGCCTCCAGTGCCGCCAGCCGCTCCGCCGTGTCCGCCGTGTCCGCCGCGTCGGCGGATTCGGTGGTGGGTGCCGCGTGCAGGTCCAGCGCCATGTGCAGTATGCCGTCGACGACCCGTTCGACCTCGAAGCCGGCGCGTGCGTACAGGCGCCGCGCCGGGTTCTCCTCCAGCACGCGCAGGCGCAGGCGGTGCAGGCCGCGGCCGCGGGCGATGGCCGCCGCCCCGGCGATGGCCCAGGTGCCGATGCCGCGCCCGCGGTGCGCGGGCAGCAGCTGCAGGTCGCGGACCTCGAGCGCATCGCCGGCCACGAGCAGGCGGAGCAGGCCGACCCGCTCGCCGCGGTCGACGATCACGTGGTTCTCGAACGTGGCCCAGCTGGCCGCGAACCGCGCCGGATCCCAGGCGATGCCTCGCGCGGCGCGGTAGGCGGCCATGTTGTCGCGGCCGAGCGCCTCGCAGAAGGCGCGATCGGCAGGCGTGGCCGGCAGTAGCCGGAGGGCGGGCGCGGCGTCGGGCAAGGTCAGCGCGGCAGCATCGCGACGAGCTTCAGCCCGAGCCAGACGGCGGCGATGCCGAACACCACGCTGCCGCCCGCATACAGCACGGCCGGGCCGACGTCGCCACGGCGGACCAGCTGGACCGCCTCCAGGCCGAAGGCGGAGAACGTCGTGAAACCGCCGAGCAGGCCGGTGAACAGGAACAGCCGCGCGCCTGCGCCGAACACCTCATGGCGCTCCGCGATCCCGGCGAGCACGCCCACCAGCAGGCAGCCGAGGACATTGACGATGAACGTGGCGAGCGGGACGCGGCCATCCGCCGTCGCCTGCGACACCAGGGTGCCGAGCGCGTAGCGGGCGATGGCGCCGAGGAACCCGCCGAGGCCGACCAGGAGGAGCCCTTGCATGCGCGGGACCCCCGGTTCATTCCTTCCTGATGCGGTGGATCGCGCACAGCTTGTTGCCGTCCGGGTCGCGCACGTAGGCCAGGTGCATGGCGCCCAGCGACCCTTCGCGCAGGCCGGGCGGGTTTTCGATCGACGTGCCTCCGTGGGCGACGGCGACGTCGTGGAACGCGCGCACCTGCTCCGGCGACGCGCAGCGGAAGGCGATGGTGCCGCCATTGGCAGGCGTTGCCTCTCCACCGTCGATGGGCCTGGACACGCAGAAGGTGCTGCCGTCGTGGCGGTAGAACAGGCGGGCGTGGCCGGAGGGGGCCACGTCGCGCAGCGGCTCGCCCGCGCCCAGCATTCCCAGCAGTGCGTCGTAGAAGCGCTTCGAGCGCTCGATGTCGTTGCTGCCGACCATCACGTGGTTGAACATGCGTCCGCGTCTCCTGGAATGGGTGTCCCGGCGGTGCGCCGCGGCGCCGGATGCCGCGTCGGCGTCATTGCCCGCGGTCCGGCGCGCAGGGTGCCGTAGGCGATGGTAATGCCGGGCGCGCTGCCGGTGTCCCGACGTGGCCCCCGCGCCGGGGCCTCAGCTCCCCGGCAGGGGCATCCCCCTGAACGCCTTCACCGTCCTCAGCACGAAGCTGGAATTCACGTCGGCGACACCCGCCTGGGTCAGCAGGCGGTCGAGGAGAAAGCGCGAGAAGTGCTCCAGGTCGCGCACGGTGACCTGCAGCAGGTAGTCCATCTCGCCGGTGAGGGCGTGGCAGGCGATGACCTCGTCCCACTCGCCGACGAAGCGCGCGAAGGCGTCGAGGGTGGCGGCGTCGTGCTGCCGCAGCTGCACGCGCACGAAGGCCTGCAGGCCGAGGCCGATGCGTTCCGGGTCGACCTCGGCGCGGTAGCCGGCGATGACGCCGTCGCGCTCCAGCCGCTGTACGCGGCGCAGGCATGCCGACGGCGAGAGGTGCACGTGCTCGGCGAGGTCGGCGTTGCTCAGCCTGCCACTGCGCTGCAGTTCCGCGAGCAGCAGCAGGTCGGTGCGGTCCAGCTGGATCTCGGCCATGTGGCTGCGCCCCTTGCGCCGTACGCGCAACAATCTTGCTCCGCCGGGGGTCACCAACGCAACCGCGCAATCCCGTTGCGCGGTTCTGGGGCTATTGTGGGGAATCCGCATTGGGAGGGGATGCCATGAACCAGCCACGCCGCGTCGAGAACCTGCAGACCGACAAGGGCCGCGTGCCGGTCTACGCCACCGGCATCGTCGAGCAGCCCTGGGACGACTACGGCGCCGACGACCACGCGACCTGGGCCACGCTCTACGCTCGCCAGCGCGAGGTCCTGCAGGGACGCGCCTGCCGCGAATTCCTGGACGCGCAGGACGCCATGGGCATGACGCCCGACCGCATCCCGCGCTTTACCGAACTCAACGAGGTGCTTTCGGCCGCCACCGGCTGGACGCTGATGGGCGTGGAGGGCCTGCTGCCGGAGCTCGACTTCTTCGACCACCTGGCCAACCGGCGCTTTCCGGTCACCTGGTGGATCCGGCGCCCGGACCAGGTGGACTACATCGAGGAACCCGACCTCTTCCACGACCTGTTCGGCCATGTGCCGCTGCTGATGAACCCGCTGTTCGCCGACTACATGGCCGCCTACGGCCGTGGCGGCGTCAAGGCGCACGGCATCGGTGCGGATGCGCTGCAGAACCTGACGCGGCTGTACTGGTACACGGTCGAGTTCGGCCTCATCCGCGAGGGCGACGGCCTGCGCATCTACGGCAGCGGCATCGTCTCGTCCAAGGGCGAGTCGCTGCACGCGCTGGAGAGCGACGCCCCCAACCGCATCGGCTTCGACCTCGAGCGGATCATGCGCACGCGCTACCGCATCGACACCTACCAGAAGACCTACTTCGTCATCGACAGCTTCGAGCAGCTGATGGACGCGACCCGGCCCGACTTCACGCCGATCTACGCCCGCCTGGCCGAGCAGGACTCGGTGCCCGCGGGCGACGTGCTCGACGCCGACCACGTGTTCAACCGCGGCACCGGCGAGGGCTGGTCCACCGACGGCGACGTCTGACGCCCGCGGCACCGGTCATCCGCGCCGGGTGCCGGAAGTCACCACCTGCGCCGCGGGCATTGCCTGGTGCCGGGGGCGGCCGCAGCATGGCGCCATGCCGAAGTTCCTCCGCGAGTTGCTCCAGCCCTTGAACCTGGCCGGGCTGTGCACGCTGGCCGCGGTGGGACTGTCGCTGCGCTGGGCGGACCCATCCGACCAGCCGCTCGCCTGGACGCTGCTGCTTGCATTCACCGCGAGCTTCCTCGTGCACGACGCGCTGGCGCCGCGCCGGCCCTGGCTGGGAACGCTGCTGCTGTGCGTGCAGCCCCTGCTGGGCCTCGCCCTGGTGGCGGTGCATGGCTCCGAGGGCACGGCGCAGGTGCTGCTGGTGATCTGGACCGCGCACGTGGCGATGGAGTGGCCGCCCCGCAGGGTGCTGGCGGCCGTGGCGCTGGTGGACCTCGCGGTCTACGGCATCCTGGTGTACCAGGGCCATGGCACGGCGCTCGTGGTGACGCTGCTCTACGCGGGCTTCCAGGCATTCGCCGCGCTCGTGGCGCACTACGCGCGCACCGCCGAGCGTGCGCGCGACCAGCTGGCGCTGGTCAACGCCGACCTGCTCGCGACACGCGCGCTGCTGGCCGACAGCGCGCGCGACGGCGAGCGGCTGCGCATGGCGCGCGAGCTGCACGACGTCGCCGGGCACAAGCTCACCGCGATGCGCCTGAACCTGCGCGCGCTGGCGTCGGATCCGGCGTTCGCCGGCCACGAGGAAGTGCGCGTCGCGGAGCGCCTGTCGGCGGAACTCCTTGGCGACCTGCGCGGGATCGTGCAGGCACTGCGCGACAGCCGCGGCCTCGACCTCGAAACCGCCATCCGCGCGCTGGCGGCACCGTTGCCGAGGCCGGCGCTGTCGCTGCACGTGGACGAGGACGTGCGCGTGGACGACCCCGCCGTCGCCGAAGCGCTGCTGCGCCTGGTCCAGGAGGCGCTCACCAACGCCGCCCGCCACGCCGACGCGGACACGCTGCGGGTGGAGCTGCGCCGGGATGGCGACCGCCTGCGGCTGGTGATCGAGGACGACGGCCGCCTGCAGGGCGTGCTGCGCGAAGGCAACGGCATCGCCGGCATGCGCGAGCGGATCGTGGCGCTCCGGGGCGAGCTGGCACTGGGGCGGTCGGCGCATGGCGCGCTGCGCATCGACGCCGTGGTCCCGGCATGACCGTCGCGGCCGTGCCGGCACTGCGCGTGGCCCTCGCCGACGACCAGTCGCTGGTGCGTGCGGGGCTGCGCGCCCTGCTGGAGAAGCTCGGGGTGGAGATCGCGGTGGAGGCCGAGGACGGCCACGCCCTGCTCGCGCTGCTTGCGGGCAACCCGGTCGACGTGGTGCTGAGCGACATCCGCATGCCCGGCCTCGGCGGCATCGGCATGCTGGAGGCGCTCCGCGACCGCGGCGATGTCACGCCGGTGCTGCTGCTCACCACCTTCGACGACGCCGACCTGCTGCTGCGCGCGCGCGCGGCCGGCGCCGACGGCTTCCTGCTGAAGGACGCCGCGCCCGGCGACCTCCTGGACGCCATCACGCGGGTGGCCGCCGGCGAGAGCCTGCTGCAGCCGGTCAGTCCGGAGCCGGTGCGCGCGCGCTACCGCTACCTCGACGAGGCGCCGCCTTCGGACACCTTCAGCGAGCGCGAGGTGGGGATCCTGCGGCTCCTGGCCGGCGGCTACTCCAACAAGGAGATCGCGCGCACGCTGTTCCTGGCCGAAGGTACGGTGAAGAACTACGTGTCGGTGATCCTCGAGAAGCTGGGCACGCGCGACCGTACGCGGGCGGTGCTGAAGGCGATCACGCTGCGGGTGATCTGAGCGACGCCGGGGCGGCGATGCAGCGTTTGCACCGGTTTTGCGACAATGCCAGCCCCTCCCCCACCGCTGCCTGCCATGCCGCCGATTTCGCTGACCCGCTACCTGATCGAGGAAGAACGCAACGGCAAGGTCACCGCGGACCTGCGCCTGCTGATCGAGGTGGTGGCGCGCGCCTGCAAGAGCATCTCGGTGGCGGTGGGCCGTGGCGCGCTCGGTGGCGTGCTCGGCGAGGCGGTGGCGAGTGCCGGGGCGAGCAGCATCAACGTCCAGGGCGAGGCGCAGAAGAAGCTCGACGTGCTGTCGAACGAGATCCTGCTCGAGGCCAACGCCTGGGGCGGGCACCTGGCCGCATGCGCGTCCGAGGAGATGGCGCACTGCCAGCCGATCCCGGATGCGTTCCCGCGCGGCAACTACCTGCTGGTGTTCGACCCGCTGGACGGCAGCAGCAACATCGACGTCAACGTCAGCGTCGGCACCATCTTCTCGGTATTGCGTTGCCCGGAGGGCGCGCAGAGCGTGGACGACGCGCACTTCCTGCAGCCCGGGCGCGACCAGGTGGCGGCCGGTTACTGCGTGTACGGCACCAGCACCATGCTGGTGCTCACCATCGGCAACGGCACCCACGCCTTCACCCTGGACCGCGAACAGGGGGCGTTCCTGCTGAGCACCCGCGGCATGCAGGTGCCCGCGGAGACGAAGGAGTTCGCGGTCAACATCTCCAACCAGCGCCACTGGGAGGCGCCGATGCAGGCCTACGCCTGCGACCTGCTGGCGGGGAAGGAGGGCCCGCGCGGCAAGGACTTCAACATGCGCTGGGTGGGCTCGATGGTGGCCGACGTGCACCGCATCCTCACCCGTGGCGGCGTGTTCCTGTACCCCTGGGACCGCAAGGACCCGGACAAGCCGGGCAAGCTGCGGCTGATGTACGAGGCCAACCCGATGGCGTTGCTGGTGGAGCAGGCCGGCGGGGCCGCCACCGACGGCCGCCGCCGCATCCTCGACATCGAGCCGGCACAGCTGCACCAGCGGGTGCCGGTGTTCCTCGGCTCGAAGGCGGAGGTGGAGGTGGCGACCCGGCGGCACCTCGACCACGACCGCAGCAGCGGCGTCGGGGCGTGAGTGCCGGCGACTTCATCGAGGTCTACGAGGACGCGCTGGACGCGGCGACCTGCGCCACCATCGTCGACCGCCTGCGCGCCAGCGACGCGTTGCAGCCCGGGCGCATCGGCGGCGGCGTGTATCCCGAACTCAAGCGCAGCCGCGACCTGCAGGCCACCGGCAACCCGGCGTGGGCGGACGTGGAGCAGGCGCTCAACGTCGCGGTCTACGCCGGGCTGCTGCGCTACCTGCGCAGGTACCCGCAGGCCCTGATCGCGCCATTGATGCTGCAGCAGGCCGGCGCCGACGGCGTGCCGCGCCGGCTCGAGGCGGACGATATCGCGGCCATGGACGGCCGCCGCCTGGGCGAGCTGGCACGCACCTGCCTGCGCCCGGGGGCGGTGAACCTGCAGTGGTACCGCGCCGGCGAGGGCGGCTACCCCTACTGGCACTGCGAGCTGTACCCGCGCGAGGCCAACGCCGAGACCCTGCACCGCCACCTGCTGTGGACGGTGTACCTCAACGACGGCTTCGACGCCGGCGAGACCGAGTTCCTGTTCCAGGCGCGCAAGGTCGCGCCGCGCACCGGCGCGCTGCTGATGGCGCCGACGGCCTTCACCCACACCCACCGCGGCAACCGCCCCGAAGGTGGCGACAAGTTCATCGCCACCAGCTGGATCCTGTTCCAGCGCGCGGAATCGATGTTCGCGGGGCAGGGCTGAGATGGCCGCGATCCTCTCCGGCGACCGAATCGACCGGCTGGCCGACCTGCTCGAGCGCCGCGCCGTCCCGTTCAAGGGCATGAACCTGGAGGCGCTCGACGGCTTCCTCTCGGCGCTCGCGCTGAGTCCGGAGCCGGTGCCGGTGGCGGAATGGACCCCCGCGGTGTGGGGCGGCAAGGCGCCACGCTGGGCCGATGGCGACGAGGCGCGCGAGGTGCAGGCGCTGCTGGACGAGCACCTTGCCCTGGCCACGCGCCGCGTCTGCCACGAGGGCGACGAGCTGCCCGACCACCTGGCGCCGTTGCTGTGGCTTCCGGAGGACCCGGACGCGCCACAGCCCGACGAGCTCGACCTCGGCAGCGACTGGGCCGGCGGCTTCCTGGAAGCCGTTGCGCTGCGCGAGGCGGCATGGGACGCCTGGTTCACCGCCGAGCCGTGGATCGACGAGATCGCGATGCTGCTGGACCAGCTGGCCACCGGCGAGGTCCTGGCGGAGGATCCCACCCAGCCGTCCACGCCACTGGCCTACCGCGAGCGCGTCGACATCGTGCTCTCGCTGCCGGGCATGCTGGCCGACCTGCAGCACCACCGCATCGACGCCCTCACCCCGCGCACGCCGCTGAAGCGCGAGGCCACGCCGGAGCGCAATGCGCCGTGCCCCTGCGGCAGCGGACGCAAATACAAGAAGTGCTGCGGAGGCTGAAGGCGCGGCGGCCGCGCGCTAGGCGCCTTCGCGCGGGTGGTTCAGCACCAGCCAGTACAGCCCGACCTGCTTGACCGCCCAGACGAACTGGTTGAAGTCGACCGGCTTCTGGATGTAGCTGTTGACGCCGAGGGCGTAGCTCGCCTGCACGTCGAACGGCTCGGTGCTTGTGGTCAGCACCACCACCGGCAGGCTGCGCGTGCGCTCGTCGGCGCGGATGGTCTGCAGCACCTCGCGGCCGTCGACCTTGGGCAGGTTGAGGTCGAGCAGCACGATCGAAGGCAGGTCCGCAGGGTCGCGGTCGGCATAGCGGCCACGCGCGAACAGGTAGTCGAGCGCCTCGGCGCCGTCGCCGACCACGGTCAGCTCGTTGGCGATCTTCGCCTCCGCGAAGGCGATGCGGGTGAGTTCGACGTCGTCCGGGTTGTCCTCCACCAGCAGGATGGCTTTCACGCTCATCGCGTTGCTCCCTCTCCGTCGTCCCGGCTGCCGTCTTCGGCGACCGTGGGCAGCTCCAGGTGGAACGCGCTGCCGGCGCCGGGTTCGGACTCGGCCCACAGCCGGCCGCGGTGCCGTTCCACGATGCGCTGGGCGATGGCCAGGCCGAGGCCGTTGCCCCCGCCCTCGTCCGCCCCGTGCAGGCGCTGGAACGGCTCGAACATGCGCTCGGCATAGCGGGGGTCGAAGCCGATGCCGTGGTCGCGGATCGACACCCGCAGGCAGTCGCCGCGGCGCTCCCCGGTCACCTCGATCCGCACCCGGTCCCGCGGCGCGGAGAACTTCCACGCGTTCTGCAACAGCTGGCCGAACATCAGCTTGAGCTGGCGCTCGTCGCCGACCGCATGCAGGTCGGGCTGCACGGTGGTGTCCGCGTCGCGCTCGGGCTCCGCGTCGCGCAGTTCGGCCAGCGACCATTCCGCGAGCAGGCTGACGTCGACGTCGGTGGCCTTGAGGTCGGCGCGCGATGCCCGCGAGAGCTCCAGCATCGAATCGATGAGGCCGCTCATGCGCGCGGTCGCGCCGCGGATGCGGCGCAGGTAATTGTGCCCGGTGGCGTCCAGGCAATCGGCGTACTGCGACTCCAGGAGCCCGGAGAAGCTGTCGATCGCCCGCAGCGGCGCGCGCAGGTCGTGGGACACGCCGTAGGCGAACATCTCCTGCTGCCGGTTGCTGCGCTCGAGTTCTTCGGTGCGTTCGGCGACGCGTTGCTCCAGCGTCGCATTCCATGCCCGCAGGGCTTCCTCGGCCGCGCGCTGCGCGGAGATGTCGCGCAGCTGCACGATGAGGTAGCCGGGATTCTGCTCCGCGTCGCGCATCACCGCCACGTTGACATGCGTCCAGACGATGTCGCCGCTGGCGTGCAGGTAGCGCTTCTGCGCGTCCAGCACCGGGATCTCGCCCGCGACCAGCTGGCGCAGGTATTCGCGCGACTCCTCGATGTCGTCGGGATGGGTGATGTCGGCGGCGGTGCGGCCCACGATCTCGCCGGCCGAGACCCCGAACATCCGCTCGAAGGCGGGGTTGACCTCGAGCCAGCGCCCGTCCAGGCCGACGATGGCCATGCCGATGCCCGACGACGCCATCGCCAGGCGGAAGCGGGCGTCGTCGCCGGCCCGGCTCTGGGGTTGTGTGTGCTGCATCTGGACTGCGTCGAAACCGGTCGGCCCGCGGCACGGTATCAAGCCCGCGGGCGCGGCGGGTGTAGGTTGGGTGAACGGTCGCTCATGCACAATGCCGTCCATGTCGTTCGACCAGATCATGTTCCTGCTCATCCTCGCAGGCGGACTTTACCTGTTCGTCAGCGAGCGCCTGCGCGTCGACGTCACCGCGATGCTGATCCTGCTCGCGCTGGTGCTCACCGGCGTGCTGGAGAGCCACCAGGCGCTTGCCGGCTTCGCCAGCGAGCCGGCGATCATCGTCGCGGCGGTGTTCGTCATCTCCGCCGGGCTCGCCGCCACCGGCATCACCGAGCGCATCGGCCAGTGGGTCGGCCGCGCGGCCGGCAAGCGCGAGACGCGGGCGGTCGCGGTGGTGATGCCGACCGTGGCCGCGCTGTCGTCGTTCACGCACCACGTGATGGTGACCGCGATGATGCTGCCGATCCTGACCCGGCTGGCCAAGGCCAAGCAGCTCTCGCCGTCGCGGTTGCTGATGCCGATGTCGTTCGCGGCGTCGCTCGGCACCACGCTCACGCTGGTGAGCGCGCCCGCGTTCCTGCTCGCCAGCGACCTGATCGAGCGCCGCACGGGGCAGGGCCTGGGGATCTTCTCGATCACGCCGATCGGCCTCGCCCTGCTCGCCATGGGCATCGCCTACATGCTGGTCGCGAGATGGCTGCTGCCCAAGCGCGGCGGCGAGTCCGGCGGCGATGAATACATGCGCCTGGACCGCTACCGCACCGAACTGGTGATCACCGAGGGCTCGCGCTGGTCGACGCGGCCGCTGTCGGAGCTGCAGAAGGCGCTCGGCGACAAGTTCAGGCTGCTGGCTTGGCTGCGCGACGAGCGCGTGCGCGCCGACCTCAGCGATTCGAGCCCGCTGCTGAAGGGCGACATCCTGCTGGTGGAGGCGTCCGCCGATGCGCTGGCGTCGCTGCACGCGGACTCGGGGCTGGACCTGTACGCGATCTCGCGCTTCGGCCACACCGCCAGCGGCGAAGGCGAGGGCGCGCTGGTGCAGGCCGTGATCGCGCCGGGCTCCGAATTCATCGGCCACTCCGTGCGCGAACTCGACTTCTCGCGCCGGTTCAGTGCGGTCATCGCCGGCCTCTGGCGCCGGGACTACACCCCGACCAGCCGCCTGGCCGACGCGCGCCTGCGCGAGGGCGACCTGTTGGTGCTGTGGGGCAAGCCGTCGCGCTTCGCGGAACTCGCGCAGCACCACGGCTTCCTGATGCTGGTGCCGTTCGCCGGCGAGGCCAAGCGCCGGGTGCGCGCGCCGCTGGCGCTGATGATCCTGGCCGCCACGGTGTTCGCCGCCGCTACCGAGGCGCTGCCGGCATCGCTGGCCTTCCTGCTCGGTGCGGTGGCCATGGTGGCCACGCGCTGCGTCGACATCGAGCAGGCCTACCGCGAGATCGACGTGCGCATCTTCGTGATGATCGCGGGCGTGATCCCGCTGGGCATCGCGATGGAGCAGACCGGCACCGCGGACATGGTGGCGCGGGGCCTGTTCGCGGTGGTGGCCGACTGGCCGGCGCTGCCGATCCTGCTGGTGATGTTCACCATGGCGGGGCTCCTGACCCAGATCCTCTCCGACAGCGCCACCACGGTGCTGCTGGGGCCGATCTCGATCGCCCTCGCGGACTCGCTGGGCCTGCCGCCGATCCCGTTCGTGGTCTGCACCGCACTCGGCGCGGTGGCGTCCTTCCTCACCCCGATCGGCCACCACGGCAACCTGCTGGTGCTGGGGCCGGGGCAGTACCGCTTCAGCGATTTCCTCCGCATGGGCTTGCCGCTGACCGTGCTGATCGCCCTGGTCAGCGCATGGATGGCGCGCTGGCTGTGGCTCGACGGGCCGCTCTGGCCGCTGTGACCGCGCCCCGGTAGGAGCGGCCCATGGCCGCGACCCGCGACAGCCGCAGCAAGCGGGTCGCG
>JAYRUX010000026.1:0-22882 GCA_041918855.1 Luteimonas sp.
CCTGCTTGTCGCAGACCACCCCACCCACCGCCTCACGCCCGATCATTCGCAGCGGTGCCCGTGCCGGAAGCACCAGCGGCACCGTCAGTACCGGCTGTTTGCTGGCCGAACTGGCGAATCCGCACGCTCCCGCCGGAGCACGTGCCGTTGCTTCTGCCCCTGCGCGTTCGGCGATGGAGCCAACGAGACCAGCTACACCGGGTCGCGGATCACCAGGAGGCGCTGTTCGGTCATGTCCTCGATGGCGTAGCGGACGCCTTCGCGGCCGAGGCCGGAGTCGCGGACGCCGCCGTAGGGCATGTTGTCGACGCGGAAGCTGGGGACGTCGCCGACGATGACGCCGCCGGCGTCGATCCGGTCCCAGGCGCGCATGGCGTGGGCGAGGCGGCCGGTGAACACGCCCGCCTGGAGGCCGAAGTCGCTGTCGTTGACGCGATCGATGGCCTGGTCGAAATCGTCGAACGGCTCGATGCAGGCCACCGGGCCGAAGGCTTCCTTGCGGTACAGCTCCGCATCGCGTGGCACGTTTTCGAGCAGCGCCGCCGACAGCATGTTGCCGGTGCGCCCGCCGCCGGCCAGCAGCGTCGCGCCGCCTTCGGTCGCCGCCGCGATCCAGCCCTCCACGCGCCGCGCCGCGTCCTCGTCGATCATCGGGCCGACGAAGGTGTCCTCGTCGCGCGGGTCGCCGGAGCGCAGGGCGCCCACGGCCGCCGCCAGCCGGTCGCGCACCTGCGCGTAGTGGTCGCGGTGGACCAGGATCCGCTGCACGCTGATGCAGCTCTGGCCGGACTGGTAGTAGCCGCCGAACACCAGGCGCGAGACCACGTGGTCGAGGGTCGCGCCGGGGTCGGCGTCGACGATGCACGCGGCGTTGCCACCGAGTTCCAGCGTCACCTTCTTCTTGCCGGCCTTCGCCTTGAGGTCCCAGCCGATCAGCCCGCCGGTGAAGCTGAGCAGTGCGATGCGCTCGTCCTCGACCAGCGCCGCGGCGTCCTCGTTGCTGCACGGCAGGATCGAGAACGCACCGGGCGGCAGGTCGGTCTCGGCCAGCACTTCGCCGATGATGAGCGCGCCGACCGGCGTCTTCGCCGCCGGCTTCAGCACGAACGGGCAACCCGCGGCGATCGCCGGCGCGACCTTGTGCGCGACCAGGTTCAGCGGGAAGTTGAACGGCGTGATGAAGCTGCACACGCCGACAGGCACGCGCTTGACCATGCCGCGGTAGCCGCGGGTGCGTTCGGAGACCTGCAGCTCGATCACCTCGCCGTCGATGCGCGTCGCCTCGCCGGCGGCGATCCGGAAGGTGTCGATGAGCCGGTCGACCTCGCCACGGGCGTCGCGGATCGGCTTGCCGGCCTCGATGCACAGTGCCAGCGCGAGTTCCTCGAAGCGCTCGCCGAAGCGGCGCACGCAGTGCTCCAGCACGTCGCGGCGGGCGTCGGGAGGGAACGCGGCCATCGCGGCCCGTGCGTCGTGCGCGGCGGCGATGCCGCGTTCGACGGCGGCGGCATCGGCGAAGGCGACGCGGGTGGCGACATCCCCCGAGTACTTGTCGAGCACCTCGAGGTCGGTGTTCGCCGCGACCGCGCGGCCGGCGAGGTAGCAGGGGTAGCTGTCCGCGAGGGTGGCGCCGGAGCGGCCTGCGTCGGGTGCGGCGTTCTTGGCCATGGAAGATCCTCCGTCGGGTCAGGAGAGTGCCGCGCTCAGGCGCGGGATTTCGTCGTTGATGAGGTGATCGTCGTCGCCGTAGTCGACCGGTATTTCCACCAGGTCGATGCCGGGCGTCTCGAGCGCGGCACGCAGCGTCGGCACCAGTGCGTCGGCGGAGCCGACGCGATGCCCGCGTGCGCCGTAGCTTTCGGCGTACTTCACGAAGTCCGGGTTGCCGAGGTCCATGCCGAAGTTCGGATAGTCCTCGTGCGCCTGCTTCCACTTGATCATGCCGTAGGCGTCGTCGCGAAGGACCAGCACGGTCAGGTCCAGCTCCAGGCGCACCGCGGTCTCCAGCTCCTGCGAGTTCATCATCAAGCCGCCGTCACCGCAGACCGCGACCACGCGCCGGTCCGGGTGCACCATGCGCGCGGCGATCGCCGACGGCAGGCCGGCGCCCATGGTGGCCAGGGCGTTGTCCAGCAGCAGCGTGTTCGGCCGCCGGCAACGGAAGTTGCGCGCGAACCACAGCTTGTACAGGCCGTTGTCGAGGCACACGACGTCCTCGGGCGCGAGCAGCCCCGCGAGTTCGGACACGATGCGCTGGGTGGCCATGGGAAAGCGGGCGTCGTCGGCGCTGGCGGCGATGTGCGCGCAGAGCGCTTCCCCGGCACGGCGGAAGAAGGCGAAGTCCCAGTGCGGTTGCGGCTCCAGCGCCTCGGCCAGCTGCCAGACGGCATTCGCGATGTCGCCCACGACCTCGATCTGCGGGAAGTACACCGCGTCGACCTCGGCGCCGTCGTAGTTGACATGGATGACCGTGCGCCTGCCCTCGCGCATGAAGAACGGCGGCTTCTCGATGACGTCGTGGCCGATGTTGATGATGCAGTCGGCGGCGTCGATCGCGCGGTGGACGAAATCGTGGTCGGAGAGCGTGGCGTTGCCGATCCACAGGGGATGCGTCTCGTCGATGACGCCCTTGCCCATCTGGGTGCTGAAGAAGGGGATGCCGAGCCTGTCGACGAAGGCACGCAGCATCTTCGCGGTGGTCTTGCGGTTGGCGCCGGCGCCCAGCATCAGCAGCGGATGGCGGGCCTGGCGGATGGCATCGGCGGCACGTGCGACCGCCTTGTGTTCGGCCAGCGGCCGGCGGGAATGCGAGGCCGGGATCACCCGCGCGTCGGTGTCGTCGCCGGCGATGTCCTGCGGCAGTTCGAGGTGCACCGCACCCGGACGCTCCTGCTCCGCGCGACGGAAGGCCTCGCGCACGCGGGCGGGGATGCTGTCGGCCGACACCAGTTGCCGGGTGTACTTGGTCAGAGGCCGCATGGCGTCGACGACGTCGACGATCTGGAAGTGGCCCTGGCGGCTGTTCCGGATCGGCTTCTGCCCGGTGATCATCAGCATCGGCATGGCGCCGAGCTGTGCATACGCGGCGGCGGTGACGAGGTTCGTGGCGCCGGGGCCGAGGGTGGACAGGCAGACCCCGGCCTTGCCGGTGAGGCGGCCATAGGTCGCGGCCATGAAGCCGGCCGCCTGCTCGTGGCGGGTGAGCACGAGCCGGATGCGCGAGGTGCGCAGGGATTCGAGCAGGTCGAGGTTCTCTTCGCCGGGGATCCCGAACACGTACTCCACGCCCTCTGCTTCCAGCGCGGCCACGAACAGGTCGGATGCCTTGGTCATGCGGTCTTCCATATGCGGAGACCGCTGCAGTATGCCGAGGTGCCTGTTAGCTTCGCGGAAACGGGGGCGCCCTTGCAGTGAACTGCAGCAGCATGCACTTGCCGCAATTGCGGGTGTGGGACACACGGCACTTGAGGCAGAAGCCGAGGCTCGCGCCGCGCGAGGCGCTGGGTGGGGCAGTCTGCTTTTCCCTCGGTCAGGGCATCCTGCCCTGACTCGGGCGCCGCACATCCATGTGCGGCTTGTCGCAGACCACCCCACCCACCGCCTCACGCCCCAGCATTCGGCGGTGCTCGTGCCACAAGCACCAGCGGCCACGCGAGCGCGCGCGGCTTTTCGCCAGCCGGACAAGCAATCCACACGCGGTGCGTGCGGGGGGATAGGTGGGGGGTGCGGAAAGTGGGCGATGGATGGCCCACGGCCCTGAGTCAGGCCATGGATGGCCTGACCGAAGGGTGGAGCACCCCCCGCCTGTCCCCACGCTCCGGCCGAAGCCCGTGTTCTGGCTTCGCGTGATTCAAGCCGTGGCCTCGCCCGTGCCTTGGAGTGACACGAGCAACTGGCGTCACTCGGCAGGCTCGACCCGAAGGGCGAGGGTGCCGTCGGCGAGGCGGGCGGCGAGGCGGTCGCCGGGGCGGGTGTCGGCGGTGGTGCGGACGATGCGGCCGTCGTCGTGCTGGAGGATGGCGTAGCCGCGGGCGACGGTGGCGAGCGGGCTCACGGCTTCGAGGGAGCGGGCGAGGGCGCGGAGGCGGGTGGCATCGTCCTGGAGCCGGCGTGCGATGGACTGCCGCGGGCGCGGGGCGAGGGCGGCGAGGCGGTCGCGCAGCATCGCGAGCCGGCGCTCCGGCCGCGATGCGCGCAGCACCGCCTCGGCGTGGCGCAGGCGCGCCTGGCGGCGTTCGGCGAGCGTGCGCCAGGCCGCGGCGAGGCGACGGTAGGCCTCGTCACGGCGCTGCGCGAGCGCCTGCAGGCGCGCCTGCGGCCGGCCGGCGGCCAGGCGCAGCGAGGCCCGGTCCAGGCGCTGCATCGCATTGCGCAGGCGGTGCTGGTGCAGGGTGTGCAGGCGCGCCTGGAGGCCGTGCAGGCGGGTGCCAAGGTCGACCTGGCTGGGCACGATCAGCTCCGCCGCCACCGACGGCGTCGGCGCGCGCAGGTCGGCCGCGAAGTCGGCCAGGGTGAAGTCGGTCTCGTGGCCGACCGCCGACACCACCGGCACCGCGCAGCCCGCGATCGCCCGCGCCAGCGCCTCGTCGTTGAACGCCCACAGGTCCTCGAGCGAGCCGCCGCCGCGTGCCAGCAGCAGCGCGTCGTAGCGGCCGCTGGCGTCGGCGCGCTGCAGCATGGCGCGGATCTGCGCGGCCGCGGCCTCGCCCTGCACCGGGACCGGCAGCACGTCGACCTCCAGCATCGGGAACCGGCGCGCGAGCACGCTCAGCACGTCGCGCACCGCCGCACCCGAAGGCGAGGTGATCACCGCCAGCCGGCGGACGTAGGCGGGGAGCGGGCGCTTGCGTGCCGCGTCGAACAGGCCCTCGGCCTGCAACCGTGCCTTCATCTGCTCGAACGCCCGCCGCAGCGCGCCCTCGCCGGCCTCTTCCAGCGAGTCGACGATCAGCTGGTAGTCGCCGCGCGCCTCGTACAGCGTGAGCCGCGCGCGCGCCAGCACCCGCAGCCCGTCGCGGGGCTGGAACGGCAGCCACTGGCTCTTGGGCTTGAACAGCGCGCAGCGCACCTGGGCGCGTGCGTCCTTCAGGGTGAAATACAGATGGCCCGATGCCGGCCGCGAGAGATTGCAGATCTCGCCCTCCACCAGCACCACCGGGAAGGCGTCCTCGAGCAGGCTGCGGGCCAGCGTGTTGAGCTGGCTGGGGGTGAGGATGCGCGGGTCGGGGACGGAGGCCATCGGCACAGGGTAAGGCAGCCGGGCCCGCTTCAGCCTCGCCGTGGCGGCCGCGCCTTACAATGGCACCATGAATGCCGTGCCGTCGCCCCCCGCCCACGCCCCCGCGCTGGTCAGCAGCCTCGACGATGTCGCCGGCGGCGGCTGGACGTTCGGGCCTTCGCCCCGGCGCAACACCCGCCAGGTGCGCATCGGCGGCGTGGCCGTCGGCGGCGACGCGCCGGTGGTGGTGCAGTCGATGACCAATACCGACACCGCCGACGTCGCCTCGACCGCGAAGCAGGTCGGCGAGCTGTGGCGCGCCGGCTCGGAGCTGGTGCGGGTGACGGTGAACAATCCGGAGTCCGCCGCCGCCGTGCCTCGCATCGTCGAGCGCCTGGCGATGCAGGGCATCCACGTGCCCATCGTGGGCGACTTCCACTACAACGGCCACCAGCTGCTCGCGGCCGAGCCCGCGTGTGCCGAGGCACTGGCCAAGTACCGCATCAATCCCGGCAACGTCGGCTTCGGCCGCAAGCGCGACAGCCAGTTCGCGCAGCTGGTGGAGTTCGCGATCCGCTACGGCAAGCCGGTCCGCATCGGCGTCAACTGGGGCTCGCTCGACCAGTCCCTGGCGGCACGGCTGATGGACGAGAACGCCGCACGCAGCGCCCCCTGGGACGCGGGCCGCGTGCTGCGCGAGGCCTTGATCCGTTCGGCGCTGGATTCGGCGGAGCGTGCAGTGGAGATCGGCCTGCCGGCCGACCGCATCGTGCTGTCGTGCAAGGTCAGCGGGGTGCAGGAGCTGATCGCCGTCTACCGCGACCTCGCACGGCGCTCGGACTTCGCGCTGCACCTGGGCCTCACCGAGGCCGGCATCGGCAGCAAGGGCATCGTCGCCTCCAGCGCCGCGCTGGCCGTGCTGATGCAGGAAGGCATCGGCGACACCATCCGCATTTCGCTGACCCCCGAACCGGGGGCGCCGCGCACGCAGGAAGTCGTGGTCGCGCAGGAACTGCTGCAGACCATGGGCCTGCGCGCGTTCACGCCGATGGTGACGGCGTGCCCGGGCTGCGGGCGCACCACGTCGGAGTTCTTCCAGGAGCTCGCGCAGGTGGTGCAGGAACACGTGCGTGCGAAAATGCCCGAGTGGAAGGTGACCCGGCCCGGCGCCGAGAACCTGACCCTGGCGGTGATGGGCTGCGTGGTGAACGGGCCCGGCGAGTCGCGCCATGCCGACATCGGCATCTCGCTGCCCGGGACCGGCGAGGCGCCGTCGGCGCCGGTGTTCATCGATGGCGAGAAGGCGGTGACGCTGCGTGGAGACGCCATCGCGCAGGAATTCGTGGGGCTCATCGACGCCTACGTCGACCGCCGTTATGGGCCCGCCGCACAGCTGGGTTGATGCGCTCGCCGGCCTGGCCGGCGAAGCGCGTTTCGGGGTGCGCTTCCTGCGCCGGCATGCCGGCCGGCTGGTGCTGCTGTTCGCGGGCGTGCTGTTGCCGCTGTGGGGCTTCGCCGAGCTCGCCGACGAAGTCGTGGACGGCGAGCCGTTCGACTTCGACGAGCCCTTGCTGCTGTTCGCGCAGTCGATCGCGCACGCGGGGTACGACCGCGTCTTCGGCTTCTTCTCCCTGGTCGGCTACGCGTGGGGCGTGGTGCCGGCGGACATCCTCCTGGTGCTGGTGCTCGCCGCGTGCCGCCGGCTGCGCGAGGGCCTGTTCGCGGGCGTGGCGCTGGCGGGCTCGGGGTTGCTCAACATGGCCGCCAAGCGGGCCTTCTCGCGCGAGCGGCCGGGCCTGTGGGAGTCGATCGCGCCGGAAACCAGCTACAGCTTCCCGAGCGGCCACGCCATGGGCTCGATGACGCTGGCGCTGGTGCTGGTGCTGCTCGCCTGGCCCACCCGCTGGCGGGTGCCGGTGCTGGTCGCGATGGCCGTGTTCGTGCCGATGGTGGGCATGTCGCGTGTCTACCTCGGCGTGCACTACCCGTCGGACATCGTCGCCGGCTGGACCGCCGCCTCGATCTGGGTGGTGGGCACCTACCTGATGGTGTTCCGCGGACGCGGCGTCGGGCCGTGGCGGTCGCGGCAACCGGCGGAGGCCCGGCTGCCGGCGGAGGGTTGAGCCGGCGTGCCGGTCAGGCTTCGACGCAGACGCGGTTGCGGCCTTCCTTCTTCGCGCGGTAGAGCGCGAGGTCGGCCGCGGCCATGAGCGCGTTGCGCGTGGTGCGCCGGTCGTCGAGCGTGGCGATGCCGATGCTGACGGTGATCCGCTGCGGCTCGCCCCCCGGGCTGAAGGCGGTGGCGGCGACCGCTTCGCGGAGGCGCTCGGCGAACCCGGAGGCGGCCTCGGCGTCGCACTCGGGCAGCAGCACCGCGAACTCCTCGCCGCCGATGCGTGCCGCCACGTCCTCGTTGCGGACGTGCTCGGCGACGCGGGCGGCGATTCCGCGCAGCACCTCGTCGCCGGCGATGTGGCCATGGCGGTCGTTGACCGGCTTGAAGAGGTCGACGTCGATGATGCACAGCGCCAGCGGGCGCCGGTGGCGGCGGGCGCGGGCGATTTCCTTGTCCGCCATCTCGATGAAGTGGCGGCGGTTGTACAGCTCGCTCAGCGCGTCCTGGGTGGCGAGCTGGTAGATCTCCTCGTGGTAGCTCGCCTCCACGCTGGTGTGGCTGATGAACTTGAGGATGCTCTCGCCGACGGTGACGTGGTCGCCGTCTGCGAGCGTGGCCTCCGCCGCGACCTGCTCGTTGACGCGCAGCGGATTGGTCGCGCCCAGGTCGCGCACGCGGTAGTCGTCGCCTTCGCGCCAGATGCGGCAGTGCTCGCGCGACACGCTGCGATGGGCGATGCAGATGTCGGCCTCCTGCGAGCGCCCGACCAGCACGGGGGCGTCGCCGATGTCGGCGCGACGGCCCAGGCCTTCGCCGTGGATGACCACGACGCAGGCCGACCGCGGCGAGGAACGGTGCGGCCCGGCGCTGTGCAGGGTGCGCTGGGTGGTGTCGGGCTGTCGGTCGCGGTCTGGCATGGCGGCGGCCAGTGTAGCCGCAGCGGGCGCGGCGCCACGCGCCTGCCGCCGCGCTCCGCTACCATGGGGCGCAGCCGCGGGGGGCGGCAGGGGGCAGGGGGAATGGGCACGCCGGGGCAGGACGATCCGGATCGCACGGAGCTGCTGGCGACCCGCGCTGCGGGGGCGACCGGGAACGCGGACGACGGTCTTGCGGCCGGCACCCGCATCGGGCGCTACCGCATCGAGGGCCTGCTCGGCCGCGGCGGCATGGGCGAGGTCTACCGCGCCGAGCAACTGGAGCCCGTGCGCCGCACGGTCGCGCTGAAACTGCTGCGTTCAAGGCGGCTGGATGCGCGCCACCTCGCCTACTTCGAGGTCGAACGCCAGCTCCTGGCGCAGATGCGCCATCCGGCGATCGCGCAGGTGTACGACGCCGACACCACCGATGGCGGCCACCCGTACTTCGCGATGGAGTTCATCGCCGGCAGCCCGATCAACCGCTTCTGCGAGGAGCGCGCGCTGCCCTTGCGCGAGCGGATGGCGCTGTTCGTGCGCGTGTGCGAGGGCGTGCAGCACGCGCACCAGAAGGGCGTCATCCATCGCGACCTGAAGCCGGGCAACCTGCTCGTCGACGAGGTCGACGGGCGCCCGCTGCCGAAGATCATCGACTTCGGCATCGCCACGGCGGGCGCGTCCGGCGCCGGGGGCGACGCTGCCGGCACTCCGGACTACATGAGCCCGGAGCAGGCGGGCGACGACCAGTCGCTGGTCGACACGCGCAGCGACGTCTATTCGCTCGGCGTGGTGCTCTACGAGCTCCTGACCGGGCAGCGTCCGTCGGCCGCCGGCGAAACCGTCACCGACCGCAGCCGCACCCTGCGCCTGCCGTCGCAGCAGCTGGCCACGCTGCCGCCCGGCGCCGCCGACCGCCTCGCCCGCGCCCACGGCGTCAGCACACCCGGGATGCGCCGGTTGCTGCGCCACGAACTGGACTGGGTCGTGGCGCGCGCGATGCGCCACGACCGCAACGAGCGCTATCCCTCGGCCGCGGCCCTGGCCGACGACCTACGCCGGTTCCTCGACGGCAGGCCGGTGCAGGCGGTGCCGGCGACGCGACGCTACCTGCTCGACCGCTTCGTGCGCCGCCACCGCATCGGCCTGGCCGCGGCCGCGGTGGCGCTCGCGGCATTGCTCGGCGGGCTCGGGATGTCGGTATACGGCCTGATGCAGGCACGCGAACAGCGCGCCATCGCCGAACGCCGCAGCGCGGAACTGGAGAAGGTCGCGGCGTTCCAGCAGTCGATGCTGCAGGACATCGACATCGAAGCCATGGGCCTGGCCCTGTCGGACGGATTGCGGGGCCAGGTCGCCACGCGTGGGGCCGGCCATGCCGCGGCCCTGGAACAGGCGCTGGCGGCGGCCAGTACCGCCGACCTCGCGCGCAGCCTGGTGGATCGCCATATCGTCGCGGGCGCGGAGCAGGCCATCGACGCGCAGTTCGAGGGCGAACCGGCGCTGGCCGCGGACCTGCGCGAGTCGGTGGGCCACGTGCGCGATGCCCTGGGCCTGCACGCCGAAGCGGCGGCCGCGTTCGCGGCGGTCGCCGCCTCGCGCGAGGCCCTGTTCGGTGCCGGCGCCCGGGTCACGCTGGAGGCGCGGCGTGCGCAGGCCTCGGCCCTGCTGGCCGCGGCGCAGCCGGCTCCCGCACTCGAACTGGCGCGGGCAGCGATCGCGCAGGCGGAGGACATCCCGGTCGACGATCCTTTGCGGCTGCAGCTCGAACAGCGATCCGCGGAAGCGACGGCCGCGCTTGGCGACCGGACCGCGGCGCGGGCGGCTCTCGAAGCGCTGCACGCGCGTGCCACTGCCGCGCTCGGGGAGCGCGACGAGGTGACGCTCGACCTGCTGGACAGCCTGGCGGGCCTCGTGGCGCGCATGGGCGACCCGGCGTCGGGTCGCGCGTCGATGGAGCGCGTGGTGGCGCTGCGGCTGGACGCCCTGGGGCCGGAGCATGCCGACACCCTCGCCGCGCAGCAGACGCTTGCGACCCTGCGCGCGATGAGCGGTGACCTGGAGGAGGCGCTCGACCTGCAGCGGCACCTGGTCGCGGTGCAGGCCCGGCGCCTGGGGGACGAGCACCCGCGCACCCTGTCCGCGCGGGGCACCCTGGCCACCATGCTGGTCGACGACGGCGGCTACGGGGAGGCGTTGCCGATCGCCATCGGCGTCCTCGAGGCACGCGAACGCGTGCTCGGCGTCGACCACCCGCAGACGCTGCGCGCGAAACTCAACCTCTCGACCCTGTACGCGCGGCTTGAAGAGTTCGAGCGCACGCTGGCGTTGCAGCAGGAGGTGCTGGACGCGCGCACCCGGGTCCTCGGGCCGCGCCATCCGGATACCGTGTTCATCCTGGTCAACCGCGCCGGCACCCTGCACCAGGTGGGCCGTTCGCAGGCAGCGCTCGATGTTCTCGACCAGGGCCTGCCGCTGGCGCGCGAGGTCCTCGGCGAGCGCCACCCGCAGGCGCAGGCGGCGCTGCAGATCCGCGGCGACGCGGCGGCGGCGCTGGCACGCTGGCCGCAGGCGATCGGGGCGTACCAGGAGCTGCTCGACATGCGCCGGGCCGAACTCGGGGAAGGCCACCGCGGAACGATCGGGGTCGCCTGGGAACTGCACCGCATCCTGGCTGACGCCGGCCGCGCCGCGCAGGCAGCCAAGCTGCGCGCGCGCTATGTCGACCCGCTCCTGGCCGCCGACCCGGCGACTTTGGCGGATGACCTGCGCAGCCTCGCGGAGGGCATCCGCGAGCAGGAATCGGGCGCCTGATCGTGCAGGTCCCGCCCGCCCGGGCCGCTCGTCACTCGCCCGGCTTGGCCGCCTCCACCGGGGCGCTGGTGGCCGAACGCCGCGCCAGCTGCGCCTCGCGGTGGGCGATGTAGGCGTTGGCGGCGAAGATGATCGCGGCGCCGAGCGCGGTCCAGCGGTCGACGTTCTCGTCGAACAGCAGGTAGCCGAAGATGGCCACCACCGGCAGCTGCATGAAGCTGATCGGGGTCAGCGCCGAGACGTCGCCGAGCTTCAGCGCGCGCGTCCAGAGCATGTGGCCGCCGGTGCCGAGGACGCCCGCCGCGACCACCCAAAGCCAGGTGATCCCGCGTGGCCACTCCCACACGAACAGCGCCGGCACCAGCGACATCGGCACCCAGAGCAGCGTGGTGTAGAGCACGATGCGGTCCGCGGGTTCGGTGTTCGACAGCTGCTTGATCTGGATCGCGACGATCCCCGACAGCACCGCCGCGGCCAGCGCCACCAGCATGCCGGCGCTGAAGTCGCCGCTGCCCGGGCGCACGATCACCAGGACGCCGATGAAGCCGGTGACCACCGCCGCCCACCGGCGCGCGCGCACCTGCTCGTGCAGGAAGATCACCGCGGCGATGGTCACGAACAGCGGCGTCGAGTACGACAGCGACACCGCCTGCGCCAGCGGCAGGTTGCCGATGGCCCAGAAGCCGCAGAACATCGACAGCACGCCGATCAGGCAGCGCACGACGTAACGCGGCAGCTGCGTGGTCCGCAGCAGCGAAGGCCCGTGCCGCAGCAGCAGCGGCAATGCCGCCAGCAGACCGAAGAAGTTGCGGAAGAACGCGATCTCGAAGGTGTGCAGCGTCTCCGACGCCAGGCGGATCGACACCGCCATCATCGCGAAGAACAGGGTGCTGCCGAGCATCAGCAGCGCGGCGCGGCCGTGGCTGCCGGTGGTCACCATGTCGCGCCGACCAGGCGCGGTTCCGGCTCCAGCGCCACGCCGAAGCGGGCCTCGACCGAGGCGGCGATGCGCCGCGCCAGCGCCAGGATGTCGGCGCCGCCGGCGCCGCCGTGGTTGACCAGCACGAGCGCGTGGTCGGGGGAGACGCCGGCGTCGCCATCGCGCACGCCTTTCCAGCCGCAGGCGTCGATCAGCCACGCCGCGGACAGCTTGTGCCTGCCGTCGCCGGCGGCGAACACCGGCAGCGCCGGATGCGCGGCACGGAGCGCATCGGCCAGCGGCGCGGGCACGATAGGGTTCTTGAAGAAGCTGCCGGCGTTGCCGACCACGGCCGGGTCGGGGAGCTTGCGGCGGCGGATGCGCACCACGGCCGCGGCGACGTCCGCGGGCGTGGGGGCGGCGATCGCCATCGCCTCCAGCTCCGCGCGCAGGCCGGCGTAGTCCAGCTGGAGCGCCGCGCGGCGCGTGAGCGCGAACTCCACCGCGACCACCAGCCAGCGTTCCGGCTCGTGCCGGAACCGGCTGTCGCGGTAGGCGAAATCGCACTCACCCGGCGACAGGCGCACGAAGGCGCCGCGGTCGCGGTCGTAGGCCTCGACCGCATGGATGCGCTGGTCGAGTTCCACGCCGTAGGCGCCGATGTTCTGGATCGGGGCGGCACCGACGGTGCCCGGGATCAGTGCCAGGTTCTCGAGCCCGCCGAGGCCCTGCGCCAGCGTCCAGGCGACGCAGTCGTGCCAGCCGCATCCGGCCTCGGCACGGACGATCGTTCGCGTGCCGTCCGCCTCGAGAATGGCAATGCCGGTGGCGCGCAGGGCGAGGACCACCCCGTCGGCGTCGCCGGCGAACAGCAGGTTGCTGCCGCCGCCCAGGGGCAGCAGTGGCCGGCCCTGCACCGCGGGGTCGGCGAGCGCCGCCGGCAACGCGGCCGGATCGTCGACCTCCACCAGCGTGGCGGCGCGCGCGGCGACGCCGAAGCTGTTGCGCGGGCGCAGGTCGGCGTCGTGGGCCAGGCGGTAGCCGGCAGCGCGAAAACCCGGGGACGTGCTCATCGGTTGGGCAGGTTGCCGCGGCTCGGCGCTTCCTTGCGGCGGCGGATTGCCTCCACGCATTCTCCGATCAGCGCCGGGCCGCGGTACACGAGCCCGCTGTAGACCTGCACCAGGGTCGCGCCGGCCGATGTCTTCTTGGCGGCGTCGGCGCCCGAGAGGATGCCGCCGACGCCGACCAGCGGGATGTGGTCCGGCAGGCGCGTGCGCAGCATGCGCAGCACCGCGGTCGACTTGTTCATCAGCGGCGCGCCGGAGAGGCCGCCGCTTTCGCGCGCGTGCCGGTGCTCCTGCACTGCGATCCGCGACACCGTGGTGTTGGTGGCGATGACGCCGTCGACGCCGAGGTCCGACAGCACCCGCGCGGCGGCGTCGATGTCGTCATCCGACAGGTCCGGTGCCACCTTGACCAGCATCGGCACGCGCCTGCCGTGCTGGGCGCCGAGCCGCTCCTGCGCCTCGCGCAAGGTCGACACCAGCGCGCGCAGCGCGCGCTCCTCCTGCAGCTCGCGCAGGCCCGCGGTATTCGGCGAGGAGATGTTCACGGTGACGTAGTCCGCCAGCGGATACACCCGCTCCAGGCAGTACAGGTAGTCGTCGGCCGCGTGTTCGTTGGCGGTGGCCTTGTTCTTGCCGATGTTGATGCCCAGCAGGCCGCCCTTGCGGCGCGCGCGGCCGACGTTCGCGACCAGCGCGTCGACGCCGGCGTTGTTGAAGCCCAGGCGGTTGATGATCGCGCGGTGCTGCGGCAGCCGGAACATCCGCGGCTTCGGGTTGCCCGGTTGCGGCCGCGGCGTCACCGTGCCGACCTCGACGAAGCCGAAGCCGAGCGCGAGCAGGGCGTCGATATGGGCGCCGTCCTTGTCCAGGCCCGCGGCCAGCCCGACCGGGTTGGGAAAGGTCAGTCCGAAGGCGCGGGTGGGGAAGGGCGCCGGCCGCCGCCCGAGCAGCGGCACGAGCCCGCCGCGGTACGCGGCCTCCAGCGACGCCAGGCCGGCGCCGTGCGCGCGCTCGGCGTCGAGCGCGAACAGGAACGGTCGCCCGAGCGCGTACATGTCAGCTGGCGATCGCCGCCAGCCATGCCATCCCGCCGAAGAACACCAGCACGGCGAAGATGGCGAAGATGCCCAGCACAAGCGCCCCGTATCCGAGGATCAGCCCGGCGAGCGCCATGCCGTCGCCCTCCAGCCGCCCCGGCTCGCGGCGGATCTCGCCGCGGGCGAGGTGGCCGGTGACGATGGCCACGATACTGCCGATCACCGGCAGCGGCAGCCAGCCGAGGATGCCCGACACCAGGCTGACGACGGCGAGGGCGCTGGTCTGTCGTGGCGCGGCATCCATGGCGATCTCCTGGTGGTCCGGCCGGGTGGTCAGAGGTCGAACTTGATGCCCTGGGCCAGCGGCATCGAATCGGAGTAGTTGATGGTGTTGGTCTGCCGGCGCATGTAGGCGCGCCACGCATCGGAACCCGACTCGCGGCCGCCGCCGGTGTCCTTCTCGCCGCCGAAGGCGCCGCCGATCTCGGCACCCGAGGTGCCGATGTTGACGTTGGCGATGCCGCAGTCCGAGCCCGCGGCCGACAGGAAGGCCTCGGCGCGCTTGAGGTTGGTGGTGAAGATCGCCGACGACAGGCCTTGCGGCACGTCGTTCTGCATCGCGATGGCCTCGCCGAGGTCGGAATACTTCATCACGTACAGGATCGGCGCGAAGGTCTCGGTCTGCACCACCTCGGCGTCGTTGGCCAGGCCGGTGACGATGGCCGGCAGCACGAAGAAGCCCGAGCGGTCGGTCAGGGCGCGGCCGCCGCTGGCGATGGTGCCACCGGCCGCCTTCGCGCGCTCGATCGCGTCGAGGTAGGCCTGCACCGCGTCGGCGCTGTTGAGCGGGCCCATGAGGTTGGCGGGGTCGGTGGGGTCGCCGATCTTCTGCTCGACCTGGCCGTAGGCCTTAACCAGCTTCCCGAGCACGTCGTCATGGATCGACTCGTGCACGAACAGGCGCCGGGTGCTGGTGCAGCGCTGCCCGGCGGTGCCGACGGCGCCGAACACGATCGCCGGGATCGCGAGCTTCAGGTCCGCGGTCTCGTCGACGATGATCGCGTTGTTGCCGCCGAGTTCCAGCAGCGAACGACCCATGCGCCGCGCGACGCGCTCGCCGACCTGGCGGCCGACCTTCGTCGAGCCGGTGAAGCTCACGAGGTTGATGCGGCGGTCGTCGACGAATTCCTGCGCCAGTTCGTTGCCGGCGTCGTTGAACAGGAAGAACAGGTCGGGGAAGCCGGCGGCCTTCAGCGCGGCATTGCAGATCTTCATCGACGCGATGGCCGAGAGCGGGGTCTTGGGCGAGGGCTTCCAGATCGAGATGTCGCCGCAGACCGCGGCCACGAAGCTGTTCCAGGCCCACACGGCGACCGGGAAGTTGAACGCCGAGATGATCCCGACCAGGCCAATCGGGTGCCACTGCTCGTACATGCGGTGGCCGGGGCGCTCGGAGTGCATCGTCAGGCCGTAGAGCTGGCGCGAGAGGCCGACGGCGAAATCGCCGATGTCGATCATCTCCTGCACCTCGCCATCGCCCTCGGGCTTGGACTTGCCCATCTCCAGCGCGACCAGCGAGCCCAGCTGGTCCTTGTGCGCGCGCAGGGCGTCGGCGCACAGCCGGATCGCCTCGCCGCGGCGCGGCGCGGGCGTGGTGCGCCAGACCTGGAACGACGCCTGGGCGCGCTCGACGATGGTCTCGTAGTCGGCACGCGAACTCGCCAGCACCGTGGCCAGCACCTCGCCGTTGGTGGGGTTCACCGGCGACAGCGTGCCGGCGTCGGCAGTCGCCGACCATTCGTCGCGGCCGAGGTAGGTGCCGGATTCGCGGTCGCCGAGGTCGAGGGCGGTGAGGACGGGATGGGGCATCGTGGGACTCCTTGGATGGACGGGCGCCGCCGCGCGCCACGCCCCGGGGGAGGGCGGTGGCGGGCGTGGCGTCGATCTGGTGCCCCCGGCGCGATTCGAACGCACGACCTTCCCCTTAGGAGGGGGACGCTCTATCCAGCTGAGCTACGGGGGCTGGCCGGCCATTATCGCAGGACAGGCGGTCGCCTGCCCGCGCCACGCTCAGTGCCGGCCGCGCCACTGCACCCCGAGCATCCAGCTGCGGCCCGGGCCGGGCTCGTAGAAGCGGCCGTTGCCGTCGTTGACGATGACCGAGCCGACGTACTCGCGGTCGGCGAGGTTGTCGACGCGCAGGAAGGTGCGCAGGTCGCCGCGCGCGAGGCGCCAGTCGCGGCCGACCTCGGCGCCGAGGAGGGTGTACGCCGGCGCCCGCTCGCTGCCGAAATCGTTCACCGTGACCTCGCTGGAATACGCGGCGTCGGCGGCGGCGCGCCAGCCTTCGGGGCCCTCCCACTGCAGCGCGGCCCAGGCGGTGTCGCGCGGCACCCCCGGGATGCGCGTGCCCGCCGCGACCGGCGTGTCGGGCGCGGCACAGCGCGCGCTGCAGCCGAGGAAGCCGGAGGTGAACCTGGCATCGACGTGGCTGTAGGCGAATGCGAGTGCGAACGCGTCGCCCAGCTGCCAGTCCAGCGACAGTTCGCCGCCGCGGCGGCGCGAGCTGCCGATGTTCTGGTAGGTGGTGCGCCCGCCGACGCTGGTGGCGACCGCGAGTTCGTCGTCGCTGTCGCTCTGGAACAGCGCGAGCGTGGCCTGGAGCCCGCCCCGGCGCCACTTGGCGCCGATTTCGGCGTTGTCGCTGGTCACCGGCTGCAGGTCGAGCGCGAGGCCCGCGCCGCCATCGGCGCGGTAGCCGGCTTCGGCGAAGGTCGGGGTCTCGAAGGCCTGGCCCCAGGACGCGTACAGGTTGAGCGCGTCGCTGGCATGGAACATCAGCCCAAGGACCGGCGTGGTGTCGCCGTAGCCGACGCTGCCGCTGTCGTCGGGATTGCCGGCGGCGACGTAGCGGTCCTTCGAGCGCATGTCGACCTCGCTGTGGCGGATGCCGGCGAGCACGCTCCAGTCGTCGGCGAAGCGCCAGTCGAGCTGCGCGTACTGGTCGAAGCTGTCGACGGTGTTGGCCTCCTCGCGGCGGAGGCGGCCGCGGACGCCGAGGGTGTCGCCGACGAAATTCTCGTAGCCGCGCCGCTCCTGGCGCAGCGTGTCGTACGCGATGCCGGCGCTCAGCTCCAGCGGCCGTCCATCGAGGTCCAGGCGCCGGATCCAGCGCACGTCGGTGCCGCCGTAGCCGGTGCCGAGGTCGATCACGCCACCGGAGTGGGTAGGACTCGCCTGCGGGAAGGTCGGGATCGCGAGGAACTGGACCACGTCGCGCGAGCCGGCGTAGGCCATCACCCGCAGCGTGTCGCGGGCCCCCAGCGGCTGCTCGAGGATCGCCCCGGCCTGGCCTTGGCCGACGCGCTTGCGGGTATCGAACTCCTCCGCCACCGAGGCCGTCTGCGTCGGGTCCTGCTCGAACTGCTCGCGGGTGATGCCCAGCGGATCGTCGGTGAATGGCTGCGCCAGCAGGTTGCCGACCAGGGTCAGCCTGCCGCCGCCGGCCAGCGCGTAGCCGAGCTTCGCGTTGAGCGAATGGCGCCGGGCCGCGCTGTGGTCGCGGTAGCCGTCGGTGCGGAAGTGCGAGTAGCCGATGGTGTAGTCGAAGTCGCCCTCGCGGCCGCGTGCGCCGAGCGTCGCACGCGAGGTGCCGTGGCTGCCGCCGGTGATCCCGATGCGCGTCTCCGGCGGATCGGTCCCGTCGGCGGTGAACACCTGCACCACGCCGCCGGAGGCGTTGCCGTAGAGCGCCGAGAACGGGCCGCGCAGGACCTCGATGCGCTCGGCGGTGTCGAGGTTGAAGTGCGACACCTGGCCCTGGCCATCGGGCTGCGTGGCCGGGATACCGTCGGTGTACAGGCGCACGCCGCGGATGCCGAAGCTGGAACGGGCACCGAAGCCGCGGATCGAGATCTGGGTGTCCTGGGCGTAGTTCTGGCGGTCCCGGGCCACGAGTCCGGGCACCCTGCGCAGCAGTTCGGCGGGGCTCGCGCCCATGCGCAGGCCTGCGTCGACGTCGACGCTGTCGATCGACGCCGGCACCTGGAACGGATCGCGGTCGCTGCGGGTGGCGGTGACGACGACGCGGTCCAGTTCAGCCGGCGCGGCGCCGGCGGCCAGCGCCGATGCGGCAGGCCAGGTCGTGGCGATGCAGGCGACCGTCAGCAGGGACGGGCGGAGGCGCGCTCGCGGCGCAGGCCGTGGGTGTGGCATCAGGGGCGGTTCCGTGCAGTTGGAGCGGCTTGCGCTGTGGGCGTCCCGCGCGTGCGGCATGGGGCCGGTACGGTACAGCGCACGTCACGGACGCCGGATGAAGGCGCCGCAGCATGGGTGCACGTGCACGTGCAGTGCGCGGGCACGGAAGCCGAAGGAATGCGCCGAGGGTGCGGCGATCACGAACCGGCGGCGAGCGCCGCGGCGCCGGCAGCGCCGGCGCATGTTGCTGGGTGAATGGTGGAGCGGAGGGGGATCGAACCCCTGACCTTCGCGATGCGAACGCGACGCTCTCCCAGCTGAGCTACCGCCCCACGAAGCGGCGATTCTATACGGGGGTGTCGGTGCTCGGCAATCGTTGCGTCGAGGGCGGCGAAGCGAGCAGGGGTGCGAGTGCCGGTTCGAGTTCGCGGCGGCGCCAGCCGCCGAGCATCCCCGGCCAGTCGTTGCCGTCGAGCAGCAGCTCCAGCCAGCGACGCGAGGCGAGCACACCGTCCGGCAGCCCGAGCTCGGCGCTGCGCGCCGCCACGGCCTCCTGCAACCGTCGCAGGAGGCGCTTGTCGCGCTCCTCGCTGCGCGCGGCCGGCGCCCCGGCTTCATCGGCGAGCGGCGTCGCGAGCGCGGACCACACCTCGCCGGCCAGCTTCTTCGGGGCCTTGGGATGGGCGTCGAGCTGGCGCTGCAGTGCCGCGAGATCGGCCGGCGGGTCGCGCGCAAGCAGGCCCGCGAGCTCGTTGTCGAGGATCCAGGTACGCGGGCGGTCGTTGTCGCGCGCGTAGGCGTCGCGCCACCGCAGCAGGCGCAACAGCCGGCGCTGCCCGTCGGGGTCGAGGAACTGCGACGCGCGCATGGACAGGTGCGGCCAGCGCTCCAGGTCGCCGGTGCGGGCGCCGTCGAGCATGCGCGCGCAGTCCTCCTCGAACCAGGCCATGCGGTCGAGGGCGTCGAGCCGCCCGGCCAGCGCATCGTGCAGCGCGAACAGGTGGCGGACGTCGTCGGCGGCGTAGGACAGCTGCGACGGCGAGAGCGGGCGGCGCATCCAGTCCGAACGCGTCTCGCCCTTGTCGAGGTGGACCTCGAGGGTCTCCATCACCAGCCGCTGGTAGCCGACGCCGGACCCGACGCCGGCGAGCGCCGCCGCCACCTGGGTGTCGAACAGCGGCTCCGGGACCGCACCGCAGGTGTGGCGCAGCGCGACCAGGTCCTCGCTGGCGCTGTGCATCACCTTGAGCACCCGGGTGTCCGCAAGGATCGTGCGCAAGGCCTCCGGGATGCCGGGCGCCAGCGGATCGACCAGCAGGATCTCGCCGCCGACCGCGATCTGCACCAGTGCCAGCTGCGGCCAGTACGTGCGTTCGCGGATGAACTCGGTGTCCAGCCCGATGCGCGCAGGCGGGGTGGCGAAGCGGGCGCCGAGCGCGGCCGGGTCGCTGATCCAGGTGTGGGCGGTGTCGTTCATCGGGCGCAGCCTACGGGGCCACCGCGGGCCGCGCAAACCGCGGCGCGCCCCGCGGGCGTCGGCACGCGCGTTGCCGTAATCTGGCGGTCCGACAGGCGTCTGGAGGTGGGTTTGCGCGCGATGCGACGGCGCTGGGGCGGTGTGGCGGTGGCCTTGTTGCTGGTGCTGTGCGCGGCGTGCGGACGCGAGGACGCGGCGCCGGTCGGCGCCGGGACCGGCAACGCCACACGTGCCGGCAACGGCGACGGCAGCGTGACCATCAGCGGCGACGACAGCATCGCCGGACAGCTGACCTGGCGCGTTCCGGCCGTGGACCTCGAGGGCGCGGAAGGCGGGGAGGGCGAGGACGCGCACGCACGTGCCGCGGCTGCGCTGGAGAGCGGCAACCTGTACCGCGACGGCGAGGCCGCCATTCCGCTCTACCTCGGCATCCTCCAGGCCTCCGCCGATGATGCCGAGGCCCGCGCAGGGCTCGAGAAGGCGCGCCGGCAGTTGCTCGACCAGGGCCGGGAGGCGCTGGCGGCCAGCGGCGACGATGTCGAGGCGCTGCGGCGCGCCCGCGTGGCGGCCGCCGTCGCCCGCACCGCCTTCGCCGGCGACGAGGAGGCGCAGGCGTACCTGGCGGCGGTCGACACGGCCGACCGGCTGTGGGAGCTCAACCGTGACGCCGAGGAGGCGCTGGGCGAAGGCCGCCTGGGCGAGACCGGCGGCGGCGCGCTCGCCGCGGTGCGCGAGGCGCTGGCGCTGCAACCCGGCCAGCCGCGCGCGATGCAGACCCGCGCCGCGATCGAGAGCGCCCTGATCCGGCGCGCCGAGGAGGCCGCGGAGGCGGGCGATTTCGAAGGTGCCCGGGCCTGGCTCGTGCATGCCGGGCGCGTGCGGGAGGAGGCGCCCACGGTCGCCGACGCGCGGGCGCGGATCGAAGCCATGCGCCAGGCGCGCATCGCGCGCCTGCGCGACCAGGGCATCGCCGCGCTGCCGCGGCAGAACGGCATTGCCGATGCGCGCGAGCTGCTGGGGCAGATGCTGGCGATCGCGGAGCCCGGCAACCGCGCCGTGGCCGAGCTGCGCGAGCGCATCGACCTGGCCGTGCACTACGGCCTGTTCCGCCCCGGGCAGCGGTTCACGGATGCGGTGGAGGGCGGCGCCCGAGGCCCGGAGATGATCGTGGTGCCGCATGGCGGCTTCCGCATGGGCGCCTCCGGCGGCGACCGCGGCGCGCAGGACAACGAGCGGCCGCAACGCTACGTGCGCTTCGACCGCGGCTTCGCGCTGTCGGTGCGCGAGATCACCGTGGCCGAGTTCCGCCGCTTCATCGTCGCCACCGGGCACCGCACGCGCGCCGAGCGTCGCGGTTATTCGATGCCCTACGACGAGCGCAGCGGCAACTTCGTGCGCCGCAGCGGCGTCGACTGGCGCTCGGCCTACGACGGCAGCCCCGCCCCTGGTACTGCCCCGGTGCTCCATGTGTCCGCTGCCGACGCGGAGGCCTACGCCGCGTGGCTGGCCGCGGAGAGCGGCCACCGCTACCGCCTGCCGAGCGAGGCGGAGTTCGAGTACGCATTGCGCGCCGGCGGCAGCGGGCGCTATCCGTGGGGCGACGAGGGGACGCCGCCGGAGCGCGCCGGCAACTTCACCGGCGCCCTCGACCGCTCGGCCGGGGGCCGCAGGTGGAGCAATGCGTTCCGCGGCTACGGCGACGGCCACTGGGGCGCGGCCCCCGCCGGGAGCTTCCTGCCCAATACACTCGGCCTGCACGACCTGTCGGGCAACGTCAGCGAATGGGTCGCCGACTGCTGGCACGACAGTTACCGTCGTGCGCCGGACGACGGCGTCGCATGGGTGAACCCCGGTTGCCGGACCAAGGTCATCCGGGGCGGAAGCTGGGCCAGTTCGCCGGCGCAGACACGATCTTCGTGGCGGGCGCCTGCGGCAATCGACACCACCAACGGACGGATCGGGTTCCGCGTCGCGCGGGACCTCTAGGAGAGATGCGATGAGACAGGACCCGTCCGGCCGCGGCCAGGCCCCCGGTGGCAGGGCACGGCGCGGCTTCAACCCGCGGCTGCTGATCCTGCTGCTGTTCGCGGCATACGGCATCTACTACTACTTCTCCAACCAGACGGTCGATCCGGTCACCGGCGACAAGGTACTGATCGACCGCAACCTGTCGATCGAGGACGAGAAGGCGCTGGGCCTGCAGGCCTACGAGGAGATCCTGACCCAGGAGCGGCCGGTGGATCCGGACTCGCCGATTGCGCGGCAGGTGGACGCGATCGCGCAGCGGCTGATCGCGAAGGTGCCGGAGGTCGAGGCGGCACTGGCGGCGGAGAACGGGCAGGCGGCGCCGACGTTCTCGCAGGGCTTCGACTGGGACGTGAACGTCATCGAGTCCGACCAGGCCAACGCGTTCTGCCTGCCCGGCGGCAAGATGGCGGTGTACACGGGCCTGGTGCCGGTGGCGGGCAACGAGGATGCGATGGCGGTGGTGATGGGCCACGAGATCGCGCATGCGCTGCTGCGCCACGGGGCGCAGCGCATGGCGCAGCAGAAGCTGTCGCAGGTCGGGCAGATGGCGGGTGCCTTCAGCGGCATGGATCCGCAGCAGCAGCAGATGGTGATGGCGGCGATGGGCTACGGGTACCTGCTTCCCTACGCGCGCAAGCACGAGACCGAGGCCGACGAGGTCGGCCTGATGCTCGCCGCCGCGGCCTGCTTCGACCCGCGCGAGTCGGTCCCGCTCTGGGAACGCATGGGCGCCAACGCGGGCGCCCAGTCGCAGCCCGAATTCGCCTCCACCCACCCCAACCCCGGCACCCGCATCCAGGCCCTGCAGTCCCTGATGCCCAAGGCCCTCGAATACCGCCAGCAGTTCTGCCCGGATCCCGTTCCGCTGTAGGTTCGCCTTCTCTCGAGCCTGGTCGGTGATGTTTCGACCCATCCCGTAGAGCAAGAGCGTGCTGCTGCGCGAGTGTGAGGCGGCAGGTGGGGCAGTCTGAACTTGTCCCTTTGGAACGGACGCCAAGAAGCACAGGCTTACGCGACAGTCGGCGTCGTGAGTTGGCGGGCGTAGTCGTTGGGTGAGAGGTAGCCCAGCGCCGAGTGCAGCCGGGTGGGATTGTA
>JAYRUX010000027.1:0-18498 GCA_041918855.1 Luteimonas sp.
CGACCGGACGTTCGCGCAACCGCGCATGCGGCATGCGGCATGCGCAGGAACGCGGTCGCGGCCAGCGGCCGCTCCTACAGAAGCGCGTCGACCCGGGGGCGGCGGTGTCAGGCAGAAGCGCGTCGACGCGGGGACGGCGGCGTGAGGCAGAAGCGCCTCGACGCGGGCACGGCGGCGCCAGGAAGAAGCGCGTCGACGCCGGGCGCGGCGTCGTCAGACCGAAGCGCCCCGACAGCGGGTAAGGGGCGTCAGGCAGATGCGCGTCGACGCCGGGCGCGGCGGCGTCAGGTAGGGGCGCCCCGACAGCGGGTAGGGGGGCGTCAGGCCTTCGAGAGGGTCTCAAGGAAGTCGCGGCGCCAGGCGTGGATGTCGTAGGTCTCGATGCGCTCGAACATCGCCCGCCAGCGCTCGCGGCGTTCGGTGACGGGCATGGCGCAGGCCGCGGCGATGGCGTCGGCGACGCCGTCCATGTCGTAGGGGTTCACCAGCAGCGCGTCGTGCAGTTCGCGCGCGGCGCCGGCGAAGCGCGAGAGCACCAGCACGCCCGGGTCCTCCGGGTCCTGGGAGGCCACGAATTCCTTCGCCACCAGGTTCATGCCGTCGCGCATCGGCGTTACCAGCGCCATCTCCGCCAGGCGGTAGAAGCCGGTGAGCACGTCGTGGGGGAAGTTGCGGTTGACGTAGCGCACCGGCGTCCAGTCCGGCACCGCATGGCGGCTGTTGATGCGCCCCGAAAGCCCTTCGAGCTCGCTGCGCAGCTTCTGGTACTCCGGCACCTCACCGCGCGAGACCGGCGCGATCTGCAGGAAGGTCAGCAAGCCGCCCTGGTCGGGGTGGCGTTCCAGGTGGCGCTCGAAGGCGCGCATGCGCTCGGGCAGGCCCTTGGAGTAGTCCAGCCGGTCGACGCCGATGGCGAGCTTGCGACCGGGCAGGCTGTCGCGCAGGCGGCGCACCGTGGGCTTGTTCACCGCGCCCGCGGCCTGGCGGACGATGGTCTTCGTGTCGATGCCGATCGGGAACGCGCCGGCGCGGAAGCGGCGCCCGCCGGCGGTCTCCATCAGGCCGGTCTCGACCACGCGGCCGCGGCCGTGCAGGCGCACGTAGTCCTGGAAGCGCTCCAGGTCGCGCTGGGTCTGGAAGCCGACGAGGTCGTACGACGACAGCGCCGCGAACAGCTCGAGGTGCTCGGGCAGGGCCGCCAGCAGGTCCGACGACGGCATCGGCACGTGGAGGAAGAAGCCGATGCGGTTGGCGACCCCGCGCTCGCGCAGGCGCTGCGCCAGAGGGATCAGGTGGTAGTCGTGGACCCAGACGATGTCGTCGGGCTCGAGCTCGGAGGCGAGGCGGTCGGCGAACAGCGCGTTGACGCGGCGGTAGCCGGCGTAGGTCTCGCGGGTGTAGTCGACCAGGTCCAGGCGGAAATGCAGCAGCGGCCACAACGTGCGGTTGGCAAAGCCGTTGTAGTAGGCCTCGAAATCGTCGTAGGCGAGGTCGACGGTGCTGTAGCGGGTCTTGCCGTCGCGCACGTCGTGCATCTGCCCCGAGGGCTCGCGCACCCGCTTGCCGCTCCAGCCGAACCACAGCCCCCCGTGCTCGGCCAGGGCCGCGCGCAACGCGACCGCCAGGCCGCCGGCGCGGTTCTCGTTGGGCATGGTGACGCGGTTGGAGACGACGACGAGGCGGCTCATGCGGGTGTCCGGGGCGGTCGCTGCGAAGGGTCTCCCGACCTTACACCGCGTCCTGCCAAGGCCGTGACAAGCGCATGGCGACCATGATCAGGCCGACGTGGGAGTAGGTCTGGGGGAAGTTGCCCCAGGCCTCGCCGTCGTCGAAGGCGAGGTCCTCCGACAGCAGGCCGAGGTGGTTGCGCCGCTTCAGCAGCCGCTCGAACTGGTCGCGCGCCTCGTCGCGGCGGCCGATCGCCGCCAGGGCATCGATGTACCAGAAGGTGCAGATGGTGAAGCTGGTCTCGGGGTCGCCGAAGTCGTCGGGGGCGATGTAACGGAACAGGGCGTCGCCGCGCTTGAGCTGGGCGCCGATGGCGTCGACGGTGGCGATGAAGCGCGGGTCGCCGGCCTCGACGAAGCCCAGGTCCGCGAGCAGCAGCAGGCTGGCGTCCAGGCGCTTGCCGTCCAGCGCCTCCACGAAGTGGCCGAGCTCCTCGTCCCACGCGTGCTCGATGATGCGCGCGTGGATCTCGTCGGCGCGGCCGCGCCAGACGCGCGCGCGGTCGTCCAGCCCCAGGTGCACGGCGATCTTCGCCAGCCGGTCGCAGGCCGCCCAGCACATCACGCTGGAGTAGGTGTGCACCTCGGCGCGGCCGCGGAACTCCCACAGCCCGGCATCGGGCTTGTCGTGCATCGCGTAGGCGCGGTGGCCGATCGGCTCCAGGCGCTCGAAGGTCTCGATGTCGCCCGGGCGCTCCAGGCGCCGGTCGAAGAACAGCTGCGCGGAGGCGAGCACCACGCTGCCGTACACGTCGTGCTGCTTCTGCACCCATGCCAGGTTGCCGCGGCGCACGGGGCCCATGCCGCGGTAACCGGCGAGCGTGTCCACCTCGTCCTCGGCCAGCTCGGTCTCGAAGCCGATGCCGTACAGCGGCTGCAGGCCCCCGTCGCCGGTGGCGATGTTCGACACGTAGCGCAGGTAGTCTTCCATCGTGCGTGTGGCGCCGAGGCGGTTCAGCGCCCGCACCACGAACGCGGAATCGCGCAGCCAGCAGTAGCGGTAGTCCCAGTTGCGCACGGTGTGCGGCGCCTCGGGGATGGAGGTGGTCAACGCCGCGACGATGGCGCCGGTGTCCTCGTACTGGCACAGCTTCAGCGTGATCGCGCTGCGGATCACCGCGTCCTGCCATTCCAGCGGGATCGACAGGTAGCGCACCCACTCGCGCCAGTACTCGGTGGTGCGCTCCTCGGCGTGGTCGACGAAGGTCGCCACCGGCTGGGTCAGGGTCTCGTCGGGCCCCAGCACCATGTGCAGGTCGCGGTCGAGCACGAAGGGCAGGGCGTCGCGCACCAGGCGCACCGGGACGTCGCTGGTGAGGCGCAGGGTGAACTCCGGCACCAGGTAGCGGATGTGGTTGCTGCCCCAGGTGGTCTCCGGCGCACGCGCGCCGTATTCGGCCAGGGGGCGCAGGCGCACGCGGATCCGCGGCGAGCCCGACAGGCAACGTACCCGGCGCATCAGCATCACCGGGCGGTAGAAGCGCCCGTGCTCGCGCCAGCGCGGGACGAAATCGGTGACCTCCACCGCGCCGCCGTAGACGTCGCGCAGCACGGTGCGGAGGATGGCGGTGTTGGGGATGTACGCCTGCTCCGACCCGGCGAAATCCTCCACTTCGATGGTGAAGTCGCCGCCCTCGATCTTCGGCGACAGCAGGGCGCAGAAGGTGGGGTCGCCGTCGAAGGCGGGCACGCAGCCCCAGACCACGCTGCCGCGGGCGTCCACCAGTGCCGCGAAACTGCCGTTGCCGATCAGCCCGAGGTCCAGGCTCGACGCCGGCTTCAAGACCGCCCCCCTTGGACGCCGAGCCAGGCATGGACGTCCGCGGGGTTGCGCAGCCCGTGGCTGGCGGCGCTGCCGCCGCGGTCGCCGACCAGCACGCTGATGCCGCCGTGGGTGTTGACCACGGCGAAGCCGCTCTCGTCGGTGAGGTCGTCGCCGGCGAACACCGGCAGGCGGCCGGCGAACGGCGCCTCGCGCAGGAAGGCGGCGATCGCGTCGCCCTTGTCGCCGCCGCCGTGGCCGTCTTCCGGCCGCAGCTCGACCACCTGCTTGCCGTGCTGCAGGCGATAGCCCGGCAGCCGGGCCAGCGCATCCAGCGCGAACGCCTGCATCGCGTGTTCGGCGTCCGGCGCCTGGCGCCAGTGCAGGCCGATCGCGGTGCCCTTGTCCTCGACCACGGTGCCCGGGTGGACGGCGGCCAGGACGCGGGCCTCGTCGAGCAGCGCCGGCAGCAGCGCGGGCGGTGCCGGTGCGTCGAACACGGCGTCGCCATTGCGGCGCTCCAGGCCATGCAGGCCGGCCGCGGGCAGGCGCAGCGGGTCGAACAGGGTGTCGAGCACCGGCAGCGAGCGCCCGCTCACCAGGGCGAGCGCGCCACCGAGTTCGGCCGACAGTGCCGCCAGCCGCTCGCGCAGGCCGGCCACGACCACGACCGCGTCGGGTGTCTCGGCGATGTCGAGCAGGCAGCCGTCGACGTCGAGGAACAGGGCCCAGTCGCTGGACGGCTGCGGCGGGCGGGGGCGGGACGGGGCGGCACGGGATCCGGGCATAAGGGGACAGTCTGGAAGCGGGAGGGTGATCGGGGGGTCGACAGGCTACGCGACCCCGCGCCGGGATGCCCTCGCGACGCCTCGGCCGGGGTATCGTTCCGGTCACCACACCGGGGAACTGCCATGACTCGAGCCGCCGCGCGCGACCGCCGTCGTCACACCCTGCGCCTGAGGCGCCTGGCCTTTGCCGTCGCCGCCTGCTGCGCGAGCGCCACGGCCGGCGCGCAGGTGGCCGGGGATCCCGTCGCCGAAGCCGGTCCCGCCACGCTCGATGCGGTGGAGGTCACGGCGCAGCGACGGGTCGAGAACGTGCAGGACGTGCCGGTGTCGATCAGCACGGTGGGCGGCGAGAAGCTCGACATCCTGGGCTCCGGCGGCACCGACGTGCGCTTCCTCTCCGGGCGCGTGCCCAGCCTCAACATCGAGTCGTCCTACGGCCGCGCCTTCCCGCGCTTCTACATCCGCGGCCTCGGCAACACCGACTTCGACCTCAACGCCTCGCAGCCGGTGTCGCTGGTGTACGACGAGGTGGTGCAGGAGAGCCCGCTGCTGAAGGGGTTCCCGGTGTTCGACCTCGAGCGCATCGAGGTGCTGCGCGGGCCGCAGGGCACGCTGTTCGGCCGCAACACGCCGGCGGGCGTGGTCAAGTTCGAGTCCGCCAAGCCGTCGCAGGACGCCGACGGCTACGTGCAGCTGGGCGTCGGCAGCGACGGCATGTTCAATTTCGAGGGCGCCTACGGCGGCCCGCTCACCGAGCGCTGGTCGGCGCGCGTCGCGGCGATGTACCAGCGTCGCGACGACACCGTCGACAACACCCTCGAGGGCGCGCCCAGCGACGGCTTCGAGGGCTACGACGAGTCCGCCGCGCGCGTGCAGTTCCTGTACGAGGGCGACGGCTTCGAGGGCCTGTTCAACCTGCACAAGCGCCATTTGAACGGCACCGCGCGGCTGTTCCGCGCCAACATCATCGCGCCCGGCAGCAACGACCTCGTCCCCGGCTTCGATCGCGAGCGGGTCTCGGTCGACGGCGTCAACTTCTCCGAGCTCGAGACCTGGGGCGGCAGCGCGCGCCTGCGCTGGGACTTCGACCGCGTCAGCCTGTACTCGATCACCGGCTACGAGACGGCCGAGTCGCTCAACCGCGGCGACATCGACGGCGGCTACGGCGCGGCGTTCCTGCCGCCGGGCAGCTCCGGCCCCGGGTTCATCCCGTTCGCCGCCGAGTCCGCCGACGGACTGCCCGACCATCGCCAGATCACCCAGGAGTTCCGCCTGGAGTCCAGCGAGTGGGGCCGCTTCGACTGGCAGGCCGGCCTGTTCTGGTTCGACGAGGACATCTCGATCGACAGCTTCAACTACGACTCCCTGGCGCCGGGGAACCCGCAATCCGGGCTCGCGGTGCAGGACCAGCGCAACACGGCCTGGGCGGTGTTCGCCTCCGGCGACTTCGACGTCAGCGAGCGCTTCAAGCTGCGTGGCGGCCTGCGCTACACGAAGGACGAGAAGGAGTTCTCGGCGAGCGTGCTGCAGGCGGTGCCGTTCGGCACCCCGGTGAGCGGACCGTATCGGGTCGACACCGACGTCGACGACGTCAGTTGGGACCTGAGCGGCGTCTACGAAATCGACGACGACGTCAATCTCTATGCGCGCGTGGCCAAGGGCTTCCGCGCACCGTCGATCCAGGGGCGGCTCGCCTTCGGCGGCGTGTCCACAGCCGACTCGGAAGAGGTGATCTCGTACGAGGCCGGCATCAAGGCCGAGCTCTGGGACCGCCGCGCGCGCGTCGGCTTCAACGTCTTCCGCTACGACGTCGACGACCAACAGATCATCGCCGTCGGCGGCGGCGCCAACGTGGCCACCCTGCTCAACGCCGAGATGAGCCGCGGCCAGGGCTTCGAACTGGACCTCGAGGCCTACCTCACCGACAGCTTCCTGGTGACGCTCGGCAGCAGCTACAACGACACCGAGATCGACGACGCCGACCTGTCGGTCGCGGTCTGCGGCGGCGGCTGCACGGTCACCGACCCCACCGTCGCCATCGGCGGCGGCACCTTCGCGCTGGTCCACGGCAACCCGCTGCCGCAGGCGCCGAAGTGGGTGCATTCGCTGACCGCGCGCTACGGCCTGCCCGTCGGCGACGGCGGCGAGTTCTTCGTGTTCACCGACTGGGCCTACCGCAGCGAGGTCAACTTCTTCCTGTACGAGTCGGTCGAGTTCACCGGCAAGTCGATGGTGGAAGGCGGGCTGCGCGTGGGCTACCTGTGGAACCACGGCGACTACGAGGTGGCGCTGTTCGGCCGCAACATCACCGACACCACGCGCGTGGTCGGCGCCATCGACTTCAACAACCTCACCGGCTTCCTCAACGAACCGCGCACCTGGGGCGCGGAGTTCACCGCGCGCTTCTGATGCGGGCCGCCACGCGTCGCTGGTTCGTCGCCGGCGACATCAACGGCTTCTTCGGGCTGGTGGTCGACAACCTGTCGATCCTCGGCTTCGTCAGCGCGGCGCTGGTGGGGATCTTCGGGGTGCCGGCGGACATCGTCTTCGGGCGCATGTTCCCGGGCACGGCGCTCGGCGTGCTCGTCGGCAACCTCATGTACACCGCCATGGCGCGGCGCCTGGCGCGCGCCAGCGGCCGCGACGACGTCACCGCCATGCCGCTGGGCCTGGATGCGCCGACCAGCATCGGCATGGCCCTGCTGGTGCTGGGCCCCGCCTTCCTCGCCTACCGCAGCGGGGGCCTCGATCCCGGGGCCGCCGGCATCGCTACCTGGCAGCTGGGCATGGCGGCGCTGGTGGTCATGGGCGTGGTCAAGCTGCTGCTGTCGTTCGCCGGCGATGCGATCACGCGCCTGGTGCCGCGCGCGGCGTTGCTCGGCTCGATCGGCGGTGCCGCGCTGGCGCTGCTGGGCTTCCTGCCGCTGATCGAGACGCTGCGCTTGCCGGTGGTCGGGATCGTCACGCTCGGCCTGCTGCTGTACGCGCTGGTGGCGCGGGCGCCGCTGCCGTGGCGGATCCCGGGCGTGCTGTTCGCGTTCGTGCTCGGCACCGCGCTGTACTTCGCGCTGGGGTTCGGCGGACTGGTGCCGGGCTTCGCGGTGCCGCGGCCGTTGCCGATGCAGCTGGTGCTGCCATGGCCCACGCTGGGCTTCGTCGACGGGCTCCCGGCGACGCTGCCCTACCTGTCGTTGCTGCTGCCGTTCGCATTGCTGATGGTGGCCGGTGGCATCAACGTCAGCGAGAGCGCGCGCGCCGCCGGCGACGACTACCGCACCCGCGACGTGCTGCTGGTCGAGGCGCTGTCGACGCTCGTCGCCGGTGTCTGCGGCGGCGTCGCGCAGACCACGCCGTACATCGGCCAGCCCGCGTACAAGCACATGGGCGCGCGCACCGGCTACACCCTGCTGGCCGGCCTGTTCGTCGGCATCGGCGGCATGCTCGGCGTCATCGCGGGCCTGGTGCAGTGGCTGCCGCTCGCGGTGCTGGCGCCGATCATCGTCTTCGTCGGCCTCGACATCACGGTGCAGGCCTTCCATGACTCGCCGCGGCGGCACGCGCCCGCTGTGGCGCTCGCCTTCCTGCCCGCGCTCGCCTACCTGGTGGCGATCAAGGCCGGCAACCCGGCGTGGATTGCGCCCGGGCGCTTCGCGGAACTGTTCGCGCACGCGGAAGGCCCTGGCCTGCCGGACCTGGCGACGATCATCGTGCTCGGCAACGGTTTCATCATCACCGCGGCGCTGTGGGCGAGCGCGCTGGTCGCGCTGGTGGATGGCCACGTGCGGCGCGCGGCGGGGATCCTGTTGCTGGGGTCGGTGCTGACCCTGTTCGGCGTGATGCATTCGGCCGACCCGCGTGGCGCGCTGCAGCTGCCCTGGGCGCTCGAGGGCCTGCAGGCGACGATCGCCTGGCAGCTGGGCGCGGCCTATGCGGCGCTGGCCGTGGTGCTTGGGCTGCTGTCCCTGCAGCGGGCGGTGCCGGGGCGGGCGCCACCGGCGACCTGAGGGCGCCGGCGCGCGCAGGGCTTCGTGGTGGCGCGGGACGGGGCGCGCCGTGCCCCGGGGGCGGCCTGCCCCGGCGACGACTCTCTTGAATCGCCGCGCGCGCAACCGCATCTGATGGGCATGCCGGCGCGGCCGGCCCTTTTCCCGGGGATCCACCCATGCGCATGGACAAGCTCACCTCGCGGTTCCAGCAGGCGCTCGCCGACGCCCAGTCGCTGGCCGTCGGCCGCGACCACAACCTGATCGAACCCGCGCACCTGCTGCTGGCCCTGGTCGACCAGCAGGGCGGCGGCACCCGGCCGCTGCTGGCGCAGGCCGGCGTCAACGTGCCGGTGCTGCGCGAGCGGCTCACCGAGGCGCTCGACCGCCTGCCGAAGGTCTCCGGCCAGGCGGGTCAGGTGTCGCTGGGCAACGACCTGGGCCGCCTGCTCAACGTCACCGACAAGCTCGCGCAGCAGCGTGGCGATGCCTTCATCGCCTCCGAGCTGTTCGTGCTCGCCGCGCTGGAGGACGGTGGCGACGCCGGCCGCGCGCTCAAGGCCGCCGGCGCCGACCGCGCGCGGCTGGAGGCGGCGATCGCGGCCGTGCGCGGCGGCGAGCGCGTCAAGGACGAGAACGCCGAGGAAGCGCGCCAGGCGCTGGAGAAGTACACCGTCGACCTCACCGCGCGTGCCGAGAGCGGCAAGCTCGACCCGGTGATCGGGCGCGACGAGGAGATCCGCCGCACCATTCAGGTGCTGCAGCGCCGGACCAAGAACAACCCGGTGCTGATCGGCGAGCCCGGCGTGGGCAAGACCGCGATCGCCGAAGGCCTCGCCCAGCGCATCGTCAACAACGAGGTGCCCGAGGGGCTGCGCGGCCGGCGCGTGCTGTCGCTGGACATGGGCGCGCTGATCGCCGGCGCCAAGTTCCGCGGCGAGTTCGAGGAGCGGCTGAAGGCGGTACTGAACGACCTGGCCAAGCAGGAAGGCAACGTCATCCTGTTCATCGACGAGCTGCACACCATGGTCGGCGCCGGCAAGGCCGAGGGCTCGATGGACGCGGGCAACATGCTCAAGCCCGCGCTGGCGCGCGGCGAGCTGCACTGCATCGGCGCCACCACGCTGGACGAGTACCGCAAGTACGTGGAGAAGGACGCCGCGCTCGAGCGCCGGTTCCAGAAGGTGTTCGTCGGCGAACCCAGCGTCGAGGACACCATCGCCATCCTGCGCGGCCTGAAGGAGCGATACGCGGTGCACCACGGCGTGGAAATCACCGATCCCGCGATCGTCGCCGCGGCGACGCTGTCGCACCGCTACATCGCCGACCGCCAGCTGCCCGACAAGGCGATCGACCTGATGGACGAGGCGGCGAGCCGCATCCGCATGGAGATCGACTCCAAGCCCGAGGAGCTCGACCGCAAGGAGCGCAGGCTCATCCAGCTCAAGATCCAGCGCGAGGCGCTGAAGAAGGAGAAGGACGCGGAGTCGAAGAAGCGCCTGCAGGACCTGGAGGCGGAGATCGCCACGCTCGAGCGCGACTACAACGACCTCGAGGAAGTGTGGAAGGCCGAGAAGGCGATGCTGCAGGGCGCGACGAAGGTCAAGGAACAGATCGAGCAGGCGCGGCTCGAACTCGAGGCCGCGCAGCGCAAGCAGGACTACGCGCGCATGAGTGAGATCCAGTACGGCCAGCTGCCGGAACTGGAGAAGCAGCTCAAGGTCGCGCAGGAAGTGGAGACCAAGGGTTTCACCCTGCTGCAGGACAAGGTCACCGCCGAGGAAATCGCGCAGGTGGTCGCGCGCTGGACCGGCATCCCGGTCAGCAAGATGCTCGAAGGCGAGCGCGAGAAGCTGCTGGCGATGGAGGCGCAGCTGCACATGCGCGTGGTCGGCCAGGAGGAGGCGATCCGCGTGGTGTCGGATTCGATCCGGCGCTCGCGCGCGGGGCTGTCCGATCCCGGCCGCCCGACGGGCTCGTTCCTGTTCCTGGGCCCCACCGGCGTCGGCAAGACCGAGCTGTGCAAGGCGCTGGCCGAATTCCTGTTCGATTCCAGCGACGCCATGGTGCGCATCGACATGAGCGAGTTCATGGAGAAGCACTCGGTGGCACGGCTGATCGGCGCGCCCCCGGGCTACGTCGGCTACGAGGAGGGCGGCTACCTCACCGAGGCCGTGCGGCGCCGGCCGTACAGCGTGATCCTGCTCGACGAGGTCGAGAAGGCGCACCCGGACGTGTTCAACATCCTGCTGCAGGTGCTCGACGACGGCCGCCTCACCGACGGCCAGGGCCGCACGGTCGACTTCCGCAACGCGGTGATCGTGATGACCTCCAACCTCGGCTCGCACCAGATCCAGGAGATGGCGGAGCGTGGCACCGACGCCGACACGGCCGAGGGCTACACGCAGATGAAGGCCGCGGTGATGGGGGTGGTGCAGTCGCACTTCCGCCCGGAGTTCATCAACCGCCTGGACGACATCGTGGTCTTCCACCCGCTGGACAAGGCGCAGATCCAGTCGATCGCCCGCATCCAGATGGGCGGGCTGGAGAAGCGGCTGGCCGAGCGCGGCATGCGGCTGGAGATCAGCGACGCCGCGCTGGCCCTGCTCGGCAACGCCGGCTTCGACCCGGTCTACGGCGCCCGCCCGCTCAAGCGCGCGATCCAGCAGCAACTGGAGAACCCGCTGGCGACGCGCATCCTCTCCGGCGAGTTCACCAGCGGCGACACCATCCGCGTCGAGGCCGAAGGCGGCCACCTGGTGTTCGCGACCCTGTAGGAGCGGCCGCTGGCCGCGACGCTTCCCCCGCGTCGCCTCAGGCCCGCAGCGCGCGGTACGGCGGCGTGGCCATCACCATTTCCGCGAGCGAATAGGCCAGTTCGCGTTCGGCCAGGACCGCGCCGTCGGCGCCGTGGGCCAGCAGGTGGCGGACCTCGCCCTCGCTGTGGGCGCGGGCGAGCACGGTGATCTCGGGGTTGACGATTTTCAGGCGGGCCACGGTTTCGCCCGTTTCCAGCGCGTTGGGGATCGCGAACACCGCGAGCCGCGCGCGTTCCGGCGCCGCCTCGTGCATGACCCGCGAGGACGCGGCGTTGCCGCGGATGGCGTAGAGCCCGGCCGCACGCGCGCGGTCGACCAGGTCGGCGTCGTCCTCGATCACCACCAGCGGCACGCCGCGGTCGTGCAGCAGGTGCGCGAGCTGCCCACCGACGCGGCCGTAGCCGACCACGATGGCGTGGTCGCGCAGTTCGTCGGGCACGCGGTGCTGCAGGGCGTCGGCGGCGAGGACGTCGTCCGCCGCCTGTGCCTCGCGCGCCCGTTCCCTGGCCTCGCGCCGGTCGAGCAGGCCGAACACCACGGGGTTGAGCATGATCGAGATCAGGGCGCCCGCCAGCACCAGGTCCTGGCCCTGCTCGGGCATGATCCCGAGCGACACGCCGAGTGCGGCGACGATGAAGGCGAACTCGCCGATCTGCGCCAGGCTCGCGGAAATGGTGAGCGCGGTGCCTTTCGGGTGTCCGAACGCACGCACGATGAGGTAGGACGCCGCGGACTTGCCGACCATGACGATGGCCGTGGTCGCCAGCACCAGCAGCGGCTGCTCGACCAGGATCATCGGGTCGAACAGCATGCCCACCGAGACGAAGAACAGCACCGCGAACGCATCGCGCATCGGCAGCGAGTCCTGCGCCGCCTTCTGGCTCAGTTCCGACTCGTTGAGCAGGGTGCCGGCGAAGAACGCACCGAGCGCGAACGACACGCCGAACAGCTCCGCCGAACCCACCGCGATGCCCAGGGCGATGGAGAGCACCGCCAGGGTGAACAGTTCGCGGGAGCCGGTGCCGGCGGTGCGCGCGAGCATCCACGGGATCACCCGCCGCCCCACCACGAGCATCACCGCCACGAACATCGCCACCTGGAACAGCGTCTTGACCACGACCGTCGCCACCTGGCCGAACGTCACCGGCGCGCCGTCGGTGGCCGCGACGATGCCGGCCATCGCCGGCATCAGCACCAGGGCCAGCACGCAGGCGAGGTCCTCGACGATCAGCCAGCCCACCGCGATCTGCCCGCGGCGGGTGTCGAGCAGGCGGCGCTGCTCCATCGCGCGCAGCAGCACCACGGTGCTCGCCGTCGACAGCGCGAAGCCGAACACGATGCCGTGCAACACCGGCCAGCCCAGCAGCGTCGCCAGCCCCCAGCCGAGCAGCGTGGCCACGGTGATCTGCACCACTGCGCCCGGGATGGCGATGGCCTTCACCGCCATCAGGTCCTTGAGCGAGAAGTGCAGGCCGACGCCGAACATCAGCAGGATCACGCCGATTTCCGCCAGCTGCGGGGCCAGCGCCTGGTCGCCCACGAAGCCGGGCGTGAACGGCCCGGCGATGATGCCCGCGATCAGGTAGCCCACCAGCGGCGACAGGTGCAGCCGGTTGGCGATCATGCCCAGCACGTAAGCCAGCACGAAGCCCACGGCGAGGATGGCGATCAGTTCGGTGTGGTGCGGCATCGGGTATCCGGTGGCGGACGGGGCGGCACGCGTCACCGTCCCGGCCACCATGATAGTGGCCGGCCGTGGCGGCGACGTGGCGGCTACCAGCGGTAGCCGACCTTGCCGTAGACGAAGGCCCCGTTGAAACCGAACGGCGAGAGGTTGCTGTACGGGAACTGGCCGCTGGTCGAGTTGGCGAAGATGTTCTCGTCCGGATATTCGTTGAGGAGGTTGTCCGCGCCCAGGGTGAGGGTCCACCCGTCCACGCGGTACGAGGCCGAGGCGTCGAGGATCCACTCGGCGCCGTAGGTCTGGTCGTTGGCCGGGTTCGCGGGCCGCGTGGTGACGCTGCCGTAGCGGGTGGTCGCGAGGTTGAAGTCCCAGTTCGAGAACGACCAGGTGCCGCCGAGCAGGAACTTGGTCTCCGGGAAGCCCTCCTCGATGCGGCCGCGCTCGGTGCGGTCGATGCGCTCGAGGTCGAGGCCGTTCTCCTCCAGTTCGGCCGGGTTCGGCGCCACGCGCGTGATCTCGGTCTCCGACCAGTTGAAACCCGCCGTGAGGTCGAGGCTGCCGCGCGCGAGATCGACGCGGTAGCTGCCGACCAGGTCCACGCCGCGGGTGCGGGTGTCGACGGCATTGGTGAAGTAGCGGCCGCCGTTGACGCCGAAGATGCCCTGCGACTCCAGCAGCGCGCGCACGGCGTCTCCGGTGAGGTTGGAGGACAGCACGATGCGGTCGTCGACGTCGATGTGGTACGCATCGATCGTGAGGTACAGCGCGTCGGCGGGCTGCAGCACCAGGCCGAGGCTGTACGACAGCGACTCCTCGGGCTGCAGCGGCTCGGCGCCGAAGGCCTGCGCGACCGCGCTGCTGGCGGGGAAGGTGCGGACCTCGAACGGCGTCGGGATCCCCGGCAGGAACAGCGTGCTCACGGTCTGGAAATACTGCTGCGCCAGCGACGGCGCCCGGAAGCCGCTGGACACGGTGCCGCGCATCGCCACCGCGTCGTTGAACGCATACCGCGCCGAGAGCTTGCCCGAGGCCTGGCTGCCGAAGTCGTCGTAGTCCTCGTAGCGCCCGGCGATGCCGGCGGAGAAGGCGTCGGTGACGTCGGCCTCGAGCCCGGCGTAGACGGCGTGGCTGTCGCGGGAGTACGCGCCCGATACGCCCGGCGCGAAGCCGCCGAAGCCCTGCGCGCCGCCGGGGAAGGCGAGGTCGGGCTGCGCGTACGAGCCGTATTCGCCGGGCGACTGGTTCCACTTCTCGTTGCGGAACTCGGCGCCCACCGATGCGGTGACGGGATAGGCGAGGCCCCAGTCCAGCAGGCCGGTGAGGTCGAAGTTGGCGATGTTCTGCGTGGTCTCCAGTGCACCGTCGTAGAACGACGTCGGCGAGTCCGGACCCAGGCTCGCGTTGAGCGTGTTGCGGGTGAAGAACTCGAGGTTGTTGTAGCCGTGGTTGAAACTCAGGTCCCAGCCCCAGGTGTCGTTGATCGCGCCGCGCAGGCCGGCCACCACCGAGCGGTCGCGCGAGACGTTGTTGATCTCCGGCAGGAACCCCTCGGGGTGGATCGACGGGATGTTCTGGGTCGGGTTGCCCGGCGCGCGGAAGAACGCGAACGAGGTGATGTCGCGGTTGCTGGCGGCGCCGAAGGCGTAGAGGCCGAGGCCTTCGCTCAATGCGAACTCGGCATTGAACGACACCGCGCCCGCATCCACGCGCGGATCGCCGATCACGAAGGCCTTCTGCCCCAACGCCGGCTGCGTCGGCCCCGGAGTGCCGGCGAACGGCCGCGCGCGGTTGGTCTCGTCCTGCTGCGAGAGCTGCGCCGAGAGATGCAGGAACCCGCGCTCGCCGCCCAGCGGCAGCCCGGCGTCACCGGCGATCTGCGACTGCGCGCCGTCGCCGGCGGAATGACGGCCATGGGTGATGTCGAGGCTGCCGCCCGAGGACGCGCCCTTCAGCACCACGTTGACGACGCCCGCGATCGCGTCGGAGCCGTACTGGGCCGAGGCGCCGTCGCGCAGCACCTCGACGCGGTCGATGGCCGACACCGGGATGGTGTTGAGGTCCACCGGCGCCGAGCCGCGGCCGATGGTGCCGTTCAGGTTGAGCAGCGACGAGGTATGGCGGCGCTTGCCGTTGACCAGCACCAGCACCTGGTCGGGCGACAGCCCGCGCAGCTGCGCCGGCCGGATCGCGCTGGTGCCGTCGGTGAGCGCCGGGCGCGGGAAGTTGAGCGAGGGCAGGGCGCGCGCCAGCGCGGTGGCGAGCTCCGTGCTGCCGGTGGCCTGCAGCGCTTCGGAACTGATGATGTCGATCGGTGACTGCGATTCGGCGACGGTGCGGTCGCTGACCCGGGTGCCGGTGACGATCAGGGTGTCGAGGGTGGTGGCGTCGGCAGGCGCCGCGGGCGGCGCCTCCTGGGCCATGGCGGGCGCGGCGAGCACCGCGAGCAGGGCGAGGCCGAGTGGATGGCGGGACATGGCGGCTCCGTGGGGGAGGAGGGGGATCGTCGCCACCGATCAAAGCACGCAGCCCCGTGCTGGTCAATCGCTGTATCCGGATGAAGCGATAGCCAGGTACTTTCCAAGGTTCCTGATCAGGCGAACGCACGCTCCCGCATCCACCGCGTGGCGATCCACTTCTCCCCGCGGCCCACCGGCGCGCCGCCGTGGAACGACAGCGGGTCGCAGCGCGACTGCGCATCGGTGTAGGCGAAATACACAGCCGAGCCCTTCGCCGGCGCGACCGCCAGCCCCGCGTGCGGGAACACGGTCTCGCCCCCGGCCTCGACGTCGTTGAGGTAGACCACCAGCGAGGCGATGCGCTGGCCGCCGCGTGCCAGCAGCGCTGCCTCGCCGGGGGACGCAATGTCGAAGAAGTCGAAGTGCGGCGCGTATTCGGCGCCGACGCCGTAGCGCATCACCTGCAGTGGCTCGCCCTGCGCCGCGTCGACGCCGGTGATGCATGCGATGCGCGCGTCGATCCGCTCGAGCAGCGGCGTGGACCCCCGCGCCAGGACCACCAGCTCGCTGCTGCGGCGGGCGTCCGCCTGCAGCCCGCCGCGCTCCGAATCGACCACCACCGCGGGCTGCAGGCGCGGCCGGGCGGCCTCGACCAGCGCATCGCATTCGTCCGCGGTGAGCACGTTGTTGAACAGCACCACGTGCGGCCGCGCGTGGCGCATCGCCACCCGCACCGCACCGTGGTCGCAGGCGATGGCGTGGCCGGCGGTGGCGTCGAAGGCGGCGACCGGCGCGAACGTCGACGCCGACGCACGGGCGGGCATCGGCGCCTTCACCGACTGCTTCGCCAGGCTCTGCGCCACTTCCGGCCGCGCGCTGCTGAGCGCGGAGAACCCCGCCTTGAAGCCGTCCGGGTCGTTCAGGACCGCGGCGTGGATCTTCCGGACCTCGACCTCGCTGAAGCCGTGGCCGCGCATCACCGGGTAGATCTCCTGGAAGCCGACCCCCGCCACCACCTGCGCGTGGAGCCACGCCGCGACCTGCCCGGTGATCCGGATGGCCATGTGTCCGTCCTCGCTTGCCCCGCCCACGGGGCGCCGGCCCGACCTTAGCGCAGCCGCGGCTGCCGGGCACCCGGGCCGCGGGCGCCGCTCCCTTACAATGGACGCATGATCGCCTTCAAGAATTTCGCCCTGCGGCGCGGCGAACGCCTGCTGCTGTCCGATGTCGACCTGACCCTGCACGCCGGCTGGCGGGTGGGCGTGGTCGGCCGCAACGGCACCGGCAAGTCCAGCCTGTTCGCGGCCGTCCGCGGCGAGGTGGAGGCCGACCGTGGCGACCTCGACGTCGGCACCCGCGTGCGCGTCGCCAGCATCGCGCAGGAAATGCCGTCGCTGCCCGACCCGGCCATCGATTTCGTGCTCGGGGGCGACGCCGTGGTCCACGCCGCCATCCAGGCCGAAGCCAACGCCTTCGCCGCCGAGGACTGGGAAGCGGTGGCCGAGGCCCACCACCGGCTGGAGGAAGTGGGCGGCTACGACGCCACCGCGCGCGCCGGCAAGCTGCTGCACGGGCTCGGCTTCCCTGCCGACACCCACCAGCGCGCGGTGTCGACCTTCTCCGGCGGCTGGCGCGTGCGGCTGAACCTCGCGCGCGCGCTGATGACGCCGTCGGACATGCTGCTGCTCGACGAGCCCACCAACCACCTCGACCTCGACGCCGTGCTCTGGCTCGAGCAGTGGCTGCTGAAGTACCCCGGCACGCTGCTGCTGATCTCGCACGACCGCGAGTTCCTCGACAACGTCACCACCCACACCCTGCACCTGCACGGCGGCAAGGCGAAGCTCTACACGGGCGACTACACCAGCTTCGAGCGCCAGCGCTCGGAACAGCTGCGCCTGCAGCAGATCACCCACGAGAAGGCGCAGGCCGAGCGTGCGCACCTGCAGAGCTTCATCGACCGCTTCAGCGCCAGCGCGGCCAAGGCCAAGCAGGCGCAGTCGCGGGTCAAGCGCCTGGCGAAGATGGCCGGCACCGAAGCGGTGCGTGCCGAACGCGAGGTGCGCATCGACTTCCCGCAGCCGGTGAAGCTGCCGCACGCGCTGATGCGCCTCAACCACGCCGACTGCGGGTATCCCGCGCGCGCGGCCGGTTCGGCGCGTGCCGAGGGCGACGAGGGCATCGACGACGCCTCCGCGCGTCCGGCCGCAGGGCCGCTGGTGATCCTGCGCGACGTCGGCTTCGGCCTCGACGCCGGCGCCCGCATCGGCCTGCTCGGACCCAACGGCGCCGGCAAATCGACCCTGGTGAAGTCGCTGGTGGGCGAGCTGGACCTGCTCGCGGGCGAGCGCTACGCGCACCCGGACCTGCGCATCGGCTACTTCGCCCAGCACACCGTCGAGGCGCTGACCGCCGGCACGTCGCCGATCGACCACCTGCGCGAGCTCTCGCCCAATGCGTCGGTGCAGGACTTCCGCAACTTCCTCGGCAAGTGGAGCTTCCCCGGCGACCGCGCGTTCGAGAGCATCGACGGCTTCTCCGGCGGCGAGCGCGCGCGGCTCGCGCTGGCACTCATCGCCTGGCTGCAGCCCAACGTGCTGCTGCTCGACGAGCCCACCAACCACCTCGACCTCGAGATGCGCGAAGCACTCGCCGAAGCGCTCAGCGAGTTCACCGGCGCGATCGTGCTGGTCTCGCACGACCGCCACCTCATCGGCCTGGTCAGCGAAACCTACTGGCGCGTCGCCGACGGCGAAGTGGTGCCCTTCGACGGCGACCTCGACGAGTACGCGTCGTGGCTGCGTTCGCGGCCCAACGCCGGCGACGGCAAGGCGCCGGCGTTCAAGCCCGCGCCGGTGGCGGCCCCCGCGCCGCCGCCGGCCGCGAAGCCGTCACGCGGCAAGGTCAACCCCCACAAGCTGGCGAAGGCCGAATCCCGCGTGGCGGAGCTGGAAGCCGAGCTCGCGGTGCTCGAGCGCGAACTCGCCGACCCCTCCGCCTACGCCGACGGCGGCGCCACCGCGCGCGAAAAGGGCGCGACGCAGCAGCGCCTGCGCGAGGAACTGGCCGCCGCGGAGGCCGAGCTCCTCGCGCTGTACGAAGCCGACGTCGCCTGACGCCGGCCACCGCAGCACCCTTGTAGGAGCGGCTGCTGGCCGCGACCGCCTTCCTGCGGCTCGGAGGTCGCGAATCCTGCATCCCCTGTAGGAGCGGCCGCTGGCCGCGACCGCCTTCCTGCGGATGCCGCGCTACGCGCGGTTCGGGTCGCGGCCAGCGGCC
>JAYRUX010000028.1:0-18422 GCA_041918855.1 Luteimonas sp.
GCGCCATGCAGGCTGTCGAGCAACGCCTCGAAATCGAGATCGTCGAGGCTGTCGCCGTCGATGGACGGGACAGGCTCCACGGGCGCAGCGGCCGCGGCCGCGGGCGTGGCACTCCTGCGCGCCGCGAGCGCGTCCAGCAGCACCGCCGGCGCCGGCGCCGGCTCCATCCCGGCAGCCACGGCGCGCACCATGTCCACCAGCAGGTCGACCGCCTGCTGCACCGGATCCAGCGCCGCGGGTCCGAGCGGGTTGCTGCCGTCGCGGGCGGCATTCAGGCGGTCCTCGACGGCATGGCACAGCGCCACCATCGGCACGAAGCCGAGGAAGCCGGCGCCGCCCTTGATGGTGTGGAAGGCGCGGAAGACGCCGTTGAGCGCTTCGCGGTCGCCCGGGGTGCGTTCGAGCGCGAGCAGCTGCGATTCCAGTGCGTCCAGGATCTCGCCGACCTCGACCAGGAAGTCGGCGCAGATGTCGTCGGCGGCCGCGGACACGAGCGTCACAGCCCGAGCGAGGACAGCAGGCGGTTGGCGTCGTCCTGGCTGGTGGCGGGCGCGTCGAGGCCGGCGACGGCGGGGCCATAGCCGTGGGCTGCGATCTGCAGTGGCGGATCGTCGCCGGCGGCGTGCATGCCGAGGCCTTCGTGCACCGCGCGCACCAGGTCGACCACCCGGCGGATGATCTGCCCGGTGAGGTCCTGGTAGCCCTGCGCCGCGGTCATCTCCGACAGCCGGCCGCGCAGGGCGGCGACGGTGGCGGCATGCGCGTCGGCGTCGCCGGGCGAGAGGCGGCCAAGGAGGGCGCCGCATTCCTGGATCAGGTCGAGGGTGTGGTGGCTCGCCTCCTCGCCCATCCGCACCACGTGTTCCAGGCGCAGGCAGGCCTCGGGCAGCGATCCGCTGGCGCCGGTGCCGCCGCCAAGCGCCTGCTCGAGTTCGCGCGCGAGCCGCACCAGGCCCTGCACCAGCGGCTGCGTGCGCCACTCGATCAGCGCGTCGACGCCCTGGCGCCAGGCCTCGTCGTCGCCGGCTTCCAGCGCGTCGAGCGCGCCGTGCAGGCAGGCCACCAGGCCCGCGCGGTCGCCGGCGGCGATGGCCGAGGGCTGCGTGGCGCTGCTCACGCCGCGGCCCCGAGGCGCTCGAATACCTTGCCGAGCTTGTCGCCGAGCGTCGCCGCGGTGAACGGCTTGATCACGTAGCCGTTCACGCCGGCCTGCGCGGCCTCGATGATCTGTTCGCGCTTGGCTTCGGCGGTGACCATCAGCACCGGCGTCTTCGCCAGCGTCGCGTCGGCGCGGATCGCCTTCAGCAGGTCGATGCCGGGCATGCCGGGCATGTTCCAGTCGGTGATGACCAGGTCGAACGGGCCCTTGCGCAACTCCACGAGGGCGCTGGTGCCGTCGTCGGCCTCGACGGTGTTGAAGAAGCCGAGGTCGTTGAGCAGGTTCTTGACGATGCGGCGCATGGTCGAGAAGTCGTCGACGATCAGGATGCGGATGTTCTTGTCCATTCGGGTCTCGTGGTGGCGGGCGGGGGTGCCGCCGGGTCAGGGCAGGTAGTCGTCGTCTTCGTCGCCGGCGTCGCGGCGCCAGTCGGCCAGCCGCGCCCGCAGGCGCAACGCGGCCTGGCCGTGGATCTGGCACACGCGCGATTCGCTGACGCCGAGCACGGCGCCGATCTCGCGCAGGTTGAGTTCCTGTTCGTAGTACAGCGACAGCACCAGCTGTTCGCGCTCGGGCAGCCCGGTGATGGCGCCGGCGAGCGCCTCGCGGAACGCGCCCTGCTCGAACGCGCGCGCGGGCGTCGCGATACCGTGGCTGGCCAGGCGCGGCTCGCCGTCGTGCTCGTCCATGTGCGCGTCCAGGCTCACCAGCTGGCCGCGGGCGGCGTTCTCGACCATGCCGTGGTACTCGTCGATCGGCACGCCGAGCGCCTCGGCCACCTGCTGCGCGGTGGCCGGCTGGCCGGTGCGCTGCTCGATGTCTCGGGTGGCGGCGACGATGTCGCGGTAGCGGCGGTGGACCGAGCGCGGCACCCAGTCGCCGCGACGGATCTCGTCGATCATCGAGCCGCGGATGCGGATCGAGGCATAGGTCTCGAACGCCGCGCCCTGGTCGGACTGGAAATTGCGCGCGGCGTCGATCAGGCCCAGCATCCCGGCCTGCACCAGGTCGTCGATCTCGACGCTGGCCGGCAGGCGCGCGGCGAGGTGGTGGGCGATGCGGCGCACCAGCTCGCCGTGCTTCTCGACCACCTCGGCGGCGCTGCCCTGCTGGTTGGCGCGGTACTGCGCGGTGGCGGCGGCGTTCATGCCTCGGCCCCGCGCGGCGCCGGCGCCGCGGCCGGCGCCACCAGGCGCTCGAGGAAGAACTCGACATGGCCTCGCGCCCCGGCGGGCGACTGCCACTGCCGCGAGCGCCGTGCGATGTCACGGAATGCGACCGCCGACGGCGCCGACGGGAAGGCGTCGACCACCGCTTCCTGGCGCTGGATGGCACGCCGCAGCCATTCGTCGCGCGGGATCGCGCCGAGGTAGTTGAGGGTGACGTCGAGGAAGCGCGCGCTCACCCGTTCGAGCTTCTCGAACAGCTGGCGGCCTTCCGCGGCGTTGTGCACCTGGTTCGCCAGCACCTGCACCCGGCTCACGCCGCGCTCGCGACTCAGCACCTTGATCAGCGCGTAGGCATCGGTGACCGACGCCGGCTCGTCGCAGACCACGACGATCACGTCCTGGGCGGCCTGGCAGAAGGTCAGCACGCCGTCCGCGATGCCGGCGGCGTTGTCGACCACCATCACGTCGAGCTCGAGGTCGAGCTGGGAGAACGCGTGCACCAGGCCCACGTGCTGGCGCGGCTGCAGCTCGGTCATGTGCCGCTTGCCGGATGCCGCCGGCACCACCAGCAGGCCGTTGGCGCCTTCGATCACCGTGTCGCGCAGTTCGCAGCGGTCGGCGAACACGTCGGCCAGGGTGAAGCGCGGCGACAGCCCCAGCATCACGTCGACGTTGGCGAGGCCGAGGTCGGTGTCGAGCAGCAGCGTGCGCTGGCCGGCGTTGACCAGCGACGTCGCCAGGTTGACCGACACCGAGGTCTTGCCGACGCCGCCCTTGCCGCTGGCGACGGCGATCACGCGCACCGGGCCCGGTGGCTGGCCGCGGTCGGCGGGCAGGCGGGGCGCGGCTTCGTGGAGCATGGGGTCAGGCGACGGCATGGTGATCCTCGGTGGCGAGGGGGTTATCGGCAGCACGGCGGGATTTCTCCAGTGACTGGACGAGGCGGGTGGCATCGGCGGCATCGAGGTCCGCCGGGACCTGCTGGCCCTGGGTGGTGTAGGCAAGACTCAGGCCATGGCGGACGACGACCGAGAGCGCCGAACCCAGGCGGCCGGTCTCGTCGAGCTTGGTCAGCACCACGCCCTCGGGCGCGGCGGGGCGGTAGCGGCGCACGACCTCGCCAAGGTCGTGCGGGTGGGCATTGGCCGGCAGCACCAGCAGGCTGCGCACCGAGCGCGCCGCGCGCAGCCACAGGATCTGGCTGAACAGCGCGCGGTCGCGCGGGGCATGGCCGGTGGTGTCGACCAGCACCAGCGGGTAGTCGACCAGTTGCGCCAGCGCGTCCTGCAGCCCTTCCGGGCCCTGCGCCTCGCAGACGGTGATGCCCAGGCGACGGCCATGCGCGTGCAGCTGCTCGCGCGCGCCGGCACGTTCGCCGTCGGTGGTGACCAGGGCGACGTCGCGGGCGCGGTGGCGGGCCGCGAAGCGCGCGGCGAGCTTGGCCGCCGTCGTCGTCTTGCCGGCACCGGTGGGCCCGACCAGGGCGATGATGCCGCCCTCGTCCAGCGGTTCGGCACGGGCGACCGTGAGCATCCGCGCGAGCTCCGCCAGCATCGGCGCGTGGACCTCGCCGGCCGGCAGGCGCGGATCGATGCGCGCCGCCACAGCCTGCGCCAGCGATTCCTCGCAGCCGTAGCCGAGCAGCGCCTCGAACACCGCCGCGCGCGCCGGCGAACCACGCAGGCGCTCCAGGGACAGCTGTTCCATCTGCGCTTCCATCATCTGCCGCATGCGCGCCATCTCCTCGCGCATCGACGCGATCGCGGGATCGGCTTCGGCCGTCGCGACCGCCTGCAGCACGCGCGGCGCCACGGCCGGCTCCTCGATCGCGTCATCGGCGACGGCCACGGGTGCCGGCGCCACCACGGTCGCCGCGGCCTGCGCGGCAGCCTCGTCGGCGGCGCCCGCGGCGACCGCGGCCGCCGGCGTGCGTGCTACCAGGAATCCGGGCGTCACCGGCACGAAGTCGGCCGCGGCCGGCGCGGGCGCCTGCTCCGGCTCCGTCAACGGCGCCGCATCCAGCGCCGCCATCATTTCGTCGAACCGGCTCGTGGCCGGCGTCGCCGGCTGCACCGGCGCGACGCCCGCAGGCGGTGGCACCGCTGCCAGCTCCGCAAGCGTCGGCCCGTCGCCAATCTTGAACACCGCCCGCGCCCGCGACATGAGCGACTCGCGCGGCACCTGCTCCCCGCCGGCGGGTACGGTCGCCACCGCGGCCGGTTCCGGCACGCGCAGTACCGGCACCACCACCCGGTCGATCTCCGCCCGCACCGGTGCCTCCGGAATCGCCGGCGCCGCGGCGCGCAGCGCCTGCGCCACCAGCGCCTCGTCGTAATCGGTGGCCGCGACCACCTCGATGCCCGCGCCATCGGCACTGGCACGCGTGGACAGAATGACCGCGTCGGGCCCCTGTTCGTCCCGCACCATGCGCAACGCAGTACGCATGTCGGGAGCAGTAAACCGCTTGATTCGCATATCGATGGCCCGGCTCGGGAAGGTGTCGGCGGATGCCTGCCCCTCCTCCTGCAAGACCCGGGCCTGACGCCGGGGCAGCGCGCAGTCGGAAGCCCGTCACTGCCCACCTGACCGCCCTGCAGAACTGAACCTGACACCGTTTCAGACACTGCAGAACTGAACCTGACACCGTTTCGCCGTTTCGGCGCAGAACTGCGCAGAACTGAACCTGACACCGTTCCAAGAGAGTCGGCCACGACGGCGGAGCCACAAGAAGCCGGGAATTCCACTTGCGACGTGCGGCGGTGTCCGGCGGTACTGCGTAAAGCGCACATGGATGTGCGCGGGCGGCGAGTCAGCCATGGATGGCTGACCGAGCCGCTAGCAGTGCTGCCGGATACCGGCGCTCCAGCCGAAGCCACGCAGCCGCTGTCGCGTTTGACGTTCCGTTCGCCGGTCGGCGGGATGGCGGATCAAGCGCGTGTGCGCGTCAGCGAAGCAGGGGAGTCGAGGGAGCTGCGGCCTCAGCCGACCGCACCCACCAGCCGCAGCCGCTTGTCCTCCGGCACCTCGGCATACGCCAGCACCGCCAGCGACGGCACGCTGTGCCGCACCAGCCGCGCCACCGACGCCCGCACCCCGCCCGGCACCAGCAGCACCGCCGGCTCCCCGCGGCTCTCCTGGCGCGTCACGCACTCCCCCAGGTTCTGGTGCAGCCGCTCCGCCAGCCCCGGCTCCATCGCACCGCCCTGGCCGCTGACCGACTCCTGCAGCACCCGCTCCAGCGCAGGCGCCAGCGTGTACACCGGCAACTCCGGCGCCATCCCGTTGAGCTCCTGCACGATGAAACGCCCGAGCGCCACCCGCACCGCCGCCGTCAGCGCCGCCGGATCCTGCGTGAGCGCACCGTGCTCCAGCAGCGTCTCCACGATCTGCCGCATCTGCCGGACCGGCACACGGTCCGCCAGCAACGACTGCAGCACCTTGACCACCACCGACAGCGGCAACAGCTTCGGCACCAGGTCCTCGACCAGCTTCGGCACGCTGCGGCCGAGCGCCGCCAGCAGGTTCTGCACCTCGTCGTGCCCGAGCAGGTCCGACGCCCGCTCGCGGACGATGTGCGACAGGTGCGTCGCCGCGACCGTGGCCGCATCCACCACCGTGTAGCCGAGCGATTCCGCGTGCGCCCGCTGCCCCGGCACGATCCACACCGCGTCCAGGCCGAACGCCGGATCCTTGCCCGGAATCCCGTCCAGCGGCCCGAACACCCGGCCCGGATCCAGCGCGAGTTCGCGGTCGGGCATCAGCTCCCCGGTGGCGACCGGCACCCCGTGCACCAGCAGCCGGTACTGGCCCGGCGCGAGCTCCAGGTTGTCGCGCACGTGCACCGCCGGAATCAGGAAGCCCAGGTCCTGGGTGAGCTTGCGGCGCACGCCCTTGAGCCGCGCCAGCAGCTCGCCGCCCTGCGCCTGGTCGACCAGCGCGATCAGCCGGTAGCCCACCTCCAGCGCCAGCGGCTCCACCGGGCGGATCTCGTCCCAGCTCAGCTCCGCCATCGGCGCCGGCGCCGCGTCGGCCCCGGTGCGCGCGGCGTCGGGTGCGTCGGCGCCCGCCGCCGCCTTCCGGCGCAACTTCCACGCGGCCCAGCCCAGGATGGCGGCGAGGATGAGGAACGGCAGGTTGGGCATGCCCGGCACGATGCCGATCAGGCCCATCATCAGCGCGGCCACCGTCAGTGCGCGCTGGTGGCCGAAGACCTGCTTCGACACCGTCTCGCCCATCTCCTGGTCGCCGGTGGCGCGCGTCACCAGCATCGCCGTCGCGACCGCGATCAGCAGCGCCGGCAGCTGCGCGACGAGGCCGTCGCCGATGGCGAGCATGGTGTAGGTGGCAGCCGCGTCGCCGAAGCCCATGCCGTGCTGCATCATCCCGATCAGCACGCCGCCGACCAGGTTGATCACCAGGATCAGGATCCCGGCGATGGCATCGCCGCGCACGAACTTGCTGGCGCCGTCCATCGAGCCGTAGAAGTCGGCCTCCTCGCGCACTTCCTGGCGCCGCGCCTTCGCGTCCTCGCGGGTCAGCAGGCCGGCGTTGAGGTCGGCGTCGATCGCCATCTGCTTGCCGGGCAGGGCGTCGAGGATGAAGCGCGCCGAGACTTCGGAGATGCGGCCGGCGCCCTTGGTGACCACGACGAAGTTGACGATGGTCAGGATCGCGAACACCACGATGCCGACCGCATAGCTGCCGCCGATCACGAACTGCCCGAAGGACTCGATGACGTGGCCTGCCGCCGCCTCGCCTTCATGGCCACGCAGCAGCACCACGCGCGTGGAGGCGACGTTCAGCGCCAGCCGCAGCAGGGTGACCATCAGCAGCACGCTGGGGAAGATCGAGAACTCGAGCGGGCGGCGCACGTAGACCACCGCCAGCATCACCACCAGCGAAAGCGCGATGTTGATCGTGAACAGCGCGTCCAGCACGATCGGTGCCAGCGGCACGATCACCATCGCCAGCATCGCGATCACGACCACGGGCGCCGCGGCGCCGCTGCGCAGGTTGGCGAGGATGCCGGCGCCGCGGCCGGGCGGAACGCTCATCGTGCCGGGGTTCCGTCGCCGTCGGCCGGGTCGGGCGCGCCATCGGCACCGACATCCACCGTCGACAGGGCCGGCATCGGCCCGCGGCCGGGGACCCAGGCCCTGAGCTGGTAGACGTAGGACAGCACTTGCGCGACGGCGGCGTACAGTTTCACCGGGATTTCCTGGTCGACCTGCGCCTGCCTATACAAGGCGCGTGCCAGCGGCGGCGCCTCCACGATCGCGACCCGGTGCTTCTCCGCCAGCGCGCGGATCGCCAGCGCCATCTCGTCGACGCCCTTGGCGACCACCAGCGGTGCGCGCATGCCGGGCTGGTACTTCATGGCCACGGCGTAGTGGGTCGGGTTCATCACCACCACGTCGGCGCCGGGCACCGCCTCCATCATCCGCTGCTGCGACATCTGCCGCGCCACCTGGCGCACGCGCGCCTTGAGCTCCGGGTTGCCCTCGGCCTCCTTGGCTTCGTCGCGCAGCTCCTGCTTGGTCATCTTCAGCTTGCTGCGATGCTGGTGGTGCTGCCAGGGCACGTCGATCGCCGCCAGCAGGCCCAGGCCGCCGACCATCGCCAGCAGCGCGGTGAGTGCGAGGTCGACGCCGCCGGCAATGGACGCCTCGAGCGACGCCTGCGGCATCGACAGCAGGGTCGAGAATGCGCGCCACACCACCCAGCCGCCGATGCCGCCGATCAGCGCCACGCGCAGCAGCGAGCGCAGCAGTTCGGCGAGGCTCTCGCTGCCGTAGAGGCGCGCCAGACCCTTGGCAGGGTTCAGGCGCCCGAAATCGGGTGCGAGCGCCTTGGACGCGAAGCGCACCCCGCCCATCGCCATCGGTGCCAGCAGGCAGGCCGCCAGTGCCGCCAGCAGCAGGGGCACCAGCGGCAGCAGCAGCGACCCGGCCAGCGCCATCGCGTGTGGCACCAGCCGGTCGGTGGCGCCGAGCATCGCCGGGTCCACGGTGAGCGCGTTGCGCATCCAGTCGCGGGACGCAGCACCGACATGGCCGCCGGTGGCCTTGAGCGCAAGTACGGCGCAGCCGAGGACGGCGACGTTCGCGAGCTCCCGCGACCGCGGCACCTGCCCCTTCTCGCGCGCATCGCGCAACCGTTTCTCTGTCGGTTGCTCGGTGCGGTCCTCCTTCTGGCTCTCTTCACTCATCGCGGCCTCAGCCGGTCAGGGCGCGGGCGGTGGCGAAGGCATCCTCGAACAGCTGGCGCACCGGCGCCTCGAGTTCGCGCATCAGCAGCATCAGCAGGGCAAGCCCGACCAGCAGAGACACCGGCAGGCCGATCGCCATCGGGTTGAGCTGGGCGGCGGCGCGGGCGAGCACGCCGAAGGCGATGTTGACCGCCAGCAGCGCCATCATCACCGGCAGCGCCAGCAGCGCGCCGGCGCGCAGGCAGTGGCTGAAGAATGCCGGCACCGCGGCCAGCAGCGCGTCGACATCGGGCAGCGTGGCGCCCACCGGCAGGCCGCCGTAGCTGTCGGCGAGCAGCCCGACCAGCGCCAGGTGGCCGTCGATGGTGAAGAACAGCAGCGCGAACGCCAGGTAGAACCACTGCGACAGCACCGGCGACGAGGCGCCGCTCAGGGGGTCGGCCATGGTCGCGAACGACAGGCCCATGCCCTGGCTGACCAGTTCGCCCGCGAGCTGGCCGGCCTCGAAGGCGAGCCGCAGCATCAGGCCGATCGCGATCCCGACGGTGAATTCGCGCAGCACGCCGAGCACGGTGGCGGCGTCCACGCCCATCGGCGGCGGCGCCGGCAGCACGGTGGACATCGCCGCCGACAGCGCCAGCGTCATGATCAGCCGCGCGCGCGCCGGGATGCCGCGGCCGCCGATCACCGGCAGCACCTGCAGCGCGGCGCCGATGCGCAGCGCGTACCAGAGCACCGTGGCCAGCATGCCGAAAATGTCGACGCCGGCCATCGACGCGAGCGAGACGGTCTCCACCTAGGCAGGCCCTGGCTCAGCCGATCAGGTGCGGGATGCGGTGGAAGAGATCGGTGGTGAAGCCGACCATGCGCCCGAGCAGGAAGTGTCCGGTGGCGGCGAGCACCGCGATCAGGCTCACCGCCTTGACCACGAACGCGATCGTGGGCTCGTTGATCTGGGTCGCGGCCTGGAGCACGCCGACAGCGACGCCGACGACCAGGACCGCGATCAGCGGCGGCCCGCCGAGGGTGAGCGCCATCTGCAGGCCGCGGGAGATCTCGCCGAGTGCGGTTTCGGGGGTCATGGCGTCACACCGGGTTGAAGCTGGCGGCGAGCGAGCCGACGACGAGCACCCAGCCGTCGACCAGCACGAACAGCAGGATCTTGAAGGGCGCCGAGATCAGCATCGGCGACAGCATCATCATGCCCATCGACATCAGCACGCTGGCGACCACGAGGTCGATGATCACGAACGGGATGTAGACCAGGAACGCGATCTCGAACGCGGTCTTGAGCTCGCTGGTGAGGAAGGACGCGGCGAGCACGCCGAAGGGCACGTCCGCGGGCGTGGCGTACGGCCCGGTCTGCGACAGGCCGGCAAAGGTCATGAGGTCGGTCTCGCGCACCTGCGCCAGCATGAAGCCGCGGAACGGCTCGGATGCCGCGGCCCAGGCGGAACGGAAGTCGAGCGTGTCGTCGAGGTACGGCGCGATGCCGTTGGTCCAGGCCTGGTCGAACACCGGCATCATCACCATCGCGGTGAGGAACAGCGCCAGCGCCAGCAGCACCTGGTTGCTCGGTGTCTGGCCAGTACCGAGTGCCTGCCGCAGCAGGCCGAGCACGATGATGATGCGGGTGAAGGCGGTCAGGCCCAGCAGCGCCGCCGGGAGCAGGGTGATGCCGGTCATCAGCGCCAGCACCTGCAGCGGCATGCTCACCGGCTGGCCACCGATGTTGCCGACTTCGACCGCGGGCAGCGGCTGCGCCGGCGCGGCGGGAGCGGCGACCGGCGCCGCCGCAGGCTGCGCGGCCTGGGCGAGCGCGGTGGCGGGCAGGAGCGCGGCGGCGAGCGACAGGCAGAGGCCCAGGAGGCAGGCGGCCGCGCTGGCGCGGCCGCGGACGAATGCGCGGAGGAACGGGCGCAGCGCGCTCATGGCTTCTTTCCGAAATGCTGGGCGAGCACCTGCGCGAAGGCCGGCGTCGGACGCGCGGCGGCGGCGGGCAACGGCTGCTCGAGGGTGTGCAGGGTGCGGGTGCCGCCGGCGCCGACGCCGAGCAGCAGCTGGGTTTCGCCGACCTCGACCACCACCAGGCGGTCGCGCGGGCCGAGGGCGAGCGAGCCGACGATGCGCAGCGCAGGGTTGGCGCCACCGGCGGCCAGGCCGAGCCCGGGCATGCGCCGGGCCAGCCACGACAGCAGCAGGATCAGGCCGACGACGAGCACCAGCGCCAGCACGGCGCCGCCGAGGCTGCCGGCGTTGGCCGGCGACTGCGGCGCGGGCGCGGGCACGCCGACGCTGGCGGTGGTCGACGACGGCGCGGCCGTCGCGACGGGAACGGACGCGGCGCTCATCGCAGCCTCTTGATCCGCTCGGCGGGGCTGACGACGTCGGTGAGGCGCACGCCGAAGCGGTCGTTGACCACCACGACCTCGCCCTGGGCGATGAGCGTGCCGTTGACGTAGACGTCGAGCGGCTCGCCGGCACCGCGCTCCAGTTCCACCACCGAACCCTGGTTCAACTGCAGCAGGTTGCGGATCGGGATGCGCGCGCGCCCGACTTCGAGCGACAGCGAAACCGGCACGTCGAGGATGACGTCGAGGTTGAGGTCGGCGCCGGTGCCGGCGCCGGCCTCGGCAGTCAGCGGATCAAAGGCGGCGCGGGCGGCGGTGGCGGTTTCGGTGGTCATGGCGTGGTCGTCAGGAAGTCGAAGGTGGGGACGGCACGCGCGGCATGAACCTGCGTGACCTTGATGGCGTTGCGGCCGTTGTGGACGCCGAACTCGCCGGCGAACAGCGGGATCTCCTCGACCTGCAGCTGCACGGTGCGTGCCAGATCGATCGGGATGATGTCGCCGACGCGCAGCCGCGAGAGTTCGCGCAGGCTGATCTGGCGGCGTGCGATGGCGGAGCTGAGCTCGACCTCGGCGTCCTGCAGCTGCGCGCGCATCGCCTGCGACCAGCCCTCGTCCTTCTCGATGCGGTCGCTCTGCACGCCGGCGTCGAGCTGCTCGCGGATCGGCTCCAGCATCGCGTAGGGGATGGCGACGTGGAGCTCGCCGCCGCCGCCCTCGAGCTCGACGTTGAAGCGGCTGACGACGATGTAGTCGCGCGGGCTGATGATGTTGGCGAAGTGCGGGTTGACCTCGGAGTTCATGTACTCGAACTCCACCGGCATCACCGGCGCCCAGGCGTCCACCAGGTCGGCGAACGTCTGCTTCAGCAGCAGTTGGATCACGCGCATCTCGGTCGGCGTGAATTCGCGGCCTTCGATGCGGGTGTGGTACCGGCCGTTGCCGCCGAAGAAGTTGTCGACCACGGTGAACACCAGCCGCGGCTCGAAGGTGACGATGGCGGTGCCGCGCAGCGGCTTCATCTTCACCAGGTTGAGGTTGGTGGGCACCTGCAGCGAATGCATGTACTCGCCGAAGCGCACGAGGTCGATGCCGCGCACCGAGAGGTCGGCGGAGCGGCGCAGCAGGTTGAACAGGCCCACGCGCAGGGTGCGCGCGAATCGCTCGTTGATCATCTCCAGCGTCGGCAGCTTGCCGCGGACGATGCGGTCCTGGCTGGCGAAGTCGTAGCTGCGCGCCTCGCCCGGCGCCGGCGGCGGCTCGGTCTCGACCACGCCGCTGTCGACGCCGTGCAGCAGGGCGTCGATCTCGTCCTGGGAGAGGAGGTCGGCGCCCATCACTGGGTGACCAGGCTGGTGAAGATCACGGCTTCGACCTGTGCCGGGGCGCTCTCGGCCTTGAGCAGGGCGCGGACTTCGTCGCGCGCGGCCTGCTGCAGGCGTTCCTTGCCGCTGCGCTGGCCGAGCTGCAGCGCCGACTGCTGGCCGAACAGCAGCAGCAGGCGGTTGCGGATGGCGGGGGCATGGGCGTCGAACGCGGCGAGGGTGTCGGCGTCGCGGGTCACCAGCTGGACGTCGGCCTGGAGGTAGCGCACGGCGTCGGTGTCCGCGAGGTTGACCACGAACGCCGGCTCGAGCGCGTGGTACTGGGCCGGTGCGCGCGCGGCCGGCACGGCCGCGGCGTCGGCCGCCTGGCGCGCCTGCCACCACCACCAGCCACCGCCGGCCGCGGCGCCGGCGACGAGCAGGAGGACGACGAGCACGAGGCGGCGGCGGCCGGGCTTCGCCTTGGCCCTGGGCCTGGCGGGTGCGGTGGGTGCGGTGGCGGTGGTGGCTGACACGGACGGCGGCTCCGGCGATCGATGCCGTAGCCCTGCAAGCCGCGTGCCGCGTTCACGCCGGCCTTTTGACGCAAGCCTGAATGCGCGCGTGCCGCTCTTTTGACGGGGCCTCGGGGTCAGGCCCAGGTATCGACCAGGCTCCGTGCGGACACGCGGGGAGGCCTCGGCGCGTCGGCGCCGTCGGTGGTCGCATCGGCGCGCGCGCCCTCGCGCCGCGCGCTCGCTGCCGTGGCCGGGGTCTGGTCGCGCGGCTGCTGGCCGACGTCAGCCTGGCCCAGTTCCAGGCCATGCTGGCCGAGCAGCTCGCGAAGCCGCGGCAGGCTCGCCTCCAGCGCCTGGCGGACCTCGGCGCTGGCGCTGTGGAAGCGGGCGTCGACCCGGTCGCCGTCGAGATCGACACGCACGTCGATCGGCCCGGCGTGCTCCGGGTTGAGGCGGATCTCGGCGTGCCCCATGCGCTGGTCCGCCATCCAGGCGATGCGCGTGCCCAGGCCGTCGTCGAAGCCGGCACCAGGGTCCGCCGGCACCGCCAGCGGGGGCAGGAGGGGCGCGGCCTCGGCGCGCAGGACCGGCACGTTCGCGCCGGTGGCACCGGTCGCATGCACGGCTGGCGCGGCGTCGCCCGGTGCGGTCGCGGCCGCGCCAAGATCGGTGACCTGCACCGCGGCGACAGGGAGGGTTGCGGCGACCGCGGGTGCCGGCGGCTGCGTCGCGGTCGCGGCGTCGCCGGGGGGTCGGCCGGCGGGCGCGGCGGCCGCGGCTGCGGCCTCGCCCGTCGTGGTCGCGCCACGTGGCGCCGGTCCGGACGCCGGGGCGTCGGGTGCAGGCGGCGTCGCGCCGGGCGCCCCGTCGCTGGGGACAGCGTGGGTGGCGGCAGGCGCCGATGGCAGCGGCGCGGCAGCGACGGCCGCCGCGGCGACAGAAGCGGATGCGGGGGCAGGCGGCGTGCCTGCCGTTTCGGCGGCGGGGTTCATCGCCGGGACTGCCGGAGCAGGTGCAGGGGGCGCGTGGCCGGGCAGGGCTGGCGCGGACGCGGCGCGCGCCGCTGCTGCCGCTGCCGCCGATGCCGCCGACGCCGCTGACGCCGACGCCGCTGACGCCGCCGATGCCGCTGCCGGAGCGACTGCTGCCGGACCGCCCGCGTGCGGCGGCGCGGCCGTCGCCGGCTGCCAGCCAAGGGCCAGCAGCGCGAGCAGGCGCTCGGGTGCGCCGGCGTCGGGGCGGGTGTCCGCGGGCGACGTGGCGGGCGTGGTGTCGGCCGCGGGCACCGACGGCACCGGCTCGAGCAGGTCGGAGAATTCGTCGGTGCCTGGCCCCGCGCGCGGCGGCGATGGCTCCGCGTCGAGCCCGTCGGCGGCGCGCGCGCGCTGGCCGTGGCGCACGTCTCCTGCCGGTGTCCGCGCGTCGACCGGTCTGGCCGCGCCGGGGTCGGCTTCCGGCGAGGCGGGTGTGGTCGCGGATGCGGGCACGCTCCCCGGCGTGGCCGGGCGCGGCAATGGCGCGCCGCCCACCGGGAACGACGACAGGCCGTGCGCGTTCACGCCGCGGAGTCGTCGCCGGCGGCGGCCACCGCCGCCGCGCGCGCGCGCCGGCCACCGAGGTCGTCGAGTTCGCGCTGCACGCGCTGGTCGGCCGCCTTCGTTTCCTGCGCGCGATAACTTTCGGACAGCTGTTCCAGCACCCGCGTCTCGCGGCTGGCGAGCATCAGCCGTGCGCGCTCGACGTCGCTCAACTGACGGCTGTGGTCGACGATCCCCGCCTGCTGCACGACCGCGGCGTTGAGCCGCTCGCGGAACGCCAGCCGGTTCACCAGCAGCGCCGGCGAGATCGACGCCGAGGCCGGCGCCGCGGCGTATTCCTCCGCGTAGCGGCGCAACGCCTCCAGGCGCTCCTGCTGCTCGCCCAGCGCCCGGTCGCGCTCGGCAACCTCGCGCGCGGCGGCGTCCTGGCGTTGCTGCATGACCTTGAGCAGCGGGTCGAGTCGTTGCGAACGCATCGGGTCAGGCCTTAATGATGGGTGGGTCGCCGCCATCGAGCAGGCGGGCAAGGGCGTCGCGGCTGGCGGCGACGTCGGAGGCTTCGGCCACGTCCTGGCCGAGGAAGGCCTGGATCGCGGGCCAGCGCGCCACTGCCTCGTCGACCACCGGGTCGCTGCCGCGCTGGTAGGCGCCGATGGCGATCAGGTCGCGCTGCGCGGAGTGCGCGGCCATCAGCCGCTTGAGCTTGCGGATGCGCTCGCGCCAGGGCGCGTCGGTGATGTCCTGCATCACGCGGCTCACCGAGACTTCGACGTCGATCGCCGGGTACTGGCCGGCGTCGGCGATGCGGCGGGTGAGCACGATGTGGCCGTCCAGGATCGCGCGCGCGGCGTCGGCGATCGGCTCCTGCTGGTCGTCGCCTTCGGTGAGCACGGTGTAGAACGCGGTGATCGAGCCGCGGCCGTCGGCGCCGTTGCCGGCGCGCTCGACCAGCTGCGGCAGCTTGGCGAACACGCTCGGCGGGTAGCCGCGCGTGGTCGGCGGCTCGCCCACCGACAGCCCGATCTCGCGCTGCGCATGCGCGAAGCGGGTCAGCGAATCCATCAGCAGCAGCACGTGCAGGCCCTGGTCGCGGTAGTACTCGGCGATGGCGGTCGCGCGCAGCGCGCCGTGCAGGCGCGCCAGCGGCGGCCGGTCGGCGGGCGTGGCCACGACCACGGCACGACGCAGGCCCTCCTCGCCGAGCGTGCTCTCGACGAAGTCGCGGACTTCGCGGCCACGCTCGCCGATCAGGCCGACGACGATGACGTCGGCCGCGGTGAAGCGGGTCATCATCCCGAGCAGGGTCGACTTGCCGACGCCCGAGCCCGCGAACAGGCCGATGCGCTGGCCGCGACCGATCGGGAGCAGGGCGTTGATGGCGCGCACGCCGACATCGAGCGACTGCGTGATCGGCTCGCGCATCAGCGGGTTGATCGCCTTGCCAGCCAGGCCCATCCACTGCTCGGCACGGATCGGGCCGCGGCCGTCGAGCGGCACGCCGTCGCTGTCGACGACGCGGCCGAGCAGGCCTTCGCCCACCGCCACTTCGCCACGCCGGCGCGAGGGCACCACGCGCGCGTTCGGCAGCAGGCCCTCGAGGTCGGCGGTGGGCATAAGGTAGGTGCGGTCGCCGGCGAAGCCGACCACTTCCGTGTCGACCCAGTGCCCGCCCGCGGTCTCGACGCGGCAGCGCGAGCCCATCGGTGCGCTGCAGCCGGAGGCTTCCAGGGTCAGGCCGACGGCGCGACGCAGCACGCCTTCGCGCGCGAGGCCGAGCGACGCCGGCTGCGGCCGTGCCGCCGCCAGGCGCGCGGCCAGGCGCAGGTTGCGCGCTTCCTGCCAGTGCGCCGCGGCGACCTGGCTCATCGTGCCGCCCCGGCGGCGTCGCCGTGCGCGGCCAGGGTGGCTTCCAGCACCGACTGCAGGCGCGCGGCCATGGTGCCGTCGATGCGCACGCTCTCGCTGTGCAGGCGCAGTTCGCCGCGGCCGAGCGCGCCGTCGATGGTCAGGCGGACGCCGTCGAGGCCGGCGAGGTGCGGCGCGAGCACGCCGAAGTCGTCGCCGTGCAGGCGCAGTTCGAGTTCGCGGTTGCCGCTGCCGACCGCGTCCAGCGCCTCGCGCACGAGGTCGGCCAGCAGGGTCGGGTCGACCAGGTAGGCGCGCCCGAGCAGGGCGCCGGCGATGCGCACCGCGAGGTCGGCGAGCGCGTCGGCGACCTCGCCGTCGAGCCGCGCCAGCGGCCGGGTGAAGCCGTCGAGCACGCCCTCGATCTGCGCGACCATCCGCCGCACCTCGGACTGGCCGGCGGCAACGCCCTCTGCGTGGCCGCGGGCGTAGCCGTCGGCGTGGGCCGCGGCTTCCAGCGCCTGCAGGTCCTCGACGCTGGGCGGCGCCGGGGGCGCCGGCGCGGGCGTGGGCGGCGCCAGGCCCGGTGCCGCCCAGCGCACGGCCTCGGTCGAGGGCGGGTATGCGATGTCGCGCAGCACGGCGCTCACACCAGCACCTCGGCCTTGGCCGCGAGCTGGATGTCACCGTTGTCGGCCATGCGCCGCACGATCGCGAGGATCTCCTTCTGCGCCGCCTCGACTTCGGCCAGGCGCACCGGACCGCGCGCTTCCATGTCCTCGACCAGGATCTCGGCCGCGCGCTGCGACATGTTGCCGGTGATCTTCTCGCGCACCTTCGGGTCGGCGCCGCGCAGCGCCAGCGCCAGCCGGTCGCCGGTGACCTCGCGCAGCACCGCCTGCATGGCGCGGTCGTCGATCTCGGCGAGGTTGTCGAACACGAACATCAGGTCGCGGATGCGCGTGCCGAGCTCGCTGTCGACCTCGCCGATGGCGCCAAGCAGCACTTCGTCCTGGCCGGAGTCCATGAAGTTGAGGATGTTGGCCGCGACCTTGACCCCGCCGACCGACGACGACTTGATGTTCTGGCTGCCGGCGAACTGGCGCGCCATGACGTCGTTGAGTTCGTTGAGCGCGTGCGGCGGGATGCCGTCGAGCGTGGCCAGGCGCAGCAGCACGTCGACCCGGACGCGGTCGGGCAGGCACTTCAGCACCTCGGCCGCCTGGTCGCCGTCCAGGTGCGCCATGACGATGGCGATGATCTGCGGGTGTTCGTTGCGGACCAGCTCGGCGATCGCACGCGGTTCCATCCACTTGAGCGTGTCCAGGCCGGAGGTGTTGCGGCCGAGCAGGATGCGGTCGATGAGGGTGCTGGCGCGGTCCTCGCCCAGGGCCTGGGTCAGCACCGCGCGCACGTAGTCGTCGGCGCCGCTGCCCAGCCCGCTGGGCTGCGCGAGCACGTCGACGAACTCGTCGAACACGCGCGCTACCGCGTCGCGGGTGATGCCGCCGACCGAGGTCATCGCCACGCCCAGCTTCTGCACTTCCTTGGCGCCCATGTGCTTCAGCACCTCGGCGGCCTGTGCCTCGCCCAGCGACAGCAGCACGATCGCCGCGCGCTGCACCCCGGACAGCGCGATCCCCGGGTCAGCCATCGGAGGCCACCATGTCGCGCACGACCTGGGCAACGCGCTTGGCATCGGTGGCGACCGCGCTGCGTGCGATCTCCAGCTTGTCGTCGAGGTTCATGGTCGCGGCGGCGGCGGCGCGCACCGGCGGTGGCGCGGGGGCCGCGGTCGCGGTCAGGGTGACCGGGAGCTCGTCGTCGGGATCGGCCACCACCAATGCCGTCGCCGGCACCTTGGGCGCCAGCAGCTGGCGGAACGCGGGGCGCAGCACGGTGAAGATCAGCATGAGGACGGCCAGGCCGCCCAGCACCAGGCGCGCCAGCTCGCGCACGCGCGGGTCCTGCCACATCGGCGGGCCTTCGTTCGCGACGTCCTCGCCGCCGCGGGCGAAGGGTGCGTTGACCACCGAGACCACGTCGCCGCGCGCGGCGTCGAAGCCGATGGCCTGCTGCACCAGGGTCTCGATGCGGGCGAGCTCGGCCGGTTGCAGCGCACGCGCGGCGGCGGGCTTGCCCTCGGTTCCCGCACCGCCGGCGAGGTTGTCGACCAGGACCGCGGCGGTGACGCGGCGGATGCGGCCCGGCGCCTGGCGGGTATGGGTGAGGGTGCGGTCGAGCTCGTAGTTGCGCACGGAGCTGCGGCTGCCGGGGCCGGATACGCCGCCCTCGGCCGCGGCCGGCGCCGCGGCGGGCGCGCCGCCGGCC
>JAYRUX010000029.1:0-17708 GCA_041918855.1 Luteimonas sp.
CCGCCTTCCTGCGGATGCCGCGCTACGCGCGGTTCGGGTCGCGGCCAGCGGCCGCTCCTACAGAAAGCAGGAGGTTATAGTCGGGGGCCTTTCGACACGGGGAGGCGGGAACCATGGGGAAATGGACCGGCTGTATCGCGCTCGTACTGGGCATGGCCGTCGCGGCGACCGCGCTGCCCGCCGCGGCCTCGAAGCTGCGGCCACCGCCGCCCGCGGGCGACGTGGTCCTGGCGGGCGAGATCCACGTCGCCGCCGGCGTCGACAGCGATGGCCTGCTCGAACTCCATCTCGACGACACGCTGCACGCCACCATCCCGGCCGGCAGCGGTGCGTTCGAAATCGGCATGCCGCGCGAGGGCCGCGCGGGCATGGTGTGGCTGGAATTCTCGGCACCCGGCGTGCGCCTGCGTTCACTGCTGGGCACGCACGCACGGCTGGCGCGCGCCGCCGGCGTCGATGGCCGCCTCGATGCGGGATCCGAGGACGGGCTGCGGCTGACGCCGCTCTCCACCGCGCTCGCCGTGCTGGCGACCCGCGCCGCCGGCACGCCGCCGGCGTCGGACGCCGCGCTGGCCACTGCGGTCGCCGCGGTCGAAGGGCTCGAACTGGCGCGCGCCACCGCCGTGCTGGCACGGCTGGCCGCGGATCCGGCGCGGCTGCCGCCTGGCATCGGTGACGGCCTGGCGCTGCTGGAGGACGAGGCAGCCTGGAACGACTACCTCGCCGACAACCCGGACATGTTCGCCGACGTGCACGAGGTGCTCGACGCGATCCCGACGCCGCCGCTGGCCGCCGCCGCCACCGGGCCGGTGCTGGCCTTTGCCGGCGCACGCCAGGGGCCGGGGGACCCGATCGAGCCCGGCGGACTGGTGGTGGAGCGCGATGCGGACGGCTACCGCGTGCACGACGAACTGTTCGACGGGCCGGCCTACGACGGGACGCTCGAGGGCGGGGCACTGGTGCTGGTGCCACAGTCGCCGGTCGCGCGGCTGGTCCCGTTCGGCCCGACATGTCCGTCGACCGGCACCCCGACCTGGGAAATCTGGACCGTCACCGGACGCGATTTCCGCCGCCACTGGCGGGGCAGCGGCCTGTCGCTGTGGCAGCTCGGCCAGGAGCACGAACTCAGCTACCCCAAGTGCCCGGAGCTGCCGTCCAGGACGGTGCGCTGGACCAGCCTGTGGGCGGCAACGGACATGGTGCGTGCGCGGGCACTGACCACGCCACGGCGCTTCCTCGGGCGGCATGCGCTGCCGGTGTTCTGCGGCGCGCCGATGCCGCACGGCATGCTCGCGCTCGACTACTGCGGCCACGCCGACCATGTCTTCGCTGCCGACGGCAGCGGCATCGTCCATCCGCACGACCAGCCGTCCGCCACCTTCGCCTGGTCGCGCGACGCCGACGGCGCGATGCGCGTCGACTACGGCGACGCCGCGACGCGCTTCTGGATCGTCGACCCGGGCGAGGCGCCGGGGCGCGAGGTGCAGGGGGTGGCCTGGGTCGCCGAGGGCAACGTCGTGGGGTACGACGGAACCGCGAGCGGCCATGCGCCGATGCTGCGCGGCGGTACGGGCGTCGACGACGACGCAGCGGCGCAGCCATTGCCCCGCATGCCAAGTCCGGCCATGGTGTCGCCATGAATCCCGTCAAGCCAACGGTCCTGTTCGCCGCCATCCTCGCGCTCGGCGCCTGTGCGCCCGCCGATCCGCCGCCCGCGCCGGCGGCGCCGGCGACCGCGCCCGAAGAAGCGCTCGCCGCGCCCGTTCCCGATCCCGCGGCCGCGGATGCGTTCATGGCGGCGCTCGCCAGCCACTGCGGCCAGGCCTTCGCGGGCCGCATCGTCGCCAACACGCCGGCCTCGCCCGAACCCGATGCCTTCGAGGGCAAGGCGCTGCTGATGCACGTGCGCGGCTGCAACGATCCCGCGCGCGAACTGCGCGTGCCGTTCCACGTCGGCGACGACCATTCGCGCACCTGGGTCATCACCCGCACCGCGGACGGCCTGCGCCTCAAGCACGACCACCGCCACGAGGACGGCAGCGAGGACGTGCTGACGATGTACGGCGGCGACACGCGGTCGCCCGGCACCGCCGTGCGCCAGGAATTCCCGGTGGACGCGGAGTCGGTCGCGCTGTTCGAGCGCGAAGGGTCCGAGGCCTCGGTCACCAACACCTGGGCGATGGAGATCGAGCCGGGCGAGCGATTCCTCTACGAACTCGCGCGCCCCGGCGGCCGCCTGTTCCAGGTCGAGTTCGACCTCACGCAACCGGTGCCGCCGCCACCCGCGCCCTGGGGCAGCAGCGACTGATCGCCGGGACCGGGGCGCGTGCCCCCGGACAGACGTGCGTCAGGCGTGCACCGGATCGTTGCTCGGCATCGCGTAGCGGTGGCGGTCGGCGCCGCTGCCGCCGGCGGCGACCGCGTCCAGGAAGTCGTGGCCCCAACGTTCGACGTCGTACCGGCTGACGATGTTGAACAGCTGGCGCTGGCGCCCGTCGGCTTCCTCGGCCGGCATCGCCAGCGCCTGCGACAGGCCCTGGACCAGGTCACGCTGGTCGTGCGGGTTGGTCAGCACCGCGCCCTTGAGCTCGGCGGCGGCACCGGCGAATTCCGACAGCACCAGCACGCCCGACGTGCCCTCGACGCCGTGGGCGGCGATGAACTCCTTGGCCACCAGGTTGAGGCCGTCGCGCAGCGGGGTGATCCACATGACGTCGGCCGCGGCGTAGTGCGCGAGCACCGACTCGAACGGCAGCGCGCGCGCGAAGAAGCGCACCGGCGACCAGTCGAGGTTGGCGTAGCGGCCGTTGATGCGGCCCACCGCCTGCTCGATCTGGGTCTGCAGCTGGCGGTAGATGGTCATCTCCTTGGCAGCCGGCACGCACACCATCAGCAGGGTCACCGTGCCCTGCATCTGCGGCTGTTCCTCGAGCAGGCGCTCGAAGGCGAGCAGTTTCTCCAGCGTGCCCTTGGTGTAGTCCAGGCGCTCGATGGACAGCACCAGCTTGCGCCCGGCGAACTCGCGGCGGATGCCGGCGGAGCGCGCCTGCACTTCCGGCCGCGCCAGGCCCTCGCGGATGCGCTCGAGGTCGGTGCCGACCGGATGCGCGCCGAGTCCGACGCGACGGTCGCCGACGCGGATGCTGGTGGTCATGGTGTCCAGGCCGACCGCGCAGCCGTAGGTGAGGAAGCGCGGCGCGCAGCTCTCGCGGTCCAGCGTCTCCACCGGCATCGCGCCGCGCACCACGTCGACAAAGTTCTCCACCTGGCGCGGGATGTGGAAGCCGATGTAGTCGCACTGCAGCAGGCTGCCCAGGATCTCGCGCCGCCACGGCACCACGTTGAACACGTCAGCCGACGGGAAGTAGGTGTGGTGGAAGAACGCGATCTTGAGGTCCGGGCGCAGCTCGCGCAGCGTCGCCGGGACCATCCACAGGTTGTAGTCGTGCAGCCACACGGTGGCGCCGTGCGCGGCCTCGGCCGCGGTGGCCTCGGCGAACCTGCGGTTGACCTCGAGGAACACCGTCCAGTCGTCCTCGCGGAAGCGCGCGCGTTCCCAGAAGGTGTGCAGCATCGGCCAGAAGGCTTCCTTGGAGAAGCGCTTGTAGAACGCGTCGACCTCTCCCCTGGAGAGCCGCACGCGGGCGACGGTGAGGTCCGGGTAGCGCTCCTCGTCCACCGGCGTGCGCTCGACGAAGGCGCCCAGCTTCGGATCGTCGATGCTCCACGCCACCCACGAGCCCTTGCGGCCGCCGCCGAAGAAGCCGAGCAGGCTCGGGATGATGCCGTTTGGCGATGTCGGCCTGCGCCGCTTGCGCGCGCCGTCCTCGACATACTCCTCATACGGCAGGCGGTGGTAGACCATCACCAGCTCCGAGTTGCCGACGGCGCGCGGTGCCGGCACCGCGCGGTGCGGGTCGTCGGCGGCCAGCAGGTCGAAATGGTCGATCGCCTCGAGGATGCCGCCGCAGCCCGGCGCGTCGGCGTGGAGGACGTTGCCGAGCTGCTGGGTGGCGGCCACCAGCGCCGGCTCGCACGCACCCACCGCCACGCCCTGGAAACCGGCGGTGAACATCGACAAGTCGTTGAGGGTGTCGCCGGCGACCAGCACGCGGTCGGCCGCGAGCCCGAGCTGGTCCGCCAGCGCCGCGAGCGTACGGCCCTTGTCGGTGTCCGGCGGCAGGATGTCGAGGTAGCGGTCGGCCGAGTACAGCACCGAGCAGCCGAGGCCGCGTGCGGCGGTCTCGAGGTCGTGCCGCACGTCGGCCAGCGCCCCGGGCTCGCAGAAGTACGAGCAGCGGCGTTCCTGCGGCACGTCCTGGCGCACGAGACCCTGGAAGCCGTCGATCGCGTCGGCGACCGCGTGCTCGCCCGGCCAGCGTGCGTCGATCGCCGCCTGCAGCGGTTGCACGGGCTGCAGCGTGAGGCCGTCGACGACCGTGGCGCCCACGTCGCAGATCACGTAGTCCGGGCGCGGCAGGGTGGGGTCGGACAGCAGCGGCATCACGTGCTCGAGGCCGCGTCCGGTGACGAACACCAGCGCGATCTCCGGGTGGCGCTCGACCAGCCGGTACAGCGCCTGGCGGTCGGCGGGCGACCCGGCGAGGAAGGTGCCGTCAAGGTCGGTGGCCAGGAGCAGGCGTGGCGCGAACGCGGCCGCGTTGCCGGGCGCGGCCACGGCGGCAGCGCGGCGCGGCGCGTGCGCGGGGCGTGGGGTCGGCGCGAGGGGTCGGGCATTGGACGCAGGCATGCGGTCCTCCTTCTTTCGGGTGTATGGAGTGCCGCCGGATGGGACACGGCGGCGGGTGTCGCGGCGAAGGCGGGCGGCGCTCAGGTGCGCGCGCCGGCGTCCGGTCCGGGTGGGTCCGGATCGGTCTCGGGCAGCAGCTCGAGCGCCGACGGGGTGGTGCGCAGCATCGGGTGGAAGTGCGCGGGGTTGTCGCGGTCGCGCCGGCGCAGCAGGCGCCGCCCGCCAGTGATGGCGGCCAGCAGCGCCATGGTGGCGGCGAAGAACAGCGGCAGCGCCTGCGGGCCTGTCGCGCCCATGGCGGCACCGGCGATCGCCGGACCGAGCGCGGAGCCGATGCCGTTGACCAGCAGCAGGCTGCTGCAGCCCGCGAGCATGTTCTCCGCCGGCAGGTGGTCGAGCAGGTGGGCGACGCACAGCGGGTAGATCGCGAACGCGAGGCCGCCGAACACGAAGAACAGCGCGTACAGCAGGCGCCGGTCCTCGGCGCCGCCGAGCGCGAGCGCGATCGACACCGCGGTGGCCACCGCGCACACCAGGGCGAGCGTGGTGCGGCGGTCGCCGCGGTCGGACAGCAGGCCGATCGGCCACTGCAGCGCGGCGCCGCCGAGGATGGTGAGGCTGACCAGGATCGCGACCCCGGTGACGTCGAGGCCGAGGCGGTCGGCGTACACCGCGCCCAGGCCCCAGAAGCCGCCCAGTGCCAGGCCCGCGAGCAGCGCGCCCAGCGCCGCCGCCGGCGCGGTGCGGTAGAGCGTCGCCAGTGCCAGCCGCGGCATCGCCGGCAGTTCGGGCTGCACCATGCGGCTGGCGGTGACCGGCAGCGCCGCCATGCACACCAGGATCGCGACCAGGCTGAAGGGCACGAACAGCATCGGCGAGGACACCCGCAGCAGCCATTGGCCACCGGCGAGCGCGAGCAGGTTGACCACCATGTACACCGCGAACACCCGGCTGCGCTGCGCCGCCGGCGCCTGCGCGTTGAGCCAGCTCTCGATCACCGTGTACAGCCCCACGAACGCGATGCCCGTGACCACGCGCAGCACACCCCAGGCCCAGGGTCCGACCAGCAGCGGATAGAGCAGCACCGACACCGCGCACAGCGCGGCGAAGAAGGCGAAGGCGCGGATGTGGCCGATGCGCTGGATCAGGCCCGGCGCCGCGTACGTACCGAGCAGGAAGCCGACGAAATAGCCGGACATGATCAGGCCGAGGGCCTGGTCGCTGAAGCCTTCCGCGCGTCCGCGCACCGCGAGCAGGGTACCCAGCAGCCCGCTGCCCGCGAGGAGCAACGCAACGCCGGCCAGCAATGCGGCCATCGATCGGACGACTGAGATCAAATCCCCTGCGGAGCCGCGGCTCCGTTCACGCGAACAGCCGGCGATTCTAACACGTTGATTAAATTGGGCGTCCGGCGCTGAACCCGCTGCGCGACCCGCTCCGCCGGCCGCGCGCGCTTCCGTGCGCGTTGCCGCGCGTGCGTCCAGCTGCCACCATGCGCGCGCGCTGCGGGGGCAGCGGACAGGGGAAACGGATGCGGATCAGGATGCTCTTGGTGGCGGCCACGCTGGTGGCGGGCTGTGCGTTCGCGTGGACGGGACCGGGCGGGGCAGGCAAGCGCGGCGGAGCCGAGGCGGGCGCCGGCGGCACGACGGCCGCGCAGTCGTCGAAGGTCAAGGCCAGGCCGCGGCCGGGTGCGACGGGCCTGCGCATCGACGGCGAGGTGGCGGTGCCGGGCACGGCGGGCGCGGCGGCGATGCTGTCGGTACGCATCGGCGACACGACGACCGAGGTGCCGGTCACCCTGCCCGCGTTCTCGGTGCAGCTGCCGGCCCAGCAGGCGGACCCCATGGTGTCGCTCGAGGTCACGCTGGCGGGCGCGAAGTACACCGCGGTCCTGGGCGGCTACGACCGCATCGCGCGCAAGGCAGGCGCCGATGCGGTGCTGGAACCCGCCGAGCTGGATCGCGTCCGGATCACGGCCATGGGCACGTCGCTGCACCATTACGTGAGCCGCGTGCTCGGTGGCCGGTTGCCGGTGTCCGACCGCGAACTCGAGCAGGCGATCCGTGCCGTGGGCATGGACGTCGCCGTCGGCGGCTGGGTGCTGCACGCGATCGCATCCGGCGCATTGGCGCTTCCGGCGGGCTACCCGGACGGCTACGCGCTGCTGCAGGATGCTTCCGGCCTGCGCGCCTTCCTGGCCGGGGTCCCGGAGTACACGCAGGAGGTGCAGGCGTTCGCGCGCCAGCCCAGCGGCATCCCGTTCCCGCTGCTGGCGCTGGACGCGGACACCGCCGTGCTGTCCACGCTGGAGTACGGCGAGACCAAGATGGCGTCCGCGACTCCCCGCGTGCTGCTGCGGCGCGACGGCGGGTTCGAGTTCCATGGGCGCAGCACGACCGATCCCGTCGCCACCGTGACCGCGCTCGACACCGGCGCCGTGCGCGTGACGCCGCGGGAACCGGCGCGCTTCCACGCGTTCCCGCTGGTCACGCTGGTGCCGGGGGAGCCGCCGACGCAGGTCCTGGCGATGTACGAGCCGCTGCACGAGACGTGGCGGCGCCACTTCGTCGGCGACCGCTACAGCCTGTGGGCGGTGACGGAGACGTTCCGCGTCAGCTACCCCCAGAACCCCGAACTGGCCCCGACGGAGCTCGTGGTCACGCGGATGTCGCACGCTTTCGCACTGCACAAGCTCGCACCACGTTTCCGGGCCGCCGACCTGATGGACCGTCGCGTGCTGCCGTACTTCTGCGCTGCGCCCGATGGTCACGGGCTCGAGGTGCTGTGGGATTGCGAGTACGGGCAGACCACCTTCATCCGCGACGGCAGTGGCCTGGTGCAGGAGATCGGATCCAAGGTGGATGCCCAGATGCAGCCCCGGGTCGCCGGCTACTACACGGAGTTCTTCCAGTGGACGCTGGGTGCGCGCGGCACGCTGCGGATGACGTTCCCGCGGACCGAGGTGACGTACTGGCGGCTCGAGGGCGGCGACGCCAGTGTCACGCCGGTGCTGTACGTCGCCCGCGGCCAGGGGGCGTCGGGGACCAACCTGACGTACGCGGGGACATCGGTGCTCATCGATTCGCGCTCCGATGTGGAGTTCGACGAAGAGCTGGTGCCGGGTCGCTGGAAGTACGGCACGTTCCGGCAGGGCGAGAACGACGACGCGTGGCAGGCGGCGCCAACCGAGACCACCTTCGTGCGTGACGCCCAGGGGCGCACGGCGCAGGTCACGCACTTTGCCGAGGGTGATTTCCCGCCGCAGACGATGCCGTCCTCCTGGCAGCTGATCGACATCGAGATCTACTTCCAGCCCTACGCCCGTCTCTACGAAAGCCGCTACCGCGGCGACAACAGCCGGATCTATGCCACCTGCGAGGACGCCTACGCCGATGGCGCCACCGACTGCATCCCGAACGCCGTGCGGTATTTCCGGCCGATGGCCCGGCTCGGGGACCGGATCTACGGCATCGAGGACCTGTACCAGAACACGGGCTGGTTCGGAGGGCCGGTGACGGTGCAGAGGTACTCGCGCCCGACGTACCACGAGCGGGTGGAGGCGGCCGGTAGCCCGGCTGCGCTGCCGCTGCCACGCGGCAAGATGCGCGCGCGCGCCAGGTAAGGCGCCGACAGGGCCCCGCCTCGCGCGGGCATAGGTCCGGCGGTCGGCTTGAATTGCCGCCACCGGGCCCCACATCGCGCGCACCTCCACTGCTTCCGGATCCACCCGCCATGCCGATCTACGGTTTCGAGTGCACCGCCTGCGGCCACCGCTTCGACCGCCTGCAGAAGCTGTCCGATCCCGACCCGGAGACCTGCCCGGAGTGCGCCGAGGCCGGCATCAGGCGCCAGATCACCGCGCCGTCGTTCCGGCTGGCCGGCAGCGGCTGGTACGAGACCGACTTCAAGAAGGACGGCGACAGGAAGCGGAACCTGGTGGAGAAGGGCGACGGCGCCGGCAAGTCCGACGGCGGCGGCGACAAGGCGGGTGGCGACAAGGCCGACAAGCCGGCGCCGAAGGCGGATGCACCGGCGACCAAGGCGGCCGAGCCCGCCAAGCCGGCCAAGCCGGCGGCGAAGGACGCCTGACGCGCTAAAATGCCGGGTTCCCGGCCTTGCCGGACCGCACGTGCGCGCGCCTGCGCGCATGGCCTGACCCCGGAGCTTCCATGCGTACCCATTTCTGCGGCCTGATCGACGAGGCGTTGATCGGCCAGACCGTCACCCTGTGCGGCTGGGCCGACGTCGCCCGCGACATGGGCGGGCTGTGCTTCATCGACCTGCGCGACCACGAAGGCATCGTGCAGGTGGTGGCCGAGCCGACGGACGACCCGGCGCTCGGCGCGGGCGAGGCCAACGCCGCGGTGGTGGTCGCCGCCGGGGGCATCCACTACGAGGACTGCCTGCGCATCACCGGCGTCGTGCGTGCGCGGCAGTCGGTCAACAACAAGATCCGCACCGGCCAGGTGGAAGTGGTGGCCACCCGCATCGAGGTGCTGAACCGCGCCGAGCCGCTGCCGTTCCACGCCCACGAGAACGCCGGCGAGGAAACCCGCCTCAAGTACCGCTACCTGGACCTGCGCCGCCCCGAGATGCAGACGATGATGCGCACCCGCATCCGGCTGGTGCAGGCGCTGCGCCGCTGGCTGGACGCGCGCGACTTCCAGGACATCGAGACGCCGATCCTCACCAAGGCCACGCCCGAAGGCGCGCGCGACTTCCTGGTGCCGGCGCGCATGCACCCGGGCGAGTTCTACGCGCTGCCGCAGTCGCCGCAGCTGTTCAAGCAGATCCTGATGGTCGCGGGCTTCGATCGCTACTACCAGATCGCGCGCTGCTTCCGCGACGAGGCCCTGCGCGCCGACCGCCAGCTCGAGTTCACCCAGCTCGACATGGAGTTCGCCTGGGTCGAAGAGAAGGACGTGCAGGACGCGACCGAGGAGATGATCCGCACCGTGTTCCGCGAGGTCATGGACGTCGACCTGGGCGCGTTCCCGCGCATGACGTACGCCGACGCGATGCGCCGCTACGGCTCCGACAAGCCGGACCTGCGCATCGCGCTGGAGCTGGTCGATGTCGCGGACCTCGTCAAGGACAGCGGCTTCGCGGTGTTCACGGGCCCGGCCAACGAGGCCGGCGGCCGCGTGTGCGCGCTCCGCATCCCCGGCGGCGCGTCGCTGTCGCGCAAGCAGATCGACGAGTACGCGGCGCACGCGGCGAAGTTCGGCGCCAAGGGCCTGGCCTACGTCAAGATTTCCGACACCGGCGAGGTCGCCTCGCCGATCCAGAAGTTCTTCGACGAGGCGGCGTTCAAGGCACTGCTCGCGCACGTCGGCGCCGGCAACGGCGACATCGTGTTCTTCGGTGCCGGCGCGTACGCGAAGGCCAGCGACTTCATGGGCGCGGTGCGCCTCAAGGCCGGCAAGGATTTCGGGCTGGTCGAAGCCGGCTGGAAGCCGCTGTGGGTCACCGACTTCCCGATGTTCGAGTGGGACGACGAGGCGCAGCGCTACGTCGCGCTGCACCACCCGTTCACCGCGCCCGCGGTCGACGACGAGGCGGACCTGCGCGCCAACGCGCGCACCGCGGTGTCGCGCGGCTACGACATGGTGCTGAACGGCAACGAGATCGGCGGCGGCTCGATCCGCATCCACCGCTCGTCGATGCAGTCGGCGGTGTTCGAGCTGCTCGGCATCGGCGCGGAGGAGGCGGAAGCCAAGTTCGGCTTCCTGCTCGATGCCCTGCGCTACGGCGCGCCGCCGCACGGCGGCATCGCCTTCGGCATCGACCGCATCGCGGCGCTGATGGCCGGCACCGAGTCGATCCGCGACGTCATTGCCTTCCCCAAGACCACCACCGCGCAGTGCCTGATGACCGGCGCGCCATCGCCGATCCCGGATGCGCAGCTGGCGGAGGTGCACGTCGCGGTGCGCCCGAAGGCGCCCACCGCGTGATGCACGCTGCACGCTGCCGCGCGGCCCTCCTGTAGGAGCGGCCGCTGGCCGCGACCGCGAACCCCGATGACCCGCGCCCCCACCATCCGCCGCGCCACCCCCGACGACGCCGCCACCCTGTCGGCGCTCGCCGCGGAGACGTTCACCGACGCCTTCGGCGGCAACTACGCGCAGGAAGACCTCGACGCCTTCTTCGCCGAGGCCTATGCGCCCGAACGCCAGCGGATCATCCTCGAACACCCGGACTACGCGGTGTGGCTGGTCGAGGATGCAGGACGCGCGGTGGGCCATGCCGCGGCGGGGCCCTGCGGCCTGCCGCACCCGGACGTCGCCCCCGGCGACGGCGAGCTGAAGCGCCTCTACCTCCTCGGGCCCTGGCAGAACGGCGGCACCGGCAGCCGCCTGTTCGCCACCGCCATCGACTGGCTGCTGCGCGACGGGCCGCGCCGGCTGTGGATCGGGGTGTGGTCGGAGAACCCGGGCGCGCAGCGCTTCTACGCCCGCCACGGCTTCCGGCGCGTGGGCCAGTACGAGTTCCCGGTCGGGCGCGTCCGCGACCTCGAGTACATCCTGCGCCGGGACCCGGAGTGAAGGTCGCGCTGCTGCACGGCATCTGGAACGCCAAGGCCTGGCTGACGCCGCTGGCCTCGCGCCTGCGCCGCGAAGGCCTGGACACCGTCACCCTCGGCTACGCCAGCGTGTTCGCCGACCCCGAGGACAACCTGCGCGACATCGTCCGCCGCCTGCGCGGGCTCGGCGACCTGGCGCTGGTCGGGCACAGCCTGGGCGGGATCATGGCCCTGGAGGCGCTGCGCATGGCGCCGGACCTGCCGGTGCGCCGGGTGGTCTGCATCGGCTCGCCCCTGCGCGGCAGCCGTACCGCCGCCGCGCTCGCCGCCGCGGCCTGGGGCGCGCCGGTGCTGGGCCGCAGCGCCGCGATCCTGCAGCGCGACCTCGAGCGCTGGGACGGCCAGGTGGAGGTGGGCGTGGTCGCGGGCAACGTCCCGCACGGCCTGGGCCGCCTGCTGGCGCGCTTCGAGGGCGACTGCGACGGCACGGTGGCGGTCGAGGAGACCCGGCTTCCGGGGCTGGCCGACCATTGCGTGGTGGCGGCCAGCCACAGCGGGCTGGTGTTTTCCGACGCCGCGGCGCGGCAGGCGGCACATTTCATCCGCGAGGGTCGGTTCGCGCACACGGTGCCCTCCCTGTAGGAGCGGCCGCTGGCCGCGACCGTGTGGAAACGGGGACGTGTGGAAACGGTGCCAGGTTCACTTTCCCCGCGACGCCCGCACGGCACGGGAAGATGGCGCGGAAAGTGAACCTGGCACCGTTTCCGCTAAAATCCGCGGCTGGGCAGTCGCAGCAGGCTAGGGGTCAGGTTCATGGGCAGAGGTCCTTCGATCGAGGCGCGCAAGAACGCCGAGGACGCCAAGCGCGGCAAGATCTTCACCAAGATCATCCGCGAGATCGGCGTCGCCGCACGCGCCGGCGGCGGCGACCCCGCCAGCAATCCGCGCCTGCGCACCGCCATCGACAAGGGCCTGTCGGCGAACATGACCAAGGAGGTCATCGAGCGCGCGGTCAAGAAGGCCACCGGCGAGCTCGAGGGCGTCGAGTACGAGGAGATCCGTTACGAGGGCTACGCCCCGGGCGGGGTCGCGGTGATCGTCGACTGCCTCACCGACAACAAGGTGCGCACGGTGGCCGACGTGCGCCACGCCTTCGGCAAGTGCGGCGGCAACCTCGGCACCGACGGCTCGGTCGCCTTCATGTTCCGCAAGCTCGGCGTGCTGAGCTACCCCGGCGGCGCCGACGAGGACCGCATCACCGAGGCCGCGATCGAGGCCGGTGCCGACGACGTCGTGGTCTATCCCGAGGATGGCGCCATCGACGTCATCACCGCGCCCGACGCCTTCGAACAGGTGAGGGCCGCGATGCAGGCCGCGGGCCTCGAGCCCGCGATCGCCGAAGTCACCATGCGCGCCGACAACGACATCGCGGTCGATGGCGACACCGCGAAGCAGGTCGCGAAACTGCTCGACTGGCTGGACGAGCTCGACGACGTGCAGAACGTGTACAGCAACGCCGAGCTCGGCGAAGACGCGTACTCGTGACTGTCGCGCGCGGCGCACCGGCCTCCACGCGTTGAGCGAACAACGCGCCGTGCACAGCGCCGCCAGGCCCGGCACCACCCGCATCCTCGGCATCGACCCCGGCTCGCAGCGCACCGGCGTCGGCATCATCGACGTCGACGGCGCCGGCCGCACCACGCACGTGTTCCACGCACCGCTGAACCTGCTGCCCGCGGGCGGCGACAGCCCGGAGTTCGCGTTGCGCCTGAAGCGCCTGCTGGAAGGGCTGTGGGAGGTGATCGACCTCCACCGCCCGGACGAGGTCGCGATCGAGCGCGTGTTCATGGCGCGCAACCCCGATTCCGCGCTCAAGCTCGGCCACGCCCGCGGCGCCGCGATCTGCGCCGTGGTCATGCGCGACCTGCCGGTGCACGAGTACGCGGCCAAGGAGGTCAAGCTCGCCGTGGTGGGCAAGGGCGGCGCCGACAAGGTCCAGGTGCAGGCCATGGTGGGCATGCTGCTCGGCGTCGGCGGCAAGCTGCAGGCCGATGCCGCCGACGCCCTTGCGGTGGCCATCACCCATGCCCATGTCCGTGCCAGCGCACTGCGCCTGGGCGTCGACGCGCGCCTGGCCTGGGGCCGCAAGTGAGCGTGATGGCACGGAACCTGCGTCCCCACCGCCCATTCGCGTTCGGAGCCAGCCTCCCATGATCGGTCGCCTCAAGGGCATCCTCATTCACAAGCAGCCGCCGTGGCTGGTGGTCGACGTCCACGGCGTCGGCTACGAGCTGGAGGCGCCGATGAGCACCTTCTACGACCTGCCGGAGGTGGGCCGCGAGGTGTCGCTGTTCACCCACTACGCGCAGAAGGAGGACAGCGTGTCGCTGTACGGCTTCCTGCAGGAGTCCGAGCGGCGGCTGTTCCGCGACGTGCAGCGCGTGACCGGCATCGGCGCGAAGATCGCCCTGGCCGTGCTCTCGGGCACCAGCGTCGACGAGTTCGCACGCCTGGTGCAGACCGGCGACACCGCGGCGCTGGTGCGTATCCCCGGTATCGGCAAGAAGACCGCCGAGCGCATGGTGGTGGAGCTGCGCGACCGCGCCGCCGATTTCGGCGGCGGTGGCGTGGCCGCGGGCGGGCAGGGGCCGGCCGACCCGTACTCCGAGGCCGTCGTCGCCCTGCAGCAACTGGGTTACAAGCCCGCCGAAGCCCAGCGCATGGCGCGCCAGGCCACCGCCGACGGCGATCCCGCCGAAGCCATCATCCGCAAGGCGCTACAGTCCGCGCTGCGCTGAACCCTGTGCCGGCGCGCGTGCCGCCGCCGGCCCCAAACGGACGCCCATGAACACCCACAGCAAGCCCGCAACCGCCGGCGACGCCAACGGCCATGGCCGGATCGGCTTCGCCGGCCTGGTGGTGGGCGCCATCGGCGTCGTCTTCGGCGACATCGGCACCAGCCCGCTGTACACCATCCGCGAGGCGTTCTCGCCGCACTACGGCCTGGTCGCCAACCACGACACCGTGCTCGGCCTGCTGTCGCTGGTGTTCTGGGCGCTGATGATCGTGGTGACGCTCAAGTACGTGACCATCATCATGCGCGCCGACAACGAGGGCGAGGGCGGGATCATGGCGCTGATGGCGCTGGCCCAGCGCACGCTCCCCAAGGATTCACGCTCCGGGTATCTCGTCGGCATCCTCGGCGTGTTCGGCGCCTCGCTGTTCTTCGGCGACGGCGTGATCACGCCGGCGATCTCGGTGCTGTCGGCGGTCGAAGGCCTGGAGGTGGTGGCGCCGCAGTTCAGCGAGTGGATCGTGCCGATCACGCTGCTGGTGCTGGTCACCCTGTTCGCCACCCAGCGCTATGGCACCGCCAAGGTCGGGCGCATCTTCGGGCCGATCACGGTGGTGTGGTTCCTGGCGCTCGCGGTGCTGGGCGTGTTCAACATCCTGCACGAGCCGGAAGTGCTGAACGCCATCAACCCGGTGTGGGCGGCGCGCTTCTTCATGGAGCACTCCTGGGGCGGGGTGTTCATCCTGGGAGCCGTGGTGCTGGCGGTGACCGGCGGCGAGGCGATCTACACCGACATGGGCCACTTCGGCGCACGGCCCATCCGCTACGCCTGGTACTACTTCGTGCTGCCGTCGCTGATGCTGAACTACCTCGGCCAGGGCGCGCTGGTGCTCGAGGACCCGGGTGCGATCCGCAACCCGTTCTACATCGGCGTGCCGGAATGGGCACGCTGGCCGATGATCGCGCTGGCCACCGCGGCCACGGTGATCGCCTCGCAGGCGGTGATCACCGGCGGCTTCTCGGTCGCGCGCCAGGCGATGCAGCTGGGCTACATCCCGCGCATGAACATCAGGCACACCTCGCGCGAGACCATCGGCCAGATCTACATCCCCGCCATCAACTGGTCGATGATGGTGATCGTCATCCTGCTGGTGCTGGGCTTCGGCAGCTCGGCGGCGCTGGCCACGGCCTACGGCATCTCGGTGTCGATGACGATGCTGATCGACACCCTGCTGCTGGCGATCGTGGCGCGCGCGACGTGGCTGCACGCGCGGCGCTGGGTGTTGCCGCTGTGCGTGGCGTTCGTCGTGATCGACGTCGGCTTCGTGGTCGCCAACGGCGCCAAGATCCTGCAGGGCGGCTGGTTCCCGGTGGTGCTGGGCATCCTGCTGTTCACCATGCTGCGCACCTGGCGCCGCGGCCGCCAGCTGCTGCGCGAGGAGATCCAGAAGGAAGGCATCCGCCTGGACAGCTTCATCCCGGGCCTGATGCTGGCGCCGCCGGTGCGGGTGCCGGGCACGGCGGTATTCCTCACCGGCGACAAGGGGGTGGTGCCGCACGCGCTGCTGCACAACCTCAAGCACAACAAGGTGCTGCACGAGCGCAATGCGTTCCTGACGGTCGAGACGCTGGCGGTGCCGTATGCGCCGGCAGGCAGGCGGTTGTCCATCGACGCGATCGGCGACGAGTTCCACCGGGTCACGATCCGCTTCGGCTTCATGGAGACGCCGGACGTGCCGATGGCGCTCATGCGCTCCTGCGACCAGGGCGGGATCTGGTTCGATCCGATGGACACGACCTATTTCGCCAGCCGCGAAACGATCGTCGCCGCCGCGCGCCACGGCATGCCGGTCTGGCGCGACAAGCTGTTCGCGCTCATGCACCGCAACGCGGCGCCGGTGACCAACTTCTTCCACATCCCCGGCAACCGCCTGGTCGAACTCGGCGCGCAGGTGGAGATCTAGGGTTCCTGTGGGAGCGGCCATGGCCGCGAGCAATGGCGGACGGATATGTCGCGGGTGGGCGGGTGGTGCAATTCCTCCGCGGACTGTCCCCTACGGGGCCTTTATGTCCGCTGCGGAACAGCACCACCCACCCGCCGACGGGGTCCGGGCTGTTGAAGAGCGGGGGTATGTCGCGGGTGGGCGGGTGGTGCAATTCCTCCGCGGACTGGTCCCTTCGGGCCCTTTATGTCCGCTGCGGAACAGCACCACCCACCCGTCGACGGGGTCCGGGCCGTTGACAGGGCAACGGCCGCGCATCTTGTCGAGGAGGAGGGGCTGCAGGGTGCGCAGCCGACATGAAGGGCCGGACGACACGTGGCGATGCGTCAGGAGGAACCGGCGACACCCGTCCATGACGGGGTAACCGCGTCCCGGACGGACCAGTCGGCGGAGTCACCCTGCAGGTCCTCCTCCGGTCGCGCGGAACTCGCAAGCCCCAAGGGGTGAGGTTCCAGGATCCGTCCCCATATGAGGGGGATCCCCCGTTCCAGGCCTCCGACATGCTTCCGTATTCGCTGCTCGACCTCGCCCCCGTCACCGAAGGCAGCACGCCGCGGGAGGCGTTCGCCAATACGCTGGACCTGGCGCGGCATGCGGAGGCGCACGGGTACCAGCGGTACTGGCTCGCGGAGCACCACAACATGCCTGGGATTGCCAGCGCCGCGACCGCGGTGCTGATCGGGCACGTGGCCGGCGGCACCTCGACCATCCGCGTCGGCGCCGGCGGCATCATGCTGCCGAACCACTCGCCGCTGCAGGTGGCCGAGGCCTTCGGCACCCTGGCGTCGCTGTACCCGGGCCGCATCGACCTCGGCCTCGGGCGCGCGCCGGGCACCGACCAGGCCACGGTGCGCGCGCTGCGGCGGTACTTCGAGGGTGCGGATTCGTTCCCGCAGGACGTGGCCGAACTGCTGCGCTACTTCGAGCCGGTCCAGCCCGGCCAACCGGTGCAGGCCGTGCCCGGCGGCGGCATCCAGGTGCCGGTGTGGCTGCTGGGCTCGAGCCTGTTCAGCGCCCAGCTGTCGGCGGCGATGGGGCTGCCGTTCGCGTTCGCCTCGCACTTCGCGCCGGCGCAGATGGAACACGCGCTGGCCCTGTACCACCGCGATTTCAAGCCCTCGAAGCGCCTGCAGCAGCCCTACGCGATGCTGGCGCTGAACGTGGTGGTGGCCGACACCACCGCCGAGGCGCGGCGGCTGTTCACCACCCAGCAGCAGAGCTTCGTGCGCCTGCGCCGCGGCCAGCCGGGGCTGATCCCGCCGCCGATCGACGACATCGAGGCCTGGTGGTCGCCGGTGGAGAAGGCCGGCGTCGAGCAGGCGCTGGCGTGCTCGGTGATCGGCGACCCGGAGACCGTGCGCGCGGGCATCGCCGCGTTCGTCGCGCAGTACCGCCCGGCGGAGCTGCTGCTGACGGCGAACATCTTCGACCACGACGCCCGCAAGCGGTCGTTCGAGCTGGCAGCCGAAGCCGTACGCGGCGCGACCTGACCCGGGTCCCCGTCGCCCCCTGACCCGGCTCCCCGTCGCTCCCACCCCTGTAGGAGCGGCCGCTGGCCGCGACCGCGACACCGCGCCCACCGACGCCAGAACGGGTGCGGGGTTCGCGGCATGCGCGGGGTCGTGGTCGCGGCCA
>JAYRUX010000030.1:0-13208 GCA_041918855.1 Luteimonas sp.
GCGCGAAACGCCGGCGGGCGCGCGCGAGACGGTTCCGGTCGCCGCGCTCGCGGTGGGCGACGTGGCCTGCGTGCCGGTCGGTGGCGTGGTGCCGGCCGACGGCGTGCTGCTGGACGACGCCGCGTTCGAGGAAGCGCTGCTCACCGGTGAGGCCGAGCCGGTCGCGCGCCGCGCGGGCGAGCAGGTGCTGGCGGGCTCGCTGTGCCGGCGGCAGCCGGCACGGGTGCGCATCACCCGTACCGGCGCCGCCACCCGGCTGTCGCAGCTCGCGCGGCTGGTCGAGGCCGCGCAGGCGCAGCGGCCGCCGCTCGCACGCAGCGCCGAGCGCATCGCGCACCACTTCGTCGCGGGGCTGCTGGTTGCCACCGTGCTGGTGTATGCCGGCTGGCGCATCCACGACCCGTCGCGGGCGTTCGAGGTCACGCTCGCGCTGCTGGTCATCAGCTGCCCCTGCGCGCTGGCGCTGGCGGTGCCGGCGGCGCTGGCCGCCGCGCACGGCCTGCTCGCGCGGCTCGGCGTGCTGTCGCTGCGCGAGCACGCGCTCGACCGCCTCGCGGCGGTCACCGACGTCGTCTTCGACAAGACCGGCACCCTCACTGACGGCCGCCCCGCGGTGCTCGCGGTGGAGCCGTTCGGCGAGCTCGATCGCGAGCGCGCCCTCGCCATCGCCGCGGCGCTGGAGCGCGACAGCGGCCATCCGCTCGCACACGCGTTCGCGGCCTTGCCCGCGGCAGCGCCCGCGGAGGCGCTTCGCTCGATGGCCGGACAGGGCATCGAAGGCCTCGTCGACGGCCGTCACTGGCGCCTGGGCCAGGCAGGTTTCGCCGCCGGCCGCGACGACGACGGCGCGCTGTGGCTGGGCGATGGCCACGGCACCGGCGCGCGCCTGGTGCTGTCGGAGGCGCCGCGCGAGGATGCGCTGGAGGCGGTGGCGCAGTTGCGCGCGCTGGGCATTGCCGTGCATCTCGCCAGCGGCGACGGCGAGGACGCCGTGCGGCGCTTCGCCACGCGCCTGGGAATCGAAGACACGCGCGCCCGGCAGTCGCCGGAGGACAAGCTGGCGTGGGTGCGTGCGCTGCAGGCGGACGGCCGCGTGGTGGCGATGGTCGGCGACGGCGTCAACGATGCGCCGGTGCTCGCCGGCGCCGACGTTTCGATCGGCATCGGCGAGGGTGCGCCGCTGGCACAGCAGGCGTCCGACATGGTGCTGACCGGCCGCTCGCTGGCGCGGGTGCCGCAGGCGGTCGTGGTGGCGCGGCGCACGCGCCGCGTGGTGCGGCAGAACCTCGCCTGGGCCACCGCCTACAACGGACTGGCGCTCCCGTTGGCCGCGGCCGGGCTCGTGACGCCGTGGCTGGCGGCGCTGGGCATGGCGCTGTCGTCGCTGCTGGTGGTGGGCAACGCGCTGCGCCTGGCGCGGGCACCGGCAGCCCCCGGGCTCGCGGCGTGAGCAGCCTGCTGTTGCTGATCCCGATCAGCCTGGTGCTGCTGGGCGTGGCGGTGTGGGCGTTCGTGTGGGCGGTGCGGCGCGGGCAGTTCGACGACCTCGACACGCCGGCGATCGACATCCTGCTCGACGACGAAGGCGACCGGCCCCGGCCGCGGCGCCCGGCCGCGTCCAACGACGGCGCCTCCGATGCCGATTGATTGGCTGACCGTCGGCGCCGCCCTCCTGGCCGGGGTCATGGGGGGCGCCCACTGCGCGGTCATGTGCGGTGGCATCGCCACCGGCTTCTCCGCGATGTCGCCGCGCGGCGGCTGGTGGACGGCGCTGCAACCCAACCTCGGGCGCGTCGGTGGCTACGTGCTGGCCGGGGCGATCGCCGGCGGCATCGGCCACGGCATCCTGCAGGTGGCGCGCGTGGACTGGCTGGCCTGGGGCCTGCGTGCCGGCGTCGGGCTGGTGCTGGTGGTGGTGGCGCTGCGCCTGCTCGACCGCCGCGGCCGCCTGCGCCTGCTGTCGCACCCTGCGAACGGGCTGTGGTCGCGGCTGCGACCGCTGCAGGCACGCCTGCTGCCTGCGGACACCGCGGCCAGGCGCATCGGGCTCGGCGTGCTCTGGGGCTGGATGCCCTGCGGGCTCAGCACGACGCTGCTGGCGGCGGCGTGGCTGCAGGCCGACGCCCGCAACGGCGCCCTGACCATGGCCGCCTTCGGGCTCGGCACGCTGCCGCTGATGGTGCCGCTGACCTGGTCGGGAGCGCGGCTCGGGAGGTGGCTGCAGGCGCCGCGCTGGCGGCTGGCCGCCGGCATCCTCGTGCTCGCGGCGGGCCTGCTCACGCTCGCCGCGCCCTGGCTGATGCAGGTTCCCGCGCTGCACGGCCTGCTGCAGGCGCTGGGCTGCATGCCGCGCCCCGTCTGAGGCGCATCCGGTGCTGCGGCGCGTGGCCGCGGTGGCGGTCAGGCGCGGTCGGCGCGCCGCGCGCCAGGCTCCGCGGCCTCGGCACCATGCGCCAGCCGCTGGAGTTCGGCAGGGTCCAGCACCTCGACCCGCCGCCCGGCGACTGCGATCACGCCGTCGTCCTGCAGGCGCGTGAAGCCGCGGCTGACGGTCTCCAGCGCCAGCCCCAGGAAGCGCGCGATGTCCTCGCGGCTCATCGGCAGGCGGAACTGTGTCGTCGATCCGCCGATCTGGCCGTACCGCTCGCCCAGCCCATGCAGGAACAGCGCGATGCGCTCGCCCGCCTGCCGGCGCACCAGCATCTCCATGCGGTCGGAATCGCGGTCGAGGCTCTGGCCGATGACCCGCATCAGCTGCCGCTGCAGGCTGGGCAGCTGCGAAGCGACCTCGGCCAGCGTCTCGTAGGGGATCTCGCAGACCTCCGCGTCGCCAAGCGCGATCGCGTCACAGCGGTGGCTGCCGCCGCCCAGCGCATCCAGCCCCACGAGCTCGCCCGGCAGGTGGAAGCCGAGCACCTGCTCCTCGCCGCCTTCGGAGTTGCTGACGGTCTTCAGGGCGCCCTCGCGGGCCACGTACACCGACGTCAGCGGGTCGCCGGCACGGAACAGCGGCTGGCCGCGCTGCAGGGGGCGGCGCCTGCGCGCGAGCTCGTCCAGGCGGCGCAGTTCGCGGCCATCGATGCCGGCCGGCAGGCACAGCTGCTGCAGCGAACAGTGGGCACAACTGCGGCGCAGCCGTGCGAGATCGAGTGGGATCGGTTCCGGTGTCACGCCGCCATGGTGGCACGCGGCGCCTGTCCGGTGGGTCAATGGACAGCCGCGGCCCGCGGCCCGCGGCGGGTGCGACGCTACAATTGCGCGATGGAGATCTTCAAGGCGTTCACCCTCGAGGCCGCGCACCGCCTGCCCAACGTGCCGCCCGGCCACAAGTGCGCGCGTCTCCACGGGCACTCGTTCCGGGTGGAGATCGCCGTTGCCGGCGAACCGGGCGCGGACAGCGGCTGGGTGATGGATTTCGGTGACATCAAGGCCGCGTTCCAGCCCCTGTACGACCAGCTCGACCACCACTACCTCAACGACATCGAGGGCCTCGACAACCCGACCAGCGAGCGCCTCGCCGCCTGGATCTGGGAGCGGCTGGCCCCACGGCTCCCGGGCCTCAGCCAGGTCGCCATCCACGAGACCTGCACCTCGGGCTGCCGGTACCGGGGCCCGACGCCCGCATCCTGAACCGTTCGAAACGCCTTCCTGCCTGATGTTGCACTGCAACATCCTCTGCGCTATGCTGCACCGCACAAGACCGGCAACCCCTGCCGGAACACCGCAGGAAACCACGTCATGTACCAGATCAACGACCAGTTCAACGCCGCCACCCGCCAGTTCGCCGACAGCGCCGCCCAGGTCAACCGCCTGGCCCTGGAGAACGCCGAATACGTGCTCGGCCTGCAGCTGGTGGCCTTCCAGCAGAACACCAGCGCTGCCTTCTCCTTCTGGGGCGAGGTGGCCGAGGTCCGCGACCTCGACGGCTTCAAGGCCGTGCTGCCCAAGGGTGCGCAGGTTGCCCGCGAGAACGTCGAGCGCGCGATCAGCACCGGCCAGGAAGTGTTCGGCCGCACGCTGAAGACCAACGAAGCGATCGCCCAGCTCGCCAAGGGCCAGATGGAGTCGGCCGCGACCACCGCCCAGGCGAACGTCGAGCAGGCCGCCCCGGCCACCGGCAAGCGCAGCAAGTAGGCAACACGGTCAGGGCCGGGCGACCGGCCGCGCGGACCTCTCTCCCCGCGCCAGACCCGACCCGGCAGCCTCACGGCTGCCGGGTTTTTTTATGCCCGCCTCCCGCTCCCGGGTGAGCGCTGGAGCCTCATCCCGGAGGGCGAGTCGTTGAGAAGAGTTCGATACGCCGCTCCTGGCTGCCGCAGCTGACGCTCGACGGCGGCAGGGCCGGGTGGCGCGGGGGGCACGGCGAATGGGCCATGGATGGCCCACGACCCGAGTCGGGACATGGATGTCCCGACCGAGGGTCGCCGTGCCCCTCGCGCCGACCGGCCTGCCTCGCGGACCAGCCGAAGCCGGCCGTGGCCCTTGCGTCAATGCCGTCAGCTGTGGGCGTTCGCCTCGTGCGCCAGCGCGGGCTTCTCGTCCAGCTTGTCGCCCAGCGCGCGCCGTACCACCACGTAGAACACCGGGATCAGCAGCAGGCCCAGGAAGGTCGCGAACAGCATCCCGCCGATCACGCCCGTGCCGATCGCATGACGCGCATTGGCGCCGGCGCCGGTGGAGATCGCCAGCGGGAACACGCCCATGATGAAGGCGAACGACGTCATCAGGATCGGCCGGAAGCGCAGCCGCGCCGCCTCCACCACCGCATGGCGCAGGGTATGGCCCTCCTGGCGTTGCAGCACCGCGAATTCAACGATCAGGATCGCGTTCTTCGCCGCCAGGCCGATCACCGTGATCATGCCGATCTTGAAGAAGATGTCGTTCGGCAAGCCACGCAGCATGCTGAAGACCAGTGCGCCGAGGATGCCCAGCGGCACCACCAGCAGCACCGCCACCGGGATCGACCAGCTCTCGTAGAGCGCCGCCAGGCACAGGAACACGACCACGATCGACAGCACCAGCAGCAGCGTCGCGGTGTTGCCGGCGAGGATCTCCTGGTAGGACATGCCCGCCCAGTCGAAGCCGAAGCCTTCGGGCAGTTCGTCCTCGACGATCTGTTCCATGGCCGCCATCGCTTCGCCGGAACTGCGCCCCGGCGCCGGAGAACCCACGATGTTGACCGCCGAATAGCCGTTGTAACGGGTGAGCGCCGGCGGGCTGGTGATCCACTCCGAGCGGACGACATTGGCGAGCGGGATCATCGCCGCGTCGCCATCGGTGCCGGCCGCCATCGTCGACGGGGTGTAGATGCTCGCGAGCGACTCCTCGCCGGTCCGGTACGGTGCGTCGGCACGCGCGGTGACGCGCTTGATGCGGCCCTCGTAGAAGAAGTCGTTGACGTACACCGGCGCCAGCATCAGCTGGATGGCGCTGTAGATGTCGGTCACCGACAGCCCCATCGCCTGCGCCTGCACGCGGTCGACCTCGAGCCGCAGCTGCGGCGCATCCTCCAGCGTGTTCGGGCGCACGCCGACCAGCGCCGGGTTCTGTGCCGCCTGTCCGAGCAGCATGTTGCGGGCGTCGCTCAATGCCTGGTAGCCGGCCCCGGTGCGGTCCTGCAGGTACATGTCGAAACCGCCGAACTGGCCCAGGCCCTGCACCGTCGGCAGGTTGACCACGAAGATGCTGGCGTCGCGGATGCCCGACAGCGCGCCATTGGCCTGCTGGATGAAGTCGGCCGCGACGATGTCGCGTTCCTCCCACGGCTTCAGCCGGATGAACGCCATGCCCACGTTCTCGCCCTGGCCGACGAAGCTGAAGCCCGAGATCTGCATCATGCCGTCGAAGCCGTCCATGCCTTCGAGCGTGGCGCGGACGTCCTCGAACACGCGATTGGTCCGCTGCAGCGTGGCGCCCGGCGGCAACTGCACGATCGCCAGCGCGAAGCCCTGGTCCTCCTCGGGCAGGAAGCTGCCCGGGATACGCGCGAACAGCACCCCGCACACCACCACCAGCGCGGCGAACACCAGCATCCACCGCGGCGCGTGGCGCACGGCGCTGCCGATGTGACGGACGTAGGTGGCGGCGACGCGGTCGTAGTACCTGTTGAACGTGCGGAAGACGATGTTCTGCCTGCGCTCGCCGTCATGGTGCTCGTGCTGCTTGAGGAACGTCGCGCACAGCGCCGGCGTGAAGCCCAGCGCGAGGAACGCCGAGAACCCCATCGCGATCGCGATGGTCAGCGCGAACTGCTTGTAGATTTCACCCGAGGCGCCGCCCTGCAGCGCGCTGGGGATGAACACCGCCGCCAGCACCACGGTGATCGCGACCACCGCACCGGTGATCTGGCCCATGGCCTTGATGGTCGCCTCGCGCGGCGGCAGCTTCTCTTCCGCCATGATGCGTTCGACGTTCTCGATCACCACGATGGCGTCGTCGACCACGATGCCGATCGCCAGAACCATCGCGAACAGCGTCAGCTGGTTGATGGTGAATCCGATCATGCTCAGGCCCAGGAACGTGCCGAGCAGGGCGATCGGGATCACCAGCGTGGGGATGATCGTGGCCCGGATGTTCTGCAGGAACAGCAGCATCACCAGGAACACCAGCACCATCGCCTCGGCGAGGGTCTTGATGACTTCCTGGATCGAGACCTTGACGAAGGTGGTGCTGTCGTACGGCGAGAACCAGGTCACGCCCGGCGGGAAGCTCGGCTGCAGCTCGTCCAGGCGGTTGCGCACGGCCTCGGCCACGTTCAGCGCATTGGCGCCCGGCAGCAGCTGCACGGCGAACGCGCCGGTGGGCTGGCCGTTGAAGCGGCTGTCGAAGCCGTAGCCCGACGCGCCGATCTCGACCCGGGCGACGTCGCTCAGGCGGACGGTCGAGCCGTCCTGGTCGGCGCGCAGGATGATCTGCTCGAACTGCTCGGGCGACGTGAAACGCCCTTCGGCGGACACGGTGGCGGTGAAGCCCTGGCCCTCGGGCGCCGGATCGGAACCGAGCGAACCGGCGGCGAACTGGACGTTCTGCCCGCGCAGTGCGGCCAGCACCTGGGTCGCCGACATGCCATAGCCCTGCAGCTTCTCCGGGTTGAGCCAGATGTTCATGGCGTACTCGGAACCGAACTGCTGGGTGCTGCCGACGCCGGGGATGCGCGAGATCTGGTCGAGCACGCGCGAGCCGATGAGGTCGTTGAGCGCGTCGCGACCGAACAGCGGGTCCTCGGACTGCAGCGCGTACACGGCCAGGAAGCCGGCATTGGCCTTGGCGACGACCACGCCCTGCTGGACGACCTCGGTCGGCAGCCGGGGCGTGGCCAGCGACACCTTGTTCTGCACCTGCACCTGGGCGATGTCGGCGTCGGTGCCGGTTTCGAAGGTGAGGGTGATGCTGGCGCGGCCGCTGGAGCTCGACGACGAGCTGAAGTAGAGCAGGTTGTCGATGCCGGTGAGCTGCTGCTCGATCACCTGGGTGACCGAGCGCTCGGTGGTTTCGGCGCTGGCGCCGGGATAGGTGGCCGAGACCGTCACCTGCGGCGGCGCCACGGACGGGTAGGACTCCACGCCGAGGTTCAGCACCGCAATGACGCCGCTCAGCGTGATCAGGATCGCGATGACCCAGGCGAAGACCGGGTGGTCGATGAAGAAACGTGACATCGGGGCTCAGTCCTGCGTGGCGGGCTGGGCGTCACCGGCCTCGGCCGGCGCGGCAGCCGCTTCGGCGGCGGCAGGTTCCGGCTGTGCATTCCCCGCCTGCGCCTCGACCGCGCCCAGGGGCGGGGAGGTTGCACCGGTGGCACCGGGCGCACCGCCGCGCGCGGGCGGCGTCCAGGCCACGGCATTCACCTGGGTGCCCGGCGGCGCCTTCTGCAGGCCCGACACGATCACGCGGTCGCCGGCGGCGAGGCCGCTGCCGATGATCCACTTGCCGTCCTCGGCACGCTCGGTGACGACCTCCTTGCGCGCGACCTTGCCGTCGGCACCGACCACCAGCGCATACGCACCGCGTGCGTCGCGCAGCACCGCCGCCTGTGGCACGACGAAGGCGCCCGGCAGTTCGCCGAGCGTGGCATTCACCGTCACGTAGGTGCCCGGCAGCAGGCGCAGGTCCGGGTTCGGCACGCGTGCGCGCAGCGAGACCGCGCCGGTTGCCGGGTCGACGACGTCGCCGGAGAAGTCGAGCACGCCGCGATGCTCGTAGACCGAGCCGTCCTGCAGCACCACCTCCACCGAACGCTCTTCCGCCCCGCCGGCCTGCTGCGAGCGGACCTGCGCCAACTCCGACACGCCCATGGAGAAGTTGACGTACAGCGTGTCGATCTGGTCGACGGTGGTGAGCAGCGTGGACGAGCCTTCGCCCACCAGCGCGCCTTCGGTCACCTGCTGCTTGCCCGCCCGCCCGCTGATCGGGGCTCGCACGGTGGCGTAGCCGAGGTTGATGCGCGCGGACTCGACCGAGGCGCGCGCGGCCTGCGCCGCCGCCTGCGTGCTGCGCTCGGCGGCAAGCGCGTTGTCGAGGTCCGACCGCGAGATGAATTCCGTCGGCGCCAGCTGCCGGGCGCGGTTGGCGGCGGCGACGGCGTTGGCGGCATTGGCCTGGGCCTGTGCGAGCGCGGCTTCGGCGCTGGCGAGCGTGGCGCGCAGCGGTGCCGGGTCGATCAGGAACAGGACATCGCCCTCCTCCACGTCGCTGCCTTCCTCGTACACGCGGCGCTGGAGCACGCCCGGCACGCGGGCGCGCACGTCGGCGCTGCGCACCGGGGCCAGGCGGCCGACGAGTTCCTTGCGCAGCGGGACCGTCGACGGCTGCACGGTGATCACCCCCACTTCGGGCGGCGGCGGTGCCGGGGGGGCTTCCTCGGCGCCGCAGGCGGCGAGCAGGGCGAGGATCGGGAGCAGGGAAAGGATGCGGCGCATCGGAGCCTCGGTCTATTTCTGTACCCGCCAGTATAACCAGGGTGTGGGAGCGGCAGCCGTGCCTGAAGTCAGGGGCCGGTATGCCGGGGTTCACGGCCACCGTGCACAGCGCCAGCCGGAACGCGCGAGCCTACGCCTGCGCCCGTAGCCCCCCGCGTGAGCGTGGGGGGCAAGCAGAGGTGAACGGACAGTGCCTGCGGGTCGGGCGTCCGGGACCAGGGCAGTACGCCCAGGCAGGGAAGGGGCGCCAACGCGCGTTCGAGCAGCACGAGGTAGTCGTCGCGGCGCTCGAACGCCGGATCCACGGCACTGCCGATCCACCCCGACATCCGGCATCCGTCGGCGGCCACGGCGCGCGCGGTGAGGCGCGCGTGGCTGAGGCAGCCCAGGCGCAAGCCGACGACCATCACCACCGGCAGGTCGAGCATGCGCACGAGGTCGGGCTGGTCCAGGTCATCCGACAGCGGTGCCAGCCAGCCGCCCACCCCCTCGACCACGACGGCGTCGCTGCGGGCGGCCAGGCGTTGCCACGCGGCCTGCAGGCGCGCCGGATCGATGGCGACGCCGGCCTCCCGCGCCGCGAGTTGCGGCGCGGTCGCGGCCGGCAGCGCGTAGGGATTGGTGTCGCCGTAGTCGCCTCCGGGCTCGCCCGCGGCGAGCAGCGCCAGTGCATCGTCGTTGCGCCAGCCGTCGACGGTGCGTACGCAGCCACTGGCGACCGGCTTCATCCCGTTCGCGCGCAGCCCCTGTGCGCGCAGGGCGTGCAGCAGCGTGGCGCTGGCGAGGGTCTTGCCGACGCCGGTGTCGGTTCCCGTGACATAGATCCCGGTCGTCATGCGCGCCTCCGGAGCTTGCTGCGTGGCTCGCGGAGCCCGCGACCCGGTGCACGACCCGCGCCGTCCTCGCCCATCCTGCCTCCGTCTTGCCGCGCAGGCGCGTTGCTACACTGGCGGCATGTTCACTTCGTCCAGTCTAAGCGGCGATGCCGCCAGCCGGTATGCCCAGCTTGCGGACCAGGCGCGGGCGCTGGTGGCCGGCGAGCGCGACCGCATCGCCAACGCCGCCAACCTGTCGGCGCTGGTGTACCACGCCCTGCCCGACCTCAACTGGGTCGGCTTCTACTTCTTCGACGGCAACGAGCTCGTCGTGGGCCCGTTCCAGGGCCAGCCGGCGTGCGTGCGGATCCCGCTGGAGCGCGGCGTCTGCGGGGCCGCGGCGAGCTCGCGCCAGACCCAGCGCGTCGACGACGTCCACGCCTTCCCGGGCCACATTGCCTGCGATGCGGCCTCGCGTTCGGAGCTGGTGGTGCCGCTGTACATGCCGGGTGCCGATGGTGCCCTGGTCGGCGTGTTCGATATCGACAGTCCGGTTCCCGCCCGCTTTGGCGTTGAAGACCAGAGGGGGCTCGAGGAGATCGCACGCGTGTACATCGAAACACTGGCATGAGCGCCGTACCGCTCAAGATGCGCAACATCGGCCCGAAGTCGGCCGCGTGGCTGCGCCAGGTGGGCCTGAAGACCCCCGAGGCCCTGGCCGAGGCCGGAACGCTGGAAGCCTTCATGCGCGTCAAGCGCGCCGGCTTCAAGCCCAGCCTCAACCTGCTCTACGCGCTCGAGGGCGCGCTGCTCGACTGCCACTGGCAGGACGTGCCGGACGCGCGCCGGCTCGAGCTGGTCGCCGCGGCGGAAGCCGCGATCGCGCTGCTGCCGCCGCCCCGCAACCGGCCGGCGGCCTCGCCGGTGACCACCACGGTCATGCATGACGGCTTCGCGCCGCTGGGCCTGCTCGACGATCCCGAACCCGGCTGAGCCCTCCGCCGGGCGCCTGCCTGGCATACAATCGCCGCGCTTCGAGGTGATCCGCCGGCGTCCGCCGGCGGGTTGAAACGGGAAGCCGGTGACGCCGCAAGGCCACTCCGGCGCTGCCCCCGCAACGGTAAGCACGTCAGGCCGACGCATCCGCCACTGTCTTGGCAGGTCCCAACCGGACCTGCGCGGGCTCCACCAGGAGCACGCATGGGAAGGCGCGCCGGCCGGGCATGGGAGTCCTCCATGCCGCGCGCGAGCCCGGAGACCGGCCCCGGAGTCCACTGGTTGTGATGCGGAGGGCATCGCGGCGGCGATGCCGGCGCGTGCGCGCTTCCGGTCCGCGGCCCCGCATTCCCCCTGCTTCGCGACTCCCGACCCTGTCACCGCGTGCGCGGGTGCGCGCGGATGGAGAACCGAATGCACGTCCGAACCCTTCCACGCGCGAGCGCGCTTGCCCTGGCGCTCGCCGCCAGCCCCTGCGCGTTCGCGCAATCCGCCACCGCCGAGCTCGACGAGGTCCTGGTCACCGCCACCCGGACCGAGATCGCGCTGGGCGACAGCCTGCTCCCGGCGCAGGTGATCGACCGCGACGCCATCGTCCGCAGCCAGGCGCGCAGCCTGCCGGAGCTGCTGCGCGGCCGCGCCGGCATCGACCTCGGCAACCAGGGCGGGCCGGGCAAGAACAGCACCGTGTTCCTGCGCGGGTCCGAGGCCGACCACGTGCTGGTGCTGGTGGATGGCGTGCGCGTGGGCTCGGCGACCGCCGGCCTGTTCGCGTTCCAGGACCTGCCGGTGGAGCAGATCGACCGCATCGAGATCGTGCGCGGCCCGCGCTCGAGCCTGTATGGCTCGGAAGCCATCGGCGGCGTGATCCAGATCTTCACCCGCCGCGACCGTGGCCGACCCACGCCGCGCTTCGCGGTGGGCACCGGCAGCGATGGCCTGCGCGAGGCGAGTGCCGGCATCGGCGGCGGCATCGGCCGCGGCTGGTTCGGCGCCGACCTGGCATGGAGCCGCAGCGACGGCATCGATGCCTGCCGCGGCACCGCCGGCAACGCCGAAGCGCCGTTCGGCGCCGGCTGCTTCGTCGACGAGCCCGACCGCGACGGCTACCGCAACCGCTCGCTCAACCTGCGGGGCGGCGTCGCATTGTCCGAGGCCACCCGCCTCGAGCTCACCGGCCTGCGCGCGGAGAGCCGCAACGAATTCGACGGCGGCATGTTCAGCGGCAACGAGGCCGACAACGTGCAGCAGGCGGTCGGCGCAACGCTGTCCGTCGCGCCCACCGCGCGCGTCGACGTCACCGTGCAGGCCGGGCGCAGCCTCGACTGGTCGGACAACCACTATGCCGACGCAGCCAGCGGCACCCGCACCTACATGAGCAGCTTCGACACCCGACGCGATACCGCGTCGGTGCAGGCGGACATCGCGCTGGCCGGCGCGCACCTGCTGACCGTCGGCAGCGACTGGCAGGACGATGCCATCGAAAGCAGCACCGCCTTCGATGTCCGCCGCCGCGACAACCTCGCCGGCTTCGTGGAATACCAGGGCAAGGCCGGTGCGCAGCAGTGGCAGGCCAGCCTGCGCAACGACGACAACGCGCAGTTCGGCAACCACACCACCGGCGGGGTCGGCTGGGGCATGCGCCTGGCCGGGGGCTGGCGGGTCAACGCCAACGTCGGCACCGGCTTCAAGGCGCCGAGCTTCAACGACCTCTACTACCCGTTCTTCGGAAACCCGGACCTGCGCCCGGAGGAATCCGAGAGCCTCAACCTCGGCGCATCGCGCAGCATCGGCGCCTGGACCTGGACCCTCGACGCCTACGAGACCCGCATCGACGACCTGATCTCCTACGACGCGGTGCTGTCGCTGCCCAACAACATCGAGCGCGCGCGCATTCGGGGCACCGAGCTCACCGTCGACACCACGCTCGCCGGCTGGGACGTGGCGACGCAGCTGAGCCACACCGATCCGCGCAACCGCACGCCGGGCGCCAACCACGGCAACCTGCTGGCGCGGCGTGCCCGCACCAGCGGCCGCGTCGATGTCGACCGCGCGTTCGGGTCGTTGCGCATCGGCGCCACGCTCGCTGGCGCCGGCGCCCGCTACGACGATGCCGCCAACAGCACCCGGCTCGGCGGCCATGCCACCGTCGACCTGCGCCTGGAATACGCACTGGCGCCGGCGTGGACGCTGCAGGCGCGCGCCACCAACCTCTTCGACCGCGACTACGAGACCATCGGCTGGTACCGGCAGCCCGGCCGCGGCTTCGGCCTCAGCCTGCGCTACGCACCGACGCTGTAGGAGCGGCCGCTGGCCGCGACCGCTTCCGTGGCGACGCGGTCGCGGGCATGGGCCGCGCCGCCAGGCCGGCGCTGTAGGAGCGGCCGCTGGCCGCGACCGCTTTCGCAGCAACGCGGTCGCGGGCATCGCCCGCTCCTACAGGGTGGGCGGGTTGCCGGCGCCGCCAACCCGCCGACCATCG
>JAYRUX010000031.1:0-12732 GCA_041918855.1 Luteimonas sp.
GTGTCGACCTGGGCGCTGGCCACGGCGCGCGCGCGCTGCTCCAGCATGCGCGCGGCCAGCAGCAGGAACACGAACATCACCGCGGCGTCGTACCAGACGTGGGGGCCACCGCGCGCGGTCTCCACCGCGCTCGCGCCCCACGCCAGCAGGGTCGAGCCGGCGACCAGCGTGTCCATCCCCAGCCGCCGCTGCGAAAGCTCCCGCCAGGCGCCGGCGATGAAGGGCCAGCCGGCGAAGAACACCACCGGCGTCGACACCAGCAGCGTCACCCAGCGCAGGAAGTCGCGCGTGGCGATGGGCATGCTGGCGCTGAAGTCGAGGAACAGTGCTTCCGCAAGCATCATCGCCTGCATCGCGCCGAGCCCGGCGACGCCGAGGCGCAGCAGGTCGCGGTTGCGCTGGCGCCGCCGCTCCCGCTCGCGCGATTCGCCGGTGGCGAGCGAGGGCCGGTAGCCGAGCGCGGCCAGCCGGCGCAACGGCCGCGACAGGCGGGTCTTCGCCGGGTCCCACGCCACGCGGATGCGCCCGGTGACGGCGTTGGCGCTGCCGTCGATCACGCCCGGCTCCCGCGCCAGCACGCGGTCGACCAGCCAGGCACAGGCGGCGCAGCGCATGCCGTCGGTGAGCAGGGTGATCTCGCGGCCGCCGGGCACCGCATGCGCGTGCTCGGACAGCACGTCCTCGCGGTCGAACAGGGCGTAATCGTCGTCGTCCGCGTCGACGCGACCGGCGGGCGCGCTGCGCAGCCGGTAGTAGTCGTCCAGGCGCGCGTCGGTGATCCAGCGCGCGGCGGCCGCGCAGCCGTCGCAGCAGAATGCGCGCGCGGTGCCGCGCCCGTCGTCGACGATGGCAGGCGCCAGTGGCAGTGCTTCTCCGCAGTGATGGCAGTCGCCGACGGCCGCGGGCGCCGCGGCGGCGCCGGGGGCCATGGCCGAGGCGCTGTTCACGGCCCGTCGTCGGGGGCCGCGACCGCAGGACGCAGCAGCGCGGCCTGCTCACCCGCAGGCAGCCGACCCTGCAGGCGCCAGCCGCCGTCGACGGGTCCGAGGCGCAGGTTCCAGTCGTGGTCCAGCGCGACCGCCGGCCGGATGCGCCAGCCGGTCTCGCTGGGCGCGAGGTCGAGCACGCGGTCGCCGGCAGAACGGCTGGGATGCGACAGCGAGAGCCGCAAGGGCGCGGCGCGGTCGAAGTCGCCGGTCACCGGGAGGATCTCGACCAGGTCCTGTTCCAGGTCAACGCGGACCACCGCACTCAGGTTCGCGCGCTGCGCCCGCATGTCGGGGCCGAGGTCGGCGACCTGCACCTGCGCCGTGCGCCGCACAGATTCTGGGATGGCGTCGTTGCTGCCGCCGCGGCTGGCGACGATGATCATGCCGATGCCCGCGACCACGGCGATGCCCGGCAATCCGACCACGAGCCACATCACCGGGTTGCGCCACTTGGAAGGAGGCCGGGGATTCACTGCATCGCTCCGAAGAAACTGCTTTCCACCTCGACAGCGTCGCCGCCGTCCACCGGTACCACCATGAACGACACCTCGTGGCGGCCGCGTGTGCCTGCCGGCGCCACCACCGTGACCGGGACCGAGCGCAGCTGTTGCGCCGGGACGCGGATCTCGGCCCCGGACTGGCGCAGGACGAGCCCGGGCAACGGCGCGTCGAGCGTGACGCGGTAGCCGGCCGCGGCGTCGGTCTTGTTGGCGAGCTTCAGCGTGTAGCTGTTCTCGATGCCGGTCGCGGTCTCGCGGTACAGCGCGTTGCGGTCGCGGAGCACTTCCGCGAGCAGCGGGCTGCGCGAACCCACGCCCCAGCCCCAGGCCACCACCAGCGCCAGCAGGATGACGCCGTAGACCAGGATGCGCGGGCGCAGCACGCGCGTCGGCTTGCCATCGATCGCGTTCTGCGTCGAATAGCGGATCAGGCCCCTCGGGTAGCCCATGCGGTCCATCACCGTGTCGCAGGCATCGATGCAGGCGCCGCAGGCAATGCAGTCGTACTGCAGGCCGTTGCGGATATCGATGCCGGTCGGGCACACCTGCACGCACATCGTGCAGTCGATGCAGTCGCCGAGGTCCTCCGGCGCGAACTTCGGCAGTGGCAGCGCGGACGCGACCACGGCCTCGTAGTCAACGTCGAGCGCGACCGTGCCCTGGGCCTGCGCGCGATTGTCGGCGGCCGTGGGATGGCGGCCGGCGCGGAACACGTAGTCGTAGGCGGTGAGCTTGTCGAGCAGCCCGCGCGCACGCTCCTGCACGCCGGTCAGCAGGCCACGCTTGCGCGGGCCACGCGGCTCGCCGCGCATCGGGTCGTAGGCGATCAGCAGCGTGTTGCGGTCGAACATCGCGCTCTGGAAACGCGCGTACGGGCACATGTACTTGCACACCTGCTCGCGCAGGAAGCCGGCGTTGCCCCAGGTGGCGAGCGCATAGAACAGCACCCAGAAGGTCTCCCAGCCGCCCCATTCGAACGGCACCAGGCGCGATCCGAGGTCGGTGATGGGGGTGAAGAAGCCGACGAAGGTGAAGCCGGTCCACAGTGCGAACACCAGCCACATGAGGTGCTTGGCGCCCTTGCGCAACAGCTTCTCGCGGCTCCACGGCGCGGCGTCGAGCTTCATCTGCCGGTTGCGGTCGCCCTCGGCCCAGCGCTCCATCCACAGGAACACTTCCGTCCACACCGTCTGCGGGCACGCATAGCCGCACCACAGCCGCCCGGCGAGCGCGGTGAAGAAGAACAGCGCCAGTGCCGCGATGATCAGCAGCAGCGCCAGGAACACGAAATCCTGCGGCCAGAACGTCAGCCCGAACACGTGGAACTGGCGTGCCGGCAGGTCGAACAGCACCGCCTGGCGGCCATCCCACTGCAGCCACGGGAAGCCGTAGAACATCCCGAGCAGCCACACCACGGCGACCTTGCGCAGGCGGTCCAGGCGGCCCGACACCTCGCGCGGGTAGATCTTGCGCTCGCTGACGTACAGGCCGCCCGCGTCCACCACCTCCAGGGGAATCTGCCGTGCCATCTCAGGCGTCCGGGGGCAGCGCGTGGTTGAAGCGGCTTGCCGGTCGCAGCAGCCACCAGGTGAACAGGCTCGATGCCGCGGTCGCGATCCAGAACATGAAGAAGCCGACGGTGTATCCGAGCCCGCGCGTCAACGGCAGCGAGGGCCAGGTCATGTCGCGCAGCGCGATCGGGTCGACGAACGCGAAGAAGACCATCGTGCACACGCCCGCGGAGAAGAAGCTCGGCCACAGGATCGCGCCCAGCCGCTGCGCGAGCGGCCGGCGCGGGTGGTCGTACGCAGGGGGGTGCGCGGTGGTCACGGCGCGGCGTCGCCTGCGCCGGCATCGCCGGCGGGCGCGGGCGTGTCGCCGTTCGACAGCGACCACACGTACGCCGCCACCAGCCGCGCGCGCGTCTCACCCAGCAGCTCGCGATGCGCAGGCATGATGCCGTGGCGGCCGTCGGTGATGCTGGTGCGGATGGCGTCGCTGCTGCCGCCGTAGAGCCAGTAGTCGTCGGTGAGGTCGGGCGCGCCCATGCTGGGGTTGCCGCGCCCGTCGGGGGCGTGGCAGGCGGCGCACAGGCCGTCGTAATGCTGCTTGCCGCGCGCCGCGAACCAGTCGCCGGTGGCGCTGGGATTGGACAGCGAGCGCACGTAGGCGACCGTCGCGGTCACCGCCTGCTCGCCACCCATGCCCTGCAGCACCGTGCCCCAGGGCGGCATCACGCCTTCGCGGCCGTCGAGGATGCTGGTGAGCACGTCGTCTGGCTCGCCGCCCCAGTGCCAGATGTCGTCGGCCAGGTCCGGGTAGCCGATGGCGCCGCCCGCGGACGAGCCGTGGCAGGTGGCGCAGGTGTTGGCGAAGATCGAGCGGCCGAGCGCGAGCGCGTCGGGATCGCGCGCCAGCACCGGAAGAGCGCGGTTGGCATGCAGCGCGAAGGTCTCTTCGAGCAGGGTGTCGCGGCGCGCCTTGTCGAGGTCGTGCTCGGCGACCGACGACCAGCCGGAGAGGCCCTGGTAGCTGCCGAAGCCACCGAACCAGGCCAGGTAACCGATCGAGAACACGATGGTCAGGTAGAACAGGTTGATCCACCACCGCGGCAGGGGCTTGTTGTACTCGGTGATGTCGCCGTCCCAGACGTGGCTGGTCTCGGTGGGACCCGGGTCGCCGGGGCGGCGGCGTGCGGTCCACCACAGCAGCCACACGCAGCCGACGATGTTCAGCACCACCAGGGCGATGACGTACCACGACCAGCCCGTGCTCATTGCCGCTCCCCCTGGTCGGCGCCTGCGCCGGCACCGTCGTTGTCGTTGTCGTTGTCGTTGTCGTTGCCGCGTGCGGCGGCGTCCGCGGCGCGCCCGGCGGCGGCCTCGCCGTCGTCCAGCGGAAGCCGCGCGGCTTCGTCGAAGCTGCGCTTGCGCCGCGGGCTCCAGGCCCAGATCCAGCCGCCGACGAACAGCAGCAGCAGCGCGAGGGTGATGAGTCCGGAGGTCATGTCACTGCCCCTTCGGCGCGTGCAGGCCAAGCCCCTGCAGGTAGGCCACGATCGCGTCGAGCTCGCTCTTGCCACGCACGGCCTCCGCCGCCGCGGCGATGTCCGCGTCCTCGTAGGGATCGCCCAGCGCCTGCAGCGCGCGCATGCGGCGGGTGACGTCGGCGCCGTCGAGCCGCGCGTCCGCCAGCCACGAGTACGCCGGCATGTTGGATTCCGGCACCACGTCGCGCGGGTTCATCAGGTGCACCCGGTGCCAGTCGTCGGAATAGCGGCCGCCGACGCGCGCCAGGTCCGGCCCGGTGCGCTTCGAGCCCCACTGGAACGGGCGGTCGTACACCGACTCGCCGGCCATCGAGTAATGGCCGTAGCGCTCGGTCTCGAAGCGCAGCGTGCGCACCATCTGCGAGTGGCAGTTGTAGCAGCCCTCGCGCACGTAGACGTCGCGCCCGGCCAGCTCCAGCGCCGGGTATGGCTCGACGCCCGGCAGCGGCTCGATCGCCTCGGCCTGGTACATCAGCGGGATGATCTCGGCGAGGCCGCCGAAGGAGACCGCGACCGCGATCAGGATCGCCATCAGGCCGACGTTCTTCTCGACCTTCTCGTGCGCATTGCCTTTCTTGTCGCTCATGCCGGGGTCCTCAGGCGCGCGCCGATGCGGGGTCCGGCGCGAGCACCGGCTGCGGTTCCGTCGACGGTGCCGTCGCGAAGGTCTTCCACGTGTTCCAGGCCATCAGCACCATGCCCGCGAGCACCACCACCCCGCCGCCGAAGCGCACCAGGTAATAGGGGTAGGTCGAATTGAGCGCCTCGACGAAGCTGTAGGTCAGCGTCCCGTCGTCGTTGGTCGCGCGCCACATCAGGCCCTGCATGACGCCGGCGATCCACATCGAGGCGATGTAGAGCACCACGCCGAGGGTGTGGATCCAGAAGTGGAGGTCGATCCAGCGCGTGGAGAACATGGCCTCGCGGCCGAGCAGGCGCGGCAGCAGCGCATAGATCGAGCCGATCGAGATCATCGCCACCCAGCCCAGCGCACCCGCGTGCACGTGGCCGACGGTCCAGTCGGTGTAGTGCGACAGCGAGTTCACCGTCTTGATCGACATCATCGGGCCCTCGAAGGTCGCGATCATGTAGAAGCTGAGCGCGACGATGAGGAACTTCAGGATCGGGTCGGTGCGCAGTTTGTGCCACACCCCCGACAGGGTCAGGATCCCGTTGATCGCGCCACCCCAGCTCGGGGCGAGCAGGATCAGCGAGAACACCATGCCCACAGACTGCGCCCAGTCCGGCAGCGCCGTGTACTGCAGGTGGTGCGGGCCGGCCCACATGTAGACCGCGATCAGCGCCCAGAAGTGCACGATCGAAAGCCGGTACGAGTACACCGGGCGCCCGGCCTGCTTGGGCACGAAGTAGTACATCATCCCGAGGAAGCCGGCGGTCAGGAAGAAGCCGACGGCGTTGTGGCCGTACCACCATTGCACCATCGCGTCGACCGCGCCGGTGTAGACCTGGTACGACTTGCCGAGGCCCACCGGCAGCGCGAGGTTGTTGACCACGTGCAGCAGCGCGATGGTGATGATGTAGGCGCCGTAGAACCAGTTGGCGACGTAGATGTGGCTGACGCGGCGCTTGGCGATCGTGCCGAAGAACAGCCAGGCGTAGGCCAGCCACACCACCGTGATCAGGATGTCGATCGGCCACTCGAGCTCGGCGTATTCCTTGCTCTGGGTGATGCCCAGCGGCAGCGTGACCGCGGCGGCGACGATGACCAGCTGCCAGCCCCAGAACACGAAGGACGCGAGGCGGTCGGAGATGAGCCGCACGTGGCAGGTGCGCTGCACCACGTGCAGGCTGGTGGCGAACAGCGCGCTGCCGCCGAAGGCGAAGATCACCGCGTTGGTGTGCAGCGGGCGCAGACGCCCGTAGCTGAGCCACGGGATGCCCTCGGTGAGGGTGGGCCAGTACAGCTGCGCGGCGATGACGACGCCGACCAGCATGCCCACGATGCCCCAGACGACCGTCGCGATCGCGAACTGGAGCACCACCCTGTCGTTGTAGAACTCGCCGCCGGGCGCCGGATGGCGGGCGGTGGCGGCCGTTGCGGCCGCGGCATGTGCGTTCATGGAGGGACCTGTCGGGAACCGGGGTATTGTCGCCGTTGCCGGCAGGCGCGTTATTGACCCCGATCAAAAACGGCGAGGCCGGCACGCCACGGGGGGCGGACCGGCCTCGATGCCCACCTGCCCGGGGCAGGGGCGGCGCGGACTACTTCGTGACGACCAGCTTGCCCTTCATGATCGCGGAGTGGCCCGGGAACGAGCAGAAGAACGTGTAGTCGCCACCGGCCTTCAGCTTGCTGCCGGCGAATGTCGCGGTGGTGGTGGCGCCGCCGCCGATGACGGGCGTGAAGCCGATCACCTTGGCATCGCCCTTCGGCACGTACTGGTCCGCGGCACCGGCCTTCATCCCGGCCGCGGCCACCCCGGCGACGTCGGGCGTGGCGGTGACGACGACGTTGTGGCCCATCGCCTGCGCCGGCAGCTTGCCGGTGTGCTTCAGGTTGACGGTGATCTTCGGGCACGAAGCCGAGACGGTGATTTCCTTCTTGTCGAACTGCATGCGGTCGTCGCCGGACAGGTCGATGGTGCAGTTGGCGGCGGCGTGGGCCAGCGGGGCGCCGCAGAGCAGGGCGGCGGCGAGCAGGGCCTGGGACAGCTTCATGGTGCTTCTCCGTGGGGTCGGTCTGTGGGAATGGCGCCATGGTAGGCAGCGCGGTTTCGGCCGGCCCTGACCCAGATCAATTCCGGAGTGTTCCCCGCGCTGGCCAGGGCGGGGCGTTCAGGGCGACGTCGCGCGGCGCACCGCGGCGACAAAATCCGGGTCCGGACGGGTGCCCATGGTGTCGGTGCGGGCCAGGATGCGACCGTCGGCGTCGAGCAGCACCAGCGCGCTGGTGTGGTTGAACTCGCCGTCGGCGAGCGCCCGGTAGCGGATGCCGAGGACCCCGGCGATCGCGCGCACATCGGCCGCGGGCGGTGCCGCCAGCGTCCACCGCGCGGTGTCCAGGCGCCTCTGGTCCGCGACCGTCTTCAACTTCGCCGGGGTGTCGCGCGCCGGGTCCATGCTCACCAGCAGGATCCCCAGCCGCTCGCGCTGCGCCGGCGCGAGCTGCTTCTCGACCGCCTTGCCGCTGTCGACGATCAGCGGGCAGATGAACTGGCACGAGGTGTAGAACATCGAAACCAGCTGCGGCCGGCCGCGACGCGAGGACCATGGCCGGGTCCGCCCGGCCTGGTCGGTGAGTTGCACGTCGAGCTGGTAGACCGAGTCCCGGGGGAGCGGCGCCGGCGTGGCCGGCGGTGCGGCCAGGGCCGGGGCAACGGCCAGCGCAGCGAGCAGCGCGACGAGGCGCAATCGCGTCATGGCAGGTCCTTGACGCAGCGGAAGCCGAGGTTCGCCGTGGTGTCCTCCGCGTCCAGCGACGACAGCATCGCCACCCGCATCAGCACCGCGTAGTTGTCGCGGTCGTCCATGGACAGGGCGCCGGCGCCGCAGAAGCGCGCGTCGTCGGGATCGCCCTGGGTGCGGTTGTCGGCTTCGACCAGCAGCGACGAGAAGTCTCCGGTCCACTCCCATACCAGCCCGTGCAGGTCCTGCACGCCGTAGGCGTTGGCGGCCTGCAGCCCGGCCCGGGGCAGCGCCGACTTCGACGGCTGCGAGTACCAGCGCAGGATGCGCTCGCGCCAGGCCGGGTCGCTGCGCGCGTCGAAGCGCCGCTCGTCGGCGGCGGCGGCGAACTCCCACTCGTTCCAGTCCGGCAGTCGCGCGCCCTGCGCCTCGCAATAGGCCGACGCCGCGAACCAGCTCACCTGGACCACCGGCTGCGCCGGCGCGGCAGCGCCCAGCGCGAGCGGCCCCGCCCAGTGCGAGAGGTACCGCGGCTCCGCGAAGACGGTCGCGACGCGGTCGCGCCGCCATTGCGGGTGCGCCTTGACGAACGCGAGGAAGTCGGCATTGGTGACCGGCGTACGCATCATCCGGAACGGCGCCACGCGGACCTTGCCCTCGACATCCTCGTAATCCAGCGTGCTGGCGAAGCTGCCGCCCGGCACCGTCACGTAACCCGCACCGGCCGCCAAGGCGCCGGCCACGGGCAACGCGAACAGGAGCAGGGCGGCGCGCTGCACCGTCAGTGGCCTTGCGAGGCGTTGGCCGGCTTCTGCTGCCGGATCGCCGCGGCCTCGGCCTTGCTCACCCGTCCGCCCGGGTTGCCCCAGGTGTTGAGCACGTAGGTCGAGATGTTCGCGACCTCGTCGTCGGTCAGCTGCGCCATCGGCGGCATGATCGAGTCGTAGTCGGTCCCGTTGACGGTCACCTTGCCCTGCAGGCCGTGCAGGATCACGCGCGGCACCGCCTGCGGGTCGGCGGCGATGTAGTCGGACTTCGCCAGCGGCGGGAACAGGCCGTCCATGCCTTCGCCGTTGGCCATGTGGCAGGTCGAGCAGGTGCCCTGGTACAGCGCCCTGCCGGCCTCGATCTGGTCCTCGACTGTGAGGTCGCCGGTCTTCGCCGCGGCCGCGGCCGTGGCCACCGCCTCCATGTTCGGCTGTGCCCTGTCGCCGATGTACACCGCGTCCACCTCCAGGCCCGAGTAGATCTCCCTGTTCTCCGGGCCTTCGGCCTTGAGGATGCCGAGCGCCCCCTTGTTGAAGGCGCGGAACAGGCTGTGGTCGACCAGAACGTAGCTGCCGGGCACCTCCATGTGGAACTCCATCATCGCCGCGCCGCCCGCCGGGATCAGCGTGGTCTGCACGTTCTCCTGGAAGTGGGTGCCGCCCTCGTACCAGACCTTGTCGAAGATCTCGCCGATGACATGGAAGCTCGACACGAGGTTGGGACCGCCGTTGCCGACGTAGAGGCGCACGGTTTCGCCGACCTTGGTGGTGAGCGCGTTGTCGCCGGTGATCGCGCCTTCCGAGCCATTGAACAGCACGTAGGTCGGGTTCTCGTCGATCGCCCGTTCCATGTCGAACGGCTGCAGGCCTTTCTCCCGGTACTTGCCGGTGGTGTAGAAGTCGCCCTGCATCACGTAGTACTCGCGATCGACCTTGGGCAGGCCTTCCGGCGGCTCGACCAGGATCAGGCCGTACATGCCGTTGGCCACGTGCATGCCCACCGGCGCGGTGGCGCAGTGGTAGACGTAGAGCCCCGCGTTGAGTGCCTTGAAGGTGAAGCGGGTGACGTGGCCGGGTGCGGTGAAGCTGGAGGAGGCGCCGCCGCCGGGCCCGGTCACGCCATGCAGGTCGATGTTGTGGGGCATCTTGCTGTCCGGCATGTTGCGCAGGTGGAACTCCACCGTGTCGCCCTGGCGCACGCGGATGAAGCTGCCGGGGACCGTGCCGCCGAAGGTCCAGAAGGTGTAGTCCACGCCCTCGGATATCGGCATGACCTTCTCGATCACCTCCAGTTCCACCACCACCTTCGCGGGGTGATCGCGGCCGGTGGCGGGCGGCACGAGCGGCGGGCTGGTGAGCACCGCGTTGATCGGCTTGCCCTGCGGAGGACCGAAATCGCCCTTGCGCGAGCCGCCGGTGCCATCCGCCGCCTTGCTGCTGGCGGAGGCGCCGGCAGGGGTGCCGGCGGCACCGTCGCCGCGGTCGCAGGCGGCCAGCGCCAGGACGAAGGCGGCAGCAACGGCAAGGCATCGCGCGGTGGATCGGTTCATCGGAACTCCCTCGGTTTCGGAGGCGCCCGCGACTCGTAGGGCATCGTCGCGGAGCCTGTCCAGTTGTCACCAGGTCGGTCGAATCGAGGACCTGAATGGCCGGCGGATCGAGCCGGCAGGGGCTACTGTGCCATGCATGGGACATCGGCCTGCCGGACACCGCGCACAAAAGGCTTGATCCAGGTCAGCGCCGGAGGCCTCGGCCGGTGGTGACATGTGCGTCCCGGACCAGCGGCCATGCCCATGCGCAACGACAACATCGACCTCGAGTACGAAGCCTGCGGCTGGCCCGGGGGCACAGGTGCCTCGGAGTGGATGGACGCGGCGGGCCTGGACCTGCGCATCGAGGCGCACCCCGGCCTCGCCGAGGACTGGCCTGCGGACGATCCGCCGGCCTGAACTCGCGGCTCGCGCCTCGGCGCGTCGCCATACGTTTGCGTACGGTCCGCCTCGCGCGGGCGCCTCGACGCGCCCGTGGCGGCAATGAGCGAAAATGCCCAGCTCACCGACGGCACGAGAGGCCCATGACCCGACCCGCTTCCTTCGATCGAGAGCAGCTGCTCGCCTGTGGCCACGGCCGGATGTTCGGCCCGGGCAACGCGCGGCTGCCGCTGCCGCCGATGCTGATGTTCGACCGCATCACCGAGATCTCCACCGAAGGCGGCCGGCACGGCAAGGGCGTGGTCCGCGCCGAACTCGACATCCGGCCGGACCTCTGGTTCTTCGAGTGCCATTTCGACGGCGACCCGGTGATGCCGGGCTGCCTCGGCCTGGACGCGATGTGGCAGCTGTGCGGGTTCTACCTGCCCTGGCTGGGTGCGCCGGGCCGTGGCCGCGCGCTGGGCGTGGGCCAGGTGAAGTTCAGCGGCCAGGTGCTGCCGGACGCGAAGCTCGTCAGCTACGAGATCGACATCCGCCGCGTCATGCGCGGCAAGCTTGAACTCGTCATCGCGGATGGCCGCACGCTCGTCGACGGGCGCGAGATCTATGTCGCCGAAGGCCTGCGGGTGGGGCTGTTCACCTCGACGGAGGGGTTCTGACATGCGGCGTGTCGTCGTCACCGGCTTCGGCATCGTGTCCTGCCTGGGCAACGATGCCGCCACGGTGTCCACATCGCTGCGCGAAGGTCGCTCCGGCATCCGCTACATGCCGGAGTACGAGGCGCTCGGCCTGCGCAGCCGCGTCGCCGGTGCGCCGGAGATCGACCTTGCCGAGCGCATCGACCGCAAGCTCAAGCGCTTCATGGGCGATGCCGCGGGCTATGCGTACGTCGCGATGCAGGACGCGATCGCCGACGCGGGATTGAGCGACGCGCAGGTGCGCGACGAGCGCACCGGTCTCATCGCCGGTTCCGGCGGCGGCTCGCCGGAGTGGCAGATCGCCACCGGCGACCTGCTGCGCGAGAAGGGCGTGCGCAAGGTGGGCCCGTACATGGTGCCCCGCACGATGGGCTCGACGGTGTCGGCGACGCTGTCGACCGCGTTCGGCATCCGCGGCGTGAGCTATTCGCTGTCGGCGGCATGCGCGACGTCGGCGCACTGCATCGGCGCCGCGGCGGACCTCATCCGCCACGGCGCGCAGGACGTGATCGTGGCGGGCGGCGGCGAGGAACTGCACTGGGGGATGACGGCGCAGTTCGATGCGATGGGCGCGCTGTCGAGCAAGTACAACGAGACGCCGGAGACGGCCTCGCGCCCCTACGACGTCGACCGCGACGGCTTCGTCATCGCCGGCGGCGCCGGGATGCTGGTGCTGGAGGAACGCGAACACGCGCTGGCGCGCGGGGCGAACATCGTCGCGGAGCTGGTCGGCTATGGCGTCACGTCGGATGGCGTGGACATGGTGGCGCCGTCGGGCGAGGGCGCGGTGCGTTGCATGGCGATGGCGATGGCGGGCATCGGCGGGCAGGCGGTCGGCACCATCGACTACCTCAACACGCACGGGACCTCGACGCCGCTGGGCGACATCGTGGAGCTGGAGTCCGTGCGCAAGGCGTTCGGCGACGGCGTGCCGCCGCTGTCGTCGACCAAGGCGCTGAGCGGCCATTCGCTGGGCGCCGCGAGCGTGCAGGAGGCGATCTACTGCCTGCTGATGATGCGCGACGGGTTCATGGCAGGCTCGGCGAACATCGCCACCCTCGATCCGCGCGTCGAAGGATTCCCGATCCTGCGCGAGAGCCGGGAGGCGACGTTGGATACCGTGATGTCGAACAGCTTCGGCTTCGGCGGCACGAACGCGAGCCTGGTGTTCGCGCGCGGCTGATTCTAATTGCGAGAGGCTGCGCGGGAAGCAAGGCGGTATCCGTAGGGCGGGGCGGGCCGGCCACGCCAAGTCGCTCCCCGATACTCGCTTTGTTGGCGCGGCCGACCCGCCCCGCTCCCCGACGACAGCCTGATCGGGGTGGTAGGGCGAAGAGCGCCTCGTATGGGTATCCGGAGGGCAGGCCGGCCGATCCGGGCCCATTCGCGGGCCTCGCTCGGTGGTCCCGGATCGGCCGGCCTGCCAGTTGCG
>JAYRUX010000032.1:0-12560 GCA_041918855.1 Luteimonas sp.
AGGAGGAAGCGGCGAGCAGTGCAGGGCGCTTCCAAGATCGAACGGGCATCTCACCCCAGAAGCAGACGAGGTTGATCGGCCTACAGAACTTGCATGGCGAGGTTTGGCGATCCATCACACGTCTAACAACAAGTAGACCCCAAAGTGGGGTGTAGCGCCTGAGTCTGGGCTCCGGGCAGGTGGGGGTCAATCCGCCGGAACCTTACCCGGATCATGGGCTTACGCCGATGGTATTGGCCCTGCGGTCGGCGGAGCCTGCTCGGGATCTGGTGCGAAGAGACCCCGCGATGTCGTATGCCGGCGAGGACACCCTGTCTGTGGATGGTTCGAGCGGCGTCGGCCCGCCGACGCTGTTGGGCGAAGTTCGCCGCCGGTTGCGGGTCAAACACTACAGCTTGCGGACGGACCAGGCGTATATGGGGTGGATTCGCCGGTATATACGCGCCAATGCGCCGGCGCATCCGCGGTCACTTGGCGGGGTGGAGGTGGAGCGGTTCCTGTCGGGGCTGGCGGTCGATGGGCACGTGGCGCCGAGCACGCAGAACCAGGCGCTGTCGGCGGTGCTGTTCCTCTACCGGGAGGTGCTGGGCATCGAGTTGCCGTGGATGGAGAACGTGGTCCGGGCGAAGCGGCCGCGCAAACTGCCGGTGGTGCTGTCACGCGGCGAGGTGTCGTCTCTCCTGCGCCATCTGTCGGGGCGCGAGTGGTTGATGGCGGGGCTGCTCTACGGCAGCGGCCTCCGGTTGATGGAGGTCCTGCGGTTGCGGGTGAAGGATGTCGACTTCGGCCGCAACGAGCTCACCGTGCGCGATGGCAAGGGCGGCAAGGACCGGCGCACGGTGTTGCCGGCCAGCCTGCGCGAGGCGTTGCGGCGCCAGGTGGAGGACGTACGCGTGCTGCACGCGCGCGACCGGGAGGCGGGCTACGGTGCGGTGTACCTGCCGTTCGCGCTGGCGCGGAAGTATCCGAACGCGCAGCGCGAGCTGGCGTGGGCGTACGTGTTCCCGGCGGCGCGGCGCAGCCGTGACCCGCGCGACGGCGCGGAGAAACGCCACCACATCGACGAGAAGGTGCTGCAGCGCGCGGTGGGCGGTGCGGCGCGCGCAGCCGGGCTCGACAAGCCGGTGACGCCGCACACGCTGCGGCACTCGTTCGCCACCCACATGATCGAGGCCGGGTACGACATCCGCACCGTGCAGGAGCTGCTCGGGCACAAGGATGTCAGCACCACGCAGATCTATACGCACGTGCTCAATCGCGGTGCCGGCGGCGTCCTCAGTCCGCTGGACCGCTGACCACGCCGGTCACGCCCCTTGGTGGCACCAGTGCCAGGGCTCGTAGACGATCCCGTGCGGGTTGTCGCGCGGGTAGGACATGGTGAATCCGAAGTGCGTGGCGTTCGCGCCCAGCCAGGCGAACGCGGCCGTGCCCTCGAACGATTCCTCGGCCGCGGGTTCGCCAGGCGCGGAGATGTCGAGCGCGCGCCCGCCATGGTGCTCGGAATACCCGGGCGCCGCGTTCACCGCGAGGATCGCGTCGAGGTCGAGCCCACGCGCGCGTTTGCGTTCGAAGATGCCCAGCTGGTAGTCGTGGCTGCGGTAGCCGGAGACCGCCTCCAGCAACACGCCGTCGCGCAGCGCGGCCGAGCGCATGTGTCGCCACGCACGTGCGGCGTCCACGTGCAGCCACAGCGCACGCCGGTAGCGGTCGTGGCCGGCGAGCGCGAGCCAGGCGGGTTCCGGCACCAGCGCCAGGCCGGTGCGCGCGGCGTAGGCATCGGCATCCAGATCGAGCTGTGCGAGGCGGTCGTGCAGTCGATGCAGGGGCAGGGTGGGCACGCGCTCGAGGCCGCCGCGGGCATGCGCCGGCGGGTGGCCCAGCTGGGCGAGTGCATCGTCGATGCCCGGTTCGGCGGCCAGCCTCGGCACCAGCGGCAGCAGGCCTTCGGGGAGGTCGGCGGCCAGGTAGGCGCCGTCGCGCTTGCGCCGCAGCACGGTGGTCGCACGCGCCAGCGCGCGGGCATCGCGGTTGGCGCGGGCGCGCAGCAGGCCGCCCGGCCAGAGTTCGATGTCGGACGTGTTGACCAGCGGGTGGGGCGGCTTGCGCATGGGGACAGCCTAGCGCCGCCCGCGCGCAGCCGCGAGCCCGCGCCGGTGTCCGCCCATGCCGGCGTCAGTCGCCGCCGCCCCTGGACGGGGTGAAGAACACGCCCGCGATGCGGCCGTCGCCGTCGATGCTGATGGTGCCGTCCACTGCGGCCGCCTCGTGCTGCAGCGGGAACACCAGCACCTGGTAGCCGTCCATGTGCGAGGTCTTCGGCGTGCCGCGCGAAACCAGGGGGCCCGCGCCCTCGAGCTGCATCGCGACGGTCGCCAGCTGTTCGGCGCTGAGCGCGTCGCGCATGGTGGCGTCGAAATCCTCGCGCGCAGCCTCGAACTCGCCGGCGTAGAAGCGGTCGAGGAAGCGGTTGGCAGCGGCGAGGGCTTCCGCGGAAGCGGGCGCTTCGGTCGCCGGCGCCCCTGCCTGTGCTGGCGCGTCGGCGGTGGCGGGATCCTGCGCGCGCGCGGTGGACGGGAACGCGGCGGACGCGGCCGCGAGCGCGGTGGCGAGGACCAGCATAAGTGTCTTCATCAGCGTTGCTCCTTCTTGAAGATGGCGATGGCGCCATTCATGGGGGGATGGGTGAAGGCGACCAGCTCCCAGCCGAGCTTGCCCAGTTTCGAAAGCTCGTCCTGGACCACCTGCGCCTTCAGCTGGCCGACCAGGTTCGGCTTGATTTCCACGACCTTGTACTCCCACTGGCTCATGTCCTGCCATCCTTTTTGGTGTCGTCGCGGGGCGGCAGCCGCCCGGCCTTGCGCAGTGCGTCGCGCAGCACGTATTCGATCTGGGCGTTGACGCTGCGCAGTTCGTCGTCGGCCCAGCGCTGCGTCGCGGCCAGGACGTCGGCGTTGATGCGCAGCGGGTAGGCCTTCTTCTCGCTCATGGCGTGTTCGCGCCGCCCGGTGCGTGCTGCCGGTCCATGGGCATCAGTACAGGCTGCCGGCGTTGACCACCGGTTGCGTGGCCCGGTCGCTGCACAGCACCACCAGCAGGTTGCTCACCATCGACGCCTTACGCTCCTCGTCCAGGTGCACGACGCCGTTCTTCTGCAGTTCCTCCAGCGCCATTTCCACCATGCCCACGGCACCGGCGACGATGCGCGTGCGCGCGGCGATCACGGCATTGGCCTGCTGGCGCTGCAGCATGGCCTGGGCGATCTCCGGGGCGTAGGCGAGGTGGCTGATGCGCGCGTCGATGACGTCGACGCCGGCGGTGGTCAGGCGCTCGTCCAGGTGCTCCTTCAGGCGGTCGGAGATCTCCGTGGGGTGGCTGCGCAGCGAGATCTGCCCCTCCTCGTGCTGGTCGTAGGGGTAGCTGGTGGCCATCGCGCGCAGCGCGGCTTCGGACTGGATGTGCACGAAGCTCTCGTAGTCGTCGACGTTGTAGACGGCTTCCGCGGAGTCCACCACCTGCCACACGATCACCGCGGCGATCTCGATCGGGCTGCCGTCGAGCTCGTTGACCTTGAGCTTGCCGCTCTCGAAATTGCGCACGCGCTGGCTCACCTTGCGCTTGCTGTAGAAGGGGTTGTTCCAGCGCAGGCCGTTGTCCTTCACCGTGCCGACGTACTTGCCGAACAGGCTCACCACCGCCGCCTGGTTGGGCTCGACCATGTACAGGCCGAACAGGCAGAACCCCGAGACCACGAACAGCGCGATGCCGCCGCCGATCCACGCCGCGTCGTGCATCCGCGTACCCGACACCATGGCGTAGGCCGCAAGGGCGGCGAGGGCGACCAGCACCAGCAGCATCGGGATCCCGGGCAGGGAGCGGATCGGGTTCTCTTTCATGGCACATCCCCTTGTTCGTTCCCGGCCTCCCGGGTCAGGCATAGTGATATCGAAGTGATATCACTCTGTCAAGCGCGACGGCGGCGTCTCCTACACTGTCCGCCCCCGGCACCGGACCCCTCGCATGCGCTCGATCGGCACCCCCCTGTCCCCCCACGCCCTGCGCGTGCTGCTGCTGGGTTCCGGCGAGCTCGGCAAGGAGGTCGCGCTCGAGCTGCAGCGCTTCGGGGTAGAGGTGATCGCGGCGGACCGCTACGCCGATGCACCGGCGATGCAGGTGGCGCACCGCAGCCACGTGCTCGACATGCTCGACGGCGCCGCCATCCGCGCGCTCGTCGAGCGCGAGCGCCCGCACCTGGTGGTGCCGGAGATCGAGGCCATCCACACCGCCACGCTCGAGGCGCTGGAAGCGGAGTTCGCTGCCGATGGCACCGGCACCCGCATCGTGCCCACGGCGCGTGCGGCGCGGCTGACGATGGACCGCGAAGGCATCCGCCGGCTGGCGGCCGAGGAGCTCGAGCTGCCGACCTCGCCCTACCGCTTCGTCGACACCCGCGAGGAGTACGTCGAAGCGGTCGCCGCGATCGGCCTGCCGTGCGTGGTCAAGCCGGTGATGTCCTCGTCGGGCAAGGGCCAGAGCCTGGTGCGCACGCAGGAGGATGTCGACCGCGCCTGGGAGTACGCGCAGAGCGGCGGCCGTGCCGGCGCCGGCCGCGTCATCGTCGAGGGCTTCGTCGACTTCGACTACGAGATCACCCTGCTCACCGTGCGCCACGCCGGCGGCACCGCGTTCTGCGCGCCCATCGGCCACCTGCAGCGGGACGGCGACTACCGCGAGAGCTGGCAGCCGCAACCGATGTCTACGCGCGCGCTGGCGCGTGCACAGGGCGTGGCGCGCACCGTCACCGACGCACTCGGCGGTTGGGGCGTGTTCGGCATCGAACTGTTCGTGCGCGGCGACGACGTCTGGTTCTCCGAAGTCTCCCCGCGCCCGCACGACACCGGCCTGGTCACGCTCGCCTCGCAGGAACTCAGCCAGTTCGCCCTGCATGCCCGCGCCATCCTCGGCCTGCCGGTGCACGTCGGCGACGGCGGCTGCATCGCCACCTGGGGTCCGTCCGCCTCCTGCGCCGTGCTCGCCGAGGGCACCGGCGTGCCCGTGTTCTCCGGCGTCGACGACGCGCTGCAGGCACCGGCCACCGCACTGCGCCTGTTCGGCAAGCCGCGCGTCGACGGCCAGCGCCGCGTGGCGGTGACGCTTGCGCGAGCGGATGACGTCGAAACCGCCCGCGACCGCGCCCGCACCGCCGCCGCGGCACTCACGGTCGAGCTGCGATGATCCCCGTCCCCCACGCCAAGGCACGCACACGATGAATGGACGCAACGGCTACGCCGTCTTCTTCTACCCGCAGGCACTCGAGGCACTGGGCGACGGCATCAAGCCCTACCTGCAGGACGGCCCCGCCGGCGCCCACGTCCGCTGCGACGAAGTCGACACCGGCGGCGCCTTCATCGAACTCACCCTGCATGGCCACGACGCCCAGGGCGCCGACATCGCCCTCGAACTCATGGTGCCCTCCGCGATGGTGCGCATGATCGTCTCCACCCAGAGCGACGGCAGCTTCGGCTTCGGCCCCCGCACCCCCGACAAACCCGCCCAGCCCCTCCCCGTCACCGGCCCCACCGCCCCCGCCTCCGACGCCCCCGCCCAGGCCCTCCCCACCAGCGACTCCCCCGAACGCCCCGCCACCTGATCGTCCCGCGGGATCTTTGTCCGACCGGCCCTCTCGCCACGTGGTGCGCGCGGTAAGGCGCCAGCAACGGAAATTCGTGCGACCCGCGGCGAGCATCGCGGCCGCGATGACACGCGTCTCAGAAGCCACGTCATCCACACGCCGACGCGCGGCGTGCCATGGGGTACGTGCGCAGCGCGCATGGATGCGCGCGGTAGGCGAGTCGGAGGCGAATGTCCGAAACATCCGGAGCAAGCATCGCAGCTGCGACGCCCGGGTCGCAGAAGCCGCGTCATCCGCACGCCGACGCGCGGCCTGCCATGGGGTACCGGCGCAGCGCGCATGGATGCGCGCGGTAGGCGAGTCGGCCATGGATGGCCGACCGAGCCGGCGACGGTACCCCATGGCGGGGCGCGCTCCAGCCGGAGCCCGGTACACGCCTTACCCGCGCAAATCGACCCACACCAGCCGATGGTCACTCCCGTCCACGATGTCCGCGCCGTCCTCCCCCGGAGCCGGCCAGAGCACCCCGCTGTCCTCGACCTCGAACCCCCGCGAAGGCAACACGTAATCCAGCCGCAACGCCCCCACCTTCCCCCCGAAATCCCCGGTAGCCACACCAGCATCCCCGTCGCCAGAAAAGCCCCGCGACCGCGCCAGCGCCACCGCCCCCTCGCTCCGCGGCGCCCCCACCTGCAACACCCGCGGATGCCGCATCAACCCCACGATCGCCTCGTGCAACCCGTCCCCCGACACCGGATCGTTGTTGAGGTCCCCCAGCACCACGAAGCGCGCATCCGCCGCCAGGCCACCGCACCGCCCCCCGTCATCGCACAGCCACCCGTCGTCCCCGCCCGACAGGTACTCCGTCCACAACCGGATCTCGTCATGGTTGCGGCTGCCGTTGCGGTCCTCCGGCCCGTCGAACACCGGCGGCGTCGGGTGCGACGCCAGCACGTGCACCACCCCGGCCGGCGTGCGCACCGGCACGTCCCAGTGCGATTTCGACGACAGCCGCAGCTGCTCCCAGACCGCGTCCGGATACCACCATGTGCCCGTCGCCGGATCCATCGGCCGTCGCGCCCCCGGCATCGCGCTCCACTTCAGCAGCTGGAACGTGCGCACGTCACCCGCGTCGATTGGATGCTGCGACAGCAGCAGCATCCCGTACTGCCCCGGGTGCAGGCCGTAGCCCCAGGCATCGTTGCCGCGGTCGCGGCCCTCGCCACCGGCCCGGCCGTTGCGGTCCAGGTCGAGCCCGCTCGGCACGCCGGTATTCACCGGCGCGAAGTAGCGGTACGGGTAGCGCAAGGCCTCACCGCCACCCGCCTGCGCCACCTCGAGGTACCGGCGCTGGAACAGGTCGGCCGCGATGCCTTCGGCGTCGAAGTCGAACTCGTTCAGCAGCACGATGTCCGGGCGCACGCGTTGCAGCACGGCGGCGATCTTGCGCGCGTCGTCGTCGTCGCCGGCGCGCAGGCGCGCCACCAGGCCGCCGGCGGCATCGTCGTACAGCGAGGCGTTGTAGGTGGCGATGCGCACGGTGGAGCCTCCAGTGGCGGGGGGCGTGCCGTGGACGTTGACGCGCACGCAGCCGGCCAGCAGCACGCACCCCAGCAGCAGCACGAACGCGCGTGCGCTCATCGCGGCAGCCCGTCGGTGCCGCGCTGCCAGGCGCGGCCGTCGAACCATTCCAGCGGGCTGAAGTTGCGCTTGTAATCCATCTTGTCGTGTCCCGAGATCCAGTAGCCGAGATAGAGGTGGTGGCGGCCGTCGCGGCGCGCCCATTCGATCTGGCGCAGGATCGCGAGCGTGCCGAGGCCGCGCACATGGTCGTCGGGGTCGTAGAACGTGTACACCGCCGACATCGCATCGTCGACGATGTCCGTGACAGCCACGGCCAGCAGGCGGCCGCCCGCGCGCAGCTCCAGGAAGCGTCCGTCCGACCAGCGTCCGATCAGGAACTGGTCGAACTCGGCGGCGCCGTGGTCGTCCATGCCGCCACCGGGGTGGCGGGCCTTCAGATAGCGCCGGTAGAGCGCGAAGCGTTCCTCGTCGAGTTCCGCCGGCAGCACCCGCGCCTCGACATCGGCGTTGCGCGCCAGGCAGCGTCGCTGGCTGCGGTTCGGCTCGAAATCGTCGACCGGGATGCGCACCGCCACGCAGGCGCGGCAACCGCGGCAGTGCGGCCGGTACACCAGGTCGCCGGAGCGGCGGAAGCCCCAGGACAGCGCGCGCTCGTAGAACTGCAGCAGCCGGGGATCCTGCGGGTCGAGCACCAGGTCGCGCGCCTGCCGTTCCGGCCAGTAGCCGCAGGCGTGCTCGCCGGTGTGGAACAGCCGCAGGCCATCGGCCTCGCCCACGGTCAGCCCGCCCATCCACTGGTCATGGCCCACGCCAGCGCGCCGGCCACGGCACCCGCGGTGGCACCGGCGGCGATGTCCCGCGGCGCGTGCCGTGCCAGCCGCAGCCGCGACCAAGCCACGCCCGCGGCCACCAGCAGGAGTGCGGCTCCGGCCGGCGTCGACACCGGTGCCAGCAGCAGCGCCGCGTACACCGCGAACGCGACGTGCAGCGACAGCGTGCACCAGCGCGCGCTGGCCATGGCGAGCGCCACCGGCAGCGCCGCCAGGCCAAGCTGCCAGGCCAAGGCCGTGGCGCCCGATGCCACCGCGGCCAGCGCCGCCGCCGGCAGCACCAGCAGCAGGACGGAATTGAGCTGGCGCCGTTCGACGCCGCCGCTCGCGTCCACGTGCCGCCAGTCGCCGCGCCGCACGCGCCACCAGGAGTAGCCCATCACCGCCACCGCGGCGACGGCGAAACCGGCCGCCACCTGGGCCAGGGCATGGCCGCCCGCGCCACGCAGCATCGCCACCGCCAGCAGGGCGAATGCCAGCACCGGCAGCGGATGCGCGAGGATCGAGAACATGCGGGCGATGGCGACGGCCATGCCGGCCAGCATACTGCCGCGGCCGGGCGCGCTGCGGCGGATGCGGTCGGTCGAACATGAACGATGGGCCTGCCCAATGGCGGGCGCGGTCAACCGCCCCGCGCGCCCGGCGTTTCCCCCTGCAGTCGCAGCGTCGTGCTGCACGCCAGGAGAACCCCATGAAGCGTCACGCCATGTTCGTCGCCACTGCACTCGTCGTCGCCACCCTCGGCACCGCCGGGCTCGCCGTGGCCAAGGGCCCGGGCGAGGCCCGCGTCCAGCTCGATGCCGACGGCGACGGTGTCGTCACCCGTGCCGAAGCCGCGAAGCACCCGCGGCTGGCGGCGAAGTTCGCCGACCTTGACGCCGACGGTGACGGCAACCTGAGCGCCGCCGAGCGTCCGCGCCACCACGGCAAGCGGGGCCGCCATGGCCAGGGCCGCCACGGCGGCGGCATCGAGCGCCTCGATACCGACGGCGACGGCCGCATCAGCCGCGCGGAATTCGACACGAAGGCCGCGGACCAGGGCGGCAAGCGCACCGGTGGCCGGCTGGGCAGCCGCTTCGATTTCGACGCCGTCGACGCCAACAAGGACGGCCACATCGTGCGCAGGGAGGTGCAGGCCTGGCACGAGCGCCAGCGTCCGCAGCGCCAGGCGGAGATGGCCAAGCGCTTCGATGCCGCGTTCGCCGAAGCCGATCTCGACCGCGACGGCAAGCTCAGCCGGATCGAGGTCGACGAGAAGATGCCGCGCATGGCGAAGCGGTTCGCGTGGATGGACGACAACCGCGACGGCACCCTGAGCCGGAGCGAGCTCGCGCCGAAGCCGCGCCGCTGATCCCGGCGGCACCTTGCGACGCCCGCGCAGCGATGCGCGGGCGTTCGCGTGTCTAGCCCAGGCGCCCGCTGTCGAAGAGCATCCAGGCCAGTGCGCCGAACCCGCCAAGGGTTCCGATCAGCGAGCCGATCCAGCCGTACATCCAGGTGAAGCCGCGCCGGGCGCGCGCCGCGCGGACCGGGTCGAGCGCCGCCATGCGCGCGAAGCAGGGCGCCATGATCCGCGGCAGCCACACCAGCGACTGGTAATTGATCACGATGAAGCCGCCGACCGTGGTTGCGAGCAGCGGCACCCAGCCCTCGGTCTGGCTGACGGCATAGAGCATCGCGCCCAGGAACGAGGCTCCGGTGACGCACTGCCAGATGACGTAGCGGCGGAGCGCCGCACGCTCGGCATCGGTGGCGGCGAACCGCAGCAGGTAGCGGGAGGCCCAGTACATGGCCGCCGCGCTGATGCCGATGGCGAAGGCAATGCCGCCAGCGCTGCCCATTCCGATCTTGGCGACGCCCTTTGCGGTTGCCGAGGCGCCGACCGTGGCCACGACCGTGGCCGCCGCCGCTGGCGGTGCCGCGGTGGCGACCGCGCCGGCCACCATCGCGGTGAACGCGATGCCTGGCGCGCTGCTGCGGGCGAACTCGCCGAACCTCTGCAGCAGGCCGTCGCGCACGCTCTGCCGGGCCCGCGACAGGCGCTTGCGCACCGCCGCATCGGACATGCCGAGCAACGTCGCCACCTGCTGCGAGCTCTGGCCCTCGCGGTAGTACAGCAGCAGCACTTCACGGCTCTCGGCGGGGAGCTCCGAGATCAGGTCGGCGGCCACCGCCTCGCGCTCGTCGTCGATCAGCTGCTGCATCGGCGTGGCGGCGGGGTCGGCCGCATGCGCGATGGCGAGCTCGGCCGCCTCGCCGTCCAGCGGCCGGCGCTTGCCGCCGCGGAGGTGGTCGCGGGCCAGGTTGCGGGTGATCTGGCGCAGCCAGGGCAGGAAGCTGTCAGGGGTCTTCAGGCGCTTCAGGTTCTGCCAGGCCGAAAGGAAGGCTTCCTGCGCGATGTCCTCGCTCGCGGGCACGTCGCGGGTGATGGCGAGCGCGACCGCGGTCACCGTGTTCTGGCTGGCAGCCACCATGCGCCCGTAGGCATCGCGGTCGCCGCGGGCGGCGGCAGGCAGTTCGCGGCGGATCAGCAGGTCGACGGCGGTGGCGTTCATGGCGGTGGTCATCCTACGGCAGCCGGGGTTAGATGCAGACAGGACGACCGTGCGCGCCGGATGTGACGCGCAGGCTCAGCCGGGACCGGTCACGCGCCAGTCGCGCCCGGTGCGCTCGACCTCCAGTTGCCGGATGGCCTCGCCCACCTGCAGCTCCACCGTGCCGACACCGGAGCCGTCGGTGCGATAGCCGCGCACCTCCATCCGCACCGCGTCGCCGGCGCAACTGGAGGCCGGTTGCACCTCGGCCGTCGCGCCGTCCAGCGCCGCCAGCACGGCGGGGCCGGGATCCGCACGGTCCACTGCCAGGCAGGCGCTGGAGATGTCCGGGGCCGCCAGCTCCGCCGCGAACAGCGTCGCCGCGAGCGCCGGCGGGGTGGGAATCCCGAACACCGCCGGCGCCGTCGCCACCTCCGCCGGGGCCAGCGCGGGTGTCCGCGCGGCCGGCGGTGGCGAGGCATCGGCGATGGCGTCCACGTCGCCCGCGGTCCGTCGCGAGGACACGAACACCAGTGCCACCAGCACCGCGATCAGCACCAGCAGCCCGTAGCGGAACCGCGCGCCCTTGCGCCACGGGTCGTCGGCGTCGCTGCCACGCGGTTGCACCGCGGGCAGCAGGAAGTTGTCGTCGGCCGCGGCGCTCGTCTTCAGCAGGCCTGCCTCGCGCAGCATCTGCCGCGCGCGCGGCTGGTCCTCGGAGCGGATGATCCACACCGCCGGCCGCGCCCGCGACTTGGCATCGTCGACATAACTGAAGTTGCCGCGGATGCCGCCGCGGTAGGAGCGGCCGTTGCTGATCCGGACCTCGATGCCCTCGTCCTCGAGCATCTGCGCCACCGCCTCGACGTTCTCGAGGCGCGGGCTGGAGAAGACCTGGCGCACCTCAGGCGCTCGCCGGGACCTGGCCGGCCGCCGCGGCGTCCTCGACCACGCGGATCAGCCCTTCCTGGCTCGTGCTCGCCACCAGGTGGCCGTCGCGGTCGTAGATCTGCCCGCGCGCCAAGCCGCGCGCGTCCTGCGCGCTCGGGCTGTCGATCGAGTACAGCAGCCAGTCGTCGGCACGGAACGGACGGTGGAACCACAGCGCGTGGTCGAGCGACGCCATCTGCACGTTCGGCTGGTAGTAGCTGATGCCGTGCGGAAACGTCGCGGTGCCGAGCAGGTGGAAATCGGAGGCGTAGGCCAGCAGCGAACGGTGCAGCTCCGGCGCATCGCCGACGCGGTCGACCAGCCGGAACCACACCTGCTGGAACGGCGGCCGCTTCGGCGGCGCGAGCTCGTCGCGCGGATACACGTGGCGGAATTCGAACGGCCCGCCGCGGCTCAGCCAGCGCTGGATCTTGGTCGGCAGCGTCGCGAGCACGTCCGGCGGCACCGTCGGCGCCGGGTCGATGTCCTCCGGCCGGGGCACCTGCGGCATCGACATCTGGTGGGTGGCGCCGCTCTCGGCATCCTGGAACGAGGCCGCGCAGAAGAAGATCACCTTGCCGTGCTGGATCGCGGTCACCCGGCGCACGGAAAACGTCCCGCCGTCGCGGGTGCGGTCGACGTCGTAGACGATCGGATGGTCGACATCGCCCGCGCGCAGGAAGTACGCGTGCAGCGAGTGCGCCGCGCGCGGCACCTCGAGCGTCGCCTGGGCCGCCGACAGCGCCTGCCCGAGCACCTGGCCGCCGAACACGTACTTGGTGCCGATGTCACGGCTCTGGCCCCGGAACAGGTTGCGTTCCAGCCGCTCCAGCGAGAGCAGGTCGATGAGTTCGGACACGGGGGAGGGCATGGCGGGCACGGAACGTCGGGCGCCGGATTATACGGTGCCGCCCTCGCTGCCCCGGCCCGTCCCCCGCACCCGTTCATCCCCCGCTGCGCAGTGCGCGTGACGACCCGCCGCGCCCACGGCTGCGACGGCGGGGTTCATCTGTAGGAGCGGCCGCTGGCCGCGACCGCGGCCCCGCGCGTGCG
>JAYRUX010000033.1:0-11830 GCA_041918855.1 Luteimonas sp.
CGGGGGTGACCGGCGAGCTGTGCATCGGTGGCACCGGGCTGGCGCTGGGCTACCTGCACCGTGCGGAGCTGACGGCCGAGCGCTTCGTCGAGGCGATGCTGCCGGGCGCTGCGGTGCCGCAGCGGCTGTACCGCACCGGCGACCGTGGCCGCTGGCGGATCGACGGCCAGCTGGAGTGCCTGGGACGGCTGGACCACCAGGTGAAGGTGCGAGGCCACCGGATCGAGCTGGGCGAGATCGAGAGCGTGCTCGCCGCCCACCGCGACGTCGCCCGCAGCGTCGTGATCGTGCGCGAGGACCGGCCGGGGGATGCCCGGATCGTGGCGTACGTGGTCGCCGCACCGCGGCGAACGCCTGTGGAACGGGACCTGCGCGCGCACCTCAAGACGCTGCTTCCCGACTACATGGTGCCCCAGCACGTGGTGGTGCTGCCGCGCCTGCCGATGACACCCAACGGCAAGGTCGACCGGAATGCGTTGCCGAAGCCGACCGCCGCGATCGCGGTCGCGGCACGCACGGTGGCGCGGCCCGGCTATCCGGATGCACGTACCGCGTATCTCGCGGGCGTCTGGTCGGAACTGCTCGGGATCGAGGTCGGCATCGGCGACAACTTCTTCGACCTTGGGGGGCACTCCATGCTCGCGGTGCAGATGGCCAACCGCGTCCACCGCGACACCGGCGTGCGCCTGCAGCTGATGACGCTGGCGACGCAGGGCATGGGGCAGGTGGCCTCGGCGCTGCCGGAGGATCCGACCGCACCGGCCCCGGGGCTGGGTGCACGCCTGGTCGGCAACCTGCGCGGGCTGCTGCGTGGCAGCCGCGCCACGGTGCAGTCGTGACGCCCGACGGGAGGGCGCCTGCCGCCCGCCGGAGTCCGTAGCCGATGCCCGACCTGTTCCATTTCGGCGCCGGCCAGCGCGAGCTGCTGGGGATCCGGCATGCGCCCACGGGCGATGCCCGGAGGGCGGTGCTGCTGTGCGCGCCGCTGCTCCAGGAAGGCATCCGCTGCCAGCGCGCCTTGTGGAGCCTGTCCGAATCGCTTTCCGCGGCAGGCACCGACGTGCTGCGGTTCGACTGGTCGGGAAGCGGCGACTCCGCGGGCGACACCGATGCGACCGACGTCGACACGCTGGTGGGCGACGTGGGCGCGGCGATGTCCATGCTGCAGTCGCTGTCTGCGGTGCGCACGCCGCGCATGGTGGGGTTGCGCAGTGCTGCGCTTCCCCTGCTGGCAGCGGCCGCCGCGGGCGACGCCGCCGCCGACGTGGTGCTGTGGGCACCGGTTCTCGACGGCCGGGCGCTCGTCGCCGGCTGGAGGGAGCAGCACCGGCGCCAGCTCAACGATGCCGGACGCTTCCTTCGCCCGGGCACGCGGTCCGACGACGACGAGCTCCTCGGCTTCGTGGTCGCGCCGCGCCTGCTCGATCAGCTGGAGTCGATGCACGGCAACCACCTGCCGTTGCCGCCGGGGAGCCGCCTGCTCGTCGCCGAGTGGGCACCGTCGGACGCGCTGGCGGACTTCGTGCAGGCCCAGCGCGCATTCGGGGTGAGCGTGGACGTGCTCGAACTCGACGCCGGCGACGTGCCGCCATGGGACGACGCCCGCCATTTCGACACCCAGCTGTTCCCTCGACGCTCCGTGCAACGGCTTTCGGGCCGGCTCGCGGAGGCGGCATGAACCTGCTTTCGAGCGCCCCCGTGCTTCCCCTGCGGCACAACCGTCTCGGCGAAACCGCCCACGTCTTCGGCGATGGCCTCGCCGGCATCCTGCACCAGCCGTCCGTGGCGGCGGACGCGGCACCCGCGGTGATCCTGCTCAATGCGGGCATGGTGCAGCGCATGGGGCCCTACCGCGGCAGCGTCCAGCTTGCGCGTGCCCTGGCGGCCCGCGGGCATCCGGTGCTGCGCTTCGACCATTCCGGCCTCGGCGACAGCCCGGTGTCGGCGCGGCCGGCGCCCGACCTGCGGCTCGCGGAGGTGCGGGCGGCGATCGACCTGCTGGCGACGCACACGGGCGCACGCCGGTTCGTCGTCGGTGGCATCTGCTCGGCGGCGGACGTGGCCTTCGAAGCCGCGGTGGTGGAGCCGCGCATCTCCGGCCTGCTCCTGCTCGACGGCCCCTGCTACCGGACCACCGGGTGGTGGTGGCGCCACCTGCTGCCGCGCCTGGCGGATCCGGCGCGCATCCGGCGCTGGTGGCGTGCCCGCGGGCGCGGCGAACCGCAGCCTTCGATGGCGGACTTCCGCGACTTCCCCGCCCGCGCCGACGCCCGCGCACGCCTGCGCGACCTGGTGGCGCGCGATGTCGCGCTGCTGTTCGTGTTCACCGGTGGTGCCTACGGCTACTTCAACCACGCCCGGCAACTCGTCGCGGCGTACGGGCGGCCCGCGCGCACGCCGCAGGTCCGGCTCGAGTACTGGCCGCACTGCGACCACACCTTCTACCTGCGCCGCGACCGCGAGCGCCTGCAGGACACCGTCGCCACCTGGCTGCGCGACCGGTTCCCGGCGCTGCACGACGGCGCCTGACGCCGCACGCGCTGCAGCGCGGCGGCGCATCCCGCGCCTGGCCGCCGAGACCTTGCCGCCGCGCCCCGCGGCTGGCCGTGGTGCGGCGACGAATGCGTTGTAGCAGGGGAGAACAGCCGGGGTCGAAGCGAATGTCAGTGTCGGATGCGAAGCGCGCAGGCGAAGCCGTGGAGAGGGCCGGTGGATGGGACCAGGCGCTTGCGGGACTGCCGGAGCACGTGGACCTGCCCGCGGGCCGGCCGGCGGCGGACGCCGCCGCAGGACACGCGTTCCAGGCCTTCGACGCGCCAGCCGTGTCCGTGGAACGGCTCCAGGCCTTCGCCCTGCGCCATGGTGCAGACCCGCGGGACGTCCTGCTTGCGGCATGGGCCGCGCTGGTGTCGCGGCTGTCCGGGCAGCAGGAGCTCGCGGTGACACGGGTCGAGATGGACGGGCTCGCGCCCATGTCCGCGCCGGCGATGCCGGTCCGGTTCGACCTCGGCGCGCAGGCGACGTCGGCCGCGCTGGTTGCGCAGGCGGCAGCCGCGGGTCGCTCGGCGCACGCGATGCCGCTCGGGGTGCTGGTCGAAGCGCTGCGTGACCGGGGGCAAGGGGCGCTGCAGGTGCTCGCGGTGCATGGCGACGGCGATGCCGGGGAGGCAGCGCGCTTGGCCGGCTGCGAACTCCTGCTTCACACCCGGGTGGCGGAGGGCGATGTCCACGGCGGCGCTTTCTTCGATGTCATGCGCCACGATGCGCAGTCGGTCGCGCGCCATCTGCGCTGCTATGCGACGCTGCTGCGCGCCCTGCTGGACGCGGACGACGACGCGGTCGTGTCGCGCCTGCCACTGCTCGATGCGCAGGGCCGCGCCGCGGCCGTGGCCGCCTTCAATCCCGCGCCCGTCGCCATCCCGCAGGCCTGCGTGCACGCGCTGTTCGAGGCACAGGCGGCGGCGACGCCGACGGCGGTTGCCGTGGAGTGGGCGGGCGGGCAGCTGGACTACGCCGCGCTCGACGCGCGCGCCAACCGCCTGGCGCACCACCTGCGCGGGATGGGGGCCGGGCCCGACCAGCGCATCGCGATCTACGTCCAGCGCGGGCCATCCATGGTGGTCGCGATGCTGGCGACACTGAAGGCCGGTGCCGCCTACGTTCCGCTGGACCCGGCGTACCCGGTGGAGCGGCTCGCCTACACGCTGCGCGACAGCGCGCCCGCGGTGCTGCTGACGCAAGGCGGCATGGAACACGACTGGCGCGAGCTGCTCGGCGATGCCGCCGACCTGCAGCGCGTGCTGGACCTGGACGACGAAGCCGCCTGGGCCGACGCGTCCTCGGTAAGCCCCGATCCCGCGGACGTCGGCGTCACGCCTGCGCACCTCGCCTACGTGCTCTACACCTCGGGTTCCACCGGTACGCCCAAGGGCGTGGCCATGCCGCACGGGCCGCTGGCGAACCTCGTCGCATGGCAGCTGCGCCAGCCCGGGTCGGACCGGCCGCAGCGCACCCTGCAGTTCGCCGCGCTCGGCTTCGACGTGGCCTTCCAGGAAGTCTTCGCCACGCTGTGCAACGGCGGCACCCTGTGCCTGGTCGACGAGGACACCCGGCTGGACGGCAGCCGCCTGTTCGCGCACATCCGCGACCAGGGCATCGAACGCGTGTTCCTGCCGTACTTCGCGCTGCAGATCCTGGCCGAGGGCCTCGAGCACCACGCGCGCGGGCTTGCACCCGATGCGCCGGTCGACTGCGCGCTGCGCACCGTGATCACCGCCGGCGAGCAGCTCCGGATCGAGCCGAAGATCGCGGCGTTCTTCCGCCGCATCCCGGGCTGCCGGCTGCACAACCACTACGGTCCCACCGAGACCCACGTGGTGACGGCCCTCGAGCTGCCGGAAGATCCGGCCACATGGCCGCGGCTGCCCACGATCGGCGCGCCGATCGCCAACGCCCGCGTCCATGTCCTGGACGCGCATGGCGAGCCGCAGCCGCCGGGCGTCGTGGGCGAACTGCACCTCGCGGGACCGGTGGTCGCCCGCGGTTACCTCGGGCGCGACGACCTCACGGCGGAACGCTTCGTCGAGGATCCCTTCGACGGCAGCCCCGGCGCACGCATGTATCGCACCGGCGACCTGGGCCGATGGCTGCCCGACGGCACGCTCGAATTCCTCGGTCGCAAGGACTTCCAGGTCAAGATCCGCGGCTTCCGCGTCGAACTGGGCGAGATCGAGGCGCGCATGATGGCGTTCCCCGGCGTGCGCGAGGCAGCGGTGCTTGCGCGCGAGGACAGCCCCGGCGTGCGCCGGCTGGTCGCGTACCATGCGCCCGCCAGCGTCGACGTCGATGCCCTTCGCCGCCACCTCGCGGCCGACCTCCCGGACTACATGCTGCCGGCCTCGCACGTCGCCATGGACGCGATGCCGCTGTCGCCGAACGGCAAGCTCGACAGGTTGCGCCTGCCGGCGCCCGGCCGCGGACGCCCGGACTGGGCGGGCGCCTGGGAACCCCCGCAGGGCGCGCTGGAAACCGCGCTGTGCCGCATCGTGGGCGACGTCCTCGGGCTCGACGGCATCGGCCGCAACGACAACTTCTTCGACCTCGGCGGCAGTTCGCTACTGGCGATCCGCCTGATCGACCAGGTCCGCCGCGAAGACCTCGGCGAGCTCGCCACCACCACCCTGTTCCGCGACCCGGCGCCAGCGGCGCTGGCACGTGCGCTCTCGGGCGCGGACGCCGACGCGGTCGAGCCGGCACGTCTGCCCCGGCATCGCCCTGCGGACGTCGCCGACGAACCCGTCGCGATCATCGCCATGAACGGCCGCTTCCCGGGCGCCGCCGACGTCGGGACGCTGTGGCAGCACCTGTGCGACGGCCGCGACACCATCACCCACTTCACGCCCGACACCCTCGATGCCAGCGTGCCGCTCGCGCTGCGCCGCGATCCGGCGTACGTGCCGGCGCGCGGGATCATCGACGACGTCGAGTGGTTCGATGCCGCCTTCTTCGGCATCTCGCCGAAGGAAGCCGAGCTGATGGACCCGCAGCAGCGCATCTTCCTCGAGCTGTGCTGGGAGTGCATGGAGCAGGCGGGGCACGCGCCGGGTGCGGCCCGTGGCCCGGTCGGCGTGTTCGCCGGCATGTACAACGCCAGCTATTACCAGAACAACGTGCTCGCGCACCCGGACCTCGTCGAGAAGCTCGGCGCGTTCCAGGTCATGCTCGACAACGAGAAGGACTACATCGCCACGCGGGTCGCGCACAAGCTCGACCTCACGGGCCCGGCGATCAGCGTGCATACCGCGTGCTCCACCTCGCTGGTCGCGATCTGCCAGGCGGTCGACAGCCTGCGCGCCGGCAACTGCGACATGGCGCTCGCCGGCGGCATCTCGATCACCTGCCCGGTGCGCAGCGGCTACCTGTACCAGGAGGGCGCGATGCTGTCGCCCGACGGGCGCACGCGCAGCTTCGATGCCGATGCCCAGGGCACGGTGTTCAGCGACGGCGCCGCGGTGGTGCTGCTGAAGCGGCTGTCCGACGCCATCGCCGATGGCGACCCGGTGCATGCGGTGATCCGCGCCGGCGCGGTCAACAACGACGGTGGCCGCAAGGCGAGCTTCACCGCGCCGAGCAGCGAGGGCCAGGCAGCCGTGATCGCGATGGCGCACGAGCGTGCGGGCATCGACCCGCGCAGCATCGGCTACGTCGAGACCCACGGCACCGCCACGCCGCTGGGCGACCCGATCGAGATCGAAGGGCTCACCCGCGCGTTCCGCCGCGGCACCGCCGACGTCGGCTTCTGCCGGGTGGGCTCGGTGAAGAGCAACGTGGGGCATCTGCTCATCGCGGCAGGCGCCACCGGCGTGATCAAGACCGCCCTGGCGCTCCGCGAGCGGCGGCTGCCGGGCGTGGCGCATTTCCGCGCCTGCAACCCGCGGGTGCCGTTCGCGGGCTCGCCGTTCACGGTCAACGGCGTGGCCGAGGACTGGACCGCGGACGGCGGCGCCCCGCGTCGCGCGGGCGTGAGTTCGTTCGGCGTCGGTGGCACCAACGCCCACGTGGTGATGGAGGAGGCTCCCGCGCCGGCACCGTCGGACGCCGCGACGGGCCCACAGCTGCTGGCCCTGTCGGCGCGCACGCCGGCGGCGCTGGGGCGCGCGGTGGAGCGCCTGGCCGATGCCCTCGGGGCGCGGCCCGACGCGAACCTCGCGGACGTGGCATGGACGCTGGCGGTCGGGCGCAAGGCGTTCGGCCATCGCGTGTCGGTGACCGCCGGGTCGACCGCTGATGCCGTGGCGAAGCTGCGCAGCGCGGAGGTCCTGGCGGCGGCGGCCCGCGGCCGCCCCGCGCACGCTTCGGGGGTCGTGTTCCTGTTCCCGGGGCAGGGCTCCCAGTACGCCGGCATGGGCCGGGAACTGCACCGGGCGGAGCCGGTGTTCCGCGACGCGCTGGATGCCTGTGCGGCCGGCCTGCGCGACGAGCTCGGGCTCGACCTGCGCGAGCTGCTGTTCGGCGACGACGCCGATGCCCTGCTGCCGACGTCGATCATGCAGCCGGCGATCTTCAGCATCGAGTACGCGCTGGCGCGGCTGTGGATGTCGCGCGGCATCGAACCGGTGGCCATGGTCGGGCACAGCGTCGGCGAGTTCGTCGCCGCGACCATCGCCGGTGTGTTCGCGCTGGACGACGCCCTGCGCCTGGTGGCGCGGCGCGGGCGGTTGATGCAGGCGCGCCCGCCGGGCGCGATGCTGTCGGTCCGGCTGCCGCTGGAGGCTCTGAAGGCGCGGCTGCCATCCGCGCTGTCGCTGGCAGCCGAGAACTCGTCGGGTGCCTGCGTGGTCGCCGGCGGGCCGGACGCCATCGCGGCGTTCCGCGCCGCACTCGAGGCCGATGGCGTCGCCTGCCGTGAACTGAAGACATCCCACGCCTTCCACTCCGCGATGATGGATCCGGTGGTGGAGCCGTTCCGGGTGGAGGTCGAGGCCACGCCGCGCCGGGCGCCGGCGGTTCCGATCGTGTCCACGGCGACCGGCGACTGGCTCGATGCCGACACCGCGATGTCCCCCGAATACTGGGCGCGGCACCTCCGCGAACCGGTGCGGTTCGCAGCGGCCGTCGCCCGGCTGGCCGACGCAGCGGGACGCGTGCTGCTCGAGGTCGGCCCGCGCACGACGCTGGCGACCCTGTCGCGCCAGCATCCGGCATTGCAGAAGCAGCATGTCGCCGCCGTCTCGTCGCTGGCCGACAACCACCAGGGCGAGTGCGAGGCGCTGCTGGCCGCCACCGGACAGCTCTGGTCGCGCGGCGTCGCGCTCGACCTCGCCGCCCTCGACCACCGCGCCCGGCGTCGCCGGATTCCGCTCCCCACCTATCCCTTCGAACGCCAGCGCTACTGGGTGGAGCCCGCCGCGGCCACCAGCAACGTCATTCCCCATCCCGCCATCGCCGAACGCACGGCCCTGGAGATCGCCAACATGCCCATCGCTTCCGTGGCCGCCGCGCCCGACCCCATCGACCGCAAGCCCAGGCTGGTCGCCGAGCTCAAGGAGGTGTTCGAGGACGTCGCCGGCTTCGACCTCGCGGACGCCGACGAAGACGCAAATTTCATGGAGCTCGGCCTCGACAGCCTGATGCTCACGCAGGTCGCGTTGCAGCTGCAGAAGTCCTTCCCGGTGAAGGTCACCTTCCGCCAGCTGATGGGCGAGCAGGGCAGCCTGTCGCGGCTGGCCGCGATGCTCGATGCAGCGTTGCCGGCGGAGGCGGCTGCACCCGCGGCCGCCGCGACTGTGGTGCCGGCCGCGCCGGCGCAGCCGTCGCCTGCCGCACCGGCGGCCGCGGCCACGCCGGCGATGGCCGCGGCCGCGCCGATGGTGCCGCTGTCCGCGGCCGGCGGCGACATGGTCCGGCAGCTGATCGCGCAGCAGATGCAGCTGATGTCGCAGCAGCTGGTCCTGCTGGGTGCCGCCGGTGCCGCACAGGACGTGCCCGCGGCCGCCCAGGCGGCGCCGGTGTCTCCGGTCACCATTCCGGTGCCGGTCGCGTCCCCGACGCCGGTTGCAGGTGCCGATGCAGGCACCGGTGACGCCGGCGCCGTCAGCGAGGAAGAAGCCGCACTCGCGCACTCGAAGTACGACGTGCGCAAGGCCTTCGGCGCGATCGCGCGCATCGACAGCAACGGCAAGCTGGAACTGGACCCGGCGCAGCGCGAGCGCCTCGACGCCTTCGTCGCGCGCTACCTCGCGCGTACGCCGAAGTCGAAGCGCTACACCCAGGACAACCGCGGCCACATGGCCGACCCGCGCGTGGTCACCGGCTTCCGGCCGCTGACCAAGGAGATCGTCTACCAGATCGTGGTCGAGCGTTCCAAAGGGGCGCGGGTCTGGGACATCGACGGCAACGAGTACGTCGACGCCCTCAACGGCTTCGGTACCAGCCTGTTCGGCTGGCAGCCGGACTTCGTCAACGAGGCGGTGAAGCGGCAGATCGACAGCGGCTGCGAAATCGGCCCGCAGCACCCGCTTGCCGGCGAGGTCACGAAGCTGGTGTGCGAACTCACCGGCCACGACCGTGCCGCGCTCTGCAACACCGGCTCCGAGGCGGTCCTTGGTGCGCTGCGCATCGCGCGCACCGTCACCGGCCGCGAGACCATCGTCGTCTTCAGCGGTTCCTACCACGGCATCAACGACGAGGTCATCGTCCGCGGCACGAAGAAGCTGCGCGCGGTGCCGGCGGCGCCAGGCATCCTGCGCAACACCGCGGACCGGGTCATCGTGCTCGACTACGGCACCCCGGAATCGCTGGAGGTCATCCGCGAGCGCGCGGGCGAGCTCGCGGCGGTGCTGGTCGAGCCGGTGCAGAGCCGGCGGCCCGACTTCCAGCCGGTGGAGTTCCTGAAGGAGGTGCGGCGCATCACCGAGCAGGCGGGCGCGGTGCTGATCTTCGACGAAGTGATCACCGGCTTCCGTGCCCACCCGGGCGGGACCCAGGCCATGTTCGGGATCAAGGCCGATCTCGCCACCTACGGGAAGGTCGTGGGTGGTGGCTATCCGATCGGGGTCATGGCCGGCAAGCGGGAGTACATGGACGCCCTCGACGGCGGCCACTGGCAGTACGGCGACGACTCCGTGCCCACGGTCGGCGTCACCTATTTCGCCGGCACGTTCGTGCGCCATCCGCTGACGCTCTCGGCTGCCCACGCCTCGCTGCTGCACATGAAAGCGCAGGGTCCGGCGCTGCAGGAGGCGCTCAATGCGCGGACGTCGGCGATGGCGGCGGAGGTGAACGCCTTTTGCCAGGAGGTCGGGGCGCCACTGGAGGTCCGCCATTTCGCGTCGATGTGGCGCACGCACTTCCACGAGGACCATCCGCTGCAGGACCTGCTGTTCGCGATGATGCGCAGCCGCGGCATCCACATCCTCGACAACTTCCCCTGCTTCTTCACCACGGCGCATGGCGAGGTGGAGTTCCGCGCGATCATCGACGCCTACAAGGCCTCGGTGCGGGAGCTGCAGGATGCGGGCATGTTGCCGCGGCGGGCGAGGCAGGTCGCGCCGCTCGAGGCGGCGCGCCCCGCGGTCGCCGGCGCACGCCTGGGGCGCGACCCGCAGGGTCGGCCGGCGTGGTACGTGCCGAACCCGGACGCGCCGGGCAAGTACCTGAAGGTCGCTGGTTGAACCGGGGTCCCTGATGTCGTCCGTACTGGTGGAATCGTCCCTCGCCGTCGACTACGACCCGTTCGCGGGTGGCGAGTTGTCGCGCGTGGTGCCGAGCACGGAGCCGCAGCGCGAGGTGTGGCTGGCGTCGCAGCTGGGCGTGGATGCGTCGCTGGCGTTCAACGAGTCGGTATCGCTGCGGCTGCGCGGGGTGCTGGACGCGGATGCCCTCGCGGTGGCGCTGTCGGGGGTGGTGGACGCGCACGATGCGCTGCATGCGGGGTTCTCGCCGGACGGGGAGACGTTCTGCGTGCTGGCGACGGGGGCGTTCGCGCTGGAGCGTTCGGACCTGTCGGCGCTGGACCCGGCGGCGCGCGAGGCGGCGCTTGCGGCGCGGCTGCGGGCGACGGTGGACACGCCGTTCGATCTTGCCGCGGGGCACCTGTTCCGTGCCGAGCTGGTGCGGCTGGCGGCGGACGAGCACGTGCTTCTGATGTCGGCGCACCACATCGTGTGCGACGGCTGGTCGTGGTGGGTGATCGTGCGCGCGCTGGGTGCGCGCTATGCGCGCGCGCGTGGCGAGGTGGCGGTGGAGGTGCCGGCGCCGGTGGCGTTCGCGGACTATGCGCTGGCCGAGGCCGCGCGTGGCGCGGGCGATGCGCAGCTCGCGGCGGACGCGGCGTACTGGACGCAGCGCTTCGCGGACGGGGTGCCGGTGCTGGAGTTGCCGGTGGATCGGGCGCGGCCGGCACGGCGGAGTTTCGGGGCCGGTCGCGAGGACGTGGTGCTGGACGCGGCGCTGGTGTCGTCGGTGCGGCGCCTGGGCGCGCGCCAGGGCGCGAGCCTGTTCGCGACGTTGCTGGGTGGCTTTGCCGGCCTGCTGTCGCGGCTGACGGGCCAGGACGAGGTGGTGGTGGGGATCCCGGCGGCGGGGCAGTCGGTGGACGGGCTGGACCAGCTGGTGGGGCATTGCGTGAACCTGCTGCCGCTCAAGTTCCAGGTGGCGCCGGCGCTGCCGGTGACGGCGTTGCTGGGCCAGGCGCAGGCGACGCTGCTGGATGCGATCGAGCACCAGCGGTACACGTTCGGGACGCTGCTGAAGACGCTGCAGGTGGAGCGCGACCCGTCGCGTCTGCCGCTGGTGAGCGTGATGTTCAACATCGACCAGGCGCTGGACCAGGAGTCGAGCGGGTTTCCGGGGCTGGTGGTGGGGTTCGAGAGCAACCCGCGCAGCCACGAGAGTTTCGAGCTGTCGATCAATGCGGTGCAGGTGGCGGGGGCGCTGCGGCTGGAGTGCCAGTACAACCGTGACCTGTTCGATGCGACGACGATCCGTCGCTGGCTCGCCGCGTACGCGGTGCTGCTGCGCGCGGCGGTGGAACAGGCCGACGCGCCGGTGGCCTCGCTGCTGGCGGCGACGGTGGCGACACCCGGCCAGCGACCGGCGCATGCCGCCCCCCGGGTTGCAGCGGCGGTGCCCCCGGTGCGCTGCTTCGTTGCACCGCGCGACGCACTGGAAGCGACGGTGCTGCGGGTCATGGAAGACGTGCTGGGCTGCACCGGCCTGGGCATCGACGACGGCTTCTTCAGCGTCGGCGGCCATTCGCTGCTGGCGGCGCAGCTGTGCGCGCGGCTGGGTCGCGAGCTGGACACGGTGGTGCCGTTGCGTCTGCTGTTCG
>JAYRUX010000034.1:0-9974 GCA_041918855.1 Luteimonas sp.
ACTCACGCAGCGCGAACCGCACGCTCTTGCTCTTCCACCAGCTGAAGGTCCCGCGGGTGGCGCCGTCCTAGGCAGCGGGTGTATCCGTCGGCTTTACCGAGTGGCCACCGAATTCGCTGCGCATGGCGGCGATCAGGCGGTCGGTGAAGGAGGTGGTGTCGCGGGAGCGCAGGCGGGTCATGAGGGAGAGGGTGATGACGGGGGCGGGGACGTCGAGGGCGATCGCTTCGGCGACGGTCCAGCGGCCTTCGCCGGAGTCGGCGACCCAGGGCGCGATGCCGTCGAGCGTCGGGTTGCGGCCGAGCGCGTCGGCGGTGAGGTCGAGCAGCCAGGAGCGCACGACGCTTCCGGTACGCCACAGGTCCGCGATCTGCTTCAGGTCGAGCGCGAAGCCCGCCTTGCGCTGCATGATCGCGAACCCTTCCGCGTAGGCCTGCATCATTCCGTACTCGATGCCGTTGTGGACCATCTTTGTGAAGTGGCCCGCGCCGCTCGGGCCCACCCGCGCCCAGCCCATCCCCGTCTCCGGCGCCAGGGTTGCGAACACCGGCTCCAGCCGCGCCACCGCCTCCGCATCGCCGCCGACCATCAGGCAGTAGCCCTCGGTGAGTCCCCAGATGCCGCCGCTGGTGCCGCAGTCGACGAAATGGATCCCGTCCTCGGCCAGCATCGCGGCGCGGCGCATCGAGTCGGGGTAATGCGAGTTGCCACCGTCGATGACGACGTCGCCGGCCGACAGCATGGGCGACAGCACCGACAGCGTCGCGTCGACCGTGTCGCCGGCAGGCACCATCAGCCAGATCGCGCGCGGCGACGGCAGTGCGGCCACGAGCGCCTGCAGCGAACCGGCAACCGCGATGTTGCGCGCTGCCGCGGCGTCACGCGCGGCCGGCAGCGCATCGAAGCCGTGTACACGATGGCCGCCGCGGGCGAGGCGCTCGGCCATGTTGGCGCCCATGCGGCCGAGGCCGACCATTGCGATGTCCATGGCGCTCCCTGGTTCGTGGACAGGGCCCCGAGTCTCGCACGGAGTCAGTCGAGGAACTGCAGCCGCGCCAGCTCCGCGTACAGGCCGTCCTGGGCCAGCAGGGCGTCGTGGGTGCCTTCGGCGACGATGCGGCCTCGGTCCATCACCACGATGCGGTCGGCCTTGAGCACGGTGGCCAGGCGGTGCGCGACGACGAGCGTGGTACGGCCCTGCATCAGCCGCTCGAGCGCGTGCTGCACGGCACGTTCGCTCTGCGCATCCAGCGCGGAGGTGGCTTCGTCCAGCAGCAGCACGGGCGCGTCCCTGAGCAGTGCGCGGGCGATGGCGACGCGCTGCTGCTGGCCGCCGGACAACCGCGCCCCGCGCTCGCCCAGCTGCTCGTCGTAGCCCGCGGGCAGCAGCGACAGGAACTCGTGCGCCTCGGCCGCGCCTGCCGCGGCCTCGACCTCGGCGTCGGTCGCCTCGAGCCTGCCGTAGCGGATGTTGTCGCGGGCGCTGGCGGCGAAGATCGACGGCTGCTGCGGCACCATCGCGATGTGGCCGCGCAGGTCGGCCGGCTCGAGTTCGCGCACGTCGACGCCGTCGACGGTGACGCGGCCCGACTGCGGGTCGTGGAAGCGCAGCAGCATCGCGAACACCGTGCTCTTGCCGGCGCCCGACGGCCCGACCAGCGCGACGGTCTCGCCCGGCCGCACCACCAGGGAGAAATCCTCCAGCGCCGGTGCGTCGGGCCGCGACGGGTAGTGGAAGACCACGTTCTCGAACCGCACCTCGCCGCGCACCGGTGCCGGCAGCGGCCGCGGTTGCGCCGGCGCGGTGATGCCGGGGCGTTCCTCGAACAGCTCGACGATGCGGCCCATGCCGCCCGCGGCGCGCTGCAGCTCGTTCCACACTTCCGCGAGCGCGCCGACCGATCCGCCGCCGAACAGCGCGTACAGCACGAACTGGCCCAGGGTCCCGGGGCTGAGGCGCCCGGCGATCACGTCGTGCGCGCCCGACCACAGCACCAGCGTGATGGCGCCGAACACGACCGAGATGGCCACCGCCGTCACCATCGCCTGCACGCCGATGCGCTTGCGCGCCGCCGCCACCGCGGTCGCCACCGCGTCGGCGAAGCGGCCGCGTTCGTGCGGCTCGCGCGCATGCGCCTGCACCGTGCGGATCGCGCCCAGCGTCTCGCTGGCCAGCGCGTTGGCGTCGGCGATGCGGTCCTGGCTCTGCCGCGAGATGCGGCCCAGCCGCCGCCCGCCCAGGACCAGCGGCAGCACGAACAGCGGGATGCCGATCAGGGTGTACGCCGCAAGCCGCGGACTGGTCACGAACAGCATCGCCACGCTGCCCAGCACCATCAGCGTGCTGCGCAGTGCCACCGACATGCTGGAGCCGACCACGCTGCGCAGGAGCTCGGTGTCGGCGGTCAGCCGCGACACCAGTTCGCCGCTGCGGGTGCGCTCGAAGAACGCCTGGTCGAGGCCGACCAGGTGCGCGTACAGGCGGTTGCGCAGGTCGGCGACCACGCGCTCGCCGAGCAGGGTGACGTAGAAGAAGCGCGCGGCGGTGGCGAGCGCCAGCGCCAGCGTCACCAGGAACAGGAACGCGAACGCGGCATCGATGTTGCCGGCGCTGTCGAAGCCCTCGTCGATCATCCGCCGCACCGCGATCGGCAGGCTCAGGGTGGCCGACGTCGAGGCGGCGAGGGCCAGCAGCCAGGCCACCAGCAGCACCTTCTGGCGCATGACGTACGGCCACAGGGCGCGCAACGTTCCGATTCGGGCCTTGCCGGCCTGGGCTTCCTGGGTCTCGGGCATCCCGCATTATCGCCCGGCAGGCGCCCGCTCGCTCAGTCCTCGAAGCGCACGCGGTCGCGACTGGTATCGCGCAGCCGCGCCTTCAGTGCATCGACCTGGCCGGCGGCGAGCCGCAGGCGGAAGCGCACGCCATCGGCCTCGTAGCGTTCGTCGAGCTTGGTGGCGGCGAACGCCGGCAGCGCGGCGTGGACACCGGCGAGATCGTCGAAACCGCAGGACAGCAGGACTTCCGCCTCGTCCACCAGTTCGCGCCGCGGTGCGGTGCGCAGCGCCTCGGCGGCGGTGCCGCCGTAGGCGCGCACCAGCCCGCCGGCCCCGAGCTTGATGCCGCCGAACCAGCGCGTCACCACCACCATTACCCGGTCGAAGCCTTGGCCGTCGATCGCGGCGAGGATGGGACGTCCCGCCGTCCCCGCGGGCTCGCCGTCGTCGCTGGACCGGTAGGCGTCGCCGATGCGGTAGGCCCAGCAGTTGTGGCTGGCAGCGGGGTCGGCGACCTCGTCGAGGAACGCGAGCGCGGCCTCGGCGGTTTCGACAGGCGCGGCAAGCGCGAGGAACCGGCTGTGCCGTACCTCGCGCGCCAGGCGCACCGGAGCGGCTAGGGTGTCCGTCACTCCAGCAGCCGGCGCAGCCCGTCCGGCAGCGGGGCGTCCGGATAGCGCCGGCGGAATTCGGCGAGGCTGGCGCGCGCGGCGTCGTACTGTTCCTCTTCCACCAGTTCGCCGATGCGCGTGAGCCAAGCCTGCTGCACCTCCGGCGAGTCCGCAGAGGCCGGCGGCTGGTCGTCGAACGGCTGGTCGAAGACCGCTTCGTCGAACACGATGTCGACTTCGTCCGCGTCCCGGTCCGTGGACGCGTCGGCCGCCACCGGCGCCGCGACCGCGGCACCGGCCTTGCGTGCGGCCTCCATGGCCGGAGCAGGGGCCGGGCTGCGCTGTGCACGCTGCAGGTCCCGCGCACGCTGCGCGTCGCGCTGCCGCTGCGCCGGCCCGGGGTCGGGCATCGCCATCGACGGCGCCGCTGCGGCCGCGCGGGCTGCGGACGGCGGGGGGGGCGGGGGCGGCACGGCCTGTGCGGGATCGGAGCGCTCGCGGTGCGGGTCGGCGGCCTCGTCAGCGAGCGGCGGAGGCTCGGCAGGCGCCGCTGCGGCTGCCGGGGCGTTGCGGGTCGCGGCCGCCTCCGGTGCGCGCGCGGGCGTCGGCGGATCCTGCGCGGCCGCGGCTGCGGCTGCCCGCGATTCCACTGCATGCGGCGCCTCCCGTGCGGCCCGGGTCGGCTCCGCGTCCCGTGTCGCGGCCACGTCCTGCTGCGGCGGGGGAGGAGGTGCCGGCGAGGCCGGGGCACGCTCCGACATGACGGCGACCGCCGGGGCCTCGGAGAACTCCACCAGGTCCGGCGCCGCGCCCGGGCGCAGTTGCCATGCCACGCCCACGGCCAGCACCACCGATGCCGCCAGGCCGAGCGTGCGCAGGGCACGGCGCGTGCGGAACCCGGGTGCGGGCGCGGCCGCGCCCCGGGGCGGTGCCCCGGCGGCGGTGCGCGCCGCCCCCAGGATGGCGGCATCGAGAGCCGGCGACGGACCGGGTAGCGCGCGGTCGCGTGCCAGCACGTCGGACACGGCACGTTCCTCGGCGGTCAGCGGCTCGGGGGGGTGGCGGCTCATCCTGTCCTTGCCTCGGCGGGACGGAGCCGCGCCCGCAACTTGTCCATGGCGTAGCGCAGGCGCGACTTCACCGTTTCGCGGCCGACCCCGGTGATCTCGCCGATTTCGTCCAGGGTCAGCTCCTGTTCCAGGCGCAGCAGCACCACTTCGCGCTGCTCGTCCGGGAGTTCGTCCAGCGCCAGTTGCAGCAGCCGGCGCTGTTCGAAGTCCGACAGGCTACGCTCCGGCGTGTCGGGGTCGGGTACACGCGCCGTGCGCGCGTCGGCGTCCTCGGGGGCCGGTGGCCGGTGCTGCTGCGCGCGCCAGTGGTCGGCCAGCCGGTTGTGCGCGATGCGGAACAGCCAGGTCGAAAACGCGGCCTCCGGGCGCCAGCCGTCCCGCGCGGCGATCACCCGCTGCCAGACGTCCTGGAACATCTCGTCGGCCAGCGCCGGATTGCGCAACTGCCGCACGAGGAAGCGATGCAGGCGCAACCGGTGGCGCGCGTACAGCCGCTCGAACGCGGCCACGTCGCCGGCGGCGTAGGCGAGCATGAATGCCTCGTCGCTGCCCTCGGCGTGGTCGTTGGCAGCGGCGGCGTCCATGGACGGCAGGGTAAGCGCTGCCGCGGGTGCCGGGAAGCCCGCGCGGGCGGGTGCGGACTGGAACTGCATCTGGCGGCAAACGCGCGGACGCGGGCATCGGGGTTGCCGCTCCCGGGCGCGCTCGGCGTTATGCTGAACGGGCCCACTGGGGAACGGGATGGTCGCGCGCGCTCTGACGGAACACCAGCCGGCCATCCGGGTCCACGACGGCGGCCTCGCCGCGCTTGCCCATGCGCTGGCCGAGACCCTGCCCACGGGCTCGTGCGTCGTCGTGTGCTGGGACGATCCCGGCCTCGGCACCGGCAGCAGCGTGGCCGGCGACGTGTCCGAAGCCCTGCGCGCGCACGCGTCGGGCCGCGTCGGCGGGCGCGGTCGGCCCCTGGATGCCCCCGGGATCGAGGTGTGCTGGAGCGAAAACGCTGCCCGCGTCGTCATCGTCGCGGAGCCGGCCGCGGCCCTGTCGCCGCAGTCGCGCGCGGCCTGGTGCGCGCTGGCGCAACGTGCGGTGGGCGCCACGGTCGCGGCCGCGCAGGCCGAGGCGCGCATCGACCTGCTGCGGAAGTCCGAGCGGCTGCAGCAGGCGCTGTACGCCATCGCCGACCTCGCGGGCTCCGGCCTCGAGATGCAGGAGGTCCTGGCCCGCATCCACGCCGTCGTCAGCGGGCTGATGAGCGCGGAGAACTTCTACATCGTGCTCTACGACGACGTGCGCGAGATGGTCCGCTTCCTCTACTTCGCCGACCAGCGCGATCCGTGGCGCGCCTCGCCCGAGGCCCAGATCCCGGTGGCGGAGATGCCCAACAGCCTGACGGTGGCACTGCTGCGCCATGGCCGGCCGCTGCTCGGCCCTCCGGCGGTCCTGCGCGGCGACCTCGGGGTCCAGCGCGACGGCAGCCAGGGCCCCGACAGTGCCGACTGGCTCGGCGTGCCGATGCGCCGGGAAAGCCGGGTGGTCGGCGCCGTGGTGGTGCAGAGCTACGACCGGGCCAGCGCCTACAGCGACGAGGAACGCGCGCTCCTGGAATTCGTCGCCCAGCACATCCTCACCGCCCTGGACCGCAAGCACGCGCAGGCCGAGCTCGAGCGCCGCGTCGACCTGCGCACGCGCGAACTGCAACAGGCCAACCGCGTGCTGCAGGCGGAGATCGTCGAGCGCAAGCGCGCCGAGCGGCTGCAGCGCGCGCTGTTCCGGATCAGCGAGATGTCGGTCACCACGGGCAGCGTCGAGCGCTTCTATGCCGACCTGCACTCGGTGATCGGCGGCCTGCTGTACGCACGGAATTTCTACATCGCGATGGTGGGCGGCGACGGCAGCCGCCTCGAGTTCCCGTATTCGGTCGACGAGCGCGACATCGTGCGCCGCCCGCGGCGCCTGGCGAAGGGCCTGAGCGAGTACGTCATCCGTACCGGCCGGGCGCTGCTGGCCGACCGCGCGCGCATCGCCGCGCTGGAAGCGTCGGGCGAACTGCGCAGCATGGGCACGCTGGCGCATTGCTGGCTGGGCGTGCCGCTGTGCCGCGACGGCGCGGTGGTGGGCGTGATCGCCGTGCAGAGCTATGCGCCGGAGGTGATGTTCAGCCCCAGGGACCAGGAACTGCTGACGTTCGTCGCCCACCACATCGACGGCGCGATCGCGCGCAAGCGCTCGCAGGACTACCTGAAGGCGGCGCATGCCGAACTCGAGTTCCGCGTCGAAGCGCGCACGCGCGAGCTCGAGGACGCGAACCGCGCCCTGCGCGCGCAGATCGGCGAGCGCGTGCGCGCCGAGCAGCAACTGACCCACCAGGCGCGCCACGACCACCTGACCGGGCTGCCGAACCGCGTGCTGCTGCTCGACCGCCTCGACCTGGCGATCAGCGCGATGGACCGGCCGGGGCAGCCGCCGTTCGCGGTGCTGTTCCTGGACCTCGACCGCTTCAAGCTGGTGAACGACAGCGTCGGCCACGCCGCCGGCGACCAGATGCTGGTGGAGACGGGGCGGCGGATCGCGCGCCTGCTCGGCCGCGACGACGTGGTCGCGCGCCTTGGCGGCGACGAGTTCGCGGTCCTGCTCGCCGATGCCGGTAGCGAAGGCGGCGAGGGCGCCGTGGCGCTGGCGGCGCGCATCCTGGTGGAACTGGGCCGCCCGATGTGGGTGGCGGGGCGCGAACTGTTCCCCTCGGCCAGCATCGGCATCGCCCTGTGGCAGCCGCGCTACCGCCATGGCGAGGAGCTGGTGCGCGACGCCGACGCCGCGATGTACCGCGCCAAGGCGCGCGGCCGCGACCGCAGCGAGGTCTTCGACGACAAGATGCGCGCCGAGGCCACGCGCCTGCTCGACCTGGAGGCCGACCTGCGCCGCGCGATCCTGAGCGACGACTTCCAGCCGCACTTCCAGCCGATCGTGCGCCTGGGCGACGGCCAGGTCGTGGGCCACGAGGCGCTCCTGCGCTGGCACCACGAGCTCCACGGCATCCTCCTGCCCGATGACTTCATCGGCGTCGGCGAGGACAGTGGCCTGATCGAGCAGGTGGACTGGCTGCTGTACCGCAAGGTGGTGGCGTGGATGACGCGCCACCACGAGGGCTACGTGTCGATCAACGTCTCGCCGCGGCATTTCCACTCCGAGGATTTCGCCGATCGCCTGTTGCGCATGCTCGACGACGCCGGTGCGGACGCGGGACGCCTGCGGATCGAGATCACGGAGGTTGCGCTGCTCGACGACGCCCCGCGCGCGCTGCGGATGCTGACCACGCTCCGAGACCGTGGCGTGCTGGCGCTGCTGGACGACTTCGGCACCGGCTTCTCCGCGCTCTCCTACCTGCACCGGTTCCCGATCCACGCGCTGAAGATCGACCAGAGCTTCGTCGCCGGCCTCGACGGCGACAGCCCCGCGGAGAGCCTGGCATTGGTGCGCGCGATCCTGGCGCTGGCGATGACGCTGGGCCTCGACACCATTGGCGAGGGCATCGAGAGCGCGCGCCAGCGCGACCTTCTGCACGAGTTCGGCTGCACCTGTGGCCAGGGATTCCTGTACGGCAGGCCGACTGCGTGGCCGGCGGCCGGCGACGACGCGGCCACGCCCGCACCGGCGGGCGTGGCCTCCCTCGTGGCCGATTAGCCGGGATCTGCGGTCACAGGCGCCGGCGCATCCGGCACCAGCATGCGCGCGAGGCCGGCGAGTTCGGCGAACTCCTCGCGCTGCCGCCACGGATCCCGTCCACGGGTGTCGCGCGCACTGGCGGTGATTGCGTCCCAGCCCCAGCCATCGACATGGGTGCCACCGCGCAGGGCATCGGCGAAGGCGGCCACGGTGGCCGCGAACCGCATCGTGTCGCTTGGCGCCTGGCGCAGCGACGCACGTGGCACGGGCGTCTCGATCAGCCGGCTCGTGTCCTCGCCAGGGCGCTTGTAGCGCAGGCGCAGGTGCGCGATCTCGCCGCCCGCCGGGCCGGCGGGCACCGGCTGCGCTCCGCCGTAGCGCAGGGGCGGGATCCGCGCGGCGCCGGATCCGACGAGGGTCAGCTCGTACAGCGCCGTCACCTCGTGGCCGGCGCCGATGTCGCCGGCGTCGACGCGGTCGTTCGCGAAGTCCTCGCGCGCGAGCACGCGGTTCTCGTATCCGACCAGGCGGTAGTCGGCGACCAGCGCCGGGTTGAACTCCACCTGTACCTTGACGTCGCGGGCGATGGTGAGCAGCGTCGACTGCATCTCCTCGACCAGCACCTTGCGCGCCTCCTGCAGGGTGTCGATGTAGGCGTGGTTGCCGTCGCCGACGTCGGCGAGCCGTTCGGCGAGGGCGTCGTTGTAGTTGCCGTGGCCGAAGCCGAGCGTGGTCAGCGCGATGCCATGGCGGCGCTGGTCCGCGACGAGCGTCTCGAGCGCGCCCTGGTCGACCGTGCCGAGGTTGAAATCGCCGTCGGTGGCGAGGATGACGCGGTTGCTGCCGCCTTCGACGAAGGCGCGCCGGGCCATGTCGTAGGCGAGCGCGATGCCGGCGCTGCCATCGGTGCCGCCGCCCGGCTCGAGGCGGTGGATCGCCGCCAGGATCTCGTCGCCGCGGTCGCCCGGCGTGGGCGGAAGCACCAGCCCGGCGGCGCCGGCGTAGGCGACGATGGAGACGCGGTCCTGCGCGCGCAGCTGCGACACCAGGGCGGCGAAGGACTGCTTCAGCAACGGCAGCTTGTCGGGTGCGTCCATCGAGCCCGAGGTGTCGAGCAGGAACACCAGGTTCGCGGGCGGGAGTTGCGCCTTGGCGACGTCATAGCCCTTGATCCCGATCATCAGCAGGTGCCGCTTCGGGTTCCAGGGCGCGGGCGCGAGCTCGGTGGTGGCGCGGAAGGGCACGCCGGGCGACGTCGGCGCGGCATGGCCGTAGTCGAAGTAGTTGATGAACTCCTCGGCACGCACGGCATCGGCCGGTGGCCGCACGCCCTGGCGCAGCATCCGCCGCACGTTGCTGTAGCTGCCGGTGTCGACGTCGACCGAGAACGTCGACACCGGATCCTCCGCCGCGAGGCGCACGGGGTTGTCGTCGAGCTCTGCGTAGCGCTCGGTGTTGGGCGGCCGCAGCCGGGGCGGTGGCGCCGGGGCGTAGGCGAACGTGGCGGCGCTGTCGTGCGCCACCATGCGCGCAGCCTCCGCGTGGATCGCACGCTGCTCGGCCCGCACGCGCGCCTCCATCGGCGCGGGGGCGGGCAGCGGCAGGACATGGGTCCCGTCGGGACGGCCGGGTGTCTGCTGACCGACAGTTCCGGCGGGCGCTTCGCCCTCCGATCCTTCGGCGATGTGCATGGGACTGCGGCAGGAGGACAGTGCAAGGACGGCAAGCAAGGCAAGGGCAGGTGCGCGGCGCATGGGACTCTCCCGTGATGGTCCACTCCGCAAACGCGCGCCGACCTGGAACGGGGTTGACCCACCGCAAGAGCGCCCTGCATTCGCGCCGCGCGAGG
>JAYRUX010000035.1:0-7514 GCA_041918855.1 Luteimonas sp.
TCCTACAGGGGTGAAGGGGCAAGCCGGCCTTTCTGTAGGAGCGGCCGCTGGCCGCGACCGCGCCACCTCGCCTACGGCAGCCAGTACATGTCCCAGAACGGGTATTCGCCGGGCGACGCGGCGAGGCCGGCGCGGACGGGGTTCTCGATGATGTAGCGGGCGACGTGCTCGAGCGTCTCCTGCGAGCGGATGGCGTGGTCGTGATAGGCGGGCGACCACAGCGGGCCATGCGCGCCACGCGCCAGGTTGACCTGCCTGGCGCTTGCCGATTTCAGCCTGCGCACCACCCCCGCCAGCGAATCGCCCTCGCCCAGCTGCAGGAGCCAGTGGGCGTGGTCGGGCATGAGGACCCAGGCGAGCAGCGTCGAGTCGCCCCGAAAGCGCACATCGGTGAAGCTGCGCGCGGCAATGCAGCCGGTGGCGAAGTCGGCGAAGACAGGGAGGCGGCCGAGGGTGGACGCGGTGACGTGGTAGCAGTGGCCGGCAAGCGATGCCCGGCCGGTGCGGAGGGCGGCGTGGCCGGCAGGGTGCGGGCGGGTTGCGAGGTTCATGGGGCGATGGTGGCGGGGGTGGTGGTAGCTCACCCATCGCCTGTTGGCCCGCGGACCGGTCAGGAAACGGCCACCGCCCCTGTAGGAGCGGCCGCTGGCCGCGACCCCTAATCCACATGCGGGCCGTTGTCGCCGGCGTCGAGGCATTCGCAGTGGAGCGGGCGCGGCCAGCGGCCGCTCCTACAGGGGGAGCGAGCGCTCGGGCCAGAGGCTGCGGATGGCGGCGATGCCCTGGGCGCCGTGGCGGCGGGCCGCGGGGATGTCGGCGGGGGTGAGGCCGCCGATGGCGTAGATCGGCAGCGAGACCTGCTCGCGCAGGCGGGCGAAGGCGTCCCAGCCGATGCCGGGGGCGCCGGGGTGGCTGGCGGTGGGCAGGACGGGACCCAGCACCGCGAAATCGCAGCCGATGCGCTCGGCGTGCAGGAGGTCGGTGGCGTCGTGGCAGGAGGCGGCCATCGCCACGCCGGCCGGAACCACGCGGTCATCCAGCGCGCGCAGCTGGGGCGACGGCAGGTGCAGGCCGATGCCGGATTCGCGCGCCAGGGCCGCATCGCCGTTCACCAGCACCTCGGCACCGGCGCCGCGGGCGCGGTCGACGGCGCCCGCCAGCAGCGCGCGACGGCGGGCGGGTTCGAGGTTCGGCAGGCGCACCTGGAGGCGACGGGCGCCGGCCGCGAGCGCGGCATCGAATGCCGCAAGCCAGTCCCCGTCTGCGTCACCCCCGCCCTCGGCGTCCGGCTCCGGCGTCACCAGATAACGGTCTGGCTGGAGGAGCGCCGCCACTACCGGGCGATCCGCAGGCGGCATGGCGTAGCGCGCCATCTTGTCAGAGGGCACCCATGCCAGCGCCTGGCCTTCGCGACCGCGCGGGGTGCCGCGCCAGGCGGTGATGCGGCGCACGTCGAGGTGCAGGCGCTTGTCGGGGTAGGCCTGGGGCACGTCGATGACGGCAGGCCCGACCTCGACGTCGATGCCGAGCTCCTCGCGCAGTTCGCGTACGAGGGCGGCGTCGGCGGTCTCGCCGGGTTCGCGCTTGCCGCCGGGGAATTCCCAGCGGCCGGCGAGGTCGCGGCCGGCGGTGCGGCGCGCGAGCAGCACGCGGTCGCGGGCGTCGGTGATGACGCCGGCGACGACGTGGATAGGCGCTAGGTGTCCGTCAGGACAGCTGCCCATGGCAGTGCTTGTACTTCTTGCCGCTGCCACAGGGGCACGGATCGTTGCGGCCGACCTTGGGCTGCTCGCGGCCGGCATTGGCCACCAGGCCCACGCCGGCGATGCCCGAGGCGCCGCGCCCGGCCTGCGCCTGCTCGGCTTCCTCGTCGGTGCCGTAGCCGCCGGAGTCGGCGTGCTGGAACTGCGCCCGGCTCAGCTGGGCCTCGGCCTGGCGGCGCTCCTCGGCCTCCATCGCCGCGACCTCTTCTTCGCTGCGGATGCGTACCCGCGCCAGCAGGGTGATCACTTCGCGCTTGACCTTGTCCAGCATCTCCGAGAACAGCTCGAAGGCTTCCTTCTTGTACTCCTGCTTCGGCTGCTTCTGGGCGTAGCCGCGCAGGTGGATGCCCTGGCGCAGGTAGTCCATGCGGCCGAGGTGCTGCTTCCAGTTCTCGTCGAGCACGTTGAGCATGATGTGCTTCTCGAGCATGCGCATGGTCTCGCTGCCGACGGACGCTTCCTTCTCGGCGAAGATGCGCTCGAGCTCGTCGTGCACGTACTGCTGGATGCCCTCGGCGTCGAGTTCCTTCTTCTGCTGCGCCATCTCGGCCACCGGCAGGCGGTGCCCGAACTCCTGCTCCAGCGTGGCCTCGAGCCCCGGCAGGTCCCACTGGTCGTCGATGGAATCCGGCGGCACGAAGCGGTCGACCACTTCGGCCACCACGTCGCCGCGGATGCCGATGACGTTCTCGTGCACGCTGTCGGCGTCCAGCAGCTCGTTGCGCTGCGAGTAGATGACCTTGCGCTGGTCGTTGTTGACGTCGTCGAAGTCCAGCAGGTTCTTGCGGATGTCGAAGTTGTGGGCCTCGACCTTGCGCTGGGCGTTGGCGATCTGCTTCGAGACCAGGGGGCTCTCGATGATGTCGTCTTCCTTCAGGCCCATGCGCGCCATGACCTTCTGCACCCAGTCGGCGGCGAAGATGCGCATCAGGTTGTCTTCGAGCGACAGGTAGAAGCGGCTGGAGCCGGGATCGCCCTGGCGGCCGGCGCGGCCGCGTAGCTGGTTGTCGATGCGGCGGGACTCGTGGCGCTCGGTGCCGACGATGTGCAGGCCGCCGGCGGCCTTGACCGCCTCGTGGCGCTCGCGCCATGCGGCCGTCACCCGCTCGCGCGTGGCCTCGTCCAGCTCGCCCTGCTCGGCTTCCAGCGCGGCCAGCTCGGCCTCGAGCGAGCCGCCGAGCACGATGTCGGTACCGCGGCCGGCCATGTTGGTGGCGATGGTGATGGCGCCCGGGCGGCCGGCCTGGGCAATGATGTGCGCCTCGCGCTCGTGCTGCTTGGCGTTGAGCACCTCGTGGGCGATGCCGGCCTCGGTGAGCTGCGACGACAGCAGCTCGGACACCTCGATCGAGGTGGTGCCCACCAGCACCGGCTGGCCACGCTCGTGGCAGTCCTTGATCTCGGCCACCACCGCGCGGTACTTGCCAGGGCGGTTGAGGAACACCGCGTCCGGGTGGTCCTTGCGCACGGTCGGCTTGTTGGTCGGGATCACCACCACTTCGAGCGAATAGATGCTCTGGAACTCGAAGGCCTCGGTGTCCGCGGTGCCGGTCATGCCCGCGAGCTTGTTGTACATGCGGAACAGGTTCTGGAAGGTGATGCTGGCCAGCGTCTGGTTCTCGCGCTGCACCGGCACGCCTTCCTTCGCCTCCACCGCCTGGTGCAGGCCGTCGGACCAGCGGCGCCCGGTGAGCGTGCGGCCGGTGAACTCGTCGACGATCACCACCTCGCCGTCGCGGACGATGTAGTCGACGTCGCGCTGGTAGATCGCGTGCGCGCGCAGCGCGGCGTTCAGGTGGTGGACAACGTGGATGTTCTGCGGCGCGTAGAGGTCGGCGTTGTCCTCGGTGAGGATGCCGGCGCCACGCAGCAGGCTCTCGGCGTGCTCCTGGCCGGCCTCGGACAGGTGCACCTGCTTGCCCTTCTCGTCGACCCAGTAGTCGCCCTCGCCGTCTTCTTCCTTCTGGCGGACCAGGGACGGCACGATGCGGTTGACCTTGATGTACAGGTCCGGGGAATCGTCGGACGGGCCGGAGATGATCAGCGGCGTGCGCGCCTCGTCGATCAGGATCGAGTCGACCTCGTCGACGATCGCGTAGTGCAGGCCGCGCTGGAAGCGGTCCTGTTTCGACAGCGCCATGTTGTCGCGCAGGTAGTCGAAACCGAACTCGTTGTTGGTGCCGTAGGTGATGTCGGCGTTGTAGGCCGCAGCCTTCTCGGAATGCGGCATGCCCGGGTACACCACGCCCACGGAGAGGCCCAGCCAGTTGTACAGCCGCCCCATCCAGGCGGCGTCGCGGCGGGCGAGGTAGTCGTTCACCGTGACCACGTGCACGCCCTTGCCCTCGAGCGCGTTGAGGTAGGTGGCGAGCGTGGCGACGAGCGTCTTGCCCTCGCCGGTGCGCATCTCGGCGATCTTGCCGGTGTGCAGCACCATGCCGCCGACCAGCTGCACGTCGTAGTGGCGCATGCCCAGCACGCGGCGCGAGGCCTCGCGGCAGACCGCGAAGGCCTCCGGCAGCACCTTGTCGAGCGATTCGCCGTTGGCGACGCGTTCCTTCAGCTCCGGCGTCTTCGCCTGCAGTTCGGCGTCCGACAGCGCCTGCATCGATTGCTCGAGGGCGTTGACCTTGACGACGACCTTGTTGAACTGGGAGACGAGGCGTTCGTTGCGGCTGCCGAACACGCTGGTGAGCAGGCGATTGAGCATGGATGGACCGGTTCCGGATGGGCCGTGATGACGGCGGAGGCGGGTTGCCACGACCCCGAAACGCGGACAGGGCGCCTGGGCGCCCTGTCTGTGGCAATCCGCATTGTAGCGTGGGGGTCGCCGGCCCGCCTATCAACCCCGGTGCCGGCTCCCGTGGGAGCGGGCATGCCCGCGAGCTCTTGCCGCGGGCGCGAGGAGCTCGCCGCCATGGCGGCTCCCACGGGGCAAGGGCAGCAGCCGCCCGGATCGCTCAGCCGCGCTTGACCTGCGCCTCGCCCAGGAACTTGCGCGGGTTGACCACGCGGCCGTGCTCCCAGACCTCGAAGTGCACGTGCGCGCCGGTGGAACGGCCGGTGGAGCCGGCCCTGGCCAGCTGCTGGCCACTGCGGACCAGGTCGCCCACCTTGACCATGTTGCGCGAGTTGTGGGCGTAGCGGGTCACGTAGCCGTTGCCGTGGTCGACCTCGACCACGTTGCCGTAGCCCGAGCGCGCGCCGGAGTAGCTGACCACGCCATCGGCGACGGACAGCACCGCGTCGCCGGTGTTGGCGTCGAAATCGATGCCCTTGTGGTACGCGGCACCGCCGCCGAACGGATCGGCGCGGCCGCCGAAGCCGGACGTGATGTAGCTGTTGGCGACCGGCGCGCGCGACGGCGTCGCGTTGCGCTCGAGCTCGCGGTTGAACAGCAGCGACTCCAGCACCGACAGCTGGCCGCCGGACGCCTTGAGCTCCGACTCGACCTGGGCCATGCCGTCGCGCAGCTCGCCGGCCGGCATGTCGCGCACCGGGCCGGTGCCGCCCACGCTCACCGGGCGGTTGAAGTCGAACTCGCCGTCGCCGAGCTGGCCCACGCGCGTCAGCCGGTCGCCGAGGGCGTTGAGGCGGTTGGCCTGGGCCTGCAGCTCGCCGAGGCGCGCGGCCAGCGCGTTGACCTCGCGCTGGGCCTCGCGGCGGGTGACCTCCAGGCTGGCTTCCTGGCCCTGCACCCGCGCCTGCAGCTGCGAGACCTGGCCCGACTGCACCGCGGCGCCGAGCGCCATGCCGGTGCACAGGAGGGCGGACGCCGCGATCGCGGGCCGGGCGAGGGCGACGGCGCTGGCGCGACGCCCGAGGTGCGCAAGCTGGGCCTGCGCGGTGTGGAGAATGGTGTGTAGAGTCATGTGTCCGATGTCGAAGTCCCGATCAAAACCGCCTGCCGCCTCCGGCCCGCGCATCGCGATGGATGCGCTGCTTGCCGACGCCGCTGGTCATCCGGTCCGCCGCGCCCTGTGGCTCGATGCGATGGACCATCTGTTGCGTCCCCACCTGGCTCCTTCACTCGCCGCGCACGCACGATTGGCGAACGTGGACGGTGCCAGGCTGGTGTTCGTCGTCGACTCGCCGGTGTGGCACGCGCGCATGCGGCTGGCCGCACCCGCGCTGGTCGACGCAGCCCGTTCCATCGGGCTCGATGTCTCGGAGCTGGTGGTCAAGACCACCACGCAGCCGATGCATCCACCGGCACGGGCACCCCGCGCCGCCATCCCCATGTCGGCAGCCGCAAGCGAGGGCCTGCGGGCTGCACTGGCGTCGCTCCGCGAGCCCGAGGGCAAGGGCGAAGACGACGTGTCCTGAGTCTGTCCCTTAGCGGCCGCGGTTCCCGTTCTGGGAGCCACCCTGGCTGCGGGGGACGGGGCATCCTAGCGGCGGGGGACGGGCAGAGGGTTAAGCGAAAGCTAAATTTTCGCTATGAGAACGTAAAAAATACGTTATTTCGTCACGCAGCCGTCATTCGACCTGCACCGCTTGGCCTTTGCAATCAATGGCTTGCGGAATCCGATGAACGGCACGCCAATCGGACGGCCGGGCCACCCGTTCATCGACAACGCGTACAGGTTCGGCTGCCGCGTCAGGCGGGCAGCGGCGAGCCGTAGGCCACCGGCGACGGCGCCGGCTCGGGGAAGGTGACCTCGTCCCACGCCGAGCGCTCGGCCAGCAATGCGCGCACCAGCTTGTTGTTGAGCGCGTGGCCGGACTTGAAGCCCTCGAAGGCGCCGATGATCGGCCGCCCCGCGAGGTAGAGGTCGCCCACGGCATCGAGGATCTTGTGGCGGACGAACTCGTCGGCATAGCGCAGGCCGTCGTCGTTCAGCACCCGGAACTCGTCCAGCACGATGGCGTTGTCCATCGAGCCGCCGAGCCCGAGGTTGCGCTCGCGCATGTATTCCAGGTCGCGCATGAAGCCGAAGGTGCGGGCGCGGCTCACTTCCTGGATGTAGTTGGCGGTGGAGAACTCGACCACGGCGCGCGACTGGGTGGTCGGGATCGCCGGGTGGTTGAACTCGATGGTGAAGCCCAGGCGGTAGCCGTCGTGGGGCTCGAAGCGGGCGACCTTGTCGCCTTCGCGCACCTCGACCGGCCGCTTGATGCGGATGAAGCGCTTGGGCGCGTCCTGCTCGACGATGCCCGCCGACTGCAGCAGGAACACGAACGGGCCGGCAGACCCATCCATGATCGGCACTTCCGCCGCCGACAGCTCGACCAGCAGGTTGTCGATGCCCAGGCCCGCGAGCGCCGACATCAGGTGCTCCACCGTCTGCACCTTGGCGCCGTCCTGCGACAGCCCGGTGCACAGGGTGGTCTCGCTCACCAGCATGGCCGCGGCCGGCATCTCGACCACGGGGTCGAGGTCGACGCGGCGGAACCTGATGCCGGTCTCCGGGGCCGCGGGGCGCAGGGTGAGATAGACCTTCTCGCCGCTGTGCAGCCCGACGCCGGTGGCGCGGATCACGTTCTTGATGGTGCGTTGCTGTGCCATGCGGCAGGACCAGGTGACCGGCGCCAGGCGGCGCGGATGGGAATGCGAACGGGTCGCAGGTTAGCACGCAGTCGGCTGAACCTGAACGGAAGTGAGCCCTCTGTAGGAGCGGCCGCTGGCCGCGACCGGGCCCCCGCGTGCGACGCATGTGCGGTGGCGCGGTCGCGGCCATGGGCCGCTCCTACAGGAGGGACGCCGCAACCCCGACCTGTAGGAGCGGCCGCTGGCCGCGACCGGGACCC
>JAYRUX010000036.1:0-4031 GCA_041918855.1 Luteimonas sp.
GCCGCTCCTACATGGGACGCGTTGCCTGGCCGGGTCAGGTGCCGACGAACCACGCGGCCTCGCCTTTCTGTAGGAGCGGCCGCTGGCCGCGACCGCGCCAGTGGGCCACCCGCGCAGGGGGCGGGCGCGGCGTCGCTCTACCGGTCAGCGGCCTTGAAGTTGAGCCGGAGCGTCCGCTGGAAGACCTGCTCGAAACCTGCGTACGGCAACGGTTGCGCTTTCAGCACCGCGGCCTCGACCGAGCGCTTGCCGAGATCGTCGTACGGGCACGACGGCGACACCGTGACGTCCATGACCTCCCCGCCCGGCAGCTGGCGGATCGTGATCTGGCACACCTGGCCGAGCGGCACGTTGTCGGGCCGCGTCCAGTTGCGTCGGATGGCCTCCTCCAGCGCCGCCGCATAGCGCGCACCCAGACTCGCATCCACGCCGTTGTTGCCCGGCGGTGCGGCCGCGGCGGGCGCCGCGGCATTGCGTGCGGCTTCGGACGCCTGCTGCGCGCGCCGGTTGGCGAGCTGCTTCTGCTTTTCCTCGAGCAGCTCCGCCTCGCGCTGCGCCTTGGCGCGCTCGCGGCGGATCTCCGCCAGCTGCCGTTCGCGCTGCTCGGCCAGGCGCTGGCGGCGCTCGGCCTCCTCCTGGCGCTTGCGTTCGGTGAGGTCGATCTGTTCCTGCCGGCGCTTTTCTTCCTGCTCGCGCTCGCGGGTCTCGGCCGAGATCGCGTCGCGCCGCACCTCCTCCTGGTCGACCGGCGACGGATCGGGCACCTGTTCCTGCGCGGTCCGCTGCGGCGGCACCGGGGACTCTTCCGGGATCGGCTCGGGCAGCGGCTGCGGCGGCGGGGCCGCTTCCACGACCGGCTCCGGGACAGGTTCCGGCTCGGGAATCGGCGCTGGCAACGGCTCAGGCCGTTCCTCCAGCGCGTCCTGCATCGACGACGACAGCGCGTTCGGGTCGATCAGCTCGGCACTGATCGGCGAACCCGCGGCCGACGCCGGCTTCGACGACCGCTCCCACAGGAAGCCCGCGAACATGAGCGCGATCAGCGCCGCATGCAGCAGCAGCGACAGCACCACCGCACGCGTGGTGTCGGCAGGCCGCTCCCGCATCAGCGCGCGCCGTCCTGCTTGGGAGCGCTCATCAGGCCGACCTTCTCCACGCCGGCCGACTGCAGCAGCACCATCGCGTCCATGATCAGCTGGTAGTCGGCGGTGCCGTCACCGGCGACGAACACCGGCACGCCCGGGTTGTTGGCGACGATGGCGCGGATGCGCGCACCCAGGCTCTCGGCGTCGATCTGCTGGTTGTCGCCCTCGATGGCGAGGAAGTAGTTGCCGGCGGTGTCGACGCTGACCACGATCGGGTCCTGCCGCTCCTCGATCGACTTCGCGTTCGACTGCGGCAGCTGCACGTCGACGCCGAGGTTCATTAGCGGCGCGGTGACCATGAAGATGATCAGCAGCACGAGCATCACGTCGATGTACGGCACGACGTTGATCTCGTTCTTGAGCTTGCGTCGCCGGCGGCGGCGGGGGGCGATGACGGACATGCGGGGCTCGCTGTGGTGACGGATCGAGCTGGAAGCGTGGGGGCGCGGAGGGAGTCAACGCCCCACGCGCCCGCGTGGGGTCAGGCGTCGTCGTGGTGGGCCTGGCGCTCGAGGATCGAGGAAAACTCGTCGGCGAAGGACTCGTAGCGGCTGGCCACGCGCTCCACCTTGGTCGCGAAGCGGTTGTACGCCCACACCGCCGGGATCGCCGCGAACAGTCCCATCGCGGTCGCGATCAGCGCTTCGGAGATGCCCGGCGCGACGCTGGCGATGGTGGCCTCCTTGACGTTGGCCAGGCCCTGGAAGGCGATCATGATTCCCCACACCGTGCCCAGCAGGCCGACGTAGGGCGAGATCGAGCCGACGTTGGCCAGGAACTCGAGGTTGTGCTCGAGGCCGTCGAGCTCGCGCGAGGTGGCCACGCGCATGCCGCGCTGCGCGCCTTCCAGCTGCGCCCGGCTGTCGGCGCCGCGGCGCTGGCGCTGGCGCGAGAACTCGCGGAAGCCCGCCTCGAAGATCGCTTCCAGGCCGTCGATGTCGCGGTTGCGTTCGGTGGCTGCGGCGTAGAGCTTGGACATCTCGGCACCCGACCAGAAGCGCTCCTCGAAGCGGTCGGCCTCGGCCGCGGCGCGGTCGAGCGCACGCTTCTTGCGGAAGATGATCACCCACGACGCCACCGACGCCGCCAGCAGCAACAGCATCACCAGTTGCACCGGGATCGATGCATGCAGCACCAGTTCCAGCATGTCCAGGCTGCCGTTGGCCGCCGCGGGCGCGCCGGCGGCCGCGGGGTCGGCGGCGAGTTCCGTGGCGGTGGCCGCGGCCTCCTCGGGCAGCGGCTCGACCGCGGTCGCCTGCATCAACGCAACGAGAACACTCATGCATCCACTCCAGTTCGATTCAATGCGTGGCGCGTGGCGTCAGCCGCGTGCCGCTCCGGTTTCCAGCGCCTTCAGTTCCGCGTACATCGCATCGGGCAGCGCGCGCGGGCGGAAAGTTCCCGCGTCCAGCGCCGCCGCCCGCACCGTCGCCGCGACCAGGACCTCGTCGCCGCGCCGGATCTCCTGTTCGAACACCGCGCTCGCCCTGCGGCACTCGCGCAGCTCCGCGCTCACGTCCAGCAGGTCGTCCAGCCGCGCCGGGCGCCTAAAGTCGAGCTGCATCGAGCGGATCGCCAGCACCAGGCCATCCTGGCGCATGCGCTCCTGCCCGTAACCCAGCGCGCGCAGCCATTCCGTGCGTGCGCGCTCCAGGAACCCGACGTAGCGCCCGTGGTAGACCACGCCACCAGCATCGGTATCTTCCCAATACACCCGTGTCGGCCAGCTGAACCTTTCAGCAACATCGATGCGCTCAGCCAACGCCCGGGTCCTCCGCGAACAGGCCCTGCGCGTCCGGGCGCGGCCTGAGCCCCAGGTGGCGGTAGGCCTTCTGCGAGGCCATGCGCCCGCGCGCGGTGCGCACCAGGAAGCCCTGCTGGATGAGGTAGGGCTCGATCACGTCCTCGAGCGTGCCGCGTTCTTCCGACAGGGCCGCAGCCAGCGAGTCGACGCCGACCGGGCCGCCGTCGAAGTTCTCGATGATGAGGTTGAGCAGGCGCCGGTCGAGGTCGTCGAAGCCTTCCGGATCGACGTGGAGCATGGCCATGGCGGCGCGGGCGACGTCCGGATCGATGTGGCCGTCGGCGCGTACCTGGGCGTAGTCGCGCACCCGGCGCAGCAGGCGGTTGGCGATGCGCGGGGTGCCGCGCGAGCGCCGGGCGATCTCGCCGGCGCCTTCGGCGGCGCAGTCGATGCCGAGGATCTGCGCCGAGCGGCGCACGATCTTGGTGAGCTCCGCGGTGCTGTAGAACTCCAGCCGCTGGACGATGCCGAAGCGGTCGCGCAGCGGCGCGGTGAGCAGCCCTGCACGGGTGGTGGCACCGATCAGGGTGAAGGGCGGCAGGTCGATCTTGATCGAGCGCGCGGCCGGGCCGTCGCCGATCATGATGTCGAGCTGGAAATCCTCCATCGCCGGGTACAGCACTTCCTCGACCACCGGCGACAGGCGGTGGATCTCGTCGATGAAGAGCACGTCGTGCGGCTGCAGGTTGGTGAGCAGCGCGGCCAGGTCGCCGGCCTTCTCGATCACCGGCCCGGAGGTCATGCGCAGGGCGACGCCGAGTTCGTTGGCGATGACGTGGCTGAGCGTGGTCTTGCCCAGGCCGGGCGGCCCGAAGATCAGCACGTGGTCCATCGCCTCGCCGCGGTGTTTCGCGGCTTCGATGTAGATCGAGAGCTGGTCGCGGACCGGCTGCTGTCCGAGGTAGTCGGCCAGCCGTCTGGGCCGGATGCTGGCTTCGACCGCGTCGTCCTCGCGGGTGGCATCGGCGGTGAGGATGCGGGTTTCGCTCATGCCGCCTATGGTCGCACGCGGCCTGCCGCGGCGGCATGGCCCAGCCGGGGCGGCTCCGCCCCGCACCACCCGATGCGCTCCCGGACGTCCA
>JAYRUX010000037.1:0-3667 GCA_041918855.1 Luteimonas sp.
GGTCGCGGCCATGGGCCGCTCCTACAGGGGGTCCGGCGGGTCGGCGGACTGCAGCCGGTAGCGCGTGCTCGCGCGCTGCTCGCCCTGCCAGCGGTCGAAGGCGCGTACGTCCACCACGTGTTCGCCGGCGGGCAGCTGTGTCGGCAGCGCGCCGCGCCACAGGTGCGTGGACGGCTCGGCCTCGGGCGAACGGTCGTAGCCGCGCAACCCATCGGCGGCGTCGTCGCGGGCGTTCTCCGCCAGCAGGCGCGGGTCCGCGCGTGCGATGCGCTGCATCGGCTGCCAGGCGCCGCCATCGACGCGGAACTCGACGCGGGTGTCGTCCTCGCCCATCCACACGTTGGCGTACACGCCCCATGCAGGATAGGCGCCCTGGCGCAGCACCTTGGGCGAGTGCAGCGCGATCGCGTCCGTGCTCGCCGGGTCGCCGGTGCCCGGGCGCGCGGGATGCCACGACAGCCGGTACGCTCCGTCCGTCTCCACCTGCAGGCGCGCATGCCCGTTCGGCGTGCCGTCGGCCATGGTGGCGTCGGGGATGCCCGCGGCGTCCGCGATGCCGGACCAGAACGCGCCGCTGGCGGCGCCGACGCTGTACTCGTGCAGCGGCACCTCGCCCTGCCAGCCGTCCGCCGCGCCGTGGCGATGGTGGCGCTGGGTGTGGCGGTGCCCGCTCAGCACCAGCACGCGTGGAAACCGCTGCAGCAGCGCGAACAGTCGCGCGCGGTCGGCGGCGCGGAAGGTCTCGGGCCGCCCGGGCGGTGCGGTATCGAACAGCGGCACGTGCACCGCCAGCACGAGAAGCCGGTCCCTGGGAACCGTCGGCAGGTACGCCTCGAGGAAGGCGAACTGGTCGGGACGCAGGCCACCGACGTAGGCGCGCCCGTCGCCCGGCGCCGCCACCACGTCGTCGAGCGCGACGAACACCGCCTCGGGTTCCTCCCAGGCCTGGCTGTCGGGCCCGTAGACCGCGCGATAGCTGCGCAGGGAACCGGCGTCGCCGGTGTCGGGGTCGAGGTCGTGGTTGCCCGGCACGTGCAGCCACGGCAGCCCGAGCGCGGTGGTGGCGGCGTTGATCGCGGGATACAGCGCCGGCACGTCGTCGACCACGTCGCCCAGCACCAGGCCCAGGTCGGCGACCCGCTCCGCGCCACGCGCCCGGGCGCCCGCGCGCACCGTCGCGAGCACGTCGCGCTCGAACCAGTCCACCTGCGTCGCCGACTTCACCTGCGGGTCGGCGATGACGAGCACGTCCAGGTGGTCACGGTCGCGTGCGTCCGGGTCGGGCAGCAGGGCGAAGTCGACCGGCCGATCGCGGTCGGGCGCGGCGGGCACCGGCGCCCATGACCGCGGCAGGCCATCCGTCGCTGCAGGCAGGCGCCACCCCGCCGGCTTGACCAGCGACACGATGCCGCTGCCGCCATCGGGCAACGCGTAGCGGCCGTCGTCGCCGGTGCGCACCAGTGCGCGGCCATTCGACACCGCGACCCCGGGCACGCCGGGCTCGCCGGCATCGAAGCGTCCGTTGCCGTTGCCGTCGACGAACACGCGCCCGCCCGGCCCCGCCACCGCGGCAGGCGCGGCCCCCGCGAGGCACAGCAGCGCCATCGCGATCCAACCCTGCATCCGCACCGATCCGGCTCCCGCGAGGCTTCGATGGCCCATTATGCCGGCCGCTCCCGTTTCCTCCGCGGTTGCCGCGGCGCTGGCGTACCATCGGGTACGCGAAAGCGGCCGGGGGGTCACCGAAGCCGACATGGATGCAGGCAGGTAGACATGGGATCGAACCGGCCCGGCGGGTGGATGGTGCTGTGCCTGTGGCTGCTGCTGGCGGTGCCCGGCACGCCGGCGGCGGCTGCGGTCACCGAACTGCAGCCCGGCCGCGACGAGGTCGCGCTGTCGCCACACATCGGCTACCACCACGACGGCGACGCCTCCGACCGCCCGGCCGACGCACTCCGCCGCGCGCGAGAGGGCGGCTTCGCGCCGCTGCCAGGCGGCAACCCCGCGTTCGGCTTCCAGCGTGGCGCGTTCTGGTTCCATGCCACCGTCGTCAACCACGATGCCGCGGAGCCGCGCTGGCTGCTGGTGCAGCAGTACCCGCTGAGCGACGAGATCGACCTTTACGTGCACTACCCCGACGGCCGGGTGCTGCACCATGCCAGTGGCGACACCCTGCCCTTCGGCGCCCGCAGCATCCGCTACCGGCACCCGAACTTCATGCTGGACCTGCCGGTCGGCGAGCCGGTCGACCTGCTGGTGCGGGTGCGCAGCCAGAGCTCGATGCAGGTGCCGCTGGTGCTGTACACGCCGACCGCGTTCACCGAGGTGTCGCGCGACGCGCAGTTCGCCATCGGCCTGTACTACGGGATCCTGCTCGCGCTGTTCTTCTACAACCTGGTGCTGTGGCTGACGCTGCGCGACGCCAGCTACTTCTGGTACCTGTTCCACATCGGCGCCTTCGGGCTGGTGCTGTTCTGCCTCAACGGCCTCGGCTTCGAATACCTGTGGCCGGGCAACACCTGGCTCGCCGACAAGTCGGTGCCGCTGTCGATCAGCCTGGCGCTGGTGGGCATGCACCAGTTCGCGCGCGTGTTCCTGGAGCTGCGCCAGCGCTGGCCGGCGGGCAACCGGGTGAGCATGGCGGCGATCGTGCTGTTCGTGCTGTTCGGCATCGCCGCGGTCTGGGTGCCGTATCGCACCATCACCCAGGTGGTGTCGCTGGCGGTGCTCGCGAGCATCGTCTGGATCTCGCTGGTGTCGATCGTGGTGTTGCGCCGCGGTTACGGCCCCGCCAGGCTGTTCCTGCTGTCGTGGGCGATGTTCCTCGGCGGCACCGCGGTGTTCACCCTGGTCGCGTTCGGCATGGTGCCCAAGAGCTTCCTCACCGAGTACGGGGTGCAGATCGGCTCGGCGCTGGAGATGCTGTTCCTGTCGATCGCGCTGAGCCACCGCTACGCGGTGCTGCGCAACGAGAACGAGCGCATCGTCGGCGAAGCCAACTTGCAGCTCGAGCGCAAGGTGGCGCAGCGCACGCAGGACCTCCGCGGCGCGCTGGTCCAGCTGGAGGAAGCGCACGCGCGCCTGCGCGACTCCAGCCGCCGCGACGGGCTCACCGGGTTGTACAACCGCACCTGGTTCCACGAGGCCTTCGAACGGATGCTGCTGGAGTGCAACCGCGACCGGCGGCCGCTGTCGCTGCTGATGATCGACCTCGATCACTTCAAGTCGATCAACGACGAACACGGGCATCTGGTCGGCGACGACTGCCTGCGCGCCGCCGCCCACCGCATCGCCCACGCGCTGCGCCCGTACGACGCGCTGCTGGCGCGCTTCGGTGGCGAGGAGTTCGTGGTCGCGTTGCCCGGGCAGGACCTGCGCGCGGCGGTGGCCGTGGCCGAAGCGCTGCGCCAGGCGCTGGTGGCGACGCCGTGCGAGTCCCACGGCTGCACCATCCGCGTGTCGGCGAGCGTCGGCGTGCACACCATCGAGCCCGGCACCATCGACGACATCGACGACGCCTTCCAGGTGGCCGACCAGGCGCTGTACCTCGCCAAGGCCAACGGCCGCGACTGCGTGCGGACGTCGATCTCCGCCGCCTGAGACCGCCAGGCGGCCCCTGCAGCAGCGGCCCATGGCCGCGACCCGCTCGGGGAAGCGGTCGCGGCCA
>JAYRUX010000038.1:0-3195 GCA_041918855.1 Luteimonas sp.
TCTCGCCGTCCTTCTCGTAGTTGTTGTTGCGCAGCCGGCCGACGATGTTGACGTGCGAGCCCTTGCCCAGGTACTCGGCGGCGTTCTCGGCCTGCTTGCCCCACAGCGTCCACTGGATCGCGGTGGATTCCTCCTCGCGGGCTTCACCCGAACCGCGCCGCGTATTGCTGATGGCGGTCAGCACGGCCTTGGCGATCTTGCCTTCGCGGCCGTTGACGAATTCGAGCTTGACGGCGCCGGCCAGGTGCGCGTGACGCTGGATGACTTGAACGTTTGCCATGGTGAACTCCAATCGAGAGCAACCAACCGGGTCCCGGTCCGGGTTCCCTGAAAACTGATCCTCTCGCTCGGACTCCCTTGCTCCCGCCCACGGGCGGGCGGGGGGTGGGCATGGCCCCTTCCGTCACGGGAAGGGGTTGGGGATGGGTGGTGTTCTTCGCAGCCGAAGCAGTGAGCCGGTTTCCCGGCCCACCGCTTGAAGATCCCCCCACAAGTCCCCCTCGCAATTCGACGGGGGCGCGTGGGGGGAGCGCGGTGGGACGACTGGCGCACGGGCTGCCTCCTCCCCTCGGGCGGCGCAGCGTCGCGACCGATGTGCCAGCTCGCCTGGCGCAGCGGTTGCAGCGCAGCCGACCGACCGATCACGAGCAGCGGCGGCCCTGCGGCCGACGTGCCACCAAGGGAGCCGCAGGCGAGCGACTGGCGCGGCGGTCGAGCCGCTGCGAGCACTTCAATGAACCTGGACTTCAGCGGCCCGGCTCCGGGCTTGGCGGGTGCACGGGGTGGCGTTCGGGACAAGCGAGCACCGAGCGAAGCGACCTGCGAGCGCGGCCCGATCGCCAAGCGGGCGTCGGTCATGCGCAGCATGACGGACGAAGAAGCCCGCGATCCCCGGGCACGGGAAAGGGCCGCCACGTGTCTCAGCCGGCTCTGCCGGCCTGACCGCGTTGCGTCAGGGATGGAAGCCCGTCAAGGGGCGAGACGCCGGTACCCCGGTGGCTCGACGCGCAGCGCGACAGCCCGGCCCCGCGCAGCGGGGCGACGCCCAGGCCCACCGGGACCTGGCAGCAATGGCACCTGGGCGCCCACCGCCGCATCCAGCGGCTCCCGCTGCTCGATCAACTCATACCTGGGAAACAATGGTCCCTGCCCCCCGGCATCGAACCTCGGAGACGACTCGCCCTTCAACGAAACGTTCACACCGGCGACTTTGGCCACCTGCCGGTGAAGCGCGAGCCGCCTATGCCTGCACGGCGTCCACCAACTCCAACATGCACCCGTTCACAGGCGGCGAACATTGGGCGCCGAACAGGGTCTCCGGCTCACAGTGATGGGCGGCGCTTTGGAGGTTCGACCATGACGTCGACGTCCGGGCCTTCGGCGCCTGTTCGTTCACGCGCCCAGGCCTCCGCCAGCGCGGTCACCTTGGCGGTCGGCGTTCCGGCCCCCAGCGCCGCAGCCACGCTCCTGCCCCCTAGGGCTCCGTGGTCGCGCAGCCAGAACATCAGCTTTTCGGTGTCTTGGAGTTGCCGCAGCGCGCGACAGATCTCACCTGCGGTCAAACGATCCAAGCTCAGCAACGCCTTGGGGAAGTACTCGCTGCCGTCGATGGCGATGCTGATCACCTCGCCACTTGCGGTGGCGGTCGCCAGGGTCTGCTGGGGGATCCCCCACGCCTGTGCCAGTTGCGGACCGGGCACCACGAGTCCTTCGTCGATCCATCGGGCGCGCGCCGCTGCGCCGCGGGCCTGAGCCGCGACCAGGCCGCCTCGTGCCGACCCTTGATCCTTGATCTCACCAGGCAACATCGTGCGCAAACCTCCTGCAGGGAACCTCACCAGACGAGGAACATGCTGACGCTCACCGTCGACGCAGTGCTCTGGAAAGGAAAGGCTGTTCAGCCTGAGCAGGATCGATGGCGGACTCGCGCTCGACCGCGTCGATCTCAGCGTCAATGGCGGCCATGCCCACTTCAAAAGAGAGGCTCGGCCGCGGATCGTCCAGCGCGTCCTGGAGTTCGGCGGCGAGCCATCGGTTGTGAGCGGCGGTCTGGTGGCCGGTTCGCATCAGTTCGGCTCGGCTGGCGTTTCGGGGGCCCATGTCGTTCACGGAGGTGGCTAAGTCTTGGCGACGGTTCCATCGCACTCAAGATGGAAGCATCATGCGCATTTGACTGACCCGGCGCAACGGCTGCGCGCGGCGTGAGCCGGATAGAGTGAGAATGCCGGCTCGGATCGCCAGTCGTCCAAGCCGGGCCGGATCCCGTGGCCCAACGATTCGACGTCTCCGCGAGGGAGGCGGCGCGGCTCACGACAGCGGTGGCGTTGAGGTCTTTGGCCAGACAGCCGAAAAGACAACCGCCACCTTGCGCCACCGCGGCGCAGTAGTCGCGAACAGGGCGAAGAGCGACTTTAGTGTTTATGTCAACTAGACAGGCGATTGAACAGCTGCGACTCGCCACTGACTCGCCCTCCATGAGGACCGTTCGGTCGGCGCTGGACGGCCAGAAGCGGTCAAACGAGGACGCGCCGCTAACCGGGCTCTCGGCTGGCGGGAAACTCAAGCACAGCATAGCCAGCTAGCCCAACCCCCGGTCGACGATGTGTCGGGCGACATGAAAAACGGTCAGTTCTGAATGTCGCTTGACAACGATGTTCGCTTGACGGCGGAGGCCCGCCGCAGCACTGCCCCATGCGAGCGCTTCAGCTGACCGCCGGAGCGCTAGCTCTCGGTCGACCGGGTTACCCGCTCTCAAATGGTCGTCTGCCGCCCGCCGGACCACTGTCCGGTGCGACAGCAAATCTGCGAACTCGCTGGCGGCTCGATGCGAAGCACGACAGCCCGGCCCCGCGCCGCGGGGACGCGCCCGATACAGAGAACCTGCGGAAGTCACATCGGCTCCGCATCATGTCGCGTATCGTCCGCGCAGATAGCCGAGGTAGGGCCTCGACGCTTCGTTGACGTACGGCGACAACATCACCAGCAGGTGATACGCCACAGCCCTTGTTCCAGAAACGGATCCTCGGGCCCCGACGGGCAGGAGGTTCTCGAATGAATGCCATGCCGTATTGGCGAGCACGGCCTGGAGGACCAGGGCCGTCAACTGCTCGTCGGTGGCGTCGATGACCTGCAGACCGCGCAGCTTTTCGAGCACGGCGCGCATGGCGGCAATGCGCCGGCCGACGAGTTCGCGCA
>JAYRUX010000039.1:0-2986 GCA_041918855.1 Luteimonas sp.
GCGGGCGGGGCGCCGCGGCCGCCGCCAACGCCACCCCGGCCCTGGTGGGTGCGGCCATGGCCGCGGGCTCTTCGCGGCAGCCGCCACAGCTCGCGGCCATGGCCGCTCCCACACATGCAATGGCAAGTCTCAGGAACGCATCCAGATGAACCGCAAAGGCGACAAGGCCCTCATCGTCGGCCTCGACATCGGCACCTCGAAGGTGGTGGCGCTGGTGGGCGAGTACTCGCCCGGCAGCCCGATCGAGGTGATCGGCATCGGCAGCCACGAATCGCGCGGACTGAAGCGCGGCGTGGTGGTCGACATCGAATCCACCGTGCAGTCGATCCAGCGCGCGGTGGAGGAGGCTGAGCTGATGGCCGGCTGCGAGATCCGCAGCGTGTACGCCTCGATCTCCGGAAACCACGTGCAGTGCCGCAATTCGCCCGGGATCGTGCCGATCCGAGACGGCGAGGTGACCTACGCCGACCTCGACCGCGTGCTGGAAGCGGCCAAGGCGGTCGCGATCCCGGCCGACCAGAAGATCCTGCACGCGATCCCGCGCGAATACGTGCTGGACGACTCGCAGGAAGGCATCCGCAATCCCGTCGGCATGACCGGCGTGCGCCTGGAGGTGCACGCGCACCTCGTGGTGTGCGCGCAGTCGGCCGCGGCCAACATCTCCAAGTGCGTCGCGCGCTGCGGGCTGCAGATCGACGACCTGATCCTGTCGTCGCTGGGCTCCAGCACCGCGGTGCTCACCAACGACGAGCGCGAGCTGGGCGTGGTGCTGGTCGACATCGGCGCCGGCACCACCGACCTCGCCGTGTTCGTGCAGGGCGCGATCTGCCACACCTCGTCGTTGCCGATCGCGGGCGACAAGGTGACCGAGGACATCGCGCACATGCTGCGCACGCCGACGCCTGAAGCCGAGCAGATCAAGGTGCGCTACGCCTGCGCGCTGGCGCAGCTGGCGACCAGCGAGGAATCGATCCAGGTCCCGAGCGTCGGCGACCGTCCGCCGCGGCGGCTGCCGCGGCAGTCGCTCGCGCAGGCGGTGCAGGCGCGCTACGAGGAGATCTTCGAGATGGTGCAGGCCGAACTGCGCCGCTCGGGCTTCGAGCAGCACGTGCGCGCCGGCATGGTGCTCACTGGCGGCGCCTCGAAGATGGAAGGGGTGGTCGAGCTGGCGGAGGAAATGCTGCAGATGCCGGTGCGGGTGGGCATCCCGCAGCACGTCACCGGGCTGGGCGAAGTGGTGGGCAACCCGGTGCATGCCACCGGCGTCGGCCTGCTGCTGATGGGCAGCCAGATCGAGCATCCGCGAAGGCCGGTGATCCCGAGCGGGCGGGCGGGCAGCGTGCTCAACAAATTGAAGAACTGGTTCAACGGCGAGTTCTAGGCGCCGTCGAAGGGAACAGAGGGGCCGGCGCGGAGCCAGGACAGGCGCGGCGGCAGCGGAGACGGTACAGGACAGGGCAGGCGGATACGGCAACGCGGCGGGCGGAGACGGATTTGCGGGTCGGCACCACCACTTACATCACGAAAGCCGGGCGGGTTCGCAGGACACGACCACGGCACCAATAACGAGGACGACGGACATGGCGCATTTCGAACTGGTTGAGAAGATGGCTCCGAACGCGGTGATCAAGGTCATCGGCGTGGGCGGCGGCGGCGGCAACGCGGTCGCGCACATGGTCAACAGCAGCGTGGACGGCGTGGAGTTCATCACCGCCAACACCGACGCGCAGGCGATCAAGAACTGCGGCTCCAAGCTGCAGCTGCAGCTGGGCGGCAACGTCACCAAGGGCCTCGGCGCCGGAGCCAACCCGGAAGTCGGCCGCCAGGCGGCGCTGGAAGACCGCGAGATCATCATGGACGCGCTGCAGGGCGCCGACATGGTGTTCATCACCGCCGGCATGGGCGGCGGCACCGGTACGGGTGCTGCGCCCGTGGTCGCGCAGCTGGCCAAGGAGATGGGCATCCTCACCGTCGCCGTTGTCACCAAGCCGTTCCCGTTCGAGGGCCGCCGGCGCATGCAGGTCGCGCTCAAGGGCATCGAGGACCTGTCGCAGCACTGCGACTCGCTGATCACCATCCCCAACGAGAAGCTGATCACCGTGCTCGGCCGCAACGCGACCATGGTGCAGGCGTTCCGCGCCGCCAACGACGTGCTGCTGGGCGCGGTGCAGGGCATCGCCGACCTGATCGTGCGCCCGGGCCTGATCAACGTCGACTTCGCCGACGTGCGCACGGTGATGAGCGAGATGGGCCTGGCGATGATGGGCACCGGCACCGCCCGCGGCGATGACCGCGCGCAGGCCGCGGCCGAGTCCGCGATCCAGAACCCGCTGCTCGACGACGTCAACCTGGCGGGCGCCAACGGCATCCTGGTCAACATCACCGCCGGCGCCGACTTCACCATGGCCGAGTTCGACGAGGTCGGCCGCACGGTGGAGGCGTTCTCCAGCGAGGACGCGACCATCGTCATCGGCACCGTGCTCGACCCGGACATGCAGGACGAGGTGCGCGTGACCGTGGTGGCCACCGGCCTCAACCGCGCCACCGGCCGCGCCAGCGTGCGCCAGACCGACTACGCCCCGGAGCCGCAGCAGCGCCGTCCGCACGTGCAGCTGATCAACACCCAGGGCAAGCGCGACGGCACCACCGGCATGTTCGTCGAGGACAGCTACGAGGCCCACGCGGCGCCGAGCATCGCCGCGGGCCTGCGCGGCCGCAGCTCCGGCGCCAGCGAGCCGGCCTCGAACCCGGCGGTGGCGGATTTCGGCGGCAGCGACAGCTACCTCGACATCCCCGCGTTCCTGCGCCGCCAGGCGGACTGAGGCGAGGGCAGCCGCGCCCCCACGGGGGTGGCGCGGCATGCCGGCGTCCACCTGTAGGAGCGGCCGATGGCCGCGACCGCGCCACCGCACATGCGTCGGACGCGGGGGGCCGGGCGCGGGCCGCCGGCGCGCCACAACTAAGGGGTTGGGGCGTGCCGACGGGA
>JAYRUX010000040.1:0-2178 GCA_041918855.1 Luteimonas sp.
CCATGGCCGCGACCGCCCGCGGCAGGCGGTCGCGGCCATGGGCCGCTCCTACAAAGAGCGCGCGACCGGGGCACGGCCAATGGCCGCTCCTACGGGTCCGCGAGGTCCAGCTCCGCGAACGAGGTGACGCGCCGGTGGCCCCTGGCGGCCTCGCCGTGGCGCGGCTCCGGGTAATCGTCCAGGCGGTCGACCAGCACCGTGCGCAGCCCGGCGTCGCGCGCGGCGTCGAGTTCTTCCACGACGTCGGACAGGAACAGGATGTCGGCGGGCGCGCGGCCGAGGTCGGCGGCGATGCGGGCATAGCTGTCGCGCTCGCGCTTGCCGCCGACTCCGGTGTCGTAGAAGCGCTCCAGCAGCGGCAACAGGTCACCGGCATCGGTATGGCCGAACAGCAGCTTCTGCGCCGCCACCGAGCCGGACGAATACACCGAGACCGCCAAGCCGTCGCCGTGCCAGCGCCGCAGCGCGTCGACGGCGTCGGGATACATGTGGGCGACGTAGTCGCCGCTGCGGTAGCCGTCCTGCCACAGCATGCCCTGCAGCGCCTTCAGCGCGGTGTGCTTGCGGTCCTCGTCGATCCAGCCCTGTAGGGTTTCGACGATGACGTCGTCGCTGCAGATCGAGCCGTGCTCGATCGCCACCGCGTCCAGCCACCGCCGCACCTCCGGCTCATGCCCGCGGGCGCGCACGAACGCGGGCAGCGCGCGGCGCGCATACGGGAACAGCACGTCCCTGACGAAGGAGATGCTGCTGGTGGTGCCCTCGATATCGGTGAGGATGGCCGGCTTCAATGCGACTGCCCCTTCAGGTAGCGCGGGAATTTCTGCGCGATGTCGGTGCCGGTGAAATGGCCGATCCAGCCGTCGGCCTTCTGGAAGAAGCGGATCGCCACGAAGTCCGGCTCCGGTCCCATGTCGAACCAGTGCGTGGTGCCGTCGGGCACCGCGATCAGGTCGCCCTTGACGCATTCGATCTCGTAGACGCGCTCGCCCACGTGCAGGGTGAACAGCCCGGAACCGGCGACGAAGAAGCGCACCTCGTCTTCCTCGTGGTAGTGCTCGTCGAGGAACTTGCGCCGCGCGTCCTCGCGGTTCGGGTGGTCGGGTCCCATGCTGACCACGTCGACGGTGGTGAACCCGCGCTCGGCGCTGATGCGCGCGATGTCGTCGCGGTAGGCGTCGAGCACGGCCTCGGGCGCGGCGCCGGCAACGATGTCGCGGTTGGCGGTCCAGCGCTCGAAGGTGACGCCGATGGCCGCGAGCTCGCGCGCGATGGCATCGCCGTCGCGGCTGTCGAACTCTGGGGTGTCGGGGGCGTGGTCGGCGAAGATGCGCAGTCGGCTCATCGCGGTGCTCCAGTGCACGGACGTGGGTCGGACAGGCTAGCAAACGCCGCGGCGCGCGGCGTTGCGGGGGCGAAACGATGTGGCGCCCGCTAGTGCCGCAGCTGCAGCTTGCGCAGTTCCAGCTCGCAGTCGAGCAGGAACTCGAACGCCTCCAGGTGGCGGCGCGCCTCGGCCATGTCGCGGCCCCAGGCGTATAGGCCGTGGCCGTCGATGAGGTAGCCCCAGAGCGTGTCGCGGTCGAGCAGGGCATCGACCTGGGCGGCAAGCGTCGCCATGTCCTGGGTGTTGGGCAGCACCGGCAGGTCGATGGCGACCTCGTGGGTGCTGTTGCCGGCGAAGGCCTTGAGCAGCTCGTAGCCTTCCAGGCGCACGTGGCCGGCGCCCGCGTAGAGGCGCGAGGCGATGGTCTGCGCCCGGGAATGGGTGTGCAGCACGCAGCCGATGTCGGGGAATCGCCGGTAGAGCTGCGTGTGCAGCAGGGTCTCCGCGGAGGGCCGGTGCTCGCTGCCGACGGCGCGGCCGTCGAAGTCGACCACCATGATGTCGGCCTCGTTCAACCGGCCCTTGTCGCGGCCGGACACGGTGATCGCGGCATGGCGGTCGTCGAGGCGGCGCGAGAAGTTGCTGCTGGTGGCCGGGGTCCAGCCGCGCAGCGCCAGCTCGCGCACGTTGACGATGATCTCGCCGGCAAGCTCGCAGAGCCGGTGGCGGTCGTAGGGCAGGGTGTCCATGCCCCGCAGTCTATCGCCAGCCGCCGGAGGTCACCATCGCGGTGGATGTGGTGGGAGCGGCCATGGCCGCGAGCTGTTCGCCGCAAGGGCTCGCGGCCATGG
>JAYRUX010000041.1:0-1918 GCA_041918855.1 Luteimonas sp.
GGGTGCCCTTGCGGTATTCGAGAAGCGCGTTCGCGATGTACTCCGCCGACTGGCCGGTGATTTTCGGCACGCTGTAGGTGGGGTAGGCGTTCTTGTAGCCGGTGACGCCGTGGCAGCCCTGGCAGGTATAGGTCAGCTGTTTGCCTTTTTCGGCGGAACCGGCGGGGGTCTGGGCCTGTGCCGACAACGCGGCGAGCAGGGCGAGACCACCGGCGAGCAGCGGATAACGATTCGTCGATCGGATCATATCTGGCGTCATGTCGGGGCGTGGTGTCGGGACGTCGCGGATGTCGAGGCCGGGACCCGGCCGCGCCGCGAGGCGCGCAATCCGGACAGTATAGCCTGAGCCCGCGTTTCGACGCAGGCCATCCCCACGGCCGCCGCGCAGTGGCGTCGACGATGCGTCGACGCGAGTCACTATGACCTCTGGCGGATGTTCGACATGAATGGGTGATATACCTTTGTACAACACCTCACGACCGTCCCCACGATGCCCACCATGTCCATCGCCCGATCCCCGCACGTCACGGCCGTCCGACTCCCGCTTGCCCGCGCCCTGTGCGCGGGGGCCCTGCTCGGCTGCCTCGCTCTCTCCGGCTGCAAAGGGGGCGGAGACGCCAAGGGCAAGGAAGAGGACAAGAAGGCCGTCGAGGAGGCGGTACCGGTCGAGGCCGTGGCCGTCGCCCGCCGTCCGATCGCCGCCAGCTACACCGGCACGGCGCCGCTGGAGGCGCGCGGCGAATCCCAGGTGGTCGCGAAGACCTCGGGCGTGGCCCTGCAGGTCCTGGCCGAGGTGGGGCAGGAAGTCCGCGCCGGCCAGGTGCTGGTGCGGCTCGATTCCGCCCGCGCCACGTTGCAGGCCGCGCAGAGCGAGGCGCAGTTGCGCAAGCTCGAAGCCAATTACAACCGTTCGCGCCAGTTGTTCGCCCAGCAGTTGCTGAGCGCCAACGATCTGGACCAGCTCAAGTTCGATCTGGAGAACGCCCGCGCGGTCAATCGCATGGCCCATCTCGAACTGTCCTACGCCAACGTCGTCGCGCCGATTTCCGGCGTGATCGCCGAGCGCATGATCAAACCCGGCAATTTCGTGCAGCTCAATTCGACGGTGTTCCGCATCGTCGACACCTCGCGGCTGGAAGCGACGCTCAACGTGCCCGAGCGCGAGCTGGCCACGCTCAAGCCGGGTCTGCCCGTCCAGTTGATGGTGGACGCGCTGCCGGGCCGGCCGTTCGTGGGGCGCGTCGACCGTGTCGCCCCGGTGGTCGACGCCGGCAGCGGTACCTTCCGCGTGATCTGCGCCTTCGAAGGCGGTGGCCTGCTCCAGCCCGGCATGTTCGCCCGGGTCAAGATCGACTACGACCAGCGCGCCGACGCGCTGGTGATTCCGCGCACCGCGCTGCTCGACGATGAAAGCGATCCGGCGGTGTTCGTGGTGCGCGGCGGCAAGGCTGCGCGCGCAGCGGTCAAGCTCGGCTATTTCGACGGCCAGTGGGTCGAAGTGCGGGGCGGACTGAAGGCCGGTGACCGGGTCGTCACCGCCGGCAAGGTCGCCCTGCGCGAGGGCACGCTGATCCAGGTCATCGGCGATCCCGCGCCCAAGCGCGCCGCCGCGGCCAAGCCCGCGGGAAGCAAGTCGTGAGCGCGCAGGATCCCGCAGAACGCGGCGAGGAGCCCGTCTCCGGTTTCAGCATGGTCGAATTCTCGACCCGGCGCCGGGTCACGGTGGCGATGTTCTGGCTGACGATGTTCCTGTTCGGCGGTCTGGCCCTGATGAACCTCAAGGTCAATCTGCTGCCGGATCTGAGCTATCCCACGCTGACTGTCCGCACCGAGTACGTCGGCGCGGCGCCGGCCGAGATCGAAACGCTCATCACCGAACCGATGGAAGAAGCCCTCGGCGTGGTGAAGAACCTGCGCA